>NZ_FPBO01000096.1 GCF_900116645.1 Pseudoduganella namucuonensis | reverse complement strand
GCCGCTATGGCGGAGAGGAGTTCATGGCCCTGTTGCCGGGGCTGACGCTGCCGGCCGGCGCCAACCGGATCGAGGCGCTGCGCCTGGCCGTGCGCGCCGGCCCGGTCGATATCGGCGACCAGCGCACGCTCGCCGTCACCGCCAGTTTCGGCGCGGTCATGTTCTCGCCGCGGAGCCCGGCCAGCCCCACCGAGCTGCTGCGCCGGGCCGACGAGGCGCTCTACCGGTCGAAACACGAGGGCCGCGACCGCGTCAGCTACGCGGGGGGCGAGCTCGTCCCCTCGCCGTGCTAGTCGGTCCGCGCCATGAAACCAAGAGCGCTCCGTAGCCTGCTGTTGATCGCCATGACATGGGCGGCGGGTGCCTCCGCGCAGCAATTGTCGCTGCAGCACTACGGCCAGAAGGAGGGACTGGGCAACCTGGCGGTCACCGCGCTGGCGCAGGACGCCAGCGGTTACCTGTGGGCCGCCACGGAGAATGGACTGTTCCGCTTCGACGGGGCGGGGTTCCGGCGTTACGCGGACGAGCAGGGGCTGGCCGAAACCTATGTCACGGCGCTGCACATCGGGCGCTCCGGCATGTGGGTCGCCACCTATGAGGATTTGTATCGATATCAGGAGGGGCGCTTCGTGCCGGTCCTGATGGATGGGAAAAGGCTGCCGGTATGGCCGGGCCAGAAAATGGCGGAGGGGGCGAACGGGGAACTTCTGCTCGTCACCGAGGGACGGCTGCTGGCGATCACGCCATCCAGGGATGGCGCCGCCGTCCGCGACTACTTCGACCCGGCCCGGATCCAGGCCCAGTCCGAATTGTCCACCATCGGCAGCATCCACGCCGACCCGAACGGCGGTCTGTGGATGGCGTGCGGGCAGTCGCTATGCCACGCCAGCCAGGGCCGCGTCGGTGTCAAAGGCGAGGCCGACGGGCTGCCCGCGGAGCGATGGAGCAGCATGGCGCGCGACGCCGGCGGGACGCTTTGGATACGCAGCGAGAAACGCATCTTCGCCTTGCCGGCGGGCGCCGACCGCTTCGAGGAGCGCACTCCCCAAGGCGACATGATGCGCAAGCGCATGCTGCGCACCGAACTGCACGTCGACGAACAGGGGCGGGTGCTGACCAATGCCGATCCAGGCCTGGTGCGCTGGAGTGGCGGCCGTTGGGAAACGTTCGGCAAGGAAAACGGGTTGAAGACGGGCGGCGGCGTCACGGCCATGCTGCGGGACCGCGAAGGCGGGATGTGGCTGGCGACGCTCGGCCTGGGACTGGCGCACTGGCTCGGCTACGGCAACTGGGAGAACTGGACCTCGGCCCAGGGCTTGCCGGACGACGTGATCATCTCCGTGCAACGCGATCTCCAGGGGCGGCTGCATGTGGGCACGCGCTCGGGCCACGCGACGCAGCCGCCGGGCGGGCGCCGCTTCGCCGCCGGGCCCACGCCGCCCGCGCTGGCGGGGCACCCGTGGGCGAGCATGGCCCTCGATAGTGGCGGCAGACTATGGGTCGGCACCTATTCCGGCCTGCTGCTGCGCCACGCGCCGGAGCGGGGCGTGACGGAACTGGTGGCCAGGCTGCCCATGATACGCCAGGTGTTGCCCGACCGGAGCGGCCGGATGTGGGTGGTCACGGCCAAGGGCCTGCGCGTTTTCCCCGAGACCACGCGGGCCGGCGCCGAGCCGCCGGAGGTGGAGGTCCTGGACGCCCCGGGCTGGGGGCCGGGCAAACGGGTGCTTGGCGGTTGTGTCGACCGGCAAGGCGAGCAGTGGTTTGTCAGCGAGACGGACGTGCTGCGCCACGACGGCCGCGGCTGGCGAGTCCTGCCGTTCGGCCCGGCGCTGGGCAAGGATAAATTCGAGAAGCTGGTCTGCGCGCGCGACGGCAGCCTGTGGGCGGCGGGCCAGGCGCGAACGCTGTGGCGTCTGCAAGTGCGCGGCGCGCCGGTCGCCACGCGCGTCGACGCGCCGGTGCTGCGCGGCCACGCCCTGCAGACACTGTACGAGGACAGCCGCCGCTGGCTTTGGGTCGGCACGGACGTCGGTTTCGCGGTGTGGAACGGGAGCCGCTGGCGCATGCTGAACCAGACCCATGGCCTGAGCTGGAACGACTTGAACGGACGCGGCTTTTACGAGGATGGCGACGGGTCGATGTGGGTCATGACCAGCAACGGCCTGTCCCATGTCCTGCGTCCGGAGCGCCTGTTCGACGTGGCCGCGCCCACGGCGGTGATCGAGGGCGCGCAGCGCGGCGAGCGCGAGATATCGCCCGCCTCGGCGCCCCTGCCATGGTCGCCGGATCCGATGGTGTTCCGCCTCGCCAGTCTGCAATTCAAGAATCGGCAGGCGCTGCGCTACCGCGTCCGCCTGCTCGGCATGGACGAGCGCTGGAGCGAGTCGTCGCTGCCGGAGGTGCGCTACGCGGCGCTGCCGGCCGGCGACTACCGCTTCCAGTTCGTGGCGGTC
>NZ_FPBO01000059.1 GCF_900116645.1 Pseudoduganella namucuonensis | reverse complement strand
CAAGCTGTACGCGCATTGGATGACGGTGAACTACCGCGAGTCCTACGGTATCTTCGGCTGCTCGGGCATCCTGTTCAACCACGAGTCGCCGCTGCGCGGCCGCGAGTTCGTCACCCGCAAGATCACCGACTCGGTCGCCAAGATCAAGCTGGGCAAGCTGGAGACGCTGGAATTGGGCAACCTGGACGCCAAGCGCGACTGGGGCTTCGCCAAGGAATACGTGGAAGGCATGTGGCGCATCCTGCAGGCCGACCAGCCTGACACCTACGTGCTGGCGACCAACCGCACCGAGACCGTGCGCGACTTCGTCACCATGGCCTTCAAGGCGGTGGACATCGCCATCGAATGGCAGGGCAGCGCGGACCATGAGACCGGCCACGACGCCCAGACCGGCAAGGTGCTGGTGCGCGTGTCGCCGAAGTTCTACCGTCCGGCCGAGGTCGAGCTGCTGATCGGCGATCCCGCCAAGGCCCTGAAGGAACTGAACTGGGCGCCGAAGACCACGCTGGAGGAGCTGTGCCAGATGATGGTGGAGGCCGACCTGCACCGGAACCAAGCCGGATTTTCATTCTGATGATCGAAAGCAAAGTGTGGGTCCGGCTGCTGTGGTCGGCCTGACAAGGCGCGGCAAGCGCGCCTGACGCAGATCAGGCAGCAGCTCAGCTGGGCGGCGCGGAAGGCGGCATTTCGCCGACATGTTGGCACGCGTACGCCAAGCCGGGCATTTTACCACCGGTTTTCGCTGCGCTCGCTCCAGTCGAGTGGTTGATATATTTCCATTAATTTTTAAGTTTCTGAGCCATTGGTGTACATCCACCTTAAGGTTTTCTCCAATGGAATTGGAATGATTTTCCCAATAACATTTTCTAAGCGATTGTTGTTTCCAATTTGCACTTCAATAACTTCCGGCAATTTCAATGCCTTGGTTTCAATGAGGTTTATTTTGAAATCAGCGATAGTCTCCATTGTTTTATGAATGTCTTCCAGAGAGTAAGCGATACCGGAGCAGACGTTATATACTCCGCTCTCAGGCGCTCGATAAAGTAATGCGCGATATGCGGCAGCCACTAGTCGCACATCTGAAAAATCCCTTTTGATATTCAATTGGGGTAATCTAATACTTGCTTCTCTTCTTTGGAAGCTATCCACTATTTTCGGCAAAAAGAAGCTTGGATGCTGGCCGAGCCCTGAGTAGTTAAATGGCCGGACAATAATGATGTGGATACGATCCATCCAAATTTTCGCTATGTGCTCAACGGAAATTTTTGAAACCGAGAAGTCATCGAGTGGGGATATTTCTACTTGCTCATCTATAACGGAATGCGATGAGTTTCCATAAACGCTTGCGTCAGAGATAATCATAACAATGGGACGCTTGAGGGAAATTGCATCCAACTCTTCCAGTAGCTTGCTGGTCCAAGCGATATCGACTGTATAAATTTTCTCTATATCGTCAGATTGGGTCTTAGGATGAGTTTCCAAATGGACTACAACATCGGGTCGAGCCTCTGATAAAAGAATCCGAATCGCAATCCGATCAATAAGTTCTAATTTTCGGATCTGAGTTCCGAACGGTAAGTTTCCTTGACCTGAGCTCGTTGTTCCAATTACGCGATATCCTGCAGCGAGTAATTCTCTTGCGACATATTGACCAGTAAAGCTGTCTGCACCGGTTATAAGCGCGGTTTTACCCACGCCTTCACGTGTGAGTGACATGATTTCTAAAGGGTTCATTAGTAAGATAATCCTGCTTGGTTAGGAGTCATATCAGCATCACTTATTATCTTGCACAGTTCCGCTAGTGAAGTTTTTGCCAACCAACATAACTCAGTTTGTGCTAGTAGGAATTCTGCAGGTGGTCGCCCTGCCCGGAAATACTGGTTAGTAATATCCATTTTATTTTTACATTGTAAAATGTTATGGGTGAGGCCAAAAGGGAATATTGTAACAGACAGGTTTCTCTACAAGCCTTTCGTTTCGCGTGAAACCGTACACGCACCTGCAAAGTACAGTGAGGCGTTCCTCTCATTTAAGGCCGCCGATTGAAGGTGGCGCCGATTCATCATAGGCTGGGAAACCGGGTCCGCGTGCATATCTTTCTGTGCATGCTGATTTACTACGCTGAATGGCATTTGCGAGATGCTTGGCGAGAACTGATGTTCACCGCAACGGACCCGCAAGCCAAGTTCGCAGGTGACTCCGTGGCGCCCGTCAAGCGCCCCGACGCGGCGCTGAGGAAGCTCGCCAGCAAGCCTCGATGATCACTCCCCCGTCCATTGCTTCCACCGCTATTGGCGGAAGTGGCGACCATCGTGGGCAACATCTGCAGCATCCCCAGAGATGACGCCGACACGGCGACCGTCAAGTCATCTCAATCCTATCCCCATACAAATACGCGCGCTTGAACTAGTCTCAGGGCTTTCAGGGTAACAAGACTGGTAAAAGGCCGTCAAGCTGCCGGCAGCGCGAGGACCCTATAATTTACTTCAAGCTCTAAAAAAAATATGGGGAACTTCAGGCTAGAATGCCCTTTTCCTCATTCCGGCCGCGTCCAACCCCGAGCTGGATTCAACTATGCGCTTCCTGTTTTTGCACCAGAACTTTCCCGGCCAGTTCCGTCATCTGGCGGCCCATCTGGCGCGCAATCCGGACCACACGGTCGTCAGCGTGGGACAGGATAACGCCGCTGCCATGCGGGGTGTGCCGCTGGTCCGCTACGCGCCGCGCCGTGCGCCCGCCAAGACCACCCACCGCTACCTGCGGGGCATAGAACACGGAATACTGACGGGGCAGGCGGTGGCGGAACGGCTGTCCGGCCTGAAGCGCGAGGGGTTCACGCCTGACGTGATCGTGGCCCATCCGGGCTGGGGCGACGCTCTGTATGTGAAGGATATCTATCCGCACGCCAAGCTGTTTAGTTTCTGTGAATTTTATTACCAGACCGACGGCGCGGACGCAGGCTTCGACCCGGACTTTCCGCTGAGCGTGGACGACCGCGCGCGCATTCGCACGCGCAACATGCTGCACCTGTTTAACTTGGAATACTGCGACGTGGCGGTGTCTCCCACGCATTGGCAAAAGCAGGTCCATCCCACCGCCTACCAGGGGCGCATCCACGTCATCCATGAGGGGGTCGACACCGAACTGGCTCGCCCGAATCCCGCCGCGCGCTTTACGCTGCCGGACGGACGCGTGCTCAACAGTTCCAACAAGGTGCTAACTTATGTGGCGCGCAACTTGGAACCCTACCGCGGTTTCCCGCAGTTCTTGCGAGCCGTCAGCCAACTGCAAGAGAGGAGTGTCGACGTAGACGTGCTGGTCATCGGCGGTGACGATACCAGTTATGGCGCCAAGCCGAAGGACGCGCTGAACTGGCGGGAGAAGTTGCTGCGCGAGATTCCCGTAAATCCTCGCCGCACGCATTTTCTAGGCAAGCTGCCATACAGGGAGTACCTGACGGCCTTGCAGGTGTCGAGCGTGCACGTCTACCTTACCTATCCCTTCGTGCTGTCGTGGTCAATGCTGGAGGCTATGTCTTGCGGCTGTCTGGTGATCGGCTCGCGGACGGCGCCCGTGCTTGAGGTGTTGCGCGACGGCCGCAACGGTCTGCTGGTCGATTTCTTCGACACTGCAGCGCTGGCGAACATGATCGAGGTGGCGCTGAACCAGCCACAGCGCGGGCAGGCCCTGCGCGCCGCCGCGCGCGAGACCATTACCAGCTTGTACTCGATCCAATTCGGCGTCGCGCAGTGGGAGGCGCTGATCCAGCGCGAAATGGGCGCGCTGGGCATTTGATGCCTAGCCAGTCGGTGCATGTCTGGCCGCCGACAGACGGCTTCCTCGCATGGATGGCCGATCATTTTTTCCTCGGCGGAGCATCTGGTGCCGCCCCGGGTGGACCTCCTCATCCGTAGCCTACGTCTTCGCGGTACGGCGCTTGTCACCGGCTCCGCCCCAGTTCGCGCGGACGGAATTTCTGAAAGGGAACTTTGGCTGTAGTATTATTAACCCTTTTTTGCAACTTGTGCTCCTCATGTCCACCGTTCCCACCCTCGTCAGCTATTCGCCTAGCTACTATGCCACCGGCGTCGCAGTCGACGCCAACATCGTCTTGAGATTCAGCGGAGAGATTCAGGCGGGTAGCGGCAATCTGATTGTCCGCGACAACGCGTCGCGTATCGTCACCCAAGAAAGCATCGGCACCAGCCCTCGCATCACGATTTCCGGCGCGACGCTCACGCTGGACCTACCTGCCAACCTCGCCTATTCATCGCGCTATACGGTCGACATCCCGTATGGCCTAGTCAAGGACTTGGCTGGAAGCCCGGTTGGCTATTGGTTTGAAATTCACTTCCAGACCGAATACAGCACCGCGCCGGTTACATTGCTCGGATCCGGTGGGGCGGACCTGCTGGAAGGCGGTTTGGCCGATGACGTGCTCGAAGGTGGTGGTGGTGATGACAGCCTCGGCGGCTACCATGGCAACGACACCCTGCGTGGCGGGCTAGGCGACGATAACCTCGACGGGGGCAAGGGCGACGATTCGCTTGACGGCGGCGATGGCGATGACGAGCTCGCTGATTCCGATGGCCACAATTTCCTCTGCGGGGGCGCAGGCAACGATTCCTTTTATACATACATGGCTTACTCCCAGCACAGCGTGCTTGATGGGGGCGCCGGAAATGATTACTTCCATAGCAATGGACAGGACACCATCGAAGGCGGGGCGGGCAACGATACAATTTCGTTGTCTGACGAGTACGCAGCAGGCGGTAGCGCGGTCGTGTCGGGCGGCGATGGTGAAGACCGGATCGAGGTCGAATTTTATAGTGCAGCCAACACCAGCGTGATCGCCAGCGGCGGCGGCGGCGTGGATACCTTTCTCTTGCCTCGCCGAGGGAACGGCGATGACATGTACGTGGTTACCGATTTCCAGGCCGGTGCCGGGGGCGACCTGATCGATCTCTGGATGATCATGCTTTGGTCGGATGCGCGCGGCAACCCCTTCCGTCCCGGCGGGTATATGCGATTGACGCAGGACGGTGCCGATACCTTGGTGCAGGAGCTGAAATACGCGTCGGCCACGGAGTTCTATACGGTGGCGCGGCTGGCCGGCGTGCGGATGGAGCAAGTGACGGCGGCCAATTTTGTTGGCGGCCTGGATCCGGCGGGGACGAGCAAAGGCATGACCGTGTACGGTACCGCCGGCAACGATCGGCTGTTGGGCTACGTGGCCGATGACACGCTGTATGGCCTACAAGGGTTTGACACACTAGACGGGCAGGATGGGAACGATTTGCTCGACGGGGGCACCGGCCTGGCACAGGACGCCGGTGACGAACTGTGGGGGGGCGAGGGCAATGACTCGCTGCTGGGAGGCAATGGCAGCGACACTATGCGTGGCGAGGAGGGCGACGATGTGCTGGAAGGCGGCGCAGATGATGACTTCCTGGAAGAGCAGTATGGAAACAACATTTTGCGTGGCGGAGCGGGCAACGACACGTTGAGCTCCACCGCCATCGGCGCCGGCCTCTACGAGGGCGATGATGGGGCCGACTCGATCACCGGCGGCTATGGCAACGATACGCTGTCGGGTGGCGCCGGCAATGACTCGTTAAACATCAGGACGTCCGGCGGCCAGCAAGCCAGCCACACGGTACAGGTTTTCGGCGGCGAAGGTGACGACCTTATCCAGTCATGGCTCTACACCGAGCCAGTCCGGATCTCTGCAAACGGGGGCGCGGGGGCCGACCTCTTTGTGTTCAAGGGTGTCAACATGGTCCTGGATTACACGATCACCGATTTCTCTGCGGCGGAAGGTGATCGCATCGATTTGCGCGGTGCCCTACCTTCGAACAGCAGCAATCCATTCGGGCCGACTGGCTACCTTGCGGCGTCGCAGGACGGGAACGACATGTCCGTATGGCTTGATCGCGATGGAGCGGCGGGAGCGCAATACGCGATGACTCGTATGCTCACGCTGAAGGGCGTGTCGCTTTCGAGTCTGAGCGCGGCCACCTTCGTTGGAAATTTCACCCCAGTGCTGAGCGTCGGGCGCGTGCTTGACGGTACGCCGGGCAACGATGTGTTGCAAGGGGCCTTCCTGAACGACATCATCAAAGGGGGCGACGGTGCCGATACGATATATGGCGGCAAAGGCGACGATATCATTGATGGCGGCGATGAAACCCTCGCGGGCACCGGCGACCAGCTCTATGGTGAGGCTGGAAACGACGCGCTCAATGGCGGAGCCGGGAAGGACTACCTGACTGGCGCAGACGGAAATGACACGCTGAGTGGCGGCAATGGCGACGATCAGCTCACTGATACGCTTGGCGATAACGTATTGCTCGGTGGCGCAGGCGACGATGCCCTATCCAGCGGAGGGGAGGAGGCCGCATCCCACGACAACCTGCGCGGCGCCAGCCGCCTCGAAGGTGGCGAGGGCAACGATACGCTCACCACTTATCAGGGCGACGATACGCTAATTGGCGGAACTGGTGATGATACTTTTTTTATCGCAGGCAATTATTCTCTTATTGACAATGCCATCACGCTGCAAGGGGGGGATGGCAATGATGTGATCCAATTCCGCGGCAGCAATCGCACAGGCATCAATACCAGTATCAACGCGACTGGCGGTGCAGGAACAGACACTTACCAGTTTGCCGCTCTGCAGATGACCGTGGTGATCAGCGACTTTGTCGCTGGTAATGGTGGGGACGTGCTCGATGTCGTTGCCTTGATGGAGAGTAGTGCCTTCAGACCGCCAAGCGGGAACCCTTTCGGCGCGCTGGGCTATTTGCGCCTCCAGCAAAGTGGCGCCGACGCCCTGGTTCAGTACGACCGCGACGGCGCGGCGGGCAGCAGTTACAGCTATGCCAACATGCTCACGCTTCGGGGTGTCACCGCAACGAATCTGACCGTCGCCAATTTTACCCAGGGCATCAGTCCATCAGGCTCCAACGACGGTTTGATGCTGCTTGGATCTGGCGCCAAAGATAAGCTGACGGGCGGCCTCCTCAACGATACGATAGTGGGAAATGGGGAGGCCGATGTCCTGGCAGGCGGCCCCGGCAATGATCAGGTGGAGGGCGGGGAGGGCAACGATTTCTTGCTTGGCGACGATGAGATTTCGTATTCCGGTGAAAACGACGTGCTGCTGGGCGGCGCGGGCGACGACGTCTTGCTCGGGAACTTTGGCAATGACACATTGTCCGGAGACGACGGCAATGATCGCTTGAGCGGTCAGGCCGGCGACGACCAACTGAGCGGCGGAGCAGGCAGCGATGATCTCTATGACGACAGCGGGAATAACGCGCTGGATGGCGGGGGTGGTGATGATTACCTGTCGGCGGGTGCCGGTGACGACACGATCGTGGGTGGCGCGGGCAATGACAGCGTCAACATTTGGACTGGTTATGGCGGAAGCGGGGTCCTGAACACCGTCGTGGTGGATTGCGGCGATGGTGATGACATCGTCACCTATAACCGGCACTATGAGCGGGCTTCCACCGTGCGGGTGACGGGTGGCGCGGGTTCGGATACTTACGTACTGGGCGGGACAAAATCCAGCGGCACGTTCATCGTCGCGGATTTTGCGGTCGGCGCCGGTGGAGATCGCATCGATGTGTTAAAGCTGCTTGGGACGGCCTACGAAGGTCCCAATCCATTTGTCGCAGGCGGGTTGCTCAAGCTGGTGCAGCGCGGCGCGGATACCGTATTGCGGTACGACTTCGATGGAACCGGAGTCGCCCCGCACCAGGATCTGATGGTGTTGCAAGGTGTATCGTCGGCCAACTTGACCGGAGAAAACTTCGTTGGCCACCTTTCTCCGGATGGCGCGAGTACCGGCATGACGCTGGCTGGTGGCGCGGCGGGAGATTCGCTTTCGGGTGGTTTTCTCGACGATACGATGAATGGCGGCGATGGCGTTGACTATTTGTCGGGCAATGCGGGCGACGACATGATATACGGCGACGCCGGGAATGACTATCTGCGCGGAGACAAGGGGAATGACGTGCTGGCTGGTGGCGCTGGCGATGATGATTTGTCTGGAGGCGTCGGCGATGATCGCCTGGATGGTGGCAGTGGCAATGATGGATTGTCGGATTTCGGTGGCAGCAATGTACTGAGCGGTGGCGCTGGTAATGACAAGCTTGACGTGGACGGCTACGGCGGCAGTAGCCTATTCGGTGGTGACGGTAATGACACTCTGTTTGCTGGCAACGGCACCGATACGCTGGACGGCGGCGCCGGCGATGATGTCCTGAGCGTTTTGTCCTATGGCGGGGCTGCGCCCATGCACGCCGTCGTCGTTGTCGGAGGCGAGGGAGAGGATCATATTGCTGTGCAATATATCTCTGCCCTGACACTGGCGGTGACGGCCAGCGGCGGCGGCGGTCGCGACACATTCAACGTCGGCACCGGCTCCCCATACGAGGTGAGTGACTTTGTCGCTGGCGACCAAGGTGACCGGATAGGGATAAAGGATCTGTTCGGCTGGCCGGGGCCGGTCAATCCGTTCATGGAAGGCAAGCTTGGCCTAGTGCAGTCAGGCGCTGACACGCTGCTGCGGTTCGACGGGGGCGGCAATGTCCAGACCACCGGCGTGACGGTGCTGGTGCTGAGGAACGTGCTGGCTTCGACGCTGACCGCCAGGAATTTCGTCGAGGGTGTCGATCCGCGCGGTATCACGGCGGCGCGCGATATCGCCGGAGACGGCTGGATAGATATGCTTGCGGGGGGCGCCTTGGACGATGTGCTTTCCGGCGGGGGCGGCGCCGACCTGATGTACGGTGGCGGCGGCAACGACCGAATGTCTGGCGACGAGGGTAGCGACCTGATGTATGGCAACGACGGTGTGGATACTGCCGTGTTCTCTGGCAACGTCGCCGGCTACCGACTGACCTACAACGGTGGCAGCGGCGATTGGCGGGGCGTGAGTGTGCAGGATCTCGATCCTGGCAATGGCGACAATGGACGCGACGGACTGCTCGGTTTCGAGGTGCTGCAATTCGCCGACCGGCAGCTTAACCTAGCCACCTTCGGCGCGCTGCGCTACATCGCCTCGCACGCCGACCTGATCAACCTTTATAAGGACTCGCCTGACGGCGGTCTCCAGCATTACATCGAGTACGGTTTCCAGGAGGGCCGGGCGGTTACCTTCGATCCGGCGGTGTACCTGGCCAACTACGCCGACCTGCGCGCACTCTACAGCGGCGACCTGGACGCGGCCACGCGGCACTATATCAACTTTGGCTACAAGGAAGGCCGCAGCGCCAACGCTGATGGCGACGACGCGTTCGCAGGCACAGCCGGCGCAGACACCCTGCGTGGCTACGGTGGCAACGACACCCTGACCGGCCACGCTGGCAACGACGTGCTCGACGGCGGCGCGGGCATCGACACTGCCATGTTCGGCGGCGCTGTTGTCGGCTACAAGCTCGGCTACGCGGGCGGCGTCGTGACGGTGCGGGACACCGACCTGGCCAACGGCGACGAGGGAACTGACACGCTAAGCGGCGTGGAACGGTTGCGCTTCGCTGACAAACTGCTGGACCTGGGCGGCTTCAACGCGCTCAACTACCTGGCCTCGTATGGCGATTTGATTAATGTCTTCAAGGCCGACGCCAACGCAGCCCTGGGGCACTACATTAGCAACGGCTTTCAGGAGGGGCGAGGCGCGAATTTCGACGCGGCCTGGTACTTGACCCACAACGCGGACCTGGGCGTGGCCTTCGGCGGCGACTTGGCGGCTGTGACGCGGCACTACATCACCGACGGCTACAAAGAGGGGCGCGCCGCGCACCTGAGCGGTTCGGCGGACGTTGACCTGCTGCGCGCCGGCGCCGGCGACGACGTGTTGACCGGCAACGGTGGCAACGATGCGCTCCAGGGCGGCGCGGGCACGGACACGGCCATGTTCGGCGGTGCCGCTTCCGGCTACAAGCTCGGCTACGCGGGCGGCGTCGTCACGGTGCGGGACACCGACCTGGCCAACGGCGACGAGGGCACGGACACGTTGAGCGGCGTGGAGCGGTTGCGCTTCGCCGACAAGCTGCTTGACTTGGGCGGCTTCAATGCGCTCAACTACTTGGCCTCGTATGGCGACTTGATTAATGTCTTCAAGACCGATGCCAACGCCGCCCTGGGGCACTACATTAGCAACGGCTTCCAGGAGGGGCGCGGCGCGAATTTCGATGCGGCCTGGTATTTGGCCCACAACGCGGACCTGGGCGTGGCCTTCGGCGGCGACTTGGCGGCGGTGACGCGGCACTACATCACCGACGGCTACAAAGAGGGGCGCGCCGCGCACCTGAACGGTTCGGCGGACGCCGACTTGCTGCGCGCTGGCGCCGGCGACGACGTGTTGACCGGCAACGGAGGCAACGATGCGCTTCATGGCGGCGCGGGCATGGACACGGCCATGTTCGGCGGCGCCGTTGCCGGCTACAAGCTCGGCTACGCGGGCGGCGTGGTGACGGTGCAGGACACCGACCTGGCCAACGGCGATGAGGGCACGGACACGCTGAGCGGCGTGGAGCGGCTGCGCTTCGCCGACAAGCTGCTGGACTTGGGCGGCTTCAACGCGTTGACCTATGTGGCCTCGTACGGCGATCTGATCGGAGTCTTCAAAACCGACGCCAACGCCGCACTGGGGCACTATATCAGCAACGGTTTCCAGGAGGGGCGTGGCGCCAGCTTCGATGCCGCCTGGTACTTGGCGCGCTACGCGGACCTGGGCGCGGCCTTTGGCGGCGACTTGGCGGCGGCGACGCGGCACTACATTACCGATGGCTACAAGGAGGGCCGCGCCGCGCACCTGAACGGCTCGGGGGGCGCCGACCTGCTGCGCGCCGGCGCCGGCGACGACGTGTTGACCGGCAACGGAGGCAACGATGCGCTTCATGGTGGCGCGGGTACGGACACGGCCATGTTCGGCGGCGCCGTTGCCGGCTACAAGCTTAGCTACGCGGGCGGCGTCGTCACGGTGTGGGACACCGACCTGGCCAACGGCGACGAGGGCACGGACACGCTGAGCGGGGTGGAGCGGCTGCGCTTCGCCGACAAGCTGCTGGACTTGGGCGGCTTCAACGCGTTGAGCTATGTGGCCTCGTACGGCGATCTGATCGGAGTCTTCAAAACCGACGCCAACGCCGCGCTGGGGCACTATATCAGCAACGGTTTCCAGGAGGGGCGTGGCGCCAGCTTCGATGCGGCTTGGTACCTGGCGCGCTACGCGGATTTGGGCGCGGCCTTCGGCGGCGATTTGGCGGCGGTGACGCGGCACTACATCACCGACGGCTACAAGGAGGGCCGCGCCGCGCAGCTGAACGGCTCGGCCGGTACCGACCTGTTGCGCGCCGGCGCCGGCAACGACATGTTGAATGGCTACGCGGGTAACGACAACCTGTTCGGCAACGCCGGCAACGACACACTGGCGGGTGGCTTGGGGGGAGACACGCTGACCGGCGGCGCGGGGGGGGATTCGTTTGTGTTCGACAGCGCGCCGGGCGGCGAGAACATCGACACGCTTGTCGATTTCAGCTCCGGCACGGATGTGATCGTGCTGGACGACGACATCTTCACAGCTTTCGGGGCGGTGCAGTCGACGGCGCTGGCGGTCACGGCGTTCGTCGCCGGCACGGCCGCGTTGGACGCGGATGACCGCATCATTTATGATCAGGCTAGCGGCAAGCTGTATTACGACTCCGATGGTAGTGGCGCGCTGGCGCAGCAGCAGATCGCCCTGATCGGCACGGCCAGCCACCCCGCGCTAAGCGCCGGCTCCATGCTGATACGCGACTGAAGCACTTGATCACCGCAGGATGCAGCATCCCGCCTGTACTAAATGGGTGCACTCGATAGTTCCTACCGAGCGCTGAATTTCTCCCAGCGGCAGCGCGACTCCGGGCCCATCGGGATCGGTACACATAGCGTTGGAAATACCGAAAGCGGGAATTTCAACTCGTCTTTCACCTATAGGCGAATCCACCATGGCGGCTCCATCGACGACAGGAGCTGACGCATGGGGAAACGACACGACGGAGCGGGCTTGGGAAGTACGGCTGCGGGAGTAGGCCGCTTCCGGTTTAGGCGAAAGCACGCCCCGCGCCCGCAATATCGATGCTTCCCGCGTGGAATGGTGACTTTTGCACCCTGGCGTCATGCCCTATAATGGCGAGTTAAGCCACACGCTTCCGCTTTTTGAAAGGTAGTTTCCTTGGATTCCCTCAGTAGGCATTTCGCAGGCCGCATCGTGTTCGACCATCTGCCCAAGACGGCCGGTACCGCCATCACCAACTGGTTTGTCGACAATCTTGGCGCTGGCAGCGTGACTCCAATCTCGGCCTTGGCGGGGCCGCACATCGATATCCTGTCCAAGTTTGGCGGCTTGTACCCGGTGGTTTCGGCGCACCTTGAATTCATGGACAACGACGACCTCGACCCACGCTGGCAGTACGTGACCTTGTTGCGCGAGCCGGTCGACCGTTGCCTGTCATGGATATACTACCTTGTCAATGATGTGAAAGAGGATCCGTACGCTGGTCCGTTGATCGACGGCGCCCGCCAATTCCTGGCATCGAACGGGCACAGCAGCAATGGTGCATTTCTGCATGCGATTTCGGGGCATTATGTTCGCCACTTCGCCTCCATCGCGAGCCCGATCGTATTGGAAGGCGAGGCGGCGTTTGCTGCGGCGATACGGCACTTGAAACGCTACGATGTGGTGGGTTTTCAGGAGAGGATGGACGACTTCCTCGCCGACGTGGCGACGCTAGTCGGCTTGCCGGCGCCACGTCAGATCAAGGTTGTAAACAAGACATCGACGCGCGTCACGGTTGATCAGACCCATCCCGACATCATCGCCCGCCTGCGCGACCTCAACCGGGACGACATCGCGCTGTACGAGGCGGCGCGCGCCATTCCCCGCCGTGCCGCGCCTAAGGTGAACTGGCTGAACCGCCTGGCGCGCTGTTTCGCCGCAGCGCCATCGGCCCCCGCCGCGTATCTGCCATACACCTGCACGGCGCTGGCGAAGGACATGACGACCCGTTTCCTGCGCTCCGAGGTGCTTACCGATTTGCGCGGCGAGGTGCGCTTCCGCGGTGCGCCGCAGACCGTGCGTCCGATGCAGCGCTTCTCGGTGCAGGTGACACTGGACAACCAGAGCGACCAGGTCTGGGGAGGCTACATCTTCTTTCCCGTGAACCTGTCCTACCATTGGGTGCTGCCGGACGGTACCGTAGCGGTGATGGATGGCGACCGCACGGCGATCGGCAAGAACGGCGTATCCTATCCGGGTACCTGCCTAGATCTGGACGTCGATGTCAAGGCGCCGCCGGCCGCAGGCCGCTACGAATTGCAGATCACCTGTGTCCAGGAACGGCATTTCTGGTTTGAGCATCGTAGCAGCCATTTCAAGCTGGGCCGCGTAGAAGTCTGGGTGAATTGAGAATGGGCCATAGGCGGCTTTCCAAGCCCCCTATGGCACGGAAGGGCTAGGCGGACTGCACTGTCCAGAGCCGGACCGCCACGCCGGCATTGATCGCTAGCGCCGCCGGTTGTTCCACAGCCTTGCGGAAAAAGAATCCCGCGTGGTCGAAGTCGGCCGGCGCATCGAGGTGCGCGGCCGTGTTCGCCGCCATTGCCAGTTCCGCCGCCTCCTGGAACAACGAATGGTGGATGCCGGTCCAGGCCCAAAGTTTCTTGCTGTCGACACCAGACTGGCGGGCCAGATCCAAGATCGCCGGCATCAGTTTTAGATGCCAGCGAGGGCGGTGCCGGCTCCAGCTGTTGTGGGCATTGCCGACGATCCCCTCCTCTTTGAACCAGTAGGCATCCGACTGCGCGAGCGCTTCCAGGATGTACTTGGTGGTTGGCACGCACTCGACCAAGTCGCCAAACGGCAAGCCGTCGAACGGATAGTTGAAGCAAGTGGCCAGCAGGTCAGCGCGGAACACAAGCGGATAGATCGCGGTAAACAAATTGTCATGTTCCGCCGCTGCCGTCCGGACCGGCACCACACCCGACGCCGACGCCTGAGGGGCCAGCCGGATGATCTCGTTGTGGAACTGCTGGGGACTGTCCTGCGGCGACAGACTGAAGCGGTGGTAGACCCCGAAATTGTGTATCAACATCGGAATCCCCCGATGCAGCGCGATGGCCTCGAGTGTGCGCCCGATGGCGCCCGGCGTGATGAAATCATCATCGCCAGTGAGCCAGATGTACTTAGCCAGCACCTTGGAGGAACATTCGCGTAGATTGCCCAGCATGCCGGTGTTCGCTGAATTGCAGAAATAGCTGAACTGCGGATGATGATGAAACGGCAGCAGTCGCTCGAAGGTGTCATCGGTCGAGGTATTGTCCACCACTACGCAGCGCACAGGCAATTGCTCGCGATCGATCATTTCCAACAACCAGCGCACATTCAACTCGACGAACGGACCGCGGTTGAACGTCGAGATTACAATGGCCAAGTCGGGCACGCTGCGTTGCGCATAAGGGGTGTGCATGGCCGCTTGCATGTAGGCGGACTCGGTGCGCGCCACGGCGTGGGCCGCCTGTCGGCGTGCGCTCAGTCCGATCAGGATGTCGCAGGCCGACGCCGCGTCCCGCAGGGCGACGACATGCGCCGGCAGCGCGTCGTCCAGGCTGCGGTCTTGCGCCGCCCGCACCAGGTTGTCCCGGCATTGGGCGCTGGCGACCAGCAGCAGGTCGGCCTGGGCCGCCAGTGCGAGGGTCTGGTCCGTGATGTCGTCCGGCATTACAGCCTCGGTCAACGCGACCACGATGCCGGCCTGGCCGGCCCGGCGCGCCTCCGCGATCAGGGGCGACACTGGCGCCAGTGTCGCGGCGTTGCCGCGCAGGCAATGCCAACTGAAGTCGGGCTGGGCATATATCCGACTGGACTTGGACCCGCTTAGCCACGCCGTCAGCGTCACGCGCATGGTGTCGAGGCTGTCCTGTGTCACCGCCGTGTGGGCGCGCATATGGTGCACCAAGCTGGCGGCGTAGTCGATCCAAGAGTAGGGCTGGCGTCGCTTGATCTGCTTGCGCAGGCGGGTGCGCAAGGCGCCATCCAAGCATAGAGTCAGCAGTCCCTGTAGCAGCGCGGCGTCATCGAGGACATCGACGGCGAGGCAGCCGCCGCCGCGCGCGATCTCTTCCATCGCGCCGAAATTGGCCGTCAGGCAGGGCACGCCGCGCCGCATGCTTTCCACGATGGGAAGGCCATAACCTTCGTGATAGGATGGGAACGCGCTGAACCAGGCCTGTTCGTACGCCGCCTCGATCACGCTGTCGGGGACGTACTGGTGGTAACGGATGTTGGGGTTGCGCGCCACCTCGGCCCACATCTCGTCGCTCGCGTCCGGATGCAGGGAGCCGAAAACGTCAACCTGCAGTTGGGCGAGGATGGGGTGCTCGGCGCGCGCCGCGTTCAAGACGCGCAGCAGGCGCGTTTGCTGCTTGCGGGGCTCCACGGTGCCTACCATGATCATCGACGGCAGTGCGTGCTCGACGCCGGGACTGCCATTCGACGTCTCGCCGCGGCGGAGCTCGCCGAGCGGGACAGCGATGGTCTTGCGCCCGATCAGCTCGACGGTGGGCGGGGGCAGGCCCGCCCCGTTGACGTAATAGTCGAGCAGGTCGGCTGCGGCGAACTCGGAAATGGCCAGGATTAGGTCGCTGCGCACTAGCTCATTGAGGTATTCCGCGTGGATTGGCCGCCCGTTCGCATATGCCGCCTCACGCACCGGGATTGCGTCATAGTATACGGTGGCGCTGCGCACGCCATAGGCGCGCGTCTGTGACAGAATGCGCGCGTAAACCTCGTTGCCGAGCGGGAGAAGATAGGGGAGTTCGGGAAATAGCAGCCAGGTGCGCTCGGGCGCCTCCAGCACGTCGCCGAAGCGGTAGCTGGCGCGGTGGCAGGCTGGATGGGGCAGGTAGCCATGGCCAGCGCCAAACAGCGCTTCCAAGTCGCGCGCGTCCAGAAAGCGCAGTTGGCCGTCGAACTTGTCCCATTTCACGAAACTTAACTCGACATGGTGTCCAAGTTCGATGGCCAGCTCGAATACCACGCGCTGAATGCCGGAGCGGGTGCCAGAGTTCAGGGTATGGTCGCAGAAGAAGAGCACGTGCAAAGGAGTGGAGGCGACGTGCGGCGCGGCGCTGAGGAGGGGCGATTTCATACTTTTAACCTACGGAAGGATTCATGGTTTCGGTCGATCAGACTGTTGGTCCAGCGGTCTTCGTAGACGCTGGCGCCCCAGCGGGCGGCGAAGTAGGCGTGCTCATTGCCGCGCAGGCGGCCGATGTGCGGCCGCGCCAAGCCGGGCTTGACCGATACTGATTCCATATGGAACAGGATGGCGCGGGTTTCGCACACGAGCCGCACGCCACTGTGCAGGGCCCGCAGCGATAGGTCCACATCCTGAAGATAGGTCGCCAGCAGCGGATCGAATCCGTTCAGCGCGACGAAGGTGGCCTTACTCATCAGCAGTGCGGCACCGGTCAGGCAGGCAACCTGACGCGGCGCGAACAGCATGAAGTTCGGCTCCGGCCCCATCATGCCGGCGAAACGTTGCGTGTGGCCCGCCACGTTGTTGAATCCCATGAACATGCCGGCGTGCTGGACGCGCTGATCGGGATAGAGCAGCAGCGGGCCGACGATGCAGCGGCCTGCCCCGGCACCGTGCAGGGTGTCCAGCATACGCGCCAGCCAGTCCTCCGTCACCGGGGCCATGTCGTCGTTCAGGAATAGCAGGTGGTCGCAGTTCGCCAGCCGCGCGCCCAGGTTGCATTGGGCCGAAAAGTTGAACGGCTGGTCATAGCAGACGATGCGCACGCGCGTATCCCGGCTCAATTCGTCGAGGTAGAGAATGGCCAGCGGATTGTCTGGACCGTTGGCCACGATGATTACCTCTGCCACCTGCGGGTTGTCCAGCAGGCGGGGCATGAGCTGGCGCAGTAGGTGCGTGGCGTTCTTGGTGCAGATCACCACGCTCACCGCCTCTGCCGTAGGCGCAGTCGGCGTGGCGGCGGTGCCGCGCGCCAGCGCCAGTTTGGCACGCTGGACACTGGCGCCGGTTTCGTTGATACACAGCAGCGGGATGGAGATATGGCGCCCCGCTGCTGCGACGGACGGGTGGCGCCAAGCGGCGCCTATCAGGCCGTGGACATCGACGTCGGGGCCGGACAGCAGTTCGGCGAGGGTATCGCCGCGCAGTGCGTAGCGTCCCATGCAATAATCGACGGCCATGCCGTGCACCGGGTCGGCGGCGTGTAGCAACACCGGCATGATCCGTCCGTCATCTCGCAAATACATATCGATGACGGTCAGCGGCGCGGTGAATGCGGCGAAAAACTTGAGGGCCATGTGCAGCTCTGCGCGCACCTCATCACCTGGGCGCAGGAACAGCGCAAGGTCGGTCCCGGTCATGGTGCCAGTTAGCTCCTCCAGTCGCGCTATTTGAGGCCAGCCCCGCTGCGCCAGTTGGGCCACGGAGGAGGGGGGAGGTGCGGCGCCAGGCGGCGCCAGCAGGACCGGGCGCACCGGGTATTCCGAGGCCTCGATTAAGTGGTCGAGAGAGCTCAGTGTCCGGTCCCATGGCTGCTCCACCGCCGCCGAGTTGCCATCGATAACCACCCATAGCGTCGCGTCCGGTGGCGGGGTGCCGTGCAGCATCAGCGGCGTCATCAAGTGTCGGTGCAGGACGCCGGCAAGGAACTCGAGCCAGGCCGGTTCGTCGATCGAGCAGCCATCGTCGAGCTCGATGGCCTCGAAGGCCGGCACGGTCGGGGCTGGCTGGGACGCTGGAGGTGGCGGGGCCGCCCATACAGGGGCGGGTTGGTGCGCGGCGAGGATCTCTCTCGCCCGTTCCGCCGCCCGTTGCAGCCGGGCAGCGTGCGCCGACTGCAGTTCGTCGAGCGAGGAATAAGGGCTTGGCAAGGTGGTCGTGTCCATGAATCGCTTTGTGTGAATGTATGTCGGGGAGTAGCCGCAGCGCCTACCTTGAGGCATGGCTGGCGAACCGGCCGCCCTGCCCGCTCAATGCAAAGTTGTCCCGTGCGTTGGGGCCATGGCTGAACGCGGTGCGCAAATGCCAGTGGCTGCGGGCCAGGTAGAAGCGGTCGATGCCGTTGGAGTACACTTCGCGGTAGCCGCGTGCCGCCAACTCTGCCTCCCACGCGGAGGTGCCGGTGACGCCGCCCTGCGTGTTCACCAGCACCACCCATGGGCGCCGAGGGCAGTCACCCCAGCCGGCCAGGGCCTCCGATTCAGCTCCCTCGACGGCGAGCCGCATCCAATGGATGGGGCCTGGCCGGCATTGCTGCAATACGCCGGCCAGGTCCAGCGCGGGGACGGCGGTTTCGCTTACGGTGTAGCCCGTCGCCTGGTAGTCCTCGGCCATGGCGCGCTGCGCCGTCGATTTTCCGTTAGCCTCCAGCACAACAAAGAATGGCGCGGATGCGGCGGCGGTGGCTACCATCGCGGCTAGCACCGGCTCATCCGGGCGGTCGGTGCGCAGCGCGGCTGTCTGCGCCGGAGCCGGCTCGACATGCAAGCCGCGCCAGCCGCGCTCATAGAAGCCGCGGCTGACGGAATCGGCGCGCGGATGGCCCGCGCCGACATCGACGTATTGGCCCTCCTCGATGTGGCCCAAGGCGCGCCACAGCATGACGTCCTCTAGGTTTTGCGCGTAGGACACAATGCCGGCGCAAGGTGGTGGCGGGCTCGCCGCCGCCAATTCTAGCGGCGCGTTCGCCGTCGCCAATTCGTGCGGCGCGCCCCGCTCCAGCGGTAGCGCGGCGGCGGCGTAGGCATCGGGCAGGCCCAGCCGGGCGAATTCCCGGGCGCAGCGCAATTGTGAAGCCGCAGGCGCGTCGCCTTCGACGCCAGTGATCGCAGCCTTGAAGTGGCTGAGCGCCTGGCGCGGGCGCCGCTGCAGCAGCGCTGCGCGGCCGAGCGTGTTGTACACGCCGCCGATCAGTAATTGCGCGACCAGTACCGGAGCCGCGCCCCAATCCTGAGCGCGGCGCAGCCAAAGGCGACCATTCATTTGGTCATGCAATTGCACATGAGCCATGCCTACGAGCAATGCCAAGCGCGCCCGTTCGGGGTGCTCGGCCAGCTGCTCCAGCCCGAGCCGCGTCAGTTCCTCCCAGTCGCCCAACTGCCATTGCAGGCGTGCAGCGTTGAGTAGTTCGGGGTCGAACGGCGCGCACGGCGGCGTGGGCGCGGGCGCCTCGTTCTGGGGCGCATTGGGTGCGGATGGGCGCGGGCGCCCGGCCAGCCAGTCGATCAACTTGGACAGCAAGGGGATTCGCGCAATACCGAGCAACGGTGCAGGAAGGCCGCGGCTCATAGCACGGCCGGGCGCAGGAAAACGTCCTTGATCAGCTCGATCTGGGCCTCTGCCTTGGCTACCTCCTCCGCCAATTGTTGGACCACGCGCTGACTTTCCTGCAACTCCGCCTCCCGCAAGGCCAGCAGTTCGCCACGCTCCAGTAGCTCGGAGCGCAATCGCCCGACCTGCATGGCAAGCTCATCCGTCTTCGCGGTCCGAGCGGACGTCAGCTCGTCCATCGCTGCGGTCAGCACGGCGATCTGCTCGTCCTTCTCCACGTGCTGTTCGCCGGCCTTGGCCAATTCCACCCGCAGCGCGGCCAGTTGTGCGCCGAGCTCGCCCCGCAGGGTGGCCAGCGCATTGATCTGCTCGTCCTTCTCCACGTGCTGTTCGCCGGCCTTGGCCAATTCCACCCGCAGCGCTTCCAGTTGTACGTCGAGCTCGCCCCGCAGGGTGGTCAGCGCGTTGATCTGCTCGTCCTTCTCCACGTGCTGTTCGCCGGCCTTGGCCAATTCCACCCGCAGCGCGGCCAGTTGTGCGTCGAGCTCGCCCCGCAGGGGGGCTAGCGCGTTGATCTGCTCGTCCTTCTCCACGTGCTGTTCGCCAGCCTTGGCCAATTCCACCCGCAGCGCGTCCAGTTGTGCGTCGAGCTCGTTCCGCAGGGTGGCCAGCGCGTTGATCTGCTCGTCCTTCTCCAAGTGCTGTTCGCCGGCCCTGGCCAGCTCCATCCGCAGCGCGTCCAGTTGCGCGTGGAGCTCGTTCCTCAGGGTGGTCAGCTCAGTGATCTGCTCGTCCTTCTCCTGATGCTGCTCGCCGGCTCTGGCCAGCGCTAGCCGAAGCGCGTCCAACTGCGCGCCAAGCTCGCCCCGCAGGGCGGCTAGCGTGATGATCTGCTCGTCCTTCTCCCGGTGTTGTTCGCCGGCCCTGGACAACTCCAGCCGCAGCGCGTCCAGTTGCGCGTCGAGCTCGCCCCGCATGGCGGTCAGCGCGGTGATCTGCTCGCCTTTTTCCCGGTGTTGCTCGGCTGCCTCGGCCAAGTTGCGTCGCAGCTCTTCCTCAAGGGCAGCGATCTGTTTATCCTTGGCTTGATGCGCGGCGGCGGCGGACAGCAATTCCTGGTCGCGTTGCTGCAGCATGGCCGCCTGCTCACCGAGCTGTTGTTCGCGTGCGGCCGCTTGCTGTGCCGCGTCGCTCAGCGCGCGCGCGCCGGCCGACCGCAATTGCTCCAAGCGCGCGCATTCTGCCATCACGCGAGTCAGGCTGCCCTGGCAGGCGCGCAGGGTCGGCTCTAGGCCGGCCGGCTCGCCGCTTGCTGGCGGCCAGACGTGTGCGCCGGATAGTGCTCCGGGCGGCGGTTTAGGCATCGTCGCCAGTGCGTCGTACAGGTCGTTCAGGCCTTGTTCCACTGTGCGTGCAAGCAGCTCTGCGCTGTCCTGCGCCTGCCGAGCCGACGCCAGCGAGGCCGCCAGGTCGGCCAGTTCGCCTGCCGTCGCCTGCCGCGCCTGATCGGCGGCGGCGTATTCATTGGCTTGCAGCGCCAGTTGATGCTGTTGCTGGGCGATTTGGGCACGGAGCTCGTCATCGGCTTGCAGGCTGCGCGACCAGTCACGCACGAACCAAGCGTCGCCAACGGCGGGCTGGTTGCCCGCGCTGACGCCGATCTGGCGGAATCCCCGGGCGGCCAGCGCGCTGGCAAGGTTGTCGCGTCGCCAAGCCGGTGGTGTGTCGGAGGCCGGTTCGAGTACGCAGCGGGCTTGGACGAAGGTGCACTGGTCGAGCAGCGCGCCCGCCCCCTCCAGGATCGGCAGGCTTGGCAAACAATCAATGAGCAGCCACATGGGACCTGCGAAGCGCGCGTCCCAGGCGCTGGCGACAAGCCGGTCGAGCCGTTCCGTCACCAAGTTGTCAATCTCGCGTGCGAACAAGCCGGGCCAGAACGGGACCAGCAGCTCTGGCGCCGCCAGTCCATCCTCGCCGGGATTGTTGGCGCGATAGAACGGTTGGGCGGTATGGTGATCCGACACCGCTGCGGCACGCACCTGCCAGCCCGGCTTGTGCGCCGCCGCCGCGTGGGCCCAGGCCAGGCGCTCGGCGTCCGGGTCGATCAGCAGTACGCGCTCGATGGGCCATTCGTGCCAAACGTGCTTGGGGCCGCGGCCATGGCCGGCCCCGACATGAACCAACAGGCTGGGCGGCATAAGCTGGTACAACGAGGACAGTGACAACTCTGGAGTCATGGGCAATTCAGGTAATTCATGAGGTAGCATCACAGCTCCGACGTCACAAGCAAGGGGAGATTCTTGGTGGGTTGTTGTTCAGCCGTCACGCCTAGTGCCGTGGTGGCGATCGCGGCGATCATCGCCACCACCGGGTGCCAGGCCGCCCACGGACGGGTGGCGCGGGCGCCGTCGGCCTCGAGCCGGCGCAGCCAATCTGGCAAAGCGGCGGCCAGCGCCAGCATCAGCGCCTGATCCGTCTGGCACAGGCGCGACCAGACGCCAAGGTCGACTGCATCCGGCAGGGCGAAGCGCAACTCGAACTTGGGGCCGTGGGCATCGACCGACTCGGCGAACCAGCTCGCCAGTGGATGTCCGTCGGCCAGGGGCGGGAACTCAAGCCGTGGATGGCTGCCGAAGCCCTGGCTGTCGATGGCGGCGCAGGCGAGGCGGATCGGAAAGCGGGGATAGACGGTCGTGCCGTACATGAATTGCTCGAGTACCAGCGTCAACGCCTCATACTCGTGCTGCTGCTGTGTGGCTTCGAGACGGATGCCGTCGACGCGTATCACCGCCGGGAACTGCTCGACAAATGCGCGCAGGCGGCCAGCCGCGCGCTCGAGCGCCGGCAATTGGTCGGCCGCGACGGCGAGCGCCTCGGGGCCGGCAGACGCGCGGAGAGAACTGAAGAGCGTCGCCAGGCGCCGCAGCAGTTGCCAGTCGCTGGTACCGAGGCAGAGCAGAGTCATCAGCCTTTCGGCTTGGTCCGTGCCGCCGAAGACCGGCAGGATTAATACCTGTTCGCGCCCGGACGCGACAGGCCATAGACGCAAGCCGTCGCCCTGCCGGAACTGAAGGCCGAGCATACCGTCCTCCATGCTCGTGACGACGTTCAATTCAGGGTAGTGTTGCGCGCCGAACTGGGCATCCACGAAACGCCAGCGGATCCGCCCCCCCCCCAAGTGTTCGGCAGTGACATGGGCCGCGTCGTAAAGCGCTGGGAATTGCCCGCTGGCACGTTCCCAGCGCTGCTGCGCCGCGTGCACGCCCGCTTGGGCCGCCAGCAGTTGACGGAAATGCGTGGCGCTCTCAGCCTGCAAGTCCTCAATCTCCTGCAGCAGATAGCCATGGTGCTCCGCGCTGGCGGCTTGCAGGGCGGCCACTCTGTCTTCGGCGGCGCGGCAGACCTGGTCCAGGATCTCCACTCGCGCTTGTGACTGGGCCAGGCTGGCGCGAAGTTCGTTCGAGGGTGCGCGCGTGGCCAGCTCGGCCAGTTCAGTTTCTGCTCGGGCCAGAGCTGCGGTCAGGGCTTGACCGCGCCGGAAGTGAGTTTCGCTCTCGTTCAGACTGGCCTTTAGGCTGTCGAGCAGGTCAACCACCCCGGCATGGCATTGTGCGAAGTCCTGTTCGCGCCGCTCGCTCAGCGCGGTGGCCAGTTGCCGTGCCTCGTCAGCCGCCGCCGCGCTCGCTGCCAGCTGTTCAGATAAGGCGCCCAGTTCGCGGTCGCGCGTGGACAATTGCGCTTGGACCTGGGCCAACTGGCGTTCTAGCGCTGTGCTGCGGCTGATGCGCAGTTGCGTCTCACGCTCCGCCGCCGCCGCGCGCTGCTGCGCCTGCTGGCAGCTGGCCTCGGCCGCGCGCAGGCGCGCCGCATCCTCGGCGCGCTCACGCGCCAGCGATCGTTGCTCCTCCTGGAAATGCGCTAGCGCCGAGGCGAGCAGGTCAGGCTGCCGCGCCGCCGGTCCTGACCGTGGCGCACCCAACTGCAGCGCAGTCGCCGCAATCTCGTCTTCCAATTCGGCGATCTCGCCATAGCGGGCCACGGCGGTGTGCGCCAGGTAGGCGGCTAGCGGCGAGCCGTGGCTGGCCGCAACCGGGCCGGGCCGCCGCAGCGACAGTTGCCAGCGGCGGCCGAGCTCGTCGATCAGACCATCGGCGTTGCCACGCCAGTCACTATCCAGGAACAGCACGCTGCGCGCGCGATGGCGGTGATGGAAACGTAACAGAGTTTCGTGATAGTGCCGCCAAGTCGTCAGCAATTCGCCGGCGTCGGCGCCTGCTTCGGGGGCTTGCAGCGCGCGGGCCAGGAAATCGGCGGCCGACACGCACGGCAGCACGAAGTGCATCTCGTGGTCGAAGTCGGCCCAGAAATCGAGCAGCCACGTGGCGTCGCTGTGCGACCAGACCCATGCTGGCGAGCCGAGGTTGGCCAGCCAAATGTCGGTGGCCAAGCGTTCCCACGGCACACCCGGCCCGCCCTCGCTGCCGTGCGGCGAGGCCTGCAAGGCTCGCTGCGATAACACTTGGCTGTGCCAGCGTTGCAGATCCAGGCCGCCGGCACCGGCGGCGCGCTTAGGCGCGGCCAGCCCAGCCGTGCGCAAGACTTGCTCGATCGCGTCAAGGTCCACGTGCGGCGCGCCCGCGACGCACACGCACAGGCCGCGCCCCGGCGATTGCGTTTCGGACGTCAGCATGGAACGCGTGCCTTGAGCAGGGGGAGGGGAACCAGAGGGGGCGGCGAAGTACGGTCCATCGCAAAGCGTGGCATGTGTGGTGAATTCACTGGAAGTCCAAATGCTGCTATTAAAATACTAACCATGATAACGCAAAGTTAATGGCAGACAAAGCCGGGTGCGCGCCGCAACCGCGCGGCCGACGCTGACCATGATAGCGTATGGGCGCTACCACTGGCCAGAACCATTTTGGCCGCTTGTCAGATCGAACTCCCCCCAGTAGACTGATGGACCCCTCGCGGGGCGATCCTTTTTGAGAGCCTGAAGATGAGAAGCACCTTTACTGAGGATTTCGCCGGCCAGCTAGCTTGGTTGCTTCGGCCCGATCTGCGCGGCAGCACCGTCGCGGGACCGGATGCCGCATTTCGCGCTTGGTGGCTGCTGACGGGCAGGCAATCCTACCCCGCTTGGCGCGACCACCCCTGTGATCCAAGTCCCGCGCTGTTCGCCCCCCTGTCCGATGCGCCGGGCGGTAGCCGCTTCGGTATGAACTACTTGCTGCATAGCTTGGTCGAACACCGGCCTGATATCCGCGCAATGTTGGCTGACGGCGATGCTGAGTCCGTCGATCAGGCTATGGCCTGGCTGTTCGCGCATGGTTTGCGCGAGCATGGACTGCTGGATGCGGTCGATGCCGACACCCGCGCCGCGCTCGATGCGCCGGCCGACTGCCTGCTGGCGCACACGCATGGCGTGGCCGACGAGGCCGAGATGGTTCCAACCTGGCTGATGTACTTTGTCTGGCGTAGCGACGCCGCACTGCGCGCGCGCTATGACTTGCGCCAAGCTGCGGCGTGGCCAGCGTACCGGACCTGGTTCCTGCTGGAGGGCGTCGGAGCCCTGCAATTGGCGCCTCTCGTCGGTCCGCGCTGGCGGGACTGGCTGTGGGCACCGTCGGCAGGCGCCAACGGCGCGCCTGTCGCTGTGCCGCGCTGGGCCTGGTTGGCCTGGTGTGCCCGCCGTGACCTGCAGCAAGCCTTTGACTTGGCGACGCGGCAGGGGGGGGACGAATTGAGGCGGTGGGCCCGGGCCGCGCCCGCTGTCGAGGCTGGGTTGGCGTGGCTGGCGCCTCCGCCCTGCGCGCCGACCGCCCGCGTACAAGGTGCCGCGCCGTTGCGGGCGTTTGGGGTGAACCTGATCGGCTTCGCCTTCGGCGACATGGGCGTGGGCGAGGACGTCAGGATGGCGGTGCGGGCTTGCGAGTTGGCCGGCATCCCGTTCGCAGTGCTCAATCTCGATCCTGGTGCCGGCCACAGTCAGGGCGACCGCACCCTAGTCGGCAAGGTGGGCGAGCAGGGTGGTGTCAGCGAACGCGCTCCTTTTGCGGTCAACGTGTTTTGCTTGACCGCCATCGATACTGCCCGCGCGCTGCTCGAATTCGGCCCAGCCCTGTTTGCTGGCCGCGTCAACGTGGGGTGGTGGCCATGGGAGTTGACGGTGTGGCCGGCACAACTGGCGCCGACCTTACGCCTAGTCGACGAGATTTGGTCGTCCAGTCGCTTCACTCGCGACGCCATGCAGGCGGCAGCGCGTGGTGCGCCGGCGGTGTCCTGGATGCCGTTGCCGGCAGTGGTCGACCTGGCCGGAGCCGGCGCGTTCGATGAACTGGATGTGCCGCCCGATTGCGCGGTCTTCCTATTCATCTTCGACTACCGCTCGTCGCTGGCACGCAAGAATCCACAAGCTGTGGTTGACGCGTTCAGGCTTGCATTCGGACCGGACGACGCGGGCGTGGTGCTTGTGTTGAAGGCGATGAACGTCGATCTGGGCGATGCGTTGTGGCAGGCGCTGGTGCGGCGTGTCGCCGGTGACTCCCGCATCCGTATCGTCATGGGCACGCTGCCCCGGGTGGATGTGCTGCGCCTAGTGCAGGCCTGCGATGTCTATGTCTCACTGCATCGCGCCGAAGGCTTTGGCCGTACGTTGGCCGAGGCGCTGTTGATGGGCAAGCCAGTGGTGGCGACCGACTTTTCCGGTAGTCGCGACTTTCTGCTGGCGACGACCGGATTCCCGGTGCGCTGGCGCCGTACCGAGGTAGGGCCGGGCGAATATCCCTTCGTGGCGGGCGGGGACGCGGCTTGGTGGGCGGAGCCCGACCTTGACCATGCGGCCGAACAACTCCGGCTGGCGCGCAAAGCAATCCCCGACCCGGCCCGCGCCGCGCGCGTGCGGGCGGCTGCGGCGGTCAGCTTTTCGCCGCAGCGTATCGGTCAACTGATGCGGGCCCGCTTGATGACGATTACGCCGGCCGGGCCGGAGTGACGGTGCCGCCGCGGCAGTCCTGCGCGGCGGCCAGTAAGGTGCCGGCTCCTGGGCGAAACCGAGCAAGTCCGGCGCCGCAGTTATTTCCCAATAAGTTGGCCTTAACCAAGGCCCATATAGTTCAGGCGGTCCGGCGGCCTGGTCTGCGACGTTCATCTGGGTGGAGTCGCCGGCCACAAACTGGCCCGGGCCGGCCGGATCGGCAATTTCACGGGGATCTCTTCGGCGTACGAGGCCGATGGCACCCGTCGCCGTGGTTGCGACGGGATGGTTGACAGGGAAACGGGCTGTCGAACCGGTCCTGGCTCTGCTGCGCGCGAGCTGGGGGATTTCCTGGAAATTGGTTAATCAATGTGTCATGATGTGAACTTGATAAACTTCCCGATACTCCACTGCGCTCGAGCGATCGAGTCCATCTTGATTGCGGGTTCAGCTCCACGACGGCGCCCGCCGTATCCGACCCCGTACTTTCCGTCCGTCGCCCTGCGTTGTCGCGGGTCCATACAATCAGCGACGCGGGCGGAGCGGAGGATGGCAAAGCGTGCCGTGCGAGCCAGATTCAATACGCATCGTTCCAGCGAGACTTTGATCAAGGCGGATACAAATATGGAGAGGAAACCATCCCAGTATGGATTGCTGCGGCGCTTTGTGCATGGTTTGGTCGGTGGCGTGGCGGGCGCGTCGGCCGCCTCCGTCGCGCAGAGCGAGCCGCCCGCCGCGCCTTACGACGCTGGCCTGCTGAGCAAGGCTCAATTGCTGTGGCGGGAGGGCGACTGGATAGGTTTGGTCGCCATGGAACAGGCGTCGCTGCAGCATCATCCTGAGCGCGCCATGCTGGCCTTGCTGATCGCGACGGCGCATCAGCAAATGAACTCGCCACAGGTGGCGGCGCAGTTTGTCCGACTGGCCTGCGATTGGGGATGTAGCGGGGCGCAGCTGGCGCAGGTTTTAATCGCAGGCGTTCACCACACTTTGGGCCGGGGCGAGTTGTTGCTGCAGAACGAACGCAAAGCGTGCACTCATTTCGCGCTAGCGGCCCAGGCGGGGGCGGACAGATCAATCGCCGGCCGTAGCCGGGCCGCGATTGAGCAAGATCGGATCGCGCGCGCCGCCGCCATGCATCCGCGTTCGGCAGCAACTGTGGCCGCCGTACCTGCGCCACCGGACGAGCCGTTCGCGCCGCCGGAACTGTTTTCTGAGGGGATCGTCTCCTATGCACAGAATTTCGAGGATGTCATGCTGTGGCGCGCGCTGCGGCGCGTCGACAACGGTTGCTATATCGACGTTGGCGCCTTCCATCCCGTGCACGATTCGGTGAGCAGGGGGTTTTATGAAAAGGGGTGGCGGGGCATCCATGTGGAAGCCAATCCCGCCTTTGCCGCATTGCTGAGGGAGGACCGGCCCGATGAGACGGTGATGCAGGTGGCGGTCGCGGCTACGAAGGGATCGATGAGGTTTTTCGAGTTCCAGGATTTTCCCAGCGAGTCGACTGGAAACGAGCGCCATGCGCTTATCCGCCGGGAGCAGGGGGCACGCATAAACGAGCTCGATGTGCCCTGTATTACGCTGGCCGATGTATTCGCTCAAGCGCAGGGGCGCGAAGTCCATTGGCTCAAGATCGACGTCGAGCGCATGGAACGGGAGGTTCTGGCTGGCTGGGGCGGGACTTTGATGCCCTGGATCGTGGTGGTCGAAAGCGCGCTGCCGCATTCCAAAATTGAAAATTTTCTTGAGTGGGAATATCTGTTGACCGGCCGAGGTTATAAAAATGTATATTTCGATGGGTTGAACCGTTATTATGTCTCGCCGCTGCATGCCGATCTAGGGGCGCTGTTTCTGAGTGGTCCGAACCTGTTTGATAATTTCAGGCTTAGCGGCACCGGTGGCCCCTACAGTGAGTTGGTGAATGGCCGACACCGGCAGCGCGAAGCCAGCCTGGTGGACGAGATCGACCGGCTGAAAGAGCAATTGGCCGCCAGTGGCCCGCCGGCGGATCGGTGAGCGCCGTGACCGCAGTCGGCGCATATGTGGATGCGCCGGCCTCATTCTTGGATGTAGGGGCCGGAATGCTGGTGGTCCGCCACAATCTCCGGTAAGCTATCGGGGTAGACTAGCCACTCCGCATACCTTCGGGCATGCATTTTTTTGGACGATGGACGTTGTATTTGATAATTGTGTTTGTATTGGAGTGAATTAATGGGTTCATATAAGAAAATCGAGCGTTGCCGCGTGGCGGACAGTGATCACTTGGTGTCCGTTCTTGATTTGGGGCAACAAGCCTTGACTGGTGTATTCCCCCGCAGTGCTACGGAAGAGGTGACGGTGGGACCACTGGAGCTCGTTTGGTGTCCCGACAGTGGCCTGTTGCAGCTCCGGCATTCTTACGACGCCGAAGAAATGTATGGCGAAAACTACGGTTACCGGTCTGGTTTGAACCAGTCGATGGTCGACCATTTGACCAACAAGGTCGCCTATCTGGAGCGCTTGGTGGTGCCGCGTGAAGGCGACGTGGTCGTTGATATCGGCAGTAACGACGCAACCACGCTGAAGGCCTATAGCACCAGGGGCATCCGCCGTATCGGCATTGATCCGACCGGCGTGAAATTCAAGCAGTATTATCCCGCCGATGTTGATCTGATTCCGGACTTCTTCTCGGCCGACGCCTATCGCGCCATTGAGCAGCGCCCCGCGCGCATCGTTACTTCGATCGCCATGTTTTATGACTTGGAGTCGCCGATTAAATTCGCGCAGCAGGTCGAATCCATCCTTGCCGATGACGGCGTATGGCACTTCGAGCAAAGTTATATGCCGTCGATGCTGCGGACCAATTCCTACGACACGATTTGCCACGAACACCTCGAATATTATTCGCTGGGTGTGGTGAAGAAGATTTTGGACGCGGCTGGTTTGCGCATCGTCGATGTGGTGATGAATTCTGTCAACGGTGGCAGCTTCGCCGTCACTGCTGCCCGTAAATCGAACACTTCGGTACCGTCGAATCAGCCGGTGGTTGCTTGGCTGCTCGAGCAGGAAGATAAAATGGGCTTGAACACACCGCGCCCGTATCGCGAGTTCGAGGAGCGGGTATTCCGCCATCGCGACGATCTGGTTCGTCTGATTCGCGCATTGAATGCGGACGGAAAGACCGTGTTGGGTTACGGCGCTTCGACCAAAGGGAACGTGCTGTTGCAATTCTGCGGCTTTACCAAGGAAGACTTGCCGGCGATTGCAGAAGTCAATCCGGAGAAATTTGGACGCCTGACGCCGGGCACCCATATCTCCATCATTTCCGAGGCCGAGGCCCGTGCGATGAAACCGGATTATTTCCTAGTGCTGCCTTGGCATTTCAAGGATGGCATTCTGCGTCGCGAAAAGGAATACCTGTCGGCTGGTGGGAAATTCATTTTTCCGTTCCCGGAAATTGAAATTGTATAAGGCGGCAATGCCTGTCGGTTAAACAATGGCCCGCAAGGGTCGTTCAGGCTGCTGACGGACCTCGTCTTTCGCGAAGACGGGGTTTTTATTCATTAGGCGGACGAGTTGAGGGGCTGCGCAACGCTGCCCAAAGCTCGGATGTGGAGCCGCGCGGAAAGAGTCATTCTTGGAGGTGCTCAATAAGTGCCTGAGCGCGAACACGGAGAGCAAGAAATAGGCTGTGCCCGCTCCAGCAGGCGCCATCTTCTTCTTGTTTTGATATGCGGCCGCCAGTAAGGCTTGCGCGTTTACTTAGCCAAACTATGGAAACGGCGCGGCGATGTTCTTGGGGCTCCTTGCATCTGCACTTTCCTTTCAATGCCGCTAGACAATGTCGGGTCACAATCTTGATTCCGCTTTGGGCTCGAGCAACTGTATCTTGGATGGGCAACCGGCGCATTGGCTCGCCTTGGAGGGGTGTTCCTGATAACTGATGCGATTGCTGGTGCTGCAGGCAAGGAAGTGGCCGTTCGGGGAACATAGCCGTCACGCTGGGAGTCGTGGACGTATTCGCGTCTGTAGAAATATTCGTCCTTGAGATTCGGTCTGTGGTAGCCGATCTCACCATAAATGTCGCGTTCGACCAAGCCTTTGCAAATGTGCGACGTGCAGTACCCGGAATCGAGTTCGTCCGATGTAGAAATCGAAACGCTCGCGCACGCGGTCCAGTAGTCCGAGGTAAAAGAAGCCGATCGGCTTGCCATCGCAGACCATATGGCCGGCATCTAGATCCACTAGGTTGACTTTGGTTTCCTTCTGTGCCGGACCGGGGCTGTGCCGGTGGCCGTTTTGGGCGCAGTACAAGTGTGCCGTACGCTCATGGATAAAACCAACGCTGATGCGGCAGTCGATCAAACGTAGCAGATGATATTTCGGAACCAGCTGTTCCGGAGTGACTATCTCCAGTTCGTGCGGGAAAGGGACAGGTGTTTTGTACATCCTCCATTAAACCAAAAGCCCTCATCAATGTAACGAGGGCTTTGGAGTTTGCCTGCGGTTGATGGCCCGCAAGGGCCATTGTTTTTCTGTGCATCAGGTGGAACTCGCGCGGCGGCGATGCGTTCAGGCGCGCCGGTAAATATCCTCGAAACGGACGATGTCGTCCTCGCCCAGGTAGCCGCCGGACTGGACCTCGATCAGGTGCAGCGGCAGTTTGCCCGGGTTCTCCAGGCGGTGGGTCATGCCGATGGGGATGTAGGTCGATTCGTTCTCCGTCAGCAAGGTCACCTTCTCGCCGCAGGTCACGCGCGCGGTGCCGCTGACCACGATCCAGTGCTCGGCGCGGTGGTGGTGCATCTGCAGCGACAGCTTGCCGCCCGGGTTGACGGTGATGCGCTTGACCTGGAAGCGCTCGCCGACGTCGATGCCCTCGTAGCAGCCCCATGGACGGTACACCTTGGTGTGGTGCAGGTGCT
>NZ_FPBO01000094.1 GCF_900116645.1 Pseudoduganella namucuonensis | reverse complement strand
GTCAAGGGACAGGGTGGGCGTTACAGTCCGACCGCCCCGACATTTATCGCCGTTCAACCAACCACACAAGGTGCAATATGAAGCCCACTCCTTGGTCTTGGCGCGGAAGGGGCGGCACAGCTTGATGACGAAGCCGCAGTGCTTGGCGAAGTCCAGAAAGCCGGCGTGATAGCGGTGCTTGCCCTCGCCGTGGACGTCGCGCTCCAGCACCACCGTTTTCATATTGTCGTACAGGACCCGGCGCGGCACGCCGCCCAGCGCCTGGAAGGCATGCTCGTGGCAGGCGATCAGCGACTCCACCTTCATGTCGGTGACGAACTCGACGTAGCTGGCGCGGCTGTAGCCCAGCGTGGCGCAGAACGCGTACAGCGGCGCGCGGCCCTTGCGGAATTCGACCCAGTCCACCTGCAGTTGGTCGCCCATCGCCGTTTCGAAACGGAGCACCGGATCGGCCGGCGGCGCCAGACGCACGGTGCGCATGAAGGCGCGCAGTTGGCTCTGTCCGCCTTGGTAGCCGCGCGCCACGATCTCGGCGTGCAGCACCGTGGCCGGGATCCAGTTCGGCGCCGCCGCCCGCTGGCGCTCGCGCAGGTAGCTCTCGTACGGCGTCAGTTTGGTGGGGCGCTTCGCCTTGCGCTCGTATTTCGGCAGGGACTCCAGCGCCAAGTGCCGACGCACCGTGTTCACCGCGCAGCCAAACCTCGGCGGCGATCTGCCGCAGACTCATCCCGTGCTTCTTCAGCAATTTGATTTCCACATACACCTCGTTGGGGATCAAGGCCGCTCCGAAAAGCAGCCATCTTCTCAAACTGGTGTATCAGTTTTCAATCGCTGCACTGTGTCAATTTACATCCGCTGCTCACAGCATAAAAGCGTCTGGCAATTGGGCGAGAACGACTTGGGCATTGCTGATCAGGTCGGGGCAGCTTGGTTTGAGCTTGCCTCTACCATAAGCATGATGCCGGGTCGCCAATCGCTTTCTATTACGCCACGTTCTCCAGTTCCTATTAACGAACCAATTGAGCTTGGAGTTTATGTCCCTCGCGATGCCGACGGGGGCATGTTTACGCTACAGTCTCGGTCTGTACAGGGTGTTGGGGACGTCCCAGTGCCTCATCCAGACGCAATCGGGGCCCATTCGACAATCGGAGCAAAACTTGCGCAGGATGGGCAAACGATCTATCGACAAACTGCAACTTTCCCAGGAGGAGCTTGGCCCAAGCTCGATGGTGGCGATATTCCGTGGGGAAGAGTTGATTGGAGCAAACATTCATATACGGGTGAAATACACCCGAGTCCTCACATACACGAATCCTATTATGATACTTCGAACAAGCAATGGCGTTCATCGGGCGCGAAGCCCTTCTTTGGGCATTGATAAGGAGTGGAAATGAATGCAGTATTGGGCATTATTCTGGAAAAAGAATTTCAGTTGAAGCACATGAATATGAGGCCGCGCGAGGTCAGAACTTGGGGAGATGAGGAATTTTCAGTTGGAGACGAGATATATGAATACCAAAATCTTTGTAACGTAGAGCTCCGCGCCTATCCTGTAGCTGATTTTATTAAAAGCTTTTTCCCGGAGGAGGATCGGTCGCGATGTTTTATGTATTTTTCCATGAAGGGTTCCGGTGTAAAAGCCTACCTCGATTGGCTTCGCAATATTTCAGATGATGAGGTTGATACAGTGCCTGAACATGCGTTTGAGAGTGGATTGAAAGAATTAACAATAAAAGCGAGGTTTAGTTCGGTTCTGTTGATCCCTGATAGTGAGCATTTGCATAATGTTCTACAGATTAATGCGGACTATCTCGCGACACTATTGCGGAGGAATATGAGGAATGTAGCGACATCTTCTGGATTTTTGGCTACGATAATATTCTTAGAATCAGACTTCGTGCTTGGGGCGTAGATGAATTTGAGAATGCGGTGGGGGAGAGCTTGACTCACACTAATGAGGATACAGGCCAACGGTTCGCGTCTTATAATGACTCGGTCCAGGACAATGTATATGGAAGGATGTTGGCAGATAACCTGGAATACGGAACGCAAGCTGACTTTGTCACGAACGACGAACTGCGCCGGCTGGCATATGAAGCGGAAGAGAATGGCGGCATTTTACCTCAACGCATGTTAGGCCACCCGCACCGGTGGCGATCGGGTCAGCGCAATGGCCGCTCGGCTGGCCGTTCCGCCTCGGCTTCATCAAGCCTGCCTTCCTGCACGAGCGCGTGGATTTTGTGTGCCAACGGCGTGACATCGGAAATGCGGCATACCCATTCATTGACATACCGCTGGACGGCCTCTTTACCCAAGCCGATCTGAATCGCCCTATGTTCGAGCGGACGCAGGTGCAAGTCCCTTTCCGGATCCCACTGGATGCGCACAGGTGACGCCTCTTTTTTCGCGGCCCACTCGTCCTTGCTGACAGACTCGTCCGGGTGGCTCAGGCAGCCATGCTCCAGTGCCCATTCAAACCCCGCTCTGGTGATATCGATCGCCAAGATGCGTTTCTGCCCGGCGTCTTTGAAGCCCCATCCTGCGCGATACATCATCCATAAAAAGGAAGGCTTAATCCAGGTCATGCGATCCATTTTGAACGGCGGCGAGGTGAATGTCCCCGCCGCCAGGGCGGCGTCCGCGATCGCATCGGAATAGGCCTGGTAGACGCGAATGGTGGTGTCGTCGTAGACCGCCCTGATCTGGCGGCGAGGTATCGCTAACTGTCGAGTCCCGTTTGATCATAAACACGTTTAACGAATAATTCGGGCTTCTGCCGCTGCCATTCCTTGAGCGCTTGGATCGGTGTCCTGG
>NZ_FPBO01000092.1 GCF_900116645.1 Pseudoduganella namucuonensis | reverse complement strand
AAGGAGTGGGCTTCATATTGCACCTTGTGTGGTTGGTTGAACGGCGATAAATGTCGGGGCGGTCGGACTGTAACGCCCACCCTGTCCCTTGACGAGGACGACGTCGCCAAGCGGTTCGAACAGGCAACGATGCTGATTGCCGTAACGATGCTGGCGCAGGAATCCATTTTGCCCCCACAGGTATATCGTTGTCGGGCAAACGGCGAGTTGAGCGGCGAGCTCGTTGGCGGTCAACATGCCGCGCTCGCGCAAACGAACGAAACGGGTCTTGAGATGGTAGGCATTGCGGATGACGATGACCTTCTTGTGCGTGAACGGCTCGCCTTTCCAATTCGTGTGACCCAGCGCGTTCAAGCGCTCGGCGATTTGACGGTCCGAGCAGGTCTCAAGTAACTCCTCGACCATCCGGACAACCTCCGGCAGCGTCTTGCGTATCAACGCTATCGGCTTGGGCCGGTCCACTCTGATCACGGTCGTTCTTCCGCCGCGGAAGCGCACCTGTATCAGCACTTGCTCCGCCTTGACCAGGGTGACATCCTCGATCAGCAATCCGAGCATGCGCTTGCGTTCAATCGGCTCGACGCGCGCGTCGTTCCACACAACGGGGAAATCGTCGGCAAGGGCGCGAATGCGCGCACGCGCTTCGGCGCCAAGCAATGCTTCGTCCGACTGGTGTTGGCGGTCGTGTTCTTGCTGCAGTGTATCCAATTGTCGCAGGCTGGCATTCCAATCGGCTTCGAGCGCGTCCGCGACCATGCGATTGGCTGGGTCTACATTCATGTACCGACGGCGCGCGAGTTCAGCTTCATAGCGCGTGCGTTCCAACTGTTTCAGACGCATGGCGTTGGCCTGTTCAACCCTCCCCGCGATCTCGCCCTCGATGGCCAGCGCCACGTCAATGGCGGCCGGCGCGACCATCTCCAGCAACAAGGCGCCGATGGCATCGTCGATGGCGCGCCCGCGAACGGACTGGCAAGGTTTTTCGGCGCTATGCGCGGCGGCGTCATGGCACACGTAGTAGGGTTCGAGCTTGCCGCCGACCTCCTGATACCGCACGCGCATGCGCTTGCCGCACTTGCCGCAGATGACGCGTCCCTGGAGCAAGCCGACGCCCTCTCTGGGCATGGTGCCGCGTCCATTCTGGCAGAAGGCGACCGCGTTCTGGCGCAGCGTGAGCTGGTTGCGCTCGAACTCCTCCCAGTCGATATAGCCGGCGTGGGCACCACGGATCAAAACCTGCCAGTCGCTTTGCGCGACTTTGAGCTGAGTGCTCGTCAAGTCGGCCTTGCGGCCCGTGCGGGTACGTCCGTAGACGAAGGCGCCGGCGTAACGCGGATTGTGCAGGATTTGCAGGACACGCGACGTATTGAGTTCGCCCCAATGCACCTCGCCTTTGCCGATACCACGACGGACCCGGCGTGGAAAAACCCAGCCCTCCCGACGAAAGCGCCGCACCACCACGGTGGCCGAGTGCGATTGCCGATAGGTGTCGAACAATAATCGTAAGCTGCCCTGGATTTGCTGGTCGGGATCAAGCACGATCGATCCATTGGGATGGTAGAGCAACCCGATCGGCAGCGGTAATTCCAGTTCCCCACGCCGCGCCTTGTTACGCATGCCGCCCTGCAGGCGGGAGCTGAGGATATGCAGCTCGGCCTCGCTCATGGCGCCCTTCAGACCCAGTAATAGGCGGTCGTTGAAGCATGCCGGATCGTACACGCCGTCTTCGTCGAGTATCAGCGTCCTGGTCAACGCGGCCAGTTCGATCAGTCGATGCCAGTCGGCGTTGTTGCGCGCCAGACGCGACACCTCCAGCCCCAGTACGATGCCGGCGTGGCCGATGGCGACTTCCGCCACCAGCCGCTGGAAGCCGTCCCGGTCCTGGGCGCTGGCCCCCGACAGCCCAAGGTCGCTGTCGATGACGTGGACCCGTTCGATCGGCCAGCCAAGCGAGACGGCGCGCTCGCGCAACGCATACTGCCGCTTGGTGCTTTCGGTGTTCTCGAACACTTGTCGCAACGTCGATTGCCGTACATAGAGAAACGCGTCCCGCCGCAATTGATCAGCGGTGACCTTCTGATGCGAGTCAGTAGACATGGGTGAGCTCCGAATGTGTGCGCAGCACGAGATTGGCCAGCATATGCACGAACTCGCTGGCCGGCTGCGGTGCCATGGCGGGTTCGCGACGAGACTCGGGGATATTGCGAGGCACTTCGGCTTGCGCGAGCATGGACAATCCCCTCAGCATGCCGTGGTAACGCAATGCGGCAATGCCTTCCGTATGGCCGGCTGTGCCATCGATCACCGCCCGGCGCAGCGTTTCGTAGGTGGCAACCGACGCATGGGACTGCGCGTGCGGCGCACTCGTCAGCGTTTTTTTTTGCGGGCAATCGCCCGTTCGATGCTGCGTGGGTGAATGCTGATTCCCAATTCGGTTGCGATCTGTTCGGCCAGTGCCCGAGCCTGGATCGCGCCGTCGGACCGCATCCGCCCTTCGATAAACGCCATCAAGTCGGCGTCGAGCTTATGCGCGCCTTTCGGGCCGCGCTGCTTGGGCAAAAGGCCCGGCAGGCCGTCGCGCGAAAAGGCGGTCTCGGCCTGATAGAACGTTGGACGGGACACCCCGAACAGCGCGGCGGCCTGCGCCTTGGTCGCGCCGCCTGTACTCGCGTGGCGCAGCATCTCGTACTTCACCTGAACCAAGTCGTGCGCATCGAAGAAGTCGCCCGATCGAAACCATGCCGCATCTACGCTCTCGGGATGGGGATTGAGCGTGCCAAGTTTGGCAAGGCGCTCACGCTTGGGATCGGGCTTGGTCACGATGATAATGTCTCGTTATTGTGTAATATAAAATATGCCGCACATGCTGGTATGTCAAGGTCAAATCAAGGGCAAGAGGATCAAATCCATGGCTATCTCTTAGCCTTCAAGCCCATGAAAAACAAGAGGCGGCATAATTTTCTTTGCATGTGCGGCAAAATTTACTTGACGCCATGCGTAATCTGGATCGTCAGCTCATCCACCAGCGCACGAAGGTTGCGCAGGTCGTCGGTACGAAACCAGGAACCACCCGTATCGCCCTGCGTGTATGCATCGGCCCGATCAATGTTCGTCCATGAGGACAGCATGGACATCATCTGGCCATCGGCGTTGTAGAACATCACGCGGTCCTCTCCCCAGTTTTTCCGGCGAGTGAGCACATGGATTCGTAGTCCCCGTTGGGGGTGAAATGGGTGGGTGATTTCAACTGTTATGGGCGTGCAGTCGTCGCCATGGCAAGCAGTTGCTGACAGACGATAA
>NZ_FPBO01000089.1 GCF_900116645.1 Pseudoduganella namucuonensis | reverse complement strand
CACGGGGCGCGCGCGCTTCCGGGAACCGAGCGCACGTGAAAGCTGATGTTGGGGACATCGCCCGCGTAGATCGATTCGAACCATTCGGCGTTGTAGCGCGCGTGGCCTTCGCTGTAGTATTTCGTCAGAATCGAGCCCAGCGTGGGGCACGGCTTGCCGTAGTATCCGGGAATATTGTTCATCTTCGCATGCGAAAGCGTGTCGTCATGCCACACCAGTATCCTGATCCGCACCGCCGGCGACCGGCACAGGGCCACTTCCTTCAGCAAATCGCCGAAGCGCTGCCCGGTTTCGGCGGTGGCCCCGCGCTCCAGCACCATGCCCGGGTCGAATCCCCAGGTGATGATGTCCACGCCGCGCTTGGCGTTCCGTATGTCCTTGGCGATCCGCCCGAAGACTTTTTCGCCGCCAATCAACGGCTCGATGTTGCAGCGATGCCGGGGCGCGTAGATCGGGTAGCGCGTCTTGACCCACCAAGGCAACGTCAGGCACTGGTACGGTCCGGTGTGGCGGTTGTAGCAAAGCGAATACAGGTACAGGTCCGCGTTGTCATTCATGTCGGCCATGATTCCCCCCCTTTTTAAGTCCGCGCCCGCTTCATACTTGAAGACCAAGTTGCCCTCTTCGTCGAACCTTCCCTCTTCCAGCAAGCGCCCCTCCTCCGGCCGCTCGGCCGTAAGTTCCATACGGAAAGATCGATGAACTATAGCCAGCGGGCGGATTAAATATATTGATTGACATCAACGCCTTCGAGTACGCTATGGCCTCGGCGGCAATACCACCGCGCCCACAAATTCCCCGTATAATGTTTTGCTAAGCTGGCGATACTGGCACCCCCGCCTCTGTCGGCGCCCAAATCCGTTGTTATTATGTCTACCCAAAAACCGATCAGGCACTACCTGCAGTTTTCCGACTTGACGCTCGACGAATATGAATACGTGATCGAGCGCGCGAAGATCATCAAGCGCAAATTCAAGAACTACGAGATCTACCACCCGCTGATCGACCGCACGCTGGTGATGGTGTTCGAGAAGAACTCCACCCGCACCCGCCTCTCCTTCGAGGCCGGCATGCATCAGCTGGGCGGCGCCGCCATCTACCTGAACACCCGCGACAGCCAGCTGGGCCGCGGCGAGCCGGTCGAGGACGCGGGCCAGGTCATGTCGCGCATGTGCGACATCATCATGGTGCGCACCTTCGGCCAGGACATCATCGAGCGCTTCGCCGGCAATTCGCGCGTGCCGGTGATCAACGGCCTGACCAACGAGCACCACCCGTGCCAGGTGTTCGCCGACATCTTCACCTTCCACGAGCACCGCGGCTCCATCGCCGGCAAGACCGTGGCCTGGGTGGGCGACGCCAACAACATGCTGTACTCGTGGCTGCAGGCGGCCGAGATCTTCGGCTTCCATGTCAACGTGTCCACGCCCAAGGGCTACGACATGGACATGTCGCTGGTGAAGACCGACCGCTATACCTTCTTCGAGAACCCGGCCGACGCCTGCGGGGGCGCGCACCTGGTCAACACCGACGTGTGGACCAGCATGGGCTACGAGGACGAGAACGCGGCCCGCCTGAAGGCCTTCGACGGCTGGATCGTGGACGCGGCGAAAATGGCGCGCGCCGCGCCGGACGCGCTGTTCATGCACTGCCTGCCCGCGCACCGCGGCGAGGAGGTGTCGGCCGAGGTGATCGACGGCCCGCAATCGGTGGTGTGGGACGAGGCGGAAAACCGCCTGCACATCCAGAAGGCGCTGATCGAATTCCTGCTGCTGGGCCGCCTGGACGGGAAGTAAAACTAAACCGGGGACAGACCCTCCGCGCCAAACTGCCCGGCCGTAGCCGATGACGTCGAACGCGGGTCTGTCCCCAGGCATCATCAATTTTGACCAAGAATGGAATGACCATGAGCGACATCAAAAAAGTAGTCCTCGCCTACTCGGGCGGCCTGGACACCTCCGTGATCCTGAAATGGCTGCAGGATAACTACCAGTGCGAGATCGTGACCTTCACCGCCGACCTGGGCCAGGGCGAGGAGCTGGAACCGGCGCGCGCCAAGGCGATCAAGTTCGGCATCAAGCCGGAAAACATCTACATCGACGACGTGCGCGAGGAATTCGTGCGCGACTTCGTGTTCCCCATGTTCCGCGCCAACACCGTGTACGAGGGCGAATACCTGCTGGGCACCTCGATCGCGCGTCCGCTGATCGCCAAGCGCCTGATCGAGATCGCCAACGAGACCGGCGCCGACGCCATCTCGCACGGCGCCACCGGCAAGGGCAACGACCAGGTGCGCTTCGAGCTGGGCGCCTACGCGCTGAAGCCGGGCGTGAAGATCATCGCGCCGTGGCGCGAGTGGGACCTGCTGTCGCGCGAAAAACTGCTGAAGTACGCGGAGGACGCCGGCATCGAGATCGACATGAAGCACAAGAACGGCGGCGCGCCGTACTCGATGGACGCCAACCTGCTGCACATCTCCTTCGAGGGCCGCCACCTGGAAAACCCGAGCGCGGAAGCCGAGGAATCGATGTGGCGCTGGAGCGTGAGCCCGGAAGCGGCCCCCGACCAGGCCGAGTACCTGGACATCGAATACGAGAAGGGCGACATCGTGGCCCTGAACGGCGTGCGCATGTCGCCGGCCACCGTGCTGACCGAGCTGAACCGCCTGGGCGGCAAGCACGGCATCGGCCGCCTGGACCTGGTGGAGAACCGCTACGTGGGCATGAAGTCGCGCGGCTGCTATGAAACCCCGGGCGGCGCCATCATGCTCAAGGCGCACCGCGCCATCGAATCGATCACGCTGGACCGCGAAGTGGCCCACCTGAAGGACGACTTGATGCCGCGCTACGCGTCGATGATCTACAACGGCTACTGGTGGGCGCCCGAGCGCGTCGCGATCCAGACCCTGATCGACCACACCCAGGCCACCGTGAACGGCTGGGTGCGCGTCAAGCTGTACAAGGGCAATGTGATCGTGGTGTCGCGCGATTCGAAGACCGACTCGCTGTTCGACATGAACATCGCCACCTTCGACGAGGACGGCGGCGCCTACAACCAGGCCGACGCCGGCGGCTTCATCAAGCTGAACGCGCTGCGCATGCGCATCGCGGCCAACGCGCGCCTGAAGCGCGGCCAATAAGCCCTATCGCCACGCACGGCGGGCCGCCCTCGGGCGGCCCGTTTCCGTTTTGGGCGGCCGTTTTGTGTTTCCGGGCCGGGATGCTACATTGCATCATCCCAACGGAGGCAACATGAAAGACTTGAGCATCAAAACCAGGCTCGCCGGTGGTTTCGGCGTCATCGTCGCCCTCTTCCTGCTGCTGCTCGCCTTGTCCTACCAGAATTTCCAGCGCCTGGCCGACGCCAACGCCTGGGACCGGCACACGCTGGAGGTGCTGCGCGAGGCCGACCAGATCGCCAACGCCCTGTTGCAAATCCAGAATTCCACGCGCGGCTTCATGCTCACCGGCAACGAAAGCCTGGTGGCCATCATCCCGCGCGAGGAGGAGGCCGTGCGCCGCCACTGGCAGCGGGTGCTGACCATGACGGCCGACAATCCCGCGCAGCAGGAACGCCTGAACCGCTTGTGGCCGATGATGGACAACTGGATACGCAACGTGATCCATCCGCTGCTGGAGAAACGGCGCGAACTGAACAAGCGGGTCGGGGTGTCGCAGCAGGTGGCCACGGCGGCGGACGTGCTGAACGGCGCCAAGATCATCGCCGACGCGCGCCAGCTGCTCGCCGAGGCCGGCGCCGAGGAGGAACGCTTGCTGGCGCGGCGCGCGGAGGAGGCGCGCGAGCTGCGCCAGGCCCAGAGCTGGCTGCTGACGGGCGGTGGCGCGCTGGCCGCCGCGCTGGCGCTGGTGGTCGCGCTGCTGCTGCTGCGCGCCCTGCTCGGCCCGTTGAACGCGCTGATGACGGCGGTGGGCCGCATCGCCGCCGGCGAACAGTCGGCGCGCGTGGCGGTGGTCTCCGGCGACGAGCTGGGCCGGGTCGGGCTGGAGTTCAACCGCATGGCGCAAGCCATCCAGGACAGCCGCCAACGCGAACAGGCCGCCAGCGACGACCTGCGCGCCAAGGTGGACGCGCTGCTGGCCGTGGTGTCGAAGGCCGCCTCGGGCGACCTGACCGGCCGCGTCACGGTGGCCGGCGACGACGCCATCGGCCAACTGGGCCACGGCCTGGCCAGGATGTTCGACAACCTGCGCACGCTGATCGGCAACGTGCAGAAGGCCGGCATCCAGGTCACCACCTCGGCCACCGAGATCGCCGCGTCCTCCAAGCAGCAGGAGGCGACCGGCGTGGAGCAGGCCCAGACCAGCGTGGAGGTGCTGTCCACCACCAAGGAGATCTCCTCCAACACGCGCCAACTGCTCAAGACCATGGAGGACGCCACCGCCGTGGCCGACTACACCACCAGCGCCACCGCCGAGGCGCAGGACAACCTGCGGCGCATGGACGAGACCATGCGGCACATGGTGGCCGCCACCGACACCATCAGCGCCAAGCTGGCGGCGTTGTCCGAGAAGGCCAGCAACATCAACGGCGTGCTGGCCACCATCACCAAGGTGGCCGACCAGACCAACATCCTGTCGCTGAACGCGGCCATCGAGGCCGAGAAGGCCGGCGAGGCGGGCCGCGGCTTCTCGGTGGTGGCCACCGAGATCCGCCGCCTGGCCGACCAGACCTCGGTGTCGACCTGGGACATCGAGCAGATGCTCAAGGAGATGCAGTCGGCGGTGTCGGCCAGCGTGATGGGCATG
>NZ_FPBO01000087.1 GCF_900116645.1 Pseudoduganella namucuonensis | reverse complement strand
CAAAGGCCAGCTCCATCAATATTTGCGGCCAGTGATCGACAAGGACGTGTTACTGGTCAGTGATTCCAACGCTGCTTATCGCTACTTCGCTAGCGAAGCTCAGATTACTCACGAAGTGATCAACCTGAAGGCGAAACAGCGAGTAAGGGGCGCAATCCACGTACAAAACGTCAATGCTTATCACAGTCGCTGTCGCCAATGGTTGGCGCGATTTCATGGCGTCGCAACGCACTACCTCCCCAACTACCTGGGATGGCGGTGGGCACTGGATGCTCAGCGCATCAATACACCAACGACACTACTGAAAGCAGCGGTCGGCGTATTTCCACACCTAGCCGCGACATAGCCTTTTTTTTAGCCCTCGGCGGCCGCCAGCGCCTCCGCCAGCGGCAGCGGCCGTCCGAACCACGCGCGCGCCGCGCTCTGCACCAGGATGGTCTCCCGCTCGTCGACGTGGCCGTCCGCGTAGACGATGTCGATCATCGTCCTCAGCAAGTTCATTCGAAGATCCCCGGCGCCGATCTCGGCCAGCATCGCCTCCACCTGTTCCGGACCGATCTCGATAAAACTCCCGTTGCGGTTGTCGGCCGACAGCAGCAAGTCTTCGCACAGCTCCCGCATCGTGGCGTCGAAGGTGTCCGCGTCGACCCCCACGCGGGCCAGGAAAGGCGCCTGGTACATCGCCCGCACCTCGGCGGGGGCCACGTGGCCGTCGACCACCATCGTCAGCGCCAGGATGCGGCTAAGGGCTTCGGGACTGTCATCGTCATAAACTTTCATCATCTGCTCCGTGTGTTTTGAGATGCATCAACTGTAAGAGCGCACGATACGAAAGTAAAATCGATTAAACTTTAAAAATCAGTAAGTTTTATTGAGGTTTCCGTGTTGAACTACAAGCACTTGCACTACTTCCACGCGGTCGCCACGCACGGCACGGTGGCCCAGGCCGCCGAGCGCCTGCACGTGACGGCGCAAGCGATCAGCATGCAGCTGCAACTGCTGGAAGAGCAGTTGGGCGAACCGCTGCTGCGGAAAAAGGGCAGGGGGCTGGAACTGACGAAGGCGGGCAAGACCGTGTATCGCTACGCCGAGCAGATCTTCAGCCTGGGCAACGAGCTCGAGCAGGCGGTGCGGCGCGGCATGTTCTCGGAGACGGAAACGCTGCGTGTCGGCATCTCCGACATGATCCCCAAGGTGATGGCCTTCCGGCTGCTGCAGCCGGCGAGGGAGGCCGGCCTGGCCATGCGGCTGATCTGCCGCGAAGGGCGCTTCGACGACCTGATGCTGGACCTGACGGCGCACAAGATCGACCTCGTCATCTCCGACAAAGGCCTGCCGACGGGCGGCGCGATACGCGGCTACACCCAGCTGCTCGGGTCCAGCACGCTGACCGTGTTCGGCCATCCCGAGCTATGCCGCGCCTGGCCGGGCGGCTTTCCCGGGCGGCTGAAGAACGTCCCCTTCCTGCTGCCCGGTCCCGACGCCACGATACAGAGCCAGCTGCACAGTTGGCTGGAAGAGCACAACCTCAAGCCCATCATCGTTGGCGAATTCGACGACGACGCGCTCCTCAAATCCTTTGCGCGGGCCGGGACCGGCTTCATCGTCGCCCCCACGGTGCTAGGCGAAGCGGTGCGGAGCGAATACGGACTCGAAGCGGTGGGCACGATAGACGCCATTGTTGAACATTTCTACGCCATCTCGGTCGAACGCAAAGAGCGGCACCCGGCGGTGCGGCGGATACTGGAGCAAGCAGGAGCGCTGTTCCAAAAGGAGGGAGAAGAAGGGAGAGTAGAATAATGAAAAAAAGTAGTGGGCAACCTTGACCAATTCCGGCGGGGCCATTACTATAGCGCTCGTCTGATGTGACGCGGAAATGCAAAGCGGAAGACATAGTTGAGAGATCGACTAGGAGACGTGGCCGAGTGGCCGAAGGCACATCCCTGCTAAGGATGCATACGGCTTATACCTGTATCGTGGGTTCGAATCCCACCGTCTCCGCCAGAACAACGAAAAAAGCCTCCCCTGCGGGAGGCTTTTTTCGTTGTTCTGGACGGAACGGTGGGATTCGAAGACGGAGCCCCCCTAAAGGGGGGCGGAGGCTCTCCGAATCGCCCAATTGCTGCCGCTGCGCGGCAGCCCCGCGCGCCGAGGGCGCGCGACGCATGCGTCATCTATCCCTGAGAGTACCCGACCGAGCGGAGACGGTGGGATTCTGTAGCGAGGCGCGCGTTTTGGCACTCTTTCGCGGTGGTTTTGGCACCACGTAGGTCAGCAGTTAGGCTAGATTTTTTCGCTATGTGGAATTAGCTGCTAAAAAAAGCCGCAATTCTGCGGCTTTTTGTCACCATTTCCCGGCAGAGCTCCGCTGAATCCTGGCGTGTTCAACCACGGCGCGCGCGGATCAACGGTTTTCCGCGAACCGGCAATCATGTGAGGAGGGAGGTCATCATGAAACGCATGGACTGGAATCCACCGGAGGGAGGGGAGGGCGGACGCGCCGTATGACGCGTTGTGCGCTCCGCTGCTGGTGTGGCTTGAGGAGTTGAGGCCGGGCAGGCGGCTTCGGGCGCGGGACGGTACGCCGTTCATTCGCACCAACCGTACCTGCATCTGCTTCTGCAATTTGAAGGATGGTTCCTTGTGTTCGGCCAGGGACATTTGCCGCGACTATGGCGGCGTGGCTTTGGACGAGATTAAGGGGGAGTGGAGCGAAAAGAACATGCACCGGGCCGCGCGCGAACAGCCGGCGGCCGGCTTGCTGGCCGACATAGCCGCGCACCGGTACGAGATCACCTGGCGCGCTCCGGGCTTGGAGAACGAGGCGAACGGCAAGCTGATTGCGCTCACCAGGGCAGAGTGAGTCCCCAGGCGCGGGCGGTGAACGAACGCGACGGCGGGACCGGGCGCCGGATTTTCAGGGAGCCGCGCATGCCCGCCATGTCGCGCAGGAGCCGGATCAAGTCGTCCGCTGTTTCCGCCGCCAGCAAGTCAGTGCCGTTGCGCAGAATTAAGCCGAAGCGCCGCTGCGCCTGCTCCGCGCAGTCGCGGTAAGAGACGAACGGCAGGAAATACCGGTCGATCATGACCATGTCGACCTGCACTTCGCCTGGCCCCTCCAGCAAGCGATAGAACATGCTCTCGTTGATCGTGAGCAGCGCTTTTTGTGATGATTCAGCCATTTTTTGCCCTTCTCAATATGCGGCGCTTGACGCGCTCATTCCGCAGCGGCGGGGCGCTGCCGCCGCGCCACCGGCACCCCCAGCAAAGCGCGGATTTCGTCTATGCTCATTTCGGTCGCGTCGTGAATCTGGATGATCATCCAGGCCGCCACGGGCATCCTGCGGTGCCTGACCTTGCTCAAGATGGGCGGGCTGACGCCAAGCGAGCGTGATAAAGCGGCGTCGTTTTTCAGGGATAGTTGCGCCAGCACTTCATCGAGCAGCCGGTTGGGATTGTAGTCGGGGTCGCTGAGCAGCGATGGTGGGGTCCGCATGATTGCTCCTGATGATGTGAAAAAGGTTGTGGCATGCGGGTGTCCCCGCCCTAAGCTTACTCGCCGTCAACCCACGAGGTGAACCATCCGGCGTGCAGGTCTTGCTCGAAATCATCGAGCCAGCTGGAAAAACCGTTCAGGCGGTAGCGGCGCCAGACGCCGCGCTCCACCAGGGTGATTAGGATAGTGCGTGACAACGGAGGCGCGCCAGATGACTCGCAGGGAGGGTCGGCGCTGACCCGGAATTGCTCGGGCCGGTATCCATTTCGGCGGCATCGGGAAGCAAACATGATGGATTCATGTTCCGAGCATCCTGCATCCAAAGCATAGTTTCCCATGGTGTCCTCACGGTGAACTGCTTGTTATGGTTGTGCCGTTATGCAATGGCCTATTGCCAATTTAGACCAACCTGACTATCCTGTCAAACAGGACTTAACGAACAGGATGAAAGCCGATGAGCATGCCAGACGTTTTAACCACAGGCGAGGCGGCGCGGATCTGTGGGGTCAATTTCCGGACGGTATCGCGCTGGATAGAGCGCGGTCTGCTGCCCGCCTATAAATTGCCGGGGCGGGGCGACAAACGCGTGTTGGGTGAGGACTTGCGCCGGTTCATGCTGGAAAACAATATCCCGGACAGGTCCATCCCCGCCGCCTTGCCGCGCCGCATATTGATCGCCGACGATGAGCCGGCGATGGCCCGCGCCATCGCGCGCGTACTGCACATGGCCGGGTTCGAGACGGCGATCGCGTCCAATGGCTTCGAGGCCGGGGCATTGCTGCCGACTTTCAAGCCGGGCGTCATGACCCTGGATTTGCGCATGCCAGGCACCGACGGCATGGCCGTGCTGCGTTTCATGCAGACGGCGGAGCTGGCGGTACCAACCAGGATCCTGGTCGTCTCGGCCGATACGGAGCAGCGCTTGCAGGAAGCCTTGGCGCTGGGCGCCTACGGGGTGCTGCGCAAACCATTCAGCAATGAAGCGCTTCTGGCGGCGGTGCAACAGTTGTATGCGGCCTGAGACTGGAGCGGGCCATATGTAATGACCCAGCAGACTCTGCTCAGGTTACGCGGCTAACGCGTGCACTGCTCCTTCAAGGTACGGATGACACGCTCGACCATGCCGTTATCGTCTGTCAGCAACTGCTTGCCATGGCGACGACTGCACGCCCATAACAGTTGAAATCACCCACCCATTTCACCCCCAACGGGGACTACGAATCCATGTGCTCACTCGCCGGAAAAACTGGGGAGAGGACCGCGTGATGTTCTACAACGCCGATGGCCAGATGATGTCCATGCTGTCCTCATGGACGAACATTGATCGGGCCGATGCATACACGCAGGGCGATACGGGTGGTTCCTGGTTTCGTACCGACGACCTGCGCAACCTTCGTGCGCTGGTGGATGAGCTGACGATCCAGATTACGCATGGCGTCAAGTAAATTTTGCC
>NZ_FPBO01000078.1 GCF_900116645.1 Pseudoduganella namucuonensis | reverse complement strand
CTCCGGGCGTTGACCGGCCATGCCGGCCTCCAGCTCGTGGCGCCGGCCGATCACCCCCGTTTGCATGAGGTTGAATTTCATGATTTCTCCTTTGGTGATTTGTCCTGAACCCAGAATGCTTCAAGTTGGATTTCCTGTCAACATGTATGTTGATTTGTGATGGGCGCCTTGCGAAGCCGGTCCATGAAATAAAGGCGGCCGACGATAATTCAGACGCGGACCGGTGTTGTTTATCAACGACTATGTTGTAAGAAATCCGGCCCGTCCCAGAGGCGTCCCGGTGTCGTGTTTTCATAGTCAACATTTACGTTGACAAGCTGCGTGGACTGGCGCACCATAAAAATACGGAAATGGGAAGGAGACGCCGACATGGACCGATTCAATCGCCCCAACAAGGAACAGATCAGGAACTGGATGCGCCAACGCTGGATGGCGCGCGATCCATTGCCCGACGCCGAGCAATTGCGGCGCCAGCTGCAGCAGGCCTGGATGGACGACGGCGCCGGCATGGCTGAGCGCAACGCCCATGCCCAAGGCGGCGGCCCGGCAGCGCTCGCGCCCTGAATCCAAGGCCGAGCGCCGGTGTTTCCTCCCCTGCTTTCAGGCTAATTCAACGACGGCACCACGTGCCGCAACTTCTATCCATAGCACCACTCTACGAGGAATATTCATGAGTACTAGCAAGGCATCCCCCACCGTGAAGCTGCTGATCAACGGCGAGTTCGTGGAATCGTCGACCACCGAATGGCGCGACGTCGTCAACCCCGCCACGCAGGAGGTCCTGGCGCGCGTGCCGCTGGCCACGGCGCAGGAAATCGCGGCCGCCGTCGCCGCCGCCAAAAGCGCTTTCAAGACCTGGCGCAAGACGCCGATCGGCGCGCGCGCCCGCATCTTCCTGAAGTACCAGCAGCTGATACGCGAAAACATGAAGGAGCTGGCGGCGCTGTTGACCGCCGAGCAGGGCAAGACCCTGGCCGACGCCGAAGGCGACATCTTCCGCGGCCTGGAAGTGGTGGAGCACGCCGCCAACATCGGCAGTCTGCAGATGGGCGAGATCGCCAACAACGTCGCGTCGGGCGTCGACACCTACACGCTGCAGCAGCCGATCGGCGTGTGCGCCGGCATCACCCCGTTCAATTTCCCCGCCATGATCCCGCTGTGGATGTTCCCGATGGCCATCGCCTGCGGCAACACCTTCGTGCTGAAACCCTCGGAGCAGGATCCGATGGTGACCATGCGCCTGGTGGAGCTGGCGCTGCAGGCCGGCATTCCGCCCGGCGTGCTGAATGTGGTTCACGGGGGAGAGCACGTGGTGAACGCGATCTGCGACCACCCCGACATCAAGGCCGTCTCCTTCGTCGGCTCGACCAAGGTCGGCACCCACGTCTACCACCGCGCCTCGCAGACCGGCAAACGCGTGCAGTGCATGATGGGCGCCAAGAACCACGCCATCGTGCTGCCGGACGCGAACAAGCAGCAGGCCTTGAACAATCTGCTGGGCGCCGCCTTCGGCGCGGCCGGCCAGCGCTGCATGGCGCTGCCGGTGACGGTGCTGGTGGGCGAGGCCAACGACTGGATTCCGGAACTGGTGGAAAAGGCGCGCGCGCTGAAGATCAGCGGCGGCGTCGAGCCGGGCACCGACATCGGCCCGCTGATCTCCTGCGCCGCCAAGGAACGCGTGGAAAGCTTCATCGCCAGCGGCGTCGCCAGCGGCGCCAAGCTGGAACTGGACGGCCGCCAGCCCGACGTCCCAGGCTATGCCGGTGGCAACTTCGTCGGCCCCACCATCTTCTCCGGCGTCAAGCCCGGCATGGCGATCTACGACCAGGAAATCTTCGGGCCGGTGCTGTGCCTGGTGCCGGCGGCCACGCTGGACGAGGCGATCGCCTTCCTCAACGCCAACCCGAACGGCAACGGCACCGCCATCTTCACCCAGTCCGGCGCCGCCGCGCGCAAATTCCAGGAGGAGGTCGACGCTGGCCAGATCGGCATCAACGTGCCGATCCCCGTGCCGGTGCCGCTGTTCTCCTTCACCGGCTCGGGCGCGTCCAAGCTGGGCGACCTGGGACCGTATGGCAAGCAGGTGATCCTGTTCTACACCCAGACCAAGACCATCACCGCGCGCTGGTTCGACGACAGCAGCGTGGCCGGCCCGGTCAACACCACCATCTCCCTGAAGTAAGGGCGCGGGCCACAATGGACTTCGAACTCTCGGAAGAGCAGGGCGCCTTCCAGCGGGCGGCGCGCGACTTCGCCGCCGGCGAGATGGCGCCGCTGGCGGCGGAATGGGACGCCGAATGCGTGTTCCCCGTCGAGACCATCCGCAAGGCGGGTGAGCTGGGCTTTTGCGGCATGTACACGCCGCAGGACGTGGGCGGGCTGGGCTTGTCGCGGCTGGACGCGGCCATCGTGTTCGAGGAGCTGGCCGCGGCCTGCCCGTCGACGGCCGCCTATATCACCATCCACAACATGGTCAGCTGGATGCTGGCCACCTGGGCCGGACCGGCGGTGCGCGAACGCTGGGCGTCGCGGCTGGCCAGCGGCGAGCGGCTCGGATCCTACTGCCTGACCGAGCCGGGCGCCGGCTCGGACGCGGGTTCGCTCACCACGCGCGCCGTGCTGAAGGACGGCTACTACCATCTGGACGGCGCCAAGGCCTTCATCTCGGGCGCCGGCGCGACCGATCTGCTGATCGTGATGGCGCGCACCGGCGGCCCCGGACCGAAGGGCATCAGCGCCTTCGCCGTTCCGGCCGACACGGATGGCGTCACCTACGGCCGCAAGGAGGTCAAGATGGGCTGGAACAGCCAGCCCACGCGCGTGGTCAGCTTGGACAATGTGCGCGTTCCGGCCGACCACCTGCTGGGGGCGGAGGGCGAGGGCTTCCGCATCGCGATGAAGGGGCTCGATGGCGGGCGCATCAACATCGCCACCTGCTCGGTGGGCGCGGCCCAGGCCGCGCTGGACGCGGCGCGCCGCTACATGGGCGAGCGTCGCCAGTTCGGCAACCACCTGTCGGCCTTCCAGCACCTGCAGTTCGAGCTGGCCGACATGCAGACCGAACTGGTGGCGGCGCGCCAGATGGTGCGCCTGGCCGCCGCCAAGCTGGACGCGGGCGGGGCCAACGCGTCGGTGTATTGCGCGATGGCCAAGCGCGTCGCCACGGACACCGGTTTCAAGGTCTGCGACCAGGCCTTGCAGATCCACGGCGGCAACGGCTACATCCGCGAGTACCCGCTGGAGCGCTATCTGCGCGACGCGCGGGTGCACCAGATTCTGGAAGGGACCAATGAAATCATGCGCGTGATCGTCGCGCGCCACTTGCTTGAACCAACGAACACGGAGGAAATCAGATGAGCGGCTACACCAACCTGGAACTCGAATTCGTCGGCAACATCGCCGTCGTCACCCTGGCCAATCCGCCGGCCAACACCTGGACCCGCGCCGGCCTGGTGGCGCTGACGCGGCTGGTCGCGGACCTGAACGACAACCGCGAAGTCTACAGCCTGGTGGTGACCGGCCAGGGCGGCAAGTTCTTCTCGGCCGGCGCGGACCTGAACGTCTTCGCCGGCGGCGACAAGGCGGCAGCGCGCGAGATGGCGCGCAGCTTCGGCGAGGCGATGGAGGCCCTGTCGCGATTCCGCGGCGTGTCGATCGCGGCGCTGAACGGGTATGCGATGGGCGGCGGCCTGGAATGCGCGTTGGCCTGCGACCTCCGCATCGCCGAGGAGCACGCGCAGCTCGCGCTGCCGGAGGCGGCGGTGGGCCTGCTGCCCTGCGCCGGCGGCACCCAGAACCTGCCGATGCTGGTGGGCGAAGGCTGGGCCAAGCGCATGATACTGTGCGGCGAGCGGGTGGACGCGTCGACCGCCTTGCGCATCGGCTTGGTCGAGAGCGTGGTGGCCACGGGCCAGGCCAAGGCCGCCGCGCTGGCGCTGGCGGCCAAGGTGGGCAAGCAGAGCCCGTCCAGCGTGGCCGCCTGCAAACGCCTGATCCAGGGCGCGCGCTCGCAGGCGCCGGCCAGCTGGCTGCCGGTGGAACGCGAACTATTCCTCGACCTGTTCGACACCGAGGATCAAAAGGAAGGCGTCGCCGCCTTCCTCGCCAAGCGTCCGGCGCAATGGAAGAACCGGTGATGGAGGCGCGGTCCGATCCGCGATCGGGCGCGCCGGTGCTGGCCCACACCTTGCGGGCGGACAATGGCCGCCTGATCGGCGTGCTCACCCTGAACAGCGAAAAGACGCTGAACGCGCTGTCGCTGGCGATGATCGACCTGCTGTCGGCCCAACTGTCCGCGTGGGCCGGCGACGAGCGCGTCGCCATGGTGCTGATGCGGGGCGCCGGCGACAAGGCCTTTTGCGCCGGCGGCGACCTGCAAGAGCTTTACGCCAGCATGCTCGCCCACCGCGATTCCGCGCGGCGCGGCGATGTGCTCGGCAACGGCTACGCCAATGATTTTTTCGGCCGCGAGTACCGGCTGGATTATCAGATCCATACGTATCCGAAGCCGATTCTGTGCTGGGGTCATGGCATCGTGATGGGCGGCGGCATCGGGCTGATGGCGGGCGCGCGCCACCGGGTCGCCACCGAGAAGACGCGCCTGGCGATGCCGGAGATCGGTATCGGCCTGTTCCCCGACGTCGGCGGCTCCTGGTTCCTGAGCCGCATGCCCGGCGGGCTCGGCCTGTTCCTGGCGCTGACCGGCGCGGCCGTCAACGCGGCCGATGCGCGCCATGTCGGGCTGGCCGACCGGGTGTTGGCGCATGCCGACCAGCCGCGCGTGATCGAATCCCTTCAACGCCAGCCGTGGGGCGACGACGGCGCCGCCAACGACAGGCTGCTGGGCGCCGTCCTGCGTGACGCCGAGCAAGCGCAGGCCGTCCCGCCCGCGGCGGGTCCGCTGCGCCGGCACCAGGAGTTGATCGGCGGCCTGTGCGGGCACGACACCCTGGAGCGGGTGCTGGCCGCTTTCGCCGAGTGCCGGACCGACGACGCCTGGCTGGCGAAGGCCGTCGCGGCGCCGGCGCGGGGCGCTCCCGGTTCGCTGTCGCTGGCTTGGCGCCTGCTCGAGCGCGCGCCGTATTTGTCGCTGGCCGATGTGTTCCGCATGGAGTACGGCGTGGCGCTGCATTGCGCGGCCCATGGCGATTTCGCCGAGGGCATCCGCGCGCTGCTGATCGACAAGGATATGCAACCGGCATGGCGACCCGCCAGCGCCACCGACCATTTTCTGGATAGCCCGTGGGCGCCATTGGCGCACCCGCTGGCAAACCTGCATCACCAAAACAGGAGAACCACATGAGTCATATCGCTTTCATCGGCCTGGGCAACATGGGCGGGCCGATGGCCTTGAACCTGCTCAAGGCCGGCCACACGCTGAGCGTGTTCGACCTGTCGCCGGCGGCGCTGAAAACGCTGGCCGACGCCGGCGCCGGCGTGGCCACCAACGCCATCGCGGCGGTCTCGGACGCCGACGTCGTCGTTTCCATGCTGCCGGCCAGCCGCCATGTGGAAAGCCTGTACCTGGGCCGCGACGGCGTGATCGGACGCATCCGGCCGGGCGCGCTGATCCTCGAGTGCAGCACCATCGCCACGCGGTCGGCCGTCGCGGTCGCCAAGGCGGCCGGCGAGGCGGGCCTGGCGATGCTGGACGCGCCGGTGTCGGGCGGCACCGGCGGCGCCATCGCCGGCACCCTGACCTTCATGGTGGGCGGCCCGGCCGACGCGCTGGAGCGCGCGCGGCCGGTTCTGCTTGCCATGGGCAAGAACCTCTTCCACGCGGGCGAGCATGGCGCCGGGCAAACCGCCAAGATCTGCAACAACATGCTGCTCGGGATACTGATGGCCGGCACCGCCGAGGCGCTGGCGCTGGGCATGGCCAACGGCCTGGATCCGCGCGTGCTGTCCGACATCATGTGCAAGAGCTCGGGCCGCAACTGGGCGCTCGAAGTGTACAACCCGGTGCCGGGCGTGATGGACAACGTGCCCGCGTCGCGCGGCTACAGCGGCGGCTTCGGCCTCGACCTGATGCTCAAGGACCTCGGTCTGGCGGCCGAGGCGGCGATGGGCGCGAAATCGCCGATCCCGCTGGGCGAACTGGCGCGCAACCTGTATGCGCTGCATAGCGGAGCGGGCGCCGGCGCGCTCGATTTCTCCAGCATCGTGCAGCTGCTCAATAAGCGCAGTGCGGCTGCTGGCGGGGGACCGCAATGAGACTGGCCGGCAAGCGAATCATTATTACGGGCGGCGCGCAAGGCATCGGCGCGTCGGTGGTGCGCGCGTGTGTCGCGGAAGGTGCTTCAGTGACGTCGATGGACGTCAACGACACACTCGGCGAGGCGGTGGTGGCCGATGTCGTAGGCAAAGGCGCCGGCTACGCCGCGTACGCGCACTGCGATGTCAGCGCGCGCGCCGAGGTGGAGCGGGTGTTCGCCAGGGCCGCCGAGGCCATGGGCGGATTGGATGTGCTGATCAATGCGGCGGGCGTGCACCGCCACTGCGACCCGGACCGGATCGACGACGCCCTGTACGACATGCTGTTCAACATCAATGTGCGCGGCACCATGCACACCAACGGCGTGGCGCACCGGCTGATGGCGGCCAACGGGGCGGGCAACATCATTAATTTCGGCTCGGAGTCGGGACTGACCGGCGAGCTGAACAACGCGCTGTACGCGGCCACCAAAGCCGCCGTGCACACGTGGACGCGCAACGTGGCGCGCCAGTGGGGGCCGGACGGGGTGCGTGTCAACGCGGTCCTACCCTATATGGTGACGCCCATGTATGAGAGCTTCCGCAATGCCCTTTCCCCGGAAGCGCTGGCGGCGCACGACGCGGAGACGAAAACGGCGATCCCGCTCGGCGGACGGTTCGGCGACTGTGCCCGCGACCTGGCGCCGGTCATGGTGTTCCTCGCCAGCGACGATTCGCGTTTCATCACTGGGCAGATGTTCCCGGTCGATGGCGGACTGGTTTCTGTGCGTTGATGGAAGCATGGATCCCGCTGCGCTTTGTTCGAAGCGGTTTTTCCACTGCATTTTTGAAGGCCAGGATCATGAAAACCATGTTGAAAATGTTTGCGGCCGCGAGTATGGCGGTTGCCGCCGGACCCTTGTTCGCCGCGGACATGGGCACGACCCAGGAGGCCGAGGCGCTGGTCAAGAAGGCGTCGGCCTATCTGAAAAGCGCCGACAGGACGAAGGCGCTGGCGGAGATCAACAATCCCAAGGGCATGTTCGTCGATCGCGACCTGTACGTGTTCGTCCTTGACCTCAAGGGCACAACGCTGGCGGCGGGTAGCGATTCGGTGCGCAGGTCCGTCGGCATGAATGTCTTCGATGTGCGCGACATCGACGGCAAATATTATGTGCGGGACATGATCTCGACCGCGACCGGCAAGGGTAGCGGATGGGTTGACTTCAAATTCCCCAACCGGCTGAAAAACGATGTCATTGAAAAAAGATCCAACTATGTCCAGCGGGTGGATGACCTGGTGATCGGCTGCGGGGCATTCAGGTAGGGAATGTACATTTTGCCCGGGAGACTTCCCGGGCACCAAGGAGACAGCATGTTTAGCCACGTGATGGTTGGTTCGAATGAGATCGAGCGCTCGAAGCGGTTTTATGACGCCGTATTGGGAACGCTCGGGGCGGGCGCGCCCTTGCGCAACAAGGAGGGGGCTGGTCCCACCCGGCTCTTCTATCAACATGATGGAAATATTTTCAGTGTCACCGAGCCGCTCGATGGCAAAGCGGCGACGTTCGCGAACGGGGGCACCATCGCCTTCAATTGCGCTTCGCCCGAGCAAGTAAACCTGTTTCACGACACGGCGATTGTGTTTGGCGGCGAGTCGATTGAAAACCCGCCGGGTCTGCGCGACGGCGTATTGGGGACGTTTTTTGTCGCCTATGTGCGTGATCCGGACGGCAACAAGCTCTGCGCGGTTCACCGGGTCGAATAACCCTTCACTGGCATCCAACCTGGCCCTCGGCCAGGTATTCTCAATCGATGCCGCTCTTCAAACCAATGTGCCTTCGCTGTCCTTGTTGGAGAAGCGCGGCGCCACCAGGCGGGCGAACTTCTCGAGCTCGTCGCAGTTCTGCTCCGGGTCGAGGTGGCCCTGGCCATACATCAGGAACAGT
>NZ_FPBO01000084.1 GCF_900116645.1 Pseudoduganella namucuonensis | reverse complement strand
CCATTGCGCCGGTGTCGGCGCCGACAGGCGCTGCCAGTCCACGCCCGCCACCAGCCACCGCCATTGCTCGGCGCTCATCTGCCAGCAGGCCTCGTCCGCTTGCGGCCAGACGAACTGCCCGCGGTGCAGCCGACGCAGGCACATCCAGACGCCGGTGCCGTCCCAGCACACCAGCTTGAGGCGGGTCCGGCGGCGGTTGGCAAACACGTAGGCGGTGCCGTCGCAAGGCGGGCGCCCCAGGGCCTGCTGCACATGCAAGGACAGCCCATCGATCCCTGTACGCATGTCCACCGCCGCTGTGGCCAGCCAGATCCCATCGGCTGCCAGCTGCATCACAGCGCGCGCATCAACTCGGCCAGCCAGCTGGCCGGCACATCGCCCGGCACGGTCAACGTCCAGCCGCGCTCGCTGCGCAGGCTGAGCGCCGCCGCTGGTGCCGGCACTGCTGCTATCCGCACCGGCAACAGAGCAGCTGCCACCTGGGACTGGGTCAACCGGCGTACCCAGTACCCTACCTGGCGCACCGGGAAGCCCTGCTCCAAAGCGTAGGCACGCTGTGACAGCCCACTGGCCTGCCATTGCGCCACCCGCTCTTGCCACAACTGTTCACGTTCCTTGTTTGCCACTATCGGTCTCCTAAAAATCGAGGAGCACAGTGTGGCGATGGAATTCAAGAAATCATAGGTGGCGCGGCTGAACGCTTACGATCATCGGTCCCCGTTCATAGCGCCGACTGATCAATTGGAAGAACAGGTTGGCGCCTTGCAGTCGACGGTTAGATAGCCGATTTCATCAATGATCAGTAGAGGCGGTGTGGTGTAGAACTTTAGCTTGTCGTCCCTCCCCTACGGCATGAGCGCGCGTCGGGCTAGCGATCAGGCCGAGGTCGTGAACAGCACCCGGTAGCCAGCATGGCTTCGCTGCGCAACGGCCGCCTGCCAGCTTCACGGTGTCATAACTGCCGTGGTACCCCTTTTGCTCAAGCTCCCGGAACAAGATGCGCGCGGAATAATTCACTTGTGGCGCCCGTTCCTTGAGCCAGGCTTGATGCGGTGCCAGCAGCGTCGGCACCGCTAGCTTGCGCCGGTACGGTGCCCACTGCTGCTTGCGTAGCCCGTGCCGCACCGTCTTGCGGTCCAGATCCAGCTCGCGGGCAATCGCCGAAATCGATCTGCCTGCCGCAACCATCTGGTTTATCTGTTCCCAACGTTCCTTGCTGATCACGTCAGCCTCCGCGCCTGATGGTGACGCTGGTAGGCCAACGCAACTGCTACCTGCAAGGCCAACCGAAAACGCTGTGTTGTCCCCTTCCATTTTGAGTTGCCTCCAAAAATGGGTGGGGGAAATACGGTTCCCACAGGTGGCTATTACTGGGCTCCCACTGGCAGTCGCATGCCCCAGTCCAGGAAATCGTCAACGAGGTGGCCGACTTCCCGCCCTGGGACTGCGTCGATCAACTCGCTGTTCACCAATAACACGCCGCATCCCAGCGGTGTGGCGTCATCATCACCGCAATCCGTTTACATATGCCAGACGGCGCTCGCTGGACGCTTACCGCAGAGGACGGAGGCGTCCATTTCAATCCTTCAGGTAGTAAAAGCGCCGCAGATAGCAAACGGCAACCGTTCAGTTCAGGTGCGGCGTGGCATGGGTCAGGCAGCACCAGCACAGCACCTGCACCCGATTTGCACCCCACCGGCGAAGATATGCTCGGCACAGACGCGCGGCTTGGCGATACGGCGGTTGCGCCACTTCCGCGCCGCCGACAGCGGTTTGCCCTTGATGCCTTTGGGCTGGAGATGCATGCGCCAATACTCGTTGTCCAGTCGCCCCGCGCCGCCATCGATGTAGTCTTTATCGGCGTAGATGTCGCGAACGATATTAGCCGGGTCGTACACGTCCAAGTGTTTGGTGTCGTGCTTGCCGTGCCGACATTGATCTTGCGCAACCGCTTGGAGCGCTTTTGGCCGCGGTAAGCCCTGTCGTACTTGATGTCTGGCGCGCTCTCACGTCGTTCTGGGGGCGCTTGGCCGGCTTCGAACTGGTTGACATCGCGCCCTTGATCGCGATGTTCCATTCCTCCCGGTCCAGCGACTGCTTGGGCGCGATGCTCGCGTCGATCATCTAGTCGTCGCGCGCGATGTAGCCGGCAAGCACTTCCATCGGAAAGAACGCCGGCGGCCGTCCGCCGCGCCGCTTGATCGATCTCGGTGGCAAACTCAGCGAAGTCAACATGCTTCTCCTGCAGTTGTGGCGCATCGACAAGCTTCGACATCTTCGCTTCGCGCTCTTGGGCGGCAAACAGGTTCGGTTTCAACTTGCATGGCCCTGGTTCGTCCGAGGTGTCGATATCGATATCATGCCATGGCTGCTGTTTTCGAGCCCCATAGGTGTAAGCACGCACTCGCAAATGGCGTCCTTGTTGCGCCGCCCGAGCGTACATTAAAATGCGTTGCAATCAATTTAACAAAAATCGCAATGACCAAACGCTATCCAACTAGGCCAAAAAAAGCATATGCCACAATCCGCATGGACATAGCGATCGAACGCATGCTAAAACCATCGACGTTGGACGAGAAGCGGCGCGCGATGCGATGGGCTGCTGCCTGGAGTGTCCTCGCAGGCGGCAAAATCCCCCCCACCATGAGTTTGCGCAAGCGTTAGGCGCCACATCACGATGCCGCCCCAGCCGTGCATCCAAAAGCGAAACCGACGTCCAATCAGCTGGCGCGATTGAATCCCCCTTCCCAAGGGGAGAAATTCGACTGCAGTAAGATTCTGAACAAAATTTGCTTCGCAATTCTCTCACATTATCACAATGTTGTTTTATTCAAACAGCAATTCGAACGCGATTCCTTCTTCCTTCTTCCTTCTTCCTTCTTCCTTCTTCCTTCTTCCTTCTTCCTTCTTCCTTCTTCCTTCTTCCCTCTTCCTTCTTCCTTCTTCCTTCTTCCTTCTTCCTTCTTCCTTCTTCTTCCTTCTTATTTCCCCTTCTTCATTCTTCTTCCCTCTTCTCCATTCTTGCTTTTCCATTCCTTCTTCTTCCTTCTTACGTTCAACGGGATTCTCGAGGCGCGCCTGCGTATTGGCGTCAAAGCCACTCCTTCACAGTGCAGGGAGAATGTCTCAAGCGCCGGCGATAGTCCACACTACGATGATGCTATTAAGGTAGTAAGTAGATTTCTCTCGATCTCTTTTAAGAAAATGAGTTATATTTAATCCAACTCTTTTCTCCGTCCCGTGCAAAGGAGAGCAAATGGATAGGCGTCGAAACCACGAGATGCGCAAGGCGGTCGATCACGCGATGGCGATGATGACTCCGGAATGTCATAAGGAAGCCGTAACGTTCATGACTCGCGCAAAAATTCCAGTCAATGTAGTTTCGCGGGTTATATTTTTACCGCACAGGACCCGCAGTCGGCAGTCTAGAGGTATATTATGGCTTGGGCTGAAGTTTCATCCAATAAAGCCGCTTCAGAATCCGCTTAGGTCAAAAGCCCTATCTTTTTATCTCTTCCTTCGAGAATTCTTTCGTCGGCAACGTCCTCCCTGACTCCTCTGCTCCGTGCGCCAGCGCGAATGCAGCACGCAGCAATCGGCCGCGCCCCCCTCGGAATACCAGGAGAAATTTGCAAATTCTCCAGAAAGGCAGTGGCGAAAAACTCGCCATGGGTGTAAGCGTCTGTAACGACCCAGTGATTTCCTGCTCACGTCATAATGGAGAAAATCGACAGTGAGTACGCAGATGGACGAAGAGGTAAAACGCTGGACAGCCAAGCGCAAGAGCGCGCTGGTGCTGGAGATCATCCAAGGCAAGACGACGGTCGCTGAAGCGAGCCGGGCTTACGACTTGGCCCCGTCGGAAGTCGAGGCCTGGGTTGACGACGGCAAGCGCGGCATGGAGAACGCGTTGCGCGCCAACCCGCTCGATGTGCGCGAGCAGTACGAGCGCCAGATCAAGGAACTGCAGGAAGCCTACGGCGAAGCGATGCTGGAGCTGCGGGTCCGAAAAAAGCTGCAGTCCCTGTTGGGCGAGGACGAGAAGTGATCGAGACGATCCGCCAGGGACTCAAGGAAGATGGATTGGCCGTCTCGGTGAGCAAGCTGTGCAAGTGGCTGGAGGTGCCGCGCCGCACAGCGTACTACAAGCCGACCAAGGCGGCGCCGAAGGTCAAGCCCGAGCTGGTCGAGCCCATCAAGGCCATGATCGAGGAATCGCCGTCCTTCGGCTACCGCACCGTGGCGCACCTGTTGGGCATGAACAAGAACACCGTGCAGCGCATTTTTCAGATCAAGGGCTGGCAGGTGCGCAAGCGCGCCATCGGCTTCCGGCCGCGCATTCAGGCACTGCCCTCGGTGGCCCAGGCGCCCGATGAACGCTGGTCCACCGACATGTGCAGGATCTGGAGCGGCAAGGACGGCTGGGCGACATTGGCCTTGGTGATAGACTGCCACACCCGCGAGTTGCTGGGCTGGCATCTGTCGCGCAGCGGCAAGGCTTGCGCGGCGGCCAGCGCACTGGAGCACGCCCTCATTGCCCGCTTCGGCACGCCGGGCCGCGTGCCGGCGCCGTTCCTGCTATGCAGCGACAACGGCCTGGTTTTCACCAGCCACGGCTTCACGGCACTGGTGCGTGGCTACGGCCTGCGCCAGAAATTCATCACGCCACACTGTCCGCGGCAGAACGGCATGGTCGAGCGTGTCATCCGTACCTTGAAGGAGCAGTGCACGCACCGGCACCGTTTCGAGACTTTGCAGCACGCCAGCCGCGTGATCGGCGACTGGATCCAGTTTTACAACCACAAGCGCCCACGCCAGGCGCTTAGGATGAAAACCCCTGCGGCCGCTTTTGCGTTAGCCGCGTTGAGATAGCCCCCCTGAATCGCCGGACACCGTCTATGCGCTGTCCTTACGACTAAGAGTAAGACTGTGCATATGACTAAGAACAAGCAAACCGTAGAGGTGGTAACCGTCAGCCAGGAGCGCCGCCGGCGCTGGAGTGCGACGGAGAAAGCGGCCCTGGTGCGTGAAACGTACGAGGCAGGCATGAGTGTATCGCTGGTGGCGCGCAAGCACGACGTCAGCGCAAGCCAGTTGTTCAATTGGCGCAAGCTGGAACGCGAAGGTGCGTTGACCGCCGTGCAGGCCGGTGAATCGGTGGTGCCGGCCAGCGAGCTGGCTGCTGCCCGCGCCGAGATCGCGCAATTGCAGCGGATGCTGGGCAAGAAGACACTGGAAGCAGAAATTCTCAAGAAAGCCGTCGACATCGCTCGATCAAAAAAGTGGATTGCGCGCGCGCCCTTGTTGCCAACGGACGACCAGTGAAAATGGTTTGCCGGTTGCTGGGCGTGGCGCGCTCCCATGTTTCGGATTTGATGGCAAGGTCGCCGGACTGGACCGACGGCCGCACTGCGCGTGTGCGCGATGAAACTGCCGATCTGGTTCTGGTGGACGCAGTACGCGCGGAAATCGGTGATTTGCCGACCTACGGCTACCGTCGTGCCGGGGCCTTGGTCAATCGCCGTCGCGTTGCGTTGGGCCTCGCTCCGTTTAACCACAAACGTTTTTATCGGGTGATGAAGGCTTACCGGCTGCTGCTGCCCAAGGCGCCTCGCCGTGTCGCCAGCGCCCGTGTGCACGATGGCGTGGTGGCGGTGACGGCATCGAACCGGCGCTGGTGTTCCGATGGCTTTGAAATCGGCTGCGAAAACGGCGATGTGGTTACCGGGGTGTTTTTGAAAGACTGCTGTGACCGCGAGATCATTTCGTGGCGCGCATGGTCCACCCGTGGCCTGCCTGGCGAGCCTGTGCGCGACATGCTGATTAAAGCGGTCGAAGCCCGCTTTGGCGACGTCAAAGTCAACGATGGCGTGGAGCTGGAATTCTTGAGTGATAATGGCGGCGCTTTCCGGGCCAAGGATACGCATGCCCTGGTCCGAGAACTGGGCATCAAGCCCGTCCATACGCCGGTATGCAGCCCGCAGTCCAAGGAGTGGGCTTCATATTGCACCTTGTGTGGTTGGTTGAACGGCGATAAATGTCGGGGCGGTCGGACTGTAACGCCCACCCTGTCCCTTGAC
>NZ_FPBO01000075.1 GCF_900116645.1 Pseudoduganella namucuonensis | reverse complement strand
TCGGCGGTCCTCGGTTGTTGTTAGGCGTGAGAACCAATAACAACGCGCTTCATGGCGTGGCCGCCGACCTCTTCTCATGAAATATCCGGGCTAGCACTGCGCCGTCCTGCCACACCCGGTGGCCGCCTTGTCCTTTTTTGAAACGGCGCGCCTCCGGAAGACCGCATGTGGCCGGGGACGCCGCGCTGGCACAGTGGTTGCTGTTGGATGGATACGGAAGGCCGCCAAGCGCCTTTCGTCATTCAACCACAAGGAGACCATCATGCAACAACCACCACGCCGCCATTTCATTTGCCAGTTGCTCGCCGTCGGCGGCATGGGCGCCGCATCGCTGGCCGGCGCGCAAACGGCGCCGGCGCGCGTCGACGAGAACAGCGAGCAGGCCGCGGCGCTCGGCTACCGCCACGACACCGCCAAAGTCGACGCCAAGAAATACCCCAAGCACACGACCGCCCAGCGCTGCGACAACTGTTCCTTCTTCCAGGGCAAACCGGGCGATGCCTGGGGCGGCTGCGCCATGTTCGGCCGCAAGCAGATCGCAGGCCCGGGCTGGTGCCTGGCCTGGGCCAAGGCGCCGGCGTAACGCGACGTAAAAAGAAAAAAGGGGTCAGGTTCGGTATTTTTCCAATACCGAATCTGCCCCCCGTTTTCCGGTATTTTTTTTATACCGAACCTGACCCCTTTTTGTTTTTCCGGCACGAAACTAGAACTTGTAGCGCAAGCCCGCCATGAAGGAGCGCGGCGCGCCGGGGGCGACGAAGCGCGCCAGGCCGGCCTCATCCGCTTCCACGTGCGGGCGCAGCAGGCGGCCGTTGGGGAACATGTCCACACCCACCGAACCGTAGGTCTCGTAGCGCCGGTTGGCCACGTTGTTCACGCGCGCGTACAGTTCCCAGTTCCGGTCCGGCTTGTAGCTCAGGCGCAGCGACAGCAGCGCGTGGCCGCGTATGCGCAGGTCGGCGCGCTTCGGCGCCTCGCCGTCCTCCGCGTCCTCCGCCAGGCCGTCCTCGTTGCCCTGCGTGACCAGGCTGGACACCGCGCGCATGTCGGCGCTGAGCGTCAGCGTGTCGCTGGCTTTCCAGTCCAGCCCCAGTTTCAGCGTGTGGCGCGGCAGCCCGGCGATGCGCGTGCCCGGTTCCACCATCACCCGCCGCGTGCCGGTGAACAGTTCGCCCGACGCGGCATACACCGCGTCCAGCCAGCTGTAGCCCAGGCGCGCGGTGAGCGGCCCGCGCCGCATGCCGGCGCTGAGGTCCAGGCCCTGGTGCCGCGTGCGGTCGAAGTTGGAGAAGTAGCCGTGCTGCGTCAGCCCCGCGCTGTGGAACAGGATATCGTCCCGGTTCACGGTGCGGTAGACGGTGGCCGTCACCGTGTCCCGGCCGGACTGCCAGCGCGCGCCCGCTTCCGCCGTGCGCGACACCACCTGCTTCAGGTAGGGATCGGATTGCAGGCCGACCGGCAGGCGGCAGGGATTGTCCGGGTCCGCGCATCCCAGTTCGATCACGGTCGGCACGCGGTTGCTCTGCGCGAGGTTGGCGAACACCGTCCATCCCGGCGCCGCCTCGTGCGCGATGCCCAGGGCCGGATTGAATTTGCGGTAGATGAAGGCCTCGGCCGGCTGCGCCACGCCGCCGTTGCTGAGCGTATTGGCCACGCGCGCGTGGTTGTGACGGGCGGACATGGTCAGCCAGGTGCCGGGCCGCAGCGTCCAGGTGTCGGTGAAATAGAAGCCGGCGCTGCGCGAGGAGCCGACCACCGACACATCGAGCTCGCGCTCCTCGTCCTCCTCCGCGGCCACCGCGCGCTCGGGCGTGAAGTCCGCCTCCTGCTCGTATTGCGCGAAGCGGACCTTGCTGCGGTCGTAGGTCAGGCCGGCCATCAACTGGTGGCCGGGCAGTTGCGCCGCCAGTTGCGCGCTCAGCCCGTGGCTGCGCTGGCGCGTGCTGGTGGTGTTCAGCGACGCCGTGTTCAAGCGGCCGCCCCGCGCGCGCGTATAGCCGCATTCGTCGGGTTCGCGCGGCGCGCCGCTGGCGTGGAAGCCTTCGCCGCAATCCTCGACGTAGTCGCCATAGGCGTCGCTGACGTCGCCGTTCACGGTGTCGCGGCGGCTGTTGCGCAGATAGGCCGCGCCGGTCAATTGCACGTCCGGCCGCGGGCGCTGGGTGACGCTGAACTGGGTCTGCCGCAGGCGGTTGCGCGTTTCGTCGGGATAGGTGTAGGCGGCGCGCCGTTCGTCTTCGTACAAGCCGTCCGGCAGCAGGCCGTTGCCCACCAGGCGGCTCTCGCCGCCCAGCATGGTCAACTGCCATTCCGTGGCCGCCCGCACGCGCCCGAGCTTGACGAACAGATTGCCCAGGCGACCGTCGGAATGCGCGCGCCAGCCGCCGTCGCCGAACAGCGTGCCCGCCGCGAACGCATGCCAGCCGTCCGCGCCCGCCCCATAGGCCAGGTCCGCGCGGCGCTGCTTGTGGCTGCCCGCCATGACGCCGCCCTCCAGGCCGGGATGGCTGGCGCCGGAGCGGGTGTTCAGCGCCAGCGCGCCGCCCAGCGTGTTCAGGCCGTACAGGGGATTGGAGCCCGGCGCCAGCAGCACGCTGCCGATCGCCGCCTCCGGCAGCATGTCCCAGTTGACGACGTCGCCGAACGGTTCGTTCACGCGCACGCCATCCAGGTAGACGGAAATGCCCTGTCCCGTGCCCAGCACCGGCGAGGCGCGAAAGCCGCGGAAGGTGAGGTCGTTCTGGAAAGGGCTGCCCGAGATCTCGTTCATGTTCACGCCGGTGAAGCTGCGCGACAGGAATTCGCTCAGGTTGTCGCCATCGGCGCGCGCCAGGGCGCCGTCGGCCGCCATTTGCACGGCGTAGGGCAGCGTCTTGCGCTCCACGCCCATGCCGGGCAGCGGTGCCACGCCGACGATTTCCACGCTGGCCAGCGGGCTGGCGGCGCGCGGCGCCTGCACGGCCAGCAGCGCCGCCACCGCGAGCGCGCCGCGCTTCATGGCAGCACCATGTTCACGCCGTGCTTGGCGAAGATGGCTTGCAGTTCGCCGCTGTCGCGCATTTCATTGATGGCGGCCTGCAGCAGCAGCGCCACATCCTCGTCGCCCTTGCGCACCGCCATGCCCACCGCCCAGCCATTGCGGGGCAGCCGCTGGAACACCGCCTGGTCCAGCGGGAAGCCGGGGTCGCCCCGGAACACGGCCTCGATCTCGGAGCGGTTGGCCAGCACCGCGTCCAGCCGGCCGGCCTTCAGTTCCTCCAGCGCCGCGGCGGCCGTGGGGAAGATGCGCACGTTCTCGCGGAAGCGGCCATTGCCCTCTCCCAGCATCACCATGGCCGCGATCGAGACCTTTTCCACGCCCACGCGCTTGCCCGCCAACGACTCGATGCTGTCGAACGAGGGCATGGACTGCGCGTTGCGCACCAGGCGCACCGTCTCCACGTGGTAGGGCGCGAAGATGCGCACCTTGTCGTTCTCCGCCATCAGCCGGTTGTCGACCGGCACATGCAGCAGCACGTCCGCCGGTCCGTAGCCCAGGTAGTGGCCCTTCCACACCATGTTGCGCAGGTCGTCGCCGAGGTTCTCCCCGGCCGGGAAGGGCAGCAGCGTCAGTCGCAGCTGGAGCTTCTTGGCCAGCGCGTCGGCCAGGTCGATATCGATGCCGGCGCCCTTGTCGGAAAACGGGGCGAACTCGTTGTAGACGGCGACCTTCAGGCCGCCGGACTGCCGCAGCTTGTTCATATCGGCCTGCGCGGAGAAGGCGAGACAGGCCAACGCCAGCGCCGCGCCGGCCTTGCGGTATAAGTGGGACATGGCGTCAGCCTTCCGTGTCAGTTGGATGCGCGGCGGGTTTCCAGGTAGGTCTTGATGGCCCACATGGCTTCCTGGTTGAAGGTGCCCTCGAACGGCGGCATGTACACGGCGCCGTTGCGCACCTTGCCCAGGCGGACGGAGCTCAGGTAGTAGGCGTCGACCTCCTTGTAGCAGGCGGCCTTCTTGGCGGCGTTCTTGACGTCGGCGCAGTCCTGGTCGAGCCGGCGCAGGTCGGGCGCGATGCCGCCCGACACCGCTTCCAGGCCGTGGCAGCGGGCGCAGTTCTGGTTGTACGCGGAGGCGCCGATCTTCAAGGCCAGCTGGTCGGACTTGTAGGGGTTCTCGTCGCGCCACTTGTCGCCCAGCGGCGCCAGGCCGGTGGTGTCCACGCCCTGCGGGGTGACATCGCCGTGGGCGTAGGCCCCGGCGGCGGCGATGATGGCCGCCGCGGCGGCGCCGGCGAAGGCGAGGCGTTTGCTGCGGATGTTCATGATGCTGTCTCCTATGATTGTGAATGACTACTGATCCACTAGGAGCAATTGGCGTGCCACGCGCTCGCGGCACAGTGGCGCGCCGTGCCGCCACCCGCCACTGTGTCACTTTGGAACAGGTGTCACATGCGCTGTGACACCGTGCACACGCTGTGCCGTTCCTCCGCCTGGAAGCGGATGTCGACCGGCAGGAAACGCGCGATCACCTCGGCGTTGGTGAGGGCGTGCTGCGACACGCGGTCCACGGTGAACTTGCCGCCGCCGGCCAGCGCCATCGGCAGCATCAGTTGGTCCGCCAGGTGTTCCCCGACGGCGGCGCCTGAGGCGATGTAGCGGCGCGCGTCGTTCACCGCCTGCCGCGCCACCATTTCGGCCGGCACGGACTTCTCGCCGAAGGCGGCGAACACCTCGGTCACATGCTCGCTCTCCAGCGTGAGCAGCAGGGCGTTGCCCGGCCCCTGGTCGTTGGGCAGCGGGCGCACGTGCAGCTGGTCCTCGCCCCAGCCCATGGCGTTCGCCACGCAATCGAGTTCACGCCGCGCCACGCCCGGCGGCACGGCGGCGACAAAGCTCTCGGCGTAAGCGCCGGTGCGTTCGCCACGCGCCATCAGGTCCAGATGGCGCAGTTGCGCGCACGGCCGCACCGACGCCACCACCTCGCCGCCGCCGGCCGGATAAAAGCCGTGGCGGTTCAGTTGGATGTCAATCTCGGCGCCCATCAGTTTCATGGCGCGGCCGTAGGCGCGCTGCAGGAACTCGGCCGGCGGCGCCTTCGGGTTGTGCGTGCCGCCGCTCACCTTGACGGTGGACGCCCCGTCCGCGAACAGCAGCGCGGGCATCAGTGTTTGCAGCACCAGCATGCTGCTGCCCGCCGTGCCGATGGCGAAGCTGTAGTCGCCCGCGCGTATCCGCCCCGGCCGGAACGCCAGTTCGCGCGAGCCGAGGGCCGCGTCGCTCGTCTCCGCGCCGCAGGCTTCGGCGGCGGCCTGCACCGCCACCAGGTGCTGGCGCATCAGTCCCGGCTTGGGACGGTTGGCGCGGATGTTCTTGATACGCACCGGCTGCCCGGTGATCATGGACAAGGTCAGCGACGTGCGCAGCACCTGGCCGCCGCCCTCTCCCTGCGATCCATCCAGTTCTATCATCTCCGTCATCCTTCCTATCCTTTCACGCAGACGACCTGTTTCAGGGTATGCACCACTTCCACCAGGTCGCGCTGGGCATGCATCACGGCGTCGATGTCCTTGTACGCCATTGGAATCTCATCGATCACGTTGGCGTCCTTGCGGCATTCCACGCCTTCCGTCGCGCGCACCTGGTCGGCCAGCGTGTAACGGCGCTTGGCCTCGTTGCGGCTCATGGTGCGGCCCGCGCCGTGGCTGCAGCTGTTGAAGCTCTCCGGGTTGCCCTTGCCGCGCACGATGAAGCTCTTGGCACCCATGGAGCCTGGAATGATGCCCAGCTCCCCCTCGCGCGCGGACACGGCGCCCTTGCGGGTCACCAGCACGTCCTTGCCGAAGTGGCGCTCCTTCTGCACATAGTTGTGGTGGCAGTTCACCGCCTCCACGTGCGTCTCGAACGGCTTCCTGATCACGGTGCGCACGGCGGCGACCAGGTTCTGCATCATGACCTCGCGGTTCATGCGCGCGAACTTCTGCGCCCAGCCCACCGCCTCCACATAGTCGTCGTAGTGCTTCGTCCCCTCCTGCAGATAGGCCAGGTCGCGGTCCGGCAGGTTGGCGATGTGGATGCGCATGTCCTGCTGCGCCACTTCGATGTAGTGGCTGCCGATGGCGTTGCCCACGCCGCGCGAACCGGAGTGCAACATGAACCACACCGCGCCCTCCTCGTCCAGGCACACCTCCACGAAGTGATTGCCCGAGCCCAGGGTGCCGAGGTGGCGATGGTTGTTGGTGTTGCGCAGCTTGGGCGTCTTCTGGCAGATCACCTCGAATTCATCCTTCAGCCGCGTCCACGCCGCGTCCACCGCCGACGGCGAGTTGTGCCAGGAGCCCTCGTCGCGGCCCTTGTAGCCGCGCGTCTTCGGCGTCATGCCGTGCGGGATGGCTTTCTCGATGGCGCTGCGCAGCGGGCCGAGGTTGTCCGGCAGGTCACGCGCGTTCAGCGTCGTCTTGGCCGCCATCATGCCGCAGCCGATGTCCACGCCAACGGCGGCCGGGATCACCGCGCCCAGCGTCGGGATCACGCTGCCGATGGTCGAGCCCTTGCCGAGATGGACGTCCGGCATCACCGCGATGTGCTTGTAAATGAAGGGCATTTTCGCCGTGTTGGCCAGCTGCTCCTTCGCGGACGCTTCGACCGGCACGCCGCTGGTCCACATCTTCACCGGGCTGCCGCCCTCGATGTTCATTTGCTCGTAGTTTTCGTTTTTCATATCTCTTCCTTGATTCAAGCATCCCCGACCAGCGCGGAGATGATGTTCGACCCTGGGGATTTTCCTCCTTTGCCAGCGGCTCCGGCGCTTATTACCCAGCCCATTTTGTTTTCCTCGTTAGCTTGTTCTTCCTATATTGCAAGCGCTGTGCCAGCGTGGCGGCGCTCAGCAAGTCATTGATAAGTAAGGAATTCTTCGATGGCCGGAAAAATAGCTTTTGTGATAAATTATCCTTTCATATAAATTTTTATACCAAATGAAAAAGAAACTGGTCGTCATCGGATTCGTCGGCTCGCAGCTGGACAACGGACGTGGCAGCGCGCGCTGGGAGAAGTGGCGGCCCACGGTGGCCCTCGCGCAGCAGGAGGATGTGCTGATCGACCGGATCGAACTGCTCTACAACGGCAGCTTCGGCCCCGTGGCCCGGCAGGTGAAGGAGGACATCGCCACCGTCTCGCCGCACACCCTGGTCAACACGCACGATGTGCCGATCAGCGACGCCTGGGACTTCGAGGACGTCTACAGCCGGCTGTTCGACTTCGCGCACAGCTATCCCTTCGATCCGGACAAGGAAGACTATTGGATCCACATCACCACCGGCACCCACGTGGTCCAGATCTGCATGTTCCTGATGACGGAGGCGCGCTACCTGCCGGGCTGCCTGCTGCAAACGGCGCCGCCCCGCAGGCAAGGCCCGGGCTCGCCCGGCAGCTATACGCTGATCGACCTGGACCTGTCTCGCTACGACCAGATCGCGCAACGCTATTCGGCGGTGCAAAAGGAGGGCGTGGCTTTCCTCAAGTCCGGCATCGCCACCCGCAATCCCCGGTTCAACCTGATGATCGACGAGATCGAGCACGTGGCGGTGCGTTCGCGCGCGCCCATGCTGCTGATGGGACCAACCGGCGCCGGCAAATCCTTCCTGGCGCGGCGCGTGTTCGAATTGAAGAAGGCCAGGCACCAGCTGGATGGAAGCTTCGTCGAAATCAACTGCGCCACGCTGCATGGCGACGGCGCCGGCTCCACCCTGTTCGGCCACGTGAAGGGCGCCTTCACGGGAGCGGCGGCGGACCGTCCCGGCCTGCTGCGCACGGCGCATAAAGGCCTGCTGTTCCTGGACGAGATAGGGGAACTGGGCATGGATGAACAGGCGATGCTGCTCAAGGCCGTGGAAGAGAAGCGCTTCCTCCCCATGGGCGGCGACCACGAGGTGAAAAGCGACTTCCAGCTCATCGCCGGCACCAACCGCGACCTGGCGCAGGAGGTGGCCGCCGGGCGCTTCCGCGAAGACCTGTACGCGCGCATCAACCTGTGGACCTACGCGCTTCCCGGGCTGACCGGCCGGCCGGAAGACATAGAACCCAACCTGGATTACCTGCTGGCGCAATTCGGCGCCGAACACGGCGCGCTGGTGCGGTTCAACAAGGAGGCGCGGGAGCATTTCATGCGTTTCGCCGTGTCGCCCGAGGCGCGCTGGAGCGGCAATTTCCGCGACCTCTCCGCCTCCGTGACGCGCATGGCGACGCTGGCCGAATCGGGCCGCATCACCACCGCCGTAGCTAGCGCCGAAATCGAACGTTTACAGAGACAATGGCGTACGCTCGCGCCATCCCCTCCGGGCGGTCATATACTGGAGGAGACGATGGGCGCGGAAGCCGCCGCGCGGCTGGATCTGTTCGACCGGTTGCAGCTGCAGGCGGTGCTGGAGGTGTGCCGCCAGTCCAAAAGCATGTCCGATGCGGGACGCAAGCTGTTTGCCGTCTCGCGCGAGAGCAAGGCCAAACCGAACGATGCGGACCGGCTGCGCAAGTACCTGGCCCGGTTCGACCTTGAGTGGGACCACATAGCGAGCTAGCGATGGACAAAGAACTGGAACTGAAGAAATCCAAACGGACCGCCCTGCTGTTCCTGATCGGCGCGGCGGTCGTCTTCCTGGTGACGTCGTTCCTGCCCCGCGGGTTCGCGGTCGATTGCGTGAAGGCGGTGTCGGAGGCGGCGATGGTGGGCGCGCTGGCGGACTGGTTCGCCGTGGTGGCGCTGTTCCGCAAGGTGCCGATACCGCTCATCTCCGCGCACACCAACATCATCCCCAACAACAAGGACCGCATCGCCGACAACCTGGCGCTGTTCGTGCAGGAGAAGTTCCTCGATCCAGCCTCGCTGGTGGGCCTGATCCGCAAGCACGACCCGGTCGCGAAGCTGGGCTTGTGGCTGGCCGAGCCGGCCAACGACCGCATCCTGGGCACCTATGTCGTGCGCTTCGCCGCCGGTGTGCTGGACATGGCGGAGGACGCGCGCATCCAGCGCTTCCTGAAGGACGCCTTCCACGCCATGCTGGCCAAGATAGACCTGGCAAAATCCCTGGCCACGGTGCTGGACGCGCTGACCAGGGACGGCCGCCACCAGGAGGTGCTGGACGACGTGATCGACCAGGCCTTGCTGCATCTGCGCGCGCCCGAGAACCAGGAACTGATCTCGAGTAGCATCGTGCAGTGGCTCAAGCGCGAGCACGCGGCCATGGAGAAGGTGCTGCCCACGGCCTGGCTGGGCGAAAAGGGCGCGGACTGGGTGACCGAGGCGCTCAATACCTTGCTGATGGAGGTGGCCGAGGACCGCTCGCACAAGCTGCGCCGGCGCGTGGACCAGATGATCGCGCAGTTCATCGTCAACCTGCGGGAAGACCCTTCCTTCCACGAACGCGCGGAGGAAATCAAGCGCTACATCCGGGAAGGCGAGTCGGTGAACACCTATCTGGCCGAGATCTGGAACGGCCTGCGCTCCTGGCTGCGGCAAGACCTGTCGGCGGAGAACTCGGAGCTGCATGGCCGCGTGGCCGCCATGAGCAAGTGGCTGGGCGAGGAACTAGGACGCAACCCGGAACTGCGCGATTCCTTGAGCCGTCACATGGAGGACGCCGCCAACGCCATGGCGCCCGATTTCGCCGAGTTCCTCACGCGCCATATCAGCGACACGGTGAAAAAGTGGGATACGGAGGACATGTCGCGCCAGATCGAGCTCAATATCGGCAAGGATCTCCAATACATCCGCATCAATGGGACCATTGTGGGCGGATGCATTGGTTTGCTGCTGTTTCTAAGCTCCTACATCATCGGCTTCGTGCGCATGCAATAACGCCGCTTAATAGGCCGTGAGGGCCTTGCCGAACTTGATCAGCCACAGGCGGCTTGGACGTTCGCGGTCGTCGCCGCGCGCCACGCGGATGGTGTTGGCGGCGTTGCAGCCCAGCGTGGTGCTGGCGATGATGGCGCCGTTCGCATCCACATTGCACTTGGTGACGTCGGCATCGGCGACCGCCACACCGTCCGGCGTGTAGATCCTGGTCTTCAGGCCGAAGTCGTTGTCGTTGGCCAGGGCCAGCGTGTTGCCGTCGACAATGGTCAGTCCTTCCGCCTTCTCCGCCAGCCAGCCGATGGCGTTCAGGTCCAGCAGCACGGTCTTCTTCAGCGCGACAACCTGGGACCAGTCGGCGCCGTTGACGGCGGCGCCGCTCATCGAGCTTTTCTCCAGGTCGGAAGTGGCGGCGTTGAAGGCGGCCGCGTTGATGTCGGTCGCGCCGCCGATTTCCACCAGCATCAGTTTGTTGAACACCTTGCCGTTCGGCGCGGCGCCCTGCTCGATCACGATGAACTTGCCGTTGCCCAGTGCGACCATGTCGCCCAGCTTGGCGTTGCCGGTGCGGCCGTCCTGGTAGTCGCTGCCGCTCAGCGGGTAGGCGTACATCTTCGCCGTGGCGCCGGTGACGGGATCGAATTCCACCCAGCGGGTGAAGCGCGAGAAGCGCTCGATCTGCTCGTTCTTGCCGGTGACGGCGTACAGCGAACTGCCGTCCGTCAGTGGGCTTTGGAGGAAGGTGTGCAGCTTGTCGGTGCTGGTGTCCAGCGCCATGCCTTCGATGCCTCGGTTCGCGCGGCGCTTGGCGAAGATGGCGGGCAGGCCGGAACCGGCGGCGTACTTGTTGAGGATGATGCCGGTGGCGGGATCGATCTTCACGATGAATGGACCGTATTCATCGGCCACCCACAACACGTTGCGCTTCTTGTCCAGCACCACGGCTTCGCTGTCCAGGCCATTCGCATTGAACACGGCCTTGCTGTTCGCGTCGAACTTCATCGCGTCCATCACGGGCATTTCGGCCGAATTGCCCAGCGTGCCGGCAGGCAGCGGCAGACCGGTGGCGTTGACGGTGGCGGACGCCTTGATCGGCTGCGAGGAGGTCAACACGGCGCCGTTCTTGCCAACGGTGATGATGCCGATCGACGGCGTGAAGCTCGGGGCCGGGAAGATTTTCGCGCCCATGGTGCCGCTGCCGCTCGGCGCGGGAACGTTGGGGCCGTCGCCGTTCGGGCCGCGGTCGGTCAGGCCGTAGAATTCCAGGTCGCCATTGGCGTTGCTGCCTTTGAAGGCCAGCGAGGAACCGTAGGATGGCAGGAAGCCAAGCGGGAACTCCTCTTTCACTTTGGCGTTGGCGCCTTCATACGGCACGTAGTACTTGGCTGTCGAGTCCCGTTTGATCATAAACACGTTTAACGAATAATTCGGGCTTCTGCCGCTGCCATTCCTTGAGCGCTTGGATCGGTGTCCTGGTGCCGATGGCGCGTTGTGGAATATGGTGGTTGTAGAGCTTGAGGTAGTTCAGCAAAGTCGTCTCCAGATCGGCCCTGCTATCGAAACGAGTCTGCCGCAGCAGTTCGTTAATCCGGCCATTAAACCGCTCCACCATGCCATTGGTTTGTGGATGACGCGGCGGCGCCAGGCGGTGCTCGACAGCGATGGCCGCGCAGGCCTTGTCGAAGGCGTGCTGGCCGCTGGGCTTCTTGTCCTTGGCCGCGAAGCGATCAGTGAACTGC
>NZ_FPBO01000068.1 GCF_900116645.1 Pseudoduganella namucuonensis | reverse complement strand
TCAATTAGGATGCTGGGGACGGAAGGGGCCGACGTCATCGCCTCGTGGAGCGATGGCGGCGTTCTGGACGCGATGGGCGGCAATGACACAGTCAGTGGCAGTACGAATACAGATACGATCAGCGGAGGTAAAGGTAATGACAGCATCACGGACAGCGGTGGCATTGGCAATCTGCTGCGCGGTGATGAGGGCAATGACACCGTTTGGTTTAGTCGATACGGCACCAGTACGGTTGAGGGGGGCAGTGGCGATGACTTGATTTATGCGGATGTGAACAACGATCCTGCGAGCGTAAATGTATTGTCAGGTGGCATTGGCAATGACCGCCTGTCCAGCGGACGCAGCAGCGACACCTACCTGTTCAATCGCGGCGACGGACAGGATACAATCTCCGACTTCGACTACAATGGCGCCGGCAAGCTAGACAAGCTGCAGTTCGGACCGGGCATCGCACAATCACAACTTAAATTTTACCGGGTTGGCACCGATCTGCTAATCACGGTCGCAGATTCGGCGACGCCGCCGTCGGCGGATCAGATCACGATCGAGAACTGGTTTAGCGGATCGGTTTACCAAATCGAGAGTTTCGTGTTCGCCGATGGTAGCAGTTTCACGAAGGACCAGTTGCCGGCGCTGGTTACGGCGGTTCTCGGCACGGGCAACAATGAGGCTGTTTCCGGCACGGGGGGCGGCGACATGGTCCTTGGCCTTGCCGGCAACGACACGGTCACTGACGCCAGTGGCAGCGACACGATCGAGGGCGGCTCGGGCAACGACCTGATCACCGACAACGGTGGCGGCAGCAACATCCTGCTGGGCGAGTCCGGCAACGACACCGTCAACTTCAGCGGCAGCGCCTACAACACGATCGAGGGCGGCGCCGGCGACGACCTGATCCAGATGAGCGACGTGGCCACCAGCAGCTCCGCCATGAGCAACGTACTGGTGGGGGGCCAAGGCAACGACCGACTGGTTAGCGGCAGCGGAGCCGACACCTACAAGTTCGGCCGCGGCGACGGCGTGGACACCATACTCGACACCGACGCGGCCGGGGCCGGCCGCACCGACACCCTGGAATTCGGTCCGGGCATCGCGGCCTGGCACCTGGTGGCCAGCCGCCAGGGCGACAACCTGCGCATCCGCGTGGTGGACCCGTCGAACTTCGCGCAAGTCGACCAGGTGACGATCGAGAGCTGGTTCACCGGTTCGAGCCACCGCATCGAACGCTTCCTGTTCGCGGACGGCAGCGCGATGAATGTCGCGCAGATCGAGAAATTGCTGCAGGGCCAGGACCGCACCAATGGCGGACTGGGCCTGGAAAACATGGCGCCGTCGTCGGCGTCGCAGCCGGGCGCGGGCTCGTCCCTGATCGGACAGGAACGCGAACTGGCGCTGTTCAATTCGGGCAACGGCAACTTCGTGCTCCAAGACCAGGACACGGGTCTGGCCTCGACCGGTCTCGATATCGGTCTGACGCGCACCTACAACTCGCAGGCCGGCCTGGGCGTGGACGGCTGGAGCAACTGGCAGTTCGGTCTCAATAAATCGGTGCGGCTGGACGCGAGCGGCAAGCTGGTGCGCGCCAACGGCGACGGCTCTGAGGGCTTGTACACGCTCGACGGTACCATATACCGGTCAACGGACGGGCAAGGCGCATACGACGCGATCAGTTTCGACGCGGGCGCGGAGCAATGGACCTGGACCGACGGCGCCAGCGGCGTCAAGGAGACCTACGACGCGGCCAAGAACGGCCGCATCGTGTCGGCGCGCGACCGTTCCGGCAACGTCACCACTTACGGCTACACCACTGCGGGCCTGCTGGATCAGGTGACCGACGCCAGCGGCGAAAAGACGGTGCTGGTGTACGACACCTCCAACGTGCTGAAATCGGTGCGGATCGACTACACCTCCGGCGGCGTCGCCAAGAGCGGCACGCGGGTGTACTACGAGTACGACGGCATGCGCCGTCTAACGATGGTCAAGACCGACCTGACGCCGGACGACAACAGCATCGGCGACGGCAACGTGTACTGGACCGCCTACAGCTACGTGGGTGACAGCGGCAGGCTGTCGGGCATCTACCAGAAGGACGGCAGCGCGCTGAAGCTGACGTACCAGCAGGACGCGACAACCGGCGCGTGGTGGATCGACACCGCGACCGACGGGCTGGGCCGCGTGACCAAACTCACGCGCGGCGCCGAAGGCACGACCATCGAGGACGCTGCGGGACGGCAGGTGCGCTACGCCTACGACGCCGGGCTGCTGAAGTCCGTCACCGAGGTCGGCTCGGCCCAAACCGGCACGATCGAGTACGACGCCCAAGGCAATGTGAAGAAGGTGACCGATGCCCGCAACGTCGTCACCGAATTCGAATATGACGCCAACGGCAACCAGACCGCGCAAAAGATCGACGGCGCGTTGACGGTGGCGCGCACCTTTGGCCAGCCCGGCCAGGTGCTGACCGAGACGGTGTACTCCACCCCGGCCGTCGGCGCGCAAGCCGGCGCGCAGCCCTTGACCACGCGCCACGCCTACGACGCGCAGGGCCGCCTGCGCTTCCAGCTCACGCCAGAAGGGCGCGTGACGGAATGGCGCTACAACGCCAAGGGCGAGCAGCAAACGATGATCGAATACGCGGGCGCCGGGTATGACGTGAGCGGCCTGGCCGCCACGGCGGCGCCGAGCGAGGCCGAGCTGGCGACCTGGGCCGCCGCCGCCGACCAGGGCCGCACGGTGCGCACCGTGTACACGTACGACGCGCGCGGCCTGCTGGCCACCGCCACGACGTACAACACCGTGGCGGCCAATGGCGCCGGTGTGGCCGACGGCACGGAATCGCTGCTGCGTTACACCTATGACCAGAATGGACTGCTGCGCCAGAGCATCGACGCGCGCGGGCGCCAGGTCAGCCACACTTACGACGGCCTGGGGAGGCTGGAAACCACGGTCGACGCGGCGCTGCAGCAAACCACGGTGACCGCCTACGACGACGCGAGCCGGCGCACCGTGACCACCGGGATCAACGGCATCACGGTGACCGAGGCGTTCGACCGCGCGGGCCAACTGCTGAGCAGCACGCGCGCCTCCACCGCCGCCAGCGGCACCACCAGCTACGCCTACGACAAGGCGGGAAGGCTGGCGATGGTGCGGGACGCGGCGGGAGCCAGCAGCTTCATGCTGTACGACACGGCGGGCCGCAAGGTGGCGGACATCGATCCGGACGGCAGCCTGACCGAATACTTCTACAACGCCGCCAACCAGATCACGCGCGTCAAGCGCTACGCGACAAATGTGACGGCGGCGTTGGCGGGCGCGGATGGCCTGCCGAACGGAAGCACGCTGGCGCAGGTAAGGCCAACGGCCAGCGCGGCGGGGGACCGCAGCGCCTGGAACGTGTACGACACGGCCGGCCGCCTGATCGAGTCGCTGGACGCCGAGGGTTACTTGACGACGACCGCCTACGACGGCGCCTCGCGCGTGCTGTCGGTGACGCGTCACGCCCAGGTGACCGACCTGGCTGCGTTGGCGGCCCGGGCGGACGCGAACGCGCCCGCCGCCTTCAATTACGCCTTCGCGACTGGCGACAGTAGGGTGCGCTACTTCTACGACAGCGACGGCAACAATGTCGGCGAGCTTGACGCGGAAGGCTATCTGACCGAGCATTTCCACGACGCCGCCGGCCAGTTGACCCGCAGCGTCACCTACAAGACGCCGACGGCCACGGCGCAGCGCGCTGCCGGCACGCTGGCGCAATTGCGGCCGGACACGACGCCGACGGACGCCGTGGCCCGCGTGTTGTATAACGCGAAGGGCCAGCCGGTTGGCGCCATCGACGCCGCCGGTGTGCTGACCGAGACGGTGTACGACCCGAACGGCAACGTGGCGCGCAAGGTGCGCTACGCCACGGTGGTAACCTACACGGCGGAAGCCACGCTGGCGACACTGCGGCCAAACACGTCCACCGCCGACCGGATCTGGACCTACACCTACACGGCGCTGAACCAGCTGCAGACCGAGACCGCGCCCGATGGCACGGTGGCGCGCTACACGTACGACAAGCTGGGCAACGTGCTGTCCGCGACGCGCGCGGAAGGAACGGCGGCGAGCACCACGCTGTTGCAACGCTATGACGTGGAAGGCCGGCTGGTCGCGGAGCTTCCCGCGGCAGCGGCAGCCGAGGTGGCGAAAAAGACGGGCGACCAGCCGGCCATCGAGGCGGTATGGCGCGATTACGCGGTCACCTACAAATACGATGCCGCCGGACGCCGCGTCAGCATGACCGAACCGGGCGGCGCGCGCACGCTGTACTACTACGACACGGACGGCCGCCTGGCGCACACCGTGAACGCGGTGGGCGAGGTGCGCAGCGTGTTGTACAACGCGTTCAATCAAGTCGAGCGGAATGTGGCCTACAGCGCCACTGTGGCGTCCACGACCCTGGCCCTGATGAAAGGCGGCAGCGCGGCGGACATCAGCACCACGTTGACTGGCCTTGCCACCAGCGCGGTGGCCACGCGCACGCTGTACGACCATAACGGCCGGGTGGCCGCCACCATCGATCCGGAAGGGGCGTTGACCGCTTTCCTGTACGACGCCAGCGGCAACGTGAAGGAAAGCTTCGCCTACGCCAGCGCGATCAACGCCAATTCGAGCGAAGCCGACATCCTTGCCGGCATCGCGAACAACACCTTCGTCGACAAGGCGCATGATCAACACCAGCGCTTCGTCTACGACCAGCGCGGCCAACTGAAGGCCACCTTCACCGCGCTGCAAGTGAAGGACAACGTGCAGCAATGGTCGGTCTCGACGCGGGCCTACGACGCCAACGGCAACCTTGTCGGCGCGACGACCTATGCGATGCCGCTGACCAAGGCCGCGCCGGTGGAAGCCGATCTCGCCACGATGGCGGCGTCGGCCTCCGACGAGCGGACGCGCCACGCCTACGACGCGTTGAACCGCCTGTCCGTCACGGCGACCGCGCAGCGGGCGACTAGCGGCGGCAAATACGCGTGGACGCTGCAACTGGTCGAGTACGACGCGGACGGCAACGTCGCCGCGCAGCGCACGCTGGCCAAGCAGCTGGAGGCGGCCGACCCGACGGCGGCCGAACTGGAGGCCGGCGTGGCCGCCGCCAACCGTTCCGACGCGGATTCGGTGGTGCGCCATGCCTACGACGAGATGGGACGCGTGACGCACAGCGCGACGGCGCAAGTCGCCGTGAACGGCGTGCTGCAATGGTCGGTGTCTAAGTTCAGCTATGACAAGGCCGGCCGCCTGACAGCGCGCACGGACTACGCCACCAGCCTGACGGCCGCCGGCCTTCCAGCTGCGCCCACAGCGGCCGACTACGCGCAATGGATCAAGGGCGCCACGGCCGACGCCGCGCGCGACCGCACCACGCGCCACGTGTACGACGCCGGCGGACGCCTGCACTACACGATCGACGCGCTGGGCGGCGTCAGCGGACGCGAATACGACGCGCGCGGCAACCTGACGCAAGTGACCGCCTACGCCACGCCTTCCGTGGTGGCGGACCCGATCCCGGCCACCTACGCGCCGGTGTCCAACACGCGCGACAGCGTCACCCGCACCGTGTACGACGCGGCCAACCGCGCCCAGTACCTGATCGACGCCGAGGGCGGCGTCAGCGAACGCCGCTACGATGCGCGCGGCAACCTGGTGGCCAGCGTGAGCTACGCCACCGCGATCGTGGCGGGCGGCCTGACGCCGTCCAGCACGCCGGCGACCGTGAAGGACCTGGTCACGCCGAAGATCGACGCCACCCGCGACCGGGCCACCCGCTATGTGCTCGACAACGACGGGCGGGTGCGCTTCGTGGTCGACGCGCAGGGCTATTTGACGGAAACGCAATACAACGCGCTGGGCCAGGCGGTCAAGACGTTCGCGTACGAGGACGCGCTGACGCTGGCCGAATCGGCGCAAACGCTGGCCGCGCTGGCGGCCGAGGCCAACACCCAGTTCACGGACCGCAAGGTTCGCTACGAGGTCCGCGAGTATGACGCGCAGGGCCGCGTGATCAAAACCACCGACGCGCGCGGCGCCAGCGAGACGTTCGGCTACGACGGCGCCGGCAACAAGACCTCGTTCGTCAACAAGCTGGGCAAGCAATGGGATTACGCCTACAACGCCGCCGGGCAGCTGGTGGAGGAGCTGACGCCCGAAGTGGCGGTCATGGACAACCAGGGTGCGGCGGCGACGGCGCGCCTGGTGACCGCCATCGACTACGACGCGCTGGGCAATGTGCAGTCGCGCACCGAGGGCGGTGTGCGCAAGGCGGACGGCTCGGCCGTCGAGGGACTGGCGGACAGCACCCGCACCACGAAGTACGAGTACGACCTGCTGGGCCGGCAGATCAAGACGATCCTGCCATCGGTGGCCGTGTACAACGCCGCCGAGACGCCATCGACGGCGGCCGGCGCCGCGCGCGCCGAGCGCACGCCGCTGGAGGTGTCCATCGCCGTCAGCTACGACGCGCTGGGCAACGCGCTGTCCAGCACGACCTCGGCCACCTACCAGGCCGATGGCGCGCCCGAGGACGCGGTCACCACCCGCAAGGTGTACGACAAGCTGGGGCAAGTGGCGTACGACATCGACGCCATGGGGCAAGTGACGGGCTATCAGCGCGACACGCTGGGCAACGTGACGGTGCTGACGCGCTATGCGCAGGTTCCCGGCTGGGCCGGCAGCAGCTACAGCCAGGCCGACGTGGAAGCCCGCCTGCTGACGCTGGAGCACGGCGCGGACCGCGCCATCGCCACCGTCTACAACCGCTTGGGCCAGGCGGTCAAGGTGACGGAGCCCGCCGCCCATGTGTACGACCAGCTCACCGGAGTCACCGGCACGGCGCCGGGCTACGCGACGCTGGCCAAGGTCACGCGGACCGACTACAACGCCTACGGCGAGGCGTACCGCCAACGCGTGTACGGCGCCGAGACCAGCAACCCACAGAACCTGCCGGAAGAGCAGTTGATCCGCACGGCGGTGGCCGAGACGCGCCATTACTACGACCAGCGCGGCGAGCGCGTCGCGCAATTCGTGCTGGCCAACACGGCGGCCGGGGCGGGAGCTGGCGGCGACACGGGCGGCTACGTGAGCGAGACGCAGTACAGCGCGTTCGGCGAGATCAGCCGGGTAACCGACTACGCTGGCCTGGTGGCGGCGAGCGCCATGCGCGACAGCGCCTATGACGCGGTGTCCGTCAACGGCGCGGACCGCCGCACCGACTACTACTACGACAAGGCCGGCAACAAGGAAAAGGAGATGCGCCACGGCGTGGACGTGGACGTCTTCCGGGGCGCCACGGTGGCCAGCGGCGCGGCGGTGCTGGAGACGCGCTACGCCTACGACGCGGTGGGCAACCTGCTGTCGAGCACGGACCCGCTCGGCGGCGTGACCAGTAGTTATTACGACGCGGTGGGGCGGGTGACGGCGGTGACGGTGCGGGCCGGTTTCGACGCGGGCACGGCCGCCGATCTGCAGGGCGGGGCGCAGGCCGCGCCGCTGATGCTGACCGCGTTCATGCGCGACGTGCACGGCAACGTGGTCAGGCAGACCGCGTACGCGACGTCGGCCACCGTGGACGCGACCGGCTACCAGGCCCCGGCTGGCGACGCGGCCGACCGCGTCACCTGGACGCGGTACGACCGCAATGGCAACGCGGTCGCGGTAAAGGACGCGAACGGCAATGAATCGTTCAGCTCATACGACATCTTCGGGCGGGTGGCCAAGCAGTGGCGCGAGGTGAGCATCGCCGACACCAACGGCGTGCTGTTCAAGCGCACCACGTACAGCATCACCAGGTACGACAAGCTGGGGCAGGTGGCCGAGGTGCTCACGCCGGGCAACGGCACATCCATGGCGCTGGCCGATGTCTCCGGCAAGATCGTGCAGAGCGCCAGCATCGTGAACCACCTTCAGGCGGGCAGCGACTCGTCCTACGTGGGCGAAAACCGGGTCACGCTGGCTTATCCGGAGCTGGGTAATCAGCCGATCCGGGTGGAACTGAGCTATCGCACGTACCCGGGATACATCCACGACGATGAGGCGGAGAACGGCAAACGGCCGGTGGCCGCGCGCATCACGTCGCAGACGTTCGAGCTGGCGGCCGGCGGCGCGTCGGCGACGCTGGTGTGGCAGGATGATGGCGTCGTCAGCGGCGGCATCCAGGACTTCAACAGTGTGCGCATCCTGGTCAGGAACGCGGCGGGCGAATGGGTGCAGCAGTACCAGCGCCTGGGCTACGAGCTGACTGCCGCGCCGCGCGTGGAGGACAACGTGGCCGGCGAGGTCGGCACCACCCGCCAGGCCAACAGCTACAACAGCTTCGGCGAGTTGACCGGCAAGAGCGTGAACGGGGTGCAGTACGAGTACGCCGATTACGACCAGGCCGGCCAGGTGTGGCGCACCAACGCCGGCGACGGCGTGGACAAGGTGATGTTCCATAACATCGCCGGGCAGACCACCCTGCAGCTGCGCAGCGCCAGGAGCGTCGATGGCGGCGTGTACGACCTGAAGGCAGGCTATCAGTCGGCGCAGCAGGTGGCGGCGTTCGCCGCCGGCGACGACCGGGCGACGGGCCTGGTGCGCAACGAGACGCGCTACGACCTGATGGGCAGGGCCATCGGCCAGACCGGCGCCACGCACGAGGTGCGGGCGCCGGCCGACAGCGGCGTTACCGGCGCCGCCGTCGGCGGCGCGCTGGCCGGGAGCGGCACCCAGTGGGTGTGGCACCACGACGAGCAGGGCGCCGCGCACGGCGGCACCTGGACCGGGGCCAACCAGCTCGACGTCGGCCTGACCTTGCCGGTGGGCCTGGGCAGCGGCGACATCAAGATCGAAGTCGATTACGACACCGATGGCGCGCCGGCGAACTGGGAAGCGAACGAGCCCGAACTGGGGGCCAGCAGCACGACGCACCCGCGGATCCTGCGGATGGACCAATTGCAGGCGGTCGACGCGGCGGCCGGCCGCTACAGCGTGCGGGTCGAGTGGAACGGCCCCAATGTGGACACGCTGCGCGAGCTGCGGGTCTACAAGAAGGACGTGGGCGGCGCCTGGCGCTTGCTGAGCCGGTCGCAGGGCGGCGCTGGCCAGCCGGTTGGCGGACCGTACCTGGCGGTGCCGTTGCCGGCCGATGGCCTGGCCAAGGTGGTGCTGGAGCACACCGCGGCCGGCGGCGCGCCGGTGCAACTGGCCGGCGTGAACTTCGGCGACGCGGTGCTGTTCGACCTGTCCGGCCTGGCGGCCGGCACGGCGCAGTACCGCGTGCTGTTCCAGGGGCAGTACGAGAGCGCGCCGACGGCGGGCGAGTCGGGCAGCCTGCAAGTGGGCGTGGACGGCGCCGGCCGGCGCACCGCCAGCCGCACTGTCGCCAGCGGCCATGCGATGGACGCGCAAACGGCGCGCGCCAGCAGCCGCCAGCGCCTGGACCGTTGGGGCAACGTGGTGGAGGTGACGGACCCGCGCAATCCCAACTGGCGCATCCGCTACAGCTACAACGACAACGACCAGTTGACGAGCACGCAGCGGGTCGACCTGGCGCTGCCGCAGGCCGCGCCGCAGACGCTGGCGACGAGCTATTACGACGCGCTGGGCCGCGAGGTCGGCACCAGGGACGCGCTGGGCCATCTGCAGCGCAAAGTGTACGGCGCCGACGGCCGGCTGGCCGACGAGCGCCATGCCGACGGCGGCCTGGTGCACAGCGTCTACAACCTGTTCGGCGAGCGCACCGCGCTGCACACCTACACGGACAGCACGCGGTACATCGCGACCGGCTACGGCTACGACCACCTGGGCCAGCTGACCTCGGTCAGCACCGCTTCGGTGACGAGCCACGTGGCGCTCGCCCCCGACGAAGGCGGCGGCATGCAGCTCAGCGAGGGCGTGGCCGGCGCGCTGACCGAATCGTACCGCTACGATGAACTGGGGCGGCGCAACCGCACCATCGACGGCGCCGGCGGCACCAGCCACGTGCGCTACGACTTCGGCGGCAACGTGGCGGCCAACATTGACGAGCTCGGCAGGGTGACGCGCTACAGCCACGACGCGCTGGGTCACCGCACCGGCCAGCAGAATGCCGACGGCTTGAGCATGCGCTGGGAGGTGGACCTTCACGGCCGCGTGCACAGCCACGTGGACCTGGGCGAGGCGACAGTCCGCTACCGCTACACCGGCCTCGGCCAGCTGGCCACGCAAAGTTCGGATGCGCGCGGCCAGATCGCGGCCCAGAACCTGGCCTACCGCTACGACGGCGACCAGCTGGTGCGGATCGACGACCTGGCCAACGATCAGAGCAGCACCTATGCCTACGACCTGGCGGGCAACCGCCTGCGCGAGAAGACGTTGGCCAGGGGCCTGGTGGTGCAGGACAACCACATCGCCTACGACGCCCTGAACCGCATGACCCGGGTGGCCGACGGCCGCTACGACATCGGCATCGGCTACGACGCCAACGGCAACCGCACGCGGGTCGACACCTTCCACATCGATGCCAGCGGCAACACCACCGCGATCAGCGCCCGCAACAGCTACGACGAGATGAACCGGCAACTGATCGTCGACGGCAAGCTGGGGGACGGCCAGCCGGAGGACGGCGAGGTCGTGCTGGGCGAGCGCGGCCACCAGCTGGCGTACGACCTGGCTGGCAAGCGCGTCAGCGACAGCTATTACTACACGGCGGCCGACGGCCAGCGCCGGTGGACCCGGGAAACCTATGACTACGACGCCGCCGGACGCCTGGGCACGACCTGGCGCGGCGACGCGCGGGACGGCGCCGACGCGACCGTCATCGACCGCCGTTACTACGACGGCGCGGGCCGGATCGTGCGCTCCGGTGTCGCGCAGACCGAGTTCTCGGGCGAGACCGTGCTGGTGCAGGGCAGCTCGGACGCGGTGATGAAGGGCTACAAGCTGCCCAGCGAATACCGCATCAATTACTACGACGCGGCCGGCCAGTTGATACGGCAGAAGGCGCGCGCGCTCAACGGCTTCCTGCTCGACGACATCTATTACAGGCCCATCGGGGACCGGTCGCCGACCGAGAACGCGCAGACCGGCTACAGCGACGCGGGCAATCTGCAGGGCTACTATCTGGTGCCGCCGGGCAACGGCCCCCAGACCATGTACAAGATGCGGTACGTGATGTTCGACGGCTACAAGGAAGCGCTGGTCACCGCCGATCGCCAGGACAACCGCAGCGCCATCACGGAAACGGTCTACGATGGCAACGGCCACGTGATCGGGGTCAATGAACGGGTCGCCGCGAACGGCAACACGCCCGAGTCGCAGCGCAGCCGCGGCTACGTCAACGACGCCTCGGGCCAGGTGCTGCTCAAGGTGGACGGCGCGGTGCGCACCACCTCGCTGGTGGTGAACGGTGTGCTGCTGGGCAGCAGCGGCAACAGCGCCGACGACACCGACAGCAGCTTCGCCAGCACCTACCAGGCCACGGGCTCGGGCGCGATGTCGGCGGCGCCGTCGGCGTACGCGGTGCAGGGCGCCCATGAAACGCCGTCCAGCATCGCGCAGGCGGTGTGGGGCGACAGCAAGCTGTGGTACCTGATCGCCGACGCCAACGGCATGGGCGGGGACACGGCGCTGAGCGCGGGAACGCTGCTGCGGCTGCCGGCGCGCGTGAACACCGTGCACAACGACTACCAGAGCTTCAAACCCTACAACGCCGCCGAGGCCATCGGCAACACCACGCCGGTGCTGCCGGCGCCGGCCGGGCCGGAAGGCTGCGGCGCGGCGGCGCAGATCATCGTGGTGGTGGTGGCCGTCGTGGTGACGGTGGTCAGCTACGGCGCGCTGAGCGAAGCGGCGGGCGCCGCGCTGACCGCCGCGTTCGGGTCCTCGACCGCCTCGGCGGCGGTGATCGGCGCGGCGGCCGGCGCGCTCGGCTCCATCGCCAGCCAGGGCGTGGGCATGGCCATTGGCGCCCAGGACCAGTTCAGCTGGCGCGGTGTCGCGCTTAGCGCCCTGGGCAGCGGGGTGAGCTACGGCATGGCCGCCGGCGTCGGCTCGGGCGGCGGCTTCATGGGCCTGGAGGGCCGCGCGGCCTTGGCGGCGCGGGCCGCCGTGAGCAACGCGCTCAGCCAGGGCATCGGCGTCATGACCGGTCTGCAGGAACGTTTCGACTGGCGCGGTATGGCGGCCTCGGCCGTCGGCTCCGCGGCCGGCGCCACGGCGGCCAAGGCACTTGGCGAGGCCGGCTACGGCATCCTGGCGCAACGCATCGGCGCCAGCTTCGCCGGTGGCGTCGGCACGGCGCTGGCGCGCGGCGGTAAAATTGACATTGTGCGCATTGCCACAGACGCGTTTGGAAATGCGTTGGGTGACAGCATCGCCGAGATGAGCTTGGGCAGCAGCTCGGAGCAGGCTCGAATTGCCGAGCTTGATGCGGAAATAGGTAAGGGCGAATTGTTTGTGTCCAGCGCAAATTGGCGTAATCCGGTGATATCTTGGAATCTTGATGGCAAGTCGATGTACGACACTGATCTATATTACCGTCAGGATCGCGATGCCATGATGTCCCTTGAAAACTCAGAGCCAGCGGCGCATCAAGTAGCTATCGGTGATATGGACGATGATGGTAATGTGAATCTCGGAGATGGACGGTGGAAAACTCCAGGCGGAAAGATTGCTTATATCACGGTTATAGCTGGGTTGGAATTCAACCATGCCCAAGCAAAGAATCTGTCGGAGGCTATTAATCTTGATTATCAGTTTGGCAGCGTATCCGGCGGAATCGGTGGACTTTCGCTCAATGAGTTGATCACCGTCGACATTAAAGCAATCCAGAACAATGTAGCTCGCCAGCAGGTTGCAAAGATGTTGGCGCAGCAAAATCCTCGCCCCAATACTGTGCCGATTTCGGACATTGATTTCGTCGACTCGAAAGCATTAGATAAAAACCAGATTGGAGAAATAATTAACTCACATAATCCAAAATTGATCGACATGGGTATTGATCAGTTTGTTTATGACACGTCGAAAAAATATTCACTGAATCCTAAAGTCCTACTTGCGACTTTAGCGCAGGAGCAAAATTGGGGGCTTAATGGAAAAGTTTCTAAGATTGCTGGCATTGACGGTGGTGGAGGCGGTAATCCTATCGATCTACCTATTGGAAAATCGATTGACAAATCTGCTGAGACGTATCGCAAGCACTTTGACGTTGCCGCAGATGCAGGAGGCATGATGAAGATAAAAATCAATTTTGATCCGCGCGGAAATGAACAGCGAGCAGTATTCGGTAGCGGCCTATCAGAGTGGCAAGCGAAGAATCCGATGGCGGTTCATAATTTGCGTCAAGGATTTGAATATACAACTCGCACGGCGTCAGAATATGCCAAGTTGAAGTACACGCCATTTACATATTTTGCGCCGCAAAATAGTCGACCTTATGACTCTTGGGTGAAACTTTATAAAGGTTTTAAGTAACATGATTATTTCTCAAAAGACCAGATTTTGTAAAATCGCTTTCGCTACTTTTTTAATGATTAGTTGGCACTCAATTTCATTCGCAACTTTAGAATCGTCTTCGGAAAGTGAGGTCGTCGTTCCGGACATATTGGCGATGAGTTCGGAAGCCAATATTGTTTACAGCAAAGCCTTCCCTGGCCCGGTCACCAGAACCATTAGGAGTACCGATAAAACGGCTTTGTTTTATGCGTCGCTTAAGATAATCGCGCCAAAAAAGGAAAGGTATTCAATAAAAATAGACTGTGTCGGCGAGGATGGGAATCCTCTTATTGCTGGGACAGTCAATAGAGAGATTTTTAGTGTAAACAAAGCCAAGTATCAGAATGGCGAGATTGCTCAAATCGAAGTGAGTATGGGATTGGATCCAAAGAGCGGGGCAATGGTTCCCGGTCAAATAAGGCCAATGAGGAATGACGAGAATTATTTCATCAGACTGTACGTGGATGATAAAATTGTGGGGCTTACTAGTTTTCGCTATATCATATTAAAACCAAGTACAAAGAAGTGACGGAGGTGGGCAAGGGATTTGTTGCCTCGACAAAATTTAAGCGAACTGAACATCAATGAAGGTGGACTTCCAACCAGCCGCACGCATCCGTCGGCTGGAACCATCGCCGAATTTGAAAGCAAATTTGGAATTGATTTGCCTGATGGCCTAAAGTGCTTGCTAAACACTATAAATGGTGGACATCCAGAGTTTGATTGCGTAGGTGGTGCAGATGGACAATATGCAGTCAATCGATTCTACCATCTCACTCCGGAGGATCACGGCTCTGAAAGCCTTTGGTACGCCGCAACTCATTGGCGGCCAATATTAGGTGATAAGGCACTCGTTTTCGCCGGTAATGGCGGGGGGGATTCAATTTTTTTTAGATTTTCGCGACACGCCTCCATCAATCAAGCTTGGCTCTATGCCGTTCCGTGTGGAATTTGACTTCAGGCGGCATGGCGTATAACGCCGGAATTTAACGGCACGGCGGCGCGCAGCGGATTGTCCGGCAGGTGTTTGAGTTTGGACATGCGTAAATAAGCAATGGCGATGAAGTTGGTCACGGTGCGGAAGCCGCGCGCGGCGCGCTTGGCTTGCTGGAGCAAGCCATTCATGGCCTCGACATAGGCGTTGCTGCGGCCGTCGAGCATGCCGCGCACCACGCCGGGCAGGCGTTCCTTGAGCGTGTAGGCCAGACGTTTGAATGGTTCCAGCCGGCAGCGGCGCGCCCAAGATATCCAGCCCAGCAAATCTTGCTCGGCCTTGATGGTGCAGTTGGCGGCCACTGCGCCGCGATAGATTTCGCGCAGCGCCTGCTTCAAACGCCATGCCCGCGCGCTTTTCAGGTTGGAGCGCTGCAGCCAGTGCATCGAGGAGATTTGATGGTAGGTCCAGCCAACAGGATTTTTCCGCATGCCCCACATCATTGCCTTGACCGCCTTGCTGTCGTCCCCCAGCGTGGCCCTCACGGCTTTGGGCTGGGTGCGCATTTCCTCGCGGCGCACCTCGTCCATCGCGGTGTTGGTCAGGGCGATCACATGGAAGCGGTCGTAGCTGATCTGGGCCTGTGGCAGATTCTCGGCTACGCCCTTGGCATAGGCCGCGCTCATATCGATGCAGACATGCTTGATCTCGTCGGCGACGCCGCCATGCGCCTCCAGGTCCTGCTTGAAGGCGGCCACCGTTTCGTGATTCCGGCCCGGCGTCATGAACAGCAATCGCTTGGCCTCCAGATCGTGCGTGACGGTGACGTAGTTATGTCCCTTCTTGATGCTGGTTTCATCGAAGCCGACCACGCGCACGCCCTTCATCTCATCGCGCTCGCGGGCGATGCCCACATAGTACCCAATGCGCCGCCACAGGCGTTTCGATGTCACCCGCAACTGGTCCGCCGCCTGGGCAACCGGCAAGGTTTGGCACAACGACAACGTCAGCGCTTCGAACAGCAGCGTGAATCCGCTCCCCGGGCGTGCCCACGGCACCTCGGTCTGCGTGGTCTTGCCGCAGGCGGCGCAATCAACACGCGGCACCTCGGCGTGCAGCCATGCCTCGAACTGGAAGAAGTCGAGGTGTCGCCAGCTACGCTTGACGCGGTCATGGATGCCTTGTCCATCCACGCCACAGGCCGGACACGGCAATTTCTTGGCATCGCACTTCACCTCGAAATCGATCCGGTGCTTGACCGTATTCAGTTCAACGTTCGACACGCCCCACGGCGCTTGCAGACCCAGCGCGGTGGTGAACAGGGCTTCGACGGCGATACTCATCAGGGACTTGGACTCAGAAAAAAGCGTTACCCGACATGGTAACCGATGTCAATTTCCACTGGAAATGGCATAGAGCCTCAAGCTTTTCCTTCATAAGGGAATGCTCAATGATCCTTATACGCTGATTGCTGGACTCGCAGGCGATATTCCAGTTGATCTTGCCCCCGTATAACCGGACACAGCCTATCGCTTAGTTAACGCCGCTTTCCTGAGCCCGGCGCGCCAGCTCCCTCCTGAACATGCGAGGGGATTTCAACTTCAACGACGAGTGCGGATGAACCTCATTGAAATGCATATGTCAACAGCGATTGAAAATTGATACAGTTTTCGCGTTGCCAGCGATTTAAAACTGATACACCACCGTCACCGGTTACACCCGGTCTCCTGTTGCCCTGTCGCCGCCGGCTGGCTGCACCATGCCGGCCTGGCGCTGATGCTTGAGCCGGTAGCTTTCACCCGCGATCGGCACGATATGGGCGTGATGGAGCAGCCGGTCCAGCAGCGCCGCCGTCAACGTCGTATCCTGCGCGAACGTCGCGTCCCACTGCCCAAACGGCAGGTTGCTGGTCACGATCAAGCTGCCTCTCTCGTACAGCACCGCGATCACCTGGAAAAACAGGTTGGCCTGCTCGCGGTTCATCGGCAAATAGCCGATCTCGTCGATCACCAGCACGCGGTAAGCCTTGATCGCCCGGTGCAGCACCGCCTTCAGGTTGTTCTGCCGGTGCGCAGTGGTCAGCGTCAGCAGCAGGTCGGCCGCCGTCATGAAGCGCGTCTTGACGCCAGCCTGGGCGGCCCGGTAGCCCAGCGCGATCGCCAGATGCGTCTTGCCCACGCCGCTCGGCCCCACCAGCACCACGTTCTCGTTACGCTCGATAAAGCCCAGTCCAGCCAGCTCTTCAACCTGGCTGCGTTTGACGCCCTTGGCGAACTCGTAATTGAACCCGTCGAGCGTTTTGATCGCCGGGAAGCCCGCCAGCCGCGTCATCATGCTCTGCTTGCGCACCGTGCGCCCGGCGGCCTCCTCCCTCAGCAGGCCCTCCAGGAAATCGCTGTACGGCGTGCCCAGCACCGCCGCCTTCTGCGCCGCCGCGCCATAGCCCTGCGCCACGAATGGCAGGCGCAACTCCTCGCATAAACCTGCGATGCGTTCGTGCTGCAGGTTCATGCCGCCGCTCCCTGCACGCATTGCGCCAACAACTGTTCATACACCGCCAGCGGATGCTGTACCGGCGCCGGCTCTGCGAGCCGCTCGACGACGATGGCCGGCCGCGCCGCTGGCGCGGCGGCGACTGGCGCCCGCGGTCGCGCAGCGCCAATGTCGGCCCGCCACGGCAAGGGCAAGGCCTGCAACCGCGTTCGCTCCTCGGCCAGCCGCGCCGCCGGCCGCTCGCCGGTGGTGCCGTGCACACGCTGGTGCGCCACCTCGCGCAGCCAGCGCGTCACCTCGATGTTGGCCGTGACCGCGTCCAATTGCTGGCCGCTTTGCGCCAGGCGGCTGCTCAGCGGCACGTAGAACGAGCGGCGCAGGTAGCCGTTGAAACGCTCCACCTTGCCCTTATCGTCTGTCAGCAACTGCTTGCCATGGCGACGACTGCACGCCCATAACAGTTGAAATCACCCACCCATTTCACCCCCAACGGGGACTACGAATCCATGTGCTCACTCGCCGGAAAAACTGGGGAGAGGACCGCGTGATGTTCTACAACGCCGATGGCCAGATGATGTCCATGCTGTCCTCATGGACGAACATTGATCGGGCCGATGCATACACGCAGGGCGATACGGGTGGTTCCTGGTTTCGTACCGACGACCTGCGCAACCTTCGTGCGCTGGTGGATGAGCTGACGATCCAGATTACGCATGGCGTCAAGTAAATT
>NZ_FPBO01000074.1 GCF_900116645.1 Pseudoduganella namucuonensis | reverse complement strand
GCGCTGGCGGCCTCGCCGCCGCCCTGGGCCAGCTTGGCGACCTTGTCGCGCAGGTCGTCGACCAGGGCCTGCATGGCGGCCGCGTTGGACTTGAAGTCCTCGCCGCGCGGATTCAGTTTGCTTTCGATGTTCGGCATTCGGGTTCCTCTTTTTGTAACGCGCCGTCTCCGGCGCGTGTTGTCTATTCGGGGAAAGTACCGTCTACGTAATACCAGCGCGGCCCCTCGGGGGAGGGCTCGCGCAGAAAGCGGCTGACTTCATGCAGGCGCTGGCCGCGTCCGTTCACGCGAAACCTTGCGACAAACTCAACAAAATCCTCGTTCTCTGCTTTACGTTTACGTAAACGTAAAGCAGATTTTACCTCAAGTCCCAGCCATTGCAACTTTTCTTCCTGGCCGATGACGGGTTCGGCGGGGCGGGTGCTGGCGTGCCAGGTCGCCTGCAGATAGGCCTCATTGCCCAAAGTATAGGCAGTGTAGCGCGAACGCATCAGTTTTTCGGCGGTTTCCGGCAGGGCCGCGCCGTCTATATAGGGACCGCAGCAGGAGGAAAGCGCCGGGCCACCGCAGGGGCAGGCCGGGGATTTGGACTTGGACATCGTGGCAGGGGGACGGCGGACAATCCCGCAATTATCCGTCATAACGGGCCGCCCCGCCTTAGCGGTGGCCAGTTTTCGCCTGCCGGCGTGACCGCCGTGTCACGACCATTGCGCAATTAACAATACGCGACGTACGGGCTGGGCTGACGCGAGCACGAGAGACTTATGGCGGGGGCGGGAGCACATCCGCAATTACTCCGTTATGCATTGTATAAGGCACGTGAACTTGGCTCGCGCCGAAATCGCGCGGATTACGCGTGATTATAGTGCGTCCAGTGACGTTGGCGGTCGCACCGATGATTGCGTCAGGCAGTGGTATATAAGGACGTCTTTGAAGGCTGGCGCCACGAATCGCCGCTGCGGCACGCGCAATGAGGTCGTCCGTATGGATAATTTCTATCGGATAGTTAGCAAGAAGTAGATCGAATTCCATCATCTCGGCCGGTGTCATCTTGGCGGCTGCCTCCATCCAGGTAATCACACTGATCGCCGCATCCTGATAGTTGGCCATCTCTTCAATGGCCTCCCGATGATTGTTCAGCGCATCGATAATGATGTTGGTATCAAAGAGCGCTAACGCCATTCGGCCCGCATCTCTTCCTGATATTCGAGCCCGTCCTTGGGAATATCGGTGCGGTCCTTCCAAAGACCCAATATCTTGCTCGCGACGGCGAGTCTTCGCTGCCGGTCTGGATCGGCAAGCTGCGTGGCTTGGGCATTGGTGCTGACTTTCAATACCAAGCTTTTTACATGGGCAGTCACCACCTCTTCCGGCGCCATGTTTCCCGCCTTTGCAATGGCGGAAAGCTGGGCCATTTCGCTATCGCTTAGTGTTACGGTTATATGCGCCATGACACACTCCCAGTCGGCAAACTTTGAGCCTAGTGTAGCGCAGTTCGCAGACTATATACTCTGCGAACGGCTAAGCCGCCAGCGTCAACCCATCCATCGCGAACGGCGTCGACTTGCCCCGCATCAGGTCGGCCAGCAGGGCGGCGGTGCCGCAGGCGAAGGTGAAGCCCAGCGGGCCGTGGCCGACGTTGAGCCACAGGTTGGGATAGCGCGTGGCGCCGATGATGGGCGCGCTGTTCGGCGTGGCGGGACGCAGGCCGGCCCAGGCCTCCACCCTGCCGTAGTCGGCGGCGGACGGCATGGCGGCGCGCGCCAGGCGCATCAGCCCTTCAATCCGCTCCGGGTCCAGGCTGATGTCCTCGCCCACCATGTCGACCATGGCGGCCACCCGCAGCTTGTCGCCGATGCGCGCGTACAGCACCTTGCGCTCGAAGTCGGTCACGCTGATTTCCGGCGCGCGGTCCTGCGCGCGGATGGGCGCGGTCAGGCTGTAGCCCTTGAGCGGGTACATCGGCAGGTAGATGCCGGCGCCGGCGGCCAGGGTCCTGCTCTGGATGCCGGCGGCCAGCACGAAATGGTCGGCCCCGATCGCGCCCTCGCTGGTGTGCAGCGCCGAAATCCGGCCATGCCGGGCGAGCAGGTGCCGCACCTCGGCGCGCAGCACGCCGCCGAAGCGCGGATGCGCGCGCAGGCGCCGCTCCAGCGCCAGGCAGAAAGCGTGGCAGTCGGCCACCGCCTCGCCGCCGTTGTGGATGGCGCCCGCCAGTTCCGGTCCCAGTTCGGCCAGCGCCGGTTCCATGGCCACCGTTTCGGCCGCCGACAGCACCCGCCGGCCGCCTTCGGCATCGGGGCGGGACACGGCGGCGTCGAACACCGCGCGCGAGCGGTACACCACCAGCTTGCCCGATTCGCGCCAGGCGAATTCGGACAGCGGCAGCGACAGTGCCAGCTGCGCCATCGCGTTGCGGCTGAGTTCACCGAGCTCCAGCAGCTTGGCGGTGGTGCGGCGGTTTTGCTCGCCGGTGCAGTTGGCCAGGAAGCGCGCCAGCCAGCGCCATTGGCGCAGGTCCGCCTCGGGACGGAAACGCAGCGGACCGTCTTGCTGGAACAGCCAGCGCAGCGCCTTCATCGGCACGCCGGCGTCCGCCAGCGGCGACACGTAGCGGTAGCTGAGCTGGCCGCCGTTGCGGTAGCTGGACGCCGTGCCCACCGCCTCCGCGCGCTCCAGCAGCGTCACGCGGTAGCCCGCCTCCAGCAGCCACCAGGCGGAAGCCAGGCCGACCACGCCTCCGCCGATGACGAGCACCCGCTGATTGCTCATTTCCCCCGCCCTTCGGCGCATACCCGGAACCATGTCATCGCGATGCTCCCAAGTTTGAAGGCTGGCCCTGAACCCCGGTGACGCGGCTCGGTAGGCGGCTCAGTCGGCGGCTCAGTCGGCCCTGCCCAGCACCGCGCGGCGGTACAGCGCCGTAAGGATGAGCTCCTCGCTGCGCACCAGCGCCGAGTACTGGCCGGGATACAGTTCCGGGTCCGTGCCGAGGCCGCCGATCAGCGACACCAGCCCGTTGCGCCGGTCCAAGTCTACTGCGAACGTGGAAACCAGGCCATACGCTTCACCCAGGTGGCCGGCGGCGCCGAAGCCGCCGCCTTGCACCAGGCGGTTGCCCCGTCCCGGCGTGTCGATGAAGCGCTGGGCGCCCAGGCCCCAGCCGTGGTACAGGCCGCGCAGCGTGTCGCCGTTGCCTTCCTTGTGCGTCCATTGCTCGCTGAACATCAGCGCGATGGTCTCCGGCTTCAGGATGCGCTTGCCCTCGTGCTCGCCCTTGTTCATCAGCATCAGCATGATCCCGCCCAGGTCCGCCGCCGAGATGCGCAGGCCGCCGGTCGGACTGAACAGCGTGCCGTTGCCGCCGACGGCGTATCGCGCCAGGCCGGGCGGGGCGGCGGGCGGCTTCGCGCCGAAATCGTCGGCCTGCGCGATCCACGGGCCGGACGGGTCCCAGGTCTCGGTGTCGGTGCCGCGCTTGCGGTACAGCGTCGCCGTGTTCGCCACTTCCTCGGCGGTGAATTCGGCGGTGTTGTAGCCGCCGCGCAAGCCCAGCGGCGCCAGCAGCAAGCGCTTCATCAGGCGGTCGAAGCGCTCGCCGGTGACCCGCTCCATGAGCGTGCCGATCACGCCCCAGTTCAGGTTGCTGTAGCTGAAATAGCCGCCCGGACCGGCGCCGCTCGCCCACATGGCGCCGCCGGGGGCGAACACGTCCGCCAGCCGGGTGTCCGCGCCCCAGAAGTAGCCGGCGTCGTCGCGCAGCGAAGAGGTGTGCGTGAGCAGATGGCGCAAGGTGACCGCCCGTTGCGGGAAGTGCGGATTGCGCAGCGGGAAGCCAAGGTGAGGGCCGGCGTCGGCGTCCAGGTCCAGCCTGCCTTCCTCCACCAGGCGCATCAGGCCCAGCGTGGTCGCCATCTTGGAGATGGACGCGATGCGGAACAGGGTGGCCGCCGTCACGGGCTCGGCGGTGGCGACGCGGCGCAGGCCGAATTGCCGCTCATACACGACCTTGCCGTCGCGTATCGCCAGCACCGACAGGCCCGACAGCGGACGCCGCCCGTCCTCGACCACGGCGGCCAGTTCCCGGTCCAGCGCCGCGATGGCGGACGGGCCCGCCGCCGACGCCGGCATCACCGGCGCGCCGCCGCCGCCCGCCAGCAGCCATCCCAGCGCCGCGCGCATGCCAGATCCCATATGATTTCCTTGTTCCGTACGGTCATGCCATTCAGCATAGGGCCATGCGCCAGCGGGCGCCAATGAAAACCCGCGGCCGGCCCATAAGCTGTTGTCACGCATAGGCAGTATAGTTTCCTGCAACTAAAAACCAGCGCGATTCGGCCATCGCTATTACACTGGAGGCTGAGGAGATCGAGTATGAGCCACACCAGCGTTGAATTCCAAGCTGACGCACAAGACAATTCGCCGCTGTACATGCAAATTGCGCGCAAACTGAGCGACGATGTGCGCAACGGCCGCTACCAGGTCGACCAGGCGCTGCCATCGGAGCGCACCCTGTCCGAATTGCTGCACGTTTCACGCGTCACCGCCCGCAAGGCCATCGACCAGTTGGTCGACCAGGGCCTGGTGGTGCGCCGCCGCGGTTCCGGCAACTACATCGCGCCGCGCATCGAACAGCCGCTGTCCAATCTCACCAGCTTCTCCGAGCAGTTGCAGCAGCGCGGCTACACGCCCGGCTCGCGCTGGCTGAAGCGCGCCATCGTCAGCGCCAGCGCCGATGAACAGATGAGCCTGGCGTTGTCGCCCAACAGCAAGGTGGCGCGCCTGGAACGCCTGCGCATGGCCGACGACGTGGTGATGGCCTACGAGGTCAGCGTGCTGCCGCAGAGCGTGGTGCCGAGGCCGGAATCGATCGGCGACTCGTTGTACGCCTTCCTCGAATCGACCGGCAAGGCGCCCGCGCGCGCGCTGCAGCACATCCGCGCCATGAACGCGTCCGCCGAACTGGCTCGCCAGCTGGACGTGCCGGAAGGCCAGGCCGTGCTGTTCATCACCCGCATCGCCTACCTGGAGTCCGGCGAAGCGGTGGAGCTGACGCATTCCTATTGCCGCAGCGACCATTACGATTTCGTCGCCGAGATGCGCCGCGCGCCCGGATAAGCCCGCGCCATGCCCGCGCATCGCGCTTCCGTGGCCGCGTACGCTTGACCCGTATTTGGTACTACACTGGTTTCATCGTATCCTGAAAGACAGATGACGATGCTCAAAACCGAGACACCCAGCCAGCGGCACGCGCTGCTCGATCAATACGCCGACGACGAACTGGTCGGCGCCTTCCTGGACGACCAGCTGGAGGCGGTGGAGGCCGTGCGCCGGGCCGCGCCGCAAATCGCCGCCGCCGTCGCCGCGGCCGTGCCGCGCATGCGGGCGGGGGGACGCCTGATCTATGTGGGCGCGGGCACCTCCGGCCGCCTCGGCGTGCTGGACTCGGTCGAACTCTATCCCACCTTCTCCTGGCCGCACGAGCGCGCGGTGGCGCTGCTGGCCGGCGGCGCGGGCGCCATGTTCAAGGCGGTCGAGGGCGCCGAGGACGACCGCGCGCAGGGCGCGGCCGACCTGCGCGCCGTCCAGCCACAGGACCGGGACGTGGTGTTCCTGCTGGCCGCGTCCGGCGGCACGCCCTATGTGTTGGGCGCGCTGCACGCGGCGCGCGCGGCCGGCGCGCTGACCATCGGCATCGCCAACAACACGGACGCGCCGGTGGCGCGGGAGGCCGAGATCGGCGTCACGCTGGACACGGGCGAGGAGGTGATCTCCGGCAGCACCCGCCTGAAGGCCGGCACTTCGCAGAAGATCGCGCTGAACACCATTTCCAGCGCGCTGATGGTGCGTTTGCACAAGGTGTACGGCAACCTGATGGTAGACTTGAAGGCCAGCAACGCCAAGCTGGTGCAGCGCTCGGTGCGCCTGACGATGCACGCCACCGGCGTGGACGAGGCCACCGCCCGCGCCACGCTGGAACAATGCGATTTCCACGTGAAGGTCGCGGTGGTGGCGCTGCTCAACGGGCAAAGCACCGCCGAGGCGGAAGCCGCGCTGGCGCGGGCGCAGGGCAGCGTGAGGGCGGCGCTGGCGGGATAGCATCAAGGCAGGCATCAACGACGCAAAGGACGGAATGGAAGCAGCGCATCAACGTAGTCCCTGGTGGTGGATCCCCACCTTGTATTTCGGCCAGGGCATACCCTATGTCGTGGTCATGACGCTGACGGTGGTGATGTACAAGAACACCGGCGTTTCCAACACCGATATCGCGCTGTACACGGCCTGGCTGTACCTGCCGTGGGTCATCAAGCCGCTGTGGTCGCCCGTGGTCGAGCTGTTCGGCACCAAGCGCGTCTGGATCGTGCTGTTGCAGCTGCTGATAGGCGCCGCGCTGGCGCTGGTCGCGCTGACGACCAAACTGCCCGACTTCTTCCAGGTCAGCCTCGCCGTGCTGTGGCTGCTGGCCTTCAGTTCCGCCACGCACGACATCGCCGCCGACGGCTTCTACATGCTGGGCCTGCGCCAGCAGCAGCAGGCCGCGTTCGTCGGCGTGCGCAGCACCTTCTACCGCCTGGCCATGATCTCGGGGCAGGGCGGCCTGGTCTACCTGGCCGGGCAGATCAGCGAACGCACCGGCGACCCGAGGCTGGCCTGGAGCGTGGTGTTCTTCGTACTGGCCGCGCTGTTCATCCTGATGTGCGTCTACCACCAGTTCATGCTGCCCAGGCCGGCGGCCGACGTGCGCGCGCCCGCCGGCCGCCGACTGTTCCGCGAGTTCTTCGACACTTTCGCCAGCTTCTTCCGCAAGCAGGGCATCCTGGTCACGCTGGGCTATTTGCTGCTGTTCCGCCTGGGCGAGGCGCAACTGCTGAAGCTGGCCGTGCCCTTCCTGCTCGACCCCGCCGACAAGGGCGGCCTGGGCCTGACCACCTCGCAGGTGGGCCTGGTCTACGGCACCATCGGCATCAGCGCGCTGACCCTGGGCGGGCTGCTGGGCGGCTTCCTGATTTCGCGCTACGGCCTCAAGCGCTGCCTGTGGCCGATGGCGTTCGCCATCCACATCCCGGACCTGGTGTTCGTCTACCTGTCCACGGCGCTGCCGCAGAACATCTACCTGATCTCGGTGGCCATGGCCGTCGAGCAATTCGGCTATGGCCTGGGTTTCACCTCCTACATGCTGTACATGATCATGGTGGCGGACGGCCCGCACAAGACGGCCCACTACGCGATCTGCACCGGCTTCATGGCGCTGGGCATGATGCTGCCCCAGATGGCCAGCGGCTGGATCCAGCAGATGCTGGGCTACCAGCACTTCTTCCTGTGGGTCTGCCTGGCCACGATTCCCGCCTTCGCCATGACCGCACTGCTGAAAGTGGATCCCGCTTTCGGACGCGAGGGATGACGCTACAATACGGGCGCTCCAATTGAATCGAGGTATGGTTTTGAATCAGAAAAAGCGGCTTACCCTGACCGCCGGCGCCGCGGCCGCGCTGGCCACCGTGCTGGCGGCCTGCTCCAGCACTCCCACGGTCCCGCTGACGCCAGCCGGCACCACGCCGGGACCGGTGGACGGGCCCAGGCCCAAGCCGGCCCCGGGTCCGGGGCCGGCGGCCACGACCGGCCCCGTGCCGCCGCCCGCGCCGCGCGAATTCCGCGCCGCCTGGGTGTCCACCGTCGCCAATATCGACTGGCCCAGCCGCGCCAACCTGCCGGTGGCCAAACAGCAGGCCGAGGCCGTCGCCATCCTGGACCGCGCGCGGGCGCTGAACCTGAACGCCATCGTGCTGCAGGTGCGGCCCAGCGCGGACGCGATCTACCCGTCCGAGCTGGAACCCTGGACCGAATACCTCACCGGCCAGCAGGGCAGGGCGCCGTCGCCCATGTACGACCCGCTCAAGTTCTGGATCGACCAGGCCCACGCGCGCGGCCTGGAGCTGCACGCCTGGTTCAACCCCTACCGCGCGCGCCACGCCACCGCCAAGTCCGCCCCGTCGCGCGACCATATCTCGCAGACCAAGCCGCAGACGGTGAAGACCTACGGCCGCTACCAGTGGATGGACCCGGGCGAGGCCGACGCGTCCAGGCACACGCTGGACGTGATCCTGGACGTGGTGCGCCGCTATGACATCGACGGTGTCCACATCGACGACTATTTCTATCCCTACCCCATCGAGGCGCCGGGCGCCAGCGGCGCCGAAACGGCCGCGCTGGAAGGCACGCCGTCGGCGGCCCGGCCCGAACTGGAGTTCCCGGACCAGCCGTCCTGGCAGCGCTACCTGCTGGGCGGCGGCAAGCTGGACCGCGCCTCCTGGCGCCGCCAGAACGTCAACCAGCTGATCGAGGCGATGTACACCGGCATCCGCCGCGAAAAGAGCTGGGTGAGGGTGGGCATCAGTCCCTTCGGCATCGGCCGCCCGGACCGCCGCCCGCCCGGCATCCTCGGCTTCAGCCAGTACGACAAGCTGTACGCGGACGCCGAGCTGTGGCTGAAGAACGGCTGGCTGGACTACCTGGCGCCGCAGCTGTACTGGCCCATCGCCCAGCAGCCGCAGGCGTTCGACGTGCTGCTCGACTACTGGCTGCGCGAAAACACGCGCGGCCGCCACGTGTGGCCGGGGCTGTACACCAGCCGCATCGACAACAGCGCCAAGTCCTTCGACGCGGAAGAGATCGTCAAGCAGATCGGCGTCACGCGCAGCCGGCAGGGTCCGGGTTTGAACAGCGTTGGACACGTCCATTTCAGCATCGCCGCGCTGATGCAGAACCGCAAGGGCATCAGCGACCAGCTGAAGGCTTCCAGCTACACCAGCGCCGCGCTGATCCCCGCAACGCCCTGGCTGGGTTCCGAGGCCCCCGCCGCGCCGAAAGTGGGCGCCCGCCGCGGCCCGGCCGGGCTGGACCTGAAACTGAGCGCGGGCAAGAGCGCCACCCAATACGCGATCTGGGCGCGCTACGGCGAGGAATGGCGCTTCAGCCTGGCCTCGGCGGCGCGCGGCGACTACACGCTGTCGGACGAGAACGGCGTGCAGGCCGGCGCCGTGGTGGTCAGCGCGGTCGACCGCCTCGGCAACGAAAGCGAGCGCGTCGCCGCCCAGCTGTAGAACGCAGCGAGCCGGCGCCCCGCCGCACCCGCGGCCTCGCCCCATCTGTGGCAGGGAGCGCGCCGTCGGCTTGGCAAGTGCCTGGTTTGCGCAGCAAGCCAGGTACCGCACCCGCGGCCTCGCCCATACGCTTGCACGGAGAACGCGGCCGCGCCGTACGTGGCAGCTCGCCACAACTCAATGTTTCATTTAAATAAGCCCCAATCCGTTTTACACTAGACAGCTATGGGTAAAACCACCTCCGAAACAACACTGGGCCTGGGCATCGACGCCGGCGGCACGCAAACCCGCTGGGCGCTGGCCGACGCCGCCGGGCGTGTCGCCGCAGAGGGCAGCGTGGCCGGCCTGTCCGCCCTGCAAATGGCCACCCCCGCCGGCCGCGACGCCGTGCGCGACACCTTCGCCGCCCTCGCGCAGGACGTGCTCGCCAGCGGCAAACCGCTGCGCGTGTGCGCCGGACTGACCGGCTTCGGCGGCGAAAGCGAACTGCTGGCGCAATGGCTGGCCGAACTGCTGGGCATCGCCCCGACCGCCGTGACGGTCTCCAACGACATCGAAATCGCCTACCTGGACAGCTTCCAGCCCGGCGAAGGCTACCTGGTCTACGCCGGTACCGGCTCCATCGCGGCCTACATCGACGAGGCCGGCGTATTCCACCGCGCGGGCGGACGCGGCGTGACCCTGGACGACGGCGGCGGCGGCTTCTGGATCGCCCGCGAGGCGATGCGCCGCATCTGGCGCCGCGAGGACGAGGAGCCCGGCGCGTGGCGGGACTCGCCGATGGCGCGCGCCGTGTTCGACCACGTGGGCGGCAGCGACTGGTCCCATTCGCGCCAGTTCATCTACGGCCGCGAGCGCGGCGAAGTGGGCAAGCTGGCGCTGGCCGTGGCCGCCAGCGCGCGCGACGACCAGGCCGCCCGCACCATCCTGCAGCAGGCCGGGCGCGAACTGGCCCGCCTGGCGCTGGCGCTGGTGTCCCGTTTCGGCGCGCGGCCCGTGGCGCTGGCCGGGCGCGCCGCCGAGCTGCATCCGCTGATCGCCGAGACAATGCGTGCTACGCTTCCGCCTGAGCTGACGCTGCGCCGCAAAACGGCCCAGCCCCATTTCGCCGCCGCCCGCATGGCCGCGCAACCCAAGCACTGACCGGAGATCCCGTTTTGAAGAAATTCCCGCTCGCCACCCTCGCCATCCTCGCGACCCTGCTGGCCGGCTGCGCCACGCCGCCGCCCCCGCACCTGGACACCAGCCTCACCGCGCGCGGCCAGAGCAGCCGGGTCAAGTTCATCATCCTGCACTACACGGTGGCGGACCTGCAGCGTTCGATCAAGATCCTCACCGAGCAGGAAGTCAGCGCCCACTACCTGCTGACCGACACCGACGAGCCCAAGTTCTACGCGCTGGTCGACGAGAACCGCATGTCGCACCACGCCGGCGTGAGCAGCTGGAAGAACTTCTCCAACCTGAATCCGGCCTCGATCGGCATCGAGATCGTCAACGCGGGCTACACGGACACGCCGCAGGGCCGCGTCTACGCGCCCTTCAAGCAGGCGCAGATGGACCAGCTGATACCGCTGCTCAAGCAGATCGCCGCCCGCCACCAGGTCCCGCCGCAAAACATCCTCGGCCACGCCGACATCGCGCCCCAGCGCAAGCAGGACCCCGGTCCCAGGTTCCCGTGGCGCCAGCTGGCCGACGCCGGCCTGATCCCGTGGCCCGACGCGGGCCAGGTGATGGCCCAGCGCTCGCTATTCGACGTGCAACTGCCGGACATGTTCTGGTTCCAGAAAAAGCTGGCCGAGCACGGCTACGCCGTGCCGCAGACCGGCGTGCTGGACGAGGCCACGCGCAACGTGCTGTTCGTGTTCCAGTCCAAGTACCGCCAGTCCAAATACGACGGCGAGCCGGACGCGGAAACCGCCGCCATCCTGGACGTGCTGACCCGGCCCGCGTCGCCACCCGCGCCCCAGCCGTCCCCTGCGCCGGTCCCGGTCCCGGTCACGGTGCAGTAGCGGAGCCGGCGATGCCGCTGCGCCATATCGAAGTGTTCCACGCCATCATGGCGGCCGGCCACGCGCCCTTGTCGCACGGCGCGCGGCAACCTGTCGACAGCACATGCGCCGCCGCCCGCGCCTGTCTGGACCGGGGGCACTGATGGGCAATACGGTCCGCATCGAGGACGTGCCCGGCCATGCGGACTACCGCCACCTGGGCGGCATCGCCGGCATAGGCGTGGACCTGCGCTACGCCACGCCGGACAACTTCGTCGGGCGCGACCTGTATTCGCCGCTGGACTGCGCCTGGCTGCACCGCGACGCCGCCGCCGCGCTGGAGCGGGCCGTGGCGTGGCTGGCCGAGCGCAATCCAGGTTACAAGCTGCTGGTGCTGGACGCCTTGCGTCCCCAGCGCGTGCAGGAGCAGCTGTGGGCCGCGCTGCAGGGCACGGACCTGCTGGGCTACCTGGCCGAGCCTGGCCGCGGCTCCATCCATTCCTTCGGCATGGCGCTCGACATCACCATCCTCGACGCCGACGGCCGTGAACTGGACATGGGCACCGGCTTCGACGACCTCACCGAGCGTTCCCACCCCGCGCTGGAAGGCGAGATGCTGGCCCGGGGCGAGCTCACGACGGCGCACATCGCCAATCGCCAACTGCTGCGCGGCGCCATGTTCCAGGCCGGCTTCGTCGGCATCAACAGCGAATGGTGGCACTTCGATTGCGGCGACCGTGTGCTGGTACGGCAGAGCTATACGCGAGTACTCTAGCCTTGCACTTAAGCTGTAAGGCCAGCTCGTATGAATTGCGTTGATGAACACACTGATCGCCGCGAATACCGGTTACCTTCGCGCTGGGATCAGCGCAATTTTGCCACGCGACTTAGGAGGGATCTTATCCGTCTGGGTCATCCATATTTTCAGAAAATAGGGTTTACAACAAAAGAACGCTGGCAACGATAGGATCTTGGCTAAGTGTCGAGTCCCGTTTGATCATAAACACGTTTAACGAATAATTCGGGCTTCTGCCGCTGCCATTCCTTGAGCGCTTGGATCGGTGTCCTGGTGCCGATGGCGCGTTGTGGAATATGGTGGTTGTAGAGCTTGAGGTAGTTCAGCAAAGTCGTCTCCAGATCGGCCCTGCTATCGAAACGAGTCTGCCGCAGCAGTTCGTTAATCCGGCCATTAAACCGCTCCACCATGCCATTGGTTTGTGGATGACGCGGCGGCGCCAGGCGGTGCTCGAC
>NZ_FPBO01000042.1:23545-68150 GCF_900116645.1 Pseudoduganella namucuonensis | reverse complement strand
CTGGTGCACCGCCGACATCGGCTGGGTCACGGGCCACACCTACATCGCCTACGGCCCGACGGCGGTGGGCGCCACGCAGATCGTGTTCGAAGGCATCCCCACGTACCCGAACGCCGGCCGCTTCTGGGAAACGGTCGCCAAGCACAAGGTCAACATCTTCTACACCGCGCCGACCGCGATCCGCTCGCTGATCAAGGCCGCCGACGTCGACCCGAAAGTGCATCCGAAGAATTACGACCTGTTGTCGCTGCGCCTGCTGGGCACGGTGGGCGAGCCGATCAATCCAGAGGCGTGGGTCTGGTACTACAAGAACGTCGGCAATGAGAAGTGCCCGATCGTCGACACCTTCTGGCAGACCGAGACCGGCGGCCACATGATCACCCCGCTGCCGGGCGTGACGCCCATGGTTCCGGGTTCCTGCACGCTGCCGCTGCCCGGCATCATGACGGCGATCGTCGACGAGGCCGGCCAGGACGTGCCGAACGGGCAGGGCGGCATCCTGGTTGTGAAACGTCCATGGCCGTCGATGATCCGCACCATCTGGAACAACCCCGAGCGCTTCAAGACCAGCTACTTCCCCGAGGAGCTGGGCGGCAAGTACTACCTGGCCGGGGACGGCGCGATCCGCAACAAGGACACCGGCTACTTCACCATCACCGGCCGCATCGACGACGTGCTGAACGTGTCGGGCCACCGCATGGGCACGATGGAGATCGAATCGGCGCTGGTGGCGAACCCGCTGGTGGCCGAGGCGGCCGTGGTGGGCAAGCCGGACGAGACCACCGGCGAATCGATCTGCGCGTTCGTGGTGCTGAAGCAGGCGCGTCCGACCGGCGACGAGGCCAAGCGGCTGGCGCTGGAGCTGCGCAACTGGGTGGCCAAGGAGATCGGCCCGATCGCCAAGCCGAAAGAGATCCGCTTCGGCGACAACCTGCCGAAGACGCGCAGCGGCAAGATCATGCGCCGCTTGCTGAGGCTGCTGGCCAAGGGCGAGGCGATCACCCAGGACATCTCCACGCTGGAAAATCCCGCCATCCTCGAGCAACTTGGGCAGCAGGCTTGAGGCCGGCGCCTGTGGATATCCACGCTGCCTAAAAAATACGCAGCCATGTTTTCCTGTTTGAAATCATGGGCTTGGCAAGGCGGCGTTGGCCTTGTTAACAAGCTTATCCACAGAATCTGTTAACAACCGCACGCTCAGCCATGGAACCAAGCGCGCCACCCCCGGTCCAAACGTAAGCACCGCCGTCCGGCCGTGCGCGCACAGCCGGGGTGGGTATGCATGTGGTGGACGTGACGATGTTCTACGGAGGCGCGGGTGGCGGCGTCAGCACCTATCTCGACGCCAAGGCGCGCTGGCTCGCCGGCCGTGCGCCGCACCGGCACACCATCGCAAGTCCCAATCTCCCTCCGCACGCCGGCCAGGTCGCCCGCGCCGGGCCGCCGCACACGGCGGCGATCCCCGGCCTGGCCTTGCCTGGCCTTAACGGCTACCGGCTTCCCCGCTCGACCGAGGCGGCGGCGCGCGTGCTGCGGGCGCTGCGGCCGGACCTGATCGAGGCGGGCGACGCCGGCCCCTGCGCCTGGGCCGCCTTGCGCGCCGGGAGCCTGCTGCGGGTGCCGGTGGTGGGCTTTTACCACTCGGACCTGCCCTACCTGTTGAAGCGGCGCTTCGGCGCGGCCGCGGAAGGGCTGGCGCGTGGTTACGTGCAGCGCCTGTACAGCCGCGTCGACCTGCTGCTGGCGCCCAGCGCGGCGATGGTGCGGCGGCTGGCCGGCATGGGCCTGCGCGCCGCGCAGCAGCCGCTGGGCATCGACACCGCCGTGTTTCATCCGCGGCGGCGCGATGGCGCCTTGCGCGCGCAACTCGGCCTGCCGGAATCGGCCAGGCTGCTGGTCTACGCGGGCCGCTTCAGCGCCCTCAAACGGCTCGACCTGCTGCACGCCGCCATCCGCCGGCTGGGCGATCCCTATCACCTGCTGATGGTCGGCGGCCCGAGGGCCCGGCGCCACGGCCGCGTCACACAACTTCCGTACCAGGACAATCCGCGCGAGCTGGCGCGCCTGCTGGCCAGCTGCGACGCGCTGGTGCATCCGGGCGACAGCGAGACTTTCGGGCTGATCGTGCTGGAGGCCATGGCCTGCGGACTGCCGGTGGTGGTCACCAGCGGCGGGGCCGTGGCGGAACTGGTGGAACCCGGCACCGGCGTGGTGGTCGCGCCCAACAGCGTGGAGCGCCTGTGCGAGGGCGTGGACTTGCTGTTCGCGCGCGATCCGGCGGCGCTGGGCGGGAACGCGTGGCGGGCCGTCTGCCCGCGCCATGACTGGAACCGTGTCCTGCCGCTGTTGCTGGACCATTACGACACTTTATTGGCTGAACGGAGGGTTTATGTCCAACGCTGAACCGAAGGTATTGTGCGTCTCCATCCACGACGTGGCGCCCGCCACGTGGCCCGATTGCCTGCGTTTGTGGTCGGCGCTGCGCGCGGTGGCCGACATTCCGTTGACATGGCTGGTGGTGCCGCGCTACCACGGCAACGGGGATGCCCCGGTCTGGTACGAGACGGTGCTGGAAAATCTGCTGGAGCGGGGCCACGAACTGGCCCTGCACGGCTACACGCACATGGACCGTGGCGCGCCGCCGCGGGGCATGCGGGAAAAGTTCCTGCGGCAGGTTTGGACGGAGCGGGAAGGGGAGTTCGCCGTGATGGGCAGCGAGCAGGCGGGGCGCAAGCTGGCGCTGGGCCGGGACTGGTTCGCGCAGCGCGGCTGGCCGGTGCGGGGCTTCGTGGCGCCAGCGTGGCTGCTGGGGGACGGGGCCTGGGAGGCGCTGAAGGCGTCGCAGTTCGCCTACACCACCACCTACACGCACTTCCACTGCCTGCGGCAAGGGCGCGCCGTGTTCGCGCCCACGCTGATGTACGCCTCGCGCAACGCGGCCGGGCGGCGGCTGTCGCGCCTGGCGGCGACCGCGCAGACATCGCTGCTGGCGCGCTCGCCGCTGGTCCGTCTCAGCCTGCACCCGCGCGACGCGCGCCACCCGGAGCTGCTGCGGCACATGCAGCGCTGCTTGGCCGCCTTGCTGGCGGCCCGCCAGCCACTGACCAAGGCGGCGTACGCGGAGGCGCTGCCGACCCTCCCTACTTGAACGCGTAGCTCGCGCTGGCGTACCAGCGGCGGCCGCGCGGGTCGGTGTAGGTGGGGTCGTAGCCGGAGATGAAGTAGTAGGCCTGGTTCGAATACGGCGGACTGGTCGCGCTGGTCGACGTCAGGCTGATGTTGGCCGGGCTGGTGAAGCTGGACAGCAGATGGCCCGGCCGCTAGCCGAGCGGCGCGGGCCGGGCCGCCACCGCCACGCGGTACGCGGCGGCGGAGTCCAACGGCCGCAGCGCGTGCACCACCGTGGCCAGCGACGCCGCGCAGGCCACCGCCACCAGGTCGCCGCGCCGGCACAGGCTCAGGGCGTGGCGCAGCGCGTCGTCGGCGTGCGCACGGCAATGCACGCGCCGCCCCTTGGGCATGCCCGCCAGGGCGCCCGCCGCCACCAGGCCCGCCGCCTCGCCGGGCATCCTGCCATGGGTGTCCGCCTCGAAGATCACGACCTCGTCGCAGCCCTCGCCGCAGGCCTTGCCGGCGGCGATCAAGTCCTCGCAGCGCCGCTCGCCGGACGCCGTCACCATGCCGATCACGCGGCCGCCGGACAGCGCGCGCGCCCGGTTGGCCAGCGCGGCGTGCGCGCCGGGATGCTGCACCGGCGCCACCACCAGCTTCACGCCCAGCACCTCGAACACGGGGGCCTTGAGCGCGTTGTCGATATCGTGCGCGATGTCCTGCGCGCTGTCGCGCGCGGCGCCCATCCCCTGTTCGCGGGCATGGGCGCCGAAGCCTCCAGCCATCCTGCGGGCGGCCGAGGCAAGCGCCCCGGCGATGTCGGCCGCCTTGAGCGGCTGCTGGGTGGCGCGACCGGCCTCGGGGGCCGCCGCGATCGATAAGATGCTCTCCATTGTGGACTCGCCAGTTGTCTGTATGGAACGAGTATGGCGGCGCCAATGTTGCTGCGTAGAGGCGCACAGCGCGTCGCTTTGTAAGACTGCGCTGACAAGCACCCTTATGTTCCCCGGGAACTCAGCGCTCTCCTACCGCCAGGAGCGCGAGCGGCCTATACCGCAACTTTCTTCCAGCTTGTATCTTGACTTGGCGTTGGGACAATTGTTCCAGCCTACAACCAACCATATGGGGGATATCATGGGCTTTTTAGCGTGGATTATTATTGGCGGCCTGCTCGGCTGGGTTGCGAGCATGATCATGAAGACGGACGCACAGCAAGGCATGTTCTTGAACGTGGTGGTGGGGATCGTGGGGGCGATGCTGGGCGGCCTGTTCCTGGCGCCGATGTTCGGCAGCGGCACCATCAACGGCAACGACTTCAGTCTGTTGTCACTGGGAGTTTCCCTGCTGGGCGCCGTGATCCTGCTGGCCGTCGTGAACCTGCTGTTCCGGGGACGCGTACGCTAGAACGACACGCCGAAAAGGGCGAAGGAGCGGTTCGCCGCTCCTTCGCCTTTTTTTTAGTGGTTCTGCTTTTGCTTGGCGCCGCCGCCCGCACCCTCGGTGCTGCCGGCCTTGGTGCGCGAGGTGTGGTCCTCGCTGCTCTTGTCCGACTGCTTGCCGCCGGACTCGTTGGCCTTCTGCTGGCCGCCCTGGTCGCCGGTCTGCTTGTTGCCGGTATTCTCGGGCTTGTCGTTGCTGGTCTTGTTCGAAGACATGTGGATCTCCTTGATGGTCTTGTCGCTCCCGCCCGGACGGACGGGATCACTCATGTTAATTCGCAACAAAGCCCCGGCGTGTAGGCGGACATCCGCGCGCGCGGTAGGACGGCAGGCTGAGCCTGGGCTGAGCCTATACCGCGGAGGACGGGGAAGTCCCCGGCGCCGACCCTGCCGCCGCGGCATGCGCCGCGGGATGAACGGATACGCCGTCCACCTCCGCCGTGGCCTTGCGCACGACGCGCTCCACCGCCTGCGCCAGTCCCTGCTGGGAGATGTGCTGGATCATGTGCCCCGCGCCGGGCAGGATGGTCAGTTCGCTGTGCGCGATGTCTTCGTGCAGGCGCGACGAGTTGTGACCGGCGGCGGAGATCTTGTCGTCCTCCCCGGCGATGATCTCCACCGGCATGCGCAGCTCCGGGTAATGGCGCTTCAGCATGGCCGCGCTGGGGATCATCATCGCCGTTTCGGCGGCCTCGGCGCGCAGCTGGTCCGGACGCAAGCTCATCCATTTTGGATGGAGGCGGAAGCTGTCCGGCACCTTTTGCGGATGGAAGGAACGCCGGATCACGAACGGCCACATCAGCCGGCCCACCAGCGGCGAGAGCGTATAGCGCAACAGGTCGCCCAGGATGGGGATGGCCGGCGTGGCGGTGAGCCAGTCCAGCCGCGCGCTGGGATAGTAATAGCCGGACGCCAGCACCAGGCCCGCCACCAGGCGGGGATGGCTGCGCGCCATCTGCAGCGCCACCATCGCGGCCCACGAGTGCGCCAGGATCACCGCGCGGTCGACACCCAGCTGCGCCAGCGCGCCGGCCAGCAGCTTCGCCTGCGCCGCGGGCGTCCACACGGTGCTTCGCGGACGCTCGCTGTAGCCGAAACCGGGGCGGTCGAAGGCGATCACGCGGTGATCGTGGGCCAGCCGGTCCAGCAGGCCGGCGTTGCGGAAGTCCTCCGCCGTCACGCCGTTGCCGTGCAAGAGCACCACCACCGGGCCCTCGCCCTGGCTCAGGTAGTGCAGGCGGACGCCATCGACGGTGACGAAGTCGCCGCGCGGCGGGTGGTCCTGCTCGACCTGGCGGGTCTGGCTGCGCACCACGAGCCAGGACGCTGCCAGCACAGAGACGGCGCCCAGGGCGTATTTAATTTTGGTCGTTCCGGACATCCGGGAAATCTTGCTCATGTCAGCTCCTTGGCGATTGCGGGAACCGACATGATGCGCCGCGCGGGGGCGCGCGCCTGTAGGAATGCTGTGCCGCCGCACGTAGGACCCGGCCCGGCCGGCGCCGTCAATGTCCGAGGTTCATCGCCGAGATGGCGCGGTGCAGCTGCTGGAAGTCCAGCGGCTTGGTGAAGTGGATGTCGAAGCCGGCGTCGAGCGCGGCCTGCTTGTCGTCGTCCTGGCCCCAGCCGGTGATGGCGATCAGCGCCATGTCCGCGCCGCCGGGCAGTTGCCGGATGCGCCGGGCCAGCTCGTAGCCGGTCATGTCCGGCAGGCCGATGTCGAGCAGCGCCAGGTGCGGGCGCGAGGCCGTGATCGCGTCCAGCGCGTCCTGCGCGGTGGGCGCCGTGCGGACGTCGTAGCCGAGGAAGTCGAGCGCCATGCCCAGGCTCTCGGCCGCGTCGGCGTTGTCGTCCACGATCAGCGTCGTCAGGCCGGAGCCGGCCGGCGCCTCCACCCGCGCGGCGGCCTCCGGCGCCTGCAGCGCCTCGGCCGGCAGCGGCAGGCGCAGCGTGAAGGTGCTGCCCAGGCCATGGCCCTCGCTGGCCACCGCCAGCGCGCCGCCATGCAGGTCCGCCAGGCCACGCGCCAGCGCCAGGCCGATGCCCAGCCCGCCCTGGGCGCGCTCCAGCGCCGGCGTGAGCTGGGAGAACATCTCGAAGATATGGTCGAGCTGCTCGGGCGGGATGCCGATGCCGTTGTCCTTCACGTCGACCACGGCGGCGCCGTCCGCGGTCCGCAACACCAGGCTGATCCGGCCGTTCTCGGGCGTGTACTTGCATGCGTTGTTGAGCAGGTTGGAGACGATCTGCGTCACCCGCACCGGATCGATGCGCAGCAGCACCGGCTCGTGGCCGACGTCCACGCTCAGCGTCTGGCGCGCGGCGTCGAAGGCGGGGCGGGCGCTGTCGGCCGCGCCGCGCACGATGGCGCGCAGGTCCACCGTCTGCGGCCGCAGTTCCAGCTTGCCCTGGCTGACGCGCGACACCTCCAGCAGATCCTCGACCAGGTGGGTCATCTGTTGCAGCTGGCGGTCCAGCATGCGGCGCGCCCAGTCCAGGTGCGGGTCGGCGAAGTTCTTCAGCCTGAGCGTCTCGATCACGCTGGCCATGGGCGCCAGCGGGTTGCGCAGCTCGTGCGCCAGCGTGGCCAGGAACTCGTCCTTGCGGCGGTGCTCCTGCGACAGCGCTTCGTTCAGCGCCCGCAGCCGCAGCTCGGCGCTGCGCAGGTCGGCCGCCGCCGCCTCGGCGGTCTGGCGCGCCTTCAGCAGCTCGCGCTCGTACTTCTTGCGGTCGGTGGCCATGAAGGCGGCGATCTCGTGCCGCACCACGCCGTCCTGTTCCCGGCGCTGCGCGTTCAGCATCATGGGCAGGCGCCGGCCGTCCTTGTGCAGCAGGTCCAGCTGCACCTCGGCCACCGAGCCCTGGATCTGCAGCAGCGGGATCAAATGGGTCTGGTGGAACACGCGCGCGCCCATCGGCAGCAGTTGCGGGAAGCGCATCGCGCCGACCAACTCGTGCTCGCTGTAACCCAGCCAGCGGCAAAAGGCCTCGTTGACGCGCAGGATGGCGCCGTCGGCCGCCGCGACCAGCAGGCCGCACGGGGCGCGGTGCCACGGATCCTGGTCCGTCTCCATCAAGTCAGTCCCGGACCGTCCAGGAAGCGCTGCATGGCCGCCACGCTGGCGGCGGGCGAGCTCAGATGGGGGCAGTGGCCGGTGTTTTCGATGACGACGAGCTGGCTGTGCGGCATGGCGCGGTGCATGTAGTCGCCCACTTCCATGGGCGCGATCAGGTCGTCGCTGCACTGCATGATCAGCGTGGGCGTGCGCGACAACGGCAGGTCGGCCCGTTGGTCGGACAGGAAGGTGACGCGCGCGAAGTGCCGCGCGATCTCGGGATCGGTGCGGCAGAAGCTGTTGGTGAGCTCGGCGGCCAGTTCCGGCTGGTCCGGCGCGCCCATGATGGCCGGCGCCATGTTGCTGGACCAGCCCAGGTAGTTGCCGTCCATGGTGTCGAGCAGGTCCTCGATGTCGGCGCGGGTGAAGCCGCCGCGGTAGCCCTCGTCGTCGATATAGCAGGGCGAGGGGCCGAGCATCAGCTGGGCCGCGAACCTGTCCGGCGCGATGTTGCTGGCCAGGAGGCCGATCATCGCGCTCACCGAGTGGCCGACGAAGACCACGGGGCGCTCGGCGTGGGCGTCGACGATCTCGAGCAGGTCGCTGGCGTAGCCGTGCAGGGTCTGGTACTTGTCGCGGTTGTAGGCGGTGAGGTCGGAGCCGCCGCTGCCCACCAGGTCGAACAGCAGCAACTGGTGGGTTTCCTGGAAGGTGGGCGTCAACAGGCGCCACATGCTCTGGTCGCAGCCGAAGCCGTGCGCCAGCACCATCAGCGTCTTGCCCTTGCCGAGCAGGTGGATATTGTTGCGTTTGCCGAGATCCATACGTCTTCCCAGTTGCCAATGTTGCCAAACTTGCATTCTAGCACCCGCTGGCGCGGAGGAGAGCGCAATTGCGTGCGCGCGCGTACATACCGACGGGACCGGCGGCTATAGGCTGGCGCAAACTCCTGAAGGACTACCCGATGACCCTGCCCGATGCGAAGGCGAGCGACGCCCGCGTGGATTCCCGCCCGGATAATTATGTGCGCGTGCGCGGCGCCCGCGAGCACAATCTGAAGGACGTGAACGTCGACATCCCGCGCAACGCGCTGGTCGTGTTCACCGGCATTTCCGGCTCCGGCAAGTCGTCGCTGGCGTTCGGCACGCTGTACGCCGAGGCGCAGCGGCGCTACCTGGAGTCCGTGTCGCCGTACGCGCGGCGGCTGTTCCACCAGATGGCGGTGCCGGAGGTGCAGTCGATCGAGGGGCTGCCGCCGGCGGTGGCGCTGCAGCAGCAGCGCGGGGCGCCGACCACGCGTTCCTCGGTGGGCAGCGTCAGCACGCTGTCGAACTCCCTGCGCATGCTGTATTCGCGCGCCGGGGAGTATCCGCCCGGCCAGGAACTGCTGTACGCTGAATCGTTCTCGCCCAACACGCCGCAGGGCGCTTGCCCGGAATGCCACGGACTGGGACGGGTGTACGAGGTGACGGAGCGGTCCATGGTGCCGGACGACACGCTGACCATCCGCGAGCGCGCCGTCGCCGCCTGGCCCACCGCCTGGCACGGGCAGAACCTGCGCGACATCCTGGTCACGCTGGGCTACGAGGTGGACACGCCCTGGCGCGAGATGAGCCGCAAGGACCGCGACTGGATCTTGTTCACCGACGAGCAGCCCACGGTGCCGGTCTACGCCGGCCTGACGCCGGAGGAGACGCGCCGCGCGCTCAAGCGCAAGGAGACGCCCAGCTACCAGGGCACCTTCACCGGCGCGCGCAAATACGTGCTGCAGACCTTCGCCACCACCGAAAGCGCGTCCATGAAGAAGCGGGTGGCGCAGTACATGGTGAGCGCCGAGTGCCCGGCGTGCCGGGGCAAGCGGCTGCGGGCCGAGTCGCTGTCCGTGACGTTCGCGGGACTGGACATCGGCGAGATCGCGCGCCTGCCGCTGACACGCCTGGCGCTGCTGCTGCGGCCTTACGCGGAGGGGCGGCCGCCGGGGAAGGGCGGCAAGGCGGCCGCGTTGCATCCCGAAAAAGCCATCGTCAGCCAGCGCATCGCGCAGGACGTGGCGGCGCGGCTGGAGGTGCTGCTCGACCTGGGCCTGGGCTATCTGAGCCTGGAGCGAAGCACGCCGACGCTGTCGCCCGGCGAGCTGCAGCGCCTGCGCCTGGCCACGCAAGTGCGTTCCAGCCTGTTCGGCGTGGTCTATGTGCTGGACGAACCGTCGGCCGGCCTGCATCCGGCCGACACCGAGGCCCTGCTGCGGGCGCTGGACCGGCTGAAGGCGGCCGGCAATTCGCTGTTCGTGGTCGAGCACGCGCTGGACGTGATACGCCACGCGGACTGGATCGTCGACGTGGGGCCGATGGCGGGCGAGCATGGCGGCCACGTGCTGTACAGCGGCGAGCCGGCGGGCCTGGACGCGGTGGCGGAGTCGCGCACGGCGCACTATCTGTTCAATCACGCCGAGCGCCCGGCGCGCGCCCCCCGTCCGCCCACCGGCTGGCTGGCGCTGCGCGGCGTGGTGCGCAACAATCTGCAAGGGCTGGACGCGGACTTCCCGCTGGGCGTGCTGACCAGTGTGAGCGGGGTGTCCGGTTCCGGCAAATCCAGCCTGGTCAGCCAGGCGCTGATCCAGCTGGTGTCCGGCCACCTGGGCCAGGACGCCGCGCCGGCGGACGAGGCGGCGGACCCGCTGGCCAGCGAGGAAGCGGCCGCGCTGGACGGCAGCGTTGGGGGTGACATCGCGTCCATACGCCGCCTGGTGCGGGTGGACCAGAAGCCCATCGGCCGCACGCCGCGCTCCAACCTGGCCACCTACACCGGCTTGTTCGACCACGTGCGCAAGCTGTTCGCCGCGACGAAGCAGGCGCGCGCCCGGCACTACGACGCGGGGCGCTTCTCGTTCAACGTGGCGAAAGGGCGCTGCGACAACTGCGCGGGCGAAGGCTTCGTGATGGTGGAACTGCTGTTCCTGCCCAGCGTGTACGCGCCTTGCCCGGTATGCCACGGCGCGCGTTACAACGCCAAGACGCTGGAGGTGCGCCACCGCGACCGGAACATCGCCGAGGTGCTGGGCATGACGGTGGACGCGGCCTGGGACTTCTTCGCCGACGAGCCGCCGCTGCGGCGCGCGCTGGACACGCTGCGCGAGGTCGGCCTGGGCTACCTGCGGCTGGGGCAGCCGGCCACCGAGCTGTCCGGCGGCGAGGCGCAGCGCATCAAGCTGGCCACCGAGCTGCAGCGCACGGGGCGCGGCAACGCGCTGTACGTGCTGGACGAGCCGACCACCGGCCTGCATCCGTCCGACATCGACAAGCTGATGAAGCAGCTGCACGGCTTGGTCGACGCGGGCAACACTGTTGTCGTGGTCGAGCACAACATGCAGGTGCTGGCCGACAGCGACTGGATCATCGACGTCGGCCCCGGCGCGGGCGAGGAGGGCGGACGCATCGTCGCGGCGGGCGTGCCGGAACTGGTCGCCGCCGCCAAGGACAGCCGCACCGCGCCGTATCTCGCGCGAGCCCGCGCCGCGGGCCTCCACCCTGCCAAACGTCGTACAAGAACTGGATGAGAAGTTTCAGCCATGCATCAAAAGAACCATAATGCCCAGTTTGACTAAATTGGGCATATGGCCCATAACGAATTCATGGATCGGATACCTGGCCGACGGCATTCGGGGGAAACGGAATGAGTAACGCGACAGCCTTCCGCACGTTCAGTACGCGGGACGCAAAGATGCGCTTTGGCGAGTTGCTGGACGAGGCGCTGGGGCAGCCCGTCGGCATCACCAAGCACGACAGGTTGACCGCCTATCTTGTTTCCAAGCGGGATTTTGAATCGATGTTGGCAAACATCGAAGCGCTCCAGGACCAGCTTTGGCTTGCGAAGGCCGAGCTCGCAAGGAGGGTTTTGTGGGGGCCGAGCGGATCGAGGCGGTCCTGGGGGATTTGAAAGATTCGGAGCATGAGAAAACTGGCCCTGACGCATGCTGATGTTTCTTGAAGCTGTTGAGCGGCGCGATGAAGCTGCCGTCGCTCATGGTGGCGAATCGGGCAATGCCGACATCGATGCCGATCGCGGTGGCCGCAGTAGGCAGCGGCTGCGCGACTTCGCGTTGCGTCTGAATCGACGCGAACTACTTGCCGCCCGACTGGCTCACGGTGACGTTGCGGATCTCGCCCTGCACGTCGCGGCTGTTACGGTAACGCAGCCAACCGAGCTTGGGCAGGAAGATGCGGTCATTGCCCTGATCGAACTTGATCTGCTTCGGGTCCGGGTTGGTCGAATGCCGCACACTTACACGGCGTTTCTGTCGCATTAGCGCCATTCAAGTGCCGTTCTCCGTTGAAGTTTGTCTTTTTGCAATTAATCTAGTACAATTTTTTCAACACCACAGGACTGCCCAACGTACTTTTTCACCTTAAGCACTGCCAGGGAGGGATTGCCGGGATGACTGATCGGCTGGATGCGGGAAAGCAGCAAGGCGCAGCAGGCGCCGGTGAAGGTTTTTCTGTTTCCATGCCGTCGCTGGGTTTGCCGAAAGGCGGTGGGGCCATCCGTGGTCTGGGGGAAAAATTCACGCCCAACCCGGCCACCGGCACCGGTGCGATGTCAGTGCCGATCGCCGCAAGTGCAGGCCGCAATGGCTTCGGCCCGCATCTCTCCTTATCCTACGAATCGAGCGCGGGTAACGGTGCGTTCGGTCTGGGTTGGCGCTTGTCCCTGCCTGCGATCACCCGCAAGACCGAGCGCGGCGTGCCGCGCTACCTCGACGGGCAGGAATCCGACGTGTTCATCCTGGCCGGCGCGGAAGACCTGGTGCCGGCACTGGATGCGGGCGGCGTGCGCATGTCGGTGCGCAGTGAGTCCGGCAAGTACAGCATCGAACGCTTTCGCCCGCGGGTCGACGCGGCCATGCTGCGCATCGAACGCTGGACTCGCGACGATGGCGACGTCCATTGGCGCACCACCAGCCATGATAACGTGCTGACCGTCTACGGCGCGCCTGGCGTAAGCGGCGCGCGCATTTGCGATCCGGCCGATCCGGCGCGCGTGTTCAGCTGGCTGATTTCCGAAACGCGCGACGCGTATGGCCAGGCGATCGTCTACAAATACAAGGCTGAGGACGACGCGGGTGTCGACTCCGGCCCGGGGGACCCGCATGTGCGCGGCGCCAACCGCTATCTCAAGCGGATCCTGTACGGTAATAATGCGCCGCTGCTCGACGCGCAAGGACAGCGGCCGGAGTCGCTATCCGCACACCAGGTCGAACACGCCGGCTGGATGTTCGAGCTGGTCTTCGACTATGGCGACCACGCGTCGCTTGCTCCTGCGCCCGACGACCACCTGGCGCGGGGCGCGGATGGCACGCTTCGCTATCCGTGGCCCAGGCGCATCGACGAGTTTTCGGCCTACCGCGCCGGCTTCGAGATCCGCACCTCGCGCCTGTGTCGGCGTGTGCTGATGTTCCACCATTTCCCGAGCGAGGCCGTGGGCACCGCCTGCCTGGTTCGCTCGACCGATCTGCGCTACGCGGGCGATGATGACCCAGGAGGCGATCCCGAGGCCGCGCGCGCTCCGGTCTATGCGCGCCTCGCGGCGCTGACGCAAACCGGCTACCGGCGCACTGGCGGCGGCTACGACGCCAGTTCGCTGCCTCCGCTCGAATTCGCCTACACCGCTGCGCAACTGCAGGACCGGGTGGAAACGCTCGATGCGCGTTCATTAGACAATCTCCCGACTGGTATCGACGGGACCAGTTACCGCTGGACCGATCTGCATGGCGAGGGCGTGCCCGGCATCCTGAGCGAGCAAGCAGGCGCTTGGTATTACAAGGCGAATCTGGCGCCCTTGCAGGCGTTCGAAACGGCCACGGAGCAAGGGGCGGCCCGCTTCGGGCGCACCGAAACGGTCGCAGCCAGGCCGAATGTGTCGCTGGCTGGTCCGGTGCAACTGATGGACCTAGCCGGCGATGGTCAACCCGACGTGGTGGTCCTGGATCGCGATGCGCCGGGCTTGTATGAACACGACGGGGCATGGGGCTGGAAACCATTTCGGCCCTTTCCGTCAGTGCTGAACCGCGATTTGCGCGGCGCCCAACTCAAGTTCATCGACCTCGACGGCGACGGCCACGCCGACCTGCTCATCACCGAGCAGGACACCCTGGTATGGCACGCCGCGCTCGGCGAGGACGGATACGGACCTGGCCGCAGGGTCGCCCAAGCGCTCGACGACAGCGACGGTCCACGCGTGGTGTTTGCCGATGGTGCGCAGAGTATCTACCTGGCCGACATGAGCGGGGACGGCCTGAGCGACCTGGTGCGGATCCGCAATGGCGAGGTCAGCTATTGGCCCAACCTGGGGCATGGCCGCTTCGGCCGCAAAGTCGCCATGCGGCGTTCACCACGCTTCGACCATCCCGACCAGTTCGACCACGCCCGCATCCGCCTGGCCGATATCGATGGTAGTGGCACCAGCGACCTGATTTACCTGCACCGCGATGGGATCCGGATCTGGTTCAACCAGTGCGGCAATGGCTGGAGTGCATGCGGCACGCTCCGCTCTTTTGTGCCGCTGGACAACTTAGCCCATGTCGTTCCGCTCGACTTGCTCGGCAATGGCACCACCTGCCTGGTATGGTCATCGCCGCTGCCGGGCAGCGCGGGGCGGCAGCTGCGCTATATCAACCTCGTTGGCGCGGACAAGCCCCACCTGCTGGTGCGCAGCACGAACAATCTGGGCGCCGAGACGCACATCCACTACGCCCCGTCCACGGCGTTCTACCTGCGCGACAAGCTGGCAGGCAACCCCTGGCTGACGCGCTTGCCATTTCCCGTCCACGTCGTCGAGCGCCTTGAAACCATCGATTTTATCCGGCGCTCGCGCTTTGTGACGCACTACGCCTATCACCACGGCTATTTCGACGGCGAGGAGCGTGAATTCCGCGGTTTTGGCATGGTCGAGGAATGGCATACCGAGTATTACCGCGACAGCGCCGCGGTGGAACCGGATATCCCGCCCGTCCACACCAAGACCTGGTATCACACCGGCGCCCCCCCTGGTCCGCAGCACTGGCCGCGCCAGGCCGCTCGCGAATATTTCCAGCCCGCTGGCGGCGCCCAAGTCCCAAGCTTGGAACCCAGCGCGATACCGGATGGGCTGGACGGAGCGCAAGGGCGCGAAGCGTGGCGCGCGCTGCGCGGTAACGTGGTCCGGCAAGAGGTCTACGCACACGACGGGGCCGGCGGCGTACCCGCGCAGGAACTGCGGGCGCAGATTCCCTACGTCGTCACCGAGCGCAATGTCCGCATCGTGACGCGCCAGCCCCGGGGCGGCAACCGCCACGCGGTGTTTGCGATGCAGTCGGGCGACACGCTCACGGTGCACCATGAACGTGAAGCAGGAGCACCCAGGGTCGAGCATCGCCTGACCTTGCAAGTGGATGACTATGGCAATGTGCTGCAGGAAGCGATGGTCGCATACGGCCGCAGCGGGGCGCCCGCCGCTCCGGCCATGCAGGCGCTACAAGAGACCATCCTTGCCACCTGCACAGAGCGGCGCCTTGCACAGGCGCATGGCGGCGGGGCGGTCGATACCGAGTCAGCCTACCGCACGCCGCTCGAAGGCGAGGTGTCAGAGTACGAGATCACGGGACTGATTCTGCCGGTCGGCCAGAACATGTTCAGCCGTGACGACATGGCAGCTGCCTGCATCGCCCCTGTCATCGACGTCGCGGCGGCGCCCAGGGTCGGCGCAGTGGAACGGCGCCTGATCGGACGCACGCGCACCCAGTACCGCTCGGACGACCTGGCCATCAATCTGCCCTTGGCCGTGATGCAGTCTTCCGCGCTCGTGTTCGAGAAATACAAGCTCGCATTCACGGCCGGCCTGCTCGGTACCGTTTACCAGCGCGACGGTGTGAACCTAGTGGCCGACCCACGAGCTTTGCTGGCCGGCGCCGGCGGCGATGGCGCCGGTTATATCGAACTCGATGCGGACGGCGCCTGGTGGGCGCGTTCCGGGCAACGCTATCTGTCGCCCGACGCCGCGCATAGCCCCGCGCAGGAACTGGATTATGCGCGCGCGCACTTTTTTTTGCCGCATCGCCTGCGCGATCCTTTCCACGCGGCGGGGTTCAATACCGATAGTGTGATCGGCTACGATCCCTACTGCCTGCTGGTGCGCGAGACCCGCGACTGCCTGGGTAACCGGATCAGCGCGGGCGAACGGCTCGTGGACGGCAGCATCGATCCCGCGCGCCCAGGCAACGACTACCGGGTGCTGCAGCCTTGCTTGGTCACGGACGCCAATGGCAACCGCGCGCAGGCCGCGTTCGATGTGCTTGGCATGCTAACCGGCACGGCTGTCATGGGCAAACCCGCGCCCGCCCAGGCCGAAGGCGACACGCTCGACGGCTTCGTCACGGACTTGCCGGCCGGCGAGCGCGAACAGCTGTATGCCACAGGAGAGCCCGGTGCGCTGCTACACAACGCGGGTTCGCGCATCGTCTACAACCTCCACGCATTCCGTAACTCGCGCCTGGCGTTTCCTGCCGACCCGACGCAATGGCGGCCCGCCAGCTGCGCCATGCTCTTGCGCGAAACCCATCACGCCGACGTCGGCGTCGGTGGACCCGCCGGCCCGCGGGTTCAGCTCAGCTTCAGCTATTCCGACGGGTTCGGTCGCGAAGTCCAGAAAAAGGCACGCGCGGCGCCAGCGCCAGGCTCGGCCGCGCGCCGCTGGATCGGCAGCGGTTGGGCTATTTTGAATAGCAAGGGCAAGCCGGTGCGCCAGTTCGAGCCGTTTTTTTCCGATCACCATGGTTTCGAACACGACAATCGAGCGGGCGGCCGTGCGGTCCTGTTTTATGACGCGCTCGAGCGCGTCGTGGCCAAGCTCAATGCCGATCACAGCTGGGAAAAGACACGTACCGGCGCGTGGGAGACGGTGTCCTGGGACGCCAACGACACGGTGAACCAAGCCGATCCAGGCAAGGACGCCGATGTCGGCGCGTTTTTCCGCCATCTCCCGCACCACGACTATCTGCCGACTTGGCATGCGCTGCGCACGGAGCCGGCGCACGCGGCTGCGTTCGCGCAGAGTACGCCCGGCGCTGCCGACCGCAAGAACGAAGCAGCGGCGGCGGCCAAAGCCGCCGCGCACGCGGACACGCCGTCGAAGATCCTGCTCGATCCGCTGGGCCGGGGGTGCCTACACATTGCGCATAACCGGGCGGGCGGGGCGGACACCTACCCATCCACGCTGACCGAATTCGATATCGTCGGTCAGACGCGTCAGGTCACGGACGCCGGCGGGCGCACTGTGGTGCGCTACCGTCACGATATGCTGGGCAATCGGATCAGTCAGGCGGATATGGACGCGGGCCGGCGCTGGATGGTGGCCGACACGGCCGGTAGGGCGCTGTGCGTCTGGGATGACCGCGGCAATATCCGGCGCACGCGCTACGACGCCTTGCGCCGGCCAGTGGCTTCGCTGCTGGCCGAGGGGGGCGGGCCTATGATCATGACCGAATGCACCGAATATGGGGAGCGCGAGCCCGGCGCCGAGGGGCGCAATGCGCGCGGCAAGCCGGTGCGCGTGTTCGACCAGTCCGGTTCCGTCATTACTGACCAGTACGATTTCAAGGGAAATCTGCTGCGCAAGTATCGCCGTATCGCGCGCGAGTTCAACGTCCTTCTCGATCATGGGGATGGCGCGGGAGCGCCCGCGCTGGAGCCGGAAGGCTACCTCAGTTTGTTTCGATACGATGCCCTGAACCGCCCGGTGTGGCTGGTGCACCCACACTCCGACCAGCCGAACGCGCGCGTCAACGTCACTGCTCCAGCCTTCGACGAAGGCGGCCTGCTGACGAAGGTCCAGGCATGGCTGGGCAAACCAGGCCAGCCGCCGCCGCTGCCGAATGACCCGGCAACCCTTACGCTGGTGACATCCGTCGAGTACGACGCCAAGGGACAGCGCCGCGCCATCGCCTATGGCAACGGCGCTACGACGACCTATGCTTATGATCCGTTTACGTTGCGCTTGGCGGCACTTGGCACCGTGCGACTCGATGGCACCATCCTGCAAGACCTGCGCTACGCGCGCGACGCGATCGGCAACATCACCAGCATGCGCGATGATGCGCAGCAGACCGTATTTTTCCGCAATCGCGAAGTGGCGCCGGAGGCCCACTACACCTACGACGCCTTGTACCGCTTGACCGAGGCAAGCGGCCGCGAACATTTGGGCCGCGCCGGCGGGTCGCCCATGCTCCATTCGCACGGCGATGCGGGCCGTAGCGGCTTGCACAGCGCAACGCCCGGCGGCCAGTTCGCGCCGAACGATGGCGACGCGATGGGGCGCTACCTCGAACACTACCTGTACGACGCAGTTGGAAACCTGCTGGAAATGCAGCATCGTGGTGAAGATCCTGTGCACGCGGGTTGGACCCGGGCTTACGAATATGCGGAGGCAAGCCGGCTCGATGGGGCGGTAAGCGGAAATCGACTTAGCGCTACGAAGGTCGGCACTCTGACCGAGCGTTACAGCACCGCCGGCGATGGCTATGACTCGCACGGATGCATGACCCACATGCCGCATTTGCAAAAATTGGAATGGGACTATGCCGACCGGTTACGCATGACGCAGCGGCAACGGGTTGATGCCGCCGATACAGATGGCGAACAGCGCGACGGCGAGCGCACCTGGTACACCTACGATACCCAGGGCCAGCGGATCCGCAAGGTCACCGTGCTGGCGACCGGCCAAGTCAAGGACCAACGCCTTTACCTCGATGGGATGGAGTTTTATAGCAACAGCATCGGCACGGTCTCAAACACTGAAACGCTGCATATCATGGACGACCGGCAGCGTATCGCCATGGTCGAAACGCGCTCCGCCGTCGCGGGGGGAGACCCTCATCCGCTGCTGCGTTACCAGTTGGGCAATCAGCTGGGCTCCGCTACTCTGGAACTCGATGAGCTCGCTCAGATTATCTCGTACGAAGAATACACACCGTATGGCAGCACCATCTATCAGGCGGTACGCAGCAGGACGGAGGCGGCCAAACGCTACCGCTACACGGGCAAGGAGCGCGACGAGGAAAGCGGCTTCTACTACCACGGCGCGCGCTATTACATACCGTGGCTTGCACGCTGGGCCAGTTGCGATCCGCTGGGTGTCCAGCCGGGCCACGAAAACCTGTATCAGTACGTTGCCGGGGAACCGGTGGGCTTGCGCGACCCGGATGGCAGGTATGAGCAGGGCGGGGTGCTCGATGAGGTTCTGCAGGGAGGCTTTTACGAGGGTGAATCGACGTGGAGCGGCACCTTGATCAATGTGGGCATCGGTGCGATTCCTTACGTCGGCCAGGCTGCGGATATCAGAGATATCGCTGCAGCGGGAAAAAAAGTGCGGGACAACCCCGGATGGCAATCCGCAGCCGAGCTGACGCTTGCTGTCATCGGAATCGTGCCGGTCGTTGGCGACGCCATTAAAGGCGGGGCGAAGATGGCCGCAAAAGCGACGGCCGAGGTGGCTACGTCGATCGCCCAGAAGGTCGGCAAGGTCGGGGCAAATACCTCAAGCTTAACGATTGCATCCAAACTAGCTACTGGCAACCCAGCCGCAATTGCACGTGGAATGGGTGAACTTAATTCGCGCCAAATCGCTGCACTAGATAAACTTCCTGAGTTTGGGTCAAATACAATCGTCCATAAGTCTTTTGGACAGAAGGACTTGGCAGCATTGACGGCTGCAACCGGTGACGAATTCGCGATGTTCTCCACGGGTGGCCGTAGGTTAATCTATCGTGGTGATGCGACATCGGTTCCGATCACGCCTGAAATCGCTCAGAACTTGGCAAAGCAAGGCTGGCGATGGTCATCCCACGTCCATCCGGGATATGACACCGGAGCGTTGAGATCGTCCTTAGGTGATCAAGCCGTTCTGAGAGCGATGGGGGGAAATCAGAGTGCGATTTTCAATTCGATGGGACAGCGAAGCATGTTCACGCCGGCTGGTGATAGTTTAAATGGATGGACGCCATGGTAAACGCAGCAAAATTGTTAGGGCTTTCGGAGATGGAGGCGATTGCAAAGAATGCCACCTTCGCAGCCTTGGCTGGATATGTGCCGCCTTCAAACGAAGAGAAGGCTGTCATGACTTTAGGTAAGGTGGTCACAGATACGGAAGGAATTTTCGAACTGTATATTCCATCAGAACGCCCCCAGGACGCAAAGGTAATTAGCTGCGCCAAGGTGAGTCGAATGACTGGCGAAGTCAGGGTCGAAGTATTCTTGCAGCCGCTCTAAATAGATAGAAACGCCTGGCGATCCGGGCGTTTCACTTATGGAGCAAATAACCATTTCGGAAAAGCACACAAAGGCGGTGATGAAATCAGGTCGTAACTGGAACCGGAGTGCGAAGTGGCCTTCTGTATAAAAAATGAAAAAAGTTATGAAGGCACTGAAATTATTAAGCACACCTCTCAAGGTGATGGCGGTTAATATGGCAGAATGGAAATGAATAATTACCGTGGAAGTAACGCTGCTTGAACCACTTTTAGGGGGTGAAGAAGCACATGAGTTCATGTGGGTGAGGGCAAAACTACGAAAGGAAACGAGAGCTGGGCGGTTTCCAGAAGCTACAGAATGGGCATCGTAGTGCACTGTTCGGCTAATAGGCTCAAGCAAAATACAGACCGCATGGATGGAATTGACATAGCACCAACGGCGATGTGGCAGCAATTTACGTCCGAATTATGATTTATTTTGGAATGAGAGAATCCTTTGCCAATACTCACTTTACTCGACGTAATCCTCGGCATCATCTTCGTATACCTGATCTTCGCCCTGATCACAAGCGCAATCAACGAGGCGTTGGCGGCGATTCTGAGCAGCCGCGCCAAGTGGCTGCACAAGGGCATCCGCGCCCTGTTCGGCGAAGAAGGCAAGGCCGACGACAACGTGGCCGCGTTCTACAGCAGCCCCTTCATCCGCTACCTCAGTGACAATTCGAGCCTGCTCACGCGCGGAGTCAGCTACATCCCGGCGCCGGCCGCAATGAAAGCCCTGCTCACCCATACTGTCGCCACCCAGGAAGGCGCATTGCCCCTGCGCCAGGGGGTCGAGCGATTGCTGGCACTTTACCCCAACACCGCGCTCGGCGTGGCCAATGCAATTGCGGCGATTCCCGCCGGTCCCCTGCACGATGCGTTGAAGTCGCTCTACGAGGACGCTCTGGGCAGCGTAGAGCAGTTCCTGCACGGTCTGGGCGCGACGATCGGCAAACTCGGCAAGGAGGACAGCATCCACGCCGCCGAAGCGGTTGCCAGCCTGCTCAAGCGGCTGGCGCGCGACTTGCCGGCCGGCTGGGATGCGCTCCAGGCCACCGTGGAAAACTTGCCGCCCGGTTCGCCGATTCGCGCAGTGATGAAAGACTTACTGATGGGCGCACGCGGCAACGTACTTGCCTTCGAAGCCGGGTTCGATACTTGGTTCAAGGGCTTCGAGACCCAAGTCGGGGCCTGGTATCGGCAGAAAACCCACTTGGTGCTGATCGGAATTTCCGTGTTCATAGCTGTAGCCATGAATGTCGACACCATTGCGCTGGTGCGCCAACTCTCAACCAACGATGACATGCGCACCGCGCTCGCGACACAGGCGCTAGCCCGCGTCAAGGAAAACGGCGTCGCGGTGGAACAGCGGGCGGCGCTGATCAAGGCCCGGAGCGAGCATGCGGCATTGGTCAAGGCCGCGGCCGAGAAACCCAAAGATGAAACCGCCGCCGCTACCGCCGCCGTGGCGGCAGCAAAAGTCGATCTGGCGGAGAGGACGCAACTCGATGCACAAGCCGCCTACGAGGAGGCACTGAAGACGGAAGTGCAGGCGATGGAAAAGGCGGGGCTCAGTTTCGGCTGGGAGTCAGTCTGGTTCTCCTCGCTTGCAGATACATGGCCCGTTAGCTGGGTCGCCGTCGTGATTACCCTGTTCACCAAACTGGCGGGGCTGATCCTGACTGCGGCCGCCCTGACCCTGGGTGCGCCATTCTGGTTCGATTTGCTGCAAAAAGTGGCGCAGGTGCGTTCGGTCGGGCCATCTCTGATCGAAAAGAAGAATTCCGATCATAAAAAATAGTGCAAGGAGACGATCATGCAATTGAACGGCAAGCTGCTAGCTTCCCTGGGGGACAAGCTGGGCGACTACCAGGAAAAATTGTACAAGACCGGCTATCTGGATCAGCCGACGCTGCCGGACGGAGACCCGGACGGCGTCCTCGTGCAAGCTTTCGGCAAGTTCGTCAATAACTATGGCCTGGCGCCGCATGGCGTTCTAGACCTGTCGCTGCTGGACAAGGCGCTGCGGCACGCCGATACAATCGCGGGGCCCGGTAACTCCCCGGCGTTGACCGGGCGAGTTCTGATGGATTACGGCGCGCCTGCGTCGGGCCTGCGACTTCGCCTGCTTGAGCGGCAGTTCGGCGGAGCACCCGTTCAGATCGGCGCCGACATCACGACGGACGATGACGGCTTGTTCGCCCTGCCGTTCAATTCGGCCAGCACGGCATCGTTCGAAGTGGTCGCCATCGGCCCAGACGACAAGCCAATTGCGCTGTCGCGTACCTTGCGTGGGCTCCAGGACGGCGCCACGCTGGTCTTGGTCGCACCGCAACGGCTGCAGCCTGCCGAGAGTGAATTCGCGCGCCTGTCAGCCGCGCTGCAAGACCGGCTCGGGGTGGGCGGCGACTTGTCCATGGCCAGGGAAGACCCGGACGGCGAGGGCCACAGCGACTTGAGCGACCTCGCCGCCGACACCGGATGGGACGCCCGCATCCTGGCGCTTGGTGCACAAGCCAAACAGCTTAGCAAGACCACCGGACTGCCATTCAGCGTGCACTATGCACTGGCGCGCACCGGCATGCCGAACGATCTCCACGGCTTTGCCGCAGCCCACGCCAGCGATGTGAAAACGCGCCTGATGGCGGCAAAGGAAAGCGGCATCGCGACCCTGGACGATGCCGAGATTACCGCCGCGCTGGAAGTACACGCGAAGCTGGCGCAGGCACTTCTGATGCAACGACCGCTCAATGCCGCTGGAACGCCGGTCGCCGCCTTCATCGAGCAGGCGGCCCCGGATGGCGACGCCGACCGTTTCAAGCAAGCCTTGTTCAAGTACACGACGGCCGGAACGGCGGACAAGACCCTGTGGGACTTCGCGCGCGAAAGCAAGGTGAGCGACAAGACGCTCGCGCGCCTGGAGTTCCAGGGGCAACTGGCGTCAATCACCAAGTTCAACCTGGAGGTGATGGGGGCACTGCTGGAGCGAATGGATACCGCCGAGCCCGTTAGCCAGATTGCGGGAATGGGGCTGTTCAAGGCCGCGGCGTGGCACGACCAATTGAGCGCGCTGGCCGTCGACGATGCGGCGTGGGGGCGCCTGTTGCCTCCCGGGTCTGATGGCCTGCCGAGGGAACAGCGCCTGCAGCTATACGCGGAGGAACTTGCGCGCCAGGTGCGCCGCACCTATCCGACCGAATCGGTGATTCAACAAGTTATCGACAAGGAATTCGACATCGCCGACGGCGCACGGGACCGCGTTGTCAAGGCGCTTAAAAAAGGGCGCGGCGACGGCTTCCAGCTGGGCGCGCGCGGTATCTCCGAACTGGCCGACAGCCTGAAGGACGCCCCGGAGGCCAAGGCCGCTGTGTTACGCCTGCATGCCCTCTACCAAGTCACACCAGACGACGAGACGATGACCGTGCTATGGAAGGTGCCTGAAATTAAGAGCGCACTGGATATCGCCGATATTCCCCAGCATGAATTGATGGAGCGCTTGCGCGCAGCGTTGGCGAATTCGCCCCTGTTTGATGCCATGAAGCCGCGGCTGGAAATCGTCTACGAGAAAGCGAAACAGGTTGCGACTGCGGTGACGTCGTTTTACGGTACCGTCAGCACCCTCAGTACGTCCTCGAACACGAGCTCGCCGGTCCTGCCCGGGCGCAGCGCATCTCTGGCAAAGGTGTCGACCCTGGGTGAGTTGGCTGGCGTCGAACTATCCGAATGCGAACATTGCCGCTCGGTGCTGAGCCCCGCCGCGTATTTCGTCGACCTGCTGACCTTGCTGGACCCGCCCGACGTGAAATGGCAGAGTTTTCTGGCAACCTACCGCGCCAACCATCCTGATCCATATCCCTTCGACAAGCCCTTTGCCGCGCTGGATAAGCGCCGCCCGGATCTCGCTAACCTGCCGCTCAACTGCGCGAACACCGATACCCGGCTGCCGTATATCGATGTGGTCAATGAAATTCTGGAAAGCTTGGTGGCGGGTGAAACGCTCGGCGCCGATGTCGATAGCGCGGGTGACGAAGCCACTTCCGACGAACTGGTCGCCGAGCCGCGAAGGCTCAACGGCGCCGCCTATTCCAAGTTGGCGCACGCCGTGTACCCGCTTAACTTGCCGCTCGACCTGCCTTGGGAGCAGGCGCGTGCCAGCGCCACGCTACTGGGCCTGAAACCGGGCGAACTCGCGGAGGCATTCAATGTCGGCAAGCTGTTCAGGGGAATGGGCTCGGAACGACCGTCGCACTACGAGGCGGCGCTTGAACGGCTCGGCGTCTCCCCCGCAAGCGCCGAGGCGCTCACCGGCGAAACTCGGCTGAAAACCTGGTACGCGCTGTATGGGTATGCCGACGCAAAGACCGCCGTTGCCGAGCTAGGTCGGGCCGGCGTGCTGGCCGAGCGGCTGCAAGTGTCACCGGCGCAACTGATGGAGCTCGTACGCTGTCAGTTCATCAATCCGCGCCTGGACGCGCTGGTGACTTTGCAAAAGTGGGGCGTGGCGCTGGCGGACGTCGTGCGCGATCGGCACGGACCGCCATTGTCGGGCACAGAAAAGGCCAGCTACGAGGCGCGGTTGGCCGCCGTCACCAAACGCTATGGCGCGGTCGCGAAAGGATTCGATGCGGCGCAATGGATCAAGCAACATTGGATAAACGGTGATTTCAACGCGGTGCTGGTACTGTCGGACCGGGCCGCCGGTGGCGATTTCAGCGACGTGCGTTTCGCGGCCTGCAATGGCGACGCGCCGACCGCCATCACGTTTTTAAGGCTGAACCAGTTCGTGCGCCTGATGCGCCACTTCGACTGGAGCGTGGCGCAAACCGACCAGTGGCTGAGCGCCTTGTATCCAGGCGGGTTGGAGGCGCTGAAAGGCGAAGCCAACTGGGCCGTGCGCAGCCGGGTTATGTTGATCCAGCTCGATCGAGTCAGGCAGCTCGAGGGCATGCTGAGCGGCGTCGCGGACGGCGTCCAGTTTTTGCAGGCGCTGTGGGGACCGCTGAGCACCAGGGGGCCCGATCCGCTCTACACCCGAATTTTCCTGCGTGGCGCGGAGACGGAGCTGTTCGATCATCCTGAAGGAAAATACCTGAGCGACGCCAAGCTCCTGGCGGATAACCACACCGGTGTGTTGGGGGCGAAACTGCAGCTCGACGAAGCCAGCATTCGCTTGCTCCTGACCGACGAAGTGAAGCTCGATCTGGCTCTGGTATCGGCTCTCTACCGGCATGCCCAGTTCTCCCAAGCCCTAGGGATGCCGGTCGCCGATTTGCTCGAACTGAAGCGGCTATCGGGCATCGACCCCTTCATCCAGGCGGGAGACGACCCGGAAGACTTGGCGCAGGCTTCGGAACAGACGCTGCGGTTTGTCGGCTTCGTGCGCGCTATGCGCGCGGCGCAGCTAAGCGTGCCGCAACTGGCGGACTGGATGGCCGGGCGCGCCGAGGAGGTGCCAGAGGCCATGCTACAAGAGCTGGCCGCAGGATTCCAGGAAGCGGCCAAGGCACTTGATAGGGAAGATAGGGAAGACGTGCAGGTTGCCGACCAGAACCGCGCACGGGGACTAGTCGCGGCGCGCCTAGCAACGTTGTGCCGGTTGGACGTTGCGGCGCAGCGCGAATTGCTGGGCACGCTGGAAGTGGCGCCGGGCGCTACGCTGGTAAAAGTGTTCTTCGATGCCGTCGAGAGCGACAAGATCGCGCCACTCGCCGCGCTGCCGGAGGCCTGCGCCCAGGCGTTCCAGTTTTTCCTGGTCGCCCTCGATGTTGCCAAGGGATTGAAACTGAGCGCGGGGGAACTCGCCGTCGCCTTGTCGGCCCCGCCATTTTTCGGGGGCGATAAGGCCACCCTGCTGGGATCGTTCAAACAGGCGAAGAAATCCGAAGCCTTCGACGCGTGGGAGGGATTGATCGGCTACGTGGCGCAGCGCCAGGCGTCGGATTTCCCGCGTGCAGCCTGGCTGCCGGTCCTGCACGCCTGCACTGGCGGACCAGGCGCCGCCCAGCTCGATGCCTTGCACGCCGCACTGGCCGCGCTGACGGGGAGCGCGGCGCGCGATGTGCAGGAGGCGTGCCCGGAAGTGCCAAAGCACTGGGGCGTACTGGAGAAAGTCGTCGCCGTGCTCAAGGCTGCCCGGCGGGTTCGCCGCGCGCCGTCCGACCTTGCTTCCTGGACGGCGCTGGCCGATCTGGAGCTGGATCATAAGAAGCGACTGTTTGTCAGTGAACAACTTCGCGCGGCCGCCCGCGCCCGCTTCGGCGAGGGCGGCTGGCGACTGGCGATCCGGCCGCTGGCGGACGCGTCGCGTAAGCAACGGCGCGATGCCCTGACTGCCTACATCGTGCACGCGAAGAAACTGGCCGACGCCGACGAGCTGTACGAAACCTATCTGATCGATACGCGCATGGAGCCGGCGGTGCTGACCTCTCGCCTGCGCATTGCGATTGCCGCCGTGCAGTTGTTCATCAACCGCTGCCTGCTCAACCTGGAAAAAGAGAGCGTTAAACCCTCCGCCATCCCCACCGCGCAATGGGACTGGATGAAGCGCTACCGGGTGTGGGAGGCGAACCGCAAGATTTTCCTGTATCCCGAGAACTGGCTGGAGCCGGAATTCCGCGACGACCGTACCCATTTGTACCGCCGTCTCGAAAGCCGGCTGCTGCAAAGCGACCTGACCAGCGAACTGGCCGACAGCGCCTTCTTCGAATACACGCGCGACCTGGAAACCTTGGCCAACCTGGACATCGTTGCGATGACCTGCGAGCAGCACGATGACGTGGCGTCCAATACGCTGCATGTGATCGGCAGGACCCATGCGTCTCCGCGCAAATATTTCAATCGCCGCTACGCTCAAGGCATGTGGACTCCCTGGGAGCCGCTGGACGCCGATATCCAGGGCGACCACGTGGTTGCCACCTTCTGGAAAGACAGGCTGCACGTGTTCTGGCTTGTTTTTATCGACTCATCGGCGCAGAGGCCGCCTTCCGCCGGTCCGTTCACGGCCGAGAAAGGCGTGGAGTTGCCGCCGACTGAAGAGATACGCACGGTTAAGCTGGCGTGGGCCGATTGCATCAACGGGGAGTGGACCACCCACCATGCCGCCGGTCCCGGCATCGACATGCCGGCGGTGCAGATCGGGGCTGCTGGACCGCAACGATTGGCGGCGAACCTGTTCATCAATCTGCAAAGCGAGCGCGGCGCGGATGGTATCGAATCCGCGCTCAAGGTCAATCTCTATAGCAAGCGCATGGTACATTCGGCCGGACCGCTTCCTCTCCCGGGAGGGGGAAGAGACGGCTACGTCAGCCTAAACCTGAGTTTCGAGGTGATCAGCCATAACGCGCCGGTGGCGCGCGTCGCGGCCGGACCTCTGGCGGCGGCCCCGGCCACCCTGCGCAATGTGCAGCCGTCGATCAATCGCTACGTCCATGGCCCCGGCAAACTGGTGACATCGTTCTATCAATCTACCAGCCTGCAATTTGCCGAGGGAACGGGGCCTGCCGCTCCGGCCGCCCCGACCGAACCACCCGCACCCATGACCGAGAACACCGAGGACGCCACGCTCCTGACGGCGCCGGAGGCATTGCGCATCACCACGCTCGATCGTCCTTTGCGTTCGAATGACCCGTGGGCAGCGCGTCTGGCGCCATTCTTTTTCAGCGATTCGAGCGGAAGCTACTACGTGGAACCCAGCCGGAAGCAGGAAACCACGGTGGACACGACGAAGTGGCTCGGCAATAACTGGCCCGACGTCATCATCAAGCCCGGCGTGCTGCCCGACATCGGACCAATCTTCCCCCCGCTGCCGCCGCGTCAGCCGATCCCGCTGCCGGGCGGGCCCTGGCCTGGCCCGCAGCCCATCGATCCATTCGACCCGGTTTTTCCGGACAGTCCCCTGGGTCCATTCAACCCCGGCGATCCGGCGGGACCGCGCGTTCTGCCAGCCAATCCGCTGGCACGCTACGGCCTGGAGCAAGCCGCTGACTGGTTGACGAAGCCCGGCACCGTCGTGCGTTTCGGCGACACTCTGCTGGGCGCACGCGGCAGCGTGCTCGGGCGCTCTCAACAAACAAAAGGATAAGCCGTGAACGACATCAAATCTGGAATGCGCCGCTTCCATGGCGCCGACTTCTTGCCGTTCGATCTCATTAACCCTGGCAAGCCTGCCCTCGGTCCCAATGACGAGCTGATCCAGAGGTGGAAACAGACCATCAGCGCGACCACTGAACTGCAATTCACGATCTCGAACCATTTTCATCCATATGCGGGCAAGCTGACCGGGGAATTGTTGCGCGGCTCGGTCGCCGGTCTGCAGGCGGTCGATACCCAGCTCAAACCGGGCGTCGCTCTGGACGCGCGGCCGCCCGCGCCGGGCGACTATGCCTTGCATGAAGACTTTTTCGCGGCGCGCTACCAGCCCGGCGCGGTGGTCAACCAGCAACTGCCGGTGCGCAACCTGGACTTCGATGTCGACGGCGCCTATGCCGTCTACAACTGGGAATTGTTCTATCACATTCCGATGGCGGTCGCCTTGCAGCTCACCCGCAACCAGCGCTTCGCAGAGGCGCAAACTTGGTTGCATTACCTGTTTGATCCCACCGACGCCAGCGACGGCCCGCCTGAGCGCCACTGGAAAGTACAGCCCTTCCAGGTCAACGAGGTCCAGCAGATCGAGAACATTCTGGTGGCATTGGCCGGGGACGACCCCGCAACAGCCGATTTGCGCGCGAAAACCATCCTCGCCATCGAGGCGTGGCGGCGCGCCCCCTTGCGCCCGCACCTGGTGGCGCGCACGCGCAGCGGCGCCTACAAGTTGCGCACCCTGATGGCTTACCTGGATAATCTGATCGCCTGGGGCGATTCGCTGTTCCGGCAAGACAGCCCGGAAACTATCGACGAAGCCGCCATGCACTACATCCGCGCGGCCCAACTACTGGGCAAGCGGCCCGCGCCTACGCCGCGGCGCGGCACGCCGCGCACCGAGTCGTATCGTACCTTGCGCAAGGATCTGGACGAATTCGGCAATGCGCTGCGCAAGCTGGAAGCCGAGCTAGCCTTCGATTTTGCACCGATGCCCGCTAGCGCCCCGGATAATCGCGGCATGGCCGCCATCGACAGCATCGGCCGGTCGCTTTACTTCTGCGTGCCCGCCAACGAGAAATTGCTTGGCTACTGGGATACGGTCGGCGACCGCCTCTTCAAGATCCGCAACAGCTTGAATTTTCAAGGCGTGTACCGGCAATTGCCACTGTTCGATCCGCCCATCGATCCAGGGTTGCTGGCCCGTGGCGTGGCAGCGGGACTGGACCCCAACAGGTTGCTCGACGATATTGACCGGTCCCAGTCCCCCGTGCGCTTCACCTGGTGGATGCGCCACGCCCAGGAGCTATGTCAGGAAGTGCGCGCGCTGGGCTCTGCCCTGTTGGCGGCGATGGAAAAAGAAGATGCGGAAGCGCTGGCGATGCTGCGTGCCCGGCACGAGAGTGCCCTGTTGACCGCGATTGAATCCGTGCGCTACGGGCAGCTGGCTGAAGCAGGTAAGAACCGCGAGGGGGTGGAAAAGTCGATCGTCTCGGCAGCCGAGCGCTACAGGCATTTCGAGCAAATGCTGGGACGCAAACCGGACGAGATTCGCTTGCCCGAGTTGGAAGCGCTGCATGCCGAGGGGTTGGACCAGTTCAAGTTTAAGAATACCGAACCCGAGCTCAGCCCGCGCGGCGTCGAGTACGACATCGTGGAGGGGATGGCGGGATTGACCGGCGGGCGCGTCGTCAACCGACACGAAGTAGCGGAAATTCTGCTGTCGCGCGCGTCGAGCGAGAGCATGGCCGCTGCCAGCCATGCCGACGGCGCCGCGGCGCTGTTCTCGGCGATGCCTGACTTCGCGATCAACTGCATGTTTTGGGGTGTGGGGCCGACCGTCGAACTGGGGCCCCGACAAATTGCCGCGGCGGTGCAATCGCTCGCCGCGTCGATGCGCGCCAATGCGACCACGCTCGGCACCCAAAGCCAGGACGCGGCGCGGCTCAATGGCTTTGCGCGGCGCGAGCAGGAATGGGCCCAGCAGAGCAACGCCGCGGCAGGCGAAATCTCGTTGCTGTACAAGCAGCTGCGCGCGGCGCAGATCCGCGAAGCGGTCGCCGCACGCGAGTGGAGCAATCACAAGAAGCAGATTGCGCATGCACGCGAAATCGAGCAATTTCTCGGCGACGAGCGCGAGGGCAAGGTCACCCGGCAAGCGCTTTACACCTGGATGAAGCGTGAAACCCACGGCCTGTACACCCGCGCACTGGACCAGGCGCAAGCGGCGGCGCGCATGGCGGAGCGCGCCATGCAGCATGAACTGGGACGGGCGGACAGCTTCATCGGGTCGGCTTACGCGTCCGGGAACGAAGCGATGCTCGCCGGCGAGCGGCTGGCGCTGGACCTGCAGCGCCTGTCGGTCGCGTATCACGAATGGAACGTACGCGAGCTGGAACTGCAGGAAAATGTCAGCCTGCTGCAACTGAACCCGCAAGGCCTGATGCATCTGCGCACCAGTGGATCGTGCACGCTCGACATCCCCGAAGCCTTCTTCGACCGGCGCACGCCCGGCCACTACCGACGCAAGCTTAGGACGGTGGCCGTGAGCATCCCTTGCGTGACCGGGCCGCACATGTTGGTCCACTGTACCCTGGCCCTGACCGCCAGCAAGATCCGCACCAGTGCGGCACTCAAAGATGGCAAATATCCGGACGCCGGGCCGTTCCAGGAACTGCGGCCGGCCGGCACGGCGCGCATCGTCACCAGCGGCGCGCAGCACGACGACGGACTGTTCGACGGCGCCGGGAGCGACGAGCGCTATCTACCGTTCGAAGGGCAGGGCGCCATCAGCACTTGGCAGATCGACTTGCCCTCCAAGATGCGCGATTTCGATTATGCGACCATCTCGGACGTCATCTTACACTTGGGTTACACGGCGCTCGACGGTGTCGACAAGGCTGCGGTCCTGCTTGCTGTCGAGGAATCGCTCAAACGCCAAGAGGCGCGGGGCAGAACCAGGCTCTTTTCGCTTCGCGAGGATTTTCCGGATACTTGGGAAACATTGCGCTCGGCGTCACCGGGCGATACGTACCACGCGATCGAGGTGGCCTTGTCACCCGAACATTATCCCTATTGGCTCCAATCCGTGCTAAACGGGCGCGCGCTGGCGGTGCAGCAGATCGATTTCTACGCTGTGGCGTCGGAAGAGGTTGCGCCGCTGCGCTCTGGAAGCGATGCCGCGCCTGTCGAATTCCCGTTTAGCAGACGCTGGAACGAATGGTTATTGTACGAGTGCGCATTGTCGCCTGTCGAATCCAAGACCATTCTGTCGGATGCTTTCGGTACATTGCGCTGCCAAGTGCAGCCGGGCGTGCTGCAAGATTTCTGCTTTGCGATCAGCTGGCAAGCGCCATGAATGTGCGTGGTGTCAGGTGAAAATTGCGCACGCTGGCTATGTGCAGGTTTTGAACAGGACCATCCACGTCGGCCGCTTCGTGATAGCGGAGCGGGCTGTATCGCGCCGCATCGCGCGAACGCTCGCTGCGGCGCAATAGCAAGGAACCGATTTTTCGATTCTCATCGGTAGTGGCAGAAGCTTTTTCTAGCTGGATGTGTGGGGCGGTGCGTTGTGGTCGCCCCCCTACTTCGCCGGTAGCTGCGGCGGCGGGCCCATTGCGGTTATCCGCCAGTAGATCGATCAGCAGCAGACGCCTCACTAGATGCACTAAACCGGACGGATTCGCCATCCGCGCTCTTGACCCCGCCCTGAAGTGCGGGGTTTGCCGCGCAACCGATCAAGGGCGATACGGTTGAGGTGTTGGTCATGGGTAAACGCAACGATGACCAGGTTTACAAGGAATGGGGCCGGCTTAAATAGCCGCCAGATCCGTGTACCTTCCTTATTTGTGCGGAAGGTCGTAAAATTTCGCACAAAACGTGCATGAAAGCGCGAAAAATCCGTCTCTGGCGCGTCCATATTGCGGAATCGCTGCAATACACTAACTACTTCCAATCACTTAGCCGGGAGTAGTGAAGTGTCTGATCTGTTTGAGAATCCGATGGACCTGATGGGGTTTGAGTTCGTGGAATTCGCCTCGCCCACGCCCGGCGTGCTGGAGCCGGTGTTCGAGGCCATGGGCTTCACCAAGGTGGCGCGCCACCGCTCCAAGAACGTCACCCTGTACCGCCAGGGCGGCATCAACTTCATCATCAACGCCGAACCGGGTAGCGCCGCCGCCTACTTCGCGGCCGAGCACGGCCCGTCGGCCTGCGGCATGGCTTTCCGCGTCAAGAACTCGCAGCAGGCCTACCGCCGCGCGCTGGAGCTGGGCGCGCAGCCGGTCGAGATGCCGGTGGGGCCGATGGAGCTGCGCCTGCCGGCCATCAAGGGCATCGGCGGCGCGCCGCTGTACCTGATCGACCGCTTCGAGGAAGGCAAATCGATCTACGACATCGACTTCGAATACATCGAGGGCGTGGACCGCAACCCGGTGGGCGCCGGCCTGACCACCATCGACCACCTGACCCACAACGTCTACCGCGGCCGCATGGCCTACTGGGCCGGCTTCTACGAGAAGCTGTTCAATTTCCGCGAACTGCGCTACTTCGACATCAAGGGCGAGTACACCGGCCTGACCTCGAAAGCCATGAGCGCGCCGGACGGCATGATCCGCATCCCGCTGAACGAGGAATCGTCCAGGGGCGCCGGCCAGATCGAGGAATTCCTGATGCAGTTCAACGGCGAGGGCATCCAGCACATCGCGCTGTTCACGCCCGACCTGATCGCCACGCTGGACCAACTGAGGGAGGCCGGCGTGCCGCTGATGGACGCGCCGCCCGCCACCTACTACGACATGCTGGAGGGCCGCCTGCCGAACCACGGCGAGCCGGTGGCCGAGCTGAAGGCGCGCGGCATCCTGCTGGACGGCACCACCGGCGGCGAGGGCCGCCGCCTGCTGCTGCAAATCTTCTCCAAGACCACGCTGGGTCCTGTATTCTTCGAATTCATCCAGCGCAAGGGCGACGAGGGCTTCGGCGAAGGCAACTTCAAGGCGCTGTTCGAATCCATCGAGCGCGACCAGATCCAGCGCGGCGTATTGAAAGCGGAATAAAGACCATGTTCAAACATGTTGAAGCCTATCCCGGCGACCCCATCCTGACGCTCAACGAGAACTTCGGCGCCGACCCGCGCCCCCACAAGATCAACCTGAGCATCGGCGTCTACCTGAACGAGGCGGGCAAGATGCCCGCCATGGGCGCGGTGCTGCGCGCCGAGTCGGCCCTGGCCGCCGACCTGGGCACGCGGCCCTACCTGCCCATGGAGGGCAACGCGGCCTATCGCGCCGCGGTGCGCGAGCTGACCTTCGGCGGCGCCGTCCCGGCCGACCGGGTCGCCATCGCGCAGACGCTGGGCGGCTCCGGCGCGTTGAAGGTGGGCGCCGATTTCATCGCCCGCTACTTCCCGAAGGCGGGCGTGTGGGTCAGCGACCCCACGTGGGACAACCACTACAGCATCTTCGCCGGCGCCGGCCTGCCGGTGCAAAAGTACCGCTACTACGACGCTGCCACCGGCCACGTGGACTTCCCCGGCATGCTGGCCGCGCTGGAGGCGCTGCCGGCGGGCGACGTGGTGCTGCTGCACGCCTGCTGCCACAACCCCACCGGCGCCGACCTGGACGAGCTGCAGTGGCGGGAGCTGGCCGCGCTGGTCAAGCGCCGCGGCCTGCTGCCGTTCTTCGACATGGCCTACCAGGGCTTCGGCAAGGGCGTGGACGAGGACGCCTTCGCCATCCGCCATTTCGCCGCCGAAGGCATTCCGCTGTTCGCGGCCACGTCGTTCTCCAAGAACTTCTCGCTGTACGGCGAGCGCTGCGGTTCGCTCAGCGTGGTGTGCGCGGACGCGCGGGAGGCCGGCAACGTGCTGGGCCAATTGAAGGCGACCATCCGCCGCAACTATTCCAGCCCGCCCACGCACGGCGCCCGCATCATCGCGCGCGTGCTGGACGACGCGGCGTTGCGCGCGGAATGGCGCGCCGAGCTGGAAGGCATGCGCACCCGCGTGGCGGACATGCGCGCGGGCCTGTACGAGGCGCTGCGCGAACGCCGCCCGGACGGCGATTTCGGCTACCTGGTCAAGCAGACCGGCATGTTCAGCTTCACCGGCCTGACGCCGGCCGAGGTGGAGCGCCTGCGCGAGGAGTCCGCCGTGTACCTGGTGGGTTCTGGCCGGCTGTGCCTGGCCGCGCTGACGCGGCGGACCATCGCGCCGACTGCCGACGCGATGGCGCGTGTGCTGGGGCGGCGCTAGCGATACCGGCGCGGCGCGGCGGCCAGCCCGGGTTGCGGGTGACCGCCAGTTCTACCCGGCCCGGTGACGGACCGAAGGCAAGCACGCGTCAGTGGTGCAGAGGTGCTTGCTTGCCGCCTTTGGCCTGCTGTTGCGTCGTCGCCTTGGCCTGTTCACCGCCACGGCGCCGTTCCGGCGGCTCGTTGCCGCGGACTTCACCGTCGCCGCCCGGCTGCTGCATTTGCTGCGGCTGATACTGTTGTTCCCCCGGCTGGTACGACTGCTGCGGCTGTTGCTGCGGCCGATACTGTTGCTGTTCCGGCTGGTATTGCTGCTGCGGTTGATATTGTTGCTGCTGCGGCTGGAACTGCTGTTGCTGCGGCTGATACTGCTGCTGCGGCTGCGGCTGCGGCTGGAACTGTTGTTGCTGTGGTTGATACTGCTGCTGTGGCTGACCCTGTTGCCGCTGCGGCTGATACTGCTGCTGTGGCTGGCCCTGTTGCCGCTGCGGCTGATACTGTTGCTGCGGCTGGAACTGTTGCCGCGGCGGCTGATACTGCTGCCGCTGCTGCGACTGGTACGGCTGCTGCGGCTGATGCTGTTGCTGCTGTTGCTGCTGCGGCTGATGGTGTTGCGGTTGGTACTGCTGTTCCTGCTGCGGTTGGTACTGCTGTTGCTGCCGCTGTGGCTCCTGCGAGCGGTATTGCTGCTGCCATTGCTGGCCTGCGCGCTGCAACTGGTTGCGCTCGGCGCGCGTGATGTTCAGCGCCGCCCCCATGATCTGGCTCATGTTGTTCACCATGTCCAGCATCAGGTTGGTGGTGGTGTGCATGGCGCGGCTGCCGACCTGGCTCATGGCGCAGATGGACTCGTCCATCGCGTCGATCAGCATCGAGGAGCCCACTTCACGCGCGCCCCGCATCACCTGGCTGGCGATGCGCGTCGAGCCGTCCACCATGTCCGTGCCCATGCGCTCGGTGACGTTCAGCGCCTCGCGCATCACGCTCTGGGTGGTTTGCACGGCGTCCTCGCCGACCTCGCCGGCGGTGTGCATGACGCCGGAGAGGCGCTGCGCCTGCTCTTCGGGCGAGATCAGTTCCATGCCGCCGCGCCACTGGCCCGCCTCGTCCTCCTGGTTGTAGCGCTGGCCACCTTGTTGCCGGACGCCCTCATCGGCCCATTGTTGGGAGCGGCCCTGGTCCCAGCGCTCGCTTTGCTCCAGGTCCTGGCGCTCGCCTTGACGTTGCCCGCCGCGGTCCTCCGCCTGCTGGGTGCCCCGGTCGCCCATCCACTGTTCCTCGCGCTCGTCCTGCTGTTGCCCGGCGCGCTCGCCCGTTGGCTGTTCCTGCCGTTCGCCCGGGCGCTGTTCGGTGCGTTGCTCGTTGCGTTCCCCCTGCGGTTGCTCGTTCCGTTGCTCGTTTCGCGCGCCCGCCTTCTGTTCGCTGCGCTCGCCTCCCTGTTCCTGGTTGCGCCCTTGTCCGGCCTGCTGTTCGGAACGGGCGGTGTCGACGGATTTCGTCGCTTTTTGGTCTTTCTGTTCAGTCTCTGCCATTTGGTATCTCCTGTGGATAAAGCGCCGCAACCCTTGCGGAAATGTGGGTGCGGCTCAGGTTCGACCCGGGGACCGCGGCATCGTTCCCTCCGCCGAGCATCTTTTTAAGATCCAGGATTCTCCATTTGGAATGCCAGCCGTTTTGCAGACGCGCTTCTAGGCCGCCAGCGACGCCTTCGCCGCGCGCTTCACCGCCTGCGGCGGGTGGCCGAGCAGGCGCACGAAGGCGCGCCGCATCCGCTCCGGGTCCACGAATCCCGTCTCCCTGGCCACGATCTCCACGGGGTGGGCGCTTGCCTCCAGCATCATCTTGGCCGCCTCCACCCGCAGCGTTTCGATCGCCTTCGCGGGGGATTGCCCGGTCTCGAGACGGAAGGCGCGGCTGAACTGGCGCCGGCTCAGGTGCGCCACGTCCGCCAGCTCGTCGACGGTCAGTTCGCGGGCCAGGTTGCGCTTGGCGTAGCCGAGCACATTCTGGATGCGGTCCGATTTCGGTTCCAGTTCCAGCAGCGCCGAGAACTGCGACTGCCCGCCGCTGCGGCGGTGGTACACCACCATCTTGCGCGCGATGGCGCGCGCGCTGTCCACGCCGAGATCCTGCTCCACCAGCGCGAGCGCAAGGTCGACGCAGGCCGTCATGCCGGCCGAACTCCAAATCCGGTCGTCGTTGATGAAGATGCGGTCCTCCTCCACGCGCGCCTTCGGATAAAGGCGCTGCAGTTCCCGCGCGGCTGCCCAGTGGGTGGTGACCTTGCGGCCCGTGAGCAGGCCCGCCTCGCCCAGCAGGAAGGCGCCGGTGCAGATGCTGGCGGTGCGGCGCGAGGCGGCGCTGCAGGCGCGCAGGAAGGCGATGAAGCCCGCGCTGGAGGACGAGGGTTCCATGGAACCGGCCACCATCACGGTGTCGAACGCGGGCTCGCCGAAGGGCGCGCTGTCCACGTTCACGCCGGCCGAACTGCGCACCGCGCCGCCGCGCTCGGACAGCACGCGGATGTCGTAGTGCGGCCCGCCCGGCAGGGCGTTGGCCAGCTCGAACACGGAGACGGCGGCCATGTCCACCAGCTGGAAGCCGTCGAAAAGAATGAAGGCGATCGATTTTTTCATAATGTTCCAAGTCTAGCATGATGTCCCGATTCGAGGGATATGCGTCGCACGGGCCATTCCCATACGGCGCAGAATGGCAACATCAACCACCCGAAAGGAACACATCATGACCACGACCACCCTCGGCACCGCATTGATCACTGGCGCTTCCTCCGGCATAGGCGCCGTCTACGCCGACCGCCTGGCGCGGCGCGGCTACGACCTGATACTGGTGGCGCGCGACGCGGCCAAGCTGGACGCGGTGGCCACCCGCCTGCACGCGGCCACCGGCCGCCAGGTCCGCACCGTGGCGGCCGACCTCACGGTGACGGCGGACCTGCGCCGCGTGGAGCGCCTGCTGCAAGACGACGCGGCGGTCTCCATGCTGGTCAACAACGCCGGCCTGGGCGCGTCGGCCAAGCTGCTGGACTCCGATCCGGACACGCTGGACGCCCTCATCGGCATCAACGTGACGGCGCTGACCCGACTGGCGCGCGCGGCGGCGCCGGGCATGGCCGCGCGCGGCAAGGGCACCATCGTCAACATCGCCTCCATCGTGGCGCTGGCGCCGGAGATGCTGAACGGCGTCTATGGCGGCACCAAAGCCTATGTGCTGGCGTTTAGCCAGTCCATGCACCACGAGCTGGCCGACAAGGGCGTGCGCGTGCAGGCCGTGCTGCCGGGCGCCACCGGCACGCCGTTCTGGGACCGCGCCGGACTGCCGGTGTCCTACCTGCCGGAGGCCATCGTCATGACGCCCGAGAACCTGGTGGACGCCGCGCTGGCGGGGCTGGACATGGGCGAGGTGGTGACCCTGCCTTCGCTGCCGGACGCGGGGGAGTGGGAGAGGCTGAACGCGGCCCGCCTGGCGATGGGGCCGAACCTGTCGCACACGGCTCCCGCGGCGCGCTACGGCCTGGCGGCGGCCATGCCGGGCTGACCGCCGCGCCAGCGGTAGAGGTGGACGGTGACTTGCGGGTTCAACGCGCCGCCAGGTCGCCGCGCAAGGCCTCCAGCACGGCGTCGCGTTGGGCGTGCAGGAAGAAGTGGTCGCCGTTGAACCACTGCGTGCGGCAGGTTTCGCTGGTTTCCACGCTCCAGCCTTTCACCGTCTCCGGCGACAGCAGCGTGTCGTCCTTGCCGGCGTAGACCGACAGCGGCAGCGCCAGCGGCGGCTGCAGGCGGTAGGCGTAGCGTTCGCCCAGCGCGAAGTCGGCGCGGATGGCCGGCAGCAGCAGCGCCATCAGCTCCGCGTTCGCCAGCACCTGCGGCGGGGTGCCGTTGTAGCGCCCCAGGGCCGCGATCAACTCGTCGTCCGGCAGCGTGTGCAGGGCGCCGCCGCTCTTGCGCTGGTTGGGCGCGTCGCAGCCGGAGACGATCAGGCATTGCGGCAGCGGCAGGTAGTGCCGCCTGCAGTAGCGCGCCAGTTCGAACGCGAGCAGCGCGCCCAGGCTGTGGCCGAAGAAGGCGAACGGCAGCGACCTGTCCCGCGAGGTGAGTTGCGCCAGCTCGGCCAGCAGCTCGGACAGCGTGTCGATCGGCGTCTCGCCGAAGCGGCTGCCGCGTCCCGGCAGCTGCACCGCGCAGATTTCAACGCCGGGCAGGGCTGCGTGCCAGCCGGCGTAGATCTCGGCGCCGCCGCCCGCGTAGGGGAAGCAGTAGAGCCGCATGCGCGGCGCGCCGGAGCAAAGTCTTGTCAGCCAGGGAGTGTGTTGCATGATGCGGTCCTTTGGAGCGTTGTTATATGGGGGAAGCCGCCGGGGCGGCGGCGCGGCGCGCGGCGGCCAGCGCGCGGATGGCGTGCCACGCGAGGCCCATCAGCAGCAGGAAGACCACGCAGGCGCCGGCGAACAGGTCGTGCATGGCGGAGGTGTCGGCGTACAGCTGCAATTGCGCCAGCATGGCCGCCACGTCGGCGCCCACGCCGCCGTCGGCGCTGCCGTAGCCCTGGGCCAGCAGCGATTCGGAGGCGTGCCCGCCGAGCAGCTGCGACAGGCGAACGCCCAGCGCCACGATCAGGTTGGCGAAAGCCATACGCAGGAACATGGACAGGCTGATGGCCGCCGTACTGTCCTTCTCGGGCAGGTCGGCCAGGCTCATGAAGGTGGCCGGCGAGAACAGCGCCAGGCCGAATCCGAGCACGATGCGGGGCAGCATCAGGTCCGCCATGCCCGATTGCGGCCACACACCCACCGTCAGCCAGCAGGATAGCGCGAACACCGCCAGCGAGGCGGCGATCATCAGCGGATACAGGCCGGGCACCTTCACCTTGGCCAGCACGGGGCTCAGCAGCCCGGCGATCAGGCCGCCCGCCGCCACGACCCAGGCCACGTCGGTGACGGACAGGCCGTAGCCCGTCTGCAGCCACATGGGATAGCACACCATGGTGGCCATCAGCACCGCGTTGACGGTGATGATGATGGTGGTGTACAGCCGGAAATTGGCGTTGGCCAGCAGGCGCCATTGGAACAGGCCCTGTTCTCCGCGCGGCGCGCGCCGGGCCAGCAAGGCGCAGCTGGCCGCCAGCGCCACGGCCGCCCATGGCGCCGCCGCGCCGCCGGCCGGGGCGAAGATGGCGTCGGTCAGCACCTGCAGGCTCACCAGGGCCACGGCCAGCAGCGCGAACGGCGCCAACCGCGGACGGGCCGACCAGGCGGCGCCGGTGAAGCGCAGGCCGTCGCCCAGCAGCAGCATGGCCAGCGCGATGACGGGCACGTTCATCCAGAACAGCCAGTGCCACGACAAATGTTCGAGGATGGCGGCGGCGGCCAGCGGGCCGGCCACGGGGGCGATGGAGACGGCGCTGGTCCACATGGACAGGCCGAAGGCGCGCCGTGCCGGGCCGACCGCGTCCAGGACCAGGCGCTGCCCCAGTACGATGATGCAGCCGGAGGCCAGGCCGTGGGCGATGCGGAAGAACACCATCTCGGCGAAGCTGCCGGCGTAGCCGCAGCCCAGCGCGGCCAGCGCCGACGCCAGCAGCGCGTAGCTGAAGACGGTCTTTTCCCCCGCCCAACTGGACAGGCCGGCGCCCATGGCCACAGCGATGGCGGTGCCGATGCCGAAGGAAGTGACGATCCACTGCCCCTGGTGCAGTTCGATGTGGAAGTCGCGCGCGATCGTCACCAGCGACAGGTTGGCGATGGAGCTGTCCAGCACGTGCAGGAACAGGATGACGTACAACAGCGCGAAGCGGCCCATGTCACTTTCCGGCTTGGTGCGCCAGGCGTTGCGCGGGCTGTGCCGGCTGCGCGGCGGCCAGCGCGGAGCGGCAGGCCGGGTCCTGCGGCAGCGACGCGGGCACCAGCCGCTGTTCGGCGGCGGTGACGCGCTGGATGTGCTGGGCCAGTTCCTGCGCCAGTTGCTCGTCGGGGCGGCGGCGCGGCGGGGGAAGCGTGGGCGCCGCCGGCGCGTGCGGGCGTGCCGCGGCGCCCGCGTGGATCACGACTTCGGCGGAGGAGCCCATGGGCGGCCGTTCGCTGGCGGGCGGCGCCTCGTCGAGCGCGATGATGACGGGCACGCGCTGGCTGACCTTGATCCAGTTCGAGTCCGTGTTGGCGCGCGGGACCGGCGAAAAGGCGGCGGCCACCGCCGGCACCAGGGCGCTGACGCGGCCGCGGTAGGTTTTCTGTCCGGGGCTGGCGTCGAAACGCACGTCGACGCTTTGGCCGATGCGCACCTGGCGGTACTGCGATTCGAGCACGTTGGCCTGCACCTCGACCGGACCGTCCGGCACCATGGTGGCCAGCAGCGTGCCCTCCGAGATGGTCTGGCCGCGCGTGACGAAGACGTCGTAGATATAGGCGTCCGAATCCAGCCGCAGCGTGGAGCGCTGCTTGGTGGCCAGGGCCGCGCTCAGGGCGTGGATGGCGGTGGCCACGTTCGAACGCATGGCCAACGGCGCGACCAGCTGGTAGTCGGCCTTGTCGCCTTCGAGCTGGGCCAGCTTCTGGTTCAACAGCGCCTGTTTTTCACTGGACTGGCGCTCCAGCAGCGCATCCTTGGGCAGGTAGGCCTTGCTCACCAGGTTGTTGGCCTGTTCCAGCAGGGTTTGCGAGCGGTCCAGCGCGGCGTTGGCCTGCTCGGTGCGATAGCGCGCGGCCTGGCGCGACGAGCATTTGAGCAGCTCCTCGCGCAGCGCCGTGCGCAGCTGGGTGGACGCGTTGGTGATGGCCAGCTCGTATTCGGCCTTGTTCAGCACGAAGGCCACCGCGCCCTGGTCGGCGGCAGAATGGGGCGCCAGCGCGAGTTCGTCGACGGCGCCGTTGATGGGGCTGACCAGCCGGGTCACGTGGCCGAACACGAAGGCGTTGTCGGTGCGGATGGTGCCCGCGTGCTGCGTTTGCCACCAGGCCAGGCCGGCCGCCGCGCCGGCGCAGCCGAGCAGCGTCAGCGCCAGGCGGGGCTTGCCGAATACCTTTGCCACCATCTGTTTCATGCGTGTTTCCTTGTCGTTGGTCTAGGCCGCGTTGGGCACGGTGCGCAGGGACAGCGGCCGCATGTCGCTCCACACCTGGTCGATATGGGCCAGGCAGGCCTCGCGCGTGCCCGGCGCGCCGGTGCTGGTCCAGCCCAGCGGCAGCTCTTTGCTGACCGGCCAGATTGAGTATTGGCCTTCCTGGTTGACGACGACGGTGTGCAGTACTTCGTTGATGGTGTCGAGGCTCATTGCGGTGTCCTTGTATCGGCTGTTGCGTGGCGCGCCAGTTCGGCGACGGTGGGGTGAAGGTATAGGTCCTTGATGCTCAAGGCGGCGCCGTTCGGGCCGGCGGCGAGCGCCGCGAGCAGCTTCACCGCCAGCAGCGAATGGCCGCCTATGGCGAAGAAGTTGTCGTGGATGCCGACCCGCGGCAGTCCCAGCACCTGTTGCCAGACTGCGCAGAAACGCTCTTCCCCGGGCGTTTGGGGCGCGGCGTAGTCGTCGCTGATGCGGGACAGGTCCGGCGCGGGCAGGGCCTTGCGGTCGGTCTTGCCGTTGGGGGTGAGCGGCATGCGTTCGAGCGGCACGAAGTGGGACGGCACCATGTAGTCGGGCAGCGCGGCGGCCAGGGCGGCGCGCAGGGCGGCCGGGTCCAGGGCCGCGCCTTCGGCGGCCACGAAGTAGGCGACCAGGCGCTTGTCGCCGGGGACGTCCTCGCGGGCCAGCACGGCGGCCTCGCGCACGCCGGGCAGCGCGGCCAGCGCGGCCTCGATCTCGCCGGGTTCGATGCGGAAGCCGCGGATCTTGACTTGCTGGTCGATGCGGCCGAGGTATTCGATGGTGCCGTCGGCGCGCCGGCGGGCCAGGTCGCCGGACTTGTACATGCGGGCGCCGGGCTGGCCGCTGAACGGGTCGGGGATGAACTTCTCGGCCGTCATGGCGGGGCGGCTCAGGTAGCCGCGTCCCACGCCGGGGCCGCCGATGTGCAGCTCGCCGGCCACGCCGGCCGGGACGGGGTTGAGCCAGGCGTCCAGGATGTGGATGGCGGTGTTGGCGATGGGGCGGCCGAGCGGCAGCGGCAGATTGAAGTCGTCGCCGGCCGTCACGGGGTGGTGGCAGGCGAAGGTGGTGGTTTCGGTGGGGCCGTAGCCGTTGCTTAGCAGGATGGACGGGTTGGCGGCCAGCAGGGCCTGCGCGTGGGCCGGCGACAGCGGCTCGCCGCCGGCCAGGATGTGGCGCATGCCGCTCAGGGCTGGCAACTGGTGCTCCACCATCTGGTTGAACAGGGCGGCGGTGAACCAGGCGGTGTCGACGCGCTGGCCGGTGATGGTGAGTCCGAGGTCCGCGACCGAGCAGGGGCCCGGGGGGGCGAGCACCAGGCAGGCGCCGTTGAGCAGGGCGCCCCATATCTCGAAGGTGGAGGCGTCGAAGCTGACGGGGGCGAATTGCAGCACGCGGCGCTCCGGCCCGAGCTCGCAGTAGCCGCCATGCACCAGGCGCAGCACGTTGCGGTGGCTGATGGCCACGCCCTTGGGCTGGCCGGTGGAGCCGGAGGTGTAGAGCACGTAGCACAGGCGCTCGGGGTGGGAGGCATGGGCAAGATTGCCGTCCAGCGCGGCCGGCTCCCGGGCGGTGTCGTCGCCGACGCCATCGTTTGCGGGCGGCGGCGCGTCGGCATGGGCGCGGATGGCGCCATCGTCAGCGGACGCGCGGGCGCTGGCAGTCACGTTGACGCGGGCGCGGGTGGCGGGATAGGCGTGGGCATCGGCGTCGTTGCCGGCGTTGTCGGCGTCCAGGCACAGAACGGGAAGGGCGGCTGACAATGGGAGCCGGGCCAGCAGGATCGAGTCGGTCAGCAGCAGGACCGGCGCGGCGTCGGCCAGCATGTGGGCCAGGCGGGCGGCGGGATAGGCCGGGTCCAGCGGGACGTAGGCGGCGCCGGCCTTGAGGATGGCGAGCAGGGCGACGATCAGGTCCGCGCGGCGTCGGCCAGCATGTGGGCCAGGCGGGCGGCGGGATAGGCCGGGTCCAGCGGGACGTAGGCGGCGCCGGCCTTGAGGATGGCGAGCAGGGCGACGATCAGGTCCGTGCCGCGCTCCAGGCACAGGGCGACGCGGGTGTCGGGCGCGGCGCTGTGGCGCAGCAGGCGGCGCGCCAGGCGGTTGGCGCGCGCGTTCAGCTCGGCGTAGCTGACGGTGCCGCCGTCCCAGGCCAGCGCGGCGCCGTCGGGCGTGCGGGCGGCCTGGGCCTCGAACAGCTGGTGCACGTCGTGGCTGGAGGGGTAGGGCGCGGCGGTGTCGTTCCACTCCACCAGCTGGTGGTGGCGCTCGCCGTCGTCCAGCAGCGGCAGCAGGCCGACCGGCGTGTCAGGATCGGCGGCGACGGCTTGCAACAGGCGCAGCCAGTGGCCGCGCAGGCGCTCGATGGTGGCGGCGTCGAACAGGTCGGTGTTGTACTCGAAGGCGCAGTCGAGGCGGCCGGCGGTCTCGGTGACGTTGAGCAGCAGGTCGAAACGCGCGCTGCCGGTGTCGGTGATGGCGGTGTCGACGCGCACGCCGGGCAGTTCGCGCTCGCCGGTGGGGGCGTTCTGCAGCGCCAGGACCACTTGGAACAGCGGCGCGTGGCTCAGGTGGCGCTCGGGTTTCAGGGCCTCGACCAGCTGGTCCAGCGGCAGGTCCTGGTGGGCGTAGGCGTCCAGCGCGGTGGCGTGGGCCTGGGCCAGCAGGTCGGCGAAGGGGGCGGCGCCGTCGACGCGGGCGCGCAGCACCAGGGTGTTGACGAAGAAGCCGATCAGGTCCTCGATCTCGCCGCGGTTGCGGTTGGCGATCGGCGCGCCGATGCAGATGTCGCGCTGGCCGCTGTAACGGTGCAGCAGGGCCTGGAAGGCGGCGGTGAGGGTGACGAACAGCGTGGTGCGGGCCCGCCTGCCCAGTTCATACAGCGCGCCGGTGGTGGCCGCGTCGACCGTGAAGGACAGCGTGGCGCCGCGGTGGCGTTGCACGGGCGGGCGCGGACGGTCGGTCGGCAGTTCGAGTAGCGTGGGGGCGCCGGCCAGCTGCGCGGTCCAGTAGTCGAGCTGGCGGCGCTGGACGTCGCCGGTGAGCCACTGGCGCTGCCAGTGGGCGAAGTCGGCGTATTGCAGCGGCAGCGGCGCCAGCGGCGAGGGCCGCCCGGCCGCGAAGGCGGCGTACAGCGCGGTGAGCTCGCGCAGCAGCACGCCCATGGACCAGCCGTCGGAGACGATGTGGTGCATGGTCAGCAGCAGCACGTGCTCGCCGGGGGACAGGCGCAGCAGGGACCAGCGGATCAGCATGTCG
>NZ_FPBO01000042.1:0-21190 GCF_900116645.1 Pseudoduganella namucuonensis | reverse complement strand
GGGCTGCCCGGCTCGTACTGGTCCAGGAACCACAGGCGCTGCTGCGCGAACGACAGCCGCGGCGGCACGCCGGCCGGCGCGGGCGCGATGGGCGCCAGATCGGCGCTCACGCCGCCTTGCAGGGCGCTGTCCACGCGGGCCGCCAGCGCGGCCACGGTGGGCGCCTCGAACAGCGCCCGCACCGGCAGCTCCAGCCCGAACGCGGCGCGCAGCTTGGACAGCACCTGCGTGGCCAGCAGCGAGTGGCCGCCCAGCGCGAAGAAATTGTCGTCCGCGCCGACGCGGTCCAGGCCCAGCGTGTCGGCCCAGATGGCGGCCAGCGCCTGTGCGGTGGCGCCGGCGGGCGCGGTGTAGCCGTCGTCGCCCCGTTTCAGGTCCGGCGCGGGCAGGGCCTTGCGGTCGGTCTTGCCGTTGGGGGTGAGCGGCAGGCGCTCGAGCAGCACATAATGGGCGGGCACCATGTGCTCGGGCAGGCTGGCGGCCAGCCCGGCGCGCAGCGCGGCCGGGTCCAGCGCGGCGCCGTCGCGGGCCACCGCGTAGGCCACCAGGCGCTTGTCGCCGGGGCTGTCCTCGCGGGCCAGCACGGCGGCCTCGCGCACGCCGGGCAGCGCCGTCAGCGCCGCCTCGATCTCGCCCGGCTCGATGCGGAAGCCGCGGATCTTGACCTGCTGGTCGATGCGGCCGAGGAATTCGACCGTGCCGTCGGCGCGCTGGCGCGCCAGGTCGCCGGATTTGTACATGCGCGCGCCGGGCTCGCCGCAGAAGGGATCGGGGATGAACTTCTCGGCCGTCAGTCCGGGGCGTCGCAGGTAGCCGCGGCCCACGCACACGCCGCCGATGTGCAATTCGCCCGGCACGCCGGGCGGCACGGGGTTGAGCCAGGCGTCCAGCACGTAGAAGCGCGTGTTGTCGATCGGCAGGCCGAGCGGCACGTTGTCCTGCGGCTCGCGCGGATCGAACTGGAAGCTGCAGTTGATGTCCGAGGTCTCGGTGGGGCCGTAGGTGTTGTGGAACAGCGGCGGGCGCGCGGTGTGGCGGAAGGCGTCGGCCAGCAGCTGCGAGTTGACCACCTCGCCGCCGATCAGCACCTGGCGCAGCCGCAGCGGGCGCTCCGGCGTCTGGTAGGACAGCAGCGGGTAGAAGGCGCGCGTGGCGCAGTTCAGGATGGTGATGCCTTCCTCCTCGATCTGCCGGAACGCCAGGTCGGGGGCGTAGCCGTCGGCCGGCAGGTGCACTTGCGCGCCCACCGCCAGCATGGCGAAGATGTTCTTCTGGGTCAGGTCGAAGCTGATGGAGGAGAAGATCAGCGCCCGGTCGTCGGCGCTCACTTCGTAGTGGCGTATATACCAGCGCACCAGGTTGTGCAGGCCCTGGTGCTGGATGGTGGCGCCCTTCGGTTTGCCGGTGGAGCCGGACGTGTAGATCACATAGCACAGGTGTTCCGGCCCGCTGATGGGCGCCAGGTCTCCGGCGGAATGGGCCGCGAGCGCGGGCCAGGCGGTGTCCAGGCACAGGGCCGGCGCGTCCACCGGGGGCAGCCGCTCCAGCAGGCGCTCCTGCGTCAGCAGCATCAGCGGGCGGGCGTCCTCCAGCATGTGGCGCAGGCGTTCGGCCGGGTAGCTGGCGTCCAGCGGCACGTAGGCGGCGCCGGATTTGAGGATGCCCAGCAGGCCGACGATCATCTCCAGCGAGCGTTCCACGCACAGGCCCACCAGCGTGTCCGCGCCGGCGCCGGCCTGGCGCAGGTGGCGCGCCAACTGGTTGGCGCGGACGTTGAGCTCCCCGTAGGTCAGTGTTTGTCCGCCGCACACCACGGCCACGCGGCCCGGCGCGCGGCGCGCCTGTTGTTCGAACAACTCGTGCACGGTGTGCGGACCGGGGCCGGATTCCGCGGTGTCGTTCCAGTCGCGCAGCATGCGCCGCGCCTCCGCGCCGTCCAGCAGCGACAGCCGCTCCCAGCGCGCCGCGCCGCCAACGATCTGCCGTCCCACCAGCTCCATGCGCCGCAGCAGGCAGTCGCCGTCCACGCCTTCCCCGGCGTGTTCCAGCAGCAGCCGCGCCTCGTCCGGGCCGATGCGGGCCTGGAAGCGGGGCGCGCCAAGGCCGCCGCCATCCGCGGCCGCCGCCGCGTCCATGCGCAGCGTGGCGGCGATGTCGCCGGCCGGGCCGCCCTCGGCGCAACCCACCAGCAGCGGGCCGTCCGAGGCCACCATGGTGAAGGGCTGGCGGTGACCGCCGTAGCGTCCCAGCAGGAAGCCGCACAGCGCGTCCAGGAAGCGGCCGGCCGGTATGGCCTGCCGTCCGCAATACTCGGCGATCTCCCGCCAGCCGGGGCCGGACAGGGTGTGTTGGTGGACGCTGGCGTTGACGCTGTTGCTCATGTGTGGTTCGCTTGCCGTGATCGTTGATGGGGGACTACAGGAACAGGCGGTGGGCCGGGTTGTCCGTCTCTTCCCAATGGCGGCAGTCGCCGCTGTCGAGGAAGGCCTGGAACGCGGCCTCGTCGCCGGGCGGCACCTGCAGGCCGGCCAGCACCTGGCCGACGTCGCCGCCCTGGTTGCGGTAATGGAACAGGCTGATGTTCCAGTCCGGCGCCATGCGCGTCAGGAAGCGCAGCAGCGCGCCCGGGCGCTCGGGGAACTCGAAGCGGAACAGGCGCTCGCCGCGCGCGGGCGCGCTCTGGCCGCCGGCCAGGTGGCGCAGGTGCAGCTTGGCCAGTTCGTCCTGGCTGAGGTCGCGCGCCTCGTAGCCATGCTCGGCGAAGTGGCGCGCCAGCGCGGCCGCCTCGCCGCCCCGGGCGATCTGCAGTCCGGCCAGCACGTGGGCGCGGCCGCCCTCGCGCATGCGGTAGACGAATTCGGTGACGCTGCGCGCCCCTATCAGTTCGCAGAAGCGGCGCAGGCTGCCCGGCTGCTCCGGAATCGACACCGCCAGCAGCGCCTCGCGCCGCTCGCCCACCTCGGCGCGTTCGGCCACGAAGCGCAGCCGGTCGAAATTCATGTTGGCGCCGCAGGTGACGGCCACCAGGTGCTCGCCCCGCAGCGGGGCGCCGGCTTGCGCGGCGCGCTCCACGTAGGCCTTGGCGCCGGCCACGGCCAGCGCGCCGGCCGGCTCCACGATGGCGCGCGTGTCCTGGAACACGTCCTTGATGGCGGCGCACACCTGGTCGGTGTCCACCGTGATGATCTCGTCGACATACATGCGCGCCAGGCGGAAGGTTTCCTCGCCCACCCGCTTGACGGCGGTGCCGTCGGAGAACAGGCCGACGTCGGGCAGCGTCACGCGCTGGCCGGCCTCGATGCTGCGCTTCATGGCGTCGGAGTCGGCCGCCTGCACGCCGATCACGCGGATTTCGGGCCGCAGCGCCTTGACGTAGGCCGCCACGCCCGCGATCAGGCCGCCGCCGCCGATGGCGCAGAAGATGGCGTGGATGGGGCCCGAATGCTGGCGCAGGATCTCCATGGCGATGGTGCCCTGGCCGGCGATGACGTCCGGATCGTCGAAGGGATGGACGAAGGTCAGCCCCTGCGCGCGCTCCAGCTCCAGCGCGTGGGCGTAGGCGTCGCTGAAGGAGTCGCCGTGCAGCACCACCTCGGCGCCGCGCCCGCGCACGCCGTCCACCTTGACCGGCGGCGTGGTGGTCGGCATCACCACCACGGCGCGGCAGCCCAGCTTCGCGGCGCACAGCGCCACGCCCTGCGCGTGGTTGCCGGCCGAGGCGCAGATGACGCCCTGGTCCAGCTGCGCGCGCGTGAGGCCGGACATCTTGTTGTAGGCCCCGCGCAGCTTGAAGCTGAACACGCTTTGCGTGTCCTCGCGCTTCAGGTGCAGCGTGTTGCCCAGGCGTTCGGACAGCGCGGGCGCGGGCGCCAGCTCGGTTTCCACCGCCACGTCGTAGACGCGGGCGGTGAGGATGCGTTTCAGGTAGTCGAATGCGGTCTGGTCCATGTGCTCGGCTCCTGGTTCAGAAACTGTGGTCGATGTGGCGCGCGGCCATGGCGCGCCAGACGCTGATCAGGCCCTCCGACAGCAGGCTGGTGTCGCGCGTGCTGTAAACGCGCTTGAGCCAGCGCCGGCCCTCGACGGCGCCGCGGCCGTGCACGCAGCGGTAGTTGTTGAACAACAGCAGGTCGCCCGGCTCCAGCACCAGGTCCAGCGCCACCGCGTCGGCGGCGCGCTTCCAGGCGTCCACCGCCTCCTGGGCCGCCGCGTGCGCGCCCTCGGCGTAGATGCCGCAGCGGGTCTCGTCGCGGCCGTCCACCTCCTTGAGCAGCGCGGTCGTCACCGACAGCGTGTAGCCGTTGACCTCGAAGGACTGGTCGTGGCGGAGCCGGAAGTCGGGCTGGCGCAGCGCCAGCACGTGGCGCGCCGACAGCTGGCGCTTGACCAGTTCCACGGTGGCGATGCGGGTCGGGGTGGCGGTTTCGTTGTTCAGGCAGATCAGCGCGCCCACCTCGGGCCGCGCGGCGCGCGGCAGGAAGGGACTCTCCACGTGCATGTGGAAGGCCACGCGGCCGGCGTTGGACTGGCTGTCCTCGGCGCCGGCGATCGGGTGCACGTCCTGCAGGATGGCGCCGTTCTTTTCCTCGTGGTAGCCGAAGTTGGTCAGCCCCAGCGCGGCCGTCACGCCCAGCAGCAGGCCGGAAGCCAGCGGCGCCGGGCCCACGGTCCATTGCTGCGCCAGCGCGTCCACCGGCAGGTTGCGCAGCAGGCAGAAGGGGATGTCGCCGCCGGACAGGGTGGCGCCGATCCGCTCCAGCGGCAGCGCCGAGGCCTCGACCGCCTCGCGGCAGGCGCCGCGCGCGGGCGCCGCGCCGCCGGCGGCCGCCGCCCGCAGGCGCGCGCGCAGCGCGTCGCGCTCGGCGCCGTCCAGGGTGTGGACCAGCCCCAGGCCCTGGCGCGGGGCGGCAGTGTTCTGTTGTTCGGAAATCGTCATGGTGGGCTCCGCGGGTGTGGTGTGGGGGGGGCCGCGCCGGCGCGCGCTGGGCGCGGCCGGCGCGGCCGGTGGGTGCTACCGTCGTGGGTGGCGCCTCAGCCCAGCGCGCGCGCGTCGTGCAGCGGGCCGTAGCAGCGGTTCTCCCAGCGGTTGATCTCGATCACCCAGATGTCGCGGTAGCCCGGCTTGCCGTCGCGTGACTCGATGTTGGTGGCGTAGTGCACGAAACGCTCGTCGTCGATCACCACCGCCTCGTTCTCGGCCAGCGTGTGGTAGAACAGCGGCGTGTGGTCGTGCGGCAGCATGATCTGCGTTTCGCCGCCGACCACGTTGGCGCGCTTCGCCACGCCCACCACGCTGAACTCGTGGCCGTCGCGGTGCGGGCCCTCGGGCACGGTTACGCCCTTGAACTCGTCGTCGACGATGACGCGGATCTGGTTGACGTTGATGTGGTACTGCCGCGCGCGGTCGACCGGCATCTGCTCCAGCACCGAGGTGATCAGCTCGGACGGGTCGATTTCCAGCTGCTCGCGGTGGCGCGCCACGCCGCCCGCCTCGGCCAGGCGGATGTACTCGGCCGACTGCACGTAGCGGCGGCGCGGCAGCAGCGCGTAGATCCACTGGCCCTGCTCGCAATAGGCGAGGTACTGCGACAGGCGGATGCGGCGGTGGCGCGACTTGCTGTGCTCGTCGCGCGGCATGTTGTTGAAGGAGTCGAGCACCGCGTCGGACAGCGGCGCGGTGCGGATGACGGCGTAGCCGGTCTGGCCGAATTCGGCGACGGCGGCGGCGGCCGGGGCAGGGTCGAGAACGATCATGTCATTGCCTCACTAAGTGGAATGGGTCAGTTGGGGGCCAGGTCGAAGGTGGCGACCTCGTAGGGCGCGACCGCCTCGATCAGCTTGCGCGTGATGCCGCGGTACATGTCGCAGGCGGACGGCTCGACCGAGGCGACGTCGCCGAATTTCTTCTCCAGCGGTCCCAGGCACAGGCCGGCGCAGAAGCCCTCGATCTCGCAGCCGCCGCAGAAGGCCGGGTTCTGGCGGCGCAGGCTGGCGTGCTGGCGGTAGATCTCGGTGGCCAGCAGTTCCGGTCCCTGCAGCACGTTGCCGTACAGGCCGGAGCCGGCCTTGCAGGAGAACACGGAGCCGTTCGGCTCGATGCTCAGCTGCGCACCCTTGGCCGAGCAGTTCTTGAAGCCGCGGTGGCTGACCGCGTCGAAGCCCAGCAGCACCTGGAAGATCTGGTGCCAGTAGCCGGTCAGCACCACGCCGCGGCCGCGGCCGTATTCGATCACGCCCCACAGCTTTTCGACGATGGCGGGCGCGCCGAACTTGGAGTAGAAGGTCGGGTCGAAATCGACCACCACGCCGATCTCGCGCGAGCCGTACTCGTAGGCCAGGTCGACGATGGAGTTGTCGAACTCGTCCCAGGTGTCCGAGGTGAGGGCGGCGTTGATGGCCACGCGGTTCTGGTGCTTCTGCAGCATGCGCAGGCCCTCCATCACCACAGGCGCGCTGTCGCCGCCGTTCTTCAGCGGACGGCTGGTGCTCTTCGGAGAGTCGAAGCTGACGCACACGGCCACCTTGTTGCGGGCGAAGGTCTCGGCCACTTCCTCCGAGATCAGCGAGCCGTTGGTGACGGTGGAGTAGTTGATGACGATGCCGTGCGCGGCGCCGTTGCCGTAGGTGTCCAGCACCGCCTTGATGGCCTTCCAGTTCAGCAGCGGCTCGCCGCCGAAGAACTGCAGCATCACCTCGGTCACGCCGGTGCTCTTGGCGATCTCCAGCGCCTTGTCGACGTAGGCGACGGCGTCCTTGGGCTTCATCAGGCGGTTCTTCGGGTCGTACTGGTGCGCGATGCGCTCCTCGGACGCGTAGATCGATTCATTGATGTTGACCTTGATCTCGTTGGGCGAGGCCAGCCGGCTGATGTCGATTTTCTTGTACTGCTCAACCACGTCCTCGCGCGGCAATTCCACGCCCTGCACGCCCTCGAAGCAATACGTGCAACCGAAATTGCAGGCATTGGTGAGGATCAGCTGGATAATATTGACCTTGTTCTGCGGCACCGGCGCGTATTCGGGACCGGCGTCCATGCGCTCCACCGGAACCAGCAGCTGCCGTAATACCAGTTGCTGTATCAGTTCCTCGCGGCGGGAAATATCCTCGCCCTCCAGGACGTGCGCGGCGATCTCGGTGGCCCGGGAAAACTGGCCCAGGATGCCGTTCGCTTCGCCATCGAGAAAACACAGGCCGCCCAATTGGCGGTGATATATGGCGACCCGGTCGCCCACCGGGAAATTAATGGCGTCTGGCGACAGAATGTATTTCTGAGCGTTCATTTAAAGGCTTTCGTCGGCGTTCGGTTCGTTCAATTGTCAGGATCCGGATGGGCCGCCGCGGCGGCCCAAATCAATCGCGCTGACGAATTACTTGCTCAGGCAGTGCTTCAGCATCTTGGAACCATGGATACGGCCGCTGGTGCCGCCGACCGTGCCGCCGACGGTGCCGCCGACCGTGCCACCGACGGTCCCGCCAACCGTGCCGCCCACGGTGCCGCCGACCGTGCCACCAACGGTGCCGCCCACCGTACCGCCTACCGTGCCGCCGATGGTTTGAATATTCAGTTTATTCACTTGATTACCTTTAATTAAGATTAAAAACCGCCGCCGGCTTATGCCGTTGGCTTCCATCCAGCCCGGAATTCCTTTAACGGGCTGGCGAAAAAATGACGTAGGGGCGCCTCCGGGGTAAAAACCGGTATGACAAATCCACAGCCGGCGGCAATCGCCGCGACACGTTTTTTTCCGCCAGGCCGCTACGGGCTTGTGTTTTATTTCAAAGGGTATGACTCAATGCGAGCGCCATGCGCGGGCCTGGAACCACGGCGCGCGGACGGCGTTGAATATTGTCGGTGGAATTTCGACGGTGGCGGGAAAAGGTATTTCCCAGATAAACTCCCAATACGATAGTTAATGGGAGAAACGCGGCGTTGTGTTGTTCGCTTTATTTTTTGATAATAATGACAGTGTGAATATTTTTTGTCAACATTTCGTCCAGATTAAATACTCTAAAACCACTTGCGGATAATACGGATAGCTTTTCGCGAACGCGGCGGCGGCGCTGACGGGCGGGACACCGGCGCGGCGGCGCGCCGCCGCCGGCCCGGAACGCCGCCGCCGCTGTATAATTTCGCCCGTACAAGCGCGCGCGCCAGCCGACTCCCTTTAGAAGAAAACACCATGACCGTCCCCGACTTCCTCATCCAGCCCTCCACCAACCCCCTGAGCGACGCCGAGCGCGAGAAGCTGCTGGCCAGCCCGGGCTTCGGCCGCTACTTCACCGACCACATGGTCACCATCGCCTACAAGGACGGCGCCTGGCAGCGCGGTGAAGTGAAGCCCTACGGCCCGCTGTCGCTGGCGCCTTCGGCGTCCACGCTGCACTACGGCCAGTCCATTTTCGAGGGCTTCAAGGCCTTCACCCAGCCCGACGGCAGCATCGGCATGTTCCGTCCCGACGCCAACGCCGAGCGCTTCAACCGCAGCGCCGCGCGCCTGGCCATGCCGGCCATCCCGCCCGAGCTGTTCCTGAAGGCGGCCGATGAACTGGTGCGCATCGACCAGGCCTGGGTGCCGAAGAACGTGGGCGAGAGCCTGTACATGCGTCCACTGATGATCGCCACCGACCCGTTCCTGGGCGTGCGTCCGTCGCTGGAATACCTGTTCGTGCTGATCGCCTCGCCCGCCGGCGCCTACTTCCCGCAGGGTGTGAAGCCGGTGACCGTGTGGATCAGCGAGGACTACGTGCGCGCGGCGCCGGGCGGCACGGGCGAAGCCAAGTGCGCCGGCAACTACGCGGCCAGCCTGCTGGCCCAGGCCCAGGCGCTGGACAAGGGCTGCGACCAGGTGGTGTGGCTGGACGCCGTGCACCGCGAGTACATCGAGGAAATGGGCGGCATGAACCTGTTCTTCGTCTACAAGGAAGACGGCCAGACCGTGGTGGCCACGCCCGAGCTGACCGGCACCCTGCTGCCGGGCATCACCCGCCAAAGCCTGCTGGAACTGGGCAAGCAGCTGGGCTTCATCACCCGCGAGCAAAAGCTCACGGTGCGGAACTGGCGCGACGACATCGCCAGCGGCCGCATGACCGAGGTGTTCGCCTGCGGCACGGCCGCCGTCATCACGCCGGTGGGCAAGGTGAAGGCGCACGGCTTCGAGTTCGCCATCAACAACGGCGAGAACGGTCCCGTGACGATGGCGCTGCGCGAAGCGCTGCTGGCCATCCAGCACGGCACCGCGCCGGACACGCGCGGCTGGATGCACAAGATCTGACCGGCCGGGTGACTCATAAGGCTGGTCTTATGAATGGGAAGGAATAAGTAATTTTTCTTTTCCACGTGATGGTTTTATATTTTGAGTTGTGCAAACGCCACCTCAAGGAATAGGACCATGACGATCAACGCGATTCTGCTGAACCTGGACGAGATCTTGTTCGACACGCCGTCGCTGCACATGGCGGCGTGCCGGGCCGCGATGGAAGACGCCGGCGTGCCGCTGCGCTGGAGCATGCCCGAACTGAAGCAGGTGGCCTCCACGGTGGGCTGGTCCCGCGTGCTGGACGTGGCGCTGCCGCGGGAGGCCCAGTCGGGCAAGCGCGCGCGTTCCATCGACCTGAACGCCGCCCGCCACCGCCATTTCCACGACGCCCTCGCGGTGCGCAAGCCGGACGTCAATCCGCGCGGCATGCAGCTGATCTCCGACGCGCTGGAGGCGGGCTGCAAGCTGGCCGTCATCAGCGACCTGCCGGCCGCCACCTGCGCCGCGCTGCTGCACCACACCTTCGGCAATGAGGTGAACAGCAAGTTCTCGGTGGTGGCCTCGCGCCACGATTCCGTGGACGACGACGGCCACCGCGCGCCGCACGCCATGGCCCTGCGCGCGATGGGCGTGGAACCCTACGAGACCGTCATGATCGACACCGCCGAGCCGCACCTGGCCGCCGCCCGCAAGGCCGGCCTGCGCACCGTGAAATTCAAGACGCCCTACATCCTGAGCTGGAAGGCGCTGCCGTCCATGGCGGTGCATCCGGACTGAGTCCGCGCTTCCACGGCTCCCGGGCCGCGCCCGCCGCTTTTCGCGGCCGGCGCGGCTTTTTATTTTCCGTCAAGCCCGTTCGTCAAACTTTTATGCTGCATGGCACACAAATTGCACACCCCGAGTGCGTGGATGTGACAAATATAGAAGCCTTTCCCTAGGCGCCGGTGGCAAGGCCTGAAGGATGTTCTCCAAATTCGTGCACGGTTGTGAGATTCCCCGCCCGGATTTGGTGCATTAAGGAAATAAAGATGGGACATGGAATGATGGGGATGCCAGTAATGGATAAATGCGCGCGGCAAGGCGATGCGGCGATGACGGTGACCACGCTGGGCGAGCGGCAGCCGCCGGCCAGCGAGGCGGGCGACATGTGGCGCATCATGCGCGAACAGGCGCTGCGCTCGAACGCGGTGGACGAGGCCGCGGGCCTGGGCCGCTGGTGGTTCGAGCACACGCACGCGCGGCTGTACCTGTCGACGGTGGCGGCCTCGCTGCTGGGCATCGCGGCGGGCGCCTCGCACAGCGTGGCGGCCACGCTGGAGCACGTGGTGCCGCACGACGCCGAGCGGGTGCTGGCCGCCTTCGGCGCCATCAACGCCGAGCGCGCCGACGTGGCCTGCGAGTTCCGCGTCAGCGAGCCGGGGCAGGGCATACGCTGGCTGAGGCTGCGCTCGGTGGCCTCCGAGGGCGCGTGCATCGTCACCGGCATGGTCACCGACATCACGGCCGCCAAGCAGGCCGCCATGCGCGAGCGCTTCAGCTTCGCGTTCACCCAATACCTGATCGGCACCGACACCTTCGACGCCGCCATCAACAAGATCATCCAGCTGGTGTGCGATGAACTGGGCTGGGACTGGGGCGCCTTCTGGGCGCTGGAGGAGCACGACGACCGCGCCGACATCCTGCGCTGCCGCCACGTGTGGCACGCGCCGGACCGCGACTACACGCAGCTGCGCGCCGTCACCACCGCCACGGCGGTGGACACCCGCCACGGCCTGCTGGGGCAGGTGTGGAACGGCCAGGCGCAGTGGGTGGACGTGCGCCAGGCCGGCGAGGACGCGCCGCGCCTGAGCAGCGCGGCGCGCTGCGGCCTGCAGTCCGGCTACTTCTTCCCGGTCACCTACACGGCGGCCGACGGCCGCCTGCACAGCGCCGGCATCCTGGAATTCTTCAGCTCCGAGCCGCGCCAGCGCGAGGCCCAGCTGCCCGGGCTGGCCGAATCGATCAGCGCGCTGATCGCGCAGACCGCGCAGCGCATGGCGCAGCAGGAACGCATGCGCGTGCTGGCGCAGACCGACGAGATGACGGGGCTGGTGAACCGCGCCCACTTCCACTACTTGCTGGACCGCGCCTGCGAGGAAAGCCCGGCCGGTGGCTCCTTCGGCGTGCTGTACATCGACCTGGACCAGTTCAAGCCCATCAACGACGCCTTCGGCCACGCGGCGGGCAACGTGGTGCTGTGCGAGTTCGCCAACCGCCTGCGGGCGCTGGCGCCGGAGGGCGCCGTGGTGGCGCGCCTGGGCGGCGACGAGTTCGCGATGATGACGCAGCAGGGCGCCAGCGCGGCGCAGATCGAGACGCTGGCCGAGCAGGTGGGACAGTGCGCGCGCGAGCGCTTCGCCTATCTGTGCCACGAGCTGTCGGTGTCGGCCAGCATCGGCATCAGCCAGTATCCGCTGCACGGCCGGAGCACCGCGCAATTGCTGCACGCGGCCGACGCCGCCATGTACCTGAGCAAGCGCAACGGCCGCAACCGCGTCAGCCATTACAGCGGCGACCAGGGCGCGCAGCAGGACGTGCTGGCGCGCCAGCTGATCCTGCTGTCGGAACTGCACGACGCCTACGCGCGCAACGAGTTCTTCCTCGAGTACCAGCCCATCATGGACGCGCACGGCGAGGCGCTGACGGCGGTGGAGGCCCTGATCCGCTGGCGCAAGGCCGACGGCACCGTGGTGCCGCCGGACCAGTTCATCCCCATCGCCGAGCAAAGCCGGTTGATCGTGCACCTGGGCCGCTGGGTGCTGCAGCAGGTCTGCCGCGACCTGCCGCGCATGCAGGCGGCGGGCATGGGCAAGGTGCGGGTGCACATCAACATGGCGGCGCCCGAGTTCCTGGACGGCGAATTGCCGGCGGAGCTGATCGCCATCGTGCGCGCGGCGCGCGTCGACCCGGGCTGTTTGCAACTGGAGCTGACCGAGAGCGTGGTGATGACGCGCATCGAGAAGTCGCTGCCCATCATGCGCAAGCTGGCGCAGCTGGGCTTCGAGATCAGCCTGGACGATTTCGGCATGGGCTATTCCTCGCTGTCGATGCTGAAGACGCTGCCCATCGCGTCGCTGAAGATAGACCGCCTGTTCCTGGAGGGAGTGCCGCACAACCGCGACGACTGCGCCATCGTGCGCACCATGCTGGACCTGGGCCGCAACATGAAGCTGCGGGTGATCGCCGAGGGCGTGGAGACCGACGCGCAACTGGGCTATCTGCGCCAGTTCGGCTGCACGCTGGTGCAGGGCTACCTGCTGGGGCGGCCCATGGGGCTGGCCGCGCTGATCTCCCGCCACGGCGCCGCCGCGCCGGCCAAGGATGCCTAGCAACGATTTCTAGTCAAAAGCAAAGTGGACTTGTCATGAACGCCATCGTAGATGTCCCCGCCGCGAACTACCTGCCCTACATGCCGGACGTGGGCAAATGCCAGCGCTCCCTGCATGAACTGAACCTCATGTGGCGCATCATCGAGGCCTCGGCCAAGATGAACTGCCCGGTCGAGGCCAAGACCATACTGCCCACCATGGCCGCCACCCGCGCCGGCTTCAGCCAGCTGGAGGACGAACTGGTGGCCAGCCTGGTGCGCGAGAAGGTGCGCCACGTGCGCGGCGAGATCGCCACCAAGGCCCAGTACGTGATCGAGATCGTGGTGCGCAACCTGTACGAGCGCACCGCCGACGTGGGCTTCCTGGCCACCGACCGCGAACTGTGCGCCTTCGTGGCCGGCCTGGACGACGACGTGGAGGCGATGCGGCTGCGGCTGCGGGCCTACCGCGCCAAGTACACCGTGTACGACGAGATCATCCTGCTCGACCTGGCCGGCAACGTGCTGGTGCAGATCGACGAGGCCTCGCCGCTGGAGGGCAGCCTGGACCCGCTGATCGCCGAGACGCTGGCGGCGGAGGGCTATGTGGAGACCTTCCGCGCCACCGACCTGCGGCCGTCCAAGCGCGAGGCGCTGATCTACTCGCGCCGCGTGTGCCATCCGGACACCGGCGCCGTGGTGGGCGTGCTGTGCCTGTGCTTCCATTTCGAGGAGGAGATGGCGCGCATCTTCCAGACCCACCGCGACGATTCCGAGCGCACCAACATGCTGCTGCTGGACGCGGACAACCGCGTGATCGCCAGCGCCGATCCGCTGTGGATACCGCTGGGGGCGAAAGTGCCGGTCAACCACGCGGACGCGCCCAGCCTGATGATGTTCGCCGGCCGCGAATACATGGTGAGCACCTATGGGTCGCCGGGCTACCAGGGCTATCCCGGCCCGGCCGGCTGGCAGGGCCAGGTCATGATTCCGCTGGACGTGGCCTTCGCCGAGCTGGCCAGCACCGCGCTGCAGGAGCTCGATCCCGGCTTCGCCGAGGGCCTGCTGTCCCACGCGCGCACCTTCTGCCCGCCGCTGTTCGACATCATGAACGCGGCCGACATGATACGTCGCGTGGTATGGAACGGGCAGGTGATGACGGCCGGGCGCGATGGCGACCTGTCGCGCCTGCGGACCATTCTGGAGCAGATCAGCGAGACCGGCGTGCGCAGCAACGAACTGTTCGCCCACTCCATCCGCGAGCTGTTCGCCACCGTGCTGGCCTCCGGCCTGCGCGATTCCGAGTTCGTGTCGCACCTGCTGGTGGACCTGTTCGACCGCAACCTGTACGAGCGCGCCAACGACTGCCGCTGGTGGGCGCTGTCGCCCGAGCTGCGCGCGCTGCTGGCCGGCGGCCTGCCGGACCGCGCCGAGCGCATGGGGCGCATCCTGGAATACATCAACGGCCTGTACACGGTTTACACCTCGCTGGTGGTGTACGACCGCGACGGCGCGATCATCGCCGGCACCGGGGACTACGGCCTGGGCGCCATCTCCATCGACGCGCAGTCGCTGGAAAAGGTGCTCGCCCTGCGCACCGAGCAGGATTACCACGTGACGCCGTTCGCGCCGTCGCCGCTGTACGGCGGCCGCCCCACCTATGTCTACCACGCGGCCATCCGCGCGCCGGGCGAGGGGGGCGCCGTCATCGGCGGCATCGGCATCGTGTTCGACGCGGAGAAGGAATTCGACGCGATGCTGCGCGGCGCGCTGGCCGGCAACAAGGCGGTGCACGCCTTTTTCGTCGACCGCGAGGGCGCCATCATCGCCAGCAGCGATCCGGCGCGCGCCATCGGCACCCGGCTGGACGCCGCGCGCGCCATGGCCTCGCTGGGGAACGGGGACAGCGCCTCGCGCTTCCTGGAGCACGACGAGCACTACGCCATCATGGGTTGCACGGCTTCCCACGGCTACCGCGAGTTCAAGGTCAGCGACGGCTACAAGGCCGACGTGATCGGCGTGGTGATCGAATCGTTCGGCGAGCTGCGCGACGCCAACGCCGCCGGCGGCAAGACGGTGGCGGCCATCGAGAGCGACCCGCACAACGCCTCCGGCGTGGAATTCGCCACCTTCTTCGTCGACGGCTCGCTGTTCGCCATCGCCGCCGAGCATGTGTGCGAAGCCTTCCCGGCGTCCATGGTCACCTCGGTGTCGATGGGCGGCTGCGTGGAGCAGGTCGGCATCCTGGCGCTGGACGCGCCATCGATAGGCGAGGGCGGGCGCTGCATCTGGGTGTTCGACCTGGGCGTGTTCGTGTCCGGCCAGGAGACGCTGGCCGACCACAACGCGCAGGTCATCGTGGTCAAGCATGGCGGCCGCACCATCGGCCTGCTGGTGAGCGAGCTGCACGGCGTGGCCAAGTTCGACACGGCGCAGCTGATTTCCACGCCGCTGGCCGGCCAGCGCGAGGGCATGCTGATCAAGCAGGTCATCAAGGCCAACGAGGGGGCGGTGCTGATCCAGGTGGTGGACGCCGGCTTCCTGTTCGACATGCTGCGCAACCCCGAGGGACCGGAGGCGGAACGGGAGCTCGACGCGGCGGCCAAGTGAGGCTTGTGCTACCATAGCGGCCCTGCAGCCCACCTAGTGTGGGCTGTTTTGATTTTGTCCGCCCCATGCTCAGCCAAATATCCTCCCCGCGCGCCAACCTGCTGGCCGGCCTCACCACCTCCTTCGCCCTGGTCCCCGAATGCATCGCGTTCGCGCTGGTGGCGGGGCTCAATCCCCTGATGGGCCTGTACGGCGCCTTCTTCATCTGCACCATCGCCGCCCTGTTCGGCGGCCGTCCCGGCATGATCTCCGGCGCGGCCGGCTCGATGGCGGTGGTGATCGTGGCGCTGGTGGCCCGGCACGGCGCGCAGTACCTGCTGGCCACCGTGGTGCTGGGCGGCCTGCTGATGCTGCTGTTCGGTCTGCTGCGGCTGGGGAAGCTGATCCGCATGGTGCCGCATCCCGTGATGCTGGGCTTCGTCAACGGCCTGGCGATCATCATCGCGATGGCGCAGTTCGAGCATTTCCGCGACGGCGGCGCCGGGCATGGCGGCTGGCTGCGGGGAACGCCGCTGCTGGTGATGGCCGGCCTGGTCGGCCTGACCATGCTGATGGTGTACCTGCTGCCGCGCGTAAGCAAGGCGGCGCCGCCCGCGCTGGTGGCGATCCTGGGCGTGGGCCTGCTGAGCCACTTCCTGCAGCTGCCCACCCGCACGCTGGGAGACATGGCCCACATCGCCGGTGGCCTGCCGCGATTCCACCTGCCCGCCGTGCCGTTGACGATGGAAACCCTGCGCGTCATCCTGCCGTACGCGGTGCTGATGTCCGTGGTCGGCTTGCTGGAGACGCTGCTGACCCTCAACCTCACCGACGACATCACTGGCACGCGCGGCCAAGCGGACCGCGAATGCGTGGCGCTAGGCGCGGCCAACGTGGCCTCCGGCCTGTTCGGCGGCATGGGCGGCTGCGCGATGATAGGGCAGACCATGATCAACCTGGGCTCCGGCGGCCGTTCGCGCCTGTCAGGCGCGACGGCGGGCGTGATGATCCTGCTGTTCATCCTGTTCCTGTCGCCGTGGATAGAGCGTATCCCGCTGGCCGCGCTGGTGGGCGTGATGTTCGTGGTGGCGCGGCAGACCTTCGCCTGGGGCTCGCTGCGGGTGCTGGGCAAGGTGCCGCGCCAGGACGCGCTGGTGATCGTGGCGGTCACCGGCATCACCGTGGCGACGGACCTGGCCACGGCCGTCCTGTGCGGCATCGTGATCGCGGCGCTGAGCTTCGCCTGGCAGCACGCGCGCGACATCCACGCCGACGTCGACGACGGCATGGAAGGCTTGGAGGGCGTCCGCACCTACACCCCGCACGGCACGCTGTTCTTCGCCTCGGCCACGCATTTCCAGGAGCTCTTCAAGCCCGCCGACGATCCCGCGCGCGTGGTGGTGGACTGCCGCCACCTGCGCCTGGCGGACCATTCCGCCATCGCCGCGCTGGAGGCGCTGGAGGGGCGCTACGCCAGGGCCGGCAAGTCGCTGCGGCTGGCGCATCTGTCCGGGCGGTGCCGCGGGCTGCTGGAGCGCGCCGCATCGACTAGAATGCTGTCCACGCAGCCATCACAGGAGACAGCATCATGATGAACACGATTTTTTCAGTCCCGGTATTCGACGCCACCGTGATCTACGAGGGCAACGAGCTATTCAAGGGGCAGGGCGCGGCGCGCATGTGGGCCGACAAGCTGGCCAAGGAGATCGAGACCGAGGTCGGCGTGCGCAAGATCGGCACCGGCTGGGTTCTGTTCGGCCAGCTCGACGGCGCCGAGGTGATCTGGGGCATCCACGGCCAGCGCCTGAAGCGCATCGAGTCCTGAGACCCGCGCCGGCCGGGGGATGATCACTTCCCGGTCCCGGTCCCGGTCCCGGTCCCGGTCCCGCTAGCGGGGGAGCGTTCGCCGGTGTGGCGCAGCACGGCCGCCAGCAGGTCCTCCCATTCGACCGGCTTGGAGACGAAGGCGTTCATTCCGGCGGCCTGGCATTCGGCCTGCTCGTCCAGCGTCACCCCGGCGCTCATGGCGAGGATGGGCAGCGGCAGCCCCAGTTCCCGGATCAGGCGCGTGGCCTCGAATCCGTCCATCACCGGCATCTGCACATCCATCAGCACCAGGTCGATGGCGGCGCCGTTGGAACGCAGGTACTCGACCGCTTCCTCGCCGTTGGACGCGATCTCCACCGCGGCGCCCGCGCCCTCCAGCATGCTGAGCGCCACCAGCTGGTTCAGCGGATTGTCCTCGGCCAGCAGCAGGCGCAGGCCGGCCAGGGGCGTGTCCGCCGAACCCTCGCCGGCGGCGTCGGCCCCGTCGTCGGGCGGCGAGGCCGCGACGGCGGCCGAGGCGGCGGCCATCGCGCTGTACAGCGCCGAGCGCGTGAGCGGCTGCGCCAGCACGGCGTCGGCCGCGTGCGCCTCCGCCGGATGGCCAGGCTGGAACACGCGCGAGACGCGCACCCTGAGCGGACCGTTCCCGGCCAGCCGCGACGGGCCCGCGCTCGTGCGCAGGGTGGCCACCAGCGGCGCGAATTCCGCCGTGAACACAATCATGTCGAAGGCGGGGCCGCCGGCGTCAACCTCCTCCAGCAGCGGTCCGGCGGCGCCGGGCGTGGCCGCCGCCTGGAACCCGAGGTCCCAGCGCGCGGCGAGCTCGCGCATGCCGTCGCGCCGCCGCGCGTCCGTGTCCAGGTACAGCATGCGCAAGCCGCGCAGCGCCGCGGGCAGCGCGTACTTGTCGGCCAGCGCGCCCTCCAGCAGCGGCAGCGACAGCGTGAAGGTGCTGCCCGCGCCCGGCGCGCTGCGCACGCCGATGTCGCCGCCCATCATCTTGGCGAAGCTCTTGGAAATGGTCAGTCCCAGGCCGGTGCCGCCGAACTTGCGCGCCATCGAGGCGTCGGCCTGCTGGAAGGGGATGAACAGGCGCTCGATCTGTTCCGGCGCCATGCCGATGCCGGTGTCGCTGACCTCGCAGCGCAGCCAGGAGCGGCCGCCGGCGTCCGTTTCGGTGTGGATGCGCAGGCCCACGCTGCCTTGTTCGGAGAATTTGATGGCGTTGCTGGCCAGGTTGATCAGGATTTGCTGCAGGCGCTGGGCGTCCCCGCGCAGGCTGGCCGGCACGTCGGCGTCGACATGGATGGAAACGGCCAGCGCCTTCTCTCCGGCGTTCACCGCCATCACCGATGCGACGGCGTCGATCACGTCGTCCAGGTAAAAATCCTCGATCATCACTTCCAGTTTGTTGGCCTCGATTTTGGAGAAGTCTAGCACGTCGTTGAGCACGGCGAGTAGCGACTTGCCAGCCACCGAAATCATTTGCACGAACTGGCTTTGCTCGCCGGTGAGCGGGGTCTTGCCCAGCAACTGCGTGAGGCCCAGCACCGCGTTCATCGGCGTGCGCAGTTCGTGGCTCATGTTGGCGACGAAGGCGCTCTTGGCGGCGCTGGCCGCCTCGGCCTGGATCCTGGCGTCGTCCAGCTCCTTGGCGGCCGCCAGTTCATGCGTCACGTCGCGCACGATCATGGCGTAGCCTATGCAGGCCCCGTCCCTGCCGCGGGCCGGGAAGATCTGGGTCAGCGCGGTGAAGCGGCCGCCGTCCTGCCGCACGCGCTCCGAGGTCTCCTCGTACTGGCCCTGGCGCAGCGCCACCTCCAGGCCGGAGCCGGGCCGCGGCGCGTCGGCCGCGGCGCCGTGCAGCAGCGCCACCGGTTGGCCTATGGCCCGCTCCGGCGGATAGCCGAACAGCTTGACGGCGCCGTCGTTCCAGGTGGTGATCGCGCCGTCCGGGTCGAGCAGCACGATGGCGTGGTTGCGGATGTTCGCAGTGAGCAGCTTGAAGCGCGCCTCCGACTGTTCCAGGCTGGCGGCCGAGCGCACCACGTCCACCTGCGCCTGGTGGCGCGCGCGCACCAGGCTGCGGCTGACGGCGTAGAACAGCATGCTGATCATGGTGCCCAGCACCAGCACGATATAGGACTTGGCCTGGTCCACCGAGGCGTCGAACAGCGCCGTCGGCGTGATCCTCAGCGCCCACAGCTTGCCGTTCTCGCCGACCGCGACGTGGGCCGTGCTGGCCATGGCCAGGTAGCTGGGCGCGTCGCCCGCGACCCGGCTGTCGTACATCGGGGCGCCGTTGGGCGAGCCGTCGAGGATCTCCAGCCGCAGTTCGCGCAGGCTGGCGCCGAACACGCCCTCCATCATGTCGCGCATGCGGAACGGACTGTAGACGAAACCGGTGGGATGGAACATGGGGCCGGCGGTGGTGTCGGTCGGGTAGACCGGGTTGTACATCAGGAAGCCGGTCTGCTTGTCGCGCGTGGTCTCCTGCACCAGCGTGACCGGTCCGGAGGCCGTCAGCCGGCCGTTCTGGATGGCGGCCGCCAGGGCGCGCCGGCGCACGGGTTCGGACATCATGTCGAAGCCGATGGCGGCGATGTTGCGGGGATTGACCGGTTCGAGGTAGGTCACCGGCACGTACAGCTCGCGCTCGCCCTTGGGCCAGATCCTGAGGCCGAGCTGGCCGTACTCGCGCCACCAAGCCTGTTCGCCGATCACGGCGGGCGACCGCACGTAGCGCGCGTAGCCCAGCCCCAGCACGCCCGGGTAGTTGCGCCGCAGGTCCAGCGCGTCGACGAAGCGGCGCCACTCGTCGCGGTCCACCTCGCTCGAGGCGTCGAACAGCGCGGCGCCCGAGCGCAGCAGCGTTTCATAGGAGGTGATGCGCGCGGCCAGTTTCTCGCGCACCGCCTCGGCGGCGTTGCCGAAGCGTTCGCGCGTGCGGCGTTCCGTGTCCGCGTTCACGAAGGCCCATGCCAGCACGGTCAGCCCCAGGCAGATGCACAGCGCGAGCACCGGCGTCCAGGAGGGGCGGGGACGCTCGGGGAGGACGGCGGCGCCGTCGCGGGGCGCGTCGGCGCCCAGCACCATGGCCACCAGCGCCACGATGGCGAGGAAGGTGCACAGCGACACCAGGGAGTGGTGCAGCACGCCGGAGACGAAGGCGCCATGGCCGGTGGCGGTGGCCGGCACGGCGATGCCGCAGATCAGGGCCAGCACCAGCTGGACGGCGGCCCGGCCATGCCGCACGGCGGCCCAGACCACCGGCAGCAGCAAGGCGTAGGGCATGGGCGGCGGCACCCGCCAGGTGTCCGGCGGCGTCAGGAACAGCAGCGAGGCGGCGGCGACGGTGGCGGCGGCCAGCGGCAGCGCGCCCTTCAGGTCCGCGATGGCGCGCCTGGCGTGCGCGCGGCCGCGCGGGAGGGCCAGCAGCAGCGGGGTGATGATCAGCATGCCGAGGAAGTCGCCCACCCACCAGGTGCCGGCCACGTGGGGCAGCAGTTCCGGCCGCACGATGCGCGAGGCCCACAGCGTGCACGAACCGGCGGCCGCCGCCAGCGCGGCGGCCAGCGCGATGATGGCGCCGTAGCGGTAGACATCCTGGTGGGTCTCGAGCCGGGCGCCGGCCACGCCGGCGCGGCCCAGCAGCCACGCGCCGGCGACGCCCTCCAGCGCGTTGCCGGCGGCGATGGCGATGGAGGCGGCCGCGATGACGGCGGCGCCCGCGACCTGGTTGTTGGCGAACACCGCCAGGTTGGCCAGGAAGGCGCCGGCCAGCACCGCCGGCCACATGCGCCGTCCGTGGCGCAGCATGATGGCCAGCGCGAAGCCCGAGGGCGGCCACACGGGACTGGCGTTGCTGCTCTCCAGCGCGAGCAGCAGGCCGAGGCGGGCAAGGCAGTAGTAGATGGCGGCGCACAGCAGCAGGCCCGCCACGAAAGGCAGCTTGCGTTCCGGGGTCCCCTGGGTGTGCGCGTCCATGAGCTACATCATAACCCGGCTCACACCCATAACATGAGCGTGTTGGCGGTGGCCTGTAGCGCCGGCACACAGCGCGCGCTCGCCTCCGCCTTCGACGAACTGGCTATCATCATGGAGACGCTGAGGGCGCCGATCAGGTGGCCGCGCCGGCTCTTGACCGCCACCGAGATGCCGCGCAGGCCGA
>NZ_FPBO01000072.1 GCF_900116645.1 Pseudoduganella namucuonensis | reverse complement strand
ATGCCCTTGGCCGACATGTTGGCCTGGTTGTAGAAGATGCGGCCGAAATGGTCGCGGTCCGGGAACACCTCGTCCTGGTTGGGCAGGTTGGCGCCGCCGGAGTCCACCAGGTAGATGCAGGGCAGGTTGTTCTGGTCCGCGATCTCCTGCGCGCGCAGGTGCTTCTTCACCGTGACGGGGTAGTAGGTGCCGCCCTTGACGGTGGCGTCGTTGCAGACGATCACGCACTCCTGGCCGGAGACGCGGCCGATGCCGGTGATGATACCGGCGGCCGGCGCGGCGTCGTCGTACATGCCGTAGGCGGCCATTTGGGAGAACTCGAGGAAGGGCGTGCCGGGATCGAGCAGCATCTGGACGCGGTCGCGCGGCAGCAGCTTGCCGCGGGCGACGTGCTTGGCGCTGGCGGCCTCGCCGCCGCCCTGGGCCAGCTTGGCGACCTTGTCGCGCAGGTCGTCGACCAGGGCCTGCATGGCGGCCGCGTTGGACTTGAAATCGTCGCTGCGCGGGTTGAGTTTCGATTCGATGAGGGTCATGGCGATTTATCGGGCTGTGGGTTCAGCGACGATAATAGCTCGACCTTACGTTTACGTAAACGTAAACTTAAACCTGTTGCGCCGAATTTACGCGAAGGAGGCGATTTCGGCCGGGCCGCCGCAGGCCTCGCCGTCGTAGCCGGGCAGCGCGTCCAGCGCCGCCCGGAAGCCGGCGCCGGCCATGACCGCCAGCGCGCCGGCGACCACCGGCGACTCCAGTGCGCGCCGCTCGCAGGCGAAGAAATAGCGTTCGCGCACGACGGGGATGAAGTCCAGGTCGAAGTTGCGGGCGGCGGTCTCCACGCCGAAGGCGGCGTCCGCCATGCCGCTGGCCACGTAGGCGGCCACCGCGGCGTGGGTGAATTCCGCGCTGTCGTAGCCGTTCACCGTGTCCAGGGCGACGCCTTGCTCGGCCAGCAGCAGTTCCAGCAGCAGCCTCGTGCCCGAACCCTGCTGGCGGTTCACGAAGCGCAGCTCGGGCCGCGCCAGGTCCGCCAGTCCCGCGATGCGCTTAGGATTGCCCTTGGCGACGAACAGTCCCTGCGTGCGGCGGGCGAGGTGGATGAAGGCGTGCCGCCGCGGGTCCAGCCAGGGCAGGTAGCGGCTGGCCGCCACCGCCTCGAAGGCGCCCATCGGCAAATGGAAGCCGGCCAGGTCGCATTCGCCGCGCGCCAGAGCAGCCACCGCCTCCGTGCTGCTGCGGTATTGCAGGTCCACGGCCAGCTGTTGCGCCTCCAGGTGTTTGACCAGCGCCGCGACCGCGAAGCCGTGCGAGGCGGTCAGGCGCAGCGCCTGGCCCTGGCCGGGCATCACGCTGGCCAGGTCCTGCTGCAATTCCGAGGCCAGGCTTTCCAGCATGGGCGCGAGGCGCGCCTTGATGCGCAAATCGGCCCAGATCAGTTTTTCGGCCAGCGGCGTGAGCACCGTGCCCTGGCCGCGCACCTTGTCCAGCAGGCGCGCGCCGAAGCGCGTGTCGAACTCGTTGAGCATGCCCCACGCGTGGCGGTAGGACATGCCGCAGGCCTCGGCCGCCTTGATGATGCTGCCCAACTGGCGCACCGATTGCAGCAGCGCCAACAACCGCGGCAGCGAGGTGACGGCCCCGTCGGCCTGGCGCAAAAGCCAGTCCGCGCTGATCTCCACTTTAATCATATGCAAATCCGTTCATATTGAATCATTGTTTTTCCAATGATAGCCTAGAAAAACAATGCAACGGCGTGCTTGAATATGTTTTGTGGAACATATGCGGCGCCATTCAGGAGAGACCATGAACCCACCCGCCACCGACCCGGCAGCCCGCGCCGGCGACATCAGCCACATCCTCGCCGGCTTTCCGAATTCGCAGGACCAGCTGCTGCCGGCGCTGCACGCGGTCCAGGACCGCATCGGCCACGTGCCGCCGGAGTCGGTGGAGCGCATCGCCGGCCATTTCAACCTGTCGCGCGCGGAAGTGCATGGCGTGGTCACTTTTTACCATTACTTCCGCGGCGCGCCGCCGGCGCGGCACGTGGTGCAGGTTTGCCGCGCGGAGGCGTGCCAGAGCGTGGGCGGCGACGCCTTGCTGGCGCACGTGGGGCGGGCCTTGGGCTGCGGCCTGCACGAACACAGCGCCGACGGCGCCTTCGCGCTGGAGCCGGTGTACTGCCTGGGGCAGTGCGCCAGCGGACCGGCGCTGACGATAGACGGCGCGGTGCACGCGCGCGTGACGCCGGCGCGGTTCGACGCGGTGCTCGACAAAGCGCTCGACAAGGCGCTCGACGAGGCGCCGCCGCCCCCACCGGCCCCGTTGGCCGCGTCGGCCCGGACGGAGGCCGCATGAGCGCCCCCGTGCGGATTTTCGTGCCCCGCGACTCCGCCGCGCTGGCGGTGGGCGCGGACGAGGTGGCGGCGGCCATCGTCGGCGAGGCGCGGCGTCGCGGGGTCGCCATCGACCTGGTGCGCAACGGCACGCGCGGCATGCTGTGGCTGGAGACGCTGGTGGAAGTGGAGCTGGCCGACGGACGCCACGGCTACGGCCCGGTGGAACCCGAGGACGTGGCCGGATTGTTCGACGCCGGCTTCCATGACGGCGCGGCCACGGGCGCGGGCGGGACTGCGGGCGCGACCCCGCACCGCCTGTTGCTCGGCCTGGTGGAGGCGATACCCTACCTCGCCCGGCAGGACCGCCTCATCTTCGCCCGCTCCGGCGTCACGGACCCGTTGTCGCTGCACGACTACCAGGCGCACGGCGGCTATCGTGGCTTGCGCGCGGCGCTGGGCATGGCGCCGGAGGCCATCGTCGCGGCGGTGACCGAGTCCGGCCTGCGCGGCCGCGGCGGCGCCGCTTTCCCCACCGGGATCAAGTGGAACACCGTGCTGAAGGCCGATGGCGCGCAAAAGTACATCGTCTGCAACGCCGACGAGGGAGATTCCGGCACCTTCGCCGACCGCATCGTCATGGAGAGCGATCCCTTCCTGCTGATCGAGGGCATGACCATCGCCGGCTTCGCGGTGGGAGCGGACAAGGGCTACATCTACGTGCGCAGCGAGTATCCGCACGCGATCGCGGCGCTGGAGCGGGCGGCGGGCCTGGCGCGGGCGCGGGGATTCCTGGGCCCGGACGTGCTGGGGACGGGGCGCGCGTTCGAACTGGAGGTGCGCAAGGGCGCGGGCGCCTACATCTGCGGCGAGGAGACCGCGCTGCTGGAAAGCCTGGAGGGCAAGCGCGGCGTGGTGCGCGCCAAGCCGCCGCTGCCCGCGCTGGCGGGCCTGTTCGGCCGGCCCACCGTCATCAACAACGTGTTGTCCCTGGCCGCCGTGCCGCTGATACTGGACCGCGGTCCCGCGTGGTACCGCGACTTCGGCATGGGCCGCTCGCGCGGCACGCTGCCGGTGCAACTGGCCGGCAATATCAAGCGCGGCGGCCTGATCGAACTCGCGTTCGGCACCACGCTGCGCGAGATCCTGTACGGATACGGCGGCGGCAGCGCGTCCGGCCGTCCAATCAAGGCGGTGCAGGTCGGCGGTCCGCTGGGCGCCTACCTGCCCGAGTCGCAGTGGGACACGCCGCTGGACTACGAGGCCTTCGCCGCGCTGTGGGCGGTGCTGGGCCACGGCGGCATCGTCGTGCACGACGATAGCGCCGACATGGCCAAGCTGGCGCGCTACGCGATGGAATTCTGCGCCATCGAATCCTGCGGCAAATGCACGCCATGCCGCATCGGCTCTACCCGGGGCGTGGAAGTCATCGACAAGATACGCGGCGGGGAAGGAGCGGGCCAAGCCGCCCGGCAGGTCGTCCTGCTGCGCGACCTGTGCGACACCATGCTGCACGGCTCCCTGTGCGCGATGGGCGGCATGACGCCGTACCCCGTGCTGTCCGCGCTCAACCACTTCCCTCAAGACTTCGGCCTGGAGACACCATGATAGAGACCATCATCAGCCGCGACTTCGGCACCCCCGCCAGCGTCGCCACCGAGTTCGTGACGCTGGAGATCGACGGCCAACGCGTCACCGTCCCCGCCGGCACCTCCGTGATGCGCGCCGCCGCCGAGCATGGGGTGAACATCCCGAAGCTGTGCGCGACCGACAGCCTGGAACCCTTCGGCTCCTGCCGCCTGTGCCTGGTGGAGATCGAGGGGCGGCGCGGCTATCCCGCGTCCTGCACCACGCCGGCGGAGGAGGGCATGGTGGTGCGCACGCAGTCGCCCAAGCTGCAGCAGCTGCGCAAGGGTGTGATGGAGCTGTACATCTCCGACCATCCTCTGGACTGCCTGACCTGTCCCGCCAACGGCGATTGCGAACTGCAGGACATGGCCGGCGTGACCGGTCTGCGCGAGGTCCGCTACGGCATGGAGGGCGCCAACCACCTCGAGTTGAAGAAGGACGAGTCGAATCCCTATTTCACCTTCGACAGTTCCAAGTGCATCGTCTGCAACCGCTGCGTGCGCGCCTGCGAGGAGACGCAGGGCACCTTCGCGCTGACCATCTCCGGGCGCGGCTTCGAGGCGCGCGTCTCGGCCGGGCAGGACCAGTCCTTCATGGAGTCCGAGTGCGTGTCCTGCGGCGCCTGCGTGGAAGCCTGCCCGACCGCCACCCTGCAGGAGAAATCCGTCATCTGGCTGGGGCAGGCCGAGCACAGCGTCAACACCACCTGCGCCTACTGCGGCGTGGGCTGCTCGCTGAACGCCGAGATGAAGGGCAACGAGGTGGTGCGCATGGTGCCGGCCAGGGACGGCAAGGCCAACGAGGGCCACGCCTGCGTCAAGGGCCGTTTCGCCTGGGGCTACGCCACCCACAAGGACCGCATCCTGAAACCGATGATACGGTCGAGGATCACCGACCCGTGGAAGGAAGTGTCGTGGGACGAGGCGCTGGACTACGCGGCGTCCGAGTTCAAGCGCATCCAGGCCAAGCACGGCCGCGACTCCATCGGCGGCATCGTCTCCTCCCGCTGCACCAACGAGGAGGGCTACCTGGTGCAAAAGCTGGTGCGCGCCGCCTTCGGCAACAACAACGTCGACACTTGCGCGCGGGTGTGCCATTCGCCCACCGGCTACGGCCTGAAACAGACGCTGGGCGAATCGGCGGGCACGCAGACCTTCAAGTCGGTCGCCAAGGCGGACGTCATCATGGTGATCGGCGCCAATCCCACCGACGGCCATCCGGTGTTCGCCTCGCGCATGAAGCGCAGGCTGCGCCAGGGAGCGAAGCTGATCGTCATCGATCCGCGCCGCATCGACCTGGTGAAGTCGCCGCACGTGCGCGCCCATCACCATTTGCAGCTGCGGCCGGGCACCAACGTGGCGCTGGTCAGCTCCCTGGCCCACGTGATCGTGGGGGAAGGGCTGCTGGACGAGGCCTACATCGCCGAGCGCTGCGACAGCGACTCCTTCCGCCAGTGGCGCGAATTCGTCGCGCAGCCCGCCAACTCGCCCGAGGCGATGGAGGCGGTGACCGGCGTGCCGGCGCGGCAGGTGCGCGAAGCCGCGCGCCTGTACGCCACCGGCGGCAACGGCGCCATCTTCTACGGCCTGGGCGTGACCGAACACGCCCAGGGCTCGACCACGGTGATGGGCATCGCCAACCTCGCCATGGCCACCGGCAACGTGGGGCGCGAGGGCGTGGGCGTGAACCCGCTGCGCGGCCAGAACAATGTGCAGGGCTCCTGCGACATGGGCTCCTTCCCGCACGAGCTGCCCGGCTACCGCCACGTCTCAGACACCACCGTGCGCACCCTGTTCGAGCAGGAGTGGGGCGTGCAATTGCAGGCCGAACCCGGCCTGCGCATACCGAACATGTTCGACGCGGCGCTGGGCGGCGGCTTCAAGGGTCTGTACTGCCAGGGCGAGGACATCGTGCAGTCCGACCCGAACACGCTGCACGTGACGGCGGCGCTGGAGGCGATGGAATGCATCGTGGTGCAGGACATCTTCCTCAACGAGACCGCCAAGTACGCCCACGTGCTGCTGCCCGGCTCCTCCTTCCTGGAAAAGGACGGCACCTTCACCAACGCCGAGCGCCGCATCTCGCGCGTGCGCAAGGTGATGCCGCCCAAGGCCGGCTACGCGGACTGGGAAGTGACGGTGCAACTGGCGCGCCGCCTGGGCTATCCGATGAACTACAGCCATCCGTCCGAGATCATGGACGAAATCGCGCGCCTGACGCCGACCTTCGCCGGCGTGAGCTACGCGCGGCTGGAGCAGCTGGGCAGCATACAGTGGCCCTGCAACGACGCCGCGCCGGAAGGCACGCCGACCATGCACGTGGACGGCTTCGTGCGCGGCAAGGGACGCTTCATCATCACGCAATACGTGGCCACGGACGAAAAGGTCACGCGCCGCTTCCCGCTGATATTGACCACGGGGCGCATCCTGTCGCAATACAACGTGGGGGCGCAGACCCGCCGCACCGAGAACGTGCGCTGGCATGCCGAGGACAGGCTGGAGATCCATCCGCACGACGCGCAGGAGCGCGGCATAGCGGACGGCGCCTGGGTCGGCATCCAGAGCCGCGCCGGCCAGACGGTGCTGCGCGCGCAGGTCACCGAGCGCATGATGCCGGGCGTGGTCTACACCACCTTCCACTTCCCGGAATCCGGCGCCAACGTGATCACCACCGAGAACTCCGATTGGGCCACCAACTGCCCGGAGTACAAGGTGACGGCGGTGCAGGTGCTGCCGGTGCACGGCCAGTCGGACTGGCAGCGGGAGTACGCGCGCTTCAACCAGGAGCAGCTGGCGCTGGCCGTTTCCGGGGAAGCGGCATGAGTTGCGCACTGGACGAACTGCCCGGCCTCGCGGATGCGCCCACCACGAGCGGCACGGTCTCGCGCTACCGCGAGGGCGACTGGAGCACGGCACTGGACGAACTGGCCGAGGAAGTGCCGGTCGCGCTGGAATACAACGGCGTGTCGCACGCGGTGATGATGGCCACGCCGGCCGACCTGGAACAGTTCGCGCTGGGCTTCTCGCTCAGCGAGGGCATCATCCCGTCGGTGGCGGACTTCTACGGCGCCGAGGTCCAGCCCGGGGCGGCGGGCGTCACGGTGCATATCGAGATCGGCGCCGCCGCCTTCGCGGGGCTCAAGGAGCGGCGCCGCAATATGGCCGGGCGCACCGGCTGCGGCCTGTGCGGCGTGGATAGCCTGGCGCAGGTGTTCCGGCCATTGCCGCGGCTCGCCGCCAGCCGGGTGCCATCGGCCGCCGCCATCCGCGCCGCGCTGCTCTCCGCCAAGGCGCTGCAGCCCATGAACGGCGTGACGGGCGCCATCCACGCGGCCCTGTGGTGCGGAGCGGACGGCCTGCCGCGCATGGCGTTCGAGGACGTGGGCCGCCACAACGCGCTGGACAAATTGATCGGCGGCCTGGCGCGCTCGCAGTTGGCGCTGGACGGCGGTTTCGCGCTGATCACCAGCCGCGCCAGCGTGGAGATGGTGCAAAAGGCGGCCCTGTGCGGCATCGGCGTGCTGGTGGCCATGTCCGCGCCGACCGGCCTGGCGGTGCGCGTGGCGCGGCAGTGCGGCATGACGCTGGTGGCCTTCGCGCGAGGGGAGCGGTTCACAGTGTACACATCGCAATCAGAATATACGGAATAGGGGGACGGAACATGCAAGCGGATCACCTGGTCACTATGGCCAACCAGATAGGGACCTTCTTCGAGTCGTATCCGGACGAGATGGAAGCGTCCACCGAAATCGCCAACCACCTCAAGCGCTTCTGGGCGCCCAGCATGCGCAGCCGGCTGCTGGAATACATCGACATCGAGCGCGGCGCGGGCCTCAAGCCGCTGGTGCTGGCGTCGATCTCGGCCAACCGCGAGCAGTTGGCGCCCGCGCGTTAGCTTCCGCTGGGCCGCGCGTTGCCGCGGCGGGCGAAAACATGTCCTGTTTTCGCGGTTTTACTAAAACACGCGATTCCGTGCTACCCGTTTATATCCGCTACTACTCCGTTCTATGACGCGCGCCTTTCGCGCACTTGGGAACGAAAACGTACTACGCCGGTCTAACAATTAAGGCCGTAGCGGGATTTAGTACGATCTCTCGCCGCAGGCGGCCGATTTAGTATGAAATCGCGCGCTGTAGTAAGCCTTAGGGTGGAGTAGCAGCGTTTAGTAAACCGTCGCCGGGAGAACAACGATGGCCCGCATGGAATTTCCTGTTTATTTGCCGTCCGATTTGCTTTTAGCTTTGGGCGAGCACACCGGTATTTTCTGGTCCGATATCCGCATGGGGGACGTGGTTTGCGACGCGGTCGCGGCCTGGATGAAACCTGTACCCGTGGCCGCGCAACAGCCTGCGGCGCCGTCGAAAGCGGGCTACCAATGGAAGCAGGTGTTCCTCCCGGAGGGCACGGTGCTGCGCGCCAGCTTCGGCCGCAAGCCATCCTTCGCCGTGGTGGAGGACTCCGAGATCAAGTACGGGGAGCGCGTCATGTCACCCTCCGGCTTCGCCAACCTGGAGGGCAGCGGCAACCGCAACGCCTGGAAAGCCATCTGGCTACGCTTTCCAGGCAGCGAGGAATGGCTGCGGGCGGACGTCTGCCGGGCGGCGCGTCAAGCGGCGATAGCCCGCATGTTCGACGCCGACGTACCCGAGGCCAAGCCGGCACGCCAAGTGGCGCCGCATCAGCCGCGCGACGACGTCAAGCCGTCCACGTGGCTGGCAACGGCTTCCGCCGAGCGCCAAGATCGGGCAGAGGATCAGGGCCCGCGCTCCAAACCGCCCCTGCACAAGGATATGCCCGCCATGCCGCGGGAGAAGCCATCCAGGCAGGAGGCATCGGCCTCGCAGAGCAACGAAGGCCAGCGCAAGAAGGGGCGCGGGCGAAGCGGCCGCCGCAAGAACCGCGCCGAGAAGCGCTTCCCGGCGAAGCCGGGGGAATAAAAAAAAGCCCGCTACAAGGAGCGGGCTGAATCCAATTCATTGAGAGTTGGAGGAGACAGGTACGATTATGCTGCAATGCAGTATGTGCGTCTAATATTATTTTCGAATGGCATTTATAACTAAAAGCTATAAATCCGCCGCCAGCACCTTCTTGTACTGGGACGCGCCGTCCAAGTCCAGCAGCTCCACCGTCATCGCCTTGGAGACGGGATCGATCAACACCTCGCCGAAGAACTGGTAGCCCGCGAACGGCGAGGAATTGGCCACGGCCGGCGCCTTCTCGAACATGACGGTCGGCCCGAAGGTCTTGTCCATCTTGTTCGGGCCGAAGGAGCCGGCGTTGATCGGCCCCGCCACGAACTCCCAGAACGGCGAGAACTCGGTGAACGCCGCCTTGGCCGGGTCGTAGTAATGGGCCGCGCAGTAATGCACGTCGGCCGTGATCCACACCACGTTCTTGACGGCCCTGATGCGCTTGAGCAGCCGCGCGATCTCCAGCTCGCGGCCGGAGGCGGGCCCGTCGTCGCCGTTGGCGCTGGCCTCCCAGCGCGGCGCGCCGGACGCGTCCACGCCGTCCGGCACGTGCAGGCCGACCGGCATGTCCGCCGCGATCACCTTCCAGGTCGCCCTGGACGCCTGCAGTTCCGCCACCAGCCAGTCGATCTGCGCCGCGCCCAGGTAGGCGGTGTTGGCGTCCTCGGTCGTCTGGCGGTTGGCCATGTTCGGCCCCCGGTAGCTGCGCATGTCCAGCACGAACACGTCCAGCAGCGGACCGTAGGACATGCTTCGGTAGATCCTCTGCGGTTCGGACTGTTTGTAGTAGCGCATGGGCGCGTGCTCGAGGAAGGCGCGCTGGCCGCGGGCGGCCAGCAGCGCCACGTTCTTCTCCGTGTAGCGCGCGTCGGCCGACAAGTCCTTGGCGGCGCTATAGTTGTTGGTCACCTCGTGGTCGTCCCATTGCCAGATCTGCGGCACCTGGGCGGCGAAGCGGCGGAAGTTGGCGTCCAGCATGTTGTAGGCGTGGCGGCCGCGGAACTCCCTCAGCGTCTCGGCCACCTTGGCCACTTCCTCGGTGACGATGCTCTTCCAGATCTTGCCGTTCTCCGCGACCGTCTCGGCCTTGATGGGGCCATCCGCGTACACGGTGTCGCCGCTGTGGATGAAGAAATCGGGATCGCGCTTGCGCATGGCCTCGTAGATCTTCACGCCGCCGAACTCGGTGTTGATGCCCCAGCCCTGGCCGGCGTTGTCGCCGCTCCAGTGGAAGCGCACCGCCTTGCCGGCGGCGGGCGGGGTGCGGAACTGGCCGGTGACGATTTCGCTTTCGGCGCCGCCGTCCACGTGGCGCACCCGCACGTGCACGGTCTGGCCGTCCGGCAGGCCGCTCAGGTCGACGCGGGCGGTGAAGTCGCTGGCCTCGGTGGCGTAGGGGCCGACGATGCGGCTGGGGTTGGCGAAGGCGGCGCTGGTGTCGTATTCCACCACCATCCGCGAATCGCGGTCGGCGCGCGTCCAGACCACGGCCTGGCCCTGCGTGATGTCGCCGAACTGCAATCCGGCCAGTTTGGGGCGTTCGCGTTCGCTGGTGACGATGGCGGGGGCGGTGAAGGGGGGCTGCTCGGAACTGCCGCATGCGCTCAGCAACAAGGTGCCGGGCAGGGCACCGCCGCCGATCAGGATGCCGCCGCGCGAGAGGAAGGCGCGGCGGGAGAGGGCGTTGCTCATGAATACTCCTGGAGTGGGTCTGCCAGGAGTATGGGTTTTTAATATGACAAGGTTGTGAAAGAAACCCCGCTTACCACCACACGGTGTACACCACCGCCAGCAGCACGCAGATCACCGCCGAACCGAGGGCGAAGCTCTTCTCGGTCTTGAACATGCGGGTGTCGACTTCGATTTCCTTGCCGGCGTTGGCTTCCTTGTTCGGGTTCAGCAGGCTGATCAGCACCATGCCGGCCACCACGAAGATGAACACCACGAACATGCGGTCCAGGAACGGCATCTCGTACACGCCGCCCACTTCCTTGGCGAAGCCGATCGGGGCCAGGAAGCCCAGGTTCACCACGCCCGGCAGGAACTTCAGCACGATGGAGGCGATGAAGCCGCCGATGGTGGCGAACATGGCCGCCGCCGCCGTGGTCTTGCGCCAGAAGAAGCCCATCAGGAACATGGCCAGGATGCCGGGCGAGACGAAGCCGGTGTATTCCTGGATGTACTGGAAGCCGCCTTTCTTGTCGATGCCCATGTACGGCGCGATCAGCACGGCCAGCAGCATCGAGACGATCACCGTCACGCGGCCGATCCACACCATCTTGTTCTCGTCGGCGTCGCGGTTGAAGGCCTTCTTGTAGATGTCCAGCGTGAAGATGGTGGCGATGGAGTTGGCCTTGCCGGCCAGCGACGCGACCACGGCGGCGGTCAGCGCGGCGAACGCCACGCCTTTCAGGCCGGTGGGCAGGAAGTTCAGCAGCACGGGATAGGCGCGGTCCGGATTCAGTTCGCCGTTGTGCAGCATGCCGTCGCCCAGGCCGCCCTGCTGGTGCAGCACGAAGGCGGCGATGCCCGGCAGCACCACGATGACCGGCATCATCAGCTTCAGGAAGGCCGCGAACAGGATGCCCTTGCGCGCGGTCGGCAGGTCGGCGCCCAGGGCGCGCTGCGTGATGTACTGGTTGCAGCCCCAGTAGTTCAGATTGACGATCCACATGCCGCCCAGCAGCACGGTCAGGCCCGGCAGGTCCATGTAGTTCTCGTTGTCGCGGGTGAGCACCATGTCGAAGTGGCCGGCGGCTTTTTCGGTCAGCACCGAGAAGCCGTGGCTGATGCCCGTGCCGCCGTTCATCGCGGCCACCATGTCCAGCGCCAGCCAGGTGGTGACCAGGCCGCCGACCACCAGGAAGAACACCTGGATCACGTCGGTGTAGCCGATCACCTTCATGCCGCCCAGGGTGATGATCACGGCGAAGATGGCCAGGAACAGCATGCACGGCAGGATGGGCAGGCCGGCGATGCTGCTGATGGCCAGCGCGCCCAGGTACAGGATGGAGGTCAGGTTGACCACCACGTACAGCGCCAGCCAGAACACCGCCATCACCATCGCGACGGACTTGTTGTAGCGCTGCTCCAGGAACTGGGGCATGGTGTAGATGTGGTTCTTCAGGTAGACCGGCATGAAGAACACGGCCACGATCACCAGCGTGGCGGCCGCCATCAGCTCGTAGGCCGCGATGGCCATGCCGATCTTGAAGCCGGAGCCGCTCATGCCGATGAACTGCTCGGCGGAGATGTTGGACGCTATCAGCGAGGCGCCGATGGCCCACCAGGTCAGCGAGCCCTCGGCCAGGAAGTAGTCGTGCGACGCCGAGCCGGAGCCTTTCTGCTTGCGCTTGTACACCCAGAGGCCGTAGCTGGCGACGATGACGAAGTAAATGAAGAAGACGAACGTGTCTAGCGATGTGAAGTTATGCATGGTCTGTCTGGTTGGGGTGTCTCATCCGCCGGCCTGTGTCCGCCGGGTTTTTCTTTTACTGCTGGCGCCGCTGTATCATCTGGCCAGCGCATTATGCTATCGCTACCAAAGCAGCGTCAACCGAGGTCCCGGCGCCGTTCCGGCCGCCCGCCGCGCCGTTTTTTGCGCCGCGCGAGACCGCCCGGACCCGCGCCAACCCTTGCCGCCATTGGGTAAACGGCGCGCCGGACGGCGCGCGGCGGCCCGGAAATGGCGCGCCGCGGCAGACGCCGGACCGTCGAGCTATGCCATATCCATATAGATTAATGGTGAAATGGAATTAGAACGCCCTAGGTCCGCTTCCTACCATGGCTGTGGCGACACCGATATGTACCCGGAAAATGTACGTTGGAAGAGGGAGCGCGGCATGGAACAGCAGGAGCGGGAGCGGCGGCGGCCGAGCAAGGAGCAGATTCGATCCTACCTGGCGACGCGGCGGGCGCAGCGTTCGCCGCCGCCGTCGATCGGGGAAATCCGCCGGCAACTGGGCTGGGGCCTGTTGCCGCGGTTAAACGGGGAAGCGGGCGCGGCAACATAGTCCAACCACCTGGCGGGCTCTGCGTATAATAAAGATCATCCACACGCTGGAACGATCCATGACGCAGCCCGCCGATGAACCCGAAGGCGCCGCGGAGCACCTGCCCCTGGCGAAGGAACTCGCCCGGGTCAACCGCGCGCTCACCGCGCTGAGCGCGGGCAACCGCACTCTGCTGCGCGCCACCAACGAACAGCAATTGCTGGACGACATGTGCCGCGTCATCGTCGACACCGGCGGCTACCTGCTGGCCAGCGTCGGCTTCGTGCAGCCGGACGAGCCGCGCACCATCCGCTGGATGGTGCACCTGTCGGCGGGCGCGGCGGACGGCGCCGACGAGCCCAGGGCCTGGAGCGAAACCATCTACGGCCGCACCGCCACCGGCGTGGCCATCCGCACCGGCGAGGCCGTCATCGGGCGCCGCCTGCTGACCGACCCGCAATACGCCGGCCCCGAATACGGGCACCTGCGCAAGCACGCCGCGAAGCTGGGCTACGCCGCGATCTCGGCCTTCCCGCTGCGGGTGGACGGCGAGGTGCTGGGCGCGGTGGCGATGGCCGCCGCCGACCCGGACGCCTTCGACCAGGCCGAGGTGGCCCTGCTGGGCGAGATGGTGGACGACATGGCCTACGGCATCGCCGCGCTGCGCGTGCGCGTGCGCCACGAGCAAGCCGAGGCCACCATCGCGCGGCTGGCCTTCTACGACAGCCTGACCGGCCTGCCCAACCGCACCCGCCTGGTCGAGCAACTGGACGCGGCCATGGGCGACGCCAGGCGCGGGCGCCACGCGCTGGCGCTGCTGCACCTGGAGGTGGGCCGCTTCCAGGAGATCAACAAGGTGCTGGGCTACCGCGCCGGCGACCAACTGCTGCAACTGCTGGCGCGGCGCCTGCAAGCCCAGGTGCGGGGCCACGAGACGCTGGCGCGGGTGGGCGAGGCCGAGTTCGCGCTGCTGCTGCCCGACGGCGGCGCCGACTACGCGCGCCAGACCGCGCAGCGGCTGGTGGCCATGATGCGGGAACCGGTCGAACTGGCGGGCCTGCTGCTGGACGCGCGGGTCGGCATCGGCATCGCGCTGTACCCGGGCCACGCCACCGACGCCGACAGCCTGATACGGCGCGCCAACGCCGCCATGCACCAGGCCGCGCCCGGCCGCGGCGGCTACGCCATGTACACCGGCGGCCAGGAGCAGGAAAACACGCGCCGGCTGGCGCTGATGGGCGATTTGTACAGCGCCATCCGCGACAACGAGCTGGAACTGTATTGCCAGCCCAAGGTGGGCATGGCCACGCGCAAGGTGTGCGGCGCCGAGGCCCTGGTGCGCTGGCGCCACCCGCGGCACGGCCTGGTGTCGACCATGGAGTTCATCCAGATGGCCGAGCAGGCCGGCACCATCACGCCGCTGACCAACTGGATGATGGACGCCGCCTTCAGCCAGGCCCATTCCTGGCGCGAGGCGGGCGAGGACTGGGCGCTGGCCATCAACCTGTCGGCCCACGACCTGTACGATCCCGGCCTGGTGGACCGCATCCGCGGCCTGTTCTCCACCTGGGGCATCCCGCCGGACCGCATCCAGTTCGAGCTGACCGAGAGCGCGCTGATGACGGACCCCGCCGCCGCGCTGGAAACGCTGGTGCGGCTCAAGAGGCTGGACGTCAAGCTCTTCCTCGACGACTACGGCACCGGCTATTCCAGCCTGGGCTACCTGCAGAAGCTGCCGATGGACGGCATCAAGATCGACAAGTCCTTCGTCACGCCCATGGTCTCCAGCGGCGACTCGGAGGTCATCGTCTGCTCCACGATAGACCTGGGCCACAACCTGGGCCTGGACGTGGTGGCCGAGGGCGTGGAGGACCAGGCCACCTGGCGCCGGCTGGAGGGCCTGGGCTGCGACATCGCCCAGGGCTACCTGATCAGCCAGCCGATGCCCGCCGCCGATTTCCCCGACTGGGCCGGCGCGTGGGCGCGGGCGCCGGCCTAGCCCGGATATTTCATCAGTGAGTCTCTGCCCTGGCGAGATTCGGTGCAGAGGTGGCGAGGGTGCCCAGGTCGGCTGTTTTCGACGAGATTGAGGGGGAAATGGCAGCGCAAGACGCAATTTCCCCTACCCCCATTGTTTATAGCGTGCCGGGGACAGCACTTGTCATGCGCTATGGGGCCATTGCGCGAGCGGCGCTGATGAAGACGTGCTTGAGGGGATGCTGCGAGGCAAGCAGCACGCGCACGCGGCGGGTGTTGCGCACGATGGCCGCGCCGATTTTGAGCAGCTTGACGCGGATCGTCGCGGTGCAGGCTCGGGCCAG
>NZ_FPBO01000102.1 GCF_900116645.1 Pseudoduganella namucuonensis | reverse complement strand
GCGCCTGGAGTCTCGACATAAAAAATAATTCGGTCATTCAGAACTTCCAATTCGATAACGGATGGAGCGGTGCCGCCGACAGAAACCACTTCACAATTAGATCCCGCAGGAAGAGAAAACTCCAAGGCCCACGGCTCTATCACCAGCAACAGCTCGCGGCCAGAAGTGTTCGTCATTTTGATCGAGTCGCAGCTTGCCGTTCCTATGCCCAATGTGGCTGTTCAGCCGCGCCGGCAGGCGTCGTCTGGAACTGATGGTTAGACGAAATTTCCATCACTTTTGATGTTGCCATGTTCCTAAACCAGAAAAAATCAATTCACGGGCAATGACCGTTCGCCCGCCATCTTTCCAAACGGTGCATCGCACAGTTGGCCCAGAGATAATTTCGCATTCTCCAGCAGGGTAGGGGAATTCGGCATTGAGCGTTTGATCATAAAGCTTCTCGACCGAGTAAACCGCACGTTCTTTATTCGAATTAACTTTTACTGATGTCACGAAAAACCACGCTTCTCCACCCTTTCTAAGAGGGAAAATGAACATTGGCTTTGAAGCATCATCCACTTTTATCCCCAAATAGCGATCGCACTCAGGCATAGCGTCTGCGCCAAGATGGAAGGTCCGTACACACGCACCCTCAATGCGGTAAGTGCCGATAGCAAACGCAACAGGATCTTGAGCGAAGGCAGTACTTGTCGCTCCGGCAAAGGCGATTACGACCAATAGCAGATTGAATCGGTAGATCATTCGGTGAGCTCTAACGTGTGCGATAACCGGCGGCTGAAGCGCGCAGCGCGTAAGCCGTCCGGTTGATTAGTTTGTTAGGCCCAATGTGGGGCCAGGATGTTAGAAGGAACGTCGCCATTTGCTTTGAGTTGCTCAAGTAAAGAGTATTCGTCTTCGAGAAGCCAATTGCGTGCCGAAGTCGCGTCGCCAAATTTGTGAGTTCGCCCATCACAGTCTAGAACTTCAGTCGAACCTTCGTCGTACACAGTCAACCGAGCCCACAAGTACCTGTCAGGCAAAGCGGACCAATCCAACCACCAAGAAACCGATTCGCGTCCCATGAAGCCTAACGTGCAGAATAACCGGTGGCTGGAGCGCGCAGCGCGTAAGCCGGCCGGTTGATTAGATTGTTAGCCATTTATTGCTCCTTGCGCAGATAGATCGGGCGTCCCACAACCATTTCCACGAGTTGACGCGGATCGGCCGAGATCGCGACATGCGATCGAATGATGACACTCCCGTTGATCTGGTGCGAATACATTTCCGTCTCAATGTCATCGATCTCCTCACGGTCTTCGGAGGATTCGACTTCGAGCGTATAGTAAAGATCAACCTCACCGTTCAGGCATTGAATCGACAAACATCGAACGTTCGACGACAACGAACCAAGCGCGGACTGGACAAATGCCAACGCCTGAAAATTCTCAAATTTGATCTCTGCATCGGACATCATGGCTAACGTGAAAAGTAACTGGCTGCCGGAACGCTCAGCTTGGAGGCAGTCCAGTGACTGCCGGGTTGGGCAAAAAGTGGCGCAAACTCTTAATCAACTAACACCCCGTCTTGCCAGTATTCATAAACCGCGCCTGGAGTCTCGACATAAAAAATAATTCGGTCATTCAGAACTTCCAATTCGATAACGGATGGAGC
>NZ_FPBO01000071.1 GCF_900116645.1 Pseudoduganella namucuonensis | reverse complement strand
GCACTGCGCCGCGCCATGAAGCCGCCCTTCAAACGCATCGTGGTGGTCGGCGGCGGCGCGGCCGGGTGGATGACGGCCACCGCGCTGGCCACCGCGCTCGCAGGCGGCGCCACCATCGAACTGGTCGAGTCGGAGGAGATCGGCATTGTCGGCGTGGGGGAGGCGACCTTTCCCTCGATCCGCAACTTCCACCGCCTGCTCGGCATTGACGAGGCCGAGTTCCTGCGCGCCACCAACGGCACTTACAAGCTGGGCATCCAGTTTTGCGACTGGCGCGCGCGCGGCGAAAGCTATTTCCACACCTTCGGCGATTTCGGCGAACTGAGCGGATCCCGCGCGGTGTGGGGCCAGCACCATCGGCTGGGCGAGGCCGGCCTTGGGTCACTGGGCGAGCAATGCCTGCCCTCCGTGATGGCCAGCCAGGGCCGCTTCGCGCTGCCGGGAGAAAACGACCGCTACGACTACGCCTACCACTTCGACGCCGCGCTGTACGCCGCCTTCCTGCGCAAGCTGGGTGAGCGGCGCGGCGTGCGCCGCACCGAGGGGCGCATCGTCGAGGTGGCGCGGCGCGCCGACGGCGGCGTCGACCGGCTCACCCTGGACGATGGGCGCGTGGTGGCCGGCGACCTGTACATCGACTGCTCCGGCTTCGCGTCGCTGCTGCTGGGGCGTACCCTGGGCGAGCCGTTTGTCGACTTCAGCCACTGGCTGCCGGTGGACCGGGCCTGGGCCTGTCCGACCGAACGGATCGGGACCGAACTGACGCCCTACACGCGCGCCACCGCGCTGGAGGCGGGCTGGGCGTGGCGGATTCCGCTGCAAAACCGCACCGGCAACGGCCACGTGTTCGCCAGCCGCCACATCGACGAGGACCGCGTGCGCGCGCAATTGCTGCAACAGCTGGACGGCCCGGCGCTGGCCGAACCGCGCCTGCTGCGCTTCCAGACCGGCCATCGCAAGCGCGCCTGGGTGCACAACGTGGTCGCCCTGGGCCTGGCGGGCGGCTTCCTGGAGCCGCTCGAGTCGACCAGCATCTTCCTGGTCCAGTGGGGGTTGGGGCGGCTGATCGATTTGCTGCTGTCGGGCGCGCCGTTCACCGAGCAGGTGGTGGCCGACTACAACGGCGAAGTGGGGCGCCAGTTCGAGCGCGTGCGCGATTTCATCATCCTGCACTACTGCCTGAGCGCGCGCCGCGACAGCGCGCTGTGGCGCGCGATGGCGACCATGGAGCTGCCCGACACCCTGGCCTTCAAGCTCCACGCATGGCGCCAGGCGGGCGCGCTGCACCAGTACGACCTGGAGGGCTTCGACGCGACCAGCTGGCTGGCGATCCACGCCGGCATGGGGCATTGGCCGGAGCGCGCCGACCCGACGCTGGGCGACGTCGAGCGCGCGGAGGCGCTGCGAGGATTGCAGTGGCGCCGCGAATGCATCGCCAGCGCCGTGGCGGCCATGCCCAAACACGACGCCTGCCTGCGCGGCATGCTAGGACGCTGAGTTCCCCGCCGCACTCTCCGTGCCGGCCGGCACGCGCCGCCGCCAGCGGTTTGAGGAGTGATTTTCTTAAAACGACGACACACACAGGAGTGATGTTGAAACGAAGGCGATTACTAAAGCAGGTCATCCGCCTGACCGGCGCGGCCGGCTTCGTGCTTGCCGCATCGCTGGCAACACCCGTGCTGGCGCAGCCGGCGGCACCGGCGTTTGCCGGCATCTTCGGCGACCATGCCGTGCTGCAGCGCGGCGAGGCTTTGACCGTGTGGGGCACGGCGGCTCCCGGACTCGGCGTGACGGTGAGCCTTGGCGGAAAGACCGCCGAGGCCAAGGCCGACGCGCAGGGCCGATGGCGGGCGAGCATGCCGGCCATGTCGGCCGGCGGACCGTACACGCTGTCCGCCAGCGGCGCCAGCGGGACCACGACGCTCAAGGACATCATGGTCGGCGACGTCTACCTGTGCGCCGGCCAGTCGAACATGGAGTTTCCAGTGCGCCTGTCAACGGGAGCGTGGCCGGAATTTCCCGCCAATCCGGAGCTGCGCTTCGTCAATATTCAACGCATTAGCGAACTTGCCGCCCAGCAGGACTTGAAGCGGCCGGCGGCGTGGAACGTGGTGACGCCCCAGACCGTCGGCGAGGCCCCGGCGGCGTGCTACCACATGGCGCGCACACTGCAGCGGAAGCAGAAGGTGCCGATCGGCTTCATCGGGTCGAACTGGGGCGGTACCACGATCCAGGGCTGGATCGGCGCGCAATCGCTGAAAAGCCTGCCGGCCTACGCCGAGCGGGTCGAGGCGCTGGCGGTGATGGCGTCGAATCCCGCCAAGGGGATGGCCGACGAAGCGCGCCGCCACGAGCGATGGTGGGACGCGCACGACCCGCAGGCCAAGGCGCAGCGTGCCTGGAGCTTGCCGGGATTCGACGACGCGGCCTGGCCGAGCTTGTCGCCGAGGGGATCGTGGAAGGATGCCGGCGTCGCCGCCTTGGCGGGCTTCGACGGCGCCGCCTGGTTCCGCACCAGCGTGACGCTGAGCGAGGCGCAGGCGCGCGCGGCCAACGCCGTCCAGCTCGGTCCCATCGACACCTACGACAGCACCTGGGTCAACGGCGTGCGCGTGGGCGGTGGCAGCATCGCGTGGATGTGGCGCGACTATCCCGTGCTCGCCGGCGCATTCAAGCCGGGCCGCAACGTGATCGCCGTCCATGTTCTCGGGGGCGGCGGGTTGACCGGGCTGCCGGAACAGCGCGGCATCAAGACTAGCGCCGCCCATGCGATCGGTTTCGAAGCCTGCGCCGGCGCGGCTTGCCAGTATGCGCTGGCGGTGGCGCAAGGCGACACGGTCACGCTGAAAGGGGCCAACCAGCCAGGCACGACGCGTGTCCGCTACGCCTGGGCCGATGCGCCCTATGTGAATCTGTACAGCGCCGACGACTTGCCCGCCGCGCCGTTCGAGATCGCACTGTAAGCAGGCAAGCACAGCCACACTGAATGTATTTATAGAGAAAGAATGAAATGCGGATAAAATTTATCGCGCCCCTTGGTATATTGGGAATGAGCTTCCTGTTCCAACCGGCCCTTGCGGAAACGATCAAAGTCGACGATGTCCGGTCATTGCAGGCGGCCTTGGTCAAGGCACGCGTGGACAAGCGTATTACACGCATTGAGCTCGCAACGGGAACGTATTCCCTCCCCACACCCATTGTCCTGGATGAGGGACTGTCCGGCACACATGCGATGCCCTTCGTCCTGGCGCGGGCGCCAGGCGCGCATCCCGTCTTGACCGGTGCCGAAAACTTGCCCCCGTTGAGCTGGCAGGCTGGCGACGGCGGAATTTGGCGTGCCAAGCTTTCCGACAAGTCCTTCCAGCGTCTGTGGCTGGGCCGGCAGATGCTGATCCGTGCGCGCTATCCCAACCATGACCCTGCGATCCGGACCTTCGGCGGCGTGGCCGCCGACGCCACGTCGAAGGAAAGGGTGGCGACCTGGCGCGATCCGGCCGGGGCGGTGCTGCACGCCCTGCATGGCGGCCGTTGGGGTGGCGTGCATGTACCCATTCTCGGGAAAAATTCCGATGGAAGCCTGCGGTTCGGCGCCCAGACCGCCAACAACCGCATCGCACCGCCCAGCGCAAACGCGCGCTATGTCGAGAACGTCTTCGAGGAACTCGATGCGCCCGGCGAATGGTTCCACGACCGCGGCGACGGCTGGATCTATTACAAGCCGCTTGATGGCAAACGCCCGCCCGCGCTTGGCTTCCGTGCGGGCAGGCTGGAATCCCTGGTCCGGATCGAAGGCAAGGGCGCGCCCGCGAACAACATCCGGATCGAGGGGCTGTCGTTCAGGGACACCGAACCGACCTTTCTCAAAGCCACCGAACCGCTGCTGCGCTCGGACTGGAAGTTCTATCGGGTCGGCGCCGTGACGATCGAGAACGCCTCGGCAGTCACGGTCAGCAACTCGGATTTCAGCGAGCTGGGCGGGAATGCGATCGTGGTCAGCGGCCGTGCCAGCCACGTTCGCATCGCCGGAAACCATCTCCGCGCAATCGGCGGAACGGCGATTGCGTTTGTCGGCCGCCCCGAGGCCGTGCGTTCGCCGCTGTTCGAATACCAGGAACAACTGGCGCTGTCCGCGATCGACCGTACGCCGGGTCCCAGGTCCGACCAGTATCCACGGGACAGCATGGCCGAAGATAATCTGATCCACGATATCGGGCTGGTCGACAAGCAGGCGGCCGGGGTGGAAATCGCGATGGCCGCGCGCATCTCGATCGCCCACAATTCCATCTACCAGGTGCCGCGGGCGGGCATCAATGTCGGCGACGGCACCTGGGGCGGCCACCAGATAACTTACAACGATGTCTTCGACACGGTGCTCGAAACGGGGGATCACGGCGCCTTCAATAGCTGGGGGCGGGACCGCTACTGGCATCCTGACCGCAAGGAAATGGATAGCCGGGTGGCAGCTGAACCGTCGCTGGCCACGCTGGACGCGATCGAACCGATTGTGATGAGGCGCAACCGCTTCAAGTGCGATCACGGCTGGGACATCGATCTGGACGACGGCGCCTCGAACTACGTCATCGAAGAGAACCTCATGCTGTCGGGCGGCCTCAAGCTGCGTGAAGGCGTTCACCGGGTCGTTCGCAACAATATCCTGGTCAATGGGAGCTTCCATCCGCACGTATGGTTCGAGAACAGCGCCGACGTGTTCGAGAACAATATCGTCATGGCCGCCCATCAGCCGATCGGCATCAAGACATGGGGCAAGAGCGTCGACCGCAACCTGTTCGCCAACGCGGCGGACCTGGAACAGGCGCGGGCGGCGGGCACGGACGCGAACTCCGTCGCCGGCGCCCTGCAATTTACCGATCCCGCGCATGGCGATTTCAGGGTAGGGAAGAACTCGCCGGCATTGGCGCTCGGCTTCGTCAATTTTCCGATGAGCCAATTCGGCGTGCGCCCGGCGCGCCTCAAGGCGCTGGCGAAACAGCCCGGGTTTCCCGAACTGCAGCTGCAGCCGGCAGCGGGCATGCAAGAGAAGCCGCGGACCTTCCTCGGCCTGACGATCAAGTCGATCGAAACACTGGGCGAGCAATCGGCCGCCGGTCTGCTGTCGAAGCAAGGCGTGCTGGTACTGTCCGTTGACCCGGCAAGCTACGGCGACAAAGCCGGACTGCGGCCGCGCGATGTCGTCATCGGCATGGGCAATGATCCTGAGGCCCCTGAACAGATGTTTACGACCGCAACGGCCCTTGTCTCAGCGCTGCAGGCGAGGCGCTTTCAAGCCTATGTCGATCTGGTCGTTGTGAGAGACCAGAAGCGGAAAATGGTCAAGCTCCAGGTGCAATAGGGGCCGCGGGGCAGCCGACTCGGTGGCGCGCCCTTCGGCAAGAGGCGCCAGCAGTGACCTGTGGCTGAAGCGCTCAGCCAGGCGCAGGTGGCGCGCCAGGAAGTTCCCGTGGCGGTAAAAACGATGCGTGCGATGCGCCGATTAAGCGCTACGGTACTTGTATATCACGAGGTGGGGTGAGGGTAGGTTTGTAGGCCGAATTGGGGAAACCGTGCGTGCACGCGGGTTGCAATGCGTGACACGAATCCCACCGTCGTCTCCAGAAAAACAATGGCCAAGTTCGCTTGAACTTGGCCATGTCGCTTCTTTCCCCATACATCGGAGGGCCGCCACACACTCAATGGCAGGCTGGCAGCTTACCGCAATTTCCTGATCAGCCTCGGCTGATCAATATTTTCCGGCGCCGCCCGCCTGCGCCTCTGCGTACGGCACACGGGGCGGTTCACGATTGGTCGTTGTATAGGCGCCGCCTTGGTTAATTGCTCGAGGTGCCGACCATGATGCCGCGCTTGCCCAGATAGACCGTGCCGAAGGTCTTGGGGTCGCCGATGATGGTCGACTTGTCATTGCCGCCCTTGGCATACTGGTGCTGGGGATCGTCGATGCGCACCCAGGTCGCGCCAGTGTCGATGGAGCGGTAGATGCCGGTGACCCCGTTAATCGTGCCGTCGAGGTACATCGTGGGATAGCTGGCGCCAGGCGCGGCCTTGCCGAAACCGAGCCCCTTGGCGCTCTGCACACCCGGCAGCAGGGTCCAGTTGGCCTGACCCCAGTTGGTGTTGCGATACAGGCCGGCATAGGTCGATACCCAGATATCGCCCTTCTTGCCGAACGGCACCGACACCATATCGCCCCATGCCGGCAAGCCCAGGTGAGGGCCGGTGTAGTTATTGTCGATGCTCAGCAAATACCAGGTGGCGCCCTTGTTGTAGCTCGCATAGAAGCCGCCCGTATCGCGTGCGTAGGCATAAAACGTGGTCGTATCGTAGCCGTCGGCGATGACATGGGCTTCTTGCGGCACGCCGACCTGCGTCCAACTGCTGCCAAAGTCGTTGGAGACGACGGTTGGCGCTCCCTTGGTGGACCAGAGAATCGTGGTGCCGTCGCCCGAGATCGCTACCCGGCCACCGTCACCGTTGGGGCTGGGACCGTTGTTGCCAAAGGGGTACCAGCTATAGCCGCCGTTCCACGATACCGCGCCGAGGTGCTTCGGATTTCCCCAGTTGTCGGTGCCGACCCGCACCACGATCTTCGAATTGGTCTTTGCATAGTCGAGCGAGGTCGTGTCCTTGCAGGTCGGACTGGAGAATTTCGTGTTCGGCGCGACGCTGACACTGGTGTGGGTCAGGCCGCAGAAGTCGCCGTCGCCGGAGATCAAGGGGTAGGCATTCCACTCGTTCGCGACGGGCGAGATCAGGGAGAGCGGGACCGATTCCTCGATGCCGTTCTGGCCATAGGCCCAGTTGGTCTTCGGCTGGGTCAGGTTCTTGGTCTCCCACGTGGCGCCGCCGGAGGTGATGAAGGCGTGATTCGGGTCGAACGGGTCGAGCAGCGATCCGCCCGAGTTGCCGAAGCTGGTGGGATCGCCAGCGGGGCGGGCGGACCAGGGCGCGGCGCTCGTGTCGACGGTCGCATTGGCCCGGATGTCGGTCCAGGTGGCGCCGCCGTCGGTGCTGTAGTACATGGTTTCGAGGGGCACGCCGAGCCCGTCATACCAGCCCAAGGTATTGACGGCCACCGTCTTCGGATGGGCAGGATCGACCGACAGGCCGGCGAAGCCGTAGCCCTTGGGGCTGTTGCCGAGCGGGGTGATGTTGGTCCACTCGTCGGCGCCGGTCAGGATGTTGACCTTCCAGACCTGACCCATGTCCATACCTCCCGGGCCGTATTCAGTATTGAATCTTGCGAAGGTGATGTAGAGATAGCCATCCGGGCCGATCTGCCCGCGCTGGGGCAACATGCCATTGGGCGCGCCCCAGACCCGGTTCCAGGTCGCGCCGGCGTCGCTGCTCTTGTACAAGGTGGCGCCGCTGTCCGCGGCGGCCTGGGTGTTGACGGCCGCGTAAATGATGGAGGTGGGCGAACCAGGCGGCTTATTCCAGTTGGAACCCTTGTGGAAGGCGAGGAAGGCGACGCCGGCGCCTGTGCCATCGCTCGACAGGGCCGGAAACCCGGCTACCTTGCTCCAGGTGTCGCCCCCGTTGGTGCTTTTCCACAGGCCGTTGTTGGACGCATTGACGGCGGCGTTGGCGGTGCCGTAGAACAGGACATTGCCGAGGTTCGGATCGACTTGCAAACGTTCGCCGACCTGGCGGCCGATTGCATTGGCGCCGGTCGAGAAGGGCAGTGGCACCTGCTTGAAGCTGCGACCCTGGTCTTGCGAGCTCATGAACATTGCGTTGCCGTCTAAGAAGCCGAGGCCGGCGACCAAGTAGAATTTGTTCGCATTACTCGGATCGATGGCGATCGTATCGATGCCGTACAGGTAGGATTTTTCGGGTGGCAGCCAGTCGTGCAGGGGAATCCAGGTGCTGGTGGCCGCATCGTAGCGGTAGGCGCCGCCGACATCGGTGCGGTTGTAGAACAAGCCGCGCTGGAGCGGATGGGCGATCATGCCGGTGATATAGCCGCCGCCGCCGATTTTCACATTGCTCCAGGAATACGTGGGCCCGGCGGCTTGGACCTGGGCCGGCAAGGCGGCGAAAGCCGATGCTGCCAGCAGCGCCGCGGCGAGTGCGGTGCGGCCTGCGATGGTATTAGCAGAAAATCTCATCATGAAACTCGCTTTCGTTGAGGTTGATGTTGTGTGGCGCCAGACGCAACAGGGGCGAACGGGCGCACGCGTCCATTCGACCGGGACACTTCAGGCCGCCAAGGGGTGACCAGGGAAACGGCCGGATTGCTCAGGGTGGTGTCGGATTCGAAGACGAAAGCGGTCGCGGCGACTGCCACGGCCAGTGATGTTGGCGAGCACGCAGCCTTGGAACGGCATCGGGAAGCCGGCGGGCTGCGCATCGCGCAGGAAGAATGGGCGCTTTGGCGCGTCCTTTATTGTTGACCATCGCAATGTCTCCTTTGCTGACGATATCGGCTGGCCACCAATCTATCTAAATGTACCCAGCCGATGGGCATATTGCACGCGACACCGCCGCGGCGATAGGCCAGAATCACCAGCAAGGAGGGTAAATTTCGTAGTGTCGATTTGCGCGCCTTTGTGGCAGTTGGTAAATTGAACAGCTTCAGGGCGGCGCCGCAGTTGATCCACCTGTCGCCGCTGGCGCCGAGCTGCCGGATCGACGCGATCGAGCAGGCGTGGGGTGTCCGCCTGTTCGAGCGCTGTCCGGCTCGACATAGAGTTGTCGCGTTGCGCGTCGTTCGAGCCTGGAGCAGGACTGGCGACCGTATGTTGCGGTCCACGGCGCCAAGCCGCGCCCTTGCGTGCTTCATCAAGGTGTGGCGCTCACTCCTTCGTCTGTACCTGCGGCAGCGTGCCGGCCGGCGGCCGCCCTATCAAGCTGCGCGGGATGTAGCCGTAATCGGTCGCACCGGGTTTTTTCCACGCAAGCATCAATGCGAGACCCGGGCCTGGCCCCTGGAAGTAGCGCACGCGGAAATTGCGCAAGCCCTTCTCCAGCTTTATCTTGGTCGCCACGGGTGTTGGGGCGTGGATGCCATCGTTGTCGATCACGTTTTCATCGTCGATACTGAGCATGGCACCATCGTCGGCCAACAGCATCAGTTCATACGTGGCGGTTTCCGGAATATTGACGGAGAAGCGAATATCCAGGCCGAACCATTCGACCGTCGAGCCCATGCCGGGAAAGCCTTCGCGGAAGTCGCGCGGCACGATATCGAGTTGGGCCATGCAAACGCGCCTGATCGGCTTGCGCCGGCGCATTTCGGATAACGATTGGCTGCCGACACTGAGGCGATAGACGTCGGCGATCATATTCCGATCCGAGGCATCGGCGCATTCTTCGAACAGCTTAGGAGGCGTGGCCGCCGCTTTGGCCACGGGTGGGGGCGGTGGCGGGGGAGGGGGAGGGGGCGCGGCGACTGCAGGCGCCGGCGCCGGCGCCGGGCTGGCCTCAACCACGGGCGCGGGCACCGGGCTTTCGGTTACCTTGACGGGAGGCAGATCTGGCATGCGCGGAATGTCAACCGGGGGCGGCTCGAGTTTGCTTGGCTCGGGCTTAGGTTCGGGAATCTTTTTTTCCGGTGCTTTCGTCTCGAAGACCACGACATCGACACTGCGCGGCTCCGGCTTAGGCGCTGGCCGCCGCAAGGTCGACAGCATCACGAACGTTCCCAGCGCCAGATGGAGGAGAATCACAAGGCCTATGGCGTAGCGATTGGACTTGCGCTGCCAGCGCGGCTCGCGTTCAAGTTCGGACGGGGGCAAACTGGTTTCTGGCGGAATAGGGCACATACGATTCAACAGACAAAAAAGATCAATCAAAATTTGACTACATATCCAAGCTGCGCGGTTTCGTGGCCAACGGAGCGGGCGCGATGCCCGCTCCAACATAGCGCTTGCGCGCGAGCATCACCCTGTGCGCCAGCGGTCGCGCGGCGGACGCCACACGTCAAATGCAAGGAAGAACGCCAGGCGACAGAATGCTGCTGTCGCCTGGCCAGAGAGGCGCTAGGCCCCATGGCGATCGGCTTCGAGGAATCAGCCACCGCCATGGGCGCTCCGCCGGAACGATTCGAGGTGAGATGGCGCCTTGGGTCAGCGGCAGAGTGCGCTTACTGGATTTTCACCCTTCGCCGTGATCACACCCAAGCGGTACGGAATTTTGATGTAATCGTCCACACGCACTTTCGGGTCATTGCCCTGGAAGAGGTATTCGAGCGGCCGACAAGGATCGATGGTCATCGTTTGATCGGCATTGGTCCGCACCATTTCACCGTGGGAGATCCCTTCCGACCAAATCTGTTCTACATTATCGGCAGTCGCGAACGCATTCATTGGCGCAGAAGAGAATGGCTCCCATACTCCGTCCAGGCTATTGCTCTTCCAAATCCGGAAGTAACGTCCTTTTGGCCCGATTGCCTCCACCAGCGTAATATAGGTATTCGTGTTGGCAATCTTGTAGGTATTGCTGGCCTCGAACACATCATCCCTTTTCTCGGTCATGACAGCGACAGTGTTACGAAAGCCATTCGGGAACTGGGCTGTGTCGGTTTCGGACCGAAGCAAACGTCCATTATCGTCGGTACCGAACATATAGCATTTTTTATCATCGCAGATCACCCAAAAATCCAGCCAGCCATGGCCTTGGGGCGCCTTGATGATGTCGGGGATGACTGGAAAGAACGGTTTCGGCGCGCTCCAGGACATCGGATCGCTGATATCTTTCGAGGTCGAGTACAGCGGATCGCCACCTTGGTATACGAGATACCATGTTTTCTGAGGAGCGAAATAGAATACTTGTGGCGCTGCGCGATAACCTGGCCCCATCGGGGACTTGTCAAGCGTGACGATTTTCGCGGCCGACGCGTTAGACCACTTGTCAAAGCTTGTGTACCCAAGACCCCAGCCAGCAGACCCAGCCGTTGTGAGGAATACGTGATATTTGCCGTTCGCGTAAACAACAGAAGGATCCTTTACGCCGAAAATTGTCTGATTTGGATCCGGTTGAGGCGCAATAAGCGGTGGGGTCGACGTCCAGTTGAATGTCGTCTTGGCAGGCGGCGCGGCGGGCGCGGCAGTGCTGTTGGCAATTGCACTGTTCCCACCACAAGCACATACTGTCAAGGCAGCCCACAGGCTGACCCCCAATTTGTTTTTACTTAGTTTCACTCGTATCTCCACTTTCTTGTGCTTCAAAAATTATTTGCTAAGTTCCACCGTCTGCCGGCTCTCTGTCTTCCATGAGCCCCCCGCCCGCACTGGAGCTTCATCCGACCCGCCAGTACAAGTTGTAGTAGCCATGCGCGATTCTGTGGAACGGTAACAGTTCGTACCCCTCTCCCAGGTCCGGCCCGCTCAGATGGAAAGCCAGCGCGCCAGTGCCACGCCGGACCGCCCCATCAAGGCCGGCACCACCCAGGCGCAGCGGTAGGATCTCCAGCGTCTCCGTGAACGTCTTGCCATAAGACACGTTGCCCGCAACCAGATCGGCGCCGGGCGCCATGGCGGGACCGGCGATGCGCGCGGCCAGCACCAGGGGGCCATACATGAGCGCTGCCAGTTGGGGCGCGTTGGGCAAGGGCGCCAGATGCACATGCATCGGCAGATCGACATCGAGGACGTCGCCGTCGCGCCAGGTGCGCGCGAGCTCCACGTAGCGCCCGGCCTGGTCGCTGTCGATGAGTTTGCGTCCATTCAGGCGTACGCTCATTTGTCGGCACCAGCCGGGGTGGCGCAGCTTGAGGACGAGCTTTGTGGGCCGCTCCAGCCGCAGCGTCAATCGGCTGCCGCCGCGCTCGGGGAAACTGGTTGTCTGGCGCAGCCGCGCGCCCTGGTCGGCCCAACGCAGGTCCGACGCCATATACAGGTTCACATACAAGACATCCCGCTGGTGGAAATAGATGGAATCGCCGTGCTTGGCGTGATTTTCCATCCCAGTGCCGGTGCAGCAGAAGAATGAATGCTCATGTGTGCAGTAGAGCTTCGGATAGCTGCGCCGGGTGGCCTGGAAGTAGGTGAACATGCCACTGTCCGGATCCTGGGAGGCGAGGATGCCGTTGAACAAAGCGCGTTCGTAAAAGTCGGCGTGGGCGACCGATGGTTGCGCGGCGAACAAGGCCCGCGTCAGGCGCAACATATTGTATGTGCAGCAGGTTTCCATGGTCGTCGCTGAGGACAGATGCTTCTCAACCTCGGCGGGCGGAAAGAAATGCTCGTTGTCGCCATGCCCCCCCGTGGCAAACGAGCGCTGCTCGACCACGGTGCGCCAGAAGTAGCGCGCGGCTTGCCGGTAGTGCGCTTGCCCCGTGAGTTTGTGCAGCCGGGCGAATCCGATCACTTTGGGAATCTGCGTGTTGGAGTGTAAGCCGTCGAGGGTGTCGCGCCCTTCGGCAAGCGGCGCGAGCAGTTTCTGGTGGCAGAAGCGCTCAGCCAGGCGCAGGTAGCGCACCTCCCCGGTCAGCGTGTGCAGGTCCGACAGCACTTCGCTCATCCCGCCGTGCTCCAGATCGAGCATCTTTTGAAAGCGCGGCTCGTCGACTGGCCGCGCGGCCTCGTCGACCCAGTCGGCGACACGCACCAGGAGCGCGAGCGCCTGGGCATTGCGCAGGTGCACAAACGTATCGCGCAGCCCGGCCATCAACTTGTGCAGCGTGTACCAGGGCACCCCAACGACAGGCCTGCCTTCCAGGCAATTGCGCAGTTGCGTATCGCCGTCGGGGAAGCCGCATACCAAGCTGCCGGGTGCCGCTTCCTGGCAGGCGAGCAGCTCGCCGACGACGTAGTCGATCCTGGCGCGCATCCCTTCCCGTCCGGTGGACGCCCATAACATCGAGCAGGCGCTCAGGAAATGGCCCAGGGTATGTCCCGGGCAAAGCCCCTCCGCCTCCCATCCGCCGTACACCGGCGCCTTCGGAGCGAGTCCCGAATTTTTCCGAAAATTGTGCAACAAGCGGTCGCAGTTCAGCGACTCGAGGTAGCGCGCGTTAAGGCTCTGGGACCGGAGAAAGGGACCGTCGAGCAGACGCACTGCCGACAAGGGGAATGGCTGCGCGGTTTCGCCTTCGGCGCCTTCCTCGCCGGCCAGGGGGGAAGCAGGGAATTGGCGGGACATGTCCCGACCCTGCGTAACGCGCCCGTTTTCGCGATAGCGAAAATCTTTACCTTCTAGGGCCGGCATGCCGAGCAACAGCGGCGCGGCGGCCATGGCCCGCAGCAGGCGGCGCCGATCGCGATCCGCGGGAAGTCCGCGGCCCCAGGCGTCGCCGGCAATCGCCGTCGTGCGGGGGATTTTTTGAAATTCCATGTTGATTCCGTTAGTTGTTACTACGCATTATTCGGCGCAGGAAAGCATCGTGCGTGGGCATGGCCGCCACGACGGCGGCGTAATGGTCGCGTCGCTGGCGCAGGGCTTGCAGCGCTACCTCGAACGGCACCTCGGCCAGCAGGGGGTCGGCGCGTACGGGCCAGTTCCCCATGCCGGCGTGGATCGCCAGCCAGCTGGTGGCCTCGAAACCTTCTTCCCCGTTCATGTTCAGCGAGCCGGTCTGGCGCCAGGCGTGCAGCTTGAAGTCCAGCGTCTCCGGCAGTTCCATGCTGGCCATGTCGCGCCACAGCTGGCTGTCGCGGCGTTCGGTGAGGCAATAGTGCAGGATGATGAAGTCGCGGATGCGCTCGAACACCCTGGTCATGCCCTTGTTGTAGTTGGCCACGGCGGCCGCGGCGGGCCGCGCACCTGGGCGCAGCAGTTCGATCATTTTTTCCAGGCCGCGCTGGATCAGCAGGATGCTGGTCGATTCGAGCGGCTCCAAAAAGCCCGACGACAAGCCCAGCCCGACCACGTTGTGGACCCAGAAGCGCTCGCGGTGGCCGGTCGTGAACCGCAGCAGGCGCGGTTCGGCCAGGGCCGGGCCGTCCAGCTGTTCGAGCAATTGGGTGCGTGCGCGCTCCTCGTCGATGTAGCGGGAGGCGAACACGTGGCCGTTGCCGATGCGGTTGCTGAGCGGGATCCGCCAGGTCCAGCCCGCTTCAAGCGCGGTGGCGACGGTGTGCGGCGTGAGCCCGGGTCCGCTCGGTTCGCTGGGCACGGCCCAAGCCCGATCGACCGGCAGCCAGCGGCTGAAATCGACGTAAGGCTCCTCCAGGGCACGACCCAGCAGCAGGGACACAAAGCCGGAACAGTCGATAAACAGGTCGCCGGCCACCACGCGGCCGTCTTCGAGCTTGAGCTGGTCGACGCCGCCGTCGGCGCGGCGCTTGACCTCGACGATGCGACCTTCGGTGCGCCGCGCGCCCCTCTTGAGCGCGATGCCACGCAGGAAGCCCGCGTACAGGTTGGCATCGAAGTGGTAAGCGTAGCTATACAGATTGGGTTGTTCCGCGGGTGGCGGGGCGAAGCGGCCCTGGCTGGCCATCACGCTGGGCAGGCATTGCTCGCTCAGCGGGCCCAGCGCGGGATCGTTGACGCGGCGGTACTGGCCCCACAGGCAGGCGGGGCCGGTCAGGTCGTCGAAATTGCCAAAGGTATGGAAGAAGCGTTGGCCCTTCGTGCGCCAGTCGCGAAACTCGATGCCTAGCTTGAAGGTGCCATTGGTGGCGCGCAGGAAGTCGGCCTCGTCAATGCGGTGCCGATTGTGAAATTCGCGCAGCATGGGGAACGTGGCCTCGCCCACGCCGACGATGCCGATCGCTTCCGATTCGACCAGTTCGACCGTGCTGCCCGGCAGCGCGGTCGCCAGCCCGATGGCGGCCATCCAGCCGGCGGTGCCGCCGCCGACGACGACGATGCGTTTGTATGCGATGGGCATGGTTTTCTCCGTTGAAAGTATGCGCAATCCGCAGCAAATGGATTGGGCCCTTGCCCCGCCACCTTGCAGATCCCGGCGATTAAATCTTCAAGAACAATGGACTTTGCATCACATTATTTATCCTTGTATTTAATTCTGAACCAGTCGAAATCCGCATATCCGCCAGTATTTTTTGTTGCATAGTTGAACAGGCCAAAACGATACCCCATGAAATGCGGTATGGCGTAGGTCATCTTCAATGTGTCTCCGATGGGATTCCACACTTTTCCATCGAGGCTGTACAAGAATTTGGCTTCGTCCTTCAAATCGGTAAAGTCACAATCGATCCTTAAGTGGACTTGGTTTTGTGTCAGCGGAACTTGTTGCACTTCTACAGGTTTATCCGAGCCGGCATTGACCATGACGATCCATTTCTTGCCATTCTCGACCTTGACGCCAACCTGTCCGAAATTCTTCTGGAAGGCGCTTAATCCCGCGAAATCACCTTCCTTCATTTTGGAAGCGTCCAGTAACGTCGAGCCTGTGCTCGTTGGTCCGATAGTACGCTGCGTTAGTGTATTTCTTGCCTGTACAAACGAGGTGTCGATCCTGGCGGTTTTCAGCCGGAGATATCCATTTCTTTCTTGTACCGACCAAAGCTTGTTATCCGGATTGTGATTCCATTGCCAAACCAGCGGCAACGCATCCTGCCCCTTCTTGCGATTGAATTCATCAGAAGCGACCAAACCCGGAATCAAACCAGTACTGGCGGGCAGATCCAGCTTGTCCGGGGCTTTGCCATTTTCTCCCAGTACCGGCCAACCGTCTTCCCACTTGACGGGAACCAGGTAAGGAATCCGGCCGACCGAACCGTAATCGCGGAAGAGGTAAGCGAACCAACGCCCGTCGGGCGTGTCGATCAATCCGCCTTGAGCGATGCCTCTATCCTGCAGGGCAACTCTTCCTTCCCACGGGCCGTTGAGATTATCCGCCCTGTGTATGAGCACAGTCCGGCCTTTGCCCTTGGGTGCGGAAATATTAAATAAATAATATTTGCCTTGTATTTTGTATAGCTGCGATCCTTCGGCGTTCAGGTCGTATTCCGGGCCGCCTGGCGCGTCGGCGTTTTCGATGAGAACTTTCTCGGGAACGCCTGGTTTTAACCCCGTCAGATCGTCATTCAACTCAAGGATTTTGATCTTGTGCGCATCATGAATGAGATAGGCTTTGCCGTCGTCGTCGAAAAACAGATTGCTGTCGTGGTACGCCGGTTTAAAGGAAACTCTTTTCCAATTCCCTTTTTCGATGTCTTTCGTTTTGAAAATATAGGTTTCACCGGTGGTCTG
>NZ_FPBO01000066.1:17009-19067 GCF_900116645.1 Pseudoduganella namucuonensis | reverse complement strand
TGGGCGGGCAACGTGGAGCAGCAGCGCACGGTCGCGGTCAACATCGACAAGACCGCGCCGGTCACCACCGCGACGCCGAGCCAGGCCGCGCCGGCCAGCGGCTGGTACTCGGGCGACGTGTCGCTGGCGCTGTCGGTGGCGGCGGACGCCGGCTCGCCGGCCGCGTCCACCCACTACACGGTGGACGGCGGCGCGCAGCAGACCGGCAACACGGTCGCGCTGAGCGCCAAGGGCAGCCACACGGTGAGCTACTGGAGCGTGGACCAGGCCGGCAACACCGAGCAAGCCCGCTCGCTGACCGTGAACATCGGCCCGATCGACCTGAGCGCCAGCGTGAAGATGACGCAGCAGGGCGCGACCCTGAACCGCGCCACCGGCAAGTATGTCGGCGCGATGACGCTCACCAACACGACGGGTTCGACCCTGACCGGCCCCCTGACGCTCAGACTGAACGGCTTGAGCAACGGCCTGGTGCTCGACAACGCCACGGGCGTGGACGCCGCCGGCGCGCCGTATGTCGCCCTGGCCAACCCGCTGCCCCCCGGCGCCTCGGTGACCGTGAACCTCACGTTCTCGAACCCCAACCGCGCCCTCGTCACTTACACGGCGCAACTGTTCCGTGGCCAGCCATAAGGAGGATGCATCATGCGTAACGATGTCAAACACAAGATCGCTTCCCTCCTGCGCCGCGCGGCGCTGGCCCTGGCCCTGGCGACGGGCTGCGGCCTGGCCTCGGCCGGCGTCGTCCACGTGACGATCGACACCGCGTCCTTCGGCGCCGCCAGCGGCTTCCTGGACATGAACCTCGGCGTCAGCGGCGCCGTGCCGCTGGCGACGGCGACGGTGACCAACCTGGTCGGCTTCCAGGGCTCGCCGTATATCGACTCCTGGGGCGTGACCGCGGTCGCCGGCGGCTGGCGCTTCCGCAACGACGCGTCGAACGACCTGTTCCAGTCCGTGGATTTCGGCGGCGTGCTGTCGTTCGACCTCACCTTCGCGGGCGCGGTCGATCCGATGACGAATTACATCTCGAAATTCGTCGTGTCGGCGTTCGGCAGTGACGGCTTCACGCCGCTCGGCCACTACGATCCGATGACCGGGGCCCTGGCGGAATTCGCCTGGACCCCCGGGCTCACCGCCGGCGCGGATGGCCACGTCTTCGCCAACCTCTCGGATCCGCACGTCAGGGCGGTTCCTGAACCGGGCCCGTGGCTGTTGATCGGTATCGGCTGCGCCGCGTTGGCGTTGACGCGGCGCCGGGTCGTCTGAGGATCGCGACGGGAGTATGGCAATGACTTTTTTTAAAAAAACCACGAGACGCGAATTTGGCTTGGCGGCTGGCTATTCCATGCTGGCCGTGTCTTTGGGGGGCGGGCCGCCGGCAACGGCGGCCGCCGGACCGGCGCGCACGCTGGCCAGACCGACGCCGCGGCAACTGGCGTTCGATGAGATGGAGCTGGGCGCCTTCATCCATTACAGCATCGATACCTATGGCAGCGTGTCCGCCGGCAAGCCGGCCAGCGCCTTCAATCCCACCAGCCTGGATACGGAACAATGGGTGTTGGCCGCCAAGGCCATGGGCGCGCGCTACGTGGTGCTGACGGCGCGCCACGAGCAGGGTTTCTGCCTGTGGCCCACCGCCACCACCGGCTACAGTGTGCGCAACAGCCCGTACAAGAACGGCGAGGGCGATATCGTCCGCGAATTCGTCGACGCCTGCCGCAAGCATGGCGTGAAACCCGGCTTGTACACGCCGCCCTGGATCGACGACCACTTCGACCGGCACACGCTGGGCCGGGCCGCCGGCCAGGGCAACAGCGACTTGGGCAAATACGACGATCCGGCCCACTTCGCCAAGGTGCGCGACAAGGAATTGCGGCAGCAGCGGGAATTGCTGACCCGCTACGGCCCGCTGGTGTTTTACTGGGACGATCATTACGGCCGCTCGGACTCGATAGGCCCGGTCGCCCAAGGGGGCAAGCTGCGCGAACTGTACGCGGAGCTGGGCAGGCAGGCGCGCCGGCTGCAGCCGGACATGCTGTATTTCGGTCCGGACGT
>NZ_FPBO01000066.1:0-16689 GCF_900116645.1 Pseudoduganella namucuonensis | reverse complement strand
CTGGTGGCGGCGGCGACGGAGATGGGCGACGAGATCCGCAGGCGCTTCTCCAGGCCGGTGGCCCGCACCCACGCGAACGGCCTGTCGGCGATCCTGCGCTTCGATGCGCCGCGCAGGATCGATCACCTGGTGACGATGGAGGGCGTGGCCGAGGGCCAGAAGATCGCCCGCTACCGGATCGAGGCGCGCGTCGATGGCGGCTGGAAGACGATCGTCGAGGGGCAAACCGTGGGCCACAAGCGTATCGACCGCGTCGCCCCGATCGATGTCACCGCGCTGCGCTTCGTCTGCACCGAGGCGCTTGAACGGACAGTGAACATCCGCAGCTTCGCCGCATACGACACCCGCGGCCCGGGATTGTTTCACAAGGCAGGGCAAAGGTAAAAATGGCAATGCCGAAGGGTTTATTCGCACTGGCGGTCTGCGCCGCCGGTGGCGCTCGCGGGGGCGCCGGACCGGCTCCAAGGGCAAGCGGATCGAAGGTCCGGCGCCGAATCTGCTCGAGATCGGCCCCCCATGTCGAAGGGGTGAGCTTCAAATAAATCAGAACTTGCCCGCCCCTGGCGGCGGGCGAAAACCCGTCCCGGCGTCCGCCGGACTGGGTCCAGACAGCTGTACAACCCCAAAGAGGAGACATAAATGCGTCAACCGGAAGAAAATGTTATCGAAAACATTGCCGCGGATATTTCACGCCGCACTTTCCTGTACAGCCTGGGGGCACTCGCCCTGGCTGGCTGCGGCGGGGGGCTGGCGGGGGACGGGCAGGGCGGGTCTTCCAGCGCTGGCGGCGCGGCCCGGCAGGGCGGAACGCCGTCGGGCACGTTCGTCCACCCCGGCCTGCTGCACACGGCGGCCGATTTCACGCGCATGGCGGCGAAGTACACCACCAGCCCGTGGAGCGGCAGCTGGAGTCTGCTGATCAACAACAGCCATACCAACCTGAGTACCCCGCCGCGCCCGGTTGCCATTGTCTATCGCGGTTACGACGGCGTTCATCCCGAGAATTACTCGCTGTTGTATAAGGACATCGCGGCCGCCTACGGCTGCGCGTTGCGCTGGAAGGTCTCGGGCAACACCGCCTATGCGGACAAGGCGGTGCAGATCATGAACGCCTGGTCCGGCACCCTGACCGCCATCCGGGGCACGTCCGACCACCAGCTGGCGGCCGGCATCTATGGCTACGAGTTCGCCAACGCCGCCGAGATCATGCGCGGGTACAGCGGCTGGGCCGCGGCCGATTTCGTCCGCTTCCAGAACATGATGCTCAACGTCTTCTATCCGATCAACCACGACTTCCTGATACGCCACAACAACACCGAGATCACCCATTACTGGGCCAATTGGGACCTGTGCAACCTGGCCTCCATCCTGGCCATCAGCGTGCTGTGCGACGACCAGGCCAAATGGGACGAGGCCATCAACTACCTCAAGGGCGAGTCCGGCAACGGCGGCATCGGCCAGGCCGTGTACTTCCTGCATCCCGGCTATCTGGGCCAGTGGCAGGAAACGGGGCGCGACCAGGGCCATAGCGCGCTGGGCATCGCGCTGCTGGGCGCGATCTGCGAAATGGCCTGGAACCAGGGCGAGGACCTGTACGGCTACGACAACAACCGCTTCCTGGCCGGCGCGGAATATGTCGCCAAGAGCAATCTGTTGCAGTCCGGCACCAGCACCTACAACACCGTGCCCTACGTCCGCTACAACAATGTCGACAATGTCAACCAAACCGCCCTTAACACGGACGGGCAGGGCGCGGCACGGCCCTGCTGGGCGTTGGTCTACAATCATTACGTCAACCGCAAAGGGCTGGCGGCGCCGTACTCGAAACAGTGGGCGCAGAATGTCGAGGGCGGGGGCGGCAACTATGGAACGACCAGCGGCGGTTACGACCAGCTCGGCTACGGCACCTTGACCTGCACGCTCGATCCGATCGCCAGCGGCGCCGCGCCCAGCGGGCTGACCGCCTACACGGCGGGCGGCGTGGTGGTCCTGTCGTGGTGGGGCAGCGCCTACGCCACCGGCTACACGGTGAAGCGCGCCACCACGCCGGGCGGCCCGTACACCACGGTGGCGAGCGGCATCACGGACCTGCTCACCTACAGCGACAGCGGCCTGGCGGCGGGAACCTACTACTACGTGGTGAGCGCCAGCACGCCGTCAGGCACCACCGCCAACTCCAACGAGGCCAAGGCGGTTGTGGGCGTGCAACTGCACACCCACCTGGCCTTCGACGAGAGCGGCGGCACCACCGCCGCCGACGCCAGCGGCCAGGGCCACGCCGGCACGCTGGTCGGCGGCGCCACCTGGGTGGCGGGTAAGAAGGGCAATTGCGTGTCGCTGAACGGCAGCACCGGCTATGTCAGCCTGCCCGCGGGCATCATGTCCGACGTGGCCGACGCCACCATCGCCTGCTGGGTGTATTGGAACGCCAGCCAGACCTGGGCACGCGTGTTCGACTTCGGTTCCGGTACCGGTCATTACATGTTTTTGACGCCGCGCGCCAACGACGGCCTGCCGCGCTTCGCCATCACGGTCAATGGCGGTTCCAACTCCCAAGCCATCGCAGGCAACGCGGCGCTGCCCACGGGGCAATGGGTGCACGTGGCGGTGACGCTGTCGGGCGGCACCGGCAAACTGTACGTGAACGGCGCGCAGGCCGGCATCAACACCGGCATGTTCCTGGCGCCGTTCCGGCTGCAGAACACCACCAGGAACTGGATCGGCCGCTCGCAGTACCCCGACCCGTATTTCAACGGCAAGATCGATGAGTTCCGCATCTATCGCGGCGCCCTCAGCGCCACCGAGGTCGCCGCCCTGATGACGGCCTGACGGCCCGGCGGATTTGCCGGCAAGCCGGCGGCGCCCGCCGCTGGCATTTTTACCGGCTTGCGTGTTATCGATATCAAAATAATTCGAATAAGCGTTGTTTGTCTTAAATTTATAGAATACAATTCAAAAAAATTGTGGGGCCCGGCCCCGTCTATAAGAGGAAATCATGAAGAGACGACAACTACTGATGCATATGGCGGCGGCCATCCCCGCCATCGGCCTGTCCAGGTACGCGTACGCCGCGAGCGCCGTCATGGACGTGGGCCGCGAGCCCATGGCCACCGGCCCGTTTTCCCCGAGCTGGGATTCGCTGGCCGAATACAAGACGCCGGACTGGTTCAGGAACGCGAAGTTCGGGATCTGGGCCCATTGGGGACCGCAATGCGAACCCGAATTCGGCGACTGGTACGCGCGCGAGATGTATATCGAAGGCAGCGACGCGTACAACTATCACGTGAAGAAGTACGGGCATCCGTCGGTGTTCGGGTTCAAGGACGTCATCCATCAATGGAAGGCGGAGCAATGGGACCCCGAGCGCCTGGTGGCCTTGTACAAGAAGGCCGGGGCGAAATACTTCGTCGCCATGGCCAACCACCACGACAATTTCGACCTGTACAACAGCAAGTACCAGCCCGAGTGGAACTCGACGAGGATCGGTCCCAAAAAAGACCTGATCAAGGAGTGGAGCAAGGCGGCGCGCAAGAACGGCCTGCCCTTCGGCGTCAGCGTGCACGCCACCCACGCCTGGAGCTGGTTCGAGGTCGCGCAGAAGGCGGACAAGAAGGGCGCCCTCGCCGGCGTCCCGTACGACGGCGTGCAGACCCGGGCCGATGGCAAGGGCAAGTGGTGGGAGGGACGCGATCCCCAGGCGCTGTACGCGCAGAACCACCCCCTGAGCAAGAACAGCGACAACGGCGGGGAAATCCACAAGCAATGGGATTGGGGCGGCGGCGTCTCCGTTCCGGACCAGGCCTACTGCGAGAAGTTCTACAACCGGACCGTCGAGCTGATCAACACCTACGATCCGCAACTGGTCTACTTCGACGACACCGCGCTGCCCTTGTCGCAGGTCAGCGATGTCGGCGTGCGCATCGCCGCGCACATGTACAACCGCAGCATCGCCAGGAAAGGCAAGCTGGAGGCGGTCATCAACGGCAAGGTGCTCGACGCCCAGCAGCGCAAGACCATGGTGTGGGACATCGAGCGCGGCCAAAGCAACGCGATCGAACCGCTGCCATGGCAAACCTGCACCTGCATCGGCAGCTGGCACTATGACCGGCGCGTCTACGACAACAAGGGCTACAAGAGCGGCAAGACGGTCGTGCACACGCTGATCGACGTGGTCAGCAAGAACGGCAACCTGCTGTTGAACGTTCCGGTGCGGGGCAACGGCACGATCGACGAGCAGGAGCTCGCCATCGTCGAGGAAATCGGCCGCTGGATGGCCGTGAATGGCGAGGGCATCTACGATACGCGGCCATGGTCCGTGTTCGGCGAAGGCCCGGTGATGGAAGCGCCGGCGCCGATCGCCGCGCAGGGATTCAACGAGGGCAAGAACAAGCCGTACACCGCGGCGGACATTCGCTTCACCGCCAAGAAGGGCGCCGTCTACGCCTTCGTCATGGGCTGGCCGGAGGACGGCAAGGTGTCGATCAAGTCCATGGGCGCCGGCGGCGCGCATTTGAAGAAGGCCGTTACGCGCGTCGAGCTGGTGGGGCGGAAAGCCGCGCTGGCGTTCAAGCAAACGGCCGAGGGACTGCAAGTGACGCTGCCGGGCGATCAACCCGCGCTCGCCTATGCGTTCGCCTTGAAGATCGCTTGATCTTGAATATGCGCCGGCTGGTGTTGACAATGACGGGCGCGCCGAACGCGCGCCACAGGGGATATGGCAATGGCTTTTGAAAAAATCACGAGACGTAAATTCGGCCTGGCGGCAGGCTATTCGATGCTGGCGGTGTCCATGGGGAGCGGGCTGCCCGCGGCGGCGGCGGCAGCGACGCCCTCGGCCGGACCGGCGCGCCGGCTGGCCAGACCGTCGGCGCAACAACTGGCGTTCGACGACATGGAGCTGGGTGTGTTCATCCACTACAGCATCGACACCTATGGCAGCGTGTCCGCCGGCATGCCGGCCAGCGCCTTCAACCCCACCAGCCTGGACACGGAACAATGGGTGCTGGCCGCCAAGGCCATGGGCGCGCGCTATGTGGTGCTGACGGCGCGCCACGAGCAGGGCTTCTGCCTGTGGCCCACCGCCACCACCGGCTACAGTGTGCGCAACAGCCCGTACAAGAACGGGGAGGGCGACATCGTCCGCGAATTCGTCGACGCCTGCCGCAAGCATGGCGTGAAACCCGGCTTGTACACGCCGCCCTGGATCGACGACCACTTCGACCAGCACACGCTGGGCATGGCCGCCGGCCAAGGCAACGCCGCCATCGGCAAATACGACGATCCGGCGCGCTACGCCAAGGTGCGCGACAAGGAATTGCGGCAGCAGCAGGAATTGTTGACCCGCTACGGCCCGTTGGTCTTTTACTGGGACGACCATTACGGCCGCTCGGACTCGCTGAGCCCCGAGCCCCAGGGTGGCAAGCTGCGCGAACTGTACGCGGAGCTGGGCAGGCAGGCGCGCCGGCTGCAGCCGGACATGCTGTATTTCGGTCCGGACGTGGAACACGTCGGCAACGAGTCGGGTCACTCCTGCTACCCGATGTGGAACGCGGTCGACACCGTCGATGGCACGCGCGACAGCTGCGCCACCACCTACAAATGGGACGGCCAGAACGCAGGCAGCCCGCACGGCCGGCTGTATCGCCCACGCCTCGGCCCGAACACCGACGCCCTTTCCAGCGGCGGCTGGATGTGGACCGGGCCGCGGACCGTGCCGTCCTTGCAGGAGCGCATGCGCGTCTATTACGAGCTGATCGGACGCGGGGCCGGCGCCATCGTCAACCTGACGCCGGACGCCTCCGGCCGCATTCCGGACAACCTGGTGGCGGCGGCGACGGAGATGGGCGACGAGATCCGCCGGCGCTTCTCCACCCCGGTGGCCCGCACCAGGGCCAACGGCCTGTCGGCGACGCTGCGCTTCGACGCGCCGCGCAGGATCGATCACCTGGTGACGATGGAGGGCGTGGCCCAGGGGCAGAAGATCGCCCGCTACCGGATCGAGGCGCGCGTCGATGGCGGCTGGAAGACGATCGTCGAGGGCCAGACCGTGGGCCACAAGCGTATCGACCGCGTGGAGCCGGTCACGGTCACCGCGCTGCGCTTCGTCTGCACCGAGGCGCTTGAGCGGAGCGTGAACATCCGCGGCTTCGCCGCATACGACACCGCGGCGTAAGATCGCGCCGCAAACCAGGAGAGCATGACATGTTGAAGGGCTTATTCGCACTGGCGGTTTGCGCCGCCGGCTTCATGGCCGCGCCGCCGGTGGCGCTCGCGGGGACGCAGGACCGGGTCCAGGTCTTCCCCTTCCCGCAGGCCATACGCTACACGCATCACAACGACGACTTCACTGTCCGCGTGCGTACGCCCGGGGGCGTGTGGCAAGACCTGTACGAGTACAACGTCAAGGTGGACCTGGACAGGCCGCGGGACGCCTCCATGGTGTACTTCAATTTCGACGGCGCCGTGGAGGTTGCCGTGCAGAAGAACAACGGCAATTTCTCGAACGTGGTGGTGCGGCCCGATTCCAAGGGCGTCAAGCCGGTGGTCAGGAACGGCGTCGCCTATTTCACGCTGAGCAAGCCGGAAAACCTGAGCGTGGAATTCGACGGCGACCGCCGGCGCAACCTGCACGTGTTCACGCACGCGATCCGCAAGGACATGCCGGCCCAGCCCCCGGGACTGACCCCGGACGCCATCGGGCAGGGCAAGACGCCGGACTTCAGCGCGCCGGTGGTCTACTTCGGCCCCGGCATCCATAGCGGCGACTTCCGCCTGCGCTCGAACAGCACGGTCTACATCGACGGCTCGGCCATGCTGAAAAGCCAGCTCATCATCGACGGGGTGGAAAACGTCAAGGTGATCAGCGACGGCTTGTTCGACGCGGCCGGCCAGATGCATATCCGCAATTCGAAGAACATCCTGATCGACGGCCCGATCTTCTTCAACCAGCCGCACGGCACCATGAATTGCGCCTCCTCGCGGGACCTGGAGGAGCGCAGCATCCGCACCATCGGCGGCGGCAAGTGGTCCGACGGCCTGGGCCACTTCGCCTGCCAGCGCGTCAAGATCAGCGACAGCTTCATCCGCACCTCGGACGATTGCGTCACCATCTACAACCACCGCTGGGACATCTGGGGCGATTCGCGCGACATCAGCGTCACCGATTCCACGCTGTGGGCCGACATCGCGCACGCGGTCATGATCGGCATCCACGGCAACACGCCGACGCCGGCGCACCCCGAGGCGGAAGTCATCGAACGGGTCCGCTTCAGCAATATCGACATCCTCGAGCACGACGAGGACGACCCGGAGTACGAGGGCGCCATCGGCATCATGGCCGGCGACGACAACCTGGTGCGCGACGTGGTGTTCGAGGACATCCGCGTCGAGCGCATCGAGGAGGGCAAGCTGTTCAACCTGCACATCGCCTACACGCCCAAGTACAACACCAGCCCGGGACGGGGCATCGAGGACATCACGCTGCGCAACATCGCGTTCACCGGCCAGGGCTCGCCCAGCGCCTCGCTCATCCGCGGCCACGACGAGAAGCGCAAGGTGAGGAACGTGCGCATCGAGAACGTCACCGTGGGCGGCAAGCGCATCGCCGGCCCGGAACAGAACCTGCTGGAGATCGGCCCCTTCGTCGACGGCGTGACCTACAAATGATGCCGGTGTTGAAGGGGGCATGACCATGCGCGCCACCGACACCGTGCCGCTGCCGCGTGGCGGGGTGCGGCTGACCCGCCTCGGCATGGGTTGCGCGCCGCTGGGCGGCTTGCACCACGCCGTCCCCGAGCGCGCCGCGCGCGCCGCCGTCAACGCCGCCTGGCAGCTCGGGCTGCGCTATTTCGACACGGCGCCGTACTACGGCTTCACCCTGTCGGAACGCCGGCTCGGCGCCGCCCTGCGCGAGCGCGCGCGCGACGAATACGTCATCAGCACCAAGGCGGGGAGGTTGCTGAAGCCGGACCAACCCCCGCCCCACATCCCCCATTACGACTATTCGTACGCCGGCATCCTGCGCTCGCACGAGGACAGCCTGCAGCGGCTGGGCATGGACCGCGTCGACCTCCTGCTGGTGCACGACATCGGCAGCGCCACCCATGGCGCGCTGCACGAGCACTACTGGCGGCAGCTCACCGCCGGGGGCGGCTTCCGCGCGCTTGACGAGCTGCGCGGCGACGGCCGGGTGCGGGCCGTCGGCTTCGGCGTCAACGAGTGGGAGGTGGTGTACGCCGCGATGCAGGAATGCGAGCTCGATTGCACCCTGCTGGCCGGGCGCTACACGCTGCTCGAGCAGGCGTCGCTGGCGCCCTTCCTGGCGGCCTGCGAGCGCGCGGGCAACGCCATCATCATCGGCGGACCGTTCAACTCCGGCGTCCTGGCCGGCAACCGCAAGTTCAATTACGGCGACGCGCCCGAGGACGTGCTGTCCCGGGTCCGCGCCATCGCCGCCGTGTGCCGCGAATTCGGCACGCCGTTGCCGGCGGCGGCCCTGCAATTCCCGATGGCGCATCCGGCCGTCGTGTCCTGCATCCCCGGCGCGGCCGACGTGGCGCAGTTGCGGCAGAACGCGGCCTGGTTCGAATTGCCGATTCCCCCCGAATTGTGGCGCGCGCTCAAGCGGCGCGGCCTGCTCGACGAGCGCGCGGTGGTGGACGGGGAGGGGTAGCGCGGCGCGGCGCGCGCCGGCCTTAATATTTCCTGGAATGTTTTTTATATATAGATACAATCGTATGCGTCGGCCGCATTCCTGCGGTCCGCCGGTCCGGCGCCCGCCGGACCGGGTTTAGATCGCTGTGCATTCCCAATAGAGGAGACAAACATGACGCAAACGAACGACGATGTTATCGAAAACATATCTGCGGATTTATCGCGCCGCACCTTCCTGTACAGCCTGGGGGCGCTGGCCCTGGCCGGCTGCGGCGGCGGGCTGGCGGGCGGCGACCCGGGCGCATCGTCCACCGCCGGCGGCGCGGCCCGGCAGGGCGGCAAGCCGCCGGGCACTTTCGTCCACCCCGGCCTGCTGCACACGAACGCCGATTTCACGCGCATGGCGGCGAAGTACACCACCAGCCCGTGGAGCGGCAGCTGGAACCTGCTGATCAACAACAGCCACACCAACCTGAGTTACACGGCGCGTCCCGTCGCCATCGTCTACCGCGGCAACGACGGCGTCCATAGCCAGAACTACTCGCTGCTGTACAACGACGTCGCGGCCGCCTACGCCTGCGCGCTGCGCTGGAAGGTCTCGGGCAACACCGCCTACGCCGACAAGGCGGTGGAGATCATGAACGCCTGGTCGGCGATGCTGACCGCCATCGGCGGCAGCTCCGACGCCGCGCTGGCGGCCGGCATCTATGGCTACGAGTTCGCCAACGCCGCCGAGATCATGCGTGGATACAGCGGCTGGGCCGCCGCCGATTTCACGCGTTTCCAGAACATGATGCTCAATGTGTTCTATCCGATCAACCACGACTTCCTGATACGCCACAACGGCACCGAGATCACCCACTACTGGGCCAACTGGGACCTGTGCGCCCTGGCCTCGATCCTGGCCATCAGCGTGCTGTGCGACGACCAGGCCAAATGGGACGAGGCCATCAACTACCTCAAGGGCGAGACCGGCAACGGCGGCATCGGCCAGGCCGTGTACTTCCTGCATCCCGGCTATCTGGGCCAGTGGCAGGAGACGGGGCGCGACCAGGGCCATACCTCGCTGGGCATCGCGCTGCTGGGCGCGATCTGCGAAATGGCCTGGAACCAGGGCGAGGACCTGTACGGCCACGACAACAACCGCTTCCTGGCGGGCGCCGAATATGTTGCCAAGAGCAATCTGCTCCAGTCCGGCACAACGTACTACACCGTGCCCTACGTGCGCTACAACAATATCGACAACGTCAACCAGACCGGCCTTTCGACAGTCGGCCAGGGCGACCCGCGGCCATGCTGGGCGCTGGTCTACAACCATTACGTCAACCGCAAGGGCCTGGCGGCGCCGTATTCGAAACTGTGGGCGCAGAACGTCGAGGGCGGCGGCGGCAACTATGGCTCGAGCAGCGGCGGTTACGACCAGCTCGGCTACGGCACCTTGACCTGCACGCTCGATCCCATCGCCAGCGGCGCCGCGCCCAGCGGGCTGACCGCCTACACGATGGGCGGCGCGGTGGTGCTGTCGTGGTGGGGCAGCGCCTACGCCACCGGCTACACGGTGAAGCGCGCCACCACGCCGGGCGGCCCGTACACCACGGTGGCCAGTGGCATCACCGACCTGCTCACCTATAGCGACAGCGGCCTGGCGGCGGGGACCTACTACTACGTGGTGAGCGCCACCACGCCGGCCGGCACCACCGCCGACTCCAACGAGGCCAAGGCGGTGGTCGGCGTGCAACTGCACACCCTCCTGGCCTTCGACGAGAGCAGCGGCGGCACCGCCGCCGACGCCAGCGGCCAGGGCCACCCCGGCACGCTGGTGGGGGGCGCCATCTGGGTGCCGGGCAAGAAGAACAACGCCGTGTCGCTGAACGGCAGCACCGGCTATGTCAGCCTGCCGGCGGGCATCATGTCCGACGTGGGCGATGCCACCATCGCCTGCTGGGTGTACTGGAACGCCAGCCAGAGCTGGGCACGCGTGTTCGACTTCGGCTCCGGCACCGGCCACTACATGATGCTGACGGCGCGCGCCGGCGGCACCGGCCCGGCGCGCTTCGCGATGACGGTCAACGGCTACAGCAACGAGCAGGTCATCAACAGCAACGCCGCGCTGCCCGTGGGCCAATGGGTGCACCTCGCGGTGACGCTGTCGGGCAGCACGGGCAGGCTGTACGTGAACGGCGTCCAGACCGGCGTCAACACCGGCATGTTCCTGGCGCCGTTCCGGCTGCAAAACACCAGCCGGAACTGGATCGGCCGTTCGCAGTTCAACGACCCGTATTTCAACGGCAAGATCGACGAGTTCCGCATCTATCGCGGCGCCCTCGGCGCCACCGAGGTCGCCGCTCTGATGACGGCCTGATGGAACCGCGGGCCATGTGATTCCACTCATGCAAGGGGGCGGCGTATATCCGCCGCCCGCCCCGGCCCGAAGCCCAACGTGGAAAACCTCATGACTCACATGCGTATCAATCCATCCCTGCTGGGCGCGATCCCCAGCCGGGACGCGCCCAGTCGCTGGTCGCTATCGAATCCCCAGCAGTTGCAGATGACCATCGCCTGCCCCGATGCGGACGACCTGTTCACGGCGGCGATCCGGATCGCGACCCTGCTGCCCGACGCCCAGGCCTACCAACTGGCGGCGGCGCTGATGCTCAACAGCGATTCGGCCAACCTCAACGGCGGCGCGGTCGCCTACAACGTCCACGACGACAGCTTCCTGTACTGCAAGGCAATCGACGCCCGCCAGCTCACCCTGTCCGCCTTCCGCGGCCAGGTCGAGGAGGGCTTCGCCACGGCGGCCACCTTGCGCGAGCTGCTGCTGCATGCGCAGGAAGATGTCGGCCCGCAGCCGAGTCCTTCCAGGAGCGCGTCGACCTTGGACCGGTTGAGCATGAGGGAGCCGTCATGAAACCGGTCGGTCACGCCATTCACCAGGCTTTGCGCGCCGCGTCCACGCCGCCCGCGCAGCAGGCGCCGCGCGCCAAGGCGCCTTTCGCCAACTATAAGAGCGACCTGAAAAAAGCCGGGGATAAATTCCTGGCGCGCCAGGGTGGCACGTCGCCGCCAGGGCGCGTCGCGGCGTCGCGGCTGCCCGCGATCGTCGCCATCAACATCGTCGACGTCAAGGAGTGAGCGCGCCGCCCGCCAGTTCCTAGCGGTAACGCGCCAGCAGGGCCGCGATGCTGCCGTCGGCGACCAATTGTTCGATCGCCAGCGCGGCCCGCGCGTAAGGGATGGCGGAGTTGCGCGCGAATGCGCATTGCGTCTGGAAGGACGAGAATTGCAGGTCCTTGCGCAGCTTCAGCGCCGGGTTTTTGCGCAACTGGTAGTCGAGCGTGGTCTGTTCCATGATCGCGTACCGCATGCGGCCCACCACCAGCTTGCGGAAATTCAGTTCCATCGTGGGCGCGTCTTCGCGCGCGAAGCGCTTGCCCAGCGCCCGCTCCAGGTCGGGATAACGGTAGCCGTTGACGGTGCCGACCTTGATTCCGGCCAGTTGTTCGAGCGCCCCGATCACGGGCGCCTCCGGACGCGCGGCCACCACGCCGGCATTCGGCAGGAACGGCTTGCTCCAGTGGTAATCGCCGTCGATCCACGCCGGCAGCACGTAGCACAGCGCGTCGGCGCCGCCGGCCGTCAACACTTCGCCGACCCGGCGGCTGGGGACACTGAGGAACCGCGCGCGCAGGCCCATGCGCACGGCCATCAGTTCGCCCAACTCCTTCAGCAAGCCGCCGGCCAGCCGCCCTTCCTCGAAGCGCGCCATCGGCATCGTGTGGTTGGTGGGCGCGATGAAGACGATGTCGCCGCCATCCGCCACGGCCGCGCCGTGGTAAACCGCGCCGAGGGCCAGCAGGGCGGACAGGATGCGTTTCATGGCGGTCCCGATGCGTGGTGGACGTGGTTGTGCCCCGTTTCCTTGTCGCCACCCACCAGTTCCAGCCGGTAGCCCTGGCTGTAGGCGGTGCGGATGATGATGCCCCGCTCGGGGCCCAACCGCAGCTTCTTGCGCAGCTTGTACACGTGCTGTTCGATGGTGCGGCCGGCCACCTCGCTGTCCGCGCTCCAGATGGTGGCGCCGATGGTCTCGCGGGAGATGTAGATGCCGGGCGACGAGAAAAACATCCAGGCCATGCTGAATTCGCGCGGCGTGAGCTCGATGGCCGCGCCGGCGTAGGCGAACTTGCCGCTGGCGCGGTCCAGCGTGAAACCGCCCAGCTCGATCATGCGGCGCGTGCCGGCGCGGTTGCCGCGCCGGGTCAGCACACGCGCCCGCATCACCAGTTCGGCCGTGTCGAACGGCCTGGCCAGCACGTCGTCGGCGCCGCAATCGAGCACCAGCGCCGCCACCCGCGCGCAGCCCGCCGCCGACAGCCCGAGCACCGGCGTGTGGTCGCCGGTGCGGCATTTCAGCCAGGACAGGACGCTGTCGTCGGCCTCCGGCGGCTCGGCGAAGTCGATCAGGATCAGGTCGGCGCTTTGCCGTTGCAAGGCGCGGAACAGCTGGGCCTCGGCGGCGTAGGGAACGCAGTCGAAGCCGGCCCGCTTGAAGGCGGTGCCGACCTGTTCCAGGACCGACGCGTCGCGGATAAGGCATGCAATATTCATGTGCTCTCAGGTTTAGACCAGCAGGCAAGAGTGTAAACCATTGCCGGGGAGAAGGCACCATGCGCGGCGGCCGGAAGGGCGGGTGAATCAGCGGCGGTGCTCGAGACTGCCGATGAAGGAGGCCAGGTCCAGGTCCAGCAGCTCGTCCAGGCGCTTGGCGCGCCGCAGCAGCGCGGGATAGTCCTGTTCCCGGTCGCGCTTGAACAGCAGCAGGATGGACTGGTTTTCGTTCACCGGCAGCTCCAGGTGGGAGTCGAAGATCCGCCGCAGCAGGCGTAGATGCGCGGCGCGCCAGGCGTCGGAGCGGCGGTCCAGGTTGAGCGCCATCACGCCGCCGGGGCGCAGGGCGCGCTCGCAGGCCCGGTAGAATTCCTCGCCGGCCAGCGAGTCGGGCACGTTGAAGGTGTGGTCGTAGCCATCGCAGAGCAGCACGTCGCAGCACAGGGGATGCGCCGCGACGTGCCTGCCGCCATCGTCGACCACCACGGTCAGCCGCTCGTCGTCGGGCGGCACCATGAAATAGGTGCGCGAGATATCGACCACGGCGGCATCGATCTCGACGGTCACCAGCCGCGTCCCGGGCAGGTAGCGGTACAGGAACTTGGTTTGCTGCCCGCCGCCCAAGCCGATCAGCAGGATGTCGTCCAGCCGCGGCGGGAACGGCAGCGCGTTCATCATCAGGCGCGCGTACCGCGAGGCCATCACGTCCGGCGCCCGGATCAGCATTTCGCAATGCATCGACGCGTCGTTGCCCATCACCATCAGTTGGCGCCAGCCGTCCTCGTCGACCACGCGGTAGGGCGTGCCGGCTATCGGTATTTCAATGATTTTATCTATGCGGTCGGGGGCGTTCATGCTGTCCTCTTTGAATGGGTTCGTGTCAATGCGTGGTCGGGCGCGCTGCGCTGGTTCCATTTCCAGGCGGAATGTGTGTCGCCCCGCCGACGGCGCGCCGCCGGCGCGGGGATTTCCTTTGACACGTGCAACAGAGAAATGTATGTTGGTGTCGCACGACCTCGCTTACATTTCAATGAAACCAACCTTGCTTCGCAGCCTACTGTTCGCCGCCATGACATGCCTGGCAATGGGCGCCGATGCACAGCAATTGCCGCTGCAGCATTTCGGCCAGAAGGAGGGATTGGGCAACCTGTCGGTCACGGCGCTGGCGCAGGACGCGGGCGGCTACCTGTGGGCCGCCACGGAAAACGGCCTGTTCCGCTTCGACGGCGCGGCGTTCCGGCGTTACGGGGCCGTGCAGGGGCTGGCCGAGACCTTTGTCACGGCGCTGCACATCGGCCGCTCCGGCATGTGGGTCGGCACCTATGAGCAGCTATACCGGTTTCACGACGGGCGCTTCGCGCCGGTCCTGCTGGATGGGAAAAAGCTGCGGGTATGGCCGGGCCAGAAAATGGCCGAGGGGGCGAACGGCGAACTTCTGCTCGTGACCGGGGGGCGCCTGCTGGCGATCACGCCATCCAGGGAGGGCGCCACCGTCCGCGGCTATTTCGACCAGTCCCGGATCCAGGCCCAGGCCGAACTGGCGGCCATCGGCAGCATCCATGCCGACCCGGACGGCGACCTGTGGATGGCGTGTGGGCGCTCGCTGTGCCACGCCAGCGGCGGCCGCGTCGATGTCAAAGGCGAGGCCGACGGGCTGCCCGCCGAGCCATGGGGCAGCATCGTCCGCGACACCGGCGGGACGCTATGGATACGCGGCGAGCAACGCATCTTCGCGTTGCCGGCGGGCGCCGGCCGCTTCGAGGAGCGCACTCCCCCGGGCGACGTGTTACGCAAGCGCATGCTGCGCACCGAACTGCACGTCGACGAGCAGGGCCGGGTGCTGACCAATGCCGACCCAGGCCTGCTGCGCTGGGAACTGGGCCGCTGGGAAACGTTCGGCAAGGACAATGGATTGAACGCGGGCGGCGGCGTCATGGCGATTCTGCGGGATCGCGAGCGCGGCACATGGATGGCGACGCGCGGCCGGGGGCTGGTGCATTGGCTCGGCTACGGCAACTGGGAAAACTGGACCTCGGCCCAGGGCTTGCCGGACGACGTGATCATCTCCGTGCAACGCGATCGCGGCGAGCGGCTGCATGTGGGCACGCGCGCGGGCCATGCGCTGCAACTCCCGGGCGGACGCCGCTTCTCCGCCGTGCCCGCGCCGTCCGCGCTGGCGGGGCACCAATGGGCGAGCATGGCCCTGGACGGCGGCGGCAACCTATGGGCCGGCACCTATTCCGGCCTGCTGCTGCGCCACGCGCCGGAGCGGGGGGCGACGGAACTGGTGGCGAAGCTGCCCTTGATCAACCAGGTGCTGCCCGACCGGAAAGGCCGGATGTGGGTCGCCACGGGCGGGGGCCTGCATGTGTTTGACGAGACGGCGCCGGCCGGCGCCAAGCCGCCGGCGGTCGAAGACCCCGCCGCGCCGGGCCGGCACCCGGGCAACCCGGTCACTTCCGGCTGTATGGACCGGCAAGGCCGGCTGTGGTTCTCCAGCCTGACCGACGTGCTGGGCCACGACGGCCGCGCCTGGCGGGTGCTGCCATTCGGCCCGGCCGTGGGCAAAGGCGAACTCGAGAAGCTGGTTTGCGCCCGCGACGGCGGCCTGTGGGCGATCAGCCTGGACACGCTGTGGCGTGTGCAAGTCGACGGCACGCCGGCCGCCACGCGCGTCGACGCGCCGGTGCTGCGCGAGCGCGCGCTCCATTCCGTGTACGAGGACAGCCGCGGCTGGCTTTGGGTGGGCACGGACGTCGGTCTCGCGGTGTGGAACCGGAGCCGCTGGCGTATGCTGAACCAGACCCATGGCCTGAGCTGGAACGATCTGAACGGCCTTGGCTTTTACGAGGACGGCGACGGCTCGATGTGGGTCGTCACCAGCAACGGCCTGTCCCACATCTTGCGCCCGGAGCGCCTGTTCGAGCTGATCGAGCCCACGGCGGTGATCGAGGGCGTGCAGCGCGGCGAGCGCGAGATCGCGGGCGGCGCGGCGCCCTTGCCGTGGTCGCCCGATCCGATGGTGTTCCGCCTCGCCAGTCTGCAATTCCAGAACCGGCAGGGATTGCGATACCGGGTGCGCCTGGTCGGCATGGACGAGCGCTGGAGCGAGTCGTCGCTGCCGGAGGTGCGCTACGCGGCGCTGCCGGCCGGCGACTACCGCTTCCAGTTCGTGGCGGTCGACAGCGAAACGGGCGAGAGCTCGGCGCCGGTGGAGAGGCGGTTTTCGATCGCGCCGCCGTGGTGGGGCGGCTATCCCTTCTACGGCCTGTGCGCGGCGGCGACGCTGTTCGCCTTCCTGCTGTTCCACCGCTTCCGCTTGCGCGCGCTGACCCGCCGCGAGCGGGAACTGGCGGTGCTGGTGCGGGAGCGCACCGGCGAGCTGGAGCGGTCGCGCGAGGAGTTGCGCATGCGCGCCCTGAAGGA
>NZ_FPBO01000070.1 GCF_900116645.1 Pseudoduganella namucuonensis | reverse complement strand
AGGTCGCTCACTCAAAATACTGACGATTCCTTCTTTCGAAGGTCACGTTTAATATATTGTGCGAGCGTTTAATAATTTGAGCTAAGAGGCTTGCGCCTCCGGCATCATCATCAAACGCCCACACTTATCGACTGTTAATTTTTAAAGAACCTGTCTGCGTTGTCGACGAATCGTTTTGTCCGTCAGCAGAGAAGCGAGATTATGAGGCGTTTGATTTACTTCGTCAAGCCCGTTCTGAATTGCACTGCAATTCATCACTTTTTCACTTCCTTTCCCGCTCTGCGTATGCTCAGCAGCGCGGGGACAGAACTATAGCAAAGCTCCACCCGATAGACAAGCCCTATTTCAGGTTCATGTAAGCAGTTGGCATCAGGATTGCTAGTAGATGAAAAGCGACACGGCCCGCAGCCGTGGCGCCGCCCCCATGGCGTGACAGCTGTTTCAATATGGGACAGCTGCTACATTATGGAACAGCCGGTAAGACAAACGCCGCATCAGACGGCCCATTGCAGGAATCGGAGACATGTACCAGCCAACCGCCACGAACGCCGCCCAGGACATGGCCGGCATCATCACGACCTCGCACGAGCGCTCGCTCGCCTACGGACTTTGCCCCGAGAGCCACCCGGATTTCGATCCGGTGGGCCGCGGCGAGCTGTCGCTACTGATAGAGCAGAACAAGATGCTCCATGCGCATGCGCTGCCCGCCATGGAAACCCTGTACCAGCAGATCATCAATACCCACAACATGGTGATCCTGACCGACGCGAACGGCATCATCCTGCATTCACTGGGGGACGCCGACTTCCTGGAGAAGGCCAACAGGGTGGCCCTGCAGCCCGGCGTCGCCTGGTCCGAGGAAAGCAAGGGCACCAACGCGATCGGCACGGCCATCGCGGAGAAGTCCGCCGCCCTGGTGCACGCGGACCAGCACTACCTGCAGTCCAACCACTTCCTCACCTGCTCCGCCGCGCCCATCACCGACCATCACGGCAATGTGGTGGGCGTGCTCGATGTCTCGGGCGACCAGCGCAGCTACCACAAGCACACCATGGCCCTGGTGCGCATGTCCGCGCTGATGATAGAGAACCAGCTGTTCGCCGCCACCTTCGAGGACGCCATCACCCTGCATTTCCACACCCGGCCCGAATTCATCGGCACCCTGATGGAGGGCATCGCCTCCTTCACGCCGGGCGGCCGCTTCCTGTCCGCCAACCGCAACGGCCTGTTCCAGCTGGGCCTCACCTACTCCGCGCTGCAGACGCACACATTCAGTTCGCTGTTCGGCCTCCCCGTCTCCGCGCTGTTCGACCACTACCGCACCGCCGCCCCCGGCCTGCTGAACCTGTGCATGCACAACGGCGTGCGTGTCTACGGGCGCGCGCAGCTGCGGCTGGCGAGCGGCCACTTCCAGGTGATGTCGCCGCCCTCCGACTCCGACCACGCGCCGCGCCCCACCGCGGCGCCCACGGCGCTGCACGCGGCGCAGGCCGCGCGCAAGCTTTCCGGCCTGCGCTACCTGCGCACCGGCGACGCGCAGCTGGAACTGGTGATCGACAAGGTCACCCGCGTGCTGGGCAAGGACATCCCCATCATGATCATGGGCGAGACCGGCACCGGCAAGGAGCTGCTGGCCCAGGCCATCCACAACGACTCGCCCCGCTCCATGGGGCCCTTCATCCCGGTGAATTGCGCGTCCATCCCCGAGACGCTGATCGAGTCCGAACTGTTCGGCTACGAGGACGGCGCCTTCACCGGCGCGCGCAAGAAGGGCGCCGTGGGACGCATCCTGCAGGCCAATGGCGGCACGCTGTTCCTGGACGAGATAGGCGACATGCCATTCAGCTTGCAGGCGCGCCTGCTGCGCGTGCTGCAGGAGCGCATGGTGACGCCGCTGGGCAGCGGCAAGTCGATCCCGGTCAACGTGGAGGTCATCTGCGCCACCAACCACAACCTGCGCGAGCGCATCGCCCGGGGCCTGTTCCGGGAAGACCTGTACTACCGCCTGAACGGCCTGGTGGTGAAGCTGCCGCCACTGCGAGAACGCACGGACCTGGAAACGGTGGTCAAGAAAATCATCTCCATCGAATCAAACAACGGAAACCACACGGTGTCGGCGGAGATCCTGGAACTGTTCCGGCGCCACAAATGGCCGGGCAACTTCCGCCAGCTGACCAATCTGCTGCGCACCGCCATCGTCATGGCCGGCGACGAGTACGAGATCTGCCTGCGCCACATGCCGGACGACTTCATGGACGACATCGCGACCAGCTCGCCGCTGCACGACGCCGCCCACACCGACCGCATGCTGGCCACCGGCGCCAACCTCGAGGAGGTCGAGCACTCGGTGATCCAGAAGGCGCTGGAGGCCAACGGCGGCAACGTGTCCGCCACGGCGCGCGCGCTGGGCGTCTCGCGCAACACCATCTACCGCAAGATGCCGCACTTGAAGTAGGCCCCTCATGCCGCCCTCCCCGCCGCCTCCGCGAATCCCGGCGAGCGGCGGGCGGCGCCCTGCTTGTCCACGGTCAGCAGGTCGATGCCGGGCAGGCGCGCCGCCAGGGCGTGCGCCTTCTTCGCCCCCATCACCATGAACGCGGTGGACAGGCCGTCCGCCAGCAGGCCGCATGGCGCCAGCACGGTCACGCCGGCCAGTTCCGGCGGCGAGTCGCCGCGCGCCGGATCGAAGATGTGGTGGTGCACCCGGTCCTGCGTGAACGCCGACTCGTAGTCGCCGGAAGTGGCGACGCAACGGTCGCCCGGCCGCAGGATGTCGGTCATGGCGCCCTCGTCGCGCGGATCGCGCACGCCCAATGTCCAGGGCCGCCGCCGCGGCTTGCTGCCGCTGGCCGCGAACTCCCCCGTGTCCAGCAGCGCGTTGCGCACGCCGTGACGGCGCAGTGTCGCCATGGCCAGGTCGGCCGCGTAGCCCTGGGCCAGGCCGTTCAAGGTCAGCGCCATGCCTTGCTTCAGGAAGCGCGCCTCGTGGCGGTTGAAGGCGAGCTGCCGCCATCCCACCAGTGCGCGGGCGCGCTCCACCTCCACCGCGGACGGCAGGGCGTCGGGCCGTCCGGCGCGTTGCGCCGCGCCGCCATACGCGAGCCACAGCGGCTGCACGGTGACATCGAACGCGCCCTCCGTCATCTGCGAGATGGCGCGGGCCTGGGCCAGCACCGCCAGCAGGCGCGCATCCGGCGCGGGCAGCACGCCATCACGATTGAGCTGGAACACCTGGCTGTGTGGATTGTAGATGGACATCAGGCGGTCCACCGCCTGCGCCGCCTTCAGCGCGGCGGAAATGGCGGCCCGCGCGATGCCCTCGTCCGCGTGGACGACGGTGACCGATATCGTGGTGCCGAAGGCTTGCGCCGCGCCGCTGTGCAGGCGCTCCGCCGCCGCGCCGGCAAGGCCGGGCGCCAGCGCGCCGATGGAAGCGGTAAGAAAGGTGCGCCGTTTCATGATGCCGCCTCCTGCGCGTCCACGCGCGCGATGGGAATGAATTTCACCCGTTTGCGTTCCATGATCAGCGGGGCGCATTTCTCCTCGCTTTCGTGGATGACCACGCAATCCAGGCACTGGAAGCACTCGTCGTACACGATGGCGCCATCCGGCTTGATCGCCTGGTAGTCGCAGCGATGGCGGCACGTCTGGCAGGGCTGGCCGCACTCCATGCGCCGGGGCAGCCAGTTCAGCAGACGCAATTTGCCCGCCAGCGCCAGCCCCGCCCCCAGCGGGCACAGATAACGGCAAAAGAACTTGAACCAGAAGGCGCCGAGCACCAGCAGGCCCACCGCATACGCCGCATAAGGCCAGGACCGCACAAAGTTGAGTGTGATGGCGGTCTTGAATGGTTCCAGTTCGACCAGGCGGTCCAGCCATTGCGCCGCCGTGGCGCCGGCGGCCGGCGCCACGCCCGCGCTGGCGACGATGGCGACATTGACGGCGATGGCGCCGAGCGCGGCGAACTTCAGCCACTTGAGCCGCACATCGTGGGCGCTGCGCAGCCGTATCTGCGGCAGCCGCAGGGCACGCCCCATCTTGCCGGCGAATTCCTGCAACGCGCCGAAGGGGCAGAGCCAGCCGCAGAACACGCCGCGCCCCCAGAACAGCAGCGTAAGCAGCACGAAGGCCCATACGATCAGGTTGGCGGGGTCGAACAGCAGGTAGCCCAGGCCGCGGCCAGCGGCCAGCGCCTGCGCGGCGCCCGTGAGATTGACGATGGAAAGCTGCGCCTGCGCCCAGTAACCGATGAAACCGACCGTGAACAGCAGGTAGGCGGCGCGGAAGCCCCGCAGCCAGCCGCCGCGCGCGGCGAGCCGCCGTTGCAGGATCAGCGCCCCGGCCAGCACGAGCAGCCCGCAGGCCAGCACGGCCAGCTCCAGCGCCCGCGCCTTCCACACGGCGCGCCACGAGGTTTCGTCGGCGCCGCCGGGAATGTAGTAGCGCTCCGGCAGCTGGTAGCGCAGCGCCAGCTCGCGCGTGATGCGCTCCGGGTAGACGATGCCCTTGCTGCGCGTGACCGGCAGCGCGAACTCCAGCGGCCGGCCCGGGTCCAGGCCCGCCTGCGCGATCACGCGGAACACGGCCACGCTGGCGTCGCCGAACAGCGCGCGCTCCCTCAGCGTCAGGTCCATGTCCAGGTCGCGCATGTCCAGCGGCAGTCCCTGCTGCCGCAGCACCAGCCGGTCCGGCACGCCGCCGCGCACGAATTCATCCGGCATCAGGCTGTGACGGCCGGACCAGATGGCCAGCAGCGCGTGGTCGCCCGGCTCCAGCCTGCCGGCCAGCTTGCTCCAGCTGCGCGGCGTCAACAGGCCGCGTCCGACCGAGGGCACCGACACGTGGGCGAGATGCAGGTCGAGGAACACGCCATCCGGGTCGGACAGCGCTTCCGGGTCCAGCGCCGCGCCGGCGCCGCCGGCGAACAGCCGCTCGGCTTCGCGGTTGCTGACGCGCAGCTGCCGCAGCAGTCCCTGCGATTTCATCCGCGCGACGTCGAGCCGCTCCTCCACGTCCATGCGCAGCCTGGCGGCCATGGACGGGTCGCCGCCGCCGGCGAAGCCCAGCCGCGAGCGCGCCACTTTCAGCGCGGAGGACAGCACGCTCTGGTTGATGATGCGCACCGAGGCCGTGGCTTTCGCCACGCCGTCGAGCCGCGCCTCGCCGCCGGCGTCCTTGCCGCCTATGCGTATGCTGCTCGACAGCGACAGGCCCCGGTACTGCGAGACGAACTGGAACAGCGGCGCCTCGCCCAGGCCTTCCAGGAAGACCGGCTCGTGGTGCGAGAGCACCGCCACATCCATGAAGCCGCCCTTCGCGTCCAGCGCCACCAGCAGGTTCGGCGGCACGCCCGCGAAGCCGGGCACCGGCGCCAGGTCGACGGACTCGAACACATAGCCCACCAGTTCCATCGCCGTGGCGTTCTGCTTGTACAGCGGCCACACGGGCAGCGCGGCGTCGCGCTCCCCGACCACCAGGGGCGCCGGGAAGCGCCGCGCGACGTCGGCGCGCCCCAGCACGCCGGCCGCCGCCTCTTGTAAAGGCAGCGCCAGCGCAAGGAGGAGCAGGATGAATGCCATGGCAGCGCCGCCCTTGTCCGCGTCAGAAGAAGATGATGCCGCCCAGCGCGGCGCCGTTCATCCGCGCCTCGCCGCCGTTGAAGCCCTTGGAGCGGGTCTGGCCCACTTCGCCCACCAGCGTGATCACGCTGTTCAGCGCGTAGTAGGCGCCCAGCGTGACGTTGGCGTTCGACTTCAGGCCGCCCGTGCCGGCGGTGTTGTCGCTGTTCTTGCTGATGCCGTAGCCCAGGCCCACCTTCAGCTTCTCCGTGGCCTTGTAGGTGCCCTGCACGAAGTAGTTGCGCGCGGTGGTCTCACCCTGGTCCGCGTCGGACAGCACACCGAGACCCTTGCCGCCCTGGACGTTGACCAGCAGGCCAAGCGCGCCCTCGTTGTAGGACGCGCCCACTTCGACGGCGCTCATGGTGAAGTCGTTCACGCCCGCGGTGGCCGATTCGAACTTCTGCGTCTTCGCGCCCAGCCAGGCCTTGGCGCCGCCGGCGCTCCAGGTCAGCTGTCCCTGCAGCTGCGGGCTGGTCTTGGTGGAGTACAGGGACGGGGTGAGGATGGGGGTGTCGGTGACGGGGCTGACCAGCGCCACGTCCACGCCGACGCCTGAGGTCTTCGGCGAGCTGTAGGCGATCTGGCCGTAGTAGCCCACATAGCTGTAGCCGGCGCCGATGTGGCCCAGCGTGACGCGGCCGCGCTGCGTGGCCTGCGTCGGCGCGCCCGCGCCGATCAGCGTCATGTCGCCGAAGATGGCGGCGGCGCCGAACAGGCCGTTGTCGCGTCCCAGCTTGATGGTGCCCATCTCCGCGTTGCCGAAGGTGAAGTAGGCCTGGCGCACGTCGATGCCGCTGTTCTGGCTGATGGCGCTGTCGGTGGCGGTGGCGTTGTACATACCGATCAGCGCCTTCACGTCGTAGCCGCCGATCCGCGACGACGCCGACGTCACCAGGCCATTGGGCAGCAGGCCGTTGCCGATGGTGCTACGGTCGTCCTGGCCGCCGCAGCCCAGGCCCTTGGTGGCCAGCGCCAGCCCGCCCACCGCGTCGCCGGAGCACGAGACCTGCGTGTAGTAGGCATTGACGATGCCGCCCACGCCCACGGTCCAGTCGCCGGCCTTGAAGTCGACCGCGCTTGCGTTCTGCGCTACTGCCGTGGCGGCGATGAGGCCACCCATGACGATCTTTTTCATTACAGTCTCCCTTTGGTTTTTCGAGTTGGTACATCAAGCGATGTACTCCCTACATGGCAAATTGCGTGCCCGTGGTTTTCACAAGGGAGAGCGCCGCGGCGGGCCATGAAACTGCGCTGATACGGATCAACGGCGCGCCGCGGCTGTTCAGTTTCTCTACACCGCCTTGGCCAGCTGCTCGAGGATGGCGGGGTTCTCCAGCGTGGACACGTCCTGGCTGATGCTCTCGCCCTTGGCCAGCACGCGCAGCAGGCGGCGCATGATCTTGCCGCTGCGCGTCTTCGGCAGGTTGTCGCCGAAGCGGATCTCCTTCGGCTTGGCGATCGGGCCGATTTCCTTGGCCACCCAGTTGCGCAGCTCCAGAGCCAGCTTCCTGGCCTCGTCGCCGGTGGGGCGGGCCTGCTTCAACACCACGAAGGCGCAGATCGATTCACCGGTGGTCTCGTCCGGCTTGCCGACCACCGCCGCCTCGGCCACCAGCGGGTTCGCCACCAGCGCGGACTCGATCTCCATCGTGCCCATACGATGGCCGGACACGTTGAGCACATCGTCGATGCGGCCGGTGATGGTGAAGTAGCCGGTGTCCTTGCTGCGGATGGCGCCGTCGCCCGCGAGGTAGAGCGTGCCGCCCAGCTCCTCGGGGAAGTAGCTGCTCTGGTAGCGCTTGGGGTTGTTCCAGATGTTCCGGATCATCGACGGCCACGGGCGCTTCACCACCAGGATGCCGCCCTGGCCGTTCGGCACATCCTGCCCCGCCTCGTCGACGATGGCCGCCATGATGCCGGGCAGCGGCAAGGTGCAGGAACCCGGCACCATGGGCGTGGCGCCGGGCAGCGGCGTGATCATGTGGCCGCCGGTCTCGGTCTGCCAGAAGGTGTCGACGACGGGGCAGCGTTCGCCGCCCACGTGGCGGTAGTACCACAGCCACGCCTCGGGGTTGATCGGTTCGCCCACGCTGCCCAGCAGGCGCAGCGAGGACAGGTCGTAGTTCTTCGGATGCACGGTGGGATCGAGCTCCGCCGCCTTGATCAGCGAGCGTATCGCCGTGGGCGCCGTGTAGAAGATGCTGACCCGGTGCTTCTCGATGGTCTCCCAGAAACGGCCCGCGTCCGGATAGGTCGGCACGCCCTCGAAGATGACCTGGGTGGCGCCCACCGCCGTCGGCCCGTAGGCGATGTAGCTGTGGCCCGTGACCCAGCCGATGTCGGCGGTGCACCAGTAGACGTCGTCGGGCTTGATGTCGAAGCTCCACTTCATCGTCAGCGCCGCCCACAGCAGGTAGCCGCCGCTGGAATGCTGCACACCCTTCGGCGTGCCGGTGGAGCCGGAGGTGTACAGGATGAACAGCGGATGCTCGGCGCCCACCCACTCCGGCTCGCACTCGGCGGGCTGGCCTTCCATCAGGTCGTGCAGCCAGATGTCGCGGTCCGACACGTGCGTGACGCCGCCGCCGGTGCGCCGGTAGATGATCACGTCCTTCACGCTGGCGCAGCCGCCCAGCGCCAGCGCCTCGTCCACGATGGCCTTCAACGGCAGGCGCTTGCCGCCGCGCTGCTGCTCGTCCGCCGTGATGACGGCGACAGCGCCGGCGTCGATGATGCGCTCCTGCAGCGCCTTGGCGGAGAAGCCGCCGAACACCACCGAGTGGGTGGCGCCGATGCGCGCGCAGGCCAGCATGGCGGCCACGCCCTCGATCGACATGGCCATGTAGATCACCACCCGGTCGCCCTTGCCGATGCCGCGCGAGCGCAGGCCGTTGGCCAGGCGGCAAACGCGCTCGTGCAGCTCCCGGTAGGTGACGCGCGTGACGGCGCCGCCGTCGGCCTCGAAGATGATGGCGGTCTTGCCGGCGTTCCCGTTGTGCAGGTTGCGGTCCAGGCAGTTGTAGGAGACATTGAGCTTGCCGTCGTCGAACCAGCGGTAGAACGGCGCCTCGCTCTCGTCCAGCACGCGCGTGAAGGGCACATGCCAGGCCAGGTTCTCGCGCGCCAGCTTGCCCCAGTAGCCCTGGTAGTCCCGCTCCGCGTGCGCGCACAGCGCCTCGTAGGCCGCCATGTCCGGAATGGCCGCGCTGGCCGAGAACGCGGCTGGCGGCAGGTAAGTATTTTGCATTTGCTATCCCCTCTAGTCACTTGGTCCCAGGCCTGCCTCGCAAACCTGATCCCAACAAAAAAAACTGACGACCGAAGCCGTCAGAAAGGAGGCACCTAAGCCTCGTCGCCGCCCGCCGTTGGCGGGCTACGCCCCAGTCACTTCACCAGTTTGAAGACCCATACCGAACCACCCTGTTCCAGGAAGTTCACTTTCTTGGCCACTTCGCCGCCCCACAGCGGCACCGCGCCGCCCCAGCCCGACACCACGGCCACGTATTGCGTGTCGCCGTCCTGCCAGGTGACCGGCGGCGCCACGACGCCGGAGCCGGTCTGGAACTTCCACAGTTCCTTGCCGCTCTTCGCGTCCAGCGCCTTCAGATAGCCCTCGGGGGTGCCGTAGAACACCAGACCGCCGCCGGTGGCCATCGCGCCGCCCCACAGCGGCGCGTTGTTCTTGACTTCCCAGACGATCTTGCCGGTCTTGGGATCGAGCGCGCGCAGCGCGCCGATGTAGTCCTCGAACAGCGGCTTGATGGTGAAGCCCGCGCCCAGGTAGGCGCCGCCCTTCTTGTAGCTGATAGGCTCGTTCCAGATGTCCATGCCCCACTCGTTGGCCGGCACGTAGAACAGTTTCGTCTGCGGGCTGTACGCCATCGGCATCTGGTTCTTGGCGCCCAGGAAGGCCGGCGCGGCGAACACGGTCTTGCCCTTCTTGCCATCCTCGCCCTTGGTCGGATCGCCCGGACGGCCGTCCGGCGTGTATTTCGGACGCCCCGTCGCCAGGTCGATGCCGGTGGCCCAGGTGATCTTCTTCACGTAGGGGAAGGCGTTCTGCAGCTTGCCGGTGCGCGCGTCGTTCACGTAGAAGAAGCCGTTGCGGTCGGCCTTGCCGCCGTAACGCTTGCCGTCCATGTCGAAGGTGACGAACTCGTTGGCGCCGTCGAAGTCCCAGGCGTCGTTCGGCGTGTTCTGGTAGCTCCACTTGATCTGGCCCGTTTCCACGTCCAGCGCCACGGTGGAGGACGAGAACAGGTTGTCGCCGGGGCGCAGGTGGCTGTTCCACGGCGCTGGATTGCCGGTGCCGAAGTAGGCCAGGCCGGTCGAGGCGTCGTAGGTGCCCCCCATCCAGGTCGAGGCGCCGCCGGTCTTCCACAATTCGCCGGGCCAGGATTTGTTGGTGGTGCCGGAGATGCCATTGTCGACCGCGTTGCCGTCCTTGTCGTAGCGGTGGCCCATGTGGCCCTCCACCGTCGGCCGCGTCCAGACCAGTTCACCGGTCTTCGGATTGCGGGCCTCGACGCGGCCGACGATGCCGAACTCGCCGCCGGAGACACCGGTCAGCAGCAGGCCCTTGGCGATCAGCGGCGCGGCGGTCATCGAGTAGCCGGCGGCGTAGTCGTCGACCTTCTCCTTCCATACCACCTTGCCGGTGTCCTGGTCCAGCGCCACCAGGTAGGCGTCCAGCGTGCCGAAGATCACCAGGTTGTCGTACAGCGCCGCGCCGCGGTTGACCACGTCGCAGCAGGGCATGATGCCGTCCGGCAGGCGGTGCTCGTACTTCCACAGCTTGGCGCCGGTCTTCAGGTCCACCGCGAAGATGCGCGAATAGGAAGCGGTGACGAACATCTTGCCGTTGTAGATCAGCGGCTGCGACTCCTGGCCGCGCTGCTTCTCGCCGCCGAAGGAAAGCGACCAGGCCGGCACCAGCTTGCCGACGTTCTTCGTGTTGATCTGCGCCAGCGGCGAATAGCGCTGGCCCTGCGTACCCATGCCGAAGGACAGCACGGTGGACGTGTCGGCCGCGCCCTTGTCCAGCATCTGGCTGGTGACGGCACCCGCGCCGGCCGCGAACGCGGCGCCCACGCTGGTCGAGGCCAGCAGCAATCCCATGATAGTTTTCTGCACAATCATCTCCTATTGTTGTAGTAGTGGATAAGACATTTCAGGACAATCCCAACTCCCTGCATTCCTGGTCGGTGAACAGCCGCGAGCGCGTCAGGAAGCGCCGCCCGGTGCCGTTATCGAGCGAGAACATGCCGCCGTTCCCCTGCACCACGTCGATAATCAGCTGGGTGTGTTCCCAGTAGGCGAACTGCTCGAGCCCCATGTAGAACGGCGCGCCCGCCAGGTTGCCGAGATAGACATCGGAGTCGCTCAGGTTGAACTCCCCCACCTGGTAGCACATCGGCGTGCTGCCGTCGCAGCAGCCGCCGGACTGGAAGAACATGATCGGCCCGTACCGCCTGCGCAGTTCGGTGATCATGTCCAGCGCGGAGTCGGTGGCGAGAACGCGGGCCACGGCTGTTTTCATATCGACCTCAGAAGAAGCCCAGCGCCTTCGGGCTGTAGCTGACCAGCAGGTTCTTCGTCTGCTGGTAGTGGTCCAGCATCATCTTGTGGTTCTCGCGGCCGATGCCGGACTGCTTGTAGCCGCCGAAGGCAGCGTGGGCCGGATACAGGTGGTAGCAGTTGGTCCACACGCGGCCGGCCTGGATGCCGCGGCCGACGCGGAAGGCGCGCGAACCGTCGCGGGTCCACACGCCGGCGCCCAGGCCGTACAGGGTGTCGTTGGCGATGCGCAGCGCGTCCTCCTCGTCCTTGAAGGTGGTCACCGACACCACCGGCCCGAAGATCTCCTCCTGGAAGATGCGCATGGTGTTGTCGCCCTTGAACACGGTCGGGGTCACGTAGTAGCCGCCCTCCAGGTCGCCCGCCTGCATGTTGCGCACGCCGCCGGCCAGCAGTTGCGCGCCTTCCTGCACGCCGATGTCCATGTAGGACAGGATTTTCTCCAGCTGCTCCTGCGAGGCCTGGGCGCCGATCATGGTGCTCGAATCGAGCGGGCTGCCCTGCTTGATGGCGGCCACGCGCTTCAGGGCGCGCTCGATGAAGGCGTCGTAGATCGATTCCTGGATCAGCACGCGCGACGGGCAGGTGCACACCTCGCCCTGGTTCAGCGCGAACATGGCGAAGCCCTCCAGGCATTTGTCGAAGAACTCGTCGTCCTGGTCCATCACGTCCTCGAAGAAGATGTTGGGCGACTTGCCGCCCAGTTCCAGCGTGACCGGGATCAGGTTCTGCGCGGCGTATTGCATGATCAGGCGGCCGGTGCCGGTTTCGCCGGTGAAGGCGATCTTGGCGATGCGCTTGTTCGACGCCAGCGGCTTGCCCGCCTCGATGCCGAAGCCGTTGACGATATTGAGCACGCCGGGCGGCAGCAGGTCGCCGATCAGTTCAATCAGCACCATGATGGAGGCCGGGGTCTGCTCGGCCGGTTTCAGCACCACGCAGTTGCCGGCGGCCAGCGCGGGCGCCAGCTTCCACACGGCCATCAGGATGGGGAAGTTCCAGGGGATGATCTGGCCGACCACGCCCAGCGGCTCGTGGAAGTGGTAGGCGTAGGTGGTGGAGTCGATTTGCGCGACCGAGCCCTCCTGGGCGCGGATGCAGCCGGCGAAGTAGCGGAAGTGGTCGATCGCCAGCGGGATGTCGGCCGCCATGGTCTCGCGGATAGGCTTGCCGTTGTCGATGGTCTCGGCGGTCGCGATCAACTGCAAGTTCTGCTCCATGCGGTCGGCGATGCGGTTCAGGATGTTGGCGCGCTCGGTCTGCGAGGTCTTGCCCCAGGCTTCCTTGGCGGCGTGGGCCGCGTCCAGCGCGATCTCCACGTCCTCGGCGGTGGAACGCGCGATCTCGCAGAACGGCAGGCCGGTGATGGGGGTCAGGTTGGCGAAGTATTCGCCCTTCACCGGCGCGACGAATTTGCCGCCGATGTAGTTGTCGTAGCGTTGCTTGAAGGGGTTGGCGACGCCCAGTTTGTTGATGTCCGCGAGATTCATGTCATCCTCTTTCTTCAGTTGTGTCGAGTTGAATTGGGCCGTCCGGCGGGACGGTGGCGTTGAGCACACCCTTCTTTTCGCAAGCACCGTGCCAGCTCGTTTTTTCACGCGTTTCCCGGGGCGGCGCTGCCGAAACGGCCGCTAAGCGCGTGCAAGTTGTTCCAAACTTGAACAGGTGTGACAGGCGCGCGCTGTTGCATCCGGGGCGCCGCGCTCAGCGGATCGCCACGCCCCATGGCAGCTCGCCGACGGCGATGTCGCCGGTCTTGCGCGCGGCGGCGGTGTCGATCACGGAGACGCTGTTGGAGCGGCCGTTGGCCACGTACAGCTTGGCGCCGTCCGGCGTGAGCGCCATGTTCCAGGGCCGCTTGCCCACCGCGATGGTGGCGCTGACCGTGTTGGTGGCGGTGTCGATCAGCATCACGCTGCCGTCCGCGCCGTTGGAGACGTAGACCTGCTTGCCGCCCGGGTGGACCGCGATGCCGTTGGCGTTGCGCCCGGCGGGGATCTTCGCCAAGGTGGCGCCGCTGGCGGTGTCGATCACGTACACGGTGTTCACCAGCTCGCAGGCGATGTAGGCGCGGGCGCCGTCCGGCGAGAAGCCGATGCCGCGCGGCCGCAGGCCCACGGCCACGGCGCCGGTCTGCCGGCGCTGGGCGACGTCGATCACGTCCACCTGCTCGGCCTCCTCCGCGCTGACGTAGAGCCAGCGGCTGTCCGGGCTGAACACGGCGTGCTCGGGGTTTTTGCCCAGGACCGGAATGTCGGCGACGCGCTTGCCGGTGTGGGCGTCCACCAGGGTGACGCTGTTGCCCTCCTCCACCGCGACGGCGGCGTAGCGGCCGTCCGGCGAGACGCTCACGCCCTCGGGGGATTTGCCCAGCGCCAGCGGCACCAGGCCGGCGCCGCCCGCGCTGTCCAGCATCAGCAGCGTGTTGCTGCCGGCGTCCGTGACGAACAGGCGGCCGCCGCCGGGGGCGGCGGCGATGCCGCGCGGCCGCTTGCCCGCCTCCAGGCTGCGCAGCACCGTGTCGGTGGCGGTGTCCACCACGCTGATCGAGCCGGATTTCTCGTTGGGCACATAGGCCAGGGGACCGGCGGTCGCGGCGGCGCCGGCGAAGGCGAGCAGGGTTGCAAGGGCATGCGCGGCGCGCAGACAATACACGGGTTTCATGGCTGGCCTCATCGAAGGTGGCGCGCTCGGAATGCGCGCGCGTGCCAATACGGATGCAAAGCCCGTGCCACGCGCGCAGCGCGCTCCGGCCATGGCAGGTATATTGCTTACCGAATCGCAGACGAATCGAGCAAGAATCGCAAGCAGCCCAACACAGGAGATCCTTCATGCAGCACCGTTTCCGCCTCAACACCATCGCCGCCCTCTTCGCGGGAACCGCCGCGCTGGCGCCGCCGTCCCACGCCGCCGACGCGGTGGTCATCGTCAGCGGCGCCCGCGTTGAGCACAGCGGTTTCGACTTCCCCGCCGCCATCGACGTCATCGACGCGGCCCGCATCCGCGACAGCCAGATGCGTGTGAACGCCTCGGAGGCGCTGTCCGCCGTGCCCGGCCTGGTGGCGCAAAACCGCCAGAACTACGCGCAGGACCTGCAAATCTCCTCGCGCGGCTTCGGCGCCCGCTCCGCCTTCGGCGTGCGCGGCGTGAAGCTGATCGCGGACGGCATCCCGGCCAGCATGCCGGACGGCCAGGGCCAGGCCGCCACCTTCAACCTGGACATGGCCGAACGCATCGAAGTGCTGCGCGGCCCCTTCTCCGCGGTCTACGGCAACCATTCCGGCGGCGTGGTGCAGCTGTTCACGCGCGATGGCGCGGGCGCGCCCACCATCGAGACAAGTGTCTCGGGCGGCAGCGACGGCGCGTTGAAGGTGGACGTGAACGCGCAGGGCAAATCCGGCGGCGTGGGCTACGTGCTGGACGCGTCGCGCTTCGACACCGACGGTTACCGCGACCACAGCGCCGCGCGGCGCGACCAGGCCTACGCCAAACTCACCGTGGCGCCGGCGGCCGGCGCCAAGCTCACCATCACCGCCAGCGCCCTGCGCCAGAAGGACACGCAAGACCCGCTGGGCGCCACCTGGGCCACCTTCCAGCGCGATCCGCGCGCCGGCGAAACCGACGCCACGGACCCCGCGACGCCCAAGCGTACCTTCGCGGACCGCTACAACACCCGCAAGAGCATAGACCACCAGCAGGCCGGCGGCGCGTGGGAACAGCGCTTCGGCGACGGCACGCTGCGCGTGAGCGCCTACGGCGGCAACCGCCAGGTGATCCAGTACCAGGCCTTCTCGCGCGCCTTCCAGGCGCCGCCCAGCCATTCGGGCGGCGTGGTGGACTTCGACCGCGAATTCCACGGCGCCGACGTCAGCTGGGTGGACGCGCGCGCGCTGGCCGGCGGCAAGCTGACCTCCACCGCGGGCATCGAATACGGCCGCTCCAGCGACGACCGCCAGGGCTACGAAAACTTCGTGGGCACGGAGCTGGGCGTGAAGGGCCGCCTGCGGCGCGACGAGGAAAACGTGGTCTCCAGCACCGATCCTTATCTGCAGACCGAATGGCAGGGCGGAAGCTGGCTGCTCAACGCCGGGCTGCGCCACAGCCGCTTCAAGGTGGACGTGAGCGACCGCTTCCTCGCCAACGGCAACGACAGCGGGGCCATCGCCTACTCGCGCACGACGCCGGTGGCCGGCGTGCTGTACAAGCTCACGCCGGTGCTCAACGTGTACGCCAGCGCGGCGCGCGGCTTCGAGACGCCGACGCTCAATGAGCTGTTCTATTCGGGCGCCGGCGGCGGCTTCAACTTCCGTTTGCAACCGGCGCGCAGCACGCATCTGGAGGCCGGCGTGAAATCGATGCTCGGAAGCCGCACCCGCATCGACGCCGCGCTGTTCCAGGTGAAGACCTCGGACGAACTGGTGGTGGACGCGGCCAGCGGCGGCCGCACCAGCTACCGCAACGCCAGCAAGACGCTGCGCCGGGGCGCGGAGGTGTCGGTGGAATCGGCGTGGGACCATGGCCTCAGCGGCAAGCTGGCGCTGACCGCGCTGCGCGCGACCTACGACCAGGCCTTCGGCAGCGTGCTCAAAGGCAGCCGCCTGCCCGGCGTGCCCAACGCCAACCTGTACGGCGAGCTGGCATGGAAGGACGCGTCGGAACGCCTGGGCGCGGCGCTGGAAACCATCGCCAGCGCCAGGGTGTACGCGGAGGACAGCAATGTGGAAAAGGCGGCGCCGGGCTACGCCATCGTCAACGCGCGCGTGACGGCGAAACAGGACTTCGGCGGCTGGCGCTTCAAGCAGTTCGCCCGGGTGAACAACCTGCTGGACCGCGCCTACGTGGGCTCGGTGATCGTGGGCGACACCAACAAGCGCTATTACGAGGCCGCCCCCGGGCGCAACTGGCAATTGGGCGCCAGCGCGCAATACCGGTTCTAGCCCGGATATTTCATCAGTGAGTCTCTGCCCTGGCGAGATTCGGTGCAGAGGTGGCGAGGGTGCCCAGGTCGGCTGTTTTCGACGAGATTGAGGGGGAAATGGCAGCGCAAGACGCAATTTCCCCTACCCCCATTGTTTATAGCGTGCCGGGGACAGCACTTGTCATGCGCTATGGGGCCATTGCGCGAGCGGCGCTGATGAAGACGTGCTTGAGGGGATGCTGCGAGGCAAGCAGCACGCGCACGCGGCGGGTGTTGCGCACGATGGCCGCGCCGATTTTGAGCAGCTTGACGCGGAT
>NZ_FPBO01000067.1 GCF_900116645.1 Pseudoduganella namucuonensis | reverse complement strand
TGCGCCTCCGGCATCATCATCAAACGCCCACACTTATCGACTGTTAATTTTTAAAGAACCTGTCTGCGTTGTCGACGAATCGTTTTGTCCGTCAGCAGAGAAGCGAGATTATGAGGCGTTTGATTTACTTCGTCAAGCCCGCTCTGAATTGCACTGCAATTCATCACTTTTCCCCACTTCACCCTGCGTTGCGTGTGTTCAGCAGCGCGGGGACAGAACTATAGCAAAGGTCACTCGCCTTTGACAAGCCCCCGATGTAACATCGCAACTCGTTTCCATTCAGTCATTCAATCATGCCTATTCTCTCCCCTAGTAATGAGGCGCTCTCCGCGGCGCTGGACCACGCCATCAATAACAAGACCAAGCCGCTCGGCAGCCTGGGCGTGCTGGAATCGCTGGCGAAGCGGATAGGCCTGATCCAGGGCACCGTAACGCCTTCCCTATATAAGCCCGCGATCCTGGTGTTCGCCGGCGACCATGGCGTGGTGGCCGAGGGCGTGTCGGCGTATCCGCAGGACGTGACCTGGCAGATGGTTGAGAACTTCCTGGCCAAGGGCGCGGCCATCAACGTGTTCGCCGCGCAGAACGGCTGCGAGCTGCACGTGGTGGACGCGGGCGTGAACCATGAATTCGGCGCGCGCGACGGCCTCTTGAACCGCAAGGTCGCCGCCGGCACCCGCAACTTCGCGCAAGAGCCGGCGATGACGGCGCAGCAGTGCGCCACCGCGCTGGAACATGGCATGGCGCTCGCCGCGGACTTGCCCGGCAATGTGGTGGGCTTCGGCGAGATGGGCATCGGGAACACGACCGCCGCCGCCGCGCTGATGCACAAGCTGACCGGCATACCGGTGGCGCAGTGCGTGGGCGCGGGCACCGGCCTGTCCGCGGAAGGAGTGCTGCTCAAGCAGCGCGTGATCGAGGCGGCCGTGGAGAAACACACGGCCACCGAGCCGCTGGAAGTGCTGGCCACCTTCGGCGGTTTCGAGATCGCCATGATGGCGGGCGCGATGCTGAAGGCGGCCGAACGCCGCATGGTGCTGCTGATCGACGGCTTCATCGTCACCAGCGCCCTGCTGGTGGCCGCGCGCATGGAGCCCGCCATCCTGGATTACTGCGTGTTCGCGCACTGCTCCGACGAGAACGGCCATCAGCGGATGCTGGCCAATCTCGGCGCGCGTCCGCTGCTGAACCTGGGCCTGCGCCTGGGCGAGGGCACGGGCAGCGCGCTGGCGCTGCCGCTGCTGCACGCGGCGGTGAACTTCCTGAATCAAATGGCGACCTTCGATTCCGCCCAGGTGAGCGAGAAGTCGGAGTAAGCCACCGCCATGCATCAGCTCCGCCTGTTCTTCGTCGCGCTGCAGTTCTTCACGCGCCTGCCGATTCCCCGCTGGGTGGGATTCGATCCCGCGTGGCTGCACCACGCCTCGCGTTACTTCCCGCTGGTGGGACTGGTGGTCGCCGCGATCGCCGCGGGCGTCTATGCGGCGGCCGCCCTGGTGCTGCCCGCGCCGGTGGCCGCGCTGCTGTCCACGGCGGCGGGCATCTACGCGACGGGCGCCTTCCACGAGGACGGCTTCGCGGACATGTGCGACGGCTTCGGCGGGGGCATGACGCGCGAGCGCGTGCTGGAGATCATGAAGGACTCGCGCATCGGCGCGTATGGGGCGATCGGCATCATCTGCCTGCTGGCGGTCAAGTGCGCGGCGCTGGCCATGCTGCCGCCGGCGACGGCGGTGGCGGCGCTGGCGCTGGCGCATCCCTTGTCCCGGCTGGCGGCGACGTCGCTGATCTGGCGCATGGAATACGCGCGGGCGGAGGGCAAGGCCAAGCCGATGGCGCAGGAGATGAGCGGGGCGGAATTCGCGATCGCGTCGGCCACCGCCGCGCTGCCGGCTATCGCGCTTGCCGTGGCGGGCTGGCTGACCTGGGCCGCGGTGGCGGTGTCCGCCGCAGCGGCCCTGGGCGCGGCCGTGTGGCTGGGCCGCAAATGCGCGCGCCGCATCGGTGGCTACACGGGCGACTGCCTGGGCGCCGTGCAGCAGGTGGCGGAGGCGCTGATCTATCTGTGTGTGCTGGCTAGTCTGGGGCGCGGGGCATTGTGAACACCGCTCTTTTTCGCGCTTGCCAAAACCAGCTGCAAAACCTGGGGTCAGACCCGACGGGTCTGACCCCGGCATTGGCCGCTGGTTTGAGCATGCGCGCAGGTACGCCGTCATGCGATTGATACTGGTTCGCCATCCACAGCCCGTCGTAGCCCCAGGCATTTGCTACGGCGCCACCGACCTGCCCGCCGCGCCGGACGATATCGACCGCGTGCACACCGCGCTGCTGGCCAGCGCCAGCATCCCTCCGGATGCGCCCATCTATTCCAGCCCCTTGCGACGCTGCGCCGCGCTCGCGCATCGCCTTGGCACGCCAATCTTCGACGCGCGCCTGGCCGAGATGGATTTCGGCGCCTGGGAGATGCGGGCCTGGGACGACATCCCGCGCGCCGAAGTCGATGCCTGGGCGGCGGACTTGGCGGCCTACCATCCCGGCGGCGGCGAGAGCGTGCAAGAGGTGGCGGAACGTGTGATGGCCTTCCACGCCGAACTGCTGCGCCAGCGGCACGCGCACGCGGTGATCGTCTGCCACGCGGGCACGATACGGCTGCTGGGCGCTTGCGCCAACGGCCTGCCCCCGCGCGAAGTCGCCTTGCTGGCCGCGTCCAAACCGCACCGGCTGGCCTACGGCGAAGCTGTCATTCTGGAAGCGAACCGCTGAAATCCGTATAATGACGGGGTTTTGGTGCCCGCGCCCATGTCCATGGGCGCAGTTAAACGGGAAACACGGAGCCTGTCCCCGCAACGGACCTGCCAACGTGTGCTGCCCCCGCAACGGTAAACAAGTGTCGCGCAGCGCGACAAACCGCCTCAGTCAACCACTGTGCACTGCATGGGAAGGTGAGGCGGTTTAACTTGCAGCCCGGATACCGGCCAAGACAGGTGGATGCGTGCCGCGCCGTTCAGACGGCGCCGCGCGTCTGTTCAATCTGGCCGACGGGGAAGTCGGCTGGTTGCATACTTACTGAAGAATACTCATGACCTTTCCTGTCCCACGCCACGCGGCCCTGACGTCGCTGGCGTTAGCTATTGCCGCCGCCAACGCCCCCGCCAACGCGCAGACCACCGCCATCGATTCCGTCATCGTGACCGCCACCCGCTCCGCCCAGCTGCAGCGCGACGTGCTGAGCGACGTGGCCACCATCACCGCCGAGGAAATCGCCCGCTCCGGCGCCGGCTCCGTGGTCGACCTGCTGCAGCGCCAGCGCGGCATCGAGATCTCCCGCAACGGCGGCCCGGGCACCAATTCCAGCGTCTTCATTCGCGGCGCCAACAGCAACCAGAACGTGGTGCTGGTGGACGGCGTGCGCATCGGCTCCTCCACCTCCGGCGCGGCCAACTGGTCGGCCATTCCGCTGCAATCGATCGACCGCATTGAAATCGTCTACGGCCCGATGAGCACCCTGTACGGCGCGGACGCCATCGGCGGCGTGATCCAGATCTTCACGAAGAAGGGCACCGGCGTGCCGACCGTGACGGCCTTCGCCGGCGCGGGCAGCTACAACACGCGCGAGTACGACGCCAGCGTGTACGGCGCCACCGGCGGCGAGCATAGCTTCAGCTACGCGCTCAGCGCGGGCAGGGAAGAATCGGACGGCTTCTCGTCCACCAAGCCAGGCAACTTCTCCTACAACGGCGACGACGACGGCTACTACCGCGAAGGCGTGACCGGGCAGCTCGGCCTCCAGCTGGCCAGGGGCCATGAACTGGGCCTGATCTTCCTGAAGAGTCGCACCAACGCGCAATTCGACAGCGGCACCGCCACCACCTTCGACACGCACAGCGTGCAGAAACAGGAAAACATCGCGCTGTCGTCGAAAAACCAGATCCTGCCGTTCTGGCACAGCACCGCGCAGCTGTCGCAGTCGCGCGACGATTCCACCTCCAACCCCGGCACCGTCAGCGGCTACAGCCGCATCGACAGCAAGCAGCAGGACTTCACCTGGCAGAATGATTTCCGCCTGGGCGAAGACACGCTGCAGCTGCTTTACGGCCACCGCAAGGAGGAAGTGGTGTCGGGCACCACGCCGGCACTGGGCAAGGAGCGCAAGACCGACTCGCTGGCCGCCGCCTACAACCTGAAACGCGGCGCGCACCTGGCCAGCTTCAGCGCGCGCAACGACGACAGCTCGCAATACGGCTCCAAGGTGACCGGCGCGGCCGGCTACGGCTACCGCGTCACCAACGCGCTGCGCGCCAGCGCCAGCTTCGGCACCAGCTTCCGCGCGCCGACCTTCAATGAGCTGTACTACCCCGGCTTCGGCTTCGCCGGCAATCGTCCCGAAAAAGGCCGCAACGCCGAAGCCAGCCTGCAGTACGACGACGGCGTGACCCAGCTGGGCGCGACCTTGTACCGCAACCGTCTGACCGACATGCTGGTCAGCACCACCCCGTGCCCGAAACCCGGCTACACCTTCGGCTGCGCCTACAACGTGAACCACGTCACGCTGGAAGGCCTGACCATGACGGCGAACCGCCGCTTCGGCGCCTTCAACGTCAGCGCCAACGCGGACTTCCAGGATCCGAAGGACGAGACCACCGGCAAGTCGCTGGTGCGCCGCGCCAAGCGCCACGGCAGCGCCGCGGTGGAATACACCGCCGGCGCGCTGGCGACCGGCGTGGAGCTGCAAGCGTCCGGCTCGCGCTTCGACGACGGCGCCAACACGCGCCGCCTGGGCGGCTATACGCTGCTGAACCTGTACGCCACCTACCAGTTCGCACGCGACTGGTCGGTGCTGGCGCGCTGGAACAACGCCACCGACAAGAACTACGAAGTGGCGCGCACCTACGCGACGCCGGGTTCGTCGTTCTTCGCCGGTGTACGCTACGGCATCAAGTAAGACCGATTAGACCAACCGTGCCAACCAGGGGACAGACCCTCCGCGCCACACGTCGCCGCCATGGCATGCGGCTCGGACCGCGGGTCTGTCCCCGGCAGTTGCTACTGCATCAAGTAAGGCCAACCTAAGGCAGTACATGCATCCACCACCCCGCAATCTGAGCAACCGTGCCGCCGCCATCACCGGCATGCTGGCGCTGTTCGTTATCGCCACCCTGCTGTTCGCCGGAATGACGGGTTCCGTCTCCATTCCGCTGGCGGACATCCCCGGCGCGCTGCGCGAACTGCGGGACGGCAAGGCGGACAGCCTGGCCGCCGCGCTGCTCGACCTGCGGGGCAGCCGCGCGCTGACGGCTTTCGTCACCGGCGCTGCGCTGTCGCTGGCGGGGGTGATGATGCAGGCCTTGCTGCGCAATCCGCTGGCCGATCCCTACGTGCTCGGCATCTCGGCCGGTTCCGCCGTCGGCGCGCTGCTGGCGCTGATGCTGATGTGCGCGGCCTGGGTGGTCGACGCGGCCGCATTCGCCGGCGCCGTCCTGGTGTCGATGATGCTGTACGCGCTGGCCCGGCGCGACATGCGCAGCGGCGCGGCGGCCGAGGGCGGCACCGCCCTGCTGCTGCTGACGGGCGTGATCCTGTCCGCCGCCTGCTCCGCGCTGGTCACGCTGATGCTGTCGATCGCGCCGGAAAGCCGCCTGCGCACCATGGTGTTCTGGCTGATCGGCGACCTGTCCGGCGCGCCGTTGCGCCTGATGCCCTGGCTGATCCTGGCCGGAGCCCTGGTGTTCGCCCTGCGCAGCGCGCGCGCCATCAACGTGATGGCGCTGCACGCCGAGGCGGCGGCCACCCTGGGCATCCGCGTGGGCCTGCTGCGCAAGGGACTGTTCTTCGTCTCCGCGCTGCTGACCGCCAGCGCGGTGACCAACGCCGGCAGCATCGGCTTCGTGGGGCTGATCGTGCCGCACGCCTGCCGCTTCGCCTTCGGTGCCGACCACCGGGTGCTGATCCCCGCCGCCACGCTGGTGGGCGGCGGCTACCTGGTGCTGGCCGACACGCTGGCGCGCACCGTCATCGCCCCCACCCAGTTGCCGGTGGGCGTGATCACGGCGCTGATCGGCACGCCGGTCTTCCTGTACCAACTCCACAGGCTGCGCAAATGATCGCCACCCGCAACCTCACCCTGCGCATCGGCGCGCGCATGCTGGTCGACGACTTGAACTGGCAGGTGCGCGACGGCGAATGCTGGAGCGTCATCGGCCGCAACGGCGCCGGCAAAAGCACGCTGCTGCGCACCCTGGCCGGCCTGATTCCAACGGAACAGGGCACGGTCGCCATTCGCGGCCGCGCGCTGCCCGACTGGCCACTGGCCGAGCTGGCGCGCGAGCGCGCCTTCCTGGCGCAGGCCCGCAGCGACGCCTTCGCCTACAGCGTGATCGAGACCGTGCTGTCGGCGCGCCATCCCTACCACGACAACCGTTATTGGGAAGACAGCGACGACCACCGCCTGGCGATGGCCGCGCTGGCGGCGATGGAAGTGTCCGAACTGGCCAAGCGCAACGTGCGCACGCTGTCCGGCGGCGAGCGCCAGCGCGTGGCCATCGCGGCCATGCTGGCGCAGGACACGCCCCTGCTGCTGCTCGACGAGCCGGCCAACGCGCTGGACCTGGCGCACCAGGTGAGCGTGATGCGCCTGCTGGCCCGCCTGTGCCGCGACCAGAACAAGACGGTGGTGATGGTGGGCCACGATCTCACGCTGGCGCACAGCGTGTCCACCCACGCGCTGCTGCTGATGGGCGACGGGCGCTGGCTGGCCGGCCCCAAGGAGGAGGTCATGCGGCCCGAGATCCTGAGCGACTACCTTGAGCACCAGATCGAAGTGATACGCCACGGGGAACGCCACATCTTCATTCCAAAAGAGGAAATCGCATGAGCGACACGAATCAACCCAATCAGACCAATCAACAAGCGACCGACGCGGAAACCGCCGCCCTGAACGAACGCCACCGCGTGCGCATGGAGCGCAAGAAGGCCATCATCGACGCCAAGATCGCGGCGGCGGACAAGCAGATCGGCATCATCATCGTCAACACCGGCAACGGCAAGGGCAAGAGCTCGTCCGGCTTCGGCATGGCGATCCGCGCCATGGGCCACGGCATGAAGGTCGGCGTGGTGCAGTTCATCAAGGGCGCGATGGCGACCGGCGAGGAGAAGTTCCTGCGCCGCTTCCCGGAGGAGGTGAGCTTCCACGCCATGGGCGAGGGCTATACCTGGGAAACCCAGAACCGCGAGCGCGACATCGAAAAGGCGCAGCTGGCGTGGGAGCAGGCCAAGCGCTTCCTGGCCGATCCCGGCATCGGCCTGGTGCTGCTCGATGAACTGAACATCGCGCTCAAGTACCGCTACCTGGACGTGAACACCGTGATCGCGGACCTGCTGGAGCGGCCTTCCATGCAGCACGTGGTGATCACCGGGCGCGGCGCGCCGCAGGAACTGATCGACGTGGCAGACACCGTCACCGAGATGGGTGTGGTCAAGCACGCGTTCAAGGCCGGCATCGGCGCGCAGGCGGGCACGGAATGGTAGCGGCGGCGCCCGGGCACGCGGACGCGATCGTGCTGATGGTGTCGGCCGTGGCCTCCGGCCAGGGCAAGACCACGGTGACGGCCGCGCTGGCGCGCAAACTGGTGAAGACGGGCCGCAAGGTGCGCGTGTTCAAATGCGGCCCGGACTTCATCGACCCCATGCTGCTGGAGCGCGCCAGCGGCGCGCCGGTGAAATCGCTGGACCTGTGGATCGTGGGCCGCGAGGCCTGCCGCGCGCTGCTGGCGCAAGCCGCCGCCGAGGTGGACGTGATCCTGATCGAAGGCGTGATGGGCCTGTACGACGGCTCGCCCTCCTCCGCCGACCTGGCCCGCGAGTTCGGCGTGCCGGTGATGGCCGTGATCGACGCCGGCGCCATGGCGCAGACCGCCGGCGCGCTGGTGCATGGCCTGCGCGACTACGGTCCGGTGGACATGGCGGGCGTGATCGCCAACCGCGTCGCCAGTCCGGGACACGCGAAAATGGTGGCCTCCGCGCTACGCGACATCCCGCTGTTCGCCACGCTGCCCAAGCAGGCGCGCTCGCTGCCAGAGCGCCACCTCGGCCTGGTGCTGCCCAATGAAGTGGACGGCATCGACGCCATGCTGGACGAACTGGCCGACCAGTTGGCGTTCGACGAGGCGGCCTGGGGCCGGCTGCGCACGACCCGCCTGGCCCTGGACCAGGCCGCGGATGCGGGGAGCGCCACACTGGACGCGGTCTCGTCGCGGCCCCTGGCGGGACGCACCATCGCCATCGCCCGCGACGAAGCCTTCATGTTCATCTACCCGGCCAACCTGGAGGCGCTGCGCGAACTCGGCGCGTCCCTGGCCTACTTCTCGCCGCTGGCCGACCAGCCTGTGCCCGCCGGTGCGGACGCGCTCTACCTCCCCGGCGGCTACCCCGAACTGCACGCCGAGAAACTGTCGCAGGCGCGGTGCTGGCTGGACTCCATCCGCGCGGCGCACCGGGACGGCACGCCGATCGTGGCGGAATGCGGCGGCATGATGGCGCTGGCCGAAACGCTGGCCGACAAGGCGGGCGCCGTGTGGCCGATGGCGGCCCTGCTGCCCGGCCGCGTCGCCATGCAGGCCCGCCTGGCCGGCCTGGGATCGCAAGCCATGCCGACGCCGCAGGGCGTGCTGCGCGGCCATACCTTCCACTACTCATCCATGCAGACGGAGCTGGAACCCGTGGCGCGCACCACCAAGCATCCATCCGGCGCGGACGGCGAGGCGCTGTACCAGGTGGGTTCGCTGACGGCGTCCTATTTCCACGCCTATTTCCCGTCCAACCCCGCCGCCGTGGCGGCGCTGTTCACACGGAGCGCGGCATGACCAAGACCCTGGTGTTCGGCGGCGCGCGCTCCGGCAAGAGCGCTCACGCGGAAAAGCTGGCCATCGCGTCGGGCAAGGAAGTGGTCTACATCGCCACCGCGCACGCGGGCGACGGCGAAATGGCGGTACGCATCGCGCACCACCAGCGCCAGCGCCCGGCCGCATGGACCACGATCGAGGAGCCGCTGGCACTGGGCTCCACCGTGCAGCGCTGGGCCGCGCCCGAACGCCTGGTGCTGGTGGACTGCCTCACGCTTTGGCTGAGCAACCTGATGTTCTCGGGCGGGACGGCATATCCGGAAGTCGGCGAAATCGATCTGCCCGCGCGCTTCCACGAGGAGCGCGCGGCATTGCTCGGCGCCTTGGGCCACGCCGTAGGGGACGTGGTGCTGGTCTCGAACGAGGTAGGCATGGGCATCGTGCCTTACGGCGCCATCTCGCGTGCCTTCACCGACGAGGCGGGACGCCTGAACCAGTCGGTCGCCGCCGTGTGCGATAACGCCGTCTTTGTCGCCGCCGGCCTGCCATTGGTCTTGAAGGGCGCGCCATGCTGACGGGTTTGAGCGCCACCGCCATCGCGCTGCTGCTGGCCGCAGGCGTGCTGCTTGATCTGCTGCTCGGCGAGGCCACCCGCTGGCATCCGCTGGTCGGCTTCGGCAAACTGGCCGGCGCGATCGAGCGGCGCCTGAACCGCGGCGGATCGCGGCACTTGCGTGGAGCGCTGGGGTGGACGCTGGCGGTCGTGCCGCTGACGGCGCTGGCCTGCCTGCTCGCCGGCTTCGGCGGCCTGCTCGCCTTGGCGGCGCATGCCGTGATGCTGTACTTTTGCATCGGCCTGCGCAGCCTGCGCGACCACAACGTGCCGATCGCCGAGGCCCTGGCCCGCGGCGACCTGCCTGCCGCGCGCCTCCTGACTTCGCGCATCGTCAGCCGCGACACCGAACACGCCACGCCCGCCGACTTGGCCAAGGCCAGCACCGAATCCCTGCTCGAAAACGGCAACGACGCCGTCTTCGGCACCCTGTTCTGGTTCGCCGTCGCCGGCGGCCCCGGCGCGGTGCTGTTCCGCCTCGCGAACACGCTGGACGCGATGTGGGGCTATAAGAACACGCGCTTCCTGCGATTCGGCTGCGTGGCCGCCCGCATCGACGATGCGCTGAACTATATCCCCGCCCGCCTCACCGCCCTGTCCTACGTCCTGCTGGCGCCCTCCGCCGCGGGCAAGCGCCGCGCGTGGCACTGCTGGCGCACGCAAGCTCCCGCGTGGAGCAGCCCCAACGCGGGGCCGGTGATGTCCAGCGGCGCCGGCGCGCTGGGCCTGGCGCTGGGCGGCGCCGCCACCTACGACGGCGAAATCGAACAACGCCCGCCGCTGGGCGCCGGCCAGGCCGCCCGCGCCGAGGACATCATCCGCGCCTGGCAACTGGTGGCCCGCACCACGGCGCTGTGGCTCGCCGCCGCCGCCGTCTTGGCGCTCGCCATCCATGGAGGCACCCATGCTTGAACACGGCGGCAACCTGCGCGACGCGGCCCTGCGCCATGGCCGCGACGACTGGCTGGACCTCTCCACCGGCATCAATCCGAACTGGTATCCCGCGCCCCAGGTGGCGGACAACGCCTGGCACCGCCTGCCGGAAGCCGATCCCGCGCTGGCCGAAGCCGCGCAAGCCTTCTATGGCGCGCCGCTAATGCTGCCGGTGGCCGGCACGCAGGCGGCGATCCAGGCGCTGCCGCGCCTCCGCCCGCCATCGCGCGTGGTGGTGGCCGCGCCCTCCTACGCCGAGCATGCGCACCACTGGGCGCAGCATGGCCACAGCCTGCGGCAAGTGCCCTACGACGCGCTGGACGCCGCCGTCGACGAATGCGACGTGATGGTGGTCTGCAATCCCAACAACCCCACCGGCGCCTCCGTGCCGCCGGAACCGCTGCTGGAATGGGCGGCCCGGCTCGGCGCGCGCGGCGGCTGGCTGGTGGTGGACGAGGCCTTCGGCGACACAGCCGAAGGCGGCGTCTGCGCGCACGCGGGCCATACGCACGGCGCGCTGATCGTGCTTCGCTCGGTCGGCAAGTTCTTCGGCCTGGCCGGGCTGCGCCTCGGCTTCGTCGCCGCGCGGCCCGCGTTGCTGAGCGACCTGGCCGACCTGCTCGGCCCATGGACCGTGAGCGGCCCCGCCCAGCAGGTGGCCCTGGCCGCGCTGCGCGACCGCGCCTGGCAGGACGGCACGCGTTCGCGGCTCGCCGCCGGCGGCCAGCGCCTGCAAGACCTGCTCGCGCGGCACGGCATCCGCTCCAGCGGCGCCGCGCTGTTCCAGTGGTGGCCCGAACCTCGGGCCGAGGCGTTCCACGAACACATGGCGCGGCAAGGCATCTGGACGCGGCTATTCACCAACGCGGCGCGCGGCATCCGCCTCGGCCTGCCACCGGATGAAGACGGCTGGCGGCGCCTGGAGCGGGCACTCACACTTTGGACCAAGGAAGACTTATGAACAAAATCCTCTGCGCGCTGGCCGCGCTCCTGGCCAGCCAGGCCGCCGGCGCCGCCATCACCGTGCGCGACGACGACGGCAACCAAGTCACGCTGCAAAAACCCGCGCAGCGCGTGATCGCCATGGCCCCGCACGTGACCGAGATGCTGTTCGCGGCCGGCGGCGGCGACAAGATCGTCGGCACCGTCACCTACAGCGACTACCCCGAGGCGGCCAAGAAGCTGCCGCGGGTGGGCGACAACCGCCAGGTGGACATGGAGCGCATCGCTTCCCTGAAGCCGGACCTGATCGTGATCTGGATGCACGGCTCCTCGGAGCGCCAGATCGACACCCTGCGCAAGCTGGGCATCCCCCTGTTCCACAGCGAGCCGAAAAAACTGGCCGACATCCCGGACAATATGCAGCGCCTGGGCCAGCTGCTGGGCACCGAGGCCGTGGCCGACAAGGCGTCCGCCGAATGGCGCGACAAGCTCACCGCGCTGACCGCACAATATGCGAAACGTCCGCCGGTGCGCGTGTTCTACCAGGTGTGGGACAAGCCGCTCTACACCCTGAGCGGCAACCACATCATTTCCGACGTGATGCGCGTGTGCGGCGGCGAGAACGTGTTCGCCTCGCTGAAGATCACCGCGCCGGTGGTCGACGTCGAGGGTGTGCTGCGCGAGGACCCGGAGGCGGTGTTCGCCACCGCCGAGAAGAACTACGGCGGCGTGGACCTGTGGCGCCCGTACAAGAACATGAAGGCGGTCAAGCACGACAACCTGTTCACGCTGGAGGGCGACCTGCTGAACCGTTCCGGCCCGCGCCTGATCCAGGGCACCGCGCTGCTGTGCGAAAAACTCGAGCTGGCGCGCCAGCACAGGAAGAATTGATGGCCTTTCCCTATTCCACGCTGATGGTGCAGGGCACCACCTCCGACGCCGGCAAAAGCACGGTGGTGGCCGCGCTGTGCCGCCTGCTCAAGCGCCGTGGTGTGCGCGTGGCGCCGTTCAAGCCTCAGAACATGGCCCTCAACAGCGCCGTCACCGCCGACGGCGGCGAGATCGGCCGCGCGCAGGCGCTGCAGGCCATCGCCGCCGGCGTCGCGCCGCATACGGACATGAACCCCGTGCTGCTGAAACCCTCCAGCGACATCGGCGCGCAAGTCATCATCCACGGCAAAGTGCGCGGCGACATGAACGCGCGTGACTACCACCAGTACAAGACGGTGGCGATGGCGGCGGTGCTGGAATCGCACCAGCGCCTGCTGGCCCAATACGAGACGGTGGTGGTGGAAGGCGCAGGCAGCCCGGCCGAGATCAACCTGCGCGACCGCGATATCGCCAACATGGGCTTCGCGGAGGCGGTGGACTGCCCCGTGGTGCTGGTGGCGGACATCGACCGCGGCGGCGTGTTCGCCCACATCGTCGGCACGCTGTCCTGCCTGTCGGAGAGCGAGCGCAATCGCACCATCGGTTTCGTCATCAACCGCTTCCGCGGCGACATCAAGCTGCTGGAGCCGGGCCTGGAGTGGCTGGAACGGCAAACCGGCAAGCCGGTGCTGGCGGTGCTGCCCTACCTCCACGGCCTGTTCCTCGACGCGGAAGACGCGGTGCAGCCGGTGCAGGCCTCGCGCGGCGCCTTCCGCGTGGTGGTGCCCAGCCTGCCGCGCATGAGCAACCACACGGACTTCGACGCGCTGCGCGTGCATCCGGACGTGGACCTCCAATTCGTGCGCCAGGGCGAGGCCATCCCGCCGGCGGACCTGATCATCCTCCCCGGCAGCAAGAACACGCGCGGCGACCTGGAATGGCTGCGCGCCCAGGGCTGGCCGGAAAAGATCGCGAAGCACCTGCGCTACGGCGGCAAGGTGATCGGCGTGTGCGGCGGCTTCCAGATGCTGGGCCGCGGCGTGGCCGACAACGACGGCATCGAAGGCGCGCCCGGCGTCTCGCCCGGCCTCGGCCTGCTGGACATGGACACCAGCATGACCAGGGACAAGCGCCTGGTGCAGGTGAGCGGCACCTGCGCCTTCGCCGAGGACGCAGCCGTCAGCGGCTACGAAATCCACATGGGCGTGTCCGAAGGCGCGGCGCTGGAGCAGCCGGCCTTCCGCATCGACGGCCGCCCCGAGGGCGCCATCTCGCCCGATGGCCAGGTGCTGGGCACCTATCTGCACGGCCTGTTCGACGCGGCGCCCGCCTGCGCAGCGCTGCTGCGGTGGGCCGGCCTGCACACCGAGCACCGGGTGGACACGTCCGCGCTGCGCGAAGCCAGCCTGGATCGCATCGCCGACGCCACCCAGCCCCTGCTCGACGCGCTGGAAAAGCTGGCATGAGCCGCCACGCGTTCCCGCCGGAGCAGGTGGAGGGCGTGTACCGCGCGATACGAGAGCGGCGCGACGTGCGCCACTTCACGCCGGAACCGCTGGAGCCGGGCCAGCTGGAACGCTTCATCGCCGCCGCCCACAATGGCCCCAGCGTGGGCCTGATGCAGCCCTGGCGCTTCATCCGCATCGCCGACCCGGCCCTGCGCGCGCAAATCCACAGCCACGTCGACGAGGAGCGCCGACTCACCGCCGAGGCGCTGGGCCAGCGCGCCGATGAATTCATGCGCCTGAAGGTGGAGGGCATCCTGGCCTGCGCCGAAGTGCTCGTGGTGGGGCTGATCGATCAGCGCGAACGCTACGTCTTCGGACGCCGCACCATGCCGGAAATGGACCTGGCCTCGGCCTCCTGCGCGATCCAGAACTTCTGGCTGGCCGCGCGCGCCGAGGGCATAGGCGCGGGCTGGGTGTCGCTGTTCGATCCCCGGCGCCTGCGCGAGATCTGCCGCATGCCGGAGGGCAGCCAGCCCATCGCCGTGTTGTGCGTGGGCCAGGTCGAGGAGTTCTACAAGGCCCCCATGCTGGAAATCGAGCGCTGGGACCAGCGCCTGCCGCCGCGGCAAGTGCTGTACCAGGACAGCTGGGGCCAGCCGGCGCCCTGACGTCCGCGCTTGCGCCGGCGCGCAGCGTGCAGCGTGCGGCCGGCGATTGTGTGACAATCTGCGCTGGCTTACAACGCGAGCGCCCCATGAGCAGTCACGTCAGCAAACGCTATCTCCCCTGGGTGGTGGCAACCGCCCTGTTCATGGAGCAGCTGGACTCCACCATCGTCAACACCGCCGTGCCCAGCATGGCGCTCAGCCTGCAGGTCACGCCGCTTAGCCTGAAAGCGGTGGTGACCAGCTACATCCTCAGCCTGGCGGTGGCGATTCCCATCAGCGGCTGGATGGCGGACCGCTACGGCACGCGCCGCGTGTTCATGAGCGCCGTCGCCATCTTCACGCTGGCCTCCGTCTTGTGCGGCATCTCGGTGAATTCGCCCATGCTGGTGGCGGCGCGGCTGCTGCAGGGACTGGGCGCGGCGATGATGATGCCGGTCGGGCGCATCGCCATCATCCGCACCTTCCCCAAGGGCGAACTGCTGACGGCCATGAACTTCGTCATCATCCCCGCGCTGATCGGCCCCCTGCTGGGGCCCACGGTGGGCGGCTTGATCGTGCACTGGATGTCGTGGCGGGAGATCTTCTTCATCAACGTGCCGGTGGGCCTGGGCGCCATTTACCTGGCGTGGCGCTACCTGCCGGACTACCGGAGCGAAACGCCACGGCCGCTGGACCTGATCGGCCTTGTGCTGTTCGGCACCGGCGTCGCGCTGCTGTCATGGCTGCTGGAGGTGTTCGGCGAACACAAGATGGACGCCACCTCGGCCGGCGTGCTGCTGCTGATTTCACTCAGCCTGCTGGCGGCCTACGCCTGGCACGCGCAGCGCGAGGCGCATCCGCTGCTGCGCCTTTCGCTGCTGCGGGTGCGCACCTTCCGCGTCTCCGTCCTGGGCGGCTTCGTCACGCGCATGGGCGTGGGCGGCCTGCCCTTCCTGCTGCCGCTGCTGTACCAGCTGGGACTGGGACTGCCGGCCTGGCAATCGGGCTTGCTGATGATGCCGGCCGCCGCCGCGGCGATGGGCATGAAGTTCATCTCCGCGCGGGTGCTGGGACGCTTCGGCTACCGCAGCGTGCTGGTCGTGAACACGGTGCTGATAGGCTGCACCATCGCCATGTACGCGCTGGTGGACCAGGGCACGCCGCTGTGGGCGATCGTGGCGATCGGCCTGACCCTGGGTTTCTTCAATTCGCTGCAGTTCTCCAGCATGAACAGCCTGGCCTACGCCGACGTCGACGGCGCCGACAGCAGCATGGCCAGCACCATCGCCAGCTCGCTGCAGCAGCTGTCGATGAGTTTCGGGCTGGCCTGCGGCTCGCTGGTCACGGGCTGGTACCTGGGCGACCTGCCGCAGTCGGACAGGATCGCCTTGACCAGCGCCCTGCATCACGCCTTCCTGACGCTGGCCGCCATCACGGTCCTGTCCTCCATCACCTTCTGGACCTTGCGCAAGAACGACGGCGAGGCCCTGTCCAGGGGAACGTAGCGCCGGGGCTTATTTCTCCGTCAGCACCTTGCGCTTGTACTCCGGGTCGTTGCGGATCTGCTCGTCGGTGAACGGCAGCTTCACCAGCGTCTTGCGGGTGTAGAGCGGCAGTTGGTCGTCGTAATAGCGCGACTTCGGATCGACCGACTGGCCGTAGACCAGCAGGCCCTTGGCCGACGGGCCGGTTTTGTCGAAGCCCACGATCTGGATGTAGCTGCTGCCCCAGTTCACGTCGCGGTAGCCGGACGGGGTCAGCTCGCCGCGCATGTTGATGGCGTTGTAGACGCCGTCGATGTCACCCAGCGAGCCATGCAGGGCGTGGCGCTTGCCGTTGCGGGTCTCGGTCTGGTAATCGCCCAGGCGGCCGTGCAGCGGAATATCGTTGGCCTCCAGCTTGGCCACCGCCGCGCGCAGCGCGTCCAGCATCGCGGGCTTGGCGGCCGGCGCCACGCCGCGCGGGGTGTTGACCGGGTCGGCCGGATTGAACGGCACCGCCCATTTGGCGGGGATGGCGGCGGCGGCGTTCCAGAACTCGCGGAACAGCAGGGCGCCGCGGCTGTTGACGTCCGCCTTCTTGTCCCACGCTTGCAGCACGGCGCAGGCCTGCACCAGGCTGCGGTCATTGGCCGCCTGGCAGGCGGGAATCAGCTCGGGCAGCACCAGTTCGGCCGCGTGCACGCGGTTCGCGAACAGCAGGTCCTGCAGGTCGCCGCTATCGAGATGGCGCTGCTCGTCCAGCGCCGCCTCGATCTGCTTGAAGCCGATACGCGTGCGCAGCGTTTGCTCGACGCCGGGGGAGCCATACAGCGGCGAATAGCCGAACGGCGCGGGGCCGGTCAGCGGCTCGCGCGCGTTACTGAGCCAGTAGGCGTCGTTCGAATTGCCGACGTAGTCCAGGCGCTCCTGGGCCGGCGCGTTGGCTGCGCCGAAGATGCCCGCCGGCGCGCCCTCGTCCTGGCCCCAGCCGCACGCGGCGCGGGTGCCGTCGAAGCCGAGCAGCTGCGGCACCAGCAGGCAGCCGGAGATGAATTTGTCCGCGCCCATGTGGGGCACGACGCTGGCGTCCGAATAAAGGGTGTTGCCGTCCCGGTCCGCCGCCACCGTGTTCACCCATGGCAGGCCGCCCACCGCGTGCAGGCTGGCCTTCAGCTCCGCCACGTTGTTTGCCTTGCCGATGGCCAGCCATTGTTCGAGCAAGCGCGTGTTGTTGCGGTTAGGGTCGGCCAGCACCACCGCGCTGCCCTGCGTCCACGCCACGCCGGCTTCCGGCATCACCAACACCGCGCCCTGCTTGCTGAAGTAGAAGGTCTTTTTCTTTGCCAGCAGCGTGCCGTCGGACTGCAGCACATCCACCGACACGGTGCGCTCGCTCATCTTGTGCGGCGCGCCGTCGTAGTAATAGGTGGTGCCGCTGGCGTCGGAGGGATCCAGGGCCAGCATGAAGGTGTTGAAGTGCATGGCCTTGGTGACAGTGTGGCTCCACGCGACGTTGCGGTTGAAGCCGATGGCCACCACCGGCAGGCCGCCCAGGCTCGCGCCCATCGCGTCGTATTTGCCGGGAATGGTCATGTGGATCTGGTAGAAGCGATCCAGGCTGCTCCATGGGTAGTGCGGGTTGCCGAGCAGGAGACCGCGGCCGTTGGCGCTGGCTTCGCGGCCGATGGCCAGGGCGTTGCTGCCCAGGCCAGCGCGCATGCCGGTGGGCAGCGCGCGGCTGGCCAATGGCATCGCCTTCGGCAGCGCGGCGGTCACGACGCCCGGCTCGCGCGCGGCGGCGACGATGGCGCCGGCGAACACTTCGCCCGACGCGTGCAGGGCCTTTTCAGCGATCAGCAGGTAGAGGTCCTCGATGTCGATCGGCTTCACCCAGGCCGCGTTGCGGCAGGCGGCCGGCAGGCGGCTGCTGTTCTCGCGCAGGTAGCGGTTGTAGCCGGCGACATAGCCGCTCAGTACATCGCGCACTTCCTGGCTGCCGGCGGCGTAGCCGGCGCGCAGCTGGTCGACGTCGAGGTAGCCCTTGAAGAAGAAGTCGCTATCCTCGTTGCGCAGGTGGATGAAATCAAGCGCGGCGCCGTATTCGCCGTCTTTGGGCTGGGTGGCCTGGGCGTCCGGACCGAAATAGCGGGACCGCTCGCCGCGCACGGTCAGCAGCGTGTCGGCCAGCATGCAGACGTTGTCCTCCGCGTAGGCGTGGGCGGCGCCGTAGCCCAGGCCCCGGTAGTCGCTGGCCTTCACGTGCACCACGCCGTAGCTGGTGCGCGTGACTTCCGTGCGCATGTCCTTGCCGAGATCGGCGGCAACACCGGACGTCAAGGCGGACGCCGCGAGCAAACCCATCACTTGAATTTTCATCTTTACCCTTTTGTTATTAATAATTAGAAAACTTTTTATCATAACAAAAGAATAAGCCCGCACGATTGCGGAGCAACGCCGGAAATGCGAAAAACCCCGCCAGCTCTCGCCAACGGGGTTCTTCTATATAACTAGCCTGACGATAACCTACTTTCACACTGGTTGCAGCACTATCATCGGCGCAAAATCGTTTCACGGTCCTGTTCGGGATGGGAAGGGGTGGGACCGATTTGCTATGGTCATCAGGCTTTGACTTGTCGCGTCGCGCGCTATGGCGCGCGACTGCAATCCGGAGGAAGTAAAGTTGTTGGGTACATCATCAATACACAGGGTAATGCTCATAACCGTCAAGGTTATAGGGACAAGCCTTACGGGCAATTAGTACTGGTTAGCTTAACGCATTACTGCGCTTCCACACCCAGCCTATCAACGTCCTGGTCTCGAACGACCCTTCAAGGAGCTTAAAGCT
>NZ_FPBO01000040.1 GCF_900116645.1 Pseudoduganella namucuonensis | reverse complement strand
GGCCTCACGCGCATCTGGAACCGCGGCGCGATGATGGAACTGATGGAGCGCGAGATCGAAAAATGCCTGCGCACCGGCGAGCACTTCGTGCTGGTGCTGCTGGACCTGGACCATTTCAAGCGCGTCAACGACACCCACGGCCACCTGGCCGGCGACGCCGTGCTGGTCGAGGTGGCGCGGCGCCTCACCTCGTTCGTGCGGCCCTACGATGCGGTGGGCCGCTATGGCGGAGAGGAGTTCATGGCCCTGTTGCCGGGGCTGACGCTGCCGGCCGGCGCCAACCGGATCGAGGCGCTGCGCCTGGCCGTGCGCACCGGCCCGGTCGATATCGGCGAGCAGCGCACGCTCGCCGTCACCGCCAGTTTCGGCGCGGTCATGTTCTCGCCGGGGGGGCCGGCCGGCCCCGCCGAGCTGCTGCGCCGGGCCGACGAGGCGCTCTACCGGGCGAAGCACGAGGGCCGCGACCGCGTCGGCTTCGCGGAGCAGACGATCGCGCCCTCGCCGTGCTAGTTCGCGCCGCCGGTGTTGGCGTACAGTCCCAGTTCGGCGACCTGCACGTTCGCGCCGCCGCTGATGTACAGGCGGTAATGGCGGTAGGCCGTGTCGTTGGCGACGTCGTAGTAGCGGGTCTGGTACTTGAACGCGAACGCCTGGGCGCTCTGGCTGTCGAGCACCACCCAGTCGCTGCCGTCCTGCGACGCCTGCAGCTGCCAGGCGGACGGATCGCGGCTCGGCGAATCGACGGAGCTGGTCACGCCATAGCGCCGGATGGTCTGCGCGACGCCGGCTCCGAAGTCGTAGCGCAGCCACTGCGGCACCGCCGTCGTGGCGGCGTGCCAGCGCGAACCCGGATTGCCGTCGAAGGCCAGGCTGGCCGCGCCGTCGCCGGTGCTGCTGGCCGTCGCCGTTCCGCCGAAGGCGACGTTGACCCACGACGGCGCCGGCAGCGCGCTGTCCTCCGGCGACTGGCCGCTGGTGCCGGCCGTGTTCGAGGCGGTCACCACGTAGTGGTAGCGGGTGCCGTTGGCGGCCGCGGTGTCGGTCCAGGTGGTGTTGCCGACGGCGGCCACCTCGGTGTACGGGCCGCCGCCGGCGGTGGAGCGCAGCACCTGGTAGCCGGTGGCGCCGTGGGCCTCGGTCCAGCGCACGATGACGCGGCCGTCGGCGGGCGTGGCGACCACCGACAGCGGCGTGGGCGGCGCGTTGGTCACGCCGCCGCCGTCGCCGCCGGTGATGGCCACGTCGCTGAAGGTCGCCGTGCTGGCCTGGCCGGTGACGGCCGATGAGGCGAACAGGCCGACGTAGGCGGTGGCCGGCATGTTGGCGAAGTCGTTGCTGTTGGCGCCGCTCCAGCTGGCGCCGTCGGGCGAGGTGGAGGTCTGGACCCGTTTGCCGATGCGCTCCATCTTGATCCAGTAGGGCAGTTGCGGCGCCGGGTTGACCGCGCCGGCCATCCACGAGTAGGCCATGGCCGTGGCGCCGCGCTCGTTCCAGCCGTAGCGGTGGTCGGTGGTCATCGCGATGTAGCTCTGGCTGACGGACTGGCCGGTCGCCACGTCGCGGATCATGATGCCGGCCTGGGCGTCGTTCGATCCGGCGCTGGAGACGGCGTTGACCTTGGCGATCATGGTGAAGTCGCCGGTCACGGGCCGGTGGGCGAAGCGGATGGTGGGCTTGCTGCCGGCGGGCGCCTGGCCGTTGTAGCCGCCCGTCAGCGTCCAGGCGCCGGCGGCGTAGGCCGTCGCGCCGGCCGGGGCGGCGCCGTGCAGGTCGGCCGACGTCAGCCCGCCGGTGAGCGTCGCCACCGGAGGCGGCGACGGAGGCGCGGGGGGCGTGGCGGCCGAGGTGTCGCCGCGGCGGCGGAACATGAAGCTGTCGGTGTCCTCGACCTGGTCGGTGGCGTACAGGTCGACCCAGTGCGTGTCCACGCCCTTGCGCACGGCGTAGGCGGTGTGCAGCAGGTTGAGCGCGGTGCGCGCCTGCGTGGTGGAGCGGGGCGCCCCGGCGATCGCGTTGAAGACGCCCCACGACATGCCGCCGAAGGGGACGTAGGATGGCGCGCTGTCCGGCAGGTGGTAGCGGGCGTAGTATTCGCCGACGGCGAGGATGCGGTTGTCGAGCAGCGAGAACACGTCCACGCCCTGGTTCCAGAAGGCCTGGCCCATCTCGGCCGCCAGCCGGACGTACAGGCTGGTGTGGCCCTGGTCGCGGCCGGTGTCGACCACCTCGCCGTTGGGCAGCGTGCCGCGCAGGCCGGTGTTGGCGTCGGTCTGGAAGGCCGCCAGCACCTGGTCGAACTTGGTGGCGTCCTCGTTGAAGATGGCGACGCCGAGCGCCCCGGTCAACTGCTCCATGCCCTGCGATCCGGTGAACAGCGGGCCGGGCACGGCCAGCACCGGCCAGAACACGGTGTTGAAGTAGTTCTGCACGGCGCCAGTGTCGCCGGCGGTCCAGCCGGGCCAGGTGGCGCGCAGGATGTCGGCCGCCGTGGCGCAGCGGCTGTCGCCGATCGCGAACGCCGCCTCGGCGCCGCCGAAGGCGGTTTGCGTGGTGGCCCAGGCCAGCAGCACGTCGTGCGCCCGCTGGGCGTAGTCGTTGTCGCCGGTGAAGTACCACATGCGTGCCAAGTTGTAGACCGCCTGCATGTCGCTTTGCCATTCGCCGAGGCGGACGTTGGGGTTGCGGCTGACGGTGGCCCACGGTCCCTGCATGGCGTAGGTCTTTTGCGAGCGCGCGTCGTTTTTCAGCTTGTCGTAGGCCGACTTCCACGGTTCCTTGTCCAGGTCGGCCTTGACGGCGTCCAGGTCCGCCCGGCTGAGCAGGACGCCCGGGTGCGCGAAGGCGGCCGGCGCGGCGTGCGCCGCCGGGACCGGGCTGGCCAGGATCAGGCCGCCGGCCAGCCAGCCGCAGGCCGCCACTTGCATATTCGTCTTGATTTTCATGCCACTATCTTCTCTTTGTTTACGATGGATCGGAACTGCGCTCTTCGATTCTTTGCGCGAACGCCGCCTTCAAGTCCCGCACCGCGAGGTCGAAGTTGGCGCACCACTGGCCGTTCGAGGCCTCCAGCCGGCATGCGCCGCGCGCCAGCGCCTGATCGGTCTTGACCGGCCAGTCCAGCGCCGGCAGCAGCGCCACGTCGTCCGGATGCGCGCGCAGCTGCGCGTCGACCAGTTTAGGGGGGGCCTCCTGCAGCACGCGCCTGAGCGAGGCGTCGATGCGCTCGCGCGGCGTGGTCTCCATCACCAGGCGGTCGTACAGGGTGTGGGCGAGGCCGGTGACGATGTCCTGCACCCGCTCCAGGATGGCGTCGTTGGCCCGCTCGAGCGATTGCAGCAGTTCGGCGGCCTGCTCGGTCACGCGCTGCCGCTCGGCGGCGCTCAGCCGGCTCGCCTGCTCGCGCGCCTCGGAGAGCAGCCGCTCGGCCTCGGCGCGCGCGTCGGCCAGGACGCCGTCGGCGCTGGCGCGCGCGTTCGCGGCCAGGGCGCCGGCCTCGGCGCGCGCCGCGCCCAGCAGCCGGTCCGCGCCGGCCCGGGCCTCGCGCGCAAGCAATCGGGCGGCATGCCGCGCGTCGGCCGTGATGGGCAGCGCGGCGGCGCGCAGTATGCCGTGCGGCGCGCGCAGGTGCGGGTTGCCGGGAATGGTGTCGACACAAAAACTGTTCAAGGCGTCTCCTCTGGGGGGATGGCGGAACTCAAGCCGCGCCATGGCTGGCGGCGCGCGCGTGGCACAACTGCCAGCAGCGCTGCACGCGCAGCTCCGATGCGGCGGTGGCCGCGTGGAAGGCCGGCGCGGCCGGCAGCAGGGTGTCCACCCGGTCGGCGAGCGGCTCGGGCAGCGACAGCCGGAGCCGCGCCCAGATGCCGGGGAAGCCGTGCTCGACGCGGCGGGCCAGTTCCGTCAGGCCGCGCACCTCCACCGGGTCGCCCGGGTGGAACGGGACATCGCCGCATCCCTTCAGGGGCTGGGTGAGGGCGATGCTCATGCACCAGCGGCGGTCGGCTATGGACAGGTGGCCCAGCACCGGCTGGTCCTGGGCGCGCGCGGCGACCAGGCCGCCGAACAGCGCGGCCGCCCTGCGCAGCAGATGCGCGGTGTCCACCGCGGCCACCTGCCAGCCGGGATCGAAGTCGCCGGGCATGTCGGCGCGCAGGCCGGCGGCGGCGCACCAGTCGCCGTATTGATCGCGCTCGGCGAGCGGGTCGGCGGCCAGCGCCGGCAGGGCGGGGCCGCCGGCCGCGTAGCGCCAGGGCGAGAACCACCAGTCGATGAAGGCGTCCGACAGCATGTGCGCCTCCCTTTCTAAGCGGCGGCCTTGGCCGCTTTCGCGCCCGCCGCCTCGGCGGCGCCGGCGTCCGCCTTGCCCTTGCCGGGTTTGCCCAGCTTGCCGCGCCCCTTCACCAGCGTGTAGCCGCCCGCCGCCAGCCCCAGCGCGCCGACGACGCCGAGCGCGATCAGGGTGGCCAGCAGGCCGCGGGCGGAGTCCACGTCGACCTTGAACGGCCCTATCGTGGTCCATTTCACGCCGGGCAGCGCGGCCTCGCCGGGCGTCAGCACCACCGACACCTTGGCGCGGCCGTCCTCGCTGGCCAGGCCGGGAATGCTGGAGGCCACCAGGCGCTGGACCCGCGGCGTGATGGCGTCCTCGTCGATCGGCGGCCGGTACTTGATGAACACGGCGGCCGAGGAGGGCTGGATCGGTTCGCCGGGGGCGACCCGCTCGGGCAGCACCACGTGTACGCGCGCCGAGATCACATTGTCGAACTGCTGCAGCGTGTAGCCCAGTTCCTCGGACAGGCCGTGCAGATAGCGCACGCGCTCCTCCAGCGGCGTGGAAATCATGCCCTGCTTCTTGAACACCTCGCCCAGGCTCTCCCTGCCGCGGCGCGGCAGGCCGGCGCCGTTCATGATGGACGTGGCGCGCGCCAGGTCGGTCTCGGCCAGCATCAGGCCGACGCCTTCCTTGCCGGGCTTCTTTTCGACCACGATGCCCTGCTGGTTCAGCACCATCACGATCTCGTTGGCGTCGGTGTCCGACAGGTTCGATTGCAGGGTGACGACCTTGGAGCAGGCGCTCAACAGGCCGATCACGCACAGCATGCCCGCGTACAGCAGCAGGCGCCGCATGGTCTGGGTGGTGTTCATGGGTGTTATTGCAGCTTGGTCAGGGAGTCGATCGATGTCGCGGCCTTGGACACCGTCTTGGAGATCGTCTGCACCCGCAGCTGGAAGTCGCTGAGCGCCATCATCGCGCGCATCAGGTCGATCTTGTCGCCGCTGCGGGTCGCGCTCTCCAGCAGCTTGGAGACGTATTGCTGGTCCTTCTTCACCTCGGCGGCCAGTTCGGTGGTGCGTCCGGCCAGCACGCGGCCCAGCGAATTGGCGCCGCCCGCCTTGCCGGCGGGGGCGCCGCCGCCCGCCGCGCCCATGCCGCCCTGGCGGTCCAGCGCGGCGCGGAACTGGTCGCTGCCGCTGTGATCCAGCGCCTGGATATCGATCTTCAGCTGCGCGCCTTGATCGGCGCCGCCGCCCGCGCGCATCTTCGGCGCGTTCATCGCAATGGTGTTCAGTTCCACAATTCGCTCCTCTAGGTTTCACGACATCGCTGTCGGCTGTACTTGTGTGGCGAATCGCGAGCCCGGGGTTCCACAAGGCGGACAATCAATCCAATATGTCGTGCCGCCGGCCGCAGTGCACGCCGCCGCAGCCGAGCGGGGCGGACGGATCGCAAAAGCCGTCGCTGCCGCAGCGGCGTTCGCACTCGGCCTTGGATTTGGGACGCAGCGCGGGCAGGCTGCCCGGGCGGTCCATTTTCGGCGGCCGCAACGGCTCGATGAAGGTGTCGGCCACGACGGCGACCCGATGCAGCCGGTCGCCGCCCTCTCCCGGGGCATCCTCGCCGAACCAGGCGCCCGGCGGCGCCGCGCGTCCGCCGCCGCCGCCACCGCCGGACTTCCGGCCCTTGCCCGGCCCGACAGGGGCGATATGGCCCGGTTCCGTCGCGCCGACGGGGACCACCAGCAGCCAATCGGCGGCGCCGGACTCCAGGATCAGCTCTTCCGGCTCGCTCTCTGGCACCGGAGGGAACAGCCGGCCCAGCCTGCGCTCGCGCCACAGGCGCCCGGCCGGTGGGGCGGGTTCATGTCCCGCCTCCACCTTGTCCCTGCCGGCCGCTCCGGGGCGCTCCCTGGCGTTCTCGTACAGCAGGTCCAGCGCCGCTTTCCGCATCGCCGCGCCCTGCGGCATGGGCAAGCCCCCCTTCGGCTCGGAAATCAGCATGTCCGCGCCACCGGCGCCGGCGCCGGACGGCGCGGCCGCGTCTATGGCGGCCACGCCCGCGGCCAGGCTGGAAGTGGCGGCGGCCGGGGCCGTGGACGGCGCCGTGGCCTCCGCTGCGATGGGCGCCGCGCGAGGCGGCAAGGGAGTCATGTCGTGTTGTTTCATTGGTTCTCTTTCTTGCGATACGATTCGGGCGGTTCGCCCAGGCTTTCCAGTTCGACTTCCCGGCCCGTGTCCTGCATCGCCACCAGCTCGTTCACCACGGCGTACACCTGGGCCACGGCCTCGTAGCTCGATTTCGGAATCACGTTGTCGGCCTTGCCGGTCGCGTACAGCGTGCGCGCCAGCCAGACGTGGCGGATCACCGGGATGTTGTGCTCGCGCGCGCGCCGTATCATGGCCTGGGCGATGTCGTCCTTGCCCTTGGCCAGCACCACCGGCACCATGGCCTCCGACGGGTCGTAGAACATGGCGACCGCGAAGTGGGTGGGATTGACCACCACCGCGTTGGCGTTCTCGGTGCGCGCGGCCGGCTCCTCGTTGGCCCATTCCCGCGCCAGCTGCTTGCGTTGGCCCTTGACCATGGGGTCCCCTTCGGACTCCTTGTACTCGCGCTTGATCTCCTCCTTGTCCATCATCAGGTCCTTCTTGTGGAAGGCCTTCTGTATCCCCAGGTCGACGATGCCGACCAGGATGCACACGCCGACCAGCGCGTGGAAGATGTCGCGCAGCATGCCGATGAAGCCGAAGTAGGCGTCGCTGGGCGAGCCGCCGGCCAGCTGGATGATGGACGGCAGTTCCGAGCGCACCTGGATGTAGACGAACCAGCCGATCAGGCTCGCCTTGGCGACCGAGATCATGACCTCGAACAGCTTCTTCTTGGAGAAGATGCCCTTGATGCCGTTGACGGGGTTGAGCTTGTCGAACTTCATGGTGGCCGCTTCCGGCGCGATCAGGATGCCGAACTGGCCCCAGTGGAAGACGACGGCGACCGGGATGCACACCACGAAGCACATCAGGAAGGTGATCAGCAGCAGGATGCCGGAGCCGGTCATCACCTCCATCAGCGCCGGCAGGAAGGGCTGGCCGATGCGCATCAGGCCCAGCTCCATCTGCGAGTGCACGGCGCCGCGCCATTGCGGCTCGGTGATGAAGGCGATTTCCGCGATGGCCAGCAGCGGCCCCACCTTGGCCAGGTCGCGGCTCATCGCGATCTGGCCCTTCTTGCGGGCGTCCTCTATCTTCTTGTCTGTGGGTTCTTCTGTTTTGTCGTCGCTCATGCGGCGGCTCCGGAGTGTCGGTTAGCGCGGGCTGACCTGCAGCAGCTCCGCCACGATGTCGAGCAGGCGCGAGAAGTCCCCCGCGATATAGTGCGAAAAGGTCGGCCAGAACGCCAGCAGGACGAACATGCCCACCAGGCTCTTGATCGGGGCCGACATCGAGGACACCTGCAGGTTGGAGGCGAACACGCCCACCATCGCGAACGCGAACTCGATGAATATCAGCGGGATCATCACCGGCGCGCCGTACACGATCACGTGCCAGAAGAACTCGCCGAAGCGCTTGATCAGGACGGTGACGTGGCCCGGTTCGAAGGGCGGCGTGAAGCTGAACGCCGGCCACAGGCCGTAGCTTTCGATCAGGATGCGCGCCAGCGCCACGAACAGGCCGGCCTGCATCATCACGATCATGGTGGCCTGCAGCAGCATGCCGCCCAGCGCGCTGGCGTCGCGGTCGACCGAGGCGTTGTTGGCCTGCACCTGCACCGCCGCGCGCTGGCTGTCGAAGATGGACGCCACCGATTGCACCACCCAGAACGGCACCGACAGCATGACGCCCAGCAGCAGGCCGACCATGGCCTCCTTGAACGCGAGCACGGCGGCGACGATGAAGTCCGGCGGCGCGGCCTGCACGTAGTGGAAGGTCGGCAGCGCGGCCGGCAGCACGATGGCCATGGCGGCCAGGTAGCGCGCCGCGCCCTGCAGCACGCTCAGGCCGAAGCCCGGCAGTATCATCAGGCAGACGATGGAGCGCGGCGCGATCAGCGCCATGCTGATGGCCGCGTTGTTGATGTCGATGAGGAGCGAGGAGTTCATGTCGCCCTAGCGGCCGATGTCCGGCACCAGCGTGAACGCCAGGTTGGTCAGCTCGATCAGTTCGACGCCGATCCAGCGCCCGGTGGCGGCCAGGGTGGCGCCCACCGCCACCAGCTTGACGACGTAGGGCAGGGTCTGGTCCTGGATCTGGGTCACCGCCTGGATCAGCGAGACCACCATGCCGCAGGCGGCGGCGATCAGCAGCGGCGGCGCCGACAGCATGATGGACAGCAGCAGGCCCTGCTGGAAGAAGTTGAGGGTTTCGGCCATGGTCTATCCTTTAAACGTAAGAGAGGGCGAGCGCGTTGAGCAACTTGGCCCAGCCGTCCACCAGGGTGAACAGCAGCAGCTTCAGCGGAATGGTGATGGTCTGCGGGCTGACCTGCTGCATGCCCAGCGCCATCAAGAGGTTGGAGATCAGCAGGTCGATCACCACGAACGGTATGTAGATCAGGAAGCCGATCTCGTAGCCGGCCTGCAGCTCCGACACCACGTGGGCCGGCACCAGGATCAGCGCGTCGGTGGGCGTGGCCTCCTGCGCCATCTCCTTCGGCCACAGCTTTTTCGCCGAGTTCAGGAACAGTTCCCGGTGTTCCGGCTTGCTGGTCTTGACCATGAACTCGCGCATGGGGCCGAACGCCTCGCCCAGGTGCTGCAGCAGCGGCGTGGTGCGCGAGGTGCTGGCGCTCATGTCGATGCTCATCACGCTCTTGCCCACCTGCTGCATGGTCGGCGCCATCACGAACACGCTCAGCGCCAGCGAGATGCCGTAGATGGCCAGCGTGGGCGGCACCTGCTGCACGCCCACCGCGTTGCGCAACACCATCAGCACCAGCGAGATTTTCAGGAAGGAGGTCGTCGTCAGCACCACCATGGGGATGAACGACAGCATCGCCAGCAGCAGCGAGAACGAGACGACGTCGAACTGGCTGTTCATCATGGCGCACCCCACTGGATGACGCGGATGCCCAGCTGGCCCGCCACGTCGACGATCTCGCCGCGGCCCAGCGTGCGCCCGGCCGAGACGATGGCGACCGAGGCGGGCGAGCCGCCGTCGAGCAGCACCACCGCGCCGGGGCCCAGCGTGCGCGCGTCGGCCAGCGGCAGGGACACCTTGCCCAGCTCGAAGGCCAGCGTGACGGGGAAGGCGTCGAGCCCGGCATAGACGTCGCCGGCCGTGTCCGGCGAGGCGTCCGCGAGGTCCGCGTCCGGCGCGGCGTCCAGTTCGGCGAAGAGCGCCTCGGCTTCGCCGTCGGGGATTTCGTCGCCGGGGGCTTCGCCGTCGACGGCTTCGCCGCCGCCCGCGTCCCGGCCGTCCTCCGGTTCGTCCTCCAGCGGATCGGCGCCCGAGGCGCCCGCTTCTTGTTCGATCCCGTGTTCCATGCCGTGTTCCATCTCGTATTCCATATCGTCGGTTGTCACTTTTCGCTCCACATCAAGTATTTCGAGGGAATTGGGCGCCGCGTAGCGCACGCGGACATGGCGGTGCCCAAGCCGTATCCGTCCTTCGCCGCCGGGGCCGAAGCGGGGGCTGTCCGGCACGATGACGTCGCCGGGGGCGAGCTTGGACAGGGCGCCCGAAGGCAGGGTGTGCCGCGCGATCGAGATGGTTTCCTCGCTTACGGCGGCCAGCCATGGGCGCGCCGGCGCGCGTTCGAACGACCAGTCGCAGCGTGACAGGAAGGCCAGCCAGGCCGCGGCCGGCGCGCGCGCCAATGAGCTGATCAGGTGACGCCGCGAACGCAGCGTCAGCCGCAGGCAGCAGTGTTCCTCCATGTGGGCGGGGGCGCCGGGCGCGGCGACGCCGAGGCCGGCGAACGGGGTCGCGGCCAGCCTGCCCGCGAGGGCGGCGGCCAGCCACGGCGCGGTGCCGGACGACCGCGCCTGGCCGGGATGGATGCCGGTCAGGCCCTGCAGCAGGCGCGCGCCATCGGCGATTTCGATGCGGCCGTCCGCGCCGGGACCGTCGGCGGGGGCGAGGAACAGGGAGTCGCGCCATTCGGCGCGGGCGCCGGCGGCGTCGTCGGCCAGTTCGACCGACAGCAGGGCCGGGGCGTGCGGCAGGTTGACGAAGCAGCCGCGGCGCACCATGCGGGCCAGTTGCGCGCGGGCTTCGCCGAGGCTGGCCGGCGCCGGCGCGCGGGCGGCGGCGGCCAGCGGCGAGTCCGCCGGCAGGATGACCGCGGCGCGCGGTGCAAGGGAGGTGGGATCGACGGTATCGGGCATGGATCGGCGGCGTTGAGACTGCATTGATCGGTGTGAACCGATGCGGTCTCGCGGCGTGGCCGACGCGTTACAGCACGGTGATGTTCACATTTCTGTGTGTAAGTCGTTCCATCCGGTCCTCCAGTTCCATCCGTTGCCGGCGCAGGCGGGCGCCGAACTTTTCCGTGGACGGCGAAAGCAGGTAGGACAGGGCGGAGGACTGGCCGCTGACCACCACGCCCAGGCGGTCGCCGGTGGGCAGAATGACGTCGAAAATGCCGTCGTTGCCGCCGGCCGGCAGCAGGCGCGCGAGTTCGGCGCTGTCCAGCCCCTGGTCCAGCGCCGCCAGCGTTTCGGCCAGCGTCCCGGCCAGCGATTCCCGCGGCGAGCCGCCGGCGCCGCCGCGCTCCGAGCTGTCCAGCGTCTCCTGGAACTCGCCGAAGAACTGGCCGGACCGCGTGCCGCCGTCGAAGCGGGTGTCGGCGTTGGGACCGGTGTCGGCGAGCGGCGCGCGCGCCTGCGCGGCGGACCCGCTGGACGTACTGGGCGCGGTGGACGCGTCGGACGCGCGCTGGTCCGGGGCGGCTTGCGCGCGCGGCTGGCGGACGGTTTTGGCCGTCGGCTGGCGCGGCTGCGCGCCGCCGGCGGACTGCGGCGCGGCCTGCTGCCGGGGACGCGCGGTCGCGGGCGTGAAGGGTGGCGCGTTGCCCGCCGCCGGCGGCTTTTTCTGCGGCGGCCGTTCGGTGGGGTTGCCGGCGCCGGGCTGTATCCTGGACATGGTCATGCTCCTTCCTGCTGGTGGAGGCTGCGCATTTCGTCGCGTATGATGGTGAGCTTCTCTTGTTGCCGGTTGGCCGCGAGCACGCGCGCGCGCGCCGTGAAAAACATGGCGCGCCTGGCGCGGCAGCGCTCCAGCGCCTCCATGCAGCGCAGGCGCTCGTCGGCGGCGGCCTGCTTCATGCGTTCGTACACCGCCTTGCTTTTCTGGTACTGGCCGCTGGTGGTGTTCATGGACATGAAGTCGCGGCGCGCCTGCGCCCAGAATTGCTTGCTGCCGTCGACCGCCTCGCGCCAGGCCAGCTTCATCCCGCGGAAGTGGTCGCGCGCGGCCCGCCAGGCCTGGCGCGCGTCCTTGCGCTCCCGCTCGTACCGGTCCATGCGCTGCTTGCGCACGCCGAGCAGCTGGTCGAGGCTTTTGTCCAGCGGCTTGGGTTCGGCCACCTCGACCGGCTCGCGTTTGGCCTTCGGCTTTCCAAATCCCGCGACGGCGCCCATGCGTCAGGCCTGCATGGTGATCAGCTGGTCGATGGCGCCCTGGAAGTCGGAGCTGGTCGACGTGTTCTGGCGCAGGAAACCCATTTGCGCGTCGCGCATGCCGACCGCGCGGTCGGCCACCGGGTCGACGCCGGGCTTGTATTCGCCCAGCCGTATCATCAGTTCCATCTCCTGGTAGCGCGCCAGCATCTCGCGGAACTTGGTGGCCGCCGCGCGGTGCTCCCGGGAGACCACGTTGCCCATGATGCGGCTGATGCTGGAGAGCACGTCGATGGCCGGGTAGTGTCCCTGCTCGGCCAGCTTGGAGCGCAGGTAGATGTGGCCGTCGAGCAGCGACTTGGCCTCGTCGCCGATGGGGTCGGACGAGTTGTCGCCGTCCACCAGCACCGTGTACATGGCGGTGATGGCGCCGTCCGGCGTGCGGCCGGCGCGCTCGATCAGGCGCGGCAGCATGGTGTAGACCGAGGGCGTGAAGCCGCCGCGCGCGGGCGGCTCGCCCGCCGCCAGGCCGATCTCGCGCTGGGCGCGCGCGAAGCGGGTCAGCGAATCGACCAGCAGCAGCACCTTCAGGCCGCGCGCGCGGAAGGCCTCGGCCACCGCCGTGGCGGTGAACGCGGCGCGCGAGCGCTCCATCGAGGTGCGGTCCGAGGTGGCGACCACGATGATGGTCTTGGCCACCAGTTCGGCGTCCAGTTCGTGCTCAAGGAACTCGTTGAGCTCGCGGCCCCGTTCGCCGATCAGGCCGAACACCACCACGTCGGCCTTGCAGCCGCGCGCGATGGCGGCCATCAGCGTGGTCTTGCCGCAGCCGGGACCGGCGAACACGCCGATGCGCTGGCCCACGCCCATGGTGATCATGCCGTCGATGGCGCGCACGCCGGAGGCGAGCGGGGTGTCGATGCGGGGCCGGTCGCTGGGCTTGGGCGAGTCGCGTATCACCGGCACGGTCTCGCGCCAGGTGCCCACCGCCGGCGGCACCAGCTGGGAGCGGTGCATCAGCCGGCCGAAGCCGTCCAGCACGCAGCCGTACAGGTGGTCGCCCACCTCGATGGTGTGGGCGCGCCCCAGCGGGACGATGACGGTGCGGTTGGACACGCCTTCGAGCGGGCTGAGGGCGGACAAGATGGCGGACTTGTCGGTGAAGCCGACCACCTCGGCCAGCATGGGTTCGCCGCCGGCGTCGTTCTCGCTGACCATGTGGCACAGCTCGCCGATCTGCACCGGCGGCATGTGCGCCTCGATCAGCGTGCCCAGCACCTGCGACACCTTGCCGTTGCTGGTGAAGCCGGGGCGGGGCGGCAGCGCCGTGGTCCATTGCGGGGCCAGCAGCCGCAGGGCCGCCACCCTGGCGCCGATGGCGTCGGTGGGGTCGCCCGGCGCGGCGGCCGTCATGGGCGCCGCGCTCACCATTTCACCTTGATCTTGCGTTCGCCGTCGAACTGGAGGTGGTGGCCATCGACCGCCACCAGCCGCAAGCCCTTGTGCTCGTCGCCCACGTACAGGCGCTTGCCGTCCTGCGTGACGATGCTGGCGTTGGCGCCGGAGATGACCTCGCGCACGCGGAACGGCAGCATCACCTCGGCGCCGCCGACCCTGGCGTGCACCGGGAACTTGATGTTGTGCGTTTGCACGAAGGCCTTCAGGATGCGGTCGAAGCGGGCCGCCTCCTCGGCGTCCAGGGAGGCCTGCATGGTCCATTCGCCGTCGCGCAGGTCGAGGTTGAAGCGCTTCAGCAGGTCGACCTCCTTCAGGCGGGTGCGGAAGGCGTCGCGCAACTCCTGCGGGGACGCTTTCCGCTCCGGCGCCGATGCCTGGGCGGGCGGCGGGCCTGGCGGCAGGGCGGCCGGCTGGCCGTCCGGCAGGGCGCCCGGCAGCGTGGCGGCCTGTTCGGCCGCCGGGCCGGCGCCGCGCGGCGCGGGGATGGAGGACGCCGCGGGCGCGGCCTCGTGCTCGGGCCGGGATTTGATGGAATAGGCCGCGCAGGCGGACAGGATGGTCACCAGCACGGTCGGCACCAGCAGCATTTTCCAGCGGCGCCAGCCGGCGCCGCGCGCGGGCCTGGCCTTGACGGCCTTCGCCGGCGCGGCCTTCGCCTTGGCCGCCTTCGCCGCCGGCTCCGCCGCGGCGCTCGCCTGCGCGGGCGGCGCCGCCGGCATGGGTTCCGGGGCAGTGGCGGCCGCGTGGGGCGCGTGCTGGGGATCGTCGAGCGGCGAGTCGCTATAGGGTTCGTAGCCGTCCGGGCCATCGGCGTCGGCCGCGAGGGGGGCGGATTGCGGGGCCGGTTGACCGTCGTTGTCCATGGCGCCGTCGCCCTGGGCCGGCTCCGGCGGTGGATTTTCCCAGGGCGCGTCCTGGCCGGCCACGCACAGCCAGACATGGCCGAGGCGGGCGAAATCGCCGTCCCGCAGCTCCAGCGCCGCGAACGGCCGGTTGTGCTCCGTGCCCAGCACCGCGCCGTCCAGCGTGGACAGGGTCCAGCCCTGTGGGCCGGGCGCCAGGGTGGCGTGCCGGGTTTCGATGCCCGGGTCCACCAGCACGACGTCGGCGTCGTCGTCCGCGCCGATGACCAGGGTGTGCTCGTCCAGGGGCAAGGTGGCGCCGCGATGCAGGCCGTTCAGAATTCTCAGTTCAAACATGGTAGTGCTCCCGCTGCGTTACTTCCGATATCGATGGGTGGGGCCGGAGGGCCCGGCGGTTCCATCGCGCCGTGGGCGGAGCCCGCGGGGCCCGCCATGGTTTGCGTTGCGACGGCGTCAGGCGGAAGACATCAGGCGGGCGCCTTCGCCGGCGCGGGGGTCTTCAGCTTGAGCAGCGCCAGCACCCCGCTTTGCGGCGGCGGCACCGGCTTGGCCTCGGCGTCGAAGATATTCCAGTCGGGATTGTCGCGGTTCATCAGCGCGCCGATCACCAGGTACTCGGCGAATTCCTTTTTCTGCTTGCCGGCCGCCTCGCGCTGGCGCGCCGCGCTGGCCAGGGCGACCACCGAGATCGGCCCGGCGGGCGCCTTCTTTTCCCGCGCGGCGCCGATGCCGTTGAGTTTGGCGAGCATCTGCTGCACCGTCTCCGTCATGCGTTCGCATGCCTGCTTCTGCAGGTATTGCACCGATTTGGCGGCGAACGGGTCGTTCTCCGCGCGCGCGATCAGCGCCAGGATCTGGCTGTCGCTCATGTCGTCCAGGCGCAATGCGCCGTCCGGCGTGGTGGGTGTTGTTGGTTTCTGGCTCATGGTGTCTCCCGGTTAGATGCTTTGAAGGATGCTGTCGCGCATTTTTTTCGCCATCTTGGTTTCCAGTTCGGCCACCGCCAATTTCTCTTCGTTCATGCGGATATGGGCTTTGGTGTCCACCTCCTGCTGGGTCAGGCGATCCTGGGCTTGCAGCAGCGTCTCGTGCCCGGGGCCATTGGGCGGCGTCGGCGGCGCCGACGGCGGCGCCCCGTGCTTCAGGAACGATAATTCAGCCATAAGGTGCTGGATGAGCTGCTGCATCTGCTGCATTTCTTGCATGCCGCCGCAGCCATGCTGCGTGGCGAAGTGGTTGGCGTGGTGGGCCAACTGGTTCTGGTTGTAGTTCTGCATCTGCATGCCGTAATGGTCCTGCAGATGGTTGGCGAAATGCTGTTCCGGCGTGCCCTGCGCGGGCGCAGGGGCCCCGGCTCCCTGCATGTGCGAGATATGGCCCATTGAAACGAGGTTTAATGGAACGCCTGTCATGATGTACTCTCCTTAATTGAACGGCCGCCGCGGAAGCGGCCTCTTTTCCATGAATGTCGGGCGGCGGCCCGCGGTTCCTTGCCGCTTTAAAGTTCGACCATGCCCACCGGCTGCACCTTGGCGTGCTGGGTCAGTTCCGAGAACGCGAACACCGGCACCGGGAAGAATTCCTCCTCGATCAGCTTGCGCACCGAGCGCCGGATGTCGGCCGCCGTCACCATCACCGGCGGCGTGATGGGCGAGCAGTTGTTGGTGATGAGCTCGGCCAGGCGGTCCAGCACCATCTGCTCGGTTTCCGCGTCCAGGTCCAGGTAGGTGCCCTGGCTGGTCTGGCGCATGGCGTTGCGCAGCCTGTCCTCCAGTTCGGGCGCCAGCAGGATCACCTCGATCACGCCGTCGCGCGCCACCTCGTGGCACATCTGCCGCTTCAGCGCCAGCCGGACGTAGTCGGCGACCACGTCCGGGTCGCGTTCCTTCTGCGCCCAGTCCAGCGTGGTCTCCAGCAGCAGGCGCGCGTTGCGCAGCGAAACGCCCTCGCGCGTCAGGCGCTGCACCACCTCGGTCAGGCGGGTCAGCGGCACGTGCTTGTTGACCTCCTTGCCCAGTTCCGGATAGCGCCGCTCGGCCCAGCGCGTGAAGCGGATCACCTCGTTCACGCCCAGGAACATGGCGCAGTTGCGCAGCATTTCCACCTCGATGTCCGAGCCCAGCACATGCTCGAAGCGCTGGAACTGGATGCCGGCCTCGCGCAGCTGGTCCTCGTCCTCGATGCGGGCCCACACGCGCCGGCGCCGGGTGCCGGCGATCGGCAGCTCGAACGCCGTGAAGCCCAACTCGGCCATGCGCTCGGCGGTCTCGCGCACCACGCCCCAGCCCAGGCGGATCTCCTCGTCCACCAGCGGCACCTCGCCCATCAGGAATTGCACGCGGCCGAACGGCACCGTGTCCTTGTACTGGAAGTCGATCGGCTTCAGGTCCGGCACGCCCCTGCGGTCGATGATCATGTTGCGCATCACGCGCACCGCGGTGCGGATGGTCTCGGCCTCCGGCGTGCCCTCCATCTGCTCCGAGAAGCGCAGCACGAAGGGCAGGGTGGCGGCGAAGTTGGTCAGGTCGACGATCACCGCGTTCTCGACGTCGGCCTGGGCCTCCTGGCGCGCGTTCTCGACGTCGGCCAGCGGCCGCAGCAGGCCCAGCACGCCGCCGCCGGCCAGGCCCAGCGCGAGCAGCATGAAGGTCACGGTCGGCATGCCGGGGATGCTGGCGAACAGCAGCATGATGGCGGCCGCCGTCAGCAGGGCCTTGGGTTCGGCGAACAGCTCCTTGACGATGTCCTGGCCGATGTTGGTGGCGATGGGCTCGCCGTCCGCGTCCATGTGTTCGGCCGTGACGCGGGTGGTGATCATGCCGGCGCCCAGCGAGATCAGCAGCGCCGGGATCTGCGAGATCAGCGCGTCGCCGATCGACAGGATGGAGTACACCTTGAGCGCCTCGCCGGCCGGCAGGCCGCGCTGCATGACGCCGATCGAGATGCCGCCTATCATGTTGATGGCCATGATGCACAGGCCGGCGATGGCGTCGCCCTTGACGAACTTCATGGCGCCGTCCATGGCGCCGTGCAGCTGGCTCTCCTGGCCCAGGTGGGCGCGCTTGGCGCGCGCCTCCTCGGCCGTCAGCAGGCCGGCGCGCAGGTCGCTGTCGATCGACATCTGCTTGCCGGGCATGGCGTCCAGCGTGAAGCGGGCCGAGACCTCCGAGACCCGCTCCGAGCCCTTGGTGATGACGATGAATTGCACCACGGTGAGGATCAGGAAGATCACCAGGCCGACCACCAGGTTGCCGCCGACCACGAACTGGCCGAAGGTCTCGACGATGGCGCCGGCGTCGCCCTCCAGCAGGATCAGGCGGGTGGTGGAGACCGAGATGGCCAGCCGGAACAGCGTGGTCAGCAGCAGGACCGCCGGGAAGGTGGAGAAGGCGGTGGCGCCGGACATGTACATCGACACCACCACGATCAGGCCGGACACGCACAGGTTGAGCGCGATCAGCAGGTCGAGCAGGGCGTGCGGCATCGGCAGCACCAGCATGAACACGATGCCGATCACCAGCGCTGCGGCGATCAGCTCCGCGCGCTGGGCCACCTTGGCGGCGTAGCCGTTCAGTTTGACGACGACGGCGAGCAGGTTCATGGCTGCCCCTTCGGCGCCATCCCGGCGCGGCGCAGCACCATCGTGATCCAGGCGTCGCAGGCGGCGGTCCGGGCGGCCAGCAGCCGCTCCGTGTCCACCGGTTCCAGCACCTCGGCGGCGGCGTAGGCGTGCATCAGGATCAGGTTGCGCTCTTCCGGCCAGACCAGCAGGCAGCCCTTGGCCAGCAGGAAGGCCTCCTCGAACTGGCGCGCGCGCAGATGGCCCCAGACCAGGCCGATCGCGATGATCTGGTCCATGGTCATCTCATCGCGCTTCAACCTGGTTCGCATGCGCGCTCCTCGTCGTCGGCCACCAGCCCGGCCTCGGCCTCGGCCTCGCTCCTGCGCATCTGCTGCCAGCGCAGCCGCATCTGCACCGCCTTCTCCACCAGCGAGATGGCGTTCAGCAGGTCGGGCCGGACCTCCTCGGACATCCGCAGCGAGGCCTCCACCAGCGTCTTCTGCAGCATGCGCATGCCCGGCACCGGATCGCCGCTCCAGGCCGGGTTGTCGACCGTCAGCCTGGCGCCGAGGATATCGGTCAGCGGCGCGACCGCGTTCGGCAGCTCGGTCGAGGGCGGCAGCGACAGCGCGGCCTCGGCGGGGCTCAGCAGCAGGCGCGACTTGGACTCGAGCTCGGCGTTTTGCACGCCGTGGATTTCGCCGCGCTCGATCTGCTCGACCTGCGCGGGCGCGCCGGCGCGGCCGGTCCTGGCGATGCGCGCGTTCATTTCAGCAGCTCCACGGCCGCCGCGACCTCGTCCTCTTCGAGGAGGCGCGCGTCCTGGTGGTAGGAGGGCAGGCGCTTGAGCACATACCAGGCGCCGTCCTTCAGCTGCGCCGGCAGCCAGCCGCCGAAGCGCGCCATGTCGCCGGCGCGCTTGTGCAGCAGCCGGGTGGCGTCGACCCGCCGCGCGTACTCGCCCTCCATGCCGAGGCCGACCAGCATGCCGTCGTCCATCGGATAGGCCAGCATGGCGATGCCGTCCGCCAGCGTCGCCACGGCCACGGAATTCTCGGCGTGCGCCCGTTTCACCAGTTCCATCAGCAGTTCTCTCATCGCTATTTACCTCGTGGTGGTGTTGATCTTCAATTGGCGACCGGCGTGGGCGCGCGGCCGGCGGCGTACTGGTTGCGCCATTCCTCTTCCTTGCGCTCGGCCTTGGTCGTCAGCAGTGGAATCTCGGCGTAGGCGTTGAGCACCTGGCGGTCCAGGTCCTCGAGCAGGTCGCCCTTGGCCGCTTTTTTCTCCTGCGGCCAGGTGGTGGCGGGCAAGGTGTCGATCGCGTGGCGCACCACCGTGTACACCTTGGCCCTGGTGAGCGGGGCGCTGCCGGCCAGGTCGACCAGCTGGTTGACCAGCTGGTTCGCCTTGCCCTTGCCCCAGCCTTGTTCGGCCGCCGTGAACAGGGTGGTGGCGGCCTCCACATGGTGCGGCTTGCACAGCACGCCCGCCATCTCCAGCAGGTCGCGCCGCAGGTCGCGGGCGACCTTGAAGCCGGTGCGGGCGATGGAGAAGGTGATGGCGTCCGAGAAGGTCAGGCTGTAGGCCGCCTCCTTGAAGGCCGAACGCGTGCGCAGGCCGGGCATCAGCCGCGAGCACACGCTCTCCATCGCCTCCTCGGTGTAGGCCGCGCCGACGGTCTTGAGCAGCGTCGTGGCCATCACCAGCGGCGACAGTTCCTCGTCGACGCCGCCGCGGGCGCGCGCGCCGACCTTGAAGCGCAGGTCGCGCAGGTCGGTCGACAAGCCCCTGGCGGCGCGCGCGGCGTCGAGGCTGGCGGCCACCGGGGAATTGTCGGCGCCCTCGCGCAGGCCTTTGCGTATGGCGCCGCGGTCGCGGTTGACCAGGTTGGTCATCATCTCGTTGAACGCGTTCTTCAGCGACTGTTTCTGCTTGTCGCCGATGCCGCCGCGGTTGTCGACCTCCTTCATCGCGCCGAACAGCACGGTGAACTGCTGCAAGGGCTCGTGTATCTGCGCCAGCGCCTCGGTGATCTGTTCCCGGTTCTTCTCGCTGTCGTCCTGCAGCATCGAGTCGAGCGCGCTTCTCGCCGCGACACGGTAGGGCAGCGTTTCCTGGTCGTCGTCGAACAGTCCGGTGTCGTCGGTGGGCGCAGCCGATTTTTCCGAGAGGGAGCGGCGGTTGCCGATGGCTTGCCGGGGAGGGCGCTCGGCGGCCTGTCCGCCCTGCGGTTTCCTGTGCGCGATGCCCTTGAACGTGACGCCGACACGGTTGTGGTCGAACATCGAGCGCGACATGGTCTTGATCTCCGGCGCGCTGGGCGGGATCTCGACGTTCATCGGCCCCTTCAACTCAAGCGGCGAGGGCGTCCGTAAGGGTAGGTTTTTGACGGGCATGTTCATGCCGATTCTGTGGCATCGGCGGGCGGGATGGTTCCGCGCCGCGCGCGTTTCGCGTGCCCGTGATTAAACGGCCGCTCTGCGCGCGGCACCGGGGACCGCGACTGCGCCGGCGTGTACGTGGCGCTGGAGGAGGGTTTTATGGAGCGGATCGCCGGCAAGGTGCACGCGCCGCGGGCCAGGATACGCAGCGGTTTCGAGGTGCTGCTGGAGGGAGATTCGACCCGCGGGGAGAACGTGTCGCGGGTGGCGAGGAGTCGTCGCGAGGTGCGCTGGCGATGCAAGCAGCCAGCGCGAGGCATCAACAACAGGATCCAAGTGTCGGTGACGAACCCAATTGAACCACTACTCGCCTACTGGTATGCCCGAGCAAGTAAAGGTCACGGTGGCGTTCCACCATGTGTTGTTATACATGACCGTATAGGTCGGCGCCGAACGTTGGAGCTCCCGGCCAAACAGGCACCTTGCCCCGTTTAAAGCATCAGCCAGTGCTTTGGCTTTCGTGTTGCCGTGGCCCAGGAATTTTTCGCCGTGCTTGTTGATAAGGGCACCTTGGGTGGAGTAACGCTGATAGGCGGAAGCCGGCGAACTGGCCACGGTGGCAGCCATGGCGGCGGTCAGCGCCACTACGGTGGCTGCCTTGCGCCCCAGGGCGTTTTTATTGTTCGGATTTTTCATTCATTTCTCCTGATAGTGGTTGCGCCAGGCGATCGACACGGCGGGGTGGTGCCGTGCTCTGGCGCGGATGTGGGTTGGCGGAAGCCGGGCTCCCGTTTACCCTCTCGTTTATCAAGGCCTTTGCTTGCTCCTTGTTATCGATGGGTGGATGCGTCCGAGCCAGTGGTTCCCTCTACGGCGGCGATACGGCCGCGCCGCCGCCCAGCGCCTGGTACAGGGCGGCATGGGCGGCCAGGCGCTCCAGGCGATTGGCCGCCGCCATCGTCGAGGCGGAACGGCGCGCCTCCTGCGCATCGAGCCATGACTTGATCGGCACGGTGCCCGCGCGGTACTGGATTTCGGCGATGCGCTCCGCCTTGCGCGCCGTGGCCAGCGCCTGGTCGAGGTAGTCGGCCTGCCCGGCCAGCTGTTGGCGTCGCGAGAGCGCGTTTTCCACCTCGCCCAGCGCGCGATAAAACGCCTGCCGGAAGGCGATCACGGCGCGCTCGTGGTCCGCCCGCGCGATCCCGGCGTTCAACTTCATCTCTTGCCATTGGATGAACGGCAGCGCCAGGCCGGCGCCCAGCGCCGCGGCGGGATTGCGCAACAGCGACAGCAAGGCCGGGCTGCCGGCGCCGAGACTGCCGGTCAGGGACAGCGCCGGATAAAACCCCATCCGGCTGGCGTCCCCTGCCGCCAGCGTTTCGCGCAGGCGCAGTTCGGCCGCCCGCACATCGGGCCGCCGGGACAGGAGGTGGACCGGCAGCCCCGCGTCGATGGCGGGATAGGGGCCGTCGGGCAATTGTTCAGGCTCCGGAAGGGGGACGCCGGAAGGGGCGTCGAACAGCAATGCCAGCGCGGTCCTGTTCTCCTCGCGTTGATACTCCAATTGGGCGAGGTCGGCATGCTGGCTGGCGAGGGTTTGTTCGGCCTGAAGCACGTCGAGGGTGGCGATCGCGCCCGCCGCGTGTTTGACGCGCGCGATGTCCAGCGCCTGTCGCGCATGCCCGATGCTTTGGGCGGCCAGGGCGATGCGCTCATTCAGATATCCCGCCCGCCAGTACAGCCCCATGGTGGTGCCGATCAGGGACAGCGCCACGCTCTGGCGGTCTTGCTCCTTCGCCTGCGCCGCCCATTGCGCCGCGTCGCGCTGGAGCGACAGTTTGCCCCACAGATCGACTTCGTAAGCCATCCCAGCGGAGACCGAATACGAGCGCGTGGCGCCCGCATCGCCGCGCAGATCGCGCGCGGCGCCCGCGCCGACCGTCACGCTGGGCTGGGGTAGCGCGTTCCTGTCCGTCAGGCCCGCCAGCAGGCGGGCGCGCCGCACGGCGATGGCGGCGGCGGCCAGATCGTTGTTGCGCAGCAGCGCGTCCTCCACCAGCGCCGCGAGCGCCGGATCCTGGAAGTCGCGCCACCAGTGGTCCCGCGCCGCCGCGGCGGCCGCTGGCCCCGCGCCTTGGCGCCAGGCGTCCGGCGCAGGCAGCGGCGGCGCGGCGTACGGTGTTTTCCCCAGCGGCGCGCAACCCGACAGGACGAGGGCGCCGAGGGCGACGAGGGCGTAATGAATGCGCACGGTTATTCTCCCGATTAGGATTCCCGGGCCAGGGCTTCGACCGGATTGAGGCGCGCGGCGTTGCGCGCCGGTACAAAACCGAACAGCACCCCCACCACGGTGCAGGTGGCGAAGGCGGCGGCGATCGCGCCGGCCGAAAAGACCATGCTGAATTGCCGGTTGGCGTTGTTGAAGAAGTGGCCGACGCCGAACGACAGCGCGATCCCGAGCACGCCGCCGATCAGGCAAACCAGCACGGACTCGATCAGGAACTGCCGCAGGATGTCGCCCTGGCGGGCGCCCACGGCCATGCGTATGCCGATCTCGCGGGTGCGCTCGCTGACCGACACCAGCATGATGTTCATGACGCCGATGCCGCCGACCAGCAGGGAGATCAGCGCGATCGACGTGATCAGCAGGTTCAGCGCGCCGTTGGTGCTGGTGACCGTCTCGCGCAGGGCGTCGTTGTTCGACGTGTGGAAATCGAGGCCGCCTTGCCGTTGTCTCAGCAATCGCGCCACCGCCGCCTTCGCGTCCTCGGGCGGGGCCGTGTCGCGCATGCGCAGGCCGATCGACTGCAGCGCGGCCGATCCGGCGAGCCGTCCCTGCACCGCCGTATACGGTAGCCACACGTTCAGGCTGTCGGGGCCGGTCGACAGGTCCAAGCCGTCCTTGACCACGCCGACCACGCGCACCGGCACGCCGCCAAGCAGGATCACCTTGCCAACGGGCGCGCCGTCTTGCCCGAACAGCTTGATGCCGGTGCGTTGATCGATCACGGCCTCCTGCGCGTAGCGCCGCACGCTTTCCCTCGAAAACGCCCGGCCCTCGGCGATCCGCATGCCTTTTACCCGGAAATACTGCTCTCCCACGCCGTTGACTTGCGTGTGGGCCTTGATGCCGGCATAGCGCAGGGGGACGGCGGCGCCGACGGTGGGCGCGACGCTGTCGACATAAGGCTCTAGGGCGAGCGCGTCGGCGTCCTCGGGCGTCAGGCGGGCGCTGCCTGCCGACGGGCCGGCGCCGATTTCCTGGCCGGGATAAATTTCCAGCGTATTCGTGCCGAGCTCGCCCATCTCGCGCGCGACCTTTTGGCGCGAGCCCTCGCCCAGGGCGGCCACCGACACCACGGACGCGATGCCGATGACGATGCCCATCATCGTCAGCAGCGTGCGCAGCCGGTGCGCCCGCATGGCGAGCAAGGCCATGGTGGACGCTTCGCGCAGGCGTTCCCAACGGCCGCGCCAGGAGTCTGGGGGCGCTGCGCCGGCCGTGGGCCCATGAACGGCCGCGGGACCGGCCGGCCCCGCGCGCCGCCGGTCGGCGACTATCCTGCCGTCGCTGATTTCGACGACGCGGCGCGCATGCTCGGCCACGCGCATGTCGTGCGTGACGATGATCACGGTATGGCCGCCGGCGTTGAGCTCGGAGAGCAGCTTCATCACCTCCGCGCCGTGATGGCTGTCGAGCGCGCCGGTCGGCTCGTCGGCGAGAATGATGCCGCCGCCATTGATCAAGGCGCGCGCGATGCCGACCCGCTGCTGCTGGCCGCCGGACAGCTGCGAGGGCCGGTGGCCCATGCGGTCGCCGAGTCCGAGCCTGGCCAGCAGCGCCATCGCTTGCCGCCGGCGTTGCGGGGCCGGCACGCCGGCGTAGATGGCGGGCATTTCGGTGTTGGCCAGCGCGCTCAGGTCGGCCAGCAAATGGTAGCGCTGGAAAATGAATCCGAAGTGTTCGCGCCGCAGGCGGGCCAGTTCGTCCGCGCCCAGCGCGCGCGTGGGCTGGCCGGCGACCCGGTAGTCGCCACCGCTGGGATGGTCCAGGCAGCCGAGGATGTTCATCAAGGTCGATTTGCCCGAACCGGACGGGCCGACGATGGCCACCATCTCGCCCGCGTCGATACCCAGGTCGATGTCGCTCAGCACGCGGACGGCCTCGCCGCCGCAGGAAAAGTCCCGGCACACGCCCTTCAATGCGAGCAGGGGCGGGGACGGCGCCGGGCCGTCGCCGACGCTCATGCCGCGTCCGCGGACGCGGCGTCCGGCGCGGGCCCGTCCGGCGGCAGGACCCGCTCGCCGGCCTTGAGCCCGTCCAGGATCTGGATATTCAGATGGTCGCCCAGGCCGGCCCGCACCTCGCGCGTCTCGAACCGTCCCTCCTTGAGCACCCGCACGACATAACGCCCGTCCGGGCGCGGCTCCCCCAGCGCGGCGCGCGCGACCGTGACCACCTGGCTGGCGCGGGCCAGCACGACGGACACTTGCGCCGTCATGCCGATGCGCAGTCCGCCGTCCGGGTTGGGCACGCTGAACAGGGCGTTGTAATACACGGCCGAGGCGGCTCCGCCGCCGCCCGCCGGCGCCTCCTGGTTCGCCCCGTCGGGGACCGGCTCGACGACCTCCAGCCGCGCGTGGTAACGGCGGCCGGGATTGCCCATCAGCGTGAAATAGACCGCCTGTCCCGCCTTGACGCGGGCCACATCCACTTCCGAAATCTGCGCCTTGACCTGCAGGGTGTCCAGACGGGCCAGCCTGACGATGGTGGGCACCTGCTGCGCCGAGTTGAGGGTTTGCCCTTCCTTCGTGACGATGGCGATCACCGTGCCGCCCATCGGCGCGCGGATGGCGGCGCGGCCGAGGTCGAACCTGACCTTGTCCGCCTGGATCCGCGCCTGTTCGATCTGGGCCTCAAGCGCGGCGGTTTCGGCGCGCGCCATGTCGCGCGTCGCCTCGGCGCTTTCATAATCGGCGCGCGAGCTGGCGTCCCGCTCCAGCATGACGCGCTGGCGTTGCAGCGCCGACTCGGCCAGCCGCAACGCGATCTGTTTGGCCCGCAGCTGGGCTTCCTGGCTTTTGAGCGCGGCCTCGGCATTGCGCAGCTCGTTTTTTTGGGGGGTGGCGTCGATTTCGGCGATCAGGTCGCCCTTGCCGACCTCCTGGCCGAGCGTCACCTTGAGCGACTGCACCTGGCCCGAGACCTGCGCGCCGATGTTGACCTGGTTGACGGCCTGCAGCGTGGCGCTGGCCAGCACGGTCGATTCGATATCGCCGATGGCCACGGTGACGGTGCGCAAGTCCGCCCCGGCGTCGCCGGTGGCCTTGGGCAGTCTGGCGGGAGTGGCCAGAATGAGCAAGGCCAGGCTCGCGGCGAGCACGGCGAGGCCGCCACGCCGCAAGCGCGCCGCTTTCCGCGCCGCCGTCAATGGCTCAATGTGAAATGATTGCATCGGTCGACTCTTCCGCACCCCCATGGCGCACTCGTTGCCATTGAGTGGCGGCAGGGTTCCCAAGGGTTCCGTCTGTCAAGGAGGGGGGATCAAGCGGCGGGCGCGCCGAAACCTCAACAATCCTCAATGTCTCACGAATCCTCACCGAATCCCCGCGCCGCCGGGGCCGGCTGATATCGTTCATCCATCGCAGTCAAACACGACTACCAGGAGACCGGAACATGAACGCAAACGCAAACGTCAACACCGTCGAAACGCCAGCGGCGCCGGTCGCCATCGACATCGACCAGCTGTACCGCGCGCACCGCCAGCACCTGCTGCGCTTCGTGCAGCGTTATGTGCGCAGCACCGAGGACGCCGAGGACGTGGTGCAAAAGACCTTCATCGAGGCGATGCGTTGCGCGGACCGCTTTTCCGGCCTGTCCAAGCCGTCGACCTGGCTGTTCGGCATCGCCCTGAACCTGGCGCGCAACCAGGTGCGCCGCAACTGCGCCGACCTGTACGAGGAGGTCGAGGAAAGCTTCATGGAGCAGATCGCCGACGGCCACGCCGACCCGGCGATGCTGGTCGAGCTGCGCCAGATCGCCGGCAAGGTGGACGCGCTGCTGGACGCGCTGCCGGCCAAGATCCGCAGCACCTTCGAGGCGGTGCTGGAGGGCGATTCGACCTACGAGGAGGCGGCCGAGCAGCTGGACATCCCGATCGGCACGGTGCGTTCGCGCGTGTCGCGGGTGCGCGCCGCCGTGCGCGCCGAGTGGCGCGGCCAGGCTTGAAACGGGGGAGCGGGGAGCCCGGTCAGGCGGGCGGCTTGCCGCCGCACCGGGTGGAAAACCAGGCGGCCGCCTGGTCCGAGGTTGTCAATATCGCATCCATCACGCCGCGTTCGTCGGTCAGCTCCGTCAGCGGCACCCTGCGCACGCCGATGTGGCGGCCCTCGTCGGCGTGCCACAGATACTCCATGCCTTGCGCCGCCAGCGTGGACCCCACCTCGCTCGCCTGCGCGACATAGCCCTCTTCGCCGCATTGCGGCAGCATCGCGGTGATCACCAGATAATTTCCATCGGACGCCTGCACCGTGGTGCGGGTGAGGATGTCGCCGAACTGCAGCTCCAGCATGGGCACGGGCCCGGCTTCCTCGCCGGTCAATTCGACCAGTTCGCGCAACAGGCGGGTGAGCTGCGCCACGGAGCCATCCAGCGCGCCGGATTCGGTTGTTGGGTCCTGCGGCAAGATCGGCCTCTCTCGGGTGGTTTGCGGGGTGGGCGGAACAGCCCAGCCCCCATTGTATTCGCATTTCCCGATCTACAAAATCCTCAGCTGGCGCCAGAGCGGGACCAGTTTTTCCAGGATGCGATGGATCTTCTCCGTCCCCTCCGCGTCCCTGGGGCCATGGCCCTCGGCCTCCATCACGTCCCACACGCGCTCCGCCACCGCGTCCGCGTTGGCGGCCCCCCCATCCATTTCGCACAGCACCCGGTGGACGAATTGCGCGATCGTGCTCGTGACGACGCCGTTGCCCAGCACGGGCGAGGCCAGCACGCGGTTCGCGCTGTGCCCCTGGGGCGCGGCCGCCATGGCGCGGTTCAGCCGGCCGGCCGCCGCGTCGCCGCCGCCGTCGCCCTGGCGGACATGGCAGGCGCACGCCTGCCTGGAGCCGATCAGCAGGGCCGCCACCTGGTACAGCATGGCCGCCGTCTCTTGCCGGAAGGCGGGCAGGGCCATCAGTTCGGCCAGCGTGCGCGGCGCTTGCGCCAGGGCGTCGAGCACGGGCGGGATCAGCCCGGCCTTCTCGAACAGCTCGCCGGTGACGAGCTTGATATTGTGTTTCACCAGGCCGCGGGGCACGGTCAGCGCCAGTCCCATGCGCCCCAGCCACGCGGCTTGCTGTTCCGGCGAGAGGCGCGCCGCGCCGCGCACGTACACGTCCTCGCGGAAGCTGGTGTTGCTCAGGTAGTCGGCCACGGTCTCGCGCATGGCCGGCGGGCTTTGCCGCAGCAGCTCTTGCTGTTCCGGCGCGAGGTACAGGCCGGGAAAGGACCTGTAATGGCTGGCGCTGCCGATGAAATCCAGGCCGGCGCCGGCAAGCTGGCGCGCCACGTCCGCGTGGTACAGCGGCTGCCAGCCGTCGTTCATGTATTCGTGCGCCACATAGCCGACGTCGTCGAGGCGCACGGAATCGAGGCGCAGCCGCATTTCCCCGCTGTCGTTGTCGGTGAAGTACTTCGCCCGCAGGCCATGGAGCTGGTCCACCACGCGCCGCGCCTGTTCGCAGCGCTGCGCGCGCGTACCCACGGAGGCGTCCGCCACGTTGCGTATCAGGTTTTGCAGCGGATGCACCGCCGCCCAGCCGGGCATGGCGTTGTAGTTGAGGTAGACCACGCCGCCCGGCTTCAGGTAGCGCGCCAGGAAGTTGACGATCAACTGGCGGTTTTCCTCGTTCACCCAGCCGTACACGCCGTACATGGTGACGAAGTCGAACATGGGCAGGTCGATGGCGCCGCGGGCCAGGTCGTCGAAGCTGTTTTCCAGCAGCGTCAGGTTGTCCAGGCCGGCCCCGCCGGCCAGTTCGCGTCCCTCGGCGATATGCGCCGGCATGAAGTCGCAGGCGTAAAACCGTCCGTGCGGATTGCTGGCGGCGAGCACGTTGGCGGTCATGCCGGTGCCGCAGCCGAGTTCGCAATAGGTGAACGGCTCGCCGGTCTCGGCCGGCTGGTAGCCGTTCAGCAGGCAGGTGAAGTTCAGCCAGGCCGGGCCTTGCTCGGGGAAGAAGCCGGCCGGGTACTCGATGTCGGATACATAGCCGTTATTCCAGCTCATGGGCAACCTTCCTGTTTATGTTGTTGTGCGTGTCCGCCGGTGTCAGGCCAAGGCGCTCTTCCCATTGCCGGCGGCGCAGCGGGTGCATGCGGCGCGCGCCCCGCACGAACAGGTCGGAGCGGTAGGCGGTGTTGTGGAGGTAGTCCTTGAGCGTTTCGCGCAATACCGGATCGGGCGCCTGGTCCAGGAACTCCCTCTGTTGCGCCGTCAGGGCGGGGGCGGGCGGGGGCGTTGCGGCGCCGACGAAATCGAGCTTGGCGGCGGCGAAGGCGCGCGCCACATCGGCGAAGTACAGCGGTTCCAGGCGGTTCAGGCCGTCGCCGGAGCGGTCCTTGAGACCTTCCCACAGCGCCCGCATGCCGGGGTTGGAATCGAAGTAGGCCGCGCCGTGGCCGGCCAGCGCCTGCACCGAGCGGCGCGCGGCGGCCGCGGCGCCGCCCGCCGCCTCGGCGTGGGCGGCCTGGTATTCCAGCAGCAGGCGTTGCAGCGGATGGCCGGTCGAACCGCCCGGCAGGGCGTTGTAGCCGACGTGGACGATGCCGCCCGGGTTCAGGTGGCGCACGATGAAGTCGACCACGTGGCGCCGGCCCTCCGGCGGCAGGCGGTCGTAGTCGCCGCGCAGGACGATGAAGTCGAACGGCGGCTGGCCCTCCATCGCCGGCGCCAGGTCGGCGAGGCCGGTTTTCAGCAGCGTGAGGTTGGACGGGGCGGCCTGGCGCGGCGCGGCGTCGCCGCCTGCGCCGGGCGCGCCGCAGGCCGCCGCGTAGAAGCTGGCGTGGGGATGCCCGGCGGCGGCCCGGCTCAGCTCCGAATCCTGGCCGCGGCCGAGCGCGATATACCGGAACGGCCTGTCGGTGGGCACCGGCTCGTAGCCTTGGAGCAGGCAGGCGCGGCTCAGATGCGCCGGGTCCTGGAGCGCGCCGGCCGCATGCGCCGCGTAGCCTTGGTCGCGGTCCATGGCTCAGTCTTTCTTCGCGAGGCGGCGGATACGGTACCAGGGGAAGCCGTCGTCCAGGCCATGGCCGGCACCGGCGGAAGCCGGCTGTGTGGCGGCCCGGCCGGGTTGTTCGGACAGGAAACCGGGGGTAAGCGATTTATGCATGGTGATCACGCCAATAAAATGATTGGAGGGGCGCGGTCAACGCCAGGGCGTCCGCATACATGAGTGCATGGACGCCCGGCGCCGGTTCCATGGCCGAGCCCGCCGTCATGCCGGCGTGGACGTGCTTGGGATCGCGGTTGAGTGCTCGCCGCCGGTGCTTGGCGGCGGCGAGCCGCCCAGTTTCGCCTTCATCAGCTTGCGCTTCTCTTGTTCCTTCCGCCCTTCCTTGACGTCGCCATCCCTGCCTCCTATCGATTCAATGCGGCCGATCCACTGGCTCAGTTCGTAGTCCGACATCTCACGCACCACCTTGCGGATGGGGTTCCGGTAGTCGGCCAGCGTGGCGGAGGCCAGCTTGCCGAACTTCTCCATGCGTCCCTTGCCCTCGACAAAGTCCACCCCCTCGCGTATCGCCGTGCCGGTCAATCTGTTTTCGGGGTTGGTGATGTGCTCCCGGACCTTGGTTCTATTCTCCAGCTGGTTGATCATCTGGTCGGCGCTCTTGCGCGACTGTATGACGTCGAACTGGAGCTCTCCTTTGTGCAGCACCGCGCTGAAGGTTTCCTCGCCTTTCTCGTTCCGGTCGCGCAGGATGACCGTGTGGTTCTGGCTTTCCTGTCCATGGTCCACGTCGCCGGTCCACACCGGGTATCCCTCGGCGCCGGGCGCCATCATGCGCACCCCGCCGGACTTGCCGAAATCCTTGTTGATGGCCGCGATCACCCGTTCCAGATCGGCCTGCGACGGATTGGCCGGGTCGGTCATGCCCTGCTCGCCAAGACGGGCCAGGTATTTGTCCGCCGCCGCCAGGTGCAGCTTGCCGTAGTCGCCGGTCGCGTGCTGCAGGTAGGCGATGATCATGCTCTTGGCGCCCGTGGTCTGGTTGTCGGCGACCGCCATGCGGTGCTGCGCGAGCCAGCTCTGCGTCTGTTTGGTGGCGTCCGCGTCCGGCACGCCCCGTTGCTGGCGCAGTCCCGCGAGGTCCTCCAGGTCCATTTTCCGCCCCTCCTCGAACAGGCCCCTGGCGCTCATGTATTCCGCCGCCTTGCGGTCGCCGCCCGAGACGCCGCCGATGAACGGCGTGGCCGCGAACGCGGCGTTCTTGATCGTTCTCCAGGGACGCGCGATGGTCTGCTTCAACTCGGACTGTTCCTCCTGCCTGAGGTAGGGCGCGTAGCTGTGCAGCGTGGTGGCGAAGGTGTTGATTTCCTTGTAATTGCCCAGCACCTTGGTGTAGGCGTCGAAGACGGCCTGGCCTTCCGGGGTCGTCAGGAGGTAATCCGCGCGCTGGTCCGCATTCATGCCCTTGAGCGCCTCCTTCGCCGCCGCCAGCGCGGCGCGCTCGGGCACGGCGATCCGCACCTCGGTCAACGGGGTGGGCAGCGCGGTTTTCAGCTCCTTGCCCGCCGCGGTGGCGTCCGCAAGCTTGGCGACCTGCGCCGACTCTTCGAGCTTGTTGGTGTGGAAGAACGAGAAGTTGCTCTGTTTCGTGGCGTCGCCCCGGTTGTTCTTGAAGGCCTCGTAGTCCTCGACAACGTCGAAGATCGCGTTCGACGCGAAGAACTGGTTTTTGAGGTAGAGGTTCTCGTCCTTGTCCAGCAAGTTCCGCAGATGCGCGTGCTTGTCCTTGGGCGCGGAGACGGCGGTGTCCCCGCCGCCCGCCTCCGCGGCCGCTTTCTGATCCGCCGCTTCCTTCTTTTGCGCCGCCTCCGCCTTCGTCAACGCCGCGCCCATGGGGGCGTAGTTGATGATGTGGTGGCCGATATCGCGCCCCATGTACTCGAACACGGGCACCATGTTTTCCTGGCCTACCTTCATGCCAAATTCGAGGTCCACCGCGCCGGTTGGGACGCTGAGCGAGGCGCCGATGCCCTCCTTGCGTCGCTGATACACCTTCAAGGACTGGAAATCGTACTTGCTGTCCGGAACCTCGGAGTATTTGTGCATCCGCCAGATGAACTGGGTCTCCCCGCTGGAGTCGATCAGGCTGGTGGCGGCGGCGGCCTGCTTGAGCGCCTCCTTCTTGAAGCCGCCGCCCTCCGTATCGGCGAACTGGCCGGGTCCGCCGAGCACCTTGGACACCTCCCGCATGAACTTTTCCATCAGTGGACCGGCCGCAGGATTGCCGGCCGCGCCGACCACGGAGAACTCCAGGAATTCGCCCTTGCGGCTGAAGTTGGGATGGTCCTGGTCCATGTACTTGAAGCTCAGTGTCAGCCCCGCGGCCGCGGCCGAGTTGTTGATGTCCGCGATGACGCCGGTCGCCTTCCCCGTCAACTGTTCGGTGATGGTGGAAATAAGCTTGAACTGGGCGGCGGCTTTCACCCCGACTTGCACCTCCAGTTCGTTTCGCCCGTTGACCTTGGCCCATGCCAGCGAGTTGTAACGGTACAGCTCGTTTTTGGCGACCGGTATGTTGCCGGCCTCGATGGCCTTGCTCAATCCCGTGTACTTCTTGTTGGCCGTGTCGACCTTCTTGAGTATGTCCGCCAGAGGTTCCCTCTCCAGGGCGGCCGGGTCCGCCTTGTGCTCCTCGAGGATCCTGGCCTTGACGATTTCCAGATGCGTGCCCACGCTGGCCAGCGCGGTGCTGATCGCGTCATGGCTGTCGGCGATGAATTCACGCCGCTTGGTGCTGTCCGTGCCCAGGCCCTTGGTCGATGGCTGGCCAGCCTCGTCCGTGGCCAGCCCGGGGTAGCCTTGCTTCCATACATTGCCCAGCGTCTCGGCCGCGGCCGCGTCCCGCCGCGTGGCGAAATCGTCCTTGAGCGCCTGGGGATCCTTGCCCCTGTTCGCGATATGCAGCGTCCCGGCCGCCTCCTCGAAGCTGGCGTAGACCTGTTGCAGGTTGTCGCATGCGCCGGTCACCGCGTCCAGCAGCGCGCCCAATTTTTCCTTGGGGGCGCGAACCGTGCCCAGGTAGGTCGGGGGTATGTCGATGTCCGGGCCGAAGAAGTTGACGTCGTGGGACGGTAGCGCCTCGCCGGCGGCTTCCGTGAACGAAGCATTGATATCGCGATAGAGCGCGAGTTTGGCGTTGATCCTTTGGTGCTCCGGCGTGTCGTTCTTATTGCCGGCGTGTTCGAGCGTGCCCAACAGGTTCAGGCTGACACGCATGTCCTTGGTGTAGCCGGTGGTGGTCATGGTGTGCAGCGGCTTCAGCCGTTCAAGCGCGGTCTCGACGCGCCTGGCCTTCACCGATCCGCTGGCCTCCGCGATGCCGGTGAAGCCTTTGTTGGAGACCGGTTCGGGCTTGCCGTCCTTGCCGGGCTTGAGTATTTTCCACTCATTGCCCAGGAAATTGGGCAGGGCGGCTTTCCCCTCCAGGCCCACCTCCACCCCCGTGATGGTGGTCTTCTTTTCCTTGCCCCGCAGCGTGGTGCCGCTGCTCAGTGTTGGTATCGGCGCATAGTCCATGGCGCTGGCGGGGGTGGCGGACAGGTCGGAGAGCGACGGGTACGCGGCCTTGACGATTTGGGCCAGCGTCTTCTCGCCGGCGCCGGGCGCGCCCAGTTTATTGTCCAGCATCGTGGCCGCCGCGTGAATGGCGGTCGTGTTGTAGGCGCCCTTGGCCACCTTGTCCGACGACAGGTAACGGGGAGCGGAGGCTTCGGAGTGCAGCATGCGCGCGTTCGCCCGCTTGAACCACTTTTGATACAGCCCGTCGCGCTTGCGCGCGGTGGGGCCGGCGGAGTTGCCGATCATGGCGTTGTGCAAGCTGGAGCGGTGATTGGATTCGTCCGACGCGACGATCTTGGCCAGGTTGGGGAAGTTGCCGGTTTTGCGATACCGCCCGCCCTTGGTCAGTTTCACCGCGCCCTTGAGCGTCAGGATTTTCTTGATGGCGCCCCCGATACCGAGGCTGGCGCTCTTGTAGTCGGTGTTCATGAGGTCGTTGTCCTCGTCCCGCTTCATGTCGCGCTTGCGGTCCGCCTTCCCCTCCAGCTGCACCTTCGCGACCTTGATGCCGATTTTCTTTTCGCCGGTGCTGACGATGGCGGCGGAGGCGCGTTCTTCGACCAGGCCGATGTTGTCCTTTTTCATCTTCTCGAGTTCGGCGGCGGCGTATTCCTTGAAAAGCGGCGTGGCGGCACTGGACAGATGGTGGCGCTTCAATTCGTCGAAGAGCGCGCGCAGGGTCAGCAGCACTTCCTGCTGTTCCTCGGGGGCGCCTTTCGCCAGGCGGGCGCAGTCCTTCGCCAGGCTCTTATAGCAGTCGCGCGCGTCCAGGCCCACGCCGCCGTGGCTGGATTCCTGCGGTCCGACCTTTTTGCCGGCAACGTGGTTCAACTGCTCAAGACCCTCCTTCAGCGTCGCCACCGCGGACGCTCCCAGCAGCCCGGACATGCTGTCCAGGTAGCCGCCCAGATCGGCGGCCAGCGTCTTCAGCTTGTCCTGCCTGATTTCGTGCGTCTGCGGATCGAGGATGGCCGATTGGGCAGGCGTGAGCGGAGCGACATTGGCGGCCGGTCCGGTTTGCTGGGGCGGTTCGGTTTCCTCGATTTCATGGGCGGAGCCGGGCGGAATGTCCACCTGCGTCGGACCGCTGGCGTTGATGATGTGCTCGAGGATTTCCTGCGCCATAGCATCGACACCGGCCTCAATCTCTTGCTGGACCTGGGCCGTGACGTTTTCCTCGGTCTCGGTCAGGGCGTCCGCGGTGAGCTCCTCGATCCCACTCAGTAAATTGGCCGACATGAGCCCCCAGATCATGTTCGCGTGGGCCGTATCCTCGATACCCTCCATGGCCTCGGCCACCATGTCGTCGAGGACGTCAGTCGTGATGCTGTCGACCAGCGATTGCTTGACCCGGTCCAGGATGCCTTGCGCGACCTGGTGCGGGGTGCGGACGTCGACGGGCTCCTCCAGCGCGGTGGCTTGCACGTCATCGGTGGCGGAGGCCCCGGCGCTGTGGCCGGATGCGTTGGCCTGCGTTTCAGCGTCGGGGTTGGACTCAAGGGTCGAGTCCTTCTGCGAGGAGGAACTGGCCTCGGCATCGGCGGAGGCCCCGGCGTCGTGGCCGGATGCGTTGGCCTGTGTTATAGCGTCGGGGTTGGGCTCGAGGATCGGGTCTTCCTGCGAGGAGGAACTGGCCTCGGCATCGGCGGTGGGCCCGGCGTCGTGGCCGGATGCGTTGACCTGCGTTTCAGCGTCGGGGTTGGGCTCAAGGGTCGAGTTCGCCTGCGAGGAGGAACCGGTCTCGAATTCCGGGCCGGTGGCCTGGCCTTTGAGCTTGGCCGGATCGGGTTGGACCTGGTGGGGGTCGGTCTCGGTTTTCGCTCCTCCGCCGTCGGTCGCGCGAGGGTACTTGGCCTGGAGCGTGGCCAGCGCCTGATCAAAGGACGGCTGGGCCGGTTTCTGTTTCTTGCCCAGGAAATGCATGAAGCGATTCCTCGATTTCTTGCCCTGGTCCGCCCTGGCCTGCGCATCCGCCTCGTTGGTGGTGGTGGTCGGCGGCGTGTTGGACGACGTCGCGGTCGCCGGTGTGGAAGTTTCGGTCGCCCGATGCATGGCGCGCGGCATGATGGGCTTGAGGATGCTGGAAAGTAGGCTCATGATTGTTTTTCTGTCTCGTGTGCGGGTCGGTAGGCGTGCGGATGCCGGCTGGCCTTGAAGACGATGCAGCCGCGTGCCTATGTGTGGCGAATGGCGGCGTCCGGTTCCCCGGCGGAATGAGCGTTTTGATATGGGATGCACGTGGCCGAACGGCCTGCGCGGGCTGGCGCCCGATGGCTGCGCCATCGCGATCGCCGCGCACGGCGGCGGTGAAACGGAAGGGCCGGTGTCAGCCCGCGCCGGCGCCGGCCTGCCCGATCAGCTCGAGCCGGTAGCCCTGGCCATAGGCGGTGCGGATGCCGACGCCGCGTTCCGGGCCGAGCTGGAGTTTCTTGCGCAGCTTGTAGACGTGCTGCTCGATGGTGCGGCCGGCCACTTCGCTGGCCGCGCTCCAGATCGAGGTGCCGATGGTTTCGCGGGAAATGTAGACGCCGGGCGACGAGAAGAACATCCACGCCAGGCCGAATTCGCGCGAGGTGAGGTCGATCGGCGCGCCGCGGAAGGCGGAGGCGCTGTTGTCGCGGTCCAGCATGAAGCCGGCCAGTTCGATCTTGCGCCGCGCGGCGCCGCGGTTGCAGCGGCGTATCAGGGCGCGCGCCCGCGCCACCAGTTCGACCGGGTCGAACGGCCGCACCAGCAGGTCGTCGGCCCCGCTGCCGAGCACCAGCACCGTCAATTGCGCCTCGCGCAGCGGCGACAGGCCCAGCACCGGCGTGTCGCTGACGGCGCGGCAGTTCAGCCAGGACAGGATGGTGTCATCGGCGCTGGGCGCGGCCGCGAAGTCGATGAGGATGAGATCGAATTCCTGCCTGGGCAAGGCGCGGAACAATAACACCTCGGAAGAATAGGGGATGCAGTTGAATCCCGCCTGCCTCAATGTGGCACGGACCAATTCCAGAACCGATGCGTTGCGTATAAGGCATGCGATATTCATTCGCTTCTTCGATTAATCCCCGCGTGAATTTTCGCTATGATAATTGCTATCGGGGATTTTGTCTTAAGAAGCTGCGCTACCGTGCCGGCGAACACAAGCGCCTTCCCGGGGGAAGGCGCTTGAATCTACGGGATTTTACTTAGACGGTTCCGCTATTTACGCCGCCGCCGCCGCGCGTCTCTCGGAATCCTTGACGCTCAGTTTATTGTCATGCTTGTTGTCCTGCCAGGATTCGGCCTCCTTGAACAATTTCGCGTCGTTGTCCATATAGCTCTTCGCGGCGTCGACCACCTTCTGCGGCACCTGGACCACGGTGCCGTCGTCCTTGGTGAGACTGCCGGTCTTGGCGATCTCGTTCATCTTGGCCTGCGTCAGGAAGTCTCCGTTCAGCTCGGTCTTCTGGAAGTCGACGATGGCGGCGGCGCTGTCCTTGATGGACTGGTTCTGGGCCGGCTTGTAGTCGGCCACCGAGATCAGGCCGTCCTTCTTGCCGTTGTGCGCCACCTCGATCTTGTCGAACAGGGCGCCGTTGTTGGCCATCATGGTCTTGGCCGCTTCCCGCACCTCCTGCGGCACGTCCATGCTCACGCCGTTGGCCTTGGTCAGCTTGCCGGTCTCGGCCATCTCCTGCACCTGGTCGCGGCTCAGGTGTTCCTTGCCCATCTGCTCCTTCTGGAAGGTCGCCATGGTGTCTATCGAGCCATACTCGGACTTGGTGGCGGGGCCGTTGTTGACGTTGCCGGTTGGCGGCAGGCCGTCCGGGCCGGGGGTGGCCGGCGCGCGGGCGAAGCCGTTTTCGTCGAGTTCGCCCCTGCTGCGCAAGTCGTCGGCCAGGTGCTGCAGGAATTCGTCGAGCGTGTTGGCCTCGTGCTTGTGCGGCGCCGACAGGCCGTTGCCGGTGCCATTGCCATTGCCGCCGGCTTTGCTGAGCAGGCCGTCCTGGGCGGCGCGATCCACGTCCTGCGTGCTGAGCAGGCCGTCGGCTTCCTTGCGGATGGAGGTTTCGAGTTTCTTGAACAGCTCGCAATTATTGTCCGTCATCTTCTTGGCGGCCAGCTGCACGTCCTCCGGCACCGGGTCGGTCTTGCCGTCGCTGCCGGTGCAGTAGCCCGTGTCCGCCATCTGCTTGACCTGGTCGATGTTCAGATGCTTGATGTTGTGCTCTTTCTGGAAACCCTGGATGGTCTCGGCGGCGGCGAATTCGGTTGGGCGGTGGCTCTTGTTGAGCACGCCGTCCATCACGAGTTTCAGGAAGGCGCCCATGTCCAGGCACTGCTCGGTCGGCGCGTTCAGGTCCCGCGTGCCCGGCTTGCCGATGCTGCCGTCCTTGAGGGCGGCGTCGTAGTCGGCCGCGCTGAGCAGGCCGTCGTGCTCGGGGCGGATCGCGGTTTCCAGTTTCTTGAACAGCTCGCCGTTGTTGGCCATCATCTTCTGGGCGGCGGCCTTCACGTTCTCCGGCACCGGTTCGGTTTCGCCGTTGGGCATGGTGCAGTAGCCGGTCTCGGCCATCTGCTGGACCTGCTCGCTGCCCAGCAGGCCGATGTCGTTTTGCTTCTGGAAGTCGCGGATGGTCTTGGCGGCGTCCGAGGACGAGGGCAGGTTGGCGTCCGGGCCGCCGAACAGGCTCTTCAAGGCCGACTTGGCCCAGGCCGGCAGGGGCAGGTTGTCGAACGCGCCGCCGTCGCCGCCGTTGTTGTCCTGGCCGTTGTCGATGTCGGTGTCGTTCTGGTCATCGAAGGTCAAGCCCCGCGGCGGCGCGAAGTTGCCGGTGGGGGGCGGCGCGGTGTTGTAGATGTTGATGGTGACGCCGCTGTTGTTTTGTACGCTGCTCATGGTTTCTCCAATATCCGATATTGATCACATTCCACGCCTGGAAACGGGGAACAACTGGGTTTGTGTCGAGCGCCGCCAGCAACAAGCGTGGGACTGTCGTTCGCGGCGATCTCATCCTTTGTGGCTGAAATAAAACGGGCGGTTCCATGCCAGGAAGGCAAGCCGCGGCGCGAAACTAGGCCGCCGCCTGGGCGGCCTCCTCCGCCTTCTTCATCAGTTTGAGGAAAATGGCGGTGTCGTCCATCGCGTCCGTCACCTCGCCGATGGCCTTCTGCTGCTTGATCGAGCGCTGCGTGGAGCGGTCGGACGCGGCGGTTATAGTCGACATGTTGCCTCCCAAAACAAGTGGATAAAAATGAAAAGATGCCGTCGGGCGGCATCTGGGGAATCGAAACTGTTGCCTCGACGTCTATTGCTGGTCGTTGATGGACTTCGCCATGGTGTGGAAGATCTTCAGGCGTCCCAGGGTGTGGGACTGTTCCGAGACCCAAAGCTGGAACGCCATCGCGTCCTGGGCGCTGGATTGCGCCGCCGCGACCATGGGGTTGTCGGTGGGCTGGTTGCCGTTCTGTGACGAGGCAACGGAAAGGTTCTGCTGGTAGCTGGCCATGATATTTCTCCCGTCGATAAGAGAATGGGGGCATTGCGGATGCCCCCATGAGATCAAAACTGTGTTGTCCGGCCTTGCGAACGGATCAGATGCTGTTCAGGATATTGTCGCGGCCCTTTTTGTTGTTTTTCATTTCCAGGTTGGCCGCGTCCATTGCCTCGTTGTTCTTTTCGACGTGCTTCATGTCGTTGATTTGGTTGTAGGTGCTGCGGTCGGACGAGTTGGTGATCGTGCTCATGGAATACTCCTCGAAGTGGCTGGTTAATCGGTCAAGACCGTCTAGCAAGCGTTGTTGTTTGAAGCGGTCGAACATAGGTGGCCCGCGCTTGAAAGGTGGTTCCACTTTTTTTACGTGTTTTTTTTGCCGGGCCGATGCGGCGCCAAACCGCTTCCATGACTGTTCCTCATGATGCAGTCGCGCTATACTTGGGCCGATCCTTTCCAACATCAGGTAAATCATGTCCAACGACTTTTCCTTGTCCCGCGAATTATTAGACGAATTGATCGCCTTGGTGAATTCGGGCCAGCACTTCTCCGATATCCATCTGGAACAGGACATGCCGATGATGATGAAGACGCCGCGCGGCTGGCGCGAGGTCAGCGCGGAGCCCGTGACGCTGGAGGACATGGTGCCGGTCCTGAAGGCGATCGACGAGGACTGGGAGGACAAGATCATCGAAAGCGCGATCGACCGGCCCTTCGTGCTCACCGACTACCGGCTGCGCTGCAACGTGTTCCGCACCTCGGGCGGCACCAAGGTCACGGTCTCGATCCGGCGCCTGCCGCTGCATCCCATGCCGCTGGACAAGACCGGCCTGCCGCAATACGTGAAGACCATACTCGAGGCCACCAGCGGCATCATCCTGATCACCGGCCCGACCGGCTCGGGCAAGACCACCACCATCGCCTCGATGCTGGACCAGATCAACGCCACCCGCAGCGCGCACATCATCACCATCGAGGAGCCGATCGAGTACCAGTTGCGGCGCAAGCAGTCGATCATCTCGCAAAAGGAGGTGCCGGCCGACACGGCCAGCTTCTCCTCCGGCCTGCGCGAGGCGATGCGGCAGAAGCCGGACGTGCTGATGGTGGGCGAGATCCGCGACTTCGACACCGCCGACACCGTGCTGCACGCCGGCGAGTCGGGCCACCTGGTGCTGGCGACGCTGCACACCAACAGCGCCGTCAGCGCGATCACCAAGCTGCTGGGCTTCTTCCCCCCCGAGCAGCGCGAGCAGCGCGCGGCGGGGCTGGCCAAGTCGCTGATCGGCGTGGTGTTCCAAAGCCTGGTGCCGAGCGAGCAGGGCGACGACGTCGTGCTGGCCCACGAGATGGTGTTCAACAACAACCAGCAGGTGGCGCCCTACATCGCCGACCTGGGCAAGCTGCACCTGATCGCGGAGTTCATGCGCCGCAAGGAGGACAATATGTCGCGCAGCCTGAACGAGGTGCTGGCGCAGCTGGTGGCGAAGAAGGCGGTGAGCGCGAAGGACGCCATGCGCGCCACCTACAACCGCCTGGAACTGCACGAAATACTCAACAGCAAGCGCTGATGGAACTGAAACGCATTGGGCTCCACTCATAAGTGCCTGTCTCGGAGCGAGGCAGGGGGCAAGCGGTATTTGTAATCAACTTATGATAGGAGAAGAAAATGATCAATCCACTGAAGGCAGTGACCAATGTGTTGAACCAGACCACGGACCTGGTGAAAGCCGGCAAGAACCTGGCGCACGAGGTTTGCCCGCACACGGACATCAAAGGATAAGGACGCGGGTCCGGCAATAGCTTATGCGCGGGCGCCTTCGGGCGCCCTTTCTTTGTGCTCTTCGCCGATACGAACAGATCGGGTCCAGTAGGGCGGAATAACGCGAAGCGTTATTCCGCCGGACGGGCGCAGGCCCGCACGCATGCGGCGGAGCCGCCAGGCCCAGTGGGCCCGGTGGCGAGTCCGCCCTTCCCCGCCAGCGCGACACGGTTGCGGCCGGCGCGCTTGGCCTGGTAGAGCGCCTCGTCGGCCAGGCGGAACATGCCGGCGGCGTCCGCCCCGCCGGCCGCGTCCCCCAGCTCAGCCACCCCGGCCGAGAACGTGGCCTGGAACTCCGCGTCGTCGGCCCTGTGGCGCAACTGGCCGAAGGCCTCGCGGATCTCGTCCATCACGGCGGCGGCCGCGGCGGCGGAGGTGCCCGGCATGATCACGGCGAATTCCTCGCCCCCGTAGCGGCCCACCAGGTCGCCGTGCCGCAGGCGCTCCCGCAGCAGCTGCGCGATCGCGCGGATCACCTGGTCGCCCACCGGATGGCCGTGGCTGTCGTTGATCTTCTTGAAGAAATCGATATCGGTCATGGCCAGCGCCAGCGGCGCGCCCTCCCGTTTGCTGCGCGCGATCTCGCGCGCGGCCTGTTCCTTGATCGAGGCGTGGTTGTACAAGCCGGTCATGGCGTCGCGCATGATCAGGCCGCGCAGCGCGCGCGAACGCTCGACGCGGCCGGCGACGGCGAACACCAGGTCCTCCGGCGCGACCGGCATGGGCAGGAAATCGTCGACGCCGGCGGCGATGGCGCGCCGCCGGGCCGCCGGGGCGCTGTCCTCCGACAGCACCAGCACGGGCAGGTCCAGGAAGGTTTTGTCCTGCCGGATCAGCATCGCCAGGTCCACGCCGTCGCAGGCGTCCGTGCGCACGTCGATCACGACGGCCTCGGGGTGGTGGCGGCTCAGCGTGCCGACCAGATCGAGCGGCTTGTGCAGGCGCATCGCCTCCATCCCGGCGCGCGCCAGCGCGTCCTCGGCCGCGGCGAGCCTGCCGGCGTCGCTGCCCACCACCAGCACGCGGTGGGGCTGTTTGTCCATGCCCCGGGCCAGCGACTCGATGCGTTCCTTCAGCGCGGCCATCTCCACCGGCTTGGCGAGGTAGCCGTCGACGCCGGCGCGCGCGGCGGCCAGGCGGGTCTCGAAGTTGTTGACGGGCGCGAGCCACAGCACGGGCACCGGCGCGGCGCAGTGCGCGCGGACGCGGGCCACGCAGGCCGGATCGGCGTAGCGGCTGTCGCGCGTGCTGGGATCGACCACGATGCAGCCCAGGGGCTGTTGCGCCGAGAGCGGCGCCAGCCGCTCGAGTTCGGTCGCCACGGTGACCTCGTAGCCGGCGCCGCGCAGCCGCATGGCCGTGTCGCGCGCCAGCAGGCCGTTGTCGCCGAGCAGGCAAATCTTGCGCGCGGCTGGCGCGGCGGGCGGGGGGGCGGGCGGTGTCTGCATGGTCGTGTCTTGATGGGAGGGCGTGCCGGTGGCGGCCAGTATATCGCGATAATGTTGCCGTATGGTATTTAATTCCGGCGGATTAAGCGGTATATTGCTAAGTAGTATTGCTAGGTGGTGTCGCGGCCGACGCTGCCTTATATTCGACGATCACTTTAGAACGAGGAAGAATATGCGCAAGTCCGCGGGTTTCGGAAAGCTCATCACGGTGACGATGGCCGCGGCGGCGCTGTGCGCGCCGGTCTTCGCGGTCGAGGTGTCGGACGTGTCGGCGCTGCTGCGCGCCAAGCGCTACGACACGGCGCTGGCCCGCGCGGACGAGCATCTCGCGGCCAAGCCGGACGACCCGCGGATCCGCTTCCTCAAGGGCCTGGCCCTGACCGGCCTGGGCCGGCGCGACGAGGCGATCGCGCTGTTGACGGCGCTGTCGGCCGATTATCCCGCCATGCCGGAGCTGTACAACAACCTGGCCGTGCTGCACGCGGCGGCCGGCCAGCCGGACAAGGCGCGGGCGGCGCTGGAGGGCGCCGTGAAGGCGAACCCGGGGTACGCGCGCGGCCACGAGAACCTGGCCGACATGTATCTGCAGCTGGCCGCGCAATCCTACGCCGCGATGCTGAAGCTGGAGCCGAACAACGCCGAGGTGCGCGCCAGGCAGGCGCTGCTGCAATCGGCGATGAACTACGGCGGCGAGCGCGCGGCCGGCGTGCCCAAGCAGGAGGCCGAGGTGGTGGCCGCCGTCCACGCGTGGGCGCAGGCCTGGAGCGCGCGCGACGTGCCGGCCTACCTGGCCTTCTACGGCCGGGACTTCCAGCCCCCGGGCGATATCCCGCGCGCCGCGTGGGAGGCCGAACGCGGCGCGCGCCTGAAGGAAGCCTCGGTGATCCACGTCGCGCTGAAGACGCCGCAAGTGTCCCTGGACGGGAGCAGGGCCACGGCGACGTTCGAGCAAAGCTACCGCTCGGACCGCTCCTCCTCCACGGTCCAGAAGACGCTGGTCCTGGAGAAGCACGACGGGGCGTGGAAAATCGTGCGCGAGGACAGCCGCAAGTGAGGCGGGACGGGCCGGGGGGCGTTCGGCGCGTATTCGGGGTGGCTTTGCCATCACCCTGACATATTTGGCGGGTACGATGCTTGCAATCTGCAAGAGATCGCAAGCATGCGGAATCAATTCCGCCCGAGTCCCATCGCCAAGTACACCCGACAACATGAACATTCCCAAGCTGAAAACCGGTCCACGCGTCCTCTTTGCCTTTGGCATGGTTCTATTGATTATGGTGGGCATGACGGCGATCGCGCTGTGGAAGCTGGAAGCGGCGAATCAAACCACGGAGTTCCTGGTCAACGACAAACTGGCCAAGCAGCAGTTGGCGTCCGAGCTGCTCGGGGTGGCGCGGCTGAACGGCATCCGGGCGCTGTCGATCGCCAAGTCCGACAGCCTGGAGATGGCCGAGTTCTTCCAAGGCCAGTTGAACCAGGGCGACAAGTTGAGTCAAACTATCGCGGCCAGGCTGCGCGCAGGCCAGCACGCCGGCGCGGAAAACGAGTTGCTGCGCGCGGCCGACGTGGCGGGCGGCGCGTATTTTTCGGTCAGAAAGAAGGTGTTCGCCTTCAAGGAGGTGGGGCGTACCCAGGAGGTCGAGCACCTGGCCGACGGCGACTTGCAATCCACTTACAACGCCTACATCGCGGCGCTGGAACGGCTGCTGGAATACCAGGCGGGGCAGGCGCGCGCGCTGGCGGCCGAGTCCGCCGATCAGTACCGCGCCAGCCGCGCCACGCTGCTCGGCTTCGGCGCGCTGGCGGTCGCCTTGGGCGCCGGGCTGGCGTGGAGCCTGATCCAAAGCATCGTCGTGCCGTTGCGGCACGCGCTGGCGCTCGCGGTGCGGGTGTCGAAAGGGGACTTGCGCACCTTCGACAATCCCGATCATGTGGATGAGATCGGCCAGCTGCTCGACGCCCTGCACGATATGACCGTGCGCCTGGCCGGCGTGGTGACCCATGTGCGCGACGGCGCCCACGCGATCGACGCCGCCTCCAGCGAACTGGCGTCGGGCAACCTGGACTTGTCGCGCCGCACCGAGCACCAGGCCGGGGCGCTGGAGGAAACCGCTTCGGCGATGGGCGAACTGACCTTGGCGGTGCGCGCGAACGCGGGCAACGCCGCGCAGGCGAACGCGCTCGCCGAATCGGCCTCGTCCGTGGCGCGCAGGGGCGGCGCCGTGGTCGCCGACGTGGTCGAGACCATGGACGCCATCGGCGGCGCGGCGAAACAGATCGTCGACATCATCGCCGTCATCGACGGCATCGCCTTCCAGACCAATATCCTGGCCTTGAACGCGGCGGTCGAGGCCGCGCGCGCGGGGGAGCAGGGGCGCGGCTTCGCCGTTGTGGCGTCGGAGGTGCGCACCCTGGCGCAGCGCTCCGCCGTGGCCGCCAGGGAGATCAAGGGCCTGATCAACGACTCGGCCGAGAAGATCGCCGCGGGCGGCACCCTGGCGCACGCCGCCGGCGACACCATGGGCGAGATAGTGGCCAGCGTCCAGCGGGTCACCGACATCATGCGTTCGATCAGCGCCGCCAGTTCGGAGCAGGAATCGGGGATACGCGAGGTCAATGGCGCGATCGCGGCGATAGACGAGGACACGCAGCGCAACGCCGCGTTGGTCGAGGAGGCCGCGGCGACGTCCGAAGCCATGCACCGCGAAGCGAACAACCTGACGCAGCTGGTGAGTTTTTTCCAGGTCGACGCGCGCCGGAACCCGTCGGCGCCGGGGCCGGCGGTCACGGCGGTCGCGTTGCGTCCGGCGTTGCGGCGCCCGCGGCTCGTCTAGCGCCGCCCCGGAGCCGGCCTGGAGCCGGCAAGATAAAGTGAATTGTGACATGGAAGTCACGGAACCTCCGCCTCGCCATCGCGACTGATGGGCATTCGTGCCCACGCACGCCAAGGCAGGAGCGACACCATGCATCACATCACGCGCGGCAGCCCCGCGGACATCCAGCGTCTCGCCACCCATCCGGGCGGCCTGCCCTCCATGGAGGCGATGCAAGCCAATCCGAAGGTCACCATCACCAAGGCGAACTTCTTCGCGGGCTTGCCGTTCCTGGGCGGGATCGGCAAGGACAACACTTGCAGGAGCGACCGCGACAAGGAGCGCATCGCGCGCGACTGGCGTGGCTTCGATCTGCCGCCGAACCAGCTTGGCTCGCAGAGCGAGCGGCATCTGCACGGGATGGTGGCGCGCTCGGAGCATCGCAACGCGAGCCGGATACCGGAGGCGGCCGCCGAGGTCCTGGAACGGACGGCGGCGCGCATCACGGAACTGGAAAGGAAGGAGCGGGGCTACGCGAGCCGGCTCGACGCCCTCGACGCGCGCCTGGCGACGGACGATCCCGATGAGCTGCTCCTGCAAACCCACGCCACGCTGCTGACGGAGCTGACGGCGGTGAAAAAGAACATCGCCAGGCAGAAATGCCAGCGCGAGTCCGCGCAAAAGGATGTCGACGGCGACTCCATCCAGCCGCGGCGCGACGCGGCCAACTCCGCGCTGGCCGCGCTCGGCGGCGATGCCGCCGGCGATGCGGACAGGGCGGCGTACGCCGAGGCGCGCCACGCCCTGATAGCGGCTTCGACTCAAAAGTTCTTCGACGCCTATTGCACGCTGCGCGAGCACAAGGGCGACCACTCGCGCGCCAAGGGCATGGGAACCCTGCTGTCCTCCATGGCCCGCCAGCTGGAACTGCCGGCCAAGTACCTGGAAGGCCTGGAGGCCTTGCCGATCGCCGAGGAGATGCTTGGCCACGTGGCGATGTCGCCGCCGGACCTGGCCGAGGCGAGGGCGGCGATCCACGACCGGCTGGTGGGCCGCCGCGTGCGCGACCTGACCGCCGGCGGGAGCTCCGAGTTGCCCGGCCCCCCGCCCAGCAAGAAGGAGGCCGCGCATTGGAGCGGCGAGGCCAGCAAGCTGAACGCGCTGGCGCGTGATTACGCGGCGGTGGAACGGATACTGGACGACACCCTGCCGGCGCTGGAGCGGCGCGCCCGGGACACGCAGAGGCAATTCATGGACGACCTGGTGGAACACCTGCCGTCGATCGCCGGCATGAGCGCCGCGCAACGCGGGCAGACCAGGGAGGCGCTGCGCGCGCTGGCCGACAAGCTGGGCCGGCACGACGCGTTGCTGAAGGACGCCCCGCTGGCGGGCATGCAGCTGATGCACGTCGTCTCGATGGCGGAGAGCGTGACCGGGCACGACGCGGACCGCTGCGTCGCGCTCTACCAGGCGCTGGCCACCGAGCCGGTGGAGCGCATCGTCGGCGCCGCCTGGGCGCATGCCGGCGCGGGCACGCCGGCCACCGGAACGGCCCTGGACCTCGCGAGGATGTGGGAAATGGGCGCGCACGTGGTTCCCGAGGCCGTGGGATCGCTGTTGGCCTGCAACCCGGAGAACAAGGCCGATTGGCGCGATGTGCAGTCCTTCTTCCGCTGCGTCAGGGAACACGGGCGGCTCGCCGGGGACCCGGAAGGCGGCGCGGCGCACCGGGGGCGGCTGCTATCGGCGATGGGCGCCCTGCGCGACGAGCTGGTCGACAAGGTGGAACCGGTGGCGGGCAGCCCCGCGCGGCGCGACTGGGTCATGGTCAAGAGCGCGGTGTGGGAACAGGGCACCGCGCGCCGCGTGGAGGAGGCGTTCGGCGGCTTCCAGGCCATGGCCTCGCTGCCGGCCACCACGGTCGAGCATGTTCACGACCAGTTCAAGCAAAAAGGCTGCGGCGATGTGCTGAAGGAGGCGCGCGGGGAATTCCGCCAGGTGCTGGGCAATCTCAAGGATTTCGCCCAGGCCGCGCTGGACCGGGCCACGACGCCCAAGGAGAGGGAAAACGCCCGGCTGCTGCTGGCCATGTCCGGCTACGTGGCTGGACACCGGGGCACGGAAAAGGCCTACACCAAGGTGTCGCGCTTCCTGACGCACAAGGAGGGCACTTTCAACTCCGGCAAGGAAATCTGGTCCAACCCCCTGAAGGCGAAGGAAAAGAAGGCGATCCTCGAGGCGGCCGGCGGCGGCCTGTCGGTGCCGGCCATGCTCGACCATCCCTCCCTCGGGAAACTCGAATCGGGACACGGCGCGCTCGAGCTGTTGCGCGAGGCGGTGGCGGCCACCGGAAATGAAGCGGACCGCGCCGCGATGCTGGCGCAATTGGCGTCGCTGGACGATCGCGTGAAGCTGGCGGAGGGCGGCGCGCTGGATGGGCCGGAGGCGATCCGGCGCACGCTGCACGATGCGATCGACCGCACCCGGCTTGGCGACCGCACCGACACCATGGGCGCGCGGCAGTTCAAAGTGTCGGTGCCGTTCGGCGGGCCGGTGGCCCCGGGCGTCAACCTGTTCGCCACGCTCGGCGGCTCGCACAGCGCCGGGATGCTCCTCAACGTCCAGGCCAACAACGAATGGCTGCAACTGACGATGGGGACCATGACGGAGATATCCGGCCACGCCGGCCTCGCCATCGGCACCAATACCCAGGTGCTCCCGGACCATGCCCAGCGGCCCATCAAGAAGACTCCCCTGGGGATCAATCTGCCGGGCGGCGGCCTGCGGGGCGAGTTGAAGCACAGGACCGACCAGGCCGTCGTGCTGAAAATACCGATCAAGCCCAAGGACGGCCTGCGCGACCTTGCCGATGCCCGGGAGACCATGAAGCGGGCGGTCGACATGCTGCTGGACTTCAAGCCCGGCCAGACCCTGGACGGCGGTGGCAGGCCGTACGGATCGGCGCTCGACCTGATGTGCGACAAGCTCGCTTCGCCCTTCACGATCGACGACGAGGTCCGCGAGACCAGCACCAGGACGGTCGAAGCCGCGATCACCCCCGGCAGGGCGGCCGTGGTACTGGGCGACAAGACCAAGGACCATGCGCGCCTGGGCTTCGGGGCGACGGCGAAGTTCGTCCGGAGCTCGGACCTGGCGCGGTACAGGAACCAGCAGGGGGCCAGCGAGGTGAGCGAGACGACCAGGAACACCGTGAAGCTGGACGCGTTCATCGGCATGAACACTTCCCACACCCATATCAAGGGGGAGCGGAACCAGAACAAGTTCGGCTTTCCGCTGGTGGCGGGCGTGGGCGGCGGCGTCGATCTCAACATCGGCGGTTCGGACGTGAGGGACAGGGCTCCGGTCGAACCGGACAGCCAGATGGTTTTCAAGAAGGAATACGGCAACTACAGCGGCGACACGGCACAGGCCGTCAATGTGCTGCTCGAAGCGCTGCCGGCGCTGGCCAGCCGCATTCAGGAAGTGGTGGACAAGGGTTTCCGCAAGTCGCTGGAGGTAGCGCTAACCGACGCCGCGCGGGCGCGGGGCCCGAAAGGGCCGGCGACGCCGTGGCGTCGGGAACTGGAGCACGAAGTGGCCGGCTTGCGGGAAGGAGTGGAGGGACTGCGCCGGGAAATATCGCAGCTGAAACTGGAACTGGCGGAGCGCCAGGGCCACTTACTGGACAACGGCGCGCGGACGGCCGCGAGCGGCGGCGGATTCGGCGCATACCTTGAGGCCGAAACCGCGGAACGCCTGGCGCCCCTGGAGCATGAGCTGGCGCGCCGGGAGCAACCGCATACCCGGCGCGCCGGTGAACTGGCGGAGCTCGGCCTCCAGCAGGCGACCAGGGAACTGGTGGACAAGGAGCTGGCGAAGATGGAGGGCGAGGTGCTGATGAACTTCGGGCGTGCCCTGATGCTGCAGAGGCCGGACAGGTTCGCCGTCAAGCTGGAGTCCAAGGAGCAATGGGCGCACCGCGGCATCGACGCCGCCATCGCCTTCGCCGTCGACGACGGCGACGAGGGCATGGCCGAGGTGATGCGGCATGTGGCGGCGCGGGTCTTCGCGGGCGACAAGGACATGGCGGTCAAGTACCTGGGCGCGACGGGGGATGTGAACGTCAAGCTGAGCCAGTTCGATGTGAAGAACCCGCTGTTCTTCAAGCGCAGGGAGGTGCGGGGCTCGACCGAGGAGGCGATTCCCGACATCCGCACCGCCACGCTGAATCCGATGGCGCAGCGCCTGCTGGGCGAGCGCAAGCGCCAGCTGAGCGTGACGGAATTGCAGGAAAAAATAGCCAAGACCAGCTTGGCGCTGGTGCGCAGTGGAAACGGGGGAGAGCGATCATGAACATGAGAACGGGCGGGTTTGGCGGCGCCGACAGGTGGGCGGATGTCACCATCAATGCGTACTACTACGGCAAGCCGCCGGAGGTCATGGATGTGCCCGGCGACGAGGATCCGCTGGACATCGATGCCCCGGCCCCGCGCGCCTGCTCCGCCAAGCCATCCCCGCGGAGCGGCGACGCGCCCACCGACGCCGACCCCATGAACAATCCCATGCTGCTGCAGCTGTTGCAGATCATATTCCTGCTCGGCCTGCTGAAGAAGGACGATCAGGTTCCGGAAGCGGGGGACAAGGACATGGGCGGCGGCGGGGGCGGGGGCGGTGGCGGTTCTCCCGAGCGGTCCAACGCGCCCTGGCGCGGCGGGGACGAGCCGCGCATCGGCGGGGACGACGGCGAGGACGGCGGGACCGGTCCCGCGGCGCGCGCCAGGAAAGGTTCCGGCGCGTCGCCCGGCAAACGGAAGGCCGACGAGTATGCCGGCGAAAAAACCGACGAGAGCCCGGATAAAAAGGCCAGGCCAAAGACCGATGAAACGGTCGACGAAAAAAACAGCGAAAAAACCGGCGGCAAGTCCGACGCCGGCAAGACCGGCAAGACGTCCAAGGCCGGCGGTCCCGGGACGATGCCCGAGCCCACCGGCACCGTCACCGTGAACGAGACCATCGTGGTGAAGGCCGGCCAGGTGTTCGACGGCGGCGGCAAGCTCTACAAGGCGGGCAAGGCGCTGGGCGACGGCGGCCAGAGCGAGGACCAGAAGCCGGTGTTCGTGATCGAACCGGGCGGCGTGCTGAAGAACCTGCAGTACGAGGGCGCCGACGGCATCCACACCATGGGCGACGCGACCATCAAGGACGTGTGGGCGCGCGACGTGGGCGAGGACGCGATGACGATGAAAAAGCCGGGCAACGTCACGTGGAGCGGCGGCGGCGCCTTCAACGCCAACGACAAGATCTTCCAGCTCAACGCGGGCGGCTCCTTCACGCTGGAGAACTTCACCGCGGACGGTTTCGGCAAGGCGGTGCGGACCAATGGCGGCCACCAGATCGACACCGACATCGTCATCCGCAACTCGGAGTTCAAGAACGGCAAGGAGGCCATCGTGCGCACCGATTCCACCTCCGCCACCATCTCGCTGGAAGGGGTCACCTTCAGCAACGTGCCCAACGACGTGCTGGCCCCGGACGCCACCGAAGTGAGCGGCGCGGTCAAGCGCGGCAAGAAGTAAGCCTTCCCATCACCCTCGCCGCGCCCGGCCGGCTTACGCCGGCATGCGCGCGGCCGGCGCCTCGCCCGCCCGCGCCGGCAGGCGCGTTGGCGGCGTAAACGGGCGCCGCTGCTCCGGCTCCCGCCGCGCATGGCCGCCCGTTTCGAAGCGCGCCACCGCCAGCACCAGCTGCGCCGACTGCGCGCGCAGCTCCTCGGCGGCGGCCGCCGCCCGCACCACCAGCGCCGCGTTCTCGCGCGTGATGGCCTCCATGTCACCCAGCACCGCGCCGACTTGGCCGATGCCGTCGCTCTGCTCTCGGCTGGCGGCCGAGATCTGCCGCATCAGCGCGGCCACCCGCGTGACGGCGGCGAGGATGTCGGCCATGGTCGCCGCCGCCTCGTTCACCTGCGCGTGGCCATGGTCCACCTGGGCCGCCGAGGCGCCGATCAGCGTCCTGATCTCGCGCGCCGCGCCGGCCGTGCGCTGGGCCAGCGCGCGCACCTCGCCGGCCACCACGGCGAAGCCGCGGCCGGTCTCGCCGGCGCGCGCCGCCTCCACGGCGGCGTTCAGGGCCAGCAGGTTGGTCTGGAAGGCGATCGAGTCGATCACGGCGACGTGGCCGACGATCTTGTCGGAGCTCGATTTGATCGCGGCCATGGTGTCCGACACGCGCCCGGCCGCCGCGCTGCCGCGCAGCGCGCTGTCGCGCGCCTCGTCGCCGGCGGCGCTGGCCTGGCGCGCGTCGTCGGCGTTGGCGCGCACCGTGCCGGCCAGCTGCCGCATCGCCGCCGTGGACTGGCGCAGCGCGCCGGCCTGGCGCCCGGTGCGCTCGGACAGGTCGGCGTTGCCGTCGGCGATGCCGGTCGCCGCCGCCGACACCGCCGAACTGGCGGCGGTGATCTGCGCCATCGCCCGCGCCAGCTTGTCGCGCATCAGCTTGAGCGCGCGCAGCAGCTGCCCGGCCTCGCCGCCGCTGTCGCCGATCGCCACCGCCAGGTCGCCGGCGGCGATGCTGTCGGCGACGCGGGCCGCCTCGCGCAGCGGCGCGGCGATGGAACGGGTGATGTAGAGCGCGCACGCGGCGCCGAACAGCAGCGCCAGCAGGCCCACCGCCAGCATGCCGGCCCGCGCCTCCCGGTAGTGCACCCGAGAGCGGTCGCGGGTCGCCGCCATGGCGGCCTGCTCGCTCCCGGCCAGCGCGGCCAGCCGGGCGATCCAGTGCGCGTGCGCCGGCGCGAAGTCGCCCTTGTAGACGGCGGCGGCGTCGAAGTAGTTGCCCGCCGCGACCAGCGCCCGCACCCGGGCCAGCACCGGCGCCAGCGCGTCCCGGCTCTGGCGCACCGCCGCCAGCGCGCCGGCGTCGGCCGCCGCGCCGGCGGAGTTCGCCGAGCCCGCCAGGGCGCGTTCGGCGTCGTCGTAGGCGGCCAGCAAGGCGGCCAACTGGCCGCCGGCCTCGGCGCCCTCGCGGGCATCGGTGGGCGCGGCCAGCTGGCGCAGCGCCAGCGCCAGCGCCGCGCCCTGGTGGCGCATTTGCAGCGCCGCGTTCAGGCTGGCGAGGCGGACGCCGACGATGTGCTCGGTGTCGTCCTGCAGCGCGGCCATGCGCCACAAGCCTATGCCCAAGAGGCTGGCCGCGCACAGCAGCACCAGCCCGAAACCCAGCGCCAGGCGGGCGCCGATACGGAGATTCGCGATCAGGGTCATGATCATGTCCTCGCGGCGGGGAGGGGGAGGGGGGCCTAGCCGACCACGATCGACACGCCGCGCCCGTGCATGCCCAGGCTGACCGCCTCCAGCGGATGGCGCTGGCGGTCGATGTGCGGGCAGACCACGAACAGCTCGCCGATCTCGCTGTCCAGCGTGTACTCGTAGAAGCCGCCCAGGTAGGTCGACTTGAGCACCCTGGCCTCCATGCCGAACTCGCCGGGGTCGCCCACGCGCCAGGCCTCGGGGCGCACCGCCACCTGCACCGGGCCGGCCCGCAGCGACAGCGGCGGGCGCCATTGCAGCGGTCCCAGCCGCACGTCGCCGGCCGCCGTCACCTGCGCCGGCAGCAGCAGCGCCTCGCCCATGAAGCCGGCCACGAACTCGCTGTTGGGGCGCTCGTACAGGTCGGCCGGCGTGCCGGCCTGGGCGATCCGGCCGTCGCGCATGACGATGATCTGGTCCGACACCGCCAGCGCCTCGCTCTGGTCGTGGGTGACGTAGGCCACCGTCAGCCGCAGGCGCTGCTGCAGGGCGCGGATCTCGTCGCGCATCTGGCGCCGCAGCCGCGCGTCCAGGTTGGACAGCGGCTCGTCGAACAGCAGCACGGCCGGTTCCAGCACCAGCGCGCGCGCCAGCGCCACGCGCTGCTGCTGGCCGCCGGACAGTTCGCCCGGCCAGCGCTTGCCGTAGCCGGACAGGCCCACCGTGGCCAGCGCGGCGTCCACCCGCTGCTCCATGCTGGCCCGGCCCACGCCGGCCACCGCCAGGCCGTAGGCCACGTTGTGGAAGATGGTCATGTGCGGGAACAGCGCGTAGCTCTGGAACACCAGGCTGACGTGGCGGTCCGCCGCCGACATGGTGGTGACGTCGGCGCCGTCGATCCAGATCTGGCCGCCGGTCGGGCTCTCCAGGCCGGCGATCATGCGCAAGGTGGTGGTCTTGCCGCAGCCCGAGGGGCCCAGCAGGGTGGTCAGCGTGCCTTTCGGCACGGTGAAGTCGATGCCCTTGACGGCCAGCGGTCCGTTGCTGGCGTAGGCCTTGGTGATGTTCTTGAATTCGATACCGGGCTTCATGATGTGCTCCTGTCTGTTCTCGTTATGGCCGGGCCGCGGCCATCGCCGGGGCCGCCTCGGCCTTGTCGTCCGCCGTCGCCGCGGCGCGGCGTCCCAGCTTGCGTTCGCCCACCAGCCACTGCACCATGGCGGTGGCCGACAGCATCAGCACCGTCAGCACCGTGCAATAGGCCAGCGCCACGCCGTACTCGCCGTTGCCGACCCGGCCGATGATGAAGGTGGTGGCCAGCTCGTACTCGGCGCTGACCAGGAAGATCACCGAGGACACGGTGGTCATGGCGCGCACGAAGCCGTACACCAGCGAGGCCACCAGCGCCGGGCGCAGCAGCGGCAGCATCACGCGCCGCATGGTCGTCACGGTGGAGGCGCCCAGCATGGAGGAGGCCTCGTCCAGGCTCTTGTCGATCTGCTTCAAGGCCGCCGTGCCGGCGCGGATGCTGACCGGCAGGTTGCGGAACACGAAGCACAGCAGGATGATCAGGCCGGTGCCGGTCAGCTCGAACGGCGGCACGTTGAAGGCCAGCACATAGGCCACCCCCAGCACCGTGCCCGGCACGGCGAAGGCCAGCAGCGCGCCGAACTCGAACAGGCCGCGGCCGCGGAATTGCACCCGCGCCAGCAGGTAGGCCATCAGCAATCCCAGCAGCGCGGTCAGCGGCGAGGCCATGCCGGCCAGGCGCAGCGTGGTCCACAGCGAATCCCAGCCCGCGCCCAGCCACACCAAGCCGTGGTCCCATTCGAGGCCGAAGGCGGTGTGGAAGTGCTGCAGCGTGAAGCTGAAGTCGCGCCCCCACAGCTTGACGAAGCCGCCGGCGAAGGCGAACAGGTAGATGACGGCGGTGAAGGCCAGCCACGGCATGGCGACGGCCATCGCGGCGCGGCGCACCGGCGCCGGCAGCGGCGGCGGGATGCCGTTGTCGCCCTTGCCGGACATGCTGGTGTAGCTGCCCTTGCCCAGCGCCATGCGCTGCAGCACGAACACGGCCAGCGCGAAGGCGCTCAGCACCAGCGCCAGCGCGGCGGCGCGGCCCTGGTCGAGCTGGGCGCCGACGATGGCGAAGAAGATCTCGGTCGACAGCACGGCGAACTGGCCGCCCACCACGATGGGGTTGCCGAAGTCGGCCATCGATTCGATGAAGCCGACCAGGAAGGCGTTGGCCAGGCCCGGCCCGAGCAGGGGCAGGGTCACGGTCATGAAGGCGCGCATGGGCTGGGCGCGCAGGGTCTGGGCGGCCTCCTCCAGCGTGGGGGCGATCGACTGGGCGACGCTGCGCATCATCATGTAGGCGATCGGCGTGAAGGCGATCATCTGCGCCAGCCACACGCCCTTGGCGCTGTAGAACCAGCGCGAGGGCTCGATGCCGAACAGCTGCTCCAGGCCCTGGTTGACCAGGCCGGCGCGGCCGAACAGCAGGATCAGGCCCAGGCCGACCACGAACGGCGGCGTGACGATGGGCAGCGTGGACAGCACCCGCACCAGCGGCCTGGCGCGCACCAGCGAGCGCTCGGTGAGCAGCGCCAGCAGCGTGCCCAGCACGGTGGTGCCGGCGGCCGTGGCCAGCGCCAGCGCCAGCGTGTTCCAGGCCACGCCGCAACTGGCCCGCCCTTGCAGGCAGCCCAGGTTCCAGATGCGGTCGCTGGCCAGCCGGGACCAGGCCTCGGCCGCGCTGACGCGGCCGGCCTCGTCCAGGAAGGCGCCGGCCAGCGACTTGAGCACCGGGGCGGCGATGAACAGGATCAGCAGCGCCGAGCACAGCACCACCGCGCCGGACACGAATTCGTTGCCCTGGAAATAGCCCAGGCGGGCCACGCCGGTCGCCAGCAGCATCAGCAGGGACAGCAGCGTCAGCGCGCCGCCCCAGCCCAGGCCGGGCTGGCCGACCGGCAGTGCCAGCGCGCCGTCCTGCCAGCCAAACCAGACCCAGCCTTGAGGGCCGATCGCGAAGCCTGCGCCCAGCAGGCCGGCCAGTCCCAGGCCGCCGGCCGCCGCCAGCAGCAGGCCCTGCTGGCGGCGGCCGGCGCACAGCGGCGCCAGCAGGGCCGCCAGCGGCGCGGCCAGCGGCAGCCAGAGCCAGAAGCGGCCGCGGCTGGCCTGCAGCCAGCCGGGGGCCGAGGCGGGGTCGCCGAAGACGGCGGGGTAGTCGCGCAGCCAGCCGGCGTCCGGCATGGCGTACCACGGCAGCAGCAGCGCGGCGGCGATGGCGAGCGTGGCCCAGCCTAGCGCCGCGCCGCTATGGAGTGTGTTTCGTTTCATGATGTTTTTCCTGTGCGGGCCTCGGCCCGGTCATTGCCCGCGGTGGCGGCGCCGGGGTGGCGCCGCGTGATCACCGCCGCATGGCGCGCCCTTAGTTGGCGCCGCCGTTGACTTCCTTTTCCCAGCGTTCAAGCAGGCGCTTGCGCTCGGCGGCCTTGCCGTATTTGGCGAAGTCGTAGTTGATCAGCTTGATGCGTTTGACGTCCGGCACCCGCGGGTCGACCTTGGCCGCCGTGTTGGCCGGCAGCTGGAACTGCTTGGCCGCCAGGCCCAGCTCCTGCGCCGGCGCGGTCAGCGCCCAGTCGTAGAACTTCTTGGCGTTGGCCAGGTTGCGCGCGCCCTTGACGATGGACATCGAGCCGACCTCGTAGCCGGTGCCCTCGCACGGCGCCGCGCTCTTGACCGGGAAGCCCTGCATCACCTCGCCCGGCACGTCGTGGATCCAGCCCACCGCGATGGTGTTCTCGCCGTGCGACACGTTCTTCAGCGGACCCGAGCCGGAGCGCGGGTACTGGCTGATGTTCTTGTGCAGCGCCTTCAGGTACTCGAAGGCCTTGTCCTCGCCGGTGATCTGCACCAGCGTGGCGATGGCCATGTAGGCGGTGCCGGACGAGTTGGGGTTGGCCATCTGCACCTCGCCCTTGTACTGCGGCTGGATCAGGTCGGTCCAGCACAGCGGCGCGGCCAGCTTCTTCTTGGCCAGCAGCTCGGTGTTGTAGGCGATGCCCAGCGGGCCGGAATAGATGCCCACCGTCTTGTAGCCGGACTGCTTGGCCTGGTTCACCGCCCAGTCGCGCAGCAGGTTGATGTTGGGCGACTGGTAGGCCAGCGTCAGGTCCTTCTCGGCCGCCTGCAGGTGCGGGTCGCCGGTGCCGCCGAACCAGACGTCGGTCTTCGGGTTGGCGCTCTCGGCCGAGATCTGCGCCAGCGCCTCGCCGCCGCCCTTGGCCACCAGGTTCACCTTGATGCCGGTGGTGCGCGAAAAAGTGGTTTGCACCAGGCTGCACCATTCGGCCTGGACGCCGCAGATGATGTTCAGCGAGCCGGCGTCGGCCGCCAGGGCGGGGGCGGCGACGCTTGCCAGCAGCGCGGGCAGGGCGAGGCGCGATAGGGATGGTTTCATGTCGTCTCCTTGTTGTGTTTTTTCGTTAGAAGGCGTAGCGCAGGCCGGCCCCCACGGCGCGCGACTTGGCGCCGGTCGCCGGGCCGACGCCGCCGGCGTCGAAGTCGTACTTGCCGCGCGCCTCGTTGTCGACGATGGCGACGAAGGTCTCGGCCAGCATTTGCTTGTCGAACACGTACTGGTAGGCGATCACGGCGTTGCGCGCGCCGGTGTCGGCGCCGTTGCAGAAGCTGCCGTTGCCGTGGGCGCACTTGACGTCGCTGCCCACGCCGTAGCCGCCGTACACCACGTGCGGGCCGAACACGTGCCTGGCGCCGAACACCACGCCGGTCTTGCTGAGCCGGGTCTTGGCGGTGCCGGTGGCGTTCGGGTCGCTCATGCGCATGCGGTCGTAGCCCAGCGCCAGGATGGTGCCGGTGCCCAAGGTGTAGCGCACGCCGAGGCGCAGGTCGCGGTCGCTGGTGTCGCGGTCGGTGGAGCCGTTCAGCGTGCCCTTGTCGGCGCGCACCTCGTGCGATACGCGCAGGTCCAGCGGGCCGGCCACGTATTGCAGGCCCAGGCTGTAGCTCTTGTCGTCCAGGTGCGGGCTGGTGGCGGTGCCGGCCGCGCTCTTGTTCTCATTGGCGCTGAAGTAGGCGCGCGCCGACAGGCCGTGGAAGCGGGCCGATTCGAAGCCCAGCGTGTTGTCGAAGCGGACGTTGAACTGCGGGCCGGTGACGGACTGGCCGCTGTTGCCCGACAACATGCCCTGGTTGTCCTGCACGCCGGCGCCCATCGGCGAGAAGTCGGCGGTGCCGCTGTTCCAGCGGGCCGCCGCCGTCATGCGGCCCAGCTTGAGGGTGCCGACGCCGTCGAAGGCGATGCCGACGAAGACGTCCTTGGCGCTGCCGAACATGCCGCCGCTGGTGCTGCCGTTGGCGTTGTCGACCGAGATGCCGGTGGTGTACTGGGCCAGCCCGGTCATGCCCCGGCCCAGCGGCAGGCTGGCCTTGATGCCCAGCTCCGAGCTGACGTTGCTGAGGCGGAAGCGGCCCGGCTTGTCCTGCGCCGGCACGGCGGCGCCCACCGCGTCGATGTGCTCGAACTGGGCGTCGGCCACGCCGTACACGGTGGTTTGCAGTCCCGACTGGGCTTGCGCGCCCGGCATCGCCGCCAACACGGCCAGCGCCGCACCCGCCATCGTCACGCTATGTTTTTTCATTCTGGTCTCCTGTGGAGCGCTCGGGGCGCCCTCTGTCTGCTTCGTTCAAGGGATCGATCCGTCCGCCGGACCCGGCGTGACACACGACTGGAACGGAGTCTAGGGCAGCTTCGTGGAAATTGCGAACCGGCAAGGCCCGAAAACGACAGGTTTCTTGCAGCGGGCTTTCAGCTTCCTTTCAGATCGCTTTCAAGCCGCAAGGCGGACCAAGTTAGTGCTGACGCGCAATATACAGCGGGCTACAATAAACCCGAATCCCCACAGCCACCGGCCACCACCATGAAGATATTGCTAGTTGAAGACGACGCCGACATGTCCAAGGCGCTCACCCGCGCGCTGGAGAAGCGGGGATTCCAGGTCACGGCCTGCGGCGACGGCACCCAGGCGCTGCGGCTGATCCGCGACCAGGTGGGCGACCTGGTGATCCTGGACCTGAACATCCCCGGCCTGGACGGCCTGCACATCCTGCAGCGCAGCCGCGCCCAGGGCATAGCCACGCCGGTGATCGTGCTGACCGCGCGCGGCGCGGTGGGCGACCGGGTGGCCGGCCTGAACGCGGGCGCGGACGACTACCTGGCCAAGCCCTTCGACCTGGAGGAGCTGGAGGCGCGCATCCGCGCGCTGCTGCGGCGCAAGGGCGGCGAGGAGCCGCAGCAGAAATGCGGCCAGCTGCGCCTGGACCGCGGTTCCGGCGCCTTCTACCACGGCGAGGCGCCGCTCGAGTTCACGCCGCGCGAACAGGCCTTGCTGAAGGCGCTGATGGCGCGCCCGGGCCACGCCGTCAACCGCGAGCGCCTGCTGCAGCTGGTGTTCCCGGACGACGCCAACGTGCAGGTGGAGGCGATCGAGGTGGTGATCCACCGCCTGCGCAAGAAGCTGGTGGCGACCCGCACCGAGATCATGACCCTGCGCGGCCTGGGCTACCTGCTGCGTCCCGCGCCGGCCGCATGAGCCGCGCGCCCCAGGCCCGCTCGCTGCGCGGCTTTCTGCTGGCCGGCATCATCTGGCCGCTGGCGCTGTTCATCGCCATCGGCGCCGTCCACCTGTACGGCAGCGCGCTAGACACCGCCAACGCCGCCTACGACCGCATGCTGGTCACCACCGCCTATTCGGTCGGCGACCAGATCTCGCTCGAGGGCGGCCAGCTGCGCACCGGCGTCTCCTACGCCATGGTGGAGGTGTACGAGGCGGGCTTCTCCACCCGCATGATCTACCGCATCAGCGACCGCCAGGGCCGCTACATCGCCGGCGACCGCGACCTGCCGGCTTACCTCGGCTCCGGCGCCGCCTGGCCCGCCGTGCCGGCGCTGCTGAAGGTGTACCAGGGCCGCTACGGCAGCGCGCCGGTGCGCATCGCCGCCGTGGCGCAGCCTTCCAAGCGGCACCTGCCGGAGGACGACGTGGTGATCCAGATCGCCGAGCCGCTGGCGTTCCGCGAGGGCGCGGTGCGCGACATCCTGTGGGGCACCGTGCTGCGCCAGACGCTGCTGGTGCTGACGGTGGCGGCGGTCACCTGGCTGGTGGTGGGGCGCGCGCTGCGCCCGATCGAGAGCCTGCGCGCGCAGCTGGCGGCGCGCCAGGAGGACGACCTGTCGCCGCTGAGCGCGCCGCAGGCGCCGCGCGAGCTGCAGCCCATGGTGGCCGCGCTGAACGAGCACATGGAGCGGCTGCACCGCACGGTCGACCTGCAGCAGCGCTTCGTCGCCAACGCCTCGCACCAGTTGCGCACGCCGCTGGCGGTGCTCAAGATGCAGCTGCAGTCCGGCGCGCGCGGCGACATCGCGCCCGAGCTGGCCCTGCGCGAAATGGGCGCCACCGTCGAGCGCGCGACCAACGTGGCCAACCAGTTGCTGTCGCTGGCGCGCATCGAGCAGATGCGCGGCCAGGGCACGCGCGAGCGCTGCGACCTGGCGGCCATCGCGCGCGAGGTGGCGATCGACCTGTCGCCCCTGATCTCGGACAAGGACCTCGATTTCGAACTGGACGCGCAGTGCGCCGAGGTGGAGGGCCGCGGCTGGATGGCCACCGAGATGGTCTCCAACCTGCTGCACAACGCCATCCGCCACACCCCGCCCGGCTCGCGCCTGGGGATACGGGTGGCGGCGCTGGAGGACGGCGTGGAACTGTGCGTGTGGGACAGCGGCCCCGGCATCGCCAACCAGCGCGAGATGCGCGTGTTCGAGGCCTTCGCCGGCTGCCACAGCTCGCAGGGCGGGGGACTCGGCCTGACGATCTGCGCCGAGATCGCCGATTCCATGGGCGCCGGGCTCATATTGAGCAACCGCGGCGCGCCCGGCCAGGTGGAGGGCCTGGACGCGCGCGTGCGCTTCCCCGCCGGCGCGGCCGCCGGCTGAGGCCCCCCAAAATCTTCACTTGCCAAAGAAAAGTTTGTGCTACCATGGTTTTTCCTGAAAACGATTTCATAGAATTTCATCAAGGAGACAAACTATGCAGACACGTCGCACATTGCTGGCCGCCATGGCGGGATTCGCCGCCGCGCTGCTGGTCAAGCCCGCGGGCGCCCAGGCGCTGGGCAAGCCTTTCATCGTCTATGACGACGAGTTGAAGAACGGCTGGCAGAACTGGAGCTGGGCCAAGGTGGCCCTGTCCGTGCCGGCCGGCGGGGGCAAACCGGTGAAGGTGGAGGGCGATCCATGGAGCGCGCTGCTGCTGCACCGCGACGCCTTCTCCACCGAGGGCTACACCAAGCTGACCTTCATCATCAACGGCGGCGTCGAAGGCGGCCAGGACCTGATGATCAAGGCCATGGCCGGCGGCAAGCCGATCGAATCGAATTTCGTGATTCGCCCCAAGGCCAAGACCTGGGCCGCCGTCGAAGTCCCGCTCAAGGAAATCGGCGCCGACGGCAAGACCATCGACGGCATCTCCCTGCAGGCGCAGGCCAATCCCTACAGCGCCTATTACGTCACCAGGATACAGTTCGAATAGGGTGCATCGCCGCGGCCGCGACGCCCAGGAGGCAACGGGAGTCGACCTCGCTGGCCATCCGTCCATTGGGTGCAACAGCGTCGCAGTGACAGACGGCAGGACATGCTGTACATTGCGAGACCTGATGATTGCCGCCGGACCGGCGCCCGGCGGGCTCGCCGCTGTCCGACCATCCAACTTTTATCTATATGCACGCGTTATATTCAAAGGCACTGCTTCGGCTGGTCCTGCTTCTCGGTATGAGTATCCTGATCGGGTATCTGTGCGTCAGCCGCAGCTATCACCGCGTCCCCTTGTTCGAGCAAGAAGATTTTTCCTGGGAGTTGCGCAAGTACAACACCCCGGACGCGACGACCAACCTGAACGCGAGAGTCGATGCCGCGCGCCTGATCATGGAGTTTGTCCTGTCAGGCAGCAATCCCCAATCCTATGCGTCAAGCGCCCTGTTCTTCACGGACCGCAACGGCAAACCGGCGCTGCTCGACTGGTCCAGGTTCGACAAGATCAGTTTCGAGGCACGCTGCTTCCCCGCCGGTACCATCCGGGTCGGCTTGGCCACCTTCGATGACAAGCTGTCCAAACCGGGTGAGCTGATGACCTACCGCTCGCCAATGGCATACGTCAACTGCAACCAGGACGGGGACCGCGTCGAACTCGATCTGGCGCATTTGACCATTCCGCAATGGTGGGTCGACATGAACAAACTCAACCCATCCGATCTGGGCTACTCGCTGGCCAAGGTCGCGCAGATCGATGTCGGCACCAGCACTGCCAGCCGCGTCGGCACCCCGTCGCGTATCGAAATCGGGGGAATCGAAATGCACGAGCGGAAATACGGCTACCTGTATTTTCTCGCCGTGTTCCTGATACTGGCCTGGGCTGGTTTCGGGTTCTGGTTCGTCAAGCAGTACGCGGTGGCCTTGGCCAATGACCTGCAGGCGCGGATGCAGAAAGACCTGCCGCTGGTGGCGTACCAGCAGCTGGCGCTGGAGCCGCACCGGGAAAGGGAAAAATCCGCCATTTTGAGATTGCTGGCGACGCGTTATGCGGATTCGGAACTGGATCTGGAAACCGTGGTGTCGGAAACCGGCGTCAACCGCAATAAGGTCAACGACATATTAAAGGCGGAAATGGGATACACCTTTATCGGTTACCTGAACAAGCTCAGATTGACCGAAGCATCGCGCCTATTGGTGGAAAACTCCAGCGCCAGTATTGCGGAAATCGCCTATTCGGTCGGATATAAGAATTCCTCGTATTTCAATAAGCTCTTCAAGGAAGAATACGAATGCACGCCCAAGGCATTCCGGGAAGTATGCAAAAAGGAGCCGCAGGAGCCGGCGCCATAAAGCCCATATTTCGCTGGCAGGGCTGAGCGCGGCCGCGTTCATGGGTGTACCCGGCGCCGCCGCCGCGGGCGCCCGGTTCGGCAAGCGCGCGCGAACAGACGCGCCGATGTTCTTCGTGGTACGCATCTGGCCACCATCGGCGGCCGTCTTGGCGATACAAAATACCCCCGCAATTTAGCATTCGTCGCCCCCTCTCCACCCGGCGATGACGCGCGCCGCCACTCTGGATGAGCGCAATCCAATATTCCCAGCCCCTGATTATCCAATGAAAGGTGTGCGGCCGATCGGTCTGCGCGCCGCTTCGGCGATCCCATACGGCGCCATATGACGCCGTCTTGGCGTCGCCGGCACGGGCCGGGCGGGCAGAAAAAGGGCACCGGGACAAGCGCCGAGATAGCGCGAATTGTGAAGATATTACAAGGTGCAGATAATCGCATTGATACTGCACTTCCTTGCATCCGACGCGCGGCGACGGCGCCGCGGCCGCTGCCGCACAGGGGATGGCCGGCTCGGACGGCGGCCTGTTAGGCGATCAATAGCAAAATCTGCACGCGTACCGATGCCGGCCGTGCAGAATTTTCTCCCCGGGCCGTCATGGGGGACGGCGACGCATTTCAGCCTGTTTTTTTGCCGAAATATTTGGGATAGACTCGGCCGAATTGCCGCGCAGGTGGGACTGCCCTCAGTCCCGCAAGCGAAAGCCAAACCGTCGAAAATAAAATGGAGAAGACATGAGTGTAGTGAAGAGCAGCGTACTGACGCTTGCAATGCTGGCGGCCGCGCCGGCGTTCTCGGCCGTGACCATCGACGTCGATCCGGCCAAGCCTGGTGCCGTCATCAACAAGAACGTCTATGGCCAGTTCGCCGAGCACCTGGGCACCGGCATCTACGAAGGCATGTGGGTCGGTCCCGGTTCTAAAATCCCGAATGTCAGGGGCTGGCGCAAGGACGTGGTCGGTGCGCTGAAGGAGCTGCGCGTACCGCTGGTGCGTTGGCCGGGCGGCTGCTTTGCCGATGAATACCATTGGAAAGAAGGCATCGGCCCACGCAACAAGCGTCCGGTCAAGGTCAACACCAACTGGGGCGGCGTGGAAGAGAGCAACGCGGTCGGCACCCACGAATTCTTCGATCTGGCCGAAATGCTGGGGGCCGACACCTATGTGAGCGGCAACCTGGGCACTGGCTCCCCGCAGGAAATGTCGGAATGGATCGAGTACATGACCTCCGACAGCAAGTCGACCTTGGCCGAGCTGCGCCGCAAGAACGGCCGCGCCAAGCCATTCAAGGTGGACTTCTTCGGCGTCGGTAACGAGTCCTGGGGCTGCGGCGGCAATATGACGCCGGAGTATTACGTCAATTTGTACAACAACTATGAAACCTTTCTGAAGGCGCCGCCGCAATATCGCCCGAAAATAGTTGCCAGCGGCGGCCATTCGACCAACAAGTGGACCGACGTGCTGAGCGGCGGCCTGAAGGGCCGCACCGTCGGCATCAGCTACCACTACTACACCATTCCGACCGGCAACTGGGACGTCAAGGGGGCGGCCACGGGCTTCCCGGAGGCGCAATGGATGTCGACGCTGGCGAACGCCTTGAAAATCGACACGAGTATCAAGGAAAACGTCGCGGCGCTCGAGAAGAACGATCCGGAAAAGAAGATCAGCCTGCTGATCGACGAGTGGGGCACTTGGTATGACGTGGAGAAGGGCACCAATGCTGGCTTCCTGTTCCAGCAAAACACGCTGCGCGACGCCGTTGTCGCGGCGCTGCACTTCAACATTTTCCATGCCCATGCGGACCGGGTCACGATGACGAATATCGCTCAGATGGTCAATGTGCTGCAGGCGATGATCCTCACCGACAAGGACCAGATGCTGCTGACCCCGACCTACCATGCCTACAAGATGTACGTGCCGTTCCAGGATGCGACCTCGTTGCCGGTGGCCTTGCGCGACAACGTCGAGTACAAGGTCGGCGCGACCAGCATCCCGGGCATTAGCGCCTCGGCGGCGCGCGCCAAGGACGGCAAGCTGTATCTGGCGATCGTCAACACCAACCCGAACGAGGCGTCGGACGTGGCGCTCAATGTCGCCGGGCAGAACGTTTCCGGCGTCAGCGGCCAGGTGCTGACGGCGGCGGCGATGGACGCGCATAACACCTTCAAGCACAAGGATGCGATCAAGCCCGCGCCGTTCGCGGCGAAGGCGGTCGATGGCAAATTGAGCCTGAAGATCCCGGCCAAGGCGGTGGTGGTGGTCGCGGTCGATAAGTGAGCAGGGGGGGCGAGCATGGAATTGGCGCGGTGTACCGCGCCCCTGCGCACCGGTGCCCGGGCGGAGGCGTAATTCACCTTGTCAGCGGCGTAACCGGTGGCAAGTAACTTGTAGTAGACGCAACAGAGAGGAAGCATAAATCATGAGGGGACAACAAAAAATGAGATTTCAGCTTACGGCTGTCGGACTGGCTTGCGCCACGCTGCTGGCTGGCTGCGGTGGCGGTGGCGGTGGTGGTGCCGGCGGAGGCGGGATGGCGCAATCGGTTTCCTTCCCGTTCCCGGGCGGGGAGACGGTGGCGGTTCCGCCGACCATCGCGACCATCACGCTGAAGGCCACGGCCAGTTCCGGCGGGCCGATCACCTACGTGTCGAACACGCCCGGCACCTGCAGCGTCAGCGGCGCCACGCTGTCGCTGCTGAAGGCGGGCGAGTGCTCGGTGAACGCCAACCAGGTCGGCGGGGATGGCTACGCCGCGGCCACGCAACGCCAACTCTTTGTCATTCCCAAGCGGCCGGCGGCTGTCATCTTCCGCAACCCGGGGGCGCAGCCCCTGGACACGCAGCCGGTGCAGCTGGAGGCGACGTCCACCGTGGCCGGCCGCCCCGTCGTCTTCACCACCAGCACGCCCGCGGTGTGCTCGGTCAGCGGAACCACGCTGCAAAAGCTTGGCGATGGGCTGTGCACCGTCACCGCCACGATGGACGGCGGCGATATCTACGAGTCGGCGAAAGTGGAAAAGACCATGCCGATCGGCGCCGCACTGGCGCCCGAGATCAAGTTCTTGAGCGGCTACAAGAATACGACGACCACCAACGAGGACGGGAAAGTCGACCCGCACGGCGGCAGCAGCGAGACCGATTGGTGGTGTAAGGGCTGGTGCGACGCGAGCGTTTCGGCGGACGGCAGCAGCATCACCGATACCTACACCTACAAGAACGCGCCCTACACCGACGGACGCTGGTGGCGGGTTTGGGCCGAACTCGACGTGTACGCGCCCCACGTGTCGAATATCTCGAACACCAAGGACACACCGGAAGGCGTGCGGATCGATGCCCAGGCGGCGCTGAAGTTCAACTTCTCGCAGAACCAGGAATGGTTCGCCACCGGCGACAACCAGGTCGAAGTGGACTTGATCCTCGGCCACTTCAACCGCAAGGCGAACAACGACGCCTGCAACGTGAGGGTGCGGGCGACTTTCAAGCCAAGCTCCCCGGCCCCGGCGAACTACAGTCTCAAGCTCAGGGACTTCACCGTCTCGGAGGCGTGCGAACTGAAGGATCTGAACCCCTGGTTCGAGCTGCAGGATTATCCGGTCGTCGCCATCAGGTTCGCCTCGCCGGTCGGCAACTTCAAGGTGCCGAATCCGAACGCGCCGGCTCCGAATTACCAGACCACGATCACGCTGACCGGGCCGATCACCTTCCAGTGACGGCGCGCGACCAGTTCATGCCCCCGCCCCGGCGCGGCGGTCAGCCCAAGCAAAACAGGATTTCAAGAGGAAAGAGATAATGAGGACAATCGGAACAATGATCAAGCGGAAACCCGTGCGGATGACCGCGCTGGCGCTCGCGGCGGCGCAGCTCGCGGCGCTCTATGGCGGCGCCGCGCAGGCGCAAACGGCGCCTTCGGGGGCGCCCTCCAAGGAACAGGAGCCCGTGGCCGTGGTCGTGACCGGCCAGCGCGCGGCGATGCAGTCGGCCGCCAAGCTCAAACAGAATGCCGAGGAGGTCATCGACGGCGTCGTCGCCGAAGAGGCCGGCAAGCTTCCCGACAAGTCGATCACCGAGGTGCTGCAGCGCGTCGTCGGCGTGACGATGGACCGCAACCGCTCGCGCGGCGACCCGGAGCATTTCTCGGTCGAGGGTTCCGGCATTTCGGTGCGCGGCCTGACCTGGGGTTCGTCCACCTTGAACGGCCGCGAATCGTTCTCGGCCGGCTACCCGGGCCGCGAACTGAGCTGGGGTGACATTCCCTCGGAACTGATGGCCGCGGTGGTCGTGCACAAGAACCCGCCGGCCGAGTTGATCGAGGGCGGCGTCAGCGGCCAGGTCGACTTGCGCACCGCGCTGCCGTTCGACTACAAGGGCGATAAGTTCGCGGCCTCGACCTACGTGAACTACACCGAGCTCGGCAAGCAAACCTCGCCCGCCCTCTCCGGCCTGGTCTCGAAACGCTGGGAAAACGATTTCGGACAATGGGGCGCGCTGCTCAACTTGTCCGGCAACCAGAACAATAACCACAACGACACGGTGCAAGTGGACGCCTACTTCCCGCGCACCGACATCCCCGGCCATATCGGCCAAACCGTGTGGGTGCCCAAATCGGCTTCGTGGCGCACCAACCTGAGCGAGACCAACCGCGCCGGCGTGTATGCCGCGCTGCAGTGGAAGAAGGGCGGGGCATCGTCCGCGCTCACTTATTTCCACTCCGGCTACAAGGAAACCGGCACCGAGAACGCCCTGTACACGGGTGTCGAGGACTCCTACAAGTCCACGCTCATCAACCCGGTGTTCGACAGCAGGGGCATCCTGCAGTCGGCCAGGTACACCTATCCGCTCGGCGGCCGGGGCGCGAATAATTTCGTGGACGGCGGACTGGGTTTCAATTCCAACCAAACCTATAACGACAGGCGCTCGCAGACCCGCGAGATCGCCTGGAACGCCAAGTGGACCATCGACGAGCGCTGGTCGCTCCAGAACGACCTGCAATGGGTCCATGCCACGAGCAAGTCCACGAACGTCAACATGACCCTGGCCACCTTCGTGCCGAGCATGAATATCGACCTCTCCAAAAATATCGGGGAGATCACCTTCGACGACAAGGCGAAAGAGTTCCTGCGGAATCCGGCCAACTACTACCTGGAGATGTTTGGGCCGGGCAAGGAAAAGGCGGACGCCGACCTGTACGCGTGGAAGACCGACCTGCGCTTCAAGTTCGACCATCCGGTCATGCGCGACGTGCGCTTCGGCGTGCGCGCGACCAAGCGCACGGCGAACCGCGTCACGGGGAGCGGCTCGGAATGGTACAGCATCTCCAAGCCATGGGAAGTGAGGAACACGTCCACACCGGGGCAGCCGGCCGCCACGACGGACGAGCCGACCTGGGCGTCGCGCGCCAATTTCACTTACCTGAGCGATCCGAGGGTCGCCGCCCTGGTGCCGACCAGCCTTTACACCTTCGAAAACTTCTTCAACGGCAAGATCCCCAACCCGGGTGCCCTGGTGGCGCCGAGTCTGGCCGCGGTCAAGGACTATCCCAACGCCTACGCGGCCGCGGCGAATCCGATCATGAAGATTCAATGCGAGCAGGGCAACGCGCAATCCGGCACCAACAACGACTGCTCGAACTTGCCCGACCCGTGGAAGCCGCTCGTCTTCGACGGCGACCCGTCCAAAACCTCCCGCCAGTCGGAGACGACCGAGGCCGCCTACCTGATGACGCGCTTCGGCTTCGACGATCTGCGCTTCCCGATCGAGGGCAGCGCCGGCGTGCGTATGGTCCACACCGACACGAAAGCCCGCGGCTACACCGTGTTCCTGCCGACCTACAGCAGCACCTCGCAACCGTCGGTGCCGAGGTTCGGACAGATCAACGAGCCGATCGTCGAAGGCCGCAGCTCCGTCGACCTGCTGCCGAGTCTCAACCTGAAGATGGAACTCACCCCCCAGCTGCAAACGCGCTTCGCGTTCGCGAAGTCGATGTATCGGCCGAGCTTTGGCGACCTGAACGAGTACGTCAAGCTGGAGCAGCAGGTCATTTTCGCCCCCAGCGGCGGCGCCGTGCAGACCGTCAACTACAAGGGTGAAAACAAGGGCAACGTCCATCTGAAGCCCACCAAGGCCACCAGCTTCGACGCGACGCTCGAATGGTATCCGGGCCACGGCTCGTCGCTGACGGCCGCCTTGTTCCACAAGGACGTGACCGACATCATCATGCGCTCGGCCTATACCCGCGACTACAACGACCTGGCCGGCAACGCGCAAACCTTCATGATCACCGCGCCGGACAACGCGGCGGACGGCAAGGTGACCGGACTGGAGCTCGCCGGCCAGACCTACTTCAACAATGTGCCGGGATTGGCGGAGGTTCTGCCGGAATGGGCCAAGGGCTTCGGCGTCTCGGCGAACTACACCTACATCAAGAGCAAGCAGACGCTGCACCATCCGTTCAATCTGAAGTACTGCCCGGCCGCCAATTCGTTCAACAACAGTTCCTTGAACTTGCTTGGCTGCGACACCAATGGCATGCCGTTCACCGATATGCCCTTGCAGTATTTGTCGAAGAACGCCTACAACCTGATGTTCATGTACGACCGGGGGCCGATGTCGATGCGCCTGGCCTACAGCTGGCGCAGTCGCTTCCTGCAGGGCGTGTCCGTCAACGGCACGCAGGGCCAGGACGCCACCAGTGCCGATCCGACCCGGGCGACGGTTGTCGATGGCAAGACGGTCTATCCGCGGGACGTGGGCTGGGGCTTGCCGACTTGGCAGGAAGCGGCCGGACAGCTGGACTTCGGGTTCGACTATAGGTTCAACGACCATGTCCAGGTCAGTTTCAACGCAAGCAACATCCTGGATACCGTCGTTAAGCAGACCCAACAGCAGGGTATCGGCAACATGATGCGTTCCTGGTTCGAGCCCGGCCGCAGTTATCGCCTGGCGCTGCGTTACACGTACTAAGTCCGGCGCGCTGTCCCGGCATCGGGTCCATCGCCACCCCGGCGCAATGGACCTTCTGTAGTCTCCTATCTGTCGCTCCGGCGGCAGTTTTCAGAGGCGGCTCCGGCCGCCTCTCTTTTTGTATGGGTTGCCTATGTCTGACAAAGCCATTCGAACCATCGTCATCGTTGGCGGCGGCACCGCCGGCTGGATGACCGCCGCGCCGCTGGCGCTCAAGCTGCCCAAGACCTGCGAGGTCGTGCTGGTCGAGTCGGCCGAGATCGGCACCGTCGGCGTGGGCGAAGCGACGCTCCCGACCATCCGCCATTTCAATATCGCCCTGGGCATCGACGAAGCCGATTTCGTCAGGAAGACGCAGGCGAGCTTCAAGCTCGGCATCGAATTCAAGGACTGGGGCCATGTCGGCAACCGGTTTTTCCACGGCTTCGGCGATTTCGGCCCGGCCATCGAGAACCGCCCGGCGTACATGTACTGGCTGCGCCTGTCGCGCGTGTTCAAGGACATGCCGTCTTACGAGCAATGGTCGATGGCGACCATGATGGCGCGCAGCAACCGCTTCATGCCGCCGCAAGACGAGCTGCCATCGATTACCGACGCGTATAGCTCGGCCTACCATTTCGACGCCGGACTGTACGCCGCCTATTTGCGCGACTACGCCACGCGACGCGGCGTCAAGCGTATCGAAGGCATGATCGAGCACGTCGAACAGCACCCCGAGACCGGTTTCATCACCGCCCTCAAACTGCGCGACGGCCGCCGCGTCGAGGGCGACCTGTTCGTCGATTGTTCGGGCTTTCGCGGCCTGTTGATCGAAGGCGTGTACCAGGCTGGCTACGAGGACTGGAGCGCCATGCTGCCGTGTAACAGCGCGCTGGCCGTGCCATGCGCCAAGGTCGATCCGCTCACGCCCTACACCACCTCGACCGCCAAGGCCGCCGGCTGGACCTGGCGCATTCCGCTGCAGCACCGCACCGGCAACGGCCACGTGTACTGCGACGGCTACACCAGCGACGACGAGGCCGCGCGCGTGCTGCTCGAAGGCCTCGACGGCGAGGCGCAAGGCGAGCCGCGCCAGTTGCGCTTCACCACGGGCCGGCGGCGCAAGTCCTGGGTCAAGAACTGCGTCGCCATCGGCCTGTCGGGCGGCTTCCTCGAGCCGCTCGAATCGACCAGCATCAACTTCATCGAAAACGCGGTCGGCTGGCTGCTCCAGTATTTCCCCAATCGCGAATGCCGTCCCGAACTGGCCGACGAGTTCAACCGCCTGGTCGCGCAACGCTACGAATACGTGCGAGACTTCATCATCATGCACTACAAGCTCACCGACCGGACCGATACGGAATTCTGGCGCTACTGCGCCAACATGCCGATTCCCGACACGCTGCGGCACCAGATCGAGACCTTCCGCGAAACCGGGCGCGTCGTCGTCT
>NZ_FPBO01000076.1 GCF_900116645.1 Pseudoduganella namucuonensis | reverse complement strand
GACATCTCCCCCCCCCTCTACGACCACCTGGACACAGTGCGCTACGGAAGATCAGGTCTGTACTTTTACCGGAACGCGCGAAGTTCGCTATGGTGTCAATGGTAGCTACGCATACAAAACAGCAACGGCTTCTGTCAACTGCAATAACGCAGTGTTTGGCGACCCGGCTTTTGGTTTCGACAAGTTCTGTGACTACGCGGGTGATGGCGACCCACCTCCGACGGGCGCTGAATGGGTGAGGTGCGCCGCCGAGGATCAAACCTGCACGTTTTCGGGAACTCTTCAGGTCCGCTATGGCGCCAATGGTAGCTATGCTTACCGCACTGCTACCGGCCCTATCCAATGCAGCAACGCTGTCTTCGGTGACCCAGCATTTGGCGTTGCAAAATCCTGCGATTATCAATTGCCTCAATCGACGTTACGCTCTGCGTTAAGCGAGCCAATCCCATTCCCTATCGTTCCGGTTGCAGCTGCGAATCTTCCCAACGGCAAAGTAATAACCTGGGCATCGTCTAGCCCCACAACATTTTTTGGTCAGGATCAAGGTTATACCTATACAGCCCTGTTTGACCCGTTTACACAATCGGTGTCGAGTAACGTGGTAACTGAAACTAAACACGACATGTTCTGCCCTGGCACCAGCCTTCTCGCCGACGGCAGACTATTCGTTAGCGGGGGCGCCAGTAGCCAAAAGACGAGCATCTATCAACCAAGTACCGACACCTGGGTTACCTCGAACCCAATGAACATCGCCCGGGGTTATCAAGGTAACACACTCCTCTCTAATGGGTCCGTGCTAACACTTGGTGGCTCCTGGAGCGGTCCAGTCGGAGGAAAAGATGGGGAAGTATGGACCGATGGCGATGGCTGGCGCCTCATGTCTGGCATCCCCATTGTTCCGTTTATTACTACAGATCCTGATGACACCTATCGAGGAGATAACCACCTGTGGCTATTTGCGCAAGCAAATGGTCGAGTTTTCCAAGCCGGGCCCGGCGTAACGATGCATTGGGTCGATACCAATGGCAACGGCACGGTAAGTGCGGCGGGTGATCGTGGTGACGATGCCTCTAGCATGAACGGTAACGCCATCATGTATGACATCGGCAAAATCCTCAAGGTTGGTGGCGCATCAGCCTATGAAGAAATAACAGCTAGCGCGGCCGCTTATATTATTGATATCAGTGACAGCAGTGCTCGTGTCGAAAAGATCGCGCCGATGAATTATGCAAGGGCAATGCATAACAGCGTGGTGCTGCCGAATGGCCAGGTCATCATTTCTGGAGGACAGACATACGTAAAGATTTTCTCTGATGACCGCTCAGTTTTGATGACGGAAATGTGGGACCCAAAAACCAAGATTTTCACAAATTTGCGAGCGCTTACGATACCACGTAATTATCATAGTTTTTCATTGCTTCTGCCCGACGGACGTGTCTTGATTGGTGGCGGTGGCTTATGCGATTTCAACTGCAGTACGAACCATATGGATGTTCAGATTTTAACTCCGCCTTATCTGTTCAATGCGGACGGCTCAGCTGCAACCCGTCCGAGCATTACTTCGGCCCCGAGTCAGGTCAGCTATGAAAGCGCAGTGCAAGTGAAAACAGGAGGTGCAGTAAGCGCATTTTCATTGATCCGTTTAAGTGCTGTCACACACTCGATCAACAATGATCAACGCCGCGTACCGCTTATATTCACGGCAACTGATGCGGAAAATTACACACTTCGAATGCCAGAAAATTCCGGCATTGCGCCGCCAGGCTACTATATGCTATTTGCGCTGGATGCGAATGGCGTACCGAGCATTTCGACGACGCTGCGGCTTCGTTGAGTACCGAGCGGGTAACACAATGTATCGATCGATTAGAAGCCAATCGCTTTATTCGCTGGGATTGTTACTAGCCGTCTCTATCGGCCCTACCAAAGCGGCAGGCAGCCCTGACGAAAATGCTCGCGGAAAGCGCATATTTAATGGCGAGGAAGCCCTACTGGGCAGGATTACTGGCCATTCATCGAACTTGCCGGCCTCTCTCGGCAGATGCGCGAGTTGCCACGCTAGTGTAGTGCCGCCCCGGCTTGAAGCACGGTTGGAAGCACGAGCGGCGCCTTTACTTGACCGCGCGAGCTTATTGGAAAAGCAGGCCCGCCGCGGCGGTCCACCATCCGCATACGACAAAAATAGCTTCTGCCGAGCTCTTCGTACTGGGATCGATCCCCAGTACATCATCCTGACCCGCGCCATGCCGCGCTTTGAAATCGACGAAGCACAGTGCAATGCGCTGTGGGTCTACCTTACGCTTAAATGGAGCCAACATGAGAGTCGTTAGGATAAATGAACGAGACGATGTGACGGTAACGAGTCGACGTCGATTCATGATCGCCACGGGAACATGCTTGACGTTTGCCTTGCCTCGCTTTTCAAGTGCTCACGGGGTCGGTATCGTCAATCCACCGATTACTCTTCCGATGGACGTAACTGTCGTACGCGATGATGGAACGAACAGTCCTTTGCGCAAAATTATCCAAGGTCGGCGAACTCTTCTACAGCTAATGTTTACTGGATGCAGCGAGACCTGCCCGCTACAGGGAGCGCTATTCGCAGAGATCCAGGACAGCATCGCCAAGGCGGCGGGCGGAGATATTCAGATGCTTTCATTAAGCATCGATCCCATGGATAACGCGCGCAGCCTATCCACCTGGCTGAGTCGCTTTGCCGCTCGTAAGACATGGGTGGCAGCGGTACCTTCATCTGAAGGGATTAATGTCATTCGAACATCTTTACAGCGTGGCGGTGCCTCCACACGCAATCACTCGTCACAAGTGTATTTTATCGACGAATTGGGGCGTCTTGTTTGGCGTACAGAGGATTTCCCATCAATCGAGATAGTGGTCGCTATCATGCAACGCAACGGGTGGATTACGTCGGGTAAGCGATCCATTGAGACAACCTTGTAGGCTGATCCTGAATTCCGCATGCTTGCCGTTTCAACTTAAAACAGGAGCAAGCATGGCTGACGACACCGATTTTTGGATCCCACACTTCGAGGCATGTCGCCGCGAAGGAGCCGTGGCGCGCGTGGACAATTTCTCGTCGGCGTCAACAGTCAATTTTCCTACGCCGGAAAAGCAATGATCTTTTGCCGCTTTTCCGCTGGCTTGACGCGCGCCTTGGCTGGAAGATCCTCTGGAACTTCATCAGCCGGAGGGCGAATCATGGAACCAGCCGTTCTCGCCAGCGCGCAAGCCATGCTGCGCGCGGTCGCCGCAGGAATCTCATACGACCATATCGCCACCGCGCACGGCGTCGCCAAGAGCACCGTGTCGGTCAGGGTGCGCCGTCTTGCGCACACGCTGCAGCAAATTGTCGGCGTGCTGGACGTCGAAGAGGACGCATCTCCCTCGGCCAGCCTCTTGCGCAGCCACCGCCACGCATATCTGGAGGCGCTGGAGCACTTCCGTCCAAGCGCGGCGCCGATGCTACACCGCGCGCCGGCCACGCTGACGCCCGCGCAGATCGACATGCTGCTGATGAAAATCGCGCGGCACAGCCACTGTCCGCTGCGCGACCAGGCACTCTTGCTCGTGCTCTTCTCCACCGGCGCCAAGCCGATGGAAATCGCCCAGTTGACCGTGCAGGACTATCTCGACGCGGCGGGACATGTCAGGCGACAGTCGGTGCTGCGCGCCGCGATCGCGTCGAACGGCGCCGATCGGCCCTTGCCGTTCGATTGCGCGGAGACGATTTCGGCCATCGACGCCTACCTGGCCGAACGTCCGGGCGCGGAACCGGGCACCCAGGACGCGGCCGGCTTTCGTGGACTGGATCCGGTTAGCGGACTGTTCCTGTCGCGCGACGGCCGCCCGCTGCAGGTGCGGCACACGCGCGGCGGCCAGGCGGCATGCAAGGAGATCCACGACATCTACAGGCGCATTTTCAGCCATGGTGGCCTGGCCGGAATCAACACCGCGTGCGCACGCCGCATGGCGGCACTGCGCATGCAGGCGCACGGCGCCTCGACGCGGGAAATCGGCGACGCGCTGGGGCTGAAGCGCCCGGCGGTGCTGCGGTTGCTCAAGTGCGCCGCCGCAACGCAAGCGACGATGCGCCGGCAGCAAGGAATGCGCGCCCGGGCGCCGTAGCCTCTTGCACGCTCCCTGTCCGGTGGGAAGATGGACCTGTTCCCATCCGCGATACCAGGAGGCAAACATGAACAAACCCATGGTGGCGGCTCAAAACGCCGCCCTTCTTCCAACCACCATCCTCGGGCACCAGCCACCACGGATACCGACGGCGGGCAAGATCCGCGCCGGCATCAAGGTGCTGACCAAGGCGGCGGCCGCCAATCCGGCGATCCGGGCGCTGTACGAGGACGGCCTGGCCCATAGCGCGACGTTCGAACAGATCGAGCGGAAGATCGCCGAACGCTTCCCCGACGTGAAAACGCCGCTCGCTCCCAAAAACGTCGCGTGGTTCACCGTGCGTCCCAACGACTTCCCCAATCCGGCTCTCGCGGGGCAGATTCTTGATGCCCACGGCGAGGACCGTGGCGATGGGGAAGTCCGCCTGTACCGCTTCCCCGTCATCTTCCCGGCCGACGCGTGGCAAAGCGTGATGCCGCATGAACTGGCCTGCTGGGCTCGCAGCGAGAAGCGCTACTGGAGCGAATATTCCAGCGACGGCCAGACCCGGCGCTGCATGATGTTCTCGCCCGCCAAGGTCGATCAGCGCAGCCAGCGCGCCTTGCGCACCTTTGGCGGACGCGGCACCCAGCCGCGCCCCGAAAACGACGGCCTGTGCGATCCGGAGCGCTGCCCGGAATTCCAGAGCCGCCAGTGCAACCTGTCGGGCCGATTCATCTTCTACATCCCCGGCATCCGCTCGCTCGACGCCTTCGAACTGCACACCAACAGTTTCTATGCCTTGTCGCGCGCCATAGAACGCTTCGAAGCCATCGCGTTCATGCGCGGCGGACGCATCGCCGGCTTTCTCGATCGCCAGCGCACGCCCTTCTACCTCACCAAGAAGCTGCGCGAGGTGTCGCACCTTGACGCCAAGACCGGCCAGCCGGTACGCAGCGCGCACTGGATCATCGAGCTGGAGGCGCCGGTGGACGTGGCCGCGCTGCTCGCCCAGCACGACGAGCACGGCGCACTAAGACTGGCCGACGAGGCGGCGCGCACGCTGCAAGGAAATGCACCGGCTGAATCCGCGTTTCATTCCTATGTCGAGACAGGCGAGACGGACGCGCCGGCGCCGGTCCAAGCGACAGAGCCGACCGCGAACGCAATCGCGGCAACAAGCGCCGCTCCTGCAACAAAGCCCGAAGGTGCCGGGCATGCCGCCGTCTACGCCATCGGGGCGGAGCTTGGTGTCGACCGGGGCCGCCTGGACGCCTACCTTGATTGGGCATGGGGCGCGGGCTGGTGCCGCAACGCGCAAGGCATCAAACGCGTACTGGCGGAGTTGACGAACTACCGGGGCGACCCCGATGGCCTGCGCGCCCGCATCGACGTGGAAATCGGCCCTCAGCAAAAGGAGCAGTCATGATCACCATCGCCCACTTTTCCGACCTCCACTATGCCGATGACACGCTGGCCGAAGTGGGACCATGCTTTGCATTCGCCGTGGACGAGGCCATTCGGCGGGGCGTCGACGTCGCCGTCATCACCGGCGACACCACCGACCACGCTCTGCCAGCGCATTCACCGGCCTTCGCGGCGCTGGCGCGCCAGATCCGGCGCTTGGCGGACCACTGCCCGGTATTGCTGCTGCAGGGGACATACAGCCACGAGCCGCCGGGCATGCTGCGCCTCTTCCCGCTCCTGGGCGGCCGGCACCCGATCCACGTCGCCGACCGCCTGCGACAGGTCGCGCTGATGGCCGATGGCAGCTGGCGCGCCTCGGAGGGATGGCGTTTCGACACGGTTCCCGCCGGCGCGCGCCTCTTGTGCAGTTGCGTGCCCACGATGAACAAGGCCGCCCTGGTCGCCGCCGTGGGCGCGGGCGAAGCGGCGAGCGCAATGGGCGGCCATCTGGCCCGGGTGCTGGCCGGACTGGCTCCCTCGCACGAGCGCGCGCGTACGCTCGGCATCCCCTCCATCGGCGTGTCGCACGGCACCGTCCACGGCTGCATGACGGAGCACGGCGTGCCCATGGCGGGGCTGGACCACGAATTCACGACCGGGACGCTGTTCGCGGTCCGTGCCAGCGGCTTCCTGCTGGGCCACATCCACAAGCACCAGAGCTGGCGAGATGGCGCGCACCTGATCGCCTACCCGGGATCGATCGGCAGGCTCCACTACGGCGAGGAAGGCGACAAGGGTTTTATGGTGTGGCAGGTTGAAGCCGATGGCGCCGACGCGGTGCTCGTCCCCACCCCGGCGCGCCGCACCCACGAGCTGGTGTTCGACGGCCCGCCCGACTTGGCCGCGCTGGAGGTATTCGCCCGGGAGCACGATCTGTCCGATGCGCGCGTGCGCGTGCGCTGGTGCGTGGCCGAGGAGGCGCGGCACCAGGTGGACCGCGACGCCATCCTGGCCGCACTGTCCGGCGCCGCCGGCGTCAAGCTGGAGGGGCGCGTGATGCCGGTGTCGCGCGCCAGGGCGGCGGGGATCGCGCGCACCACCCATCTCGCATTGCAACTGCGCGCCTGGGCCAAGGCCGCGTCGGTGCACGCGGATCCCCTGCTCGCCCGTCTGGACGATCTCGACTGCGCCAGCCCGGAGGCGATCGCGACGCGCCTGCTGGCGCCGGATGCGCAATGCGACGCGTTGACGAAAGCCGAGCCGGACGGATCATGGGTTCATACGGAACCTGCCACCGAACTCATCGCATGAAAGGAACCATCATGATCCCGCTGAAACTCACCCTCACCGGCTTTAACGGCATCCGCGATGGCATGGGACGCGAAAGCCTCGTCATCGACTTCGAGCGGGAGACCGGCGGCGCGATGCTCGTCGCGCTCACCGGCGGCAACGGGCGCGGCAAGAGTACCCTCCTCGACAACATGACGCCCTACCCCGTCATGCCCTCGCGCGCCGGCGCCGATGGACTGGGTGCGTTTTCCTACTACGACGAAGTGTATCTGCCGGAAAACCACAAGGAACTGGAATGGCGGATGGGCGACACGCGCTACCGCAGCCAGATCGTCATCCGGGTGGGCGGCAAGCGCCGCACCGAAGCGTACCTGCACGAGTTCGGCGAAAAAAGCTGGACGCCCGCCCGCTTGGGCGACGGCACCGTGTCCGACGGCAGGATGGAGACCTACGGGCGCCTGGTGGAAGGCATCGCGGGCCCGGCGGCAACCTTCTTCAGCACGGCGTTCTCCGCCCAGCAGCGGCGCCAGCTATCAGCGTATCGCAACGGAGAGATCAAAAGCCTGCTGGCCGACCTGCTGCGCCTGGATGCTGTGCGGGAGCGCGGCGAACGTGCTAACGAGGTGCTACGCCTGCTGCGCTGCGGCCAACGCGCGGCAAGGACGCAATGCGAGGCGCAGCGCCAGGCGGTCCACGCGTTGCGCCATGAACTGGCCGAGATGGGCGACACCACAGCCCAATCCGAACTCGCACGGCAAAACCGCAACGTCGCCGCCGCCAGGCTCGACGCGCGGCGAAACACGCTGGCCGCCCTGCGGGCCGAGGCGGATGTGGCTGCGGGCCAGGAGGCCCGGCGCGTCCAACTGCTGGCCGAACGCGGCACGGCATTGACGGGCTGGCGGCAAACCATCGAGGAACTCGACAACGCCATCGGTGGAGAGGAAGCGGCGCGGGACGACATGGCGCAGCGCCACGCGCAGCGCGCCGCCTCGCGCGAAACAGGTCTGGCATCGCTGCGCGCCCAACGTACGACGTTGCTGGCCTCGCGCGAGCAGGAGCGCCGGGCGGCCCTCGCCGCTGCCCATGTTCCCCTGTTCCAGCATCTGGCGGGGCGGCGCGCATCCGTGGTGTCGGAATTGCGGCAAAGCCTCGCGCGCAAGGAAAAGCTGGCTGCGGACCTGGCGCTGGCGCAAGCCCGCCAGATGGCCGTTGAGCGCGAGGCCGGGCAAGCCGCGCTGAAGGCGCAGGAGTTGCGCCGGCGCCTGTCGCTGACGCGCGAGGTCCCCTGCTCCGGCATGCCGATGCAGACAGGGTGCAAGCTTCTGGGTGACGCGCACGCCGCGCATGCGTTGCTGCCGGACGCCGGGGCGGTCGTGGCGCGGCTGAATGCAGCCTACACGGCCATCGTCGATGAGATCAATGGCTTGCGCGCGGGAGCGTCCGGCATCGCCAGCATGTGCGCGGCGCTTGCGCGGGCCGAGCAGCGCCAGCAATGCACGGCGCGTCGGCTGGCGCACGCCGAGCGGCAGGCCGCCCGCCGCGAGGCGCTGGCCCTGGCGGCGCCCTTGTTGACAGAAGTCGAAGACCGGCTCGCAACTGCCGCCGACCACAGTGCGGCAGAGCGCGCCGCCGACGATCACGAGTACCAAGCGCAGGAACGGCGCCTCTCCGAGCTGGTCCGGCGCCGTGAGGAGGCGGCGCGGCCCTGCGCGGCTGTCGCTCGACTCGATGCACAGCTGGCCTCGCTGCCGCCCCCTCCCGATCTTGGCGCCATCGGCCGCGCGGCCCAGGAATGCGAACAGGCCCAAGCGCAGCTTCGGACGGCGGAACAAGCGCAGCTCGCCGCGTTGCGCGCGCGTGACCACGCCGAAGAACTGCGCCGACAGATCGCCGTCAAGGAGCAGGATTGCGGGCGGCGGGAACGCGGCCTAGCGCGGCTGGACGAGCAGATGGAAATGTGGTCGTTGCTGGCCAAGGCGCTGGGCAATGACGGCATCATCGCGCTCGCCATCGACGACGCCGGGCCGGAACTGTCCGCGCTGGCCAACCAGTTGCTGCTGGCCTGCTACGGCCCGCGTTTCACGGTGTCGATCAAGACCCAGGTCGCGACCGCGAAGGGCGAACTGCGCGAGGGCTTCGATATCACCGTGCACGATGCCCAGCGCGATACCGTCAAGAGCGTCACCAGGATGAGCGGCGGCGAGCGGATCTGGATCAACGAATGCCTGACCCGCGCCATGGCGCTCTATCTCGCGCAAGCGGACGGCCGGCGCAGCGCCACGCTGTTCTCGGACGAGGCCGACGGCGCGTTCGACGCGCAGCACAAGCGGCGCTTCATGGAGATGAAACGCGAGGTATTACGGGTAGGAGGATACGCGCGGGAGTTTTTCATCTCGCACACGCCGGAGCTGGCGGAAATGGCGGACCGCGTGATCGATCTTGACCAGTACGCGACGTAAGGCCAATGTTCCATACGATACCTATTCGGCGGGAATGCCGGGGGGGCACCGGTTTTTTCCCAGCAGTCGAGTGTCCATAGGTGCCCGTGTGCACGCGCTCCGCAGGCGGGACCACCGGGTGACGACCTCCGAGCAGGGAACGGGAGCGATATAACTTGCCCGCATATCACTCATCAAAACTATCCATTGGATTGATATGCCGCGCTGCGACATAATCAACCCGTCTCCTCCAATCCTCAACCAATTGGATTCGCCCGCTCCTGTAGCGGGCATTTTTTTTGCGTTCCTTCGCGGTCGTCGCGATTAACTTGGCGTCATCCGCAAGTGGTGTCCCATTTCCGCCGATTTTCGATGGCGACCATACGAACCGAGGTCGACGTCCCCCGCGCCGCGGTCGAAAAATGCCCCGAAACCCGACGTCTGCGACCATGTGTTGATTTTTCTCAAGTACGATGTTGTGCAAACGCATAATCTTAGGCTGTGACTATGGGGAGATTAGCGATGAAATCCATATATGCTGTGATTGGCACTTCCGCGACACCAAGCTGTCCTAGCTGTACATTTTGCTCGACCCGGCGGGTTCAAGGGTCGTTCCTTATGCGATTCCTGCCCAACCATATTTTGATCAGTTGCAGCAACTGCGGCAAACGCTCCCTGATGAGAAAAAATTAGCGGAAGCTTTTTTACTGAAGTATCTTCCGACAACGGCGGTGCTGTGCATTGGCACGGGCTGCAGCAAACCTGTGGAAAAGCAAGCTGCTCTCTGATGCGTGGCATTCCTGTGCCTGATGGGGCTAGCGACTTGACTGCGCCAATGACGGCGTTTGTCAACGTAGTTGTCGTGTCATCTCAAGCTGCTTGCTGTAGTTCTTCTGGCCGAATCCGTTCCGGATTCAACCAGACCTGATCTTCCAGTTTCCAATTCCTCGTGTCCTGCGACCAGCGCTGAGGATTGCGGTTCTTGGCGTCACGATAGACCTGCTCGCGGCGCGCCAGAATGGCCGCATCCTGGCCAGTGTGACGCTGCGCCGGCGTCACAAATTTCAGTCCGCTGTGCTTGTGCTCCTGGTTGTACCAGCGCACGAATTTCAGTGTCCACGCCCG
>NZ_FPBO01000064.1 GCF_900116645.1 Pseudoduganella namucuonensis | reverse complement strand
CGCTGCGCAAGCAGGTCCCGCATGCTGTGTGCAACGCTGGCGCGACGGCGCTGGTCATCGAACACGCGCGCGATCGACTTGGTCAAGCCAATGCGTTGGTCGACCTGCCGCAGCAGCAGCACGCCACCATCACTGACGATATCGCCGCCATCGAATGCCGCCTCAATCACGCGGCGTCCGACCCTCCCCAAATCCACTGGTTCAACGGTACAATTTGGCATCGGCGGTCCTCGGTTGTTGTTAGGCGTGAGAACCAATAACAACGCGCTTCATGGCGTGGCCGCCGACCTCTTCTCATGAAATATCCGGGCTAGGCGGCGGCCGGCGCGCGCAGCGGCAGCCACACGGCGAAGTGGGCGCCTTCGCCCTCCATGCTGGCCACGGCGACCGTGCCGCCCTGCAGCTCGGCCAGCTGGCGCACCATGGCCAGCCCCAGGCCGGTGCCCTCGAACTTGCGCGCCAGGCTGCTGTCGATCTGGCTGAAGGACTGGAACAGGCGCGCCATGTTGTCCTGCGAAATGCCGATGCCGTGGTCGCTGACGCACAGTTCCAGGAATTCGCCGTACTCGTTGTCGGCGAGCGGGAAGCGGTAGGCCGGCCAGTGGCAGCCCAGCGTGCCCACCGTGCCGCGCGGCACGCGCCGCGCGCACAGCTGCACCGGGCCGCCGCGGGCGCTGAATTTGACGGCGTTGCTCAGCAGGTTGTAGACGATCTGCTTGGTCTTGCGCATGTCCAGCTGCAGCGTGCCCAGGCCCGCGCCGATGTCGAGCTCCAGGCCGATGTGTTGGGCGGCGGCCTTTTCGCGCACGATGGTCAGGCTGTTGGACAACAGGCTGTGCAGGTCGACCGCCTCCAGTTCCAGCGCCATCATGCCGGCCTCCACCTTGGACAGGTCGAGGATGTCGTTGATCAGCGACAGCAGGTGCTGGCCGCTGGTGAAGATGTCGTCGATCGATTCGTGCTGCAGCGCCGTGGTCTCGCCCATCAGGCCGTCCTTGAGCGCCTCGGAGAAGCCGATGATGGCGTTGAGCGGCGTGCGCAGCTCGTGCGACATGGTGGCCAGGAACTCGGACTTCATGCGGCTGGCGCGTTCGAGCAGGATGTTCTTGTCCTCCAGCGCCTTCTCGAAGCGCTTGCGGTCGGTGACGTCGCGCGCGGCGGCGAATACGCCCTGCAGCTTGCGGTCGCGGTCGTGGAAGGTGGCCGCGTTGTACGACACCACCGTCTCCACGCCGTTCTTGGCGCGCACCGTGAGCTCGTAGTCGCTCACCTTGTGCTCGGTCAGCACGCGCCGGATGGCGGCGTCGGCCAGCACCGGGTCGGTGAAGAAGATCTTGCTGGGCGCGCCGATCAGCTCCTCGCGCGCCCGCCCGGTGAGCGCGATCATCTGCTGGTTGACGTCGGAGATGATGCCCAGCGGGTCGGTCATCATCAGGGCGTCGATGTTGGACTCGATGAGCGAGCGGGTGTAGAACTGCTGGTCGCGCAGGCGCTGGTCCAGCAGCGCCTGCGCCGCCTCGACCTGCTTGCGCGCGGTGTTGTCGGTGCCGATCAGCAGGTAGCCGATGATGTGCTCGTGCGCGTCGCGCAGCGCCGTCACCGAGACGATGGCCGGGAAGCGGCTGCCGTCCTTGCGCACGTAGGTCAGCTCGTAGATGTCCTCGATGCCGCGCGAGGCCTTGAACACCATGGCCTCGAAGCCGGGCAGGATGGGCGTGTCCAGCTCCAGGCTCAGCGTGGCGGCGCGCGCGATGATCTCGCGCGGGTCCGAGATGTCGGCCGGAGTGATCCGGTTCACCACGTCGAGCGCGGAATAGCCCAACATGCGCTCGGCGCCGACGTTGAAGATCTGGATCACGCCGCGGTCGTCGGTGGCGATGCTGGAGAAATAGGCGCTGTTGAAGATAGCGTCCTGCAAGGCGCCGGTCTTCAGCAGGTTTGTCTGGGGGAATTCTATGTTGCCATAGCCTAGGCCGGTCGTGTGCATGGGACGCCCAATGTGAGTGGTTCGCGAAGGGGGCTCACAGATTGGCGCCGAACAGCACTGGAGGACGAACAGGCCGGTGGCAAGGAGGAGGGGAATACCCAGTGTAGCAGACTGGGCGGCGCGCGCGATAGATATCGTCGGCGTGTCGCCGGCGGGGGCGCATATCCAGAATATGAATTTGTTTGTTTGGAATGATTCGTGTGCAGATCCGGGACGGGGCGCTACGCTGGCGACACTAACTGATAACACTAAAAACGGGGTATTCACATGGATAATCTTCTCACCTTTCCCGACACGTCGGGCATGGCGCTCTCCATCCGCGCCAAGGCGCTGCTGTTCCACGATCCCCGCTCGGCCGAGCTGCTGCGGCAGGTCGAGCGCATCGCGCGCACCGACGCCACCACCCTGATCATCGGCGAGACCGGCACCGGCAAGGAACTGATCGCGCGCCACATCCATACGCTGAGCGAACGGCGCGGGCCCTTCGTGGCCGTCAACTGCGGCGCCTTCAGCGAGTCCCTGATCGACGCGGAGCTGTTCGGCCACGAGGCCGGCGCCTTCACCGGCGCCACGCAGGCGCGCTCCGGCTGGTTCGAGGCGGCCAACGGCGGCACCCTGTTCCTCGACGAGATCGGCGACCTGTCGATGGCGCTGCAGGTCAAGCTGCTGCGCGTGCTGCAGGAGCGGCAGGTGGTGCGCCTGGGCGCGCGCCAGCCGATTCCGCTGAACGTGCGCCTGGTGGCGGCCACCAACGTGGACCTGCACAAGGCCGTGTCGGCGGACCACTTCCGCTCCGACCTGTACTACCGCCTCAGCGTGGCCACCGTGCAGCTGGCGCCGTTGTACGAGCGCCCCGGCGACATCCTGCCGCTGGCGCGGCACTTCATCGGCGTCTACAGCGGCAAGCTGAAACACGAGGGCGTGACCCTGTCGCCGGAGGCGCAGCTGGCGCTGCTGGAGTATGAATGGCCGGGCAATATCCGCGAGCTGGAGAACGTGATCCATTTCGCGCTGATCGTCTGCCGCGACGGCGTGATCCAGCCGGAGGACCTGAAGCTGTCCGGCATCGCGCGGCGCCAGCTGCACCAGCACGAGCGCCGCGCGGCGGCCCCGGCCCCGGCGCCGGCGCCGGTCAGCGCGCCGTCCTTCGAGGGCTTCCAGCAACGGCTGGCGGCGCTGGTCAACGGCATGATAGAGGCGGACCAGGCGGACCTGTTCGACACCGTCGAGGAGGGCCTGGTGCGCACGGCCTACGAGTCCTGCAACCGCAACCAGGTGCAGACCGCGCGCGTGCTGGGCATCAGCCGCAACATCCTGCGCACGCATTTGAAGCGCTTCGGCCTGATCGGCTACGACACCGCGCCGCTGCCGGGCGAGGACGGCGTGTCCGGGCGCGGCGCCGAGCTGCTGCAATGAGCGCGGGCGGGCTTGCGCTGCAGGCCTGGGGGCTGGCCTGCGACCGGGGCGGGCGGCGCCTGTTCGGCGGCGTCGACTTCACGCTGGGCGCCGGCGAGGCGCTGTGGATCAGGGGCGGCAACGGCAGCGGCAAGACCAGCTTGATGCGCTTGCTGTGCGGGCTGGCGACGCCGTCCGAGGGCGAGGTGCGCTGGTGCGGCGAACCGGTGCGGCGCCTGCGCGAGGACTATCACCGCGAGCTGCTGTACTGCGGGCACGCGGCCGCCGTCAAGGACGACCTGACGGCCTGGGAGAACGTGGCCATGGCCAGCACGCTGGCCGGCAATGCCTGCGACAAGAGGACGGCGCTGCGGGCGCTGGAACTGGCCGGCCTGGGACACGCGGCGGCGCTGCCCGCGCGCGTCCTGTCGCAGGGCCAGCGGCGGCGCGTGGCGCTGGCGCGGCTGCACGTGGCGCCGTTGCCGTCGCTGTTGCTGCTCGACGAGCCGTTCACCGCGCTGGACACGGCGGCCGTGGAGGCCCTGAGCGAGCGCATCGCCGAGCATCTCCGGCAGGGGGGCATGGCGGTCTACACCACGCACCAAGCGCACGCCTTGCAGCCGATACGGCAGCAGGTGCTGGACCTGGACGCGCTGGCGGACGTCCCGCCGGCGCTCGCCGAACGCGCCGCGGAGGATCAGGCTTACGCCCACGCGCCGCGGGCCGGCGGGCTGGGGGCGTTCGCGCGGCGGGCGGCGGCCGGCGTAGCGCGCCTGGCCGCGTCGGCGGTCGCCGCGAGCGGGCGCGTGCCGCTGCCATGCTGAGGGTACTGGGCTGGACGCTGCGGCGCGACCTGTTGCTGGCGCTGCGGCGGCGCGCCGACGCCCTGGGCACGCTGACCTTCTTCGTCATGGTCTGCACATTGTTCCCGCTGGGCGTGGGACCGGAACCGGAAACGCTGCGCGCCATCGCGCCCGGCGTGCTGTGGGTGGCGGCGCTGCTGGCGGGCACGCTGTCGCTGGGACGCCTGTTCGCGCAGGACCACGCCGACGGCACGCTGGAACAGTTGCTGCTGTCGTCCGAGCCGCTGCCGCTGATCGTGGCGGGCAAGGCGGCCGCGCACTGGGTGGTGTCCGGCCTGCCGCTGGTGCTGCTGTCGCCGCTCCTGGCGCTGCAGTTCGGCCTCTCGCCCGAGGCGCTGGCCATGCTGGCCGTCAGCCTGCTGGTGGGCACGCCGGTCCTGAGCCTGGTGGGCGCGGTGGCGGCCGCGCTCACGCTGGGCGTGCGGGGCGGCGGCGTGCTGGTGGCGCTGCTGGTGCTGCCGCTGTACGCCCCGGTGCTGATCTTCGGCGCCGGCGCCGTGGCGGCGCAGGCCGGCGGCGGCCCGGGCGACGCGCACCTGCTGCTGCTGGCGGCCGCGCTGGTGGGTTCCGTGGCGCTGGCGCCGTGGGCCGCCGCCGCCGCGCTGCGCATCTCTGTCGAGTAATCTGTTTTGATAAAGGAAACACGCTGTGCCTAACTACGCAACCATAAACGGCGCGCCGCGAAGCGGGCGCGCCAGCCGCTGGCTGCGGTTCGCATCGCCGCAGGCGTTCTTCCCGGTGGCCGGCGGCCTGGCGCCGCTGTCGCTGGCGGCGGCGTTCGCGCTCACGCTGCTGGGCCTCTACATCGGCCTCCTGGTGGCGCCGGTGGACGCCCAGCAGGGCGACGCCTACCGCATCATCTTCGTCCACGTGCCGGCCGCCTGGTTGTCCATGGTGATCTATGTCGCCATGGCCTTCTGGGCCGGCGTGGGGCTGGTGTTCAACACGCGCCTGTCGGCCATGATGGCCAGCGCGCTGGCGCCCAGCGGGGCGCTGTTCACCTTCCTGGCGCTGTGGACCGGCGCCCTGTGGGGCAAGCCCACCTGGGGCGCGTGGTGGGTGTGGGACGCGCGGCTGACGTCCGAATTGCTGCTGCTGTTCCTGTACATCGGCTTCATCGCCCTGCAGGCCGCCATCGACGATCCGCGCCGCGCCGACCGCGCGGGCGCCGTGCTGGCGCTGGTGGGGGTGGTCAACGTGCCGGTCATCTATTTCTCGGTGCAGTGGTGGAACACGCTGCACCAGGGCGCGTCCGTGTCGCTGCGCAGCGCGCCCAGCATGGCCACGCCGATGCTGCTCGGCATGCTGGTGATGGCGCTGGCCATGTGGGCCTACGCCATCGGCGCCACGCTGATACGGCTGCGCTGCATCGTGCTGGAGCGCGAGCGGCACGCGGACTGGGTTCAACGATACGCGGAGGGACAGCCATGAACTGGAACAGCTGGAGCGAGTTCGCCGCCATGGGCGGATACGGCGCCTACGTATGGGGTTCCTTCGGCGCCACCGCGCTGGCGCTGGCGGGCGAGTTGCTGCTGCTGTCGCGCCGCAAGCGCGCGGCGGTGGCGGCGGCGCGGCTGGCCGCCAGCCTGGGCGCCGCGCGCGGGAGGCGGGCATGACACGCAGGGGGAAACGATTGCTGCTGCTGGGCGTGGCGCTGCTCGCGCTGGGCGGCGCGGCGTGGCTGGTGTTGTCGGCCTTCCAGAAGAACCTGGTGTTCTTCTACACGCCGACCCAGGTGGCGGCGGGCGAGGCGCCGGGCAACCGCAGCTTCCGCATCGGCGGCATGGTGGAGGAGGGCAGCCTGCGCCGGGGCGCGGACGGCTTGAGCGTGACCTTCATCGTCACCGACATGGCGCACCGCACGCGGGTGCAGTACAAGGGCATCCTGCCGGACCTGTTCAGGGAAGGCAAGGGCGTGGTCGCGCAGGGCAGGTTCGGCGACGGCCAGCGCTTCGTCGCGGCCGAGGTACTGGCCAAGCACGACGAGAACTACATGCCGCCCGAGGCGGCCTACGCGATGGCGCAGGCGAAGAAGGCGGGCGACGCGCGCGTGAAGGAGGTCCCATGATCGCGGAACTGGGTAATTTCGCGCTGATGCTGGCGCTCAGCCTCGCGCTGCTGCAGGGCAGCCTGCCGCTGCTGGGCGCGTGGCGCGGACAACGCCGCTGGATCGCACTGGCGCGGCCGGCCGCGTGGGCGCAGGCGCTGTTCGTGACGGCCGCTTTCGGCTGCCTGCTGTACCTGTTCTCGCAGAACGACTTCTCGGTGCAGTACGTGGCGGCGCATTCGAACTCCATGCTGCCGCTGCATTTCCGCCTGGCGGGCGCCTGGGGCGGCCACGAGGGCTCGCTGCTGCTGTGGGTGCAGATCCTCGCGGTGTGGACCGCCGCCGTCGCCTTCAAGAGCGCGCAACTGCCGGAGGAGATGACGGCCCGCGTGCTGGGCGTGCTGGGCCTGGTCAGCGTGGGCTTCCTGAGCTTCATGCTGTTCACGTCGAATCCCTTCGACCGCCTGCTGCCGGCCGCGCGCGACGGCCGCGACCTGAATCCGCTGCTGCAGGACCTGGGCATGATCATCCACCCGCCGCTGCTGTACATGGGCTATGTCGGCTTTTCGGTGGCCTTCGCCTTCGCCATCGCCGCGCTGCTCGGTGGCCGGCTGGACGCGGCGTGGGCGCGCTGGTCGCGCCCCTGGACGCTGGTGGCCTGGGCCTTCCTCACGCTGGGCATCTTCATGGGCAGCTTCTGGGCGTATTACGAGTTGGGCTGGGGCGGCTGGTGGTTCTGGGACGCGGTGGAAAACGCCTCCTTCATGCCCTGGCTGCTGGGCACCGCGCTGCTGCATTCGCTGGCGGTGACGGAAAAGCGCGGCGGCTTCCGCACCTGGACCGTGCTGCTGGCCATCCTGGCGTTCTCGCTGTCGCTGCTGGGAACCTTCCTGGTGCGCTCCGGCGTGCTGACGTCGGTGCACGCCTTCGCCACCGATCCGGAACGGGGCCTGTTCATCCTGGTGTTCCTGGCCATCGTGATCGGCGGCGCGCTGGGACTGTACGCCTGGCGCGCGCCCACGGTGGGCCTGGGCGGGCGCTTCGCGCTGTTCTCGCGCGAGTCGCTGCTGTTGCTGAACAACGTGCTGCTGGTGACGGCGGCGGCCAGCGTGCTGCTGGGCACCCTGTATCCCCTGTTCCTGGACGCGCTGGGCATGGGCAAGATCTCGGTGGGGCCGCCGTATTTCGAGGCGGCGTTCGTGCCCTTGATGCTGCCGGTGCTGCTGGTGCTGGCGGCGGGGCCGTTCGCCGCGTGGAAGAGCGACAGCGTGCGCGAAGTGCTGCGCCGCCTGGCCTGGGTGGCGCAGGCCTCCGTGCTGGCCGGCGCCGCCGCGCTGTTCGGCTGGAAGGCCACGCCCATGGTGGCGGGCGGCCTGCTGCTGGCGGTGTGGGTGGCGCTGGGCACGGCGCTGCACATGGTCCAGCGCCTGGCGCCGGCCGAGGGGGGGAGCTTGCGGGCCAGGATATCGCGCCAGCCGGGCGCCTGGTGGGGCATGCTCGCCGCGCACGCCGGCATCGCCGTGTTCGTGGCGGGCGTCACGCTGGTCAAGGGCACGGAAACGTCGCAGGACGAGAGCATGCGGGTGGGCTACAGCGTGAAGAGCGGCACGCTCGAGTACCGCTTCGTCTCGCTGGAGAAGGTGGACGGCCCGAATTACATCGCCGCGCGCGGCACTTTCGAGGTGTGGCAGGGGGAGCGCCGCATCGCCCTGCTGGCGCCGGAGAAGCGCTACTACACGGTGCAGCAGGCGCCGATGACGGAAGCGGCCATCGACCGCGCCTGGAACCGCGACCTGTACCTGTCGCTGGGCGAGCCGGGCAAGGACGGCGCCTGGCTGGTGCGCATCCAGCACAAGCCCTTCGTGGGATGGATCTGGGCGGGATGCCTGCTCATCGCGAGCGGCGGCTTCCTGGCCGCCAGCGACCGGCGCTACCGGGTGCGCCGGCGCGCCGAACAAACAACTGGGGCCGCTTTGGCCGGAGGAATGGCATGAAACGTTTCGCATGGCCCTTGGGCATATTTCTGGTGCTGGTGGCCTTCCTGGGCGTGGGGTTGCGGCTCAAACCGCAGGAGATCCCGTCGCCGCTGATCGAGAAGGCGGCGCCCTTGTTCACGCTGCCGCGGGTGGAGGACGAGAGCCGGCGCTTCGAATCGAAGGAAATGCTGGGCAAGGTGTGGCTGTTGAACGTGTGGGCGTCGTGGTGCGGCCCGTGCCGCAAGGAGCATCCCGTGCTGGTGGACTTCGCCAGGCTAGGCGTGGCGCCGGTGGTGGGGCTGAACTACACGGACAAGCGCGACGAGAGCGGCAAGTGGCTGGTGGAGCATGGCAATCCCTACCTCGTCTCCGCGTTCGACGGCGACGGCAAGGTGGGCATGGAGTACGGCGTGTACGGCGTGCCGGAGACCTTCGTGATCGACAAGCAGGGCAGGATAAGGCACAAGCACGTCGGACCCATCACGCAGGAAGTGGTGCGGGAGAAGCTGCTGCCGCTGGTCCAGGAGCTGAATCGTGGCTAGCCGCGCGACCGTGAGGCGGCTGGCGGCGGTGGCCCTGCTCGGCGCGGCCCTGGTGGCGGCGCTGGCCGCGCCGGGCGGCGCCTTCGCCGAGGAAACGGCGGCGGCAAAGCGGGCTGAGCCCCATTTGGGGCCAGGCCCCAAATGGGGCTCAGCCCGCCACGATGGCGGGCCGGCGGGGCTGGACGCGCGCGTGGCGGCCCTGGCCGAGCAACTGCGCTGCCTGGTGTGCCAGAACCAGACCATCGCCGACTCCAGCGCGCAGCTGGCGCTGGACCTGAAGGCGGAGGTGCGCAGGCAGCTCGCGGCCGGGAAGGCGGACGGCGAGGTGATCGCCTTCATGACGCAGCGCTACGGCGATTTCGTGTTGTACAAGCCGCCCGTGAAGGCCACGACGTGGCTGTTGTGGTTCGGGCCGTTCGCGCTGTTGGCGGCGGGGCTGCTGGTGCTGCTGCGCGCCTTGCGCAGGCAGGCATCCGCCCCGCCAGGGGATTTTGAAGAGGAGATTGAAGCATGACCGTATTTCTCATTGCCGCCGCCGTCATGGCGGCGTTTGCGTTGGCCCTGGTGCTGCCGCCGTTGCTGCGCACAAGCGTGGCGGGACCGGCCGGCGGCGAGTCCGCCGGCAATGCCTCGCGCGCCACGGCGTGGTCCGTCGCGGTGGCGGTGCCGCTCGTGGCGGCCGGCTTGTACGCCGCGCTGGGCAATCCGCGCGGGCTGGAGCCGGCCGCCGAGCAGGCGGGATTGGCGGCGCCGCCGCGGATCGAGGCCATGGTCGCAAGGCTGGCGGCGCGGCTGAAGGAGCAGCCGCAGGACGCGGCGGGCTGGCGCATGCTGGCGCGCTCGTACGAGACGCTGCGGCGCTTCGATGCGGCGGCGGACGCCTACCGCCGCGTCGTGGCGCTGGAGGGGGAAAGCGCCGATCTGCTGGTCGACTACGCGGTGGTGCTGGGCATGACGCAGAATCAGCGCCTGACCGGCGGTCCCGAGAAGCTGGTCGAGCGCGCGCTGGCGCTGGAGGCGAACCACGTGCAGGCGCTGGCCCTGCTGGGCAGCGCGGCGCTGGAACGCGGCGACTACGAGGCGGCCAGGCGGCCTTGGAGGAAGATCCTGGCGCTGGTGCCGGCCGATTCGGATATCGGACGGCAGATCGCCGATAGCGTGGCGCGGGTGGACGCCCGCGAGGCGGAGAGCCGCTAGCGCGGAGGCTTCCTTCGCGCCGGGGCGACTTGATGGTCCAAGAAAAAGGCTGGTTCGCAACCAGCCTTTTTGTGTTTCTAATGGTCCTCGTCGTGGTGGTGGTCGGGCGGCGGGGGCGGCAGAGGGATGGGATGGACCGTGACTTCGGTCGACAGCAGCAGCGAGGCCACCGACACGGCGTTGCGCAGCGCGCTGCGCACCACCTGCACCGGGTCGGCGATGCCCAGCTCCAGCAGGTCGCCATAGCGCTCCGCCTCGACGTCGTAGCCGAAGCCGCCGCTGCCCCGCAGCACGCGGGCCAGCACCGCCGGCGGCTCCGCGCCCGCGTTGGCGACGATCTGGCGCAACGGTTCCTCGACCGCGCGCAGCAGGATGCGGATGCCGGCGTCATGGTCGGCGTCCCCCTGTGGCGCGCCGGCGACGGCCTGGCGGGCGCGCAGCAGGGCGACGCCGCCGCCGGCCACGATGCCCTCGGCCACCGCCGCGCGGGTGGCGAACAGCGCGTCCTCTATGCGCGCCTGGTTTTCCCGCAGATCGTTTTCCGTGGCGCCGCCCGCCTTGATGATGGCGATGCCGCCGGCCAGCATGGCCAGGCGCCGCCGCAACTGGGCGCCGTCGTGCTCATTCCTTTGCCCTTCGGCGTTTTCCAGCTGGCGCCGCACCAGTTCCGCGCGCGAGGCGATGTGGGCGGCCGTGCCGGCCCCGCCGACGATGGTGGTGTGCTCGCGGCCGATCTCCACGCGGCGCGCCTGGCCCAGGTGGTGCAGCTCGGCGCGGTCGAGCGGGATGCCGTGCTCGCCGGCGACCACGTGGCCGCCGGTGAGCGTGGCGATGTCGTCCAGCAGCGCGGCGCGCTGCGACGCCAGGCCCGGCGCGCGCACCGCCACCGAGGCTAGCATGCCGCGCATGTGGTTGACGACCAGCGCTCCCAGCGCCTCGCCCTCGACGTCCTCGGCGATGACGAGCAGGGGCCGGCCGGTGCGGGCCACCAGCTCCAGCACCGGCAGCAGTTCGCGCAGGCCGCCGATTTTGGCGTCGGCGAGCAGGATGAAGGGCTGATCCAGCTCCACCGTCTGGCGTTCCTGCTGGTTGATGAAATAGGGGGACAGGTAGCCGCGCTCGAAGCGCAGGCCCTCGGTGAGCTGGACTTCGCTGCGCAGGCCGGCGCCCGCCTCGACGGTGATGGCGCCTTCCTTGCCGGCGCGCTCCAGCGCCTCGGCCACCACGGCGCCCAGCGCCGCGTCGCCGTTGGCGGCGACCGTGGCGACGCGCGCGATGACGGCGTTGTCGTCGACCGGGCGGGCCTGGACGGCGAGGGCGGCGTCGATGGCGGCCGCCGTCTGGACCAGGCCGCGCTTGATGCCGGAGGGGCTGTGGCCGGCGGCCAGGTAGCGCCGGCCCTCGCGCACGATGGCGTAGGCCAGCACGATGGCGGTGGTGGTGCCGTCGCCGGCGTCGTGGCCGGTGCTGGCCGCCGCCTCGCGCAGCAGTTGCACACCCATGTTGTGGAGTTGGTCCGGCAGTTCGATGCTTTTGGCGACGGCCGAGCCGTCGCGGGTGATGGCGGGGGCGCCGCCGGCCTGCGCCAGCACGGCGCGGCGGCCGCGCGGGCCCAGCGTGCCCTTGACTGCGTCGGCCAGTATGGCCGCGCCTTCGATGACCCGCGCGCGGGCGGCCTCGCCAAATACTATTTCTCTTGCAGCCATGGTGATTCCTTCGGTGTGGCGGCGGCCCACCGGCCGGTGTCGGGCCGGGCGGGCCGCCGCCGGGTGATGCCCGGTCTATGCGCTAGTTCGCGGCGAAGCAGTACAGCAGGCCGGCGCCGCCGGTGGCGACCAGGTTGGCCTGGCCGCAGCCGCGGCTCGGGTGCGCCGAGTTCCACGAGGTGTTGCCGCCGCCGGTGCGGTCGAAGTGGCCCAGCTGCGCCGAGCCGTCCGCCGCGCTGGTGGTGTAGTTCCTGCACGTCTTGTCGGCCGCGTCGGCGTAGGCGCGGCCGTCCGGCGTGGAACCGGTGATGATGTCGTGCTCGTTCGGCTTGTCGCCCGCGCCCTTGACCGGCTCGTTCTTCTCGCTCAGCACCGTGTTGCGGCTGAGGTTGTTGCCCAGGCGGGCCGCGTCCAGCGTGTCGCCGTGCAGGTGCGCCACGTCCTTGGCGATCTGCACGCCGCGCGTGTTGAACCACGGGCCGTTGCCGATGCGGTCGCGCGCGTTGACGGCGGGCTGGCCGTCGGCCGGCTGGGTGCTGAGGTAGGCGCGCCAGGTCTTCTGGCCGGCGCCGACCGAGGCGGCCAGCTTCTGGCAGTGCGCGTCGGCGCCGGCCAGGCCGCCCAGGTCCGCGCCCTTGCCCAGGCCCTCGCTGGTGACGAAGAAGCTGAGCGGCTTGGCCGGGTCGGTCGAGCGCGCGGTGTTGGGCACGGCCGTCGGCGCGGCGGCCGGCGCGGCCGCGTTCTGCGCGACGGCCACGCCGAAGCCGGTGGCGGCGACGGCCGCCGCCGCGCACAGCAGGGCGGTGTGGAGCTTGATGGTCATGGCTTAATCCTTGTTCTTGAAGTCGTCGTGGCAGCCCTTGCAGGTGCGCTGCAGTTTGGCGAATTGCGCCTTGATGGCGGCCACGTCGCCATTGCCGGCAATGGCGGCCAGGTCGTTGGCCTCCTTGCCGAAGCTGGCGCCCAGTTCGCCGAACTTCTTGCCGTCCTTGAACAGCTCGGGCTTGGCGGTGGTGTCGTGCCAGCCCTTGCCCTGCTCGGTGCCGGCGGCGAACAGCGCGCCCAGGCCGCCGTTGGCGATGGCGGCGATGCTGTTGGCGGCGCGCTGCACCTCGTCCTTGTTGTAGGTGCCGTCCAGCGAGGCCTTGATGCGGCCGGTGTTCCAGGCCACCACCTGGAAGGCGGACTGGCGCCACTTGATCAGCTGCTCGGGTTTCGGAGCCTGCTGCGCGATGGCGGCGCCGGAGCCGGCCAGGATGGCCAGCGCGACGGCGGTGGCGGCGATTTTCTTGATGTGCTTCATGTGGTTCCTGTTTTGGTTGGGAGTGGAATTCGGCGGCGCTTCCCAGGGGACAGACCCTTCGCGCCACTGGCCTCCACCGAGGCCAGGGACAACGAACGCGGGTCTGTCCCCGGTTTGAAGCCGCGTGTTACTTGGCGCGGCCCGCGTAGCCCTGGGCCAGCGTGTCGATCCGGTAGGCGGCGCCGCGGCCGACGACGTACAGGCTCTTCTTGCCCGGGCCGGCGAAGGCGATGTTCTGCGGCGCCTTCGGCAGCGCGATGATGCCCAGCGCCTCGCCCTTGTTGCTGAACACCTGCACGCCAGCGCTGGAGGCCACGTACAGGCGGCCCTCGGCATCCACCGCCAAGCCGTCGGCGCCGCTGCTGGCGCCGGTGTCGGTCTTCTTGAAGCCTTCGAGCTTGGCGAAGTTGCGGCGCGGGCCGACCTTGCCGTCGCCCAGGATGTCGTAGGCCAGCACGTATTCGCCGTAGGTGTTGGCGACGTACAGGGTCTTCTCGTCGGGGCTGAGCTGGATGCCGTTGGGGCGCTCGATGTCGGCGGCCAGGCGGGTCAGGGCGCCCTCGGCGCTGATGTGGTACACGGCCGGCTTGGCCACCGGGCCCGCCGGCGCGGGGGCGGGAGCGGCGCCGTTGGCCGGGGCGTTGACGCCCGAGTCGGTGAAGTAGACGCCGCCCTTGCGGTCCAGCACAAGGTCGTTCGGGCGGCCGAAGGAGGCGCCCTCGTACTTCACCGCCAGCGTGCGCGCGCGGTGCGGCGGGTAGACGATGCCGACCTTGGGATCCTGCACCTGCACCGAGTACAGGTCGCCCTCGGCGCTGAAGGCCAGGCCGTTGGAGCCGTTGGTGTTTTCCAGGAAGGCCGAGGTGGAGCCGTCGGCCGCGATGCGGGTGATGCGGTTGGCCGGCGTCTCGGTGAAGGCGAAGGTGCCGTCCGGCAGGGCGACCGGGCCCTCGGTGCCGTTGAATCCCTCCTTGATCAGGTGCACCGGCGTGCCGGCGGCGACCACGCCGGCGATGGCGGGCGTGGGCTGAGGCGGGGCGCTCGGCTGCGCGGCTTGCTGGGCGACGGCGGCGCCTGCGAAGAGCAGGGCCAGGGCGGCGGGGATGGTGCGTGCTTTCATGGGTTCCTCGGTTTTCCTTAGGTGCGTTTCTGGTTTTTGGCGAGCTGCTGGACGGCTTCCAGCGCCTTTTCAACGTTGGCGGCCGGCGTCAGGCCGCCGACGCTGGCGGCGATGCGGCCGTCCGGGGTGACGATGAAGGTGGTGCGTTCGGTGGTGGCGTGGTCGATGTCCAGGCCGCGCGAGTCCTTCTTGCCGGCCACCGCCTCCTTGACGGCCAGGTCGTAGGAGCGGGCGATGCGGCCGTCGGCGTCGGCGGCGACCGGGAACTTGCCGGCGCAGTAGTTCGGGTCGGCCGAGAAGTCGTTCAGGCGCGCGATGCTGTCGAGCGAGACGCCGACCACGGTAGCCCCTGCGGCGGCGAACTTCTCGTGGTTGACGGCGAAGGTGTGGGCCTGGATGTTGCACCCGCCGGTGAAGGCGGACGGGTAGAAGTAGACCACGACCGGGCCTTTCTTCAAGGCGTCCTTGAGCGAGAAGTCGAAGGCCTTGCCGGCCAGCGAGGCCTTGGTGCTGAAGCCGGGGGCGGCGTCGCCCTCCTTCAGGGCGGCGCCGGCGGGCAGGGCGAGGGTGGCCCCTGCGATTGCCAGCGCGGCGGCCAGTGTGAGTTTTTTCATTTCTTATGGCTCCTGTGGTGGTTACATCTCGGATAGGTAATGGGCCAGCGCGTCGATCTCGGCGTCGCTGAGGGGCGCGATGGCCTGGTTCATGGTGTTGTCGGGACTGTTGCTGCGCACGCCGCTGCGCCAGTTGTGCAGCTGCTGCGAAAGGTAGCTTCGGCCCTGGCCGCCGATCACGGGGCCGGTGCCTGGCGCGCCCTGGCCCGCAGGGCCGTGGCAGGCGGCGCAGGCGGCGACATTGCGGGCGGCGTCGCCGTGCTGGTACAGGCGTTCCGCGATCGCGCCGCTGGCGCCCCGGGGCGTGGCGCCCGCCGCCGGCGGGGCCGCGGTGGCGTGGAGGGCGCCGGCCGTGCGCGGCTCGGCGGCGAAGTAGGCGGCGATGTCGGCCAGGTCGGCGTCGCTGATGCTGTTGGCCATCATGGCCATGAATTCGTGCTTGCGTTTACCGCTGCGGAAGTCCTGGATCTGTTTCACGATGTAGTCCTGTTGCTGGCCGCCCAGCCGGGCGAACTTGCCGTCCTCGCCGGCGCTGTATCCCTGTCCCTCGCCCGGCGCCGCGTGGCATTCCAGGCAGCGCTCGGCCTCGGCCTTCACGCGGCCCGCCGCGACGTCGCCGCGCGACAACGCGGGGGCCGCCGCGCGCGCCGCGACGGGCCGCTTCTGCTGTGCCGCGTGGACGCCGCCGCAGGCCAAGGCCACGCCGAGGGCGAGCACGAGGGCCAGGCCGCACGCCTGTGGCGCGCGTCCGGCACGCGTCCGGGCCGTGTTGAATGGCGGACGTATGGCTTACTCCTTCTTGTAGAACGTGTGGCAGGTGCGGCAGGTGCGCGACAGCGTGGTGGCGGCCTCGGTCGCAGGCTCGAACTTGCCGGTCGAGACCAGCGAGGCGATTTCGGCCGACAGCTCCTTGCTCTGCTTGGCCAGGTCCACCGCGTTCCTGGCGTCGCCGCCCTTTTGCACGAAGTGCGCCTCGACCTCGGTGAACATGCGGGTCAGTTCCTTGGCGTCGTCGCCGGCGCCCTGCTTGTTGGCCAGCGCGATGTTGGAGGACAGGCTCTTGTTGGTGTCCTCGATGTTCTGCATCAGGTCCATGCTCATTTCCGTCTCGGCCGAGCCAGCCGTCGCCGCGATGATCGTCAGCAGTAGTAGTGCTTTACGCATAGGCTTCCAGTGTTTCGTGAGGGCGGGCTCGCGCCCGCCCCGGGATCGAGGTTAGGCGATCAGGTCTTTCACCACCTTGCCGTAGACGACGGTCGGACGCTCGGACCGGCCGTTGTTGAGGAAGGTGGTTTTCAGGTGGTCCAGGCCCATCAGGTGCAGCACGGTGGCGTGCAGGTCGTAGGTGTCGACCGCCTTGTCCTTGTCGGCCACCTGCAGGCCGATCTCGTCGGTGGCGCCGTAGGTGCTGCCGGCCTTGGTGCCGCCGCCTGCCACCCACTGCGTGTAGCCCCACGGATTGTGGTCGCGGCCATTGCCGCTCTGGCCGTAGGAGGTGCGGCCGAACTCGGAGGTCCACACCACCAGCGTCGAATCGAGCAGGCCGCGCGACTGCAGGTCGGCCAGCAGGCCGGCGATCGGCTTGTCGATCATCTTGGCGTTCACGCTGTGGTTCTTGTCGATGTCGTTGTGCGCGTCCCAGCTGGTGATCTCGGTCTGGCCGTCCGGCGCGCCCGACACCACCTGGATGAAGCGCACGCCGCGCTCGACCAGGCGGCGCGCGCGCAGCAGCGTGGTGCCGTAGCTGGCGCTGGTCTCGTCGTTGATGCCGTACAGCGCCTTGGTGGCGTCGCTTTCCTTGTCCAGGTCCACCGCCTCCGGCGCGGCCACCTGCATGCGGTCGGCCAGGTCGTAGGAGCGCAGGCGCGCCTTCAGTTCGGTGTCCGACGGGTGCTTGGCGGCGCCGGCGTGATTGAGCTTGCGCAGCAGGTCCAGCGAGGTGCGCTGCTGGTCGGCGGTGCGCAGGTCCGGCCGTTCCAGGTAGAAGATCGGCGACGGGCCGGGACGGAAGGCGGTGCCCTGGTAGACGGCCGGCAGGAAGCCCGAGTTCCAGTTCACGGAACCGGCCTGCGGCTCGTTCTTGCCGTTGTAGAGCACCACGTAGGGCGGCAGGTCCGGGTTGGCCGAGCCGAGCGCGTAGCTGATCCAGGCGCCCAGCGACGGACGGCCCGGGCTCAGGTCGCCCGTGTTCAGCTTCAGGATCGAGATGTCGTGGGTCGCGCCCACCGTCACGCTGGACTTGATGAAGGCGATCTTGTCGGACTGGGTGGCGATGTTGGGCACCAGGTCGGAGAACCAGTGGCCGCTCTCGCCGTGCTGCTTCCAGTCGCGCTTGCCGGCGTACAGCTTGCCGACGCCGCCCTGGGTGCTGGTCTTGATGCCCTTCAGGAAGGACGCGGGCACGTCCTGGCCGGCCAGTTTGACCAGGTCCGGCTTGTAGTCGAACAGGTCCAGCGTGCTGGGGGCGCCGTTCATGTGCAGCCAGATCACGGATTTGACCTTGGCGGGGAAGTGCGGGGCCTTGGGGGCCAGCGGGTCGCCGCCGGCCGCGCCGGCCAGGTCGGCGGCGGTGGCCGCGTGCAGCAGGCCGCCGCCGGGCAGCAGCCCGGTCAGGCTGGCGGCGCCCAGGCCGAGGCCGGATTTAAGCAGGAAGTCGCGGCGGGATGTAAAACTCATGGTGGTTCCTTGTCAGTTTATAAGTTGGCTGGCATTTAAACCAGAGGCAAACCCCGGGGACAGACCCGGCGGGTCTGTCCCCAGCATCTGCCGTTGGTTTTGCGACCTGTTAGAAGCGGTAGGCGAAGTCGTTCGAATTGGCCACCGTGTGCACCAGGTCGACCAGCGCGGCCGCCCTTACCGGGTTGATTTGCTGGTTCTGTTTCAGGCCGGTCGGCACCGCCACCGCGAACTTGCCGTCGCTGGTCTTGGCCTGGATGATCTTCTCCTGCTTGTCGAGGAAGTCCTTCAGCGTCGCGCGCTCGGCCTTGCTCGGGAAGCGGGCGAACAGGATCTCGTACAGGCGGTTCAGCTGCGCCGTCTCGTCCTTGCCCGCCTCGCGGATCACGCGGCCGGCCAGCGCCTGCGACCAGCCGAACACCACGTCGCTGTTGAACAGGGTCAGCGCCTGCAGCGGGGTGGTCGTCACGTGGCGCTTGTGGTGCGCCGCCGACGGATCGGCCGGGTCGAAGCTTTGCGTGAGCGGGTAGGGCACGCTGCGGCGCACGAACACGTAGACGCTGCGGCGGTTCTGCTCATGCGGATCGGTGGACGCGGTCCACAGGTTGCCGGCGCTGAAGTTGGACGGCACCTGCGGGAACACGGCCGGGCCGCCCAGCTTGTCCTCCAGCTTGCCCGAAGCGGCCAGCAGCGAGTCGCGGATCTGCTCTGCCTCCAGGCGCTTGCGCGGGTAGACCGCCAGCAGCTTGTTCTCCGGATCGGCCGCGACCACGTCGCTGCGCTCGGCCGACGACTGGCGGTACACCGACGACAGCAGGATCTGGCGGTGCAGCTGCTTGACGCTCCAGCCGTTCTTGACGAATTCGGCCGACAGGTAGTCCAGCAGTTCCGGGTGGGTCGGCTTCTGGCCGGCGCGGCCGAAGTCGGCCACCGTGCCGACGATGCCGTTCGAGAAGTACTGGCTCCACACGCGGTTGACGAACACGCGAGCCGTCAGCGGATTATTCTCGCTGGAGAGCCACTCGGCCAGCGCGGTGCGGCGGCCGGACGAGGTGGCGGTCGGCTTGATCTCGGCCTTGGCGCCGTTGGCCCACAGGGCCGGGATGGCCGGTTGCACCTCCTCCAGCGGCGCCTCGTGCACGCCGCCGAAGCGCACGTGGGTGGGCGGCGCGTCCGGACGGCCCAGTTCCGTGGCGGTGGTCAAGGTCAGGCTGCCCTTTTCTGGACGCAGCTTGTCGAACTTGCGCAGGTCGGCGGTCAGCTTCTGGTATTCCTTCCACTTGGCCACGTTCTCCGGATTGTGGTCGGTGCTGTCCTTGTCCTCGGCCGTCAGGCGCAGGTACTGCACGATGTCGTTCTCGGTGGCCACCGTTTTCAGGCGGAAGTTGACCCAGCGGTCCAGCGCCGTCCATTCCTTCTCGGGCTTGAAGATCGACTCGCGGCTGTCGGTCAGATAGCGCTCGTTGTGGTACTTGCGGCCCGCCGTGCGCACGGTGTCCAGGATGGCCTTCTGCTTGTCGCGGATGTCCTTGGTGGCCTCGCGGTAGGCGGCCTGCTGCTTCTCGAACGCCAGCTCGGCCTCGCCCTTCTGGGCCGGCACCTTGTCGTCGAAGCTGGTGTTGGCGAAGAAGGCCTGCAGCTGGAAGTATTCCTTCTGGCTGACGCGGTCCGCCTTGTGGTTGTGGCAGCGCGCGCAGCCGATGGTGGAGGCCAGGAAGGTTTCGCCGACCATGTCGGTCATGTCGGTGGCGATCTGGTATTTGCGCTGCACCAGGTCGCGCGAGTTGAAGTTGTCCGGGTAGCCGGCCAGGAAGCCGGTGGCCACCTTGGCCTCCTGGCTGTCCGGATACAGCTCGTCGCCGGCGATCTGCTCCTTGATGAAGCGGTTGAAGGGCTTGTCGTTGTTGAAGGCGTTGATGACGTAGTCGCGGTAGCGGTAGTTGTTCGGGCGCGTCACGTCGTTCTGGAAACCGGCGCTGTCGGCGTAGCGGGCCAGGTCCAGCCAGCGGCGCGCCTGGCGCTCGCCGTAGTGGGGCGAGGCGAGCAGGCGGTCGGCCAGCTTTTCGTAGGCGTTGGGCGACTTGTCGGCGACGAAGGCCTCGACCTCCTCGGGGCTGGGGATCAGGCCCCAGGCGTCCAGCGTGGCGCGGCGGATGTAGGTGGCGCGGTGGGCGTCGGCCGAGGGCTTCAGGCCCTTGGCCTCCAGCTTGGCCAGCACGAAGGCGTCGACCGGGGTGCGGACCCAGGCCTTCTGCTTGACGACGGGGACCGAAGGCTGCTGCACCGGCGTGTAGGCCCAGGCCTTGGCCGGGGCGGCGGCCTGCTTGGCGGCGGGCTCGTTGTCGGCGGCGGCGGTGAGGGCGGCGGAGGTGAACAACAGCACGGCGATCGAGATGGACTTCAATTTCATGGACAGACTCCTGTTGGATATGGCGGTATTCAGGTATCTATTAGCAACTTGCGGGCCAGCTCGATTCGATCATGTAAGTGGTTGATTTTTAAGGAAACGATCAGTTTTGCGGTAAGCGGGGCTGCTGGTTGGCGCGCAGCGCGGCAGCAGGGTTGGTGTTCGCTCAGCAGCAGAGGTAGGCGGTGTCCAGGCGTAAAAAAAGGCTATGTCGCGGCTAGGTGTGGAACTGCCCGCCCAAACTCAGGTCTGACAAGTACTTGCAGACATGGGAGGCGGCGATGAAGAAGAGTGAGTTCAGTGCGCTAGCGGCACAATTAATTGAGCTGTCACCGGAGCAGCGGGGCGTCATTCGTGAAATGCTGAATGAATGGAGCAAGGGAGCTGAAGCTGGGGAGATCCGGGATATGCTCGCCACCACGTGCACGAGCTGTCCTCATTGTGGAGGGGCCGAGCTATACCGACATGGCCAGGCTCACGGGCTTCCACGCTACCGGTGTCGGGCGTGCCGCAAAACGTTCAATCCCCTAACCGGC
>NZ_FPBO01000063.1 GCF_900116645.1 Pseudoduganella namucuonensis | reverse complement strand
AGACTACCCGAGCAAACCATTCGGAGGCTTGGAGGAAGCGCGGGCGTGGACACTGAAATTCGTGCGCTGGTACAACCAGGAGCACAAGCACAGCGGACTGAAGTTTGTGACGCCGGCGCAGCGTCACACTGGCCAGGATGCGGCCATTCTGGCGCGCCGCGAGCAGGTCTATCGTGACGCCAAGAACCGCAATCCTCAGCGCTGGTCGCAGGACACGAGGAATTGGAAACTGGAAGATCAGGTCTGGTTGAATCCGGAACGGATTCGGCCAGAAGAACTACAGCAAGCAGCTTGAGATGACACGACAACTACGTTGACAAACGCCGACCCGGAGACTGGAAGGGTTTGGTCATACATTGAGTATTTCGGCCTCTATAGATGGATCGTTCTCTTGGGGGAGAAATACACTGGCCCGCTTAGAAGCGAGCTCTACTCAATCAACCCGATTGACGGAACCCCAACCGGAGTAAGAGTGCCTGGCACCATCACTGCTGAGGAACTTTCTTTAGTATTAAACGGTGATGGCTGTGATCTAGAAAATTACAGTGCTGCTGCGAATTTTGCAATGTCCATCATTATGGACCGAGGGCAGCGTCGCGCTCTTGAGAATACAGTGAAAGAGGGTTTTCATCATGCGGCCAAAAGTCTTGGGATCAAAGAGAGGGAGATGATTCTTCCTGAGCATGCTGCTGCATTTTCAGCCCACATGATGGAGAAGATCACCCCCTACATTGAACACATGGTTCGGAGCTCTCCAAGAAATGAACAATCCTAGGCTCACCAGTGCCCCCATAGGCACGTACCTTAGCCTTTAAGATATTAGAGCCGGATAAAAAATCCTCTTCCGAATATCTAGTAGAAAAAAGACACGAAGGTCCGAGATGGGGCGTTTGCAGACGTTGCATATGGAAAGGCGCTTGGTACTTCCATGCGTAGGCGTCACGCTCACGATTGACGTGAATCGCACTGCTTATCGCTGTTATAGCCGAAAGTAAAATACTACATCGGCCGATGCAAATCCTTGCATCTAGTCCGCCTATGGTGTAGTCTATAAACTACATTGATGATGGAACTTCGGCAAACAGACGCTTTCCAAAAGTGGGAGACTTCGCTCAGAGATCCCTTGCTCCGAGCTGCTATCGCCGCGCGACTGTATCGTTTGGCGAACGGTTTGCCTGGAGACACTTCGCCAGTTGGCGAGGGGATCAACGAACTTCGTATTCATCTTGGTAGCGGTTATCGGATTTATTATCAGCAGCGTGGCGGAACCATCGTAGTTCTTCTCTGCGGCGGTGATAAGTGGTCGCAGCGCCGCGATATAGAGACCGCCAAACGCTTGGCGCGCGAGTGGAAAGATTGATATGGAAAAGCGACTGACCACCTACGACCCCGCAGCGGCACTGACCAGCCCGGAAGCCATAGCGCTGTTCGTCGCTGACGCGTTCGAGACCGGCGATCCCAATTACATTGCCAAGGCGCTTGGCGTCGTGGCGCGCGCCAAGGGGATGGCACAGGTGGCGCGGCAAGCAGGCTTGTCCCGCGAGCAACTCTACCGCTCGCTCAGCGAGCAGGGAAACCCAACATTGAAGACCGCGCTTGCCGTGATGCGAGCGGTGGGGCTTGAGTTGACTGCCCGAACCCGTGCTCAGGATGTTGATCAGGAAACACTATTCTTGTGATTAGTGAAATTTAGCTTCGCTGTCAAATCAATTTGGATATCATTTAGCCAAACAAGCCGATGACCGTCGTTTGATAGGGGCTGCCCCATCCCCGCAGTGCTGTCCATTAGTCAACTCTCTTTTGAACAGGAATGCAGATGTGCTACGCAACGCGTGGCGCTTTCGCCGCCTCTATTTTCACCGTTTTTCTTCTTCTCCGCTCCCGCACACGCGGGTATTATCGCGGCGTCCACCGCCGACGTGAGCATCGCCGGCGCCAACTCGGTCGCCACGAGTGGTACCAATCCGTCGCTCAGCCTAGTTTTCAGGCCGCCAGTACTACCTGGGCCCGCGCTACCAATACTGATGGCAGCGCCACAGGAAAAAGCCGCCCGCTCGCGCCGGGCGGCTTTTTCGTTTATCGTAGGCCATGGGGATGGCTTGAATCCACGTTGAAGGGGCGGCATGGGGCGGCTTGGCGTGTTGCGGGGGGCGTTGCGGTGCGCGCTGTTGCTGGGCGCATGGTGTCCGGCCGGGGCCAGCCTGGCGGAGGACGGGATCACCGTGTACTACAACGACCGCCCGCCTTACCTCATGCTCGGCAAGGACGGATCGGTGCATGGCCTGACCGCCACGCCGGCCCTGCAGGCGTTCCAGGCGGCGGGCATCGCCACCATCTGGCAGCGGGCGCCGACCAACCGGCAACTGGTGTTGCTGCAAGAGGGCGGCCGGCGTTGCGCGGTGGGCTGGTTCCGCAACGCGGCCAGGGAGCGGTTCGCCCGCTTCAGCAAGGCGATCTACCGCGACTTGCCGCCGGTGGCCCTGGCCCGCGCCGACCTGCCTTCGCCGCCGCGTTTGCGGCTGGGCGAGCTGCTGGCGCTTTACCGGTCGCCGCGCGGGCCGATGTGGTCGGTCCGTTTCTTTTTCTTCTCGGGCACCGATTGCTCCTGCTTCGCCTTCATCGACGGCGGCGGCGCCACGGGCATGGGGAAGCCGAGGAAGATCATCACCAGGAAGATCGGCAGCAGCAGGTAAAACAGCGGACGCTTCCAGTTGAGTTTACTTTTTAACATGGACCGCAGGTTGGGCCATGCCGCCGGTATTCAACCGGGACGACGTGTTTACGAGACCTGAAATGATCAGGTCACCAGCCGCAGTCCCGGCGGCCGCAGCAGCACCAGCGCGGCCGGCCGCGGCAGGCGGCAAACCTGGCGGCGCGCGCCGGCGGGGTCGAGGATGCGCAGGATGACGTCCTCGCCCACGCCGAGGCTGCGCAGGAAGCGTAGCGCGGCTTCGCCCTCGGAGGTCAGCCGCATGCTCACGCCGGTTTCGACGATGTCGGCCGTGGCGTGGTCCACCCGTTTGTTGATGATCATGGCGAGTCCTTGGCGCCCGTCGCGCGCGGCAGCAGCGACAGCATGTGCGTGACGTCGCGCCCGACGCCGCGGTAGCCGGCGAACCTGCCGCCGGCGTCGAACATGGGTTCGCCGCTCACCTCCACGTACTGCGTCTTGCCACCCGCGCTGCGGCTGTAGATGAAGTCCAGGAAGGGCTTGCGCTCGGCGATGTTGGCGGCCAGCCTGGCCCGCTCCTCGGGGTTCCAGCCCTCGCCCATGGAGGCGGGCTGCCCGGCGTGGTCCGGCGCCAGCCCCAGCATCTCCATCACCGGGCCGGACCAGCAGATCAGTTCCGCGTCCGCGTTCTGTTCCCAGTACCAGTCGGACGAGAGCTCGGTGAAGCGCTGGAAGCGCGCCTCGCTGGCGCGCAGTTCGGCCGTGCGCCGCAGCACCGTGTGTTCCAGCTGCTGGTTGTAGCGCTGCAGCTTCTGGTTCAGCAGGCGCACCTCCAGCAGGTTGCGGATGCGGGCTTCCACTTCCACCAGCTCGAAGGGCTTGCTGACGAAGTCGCGCGCGCCGGCCTGCAGGGCGCGCAGTTTCTGCTCGGGCTGGGCGGTGATGACCAGCACCGGCACGTAGCCGTCCGGTTCGATGTCCTTCAGCGCGTCCATCACCTGGAAGCCGTCCATGCCCGGCATTTGCAGGTCCAGCAGGATCAGGTCGTAGGCGTGCTCCCGGTGCAGCGCGCGCACGGCGAAGGGGTCCATGCAGGATTGCACGCAGTGGTAGCCCGCGTTTTCCAGCATCTGCTCCAGCAGCATGACGTTGGCCTCCTGGTCGTCGACGATCAGGATGCGGGCGTTCAGTAATTCAGTTGCTTCTAACATGGTGTTCCTCGAGATCCATATGATTGCCATTGCGCTGGGAGAACTGCAGCGCCAGGTCCAGCGCGAGCATGAAATCGACGACGTTGATGGGCTTGGTGAGATAGCTGAAGAAGCCAGCCTGCAGGCCCTGTTCGATGTCGGCCGGCAGCGCGTTGGCCGACAGCGCGATCACCGGGATGTGCGCGGTCTCCCGTTCCGCCTGCAATATGGTGAGTACGCCGTAGCCGCTGATGCCGGGCAGGTTGATGTCCAGCAGGATCACGTCCGGCAGCTGGCTCATGGCCAGTTCCAGCCCTCGCCGGCCGTCGGTGGCGGTCATCAGTCGGATGTCGCTGCGGCGCGCGACGAGCTGCTCCACCAGGCTCAGGTTGGCCGGATTGTCCTCCACGTACAGCAGCGTGCTGGCTTGCCCCGATGGCGCGGCGGGATCGGGCGGCTCGTCGGCCGCGGGCGGCAGCGCCAGCTCCGGCGCGCTGCTGGCCGCCAGTTCGATCCAGAAGGTGCTGCCCACGCCCACTTCGCTGTCGACGCCGATCTTGCCGCCCATGAGCTGCACCAGCTGCCGCGTCACCACCAGGCCGATGCCCGTGCCTTCCTCGGCGCCGTCGGCCTGGCCCAGCCGGTTGAAGGGCTGGAACAGCTGGCCGATCTGCTCCGCGCCCAGGCCGGCGCCGGTGTCGCGCACGCTCACGCGCACCATCGCGCCGATGCGCTCGCAGCTCACGGTGGCGCTGCCGCCGGGGCGGTTGTACTTGATCGCGTTCGAGAGCAGGTTGATCATCACCTGCTTGACGCGGATGCGGTCCGCGTGCACGAAGCAGGGCTGGTCCGGGTCCGGCAAATGGATGGCGACCTTGCGCTGCAGGGCCTGCGGGCCTATCATCGCGCGGCAGTCGCGCAGCACGTCGCACAGTGCCATCGGCTCGTGCGACATGACCACCTTGCCCGACTCGATCGCGGCCAGGTCGAGGATCTCGTTGATCAGGCTGAGCAGATACCAGCCGGCCTTGATGATCTGGTCCAGCGAGCGCTGTTGCGACGGCGGCGGCGGCGGCTTGGTGGACGCCATCAGCTGCGCGAAGCCCAGCACGGCGTTGAGCGGCGTGCGCAGCTCGTGGCTCATGCTCGACAGGAACTCGGACTTGGCGCGGTTGGCCTTGTCGGCCGTGGCGCGCGCCAGTTCCAGTGCCGCGTTGGTTTCCTGCAGCGCGCGGGCGATCTCCTTGCGCTCGGTCTCGACCCGCTTGCGCGCCGTGTTGTCGGTGCCGATCAGCAGGTAGCCGATCACGTGGCCGCGCCCATCCTGCAGGGCGCTGACGGAGACGATGGCCGGCAGCCGGCTGCCGTCCTTGCGCAGATAGGTCAGTTCGTAGATGTCCTCCATGCCGCGCGAGGCCTTGAACACCAGCGCCTCGAAGCCGGGCGCGATGACCGTGCCCCGTTCCAGGCTGAGGGCTGCGGCGCGCGCCACCAGCTCGCCCGCGTCGGAGATGGCGGCCGGCGTCACGCGGTTCACCACGTCCGCCGCCAGATAGCCCAGCATGCGCTCGGCGCCCACGTTGAACACCTGGATCACGCCCTGGGCGTCGGTGGCGATGGTGGAGAAATTGGCGCTATCCAGTATCGCGCGCTGCAGCGCGTCGGCCTTGAGCACGGGCTGCTGGCCGAAGGGCACGCTGCTGCGGTTGCGTATCATCCACAGGATGCGCAGCAGCACGCCGGCCATGAACAACGCGCCCGCCAACGCGCCCAGGCCGGCCAGCCGCAAGGCCGAGGCGGAATCGGGTTTGGCGCCCCAGGCCAGCGCGCAGATCGCCAGCAGCAGCGTCAGCATGATGGCGAAGGCCGCCAGCAGCAGGCGCTCGGCGGGTGTTTTCTGTCTGACGTACATGGTCAGGCGCTCCGCTGGCGCACGTCGGACATCAGCCTGGCGAACTCGGTGCGCACCACCTGGTAGCACTCGCACACGTCGGCCTCCAGACCCTCGCGGTCCAGCACCGTGATGTGGCCGCGCCGGTAACTGATGTAGCCGTAGCCCTGCAGTCGCCCGGCCGCCTCGGTGACGCCCTCGCGCCGCACGCCGAGCATGCCGGCGATCAGTTCCTGGGTCATCGTCAATTCGTTGGTCGGCAGCCGGTCCAGCGTCAGCAGCAGCCAGCGGCACAGCTGCTGTTCCACCGAGTGGTGGCGGTTGCAGACGGCCGTTTGCGCCATCTGCGTCAGCAGCGCCTGGGTGTAGCGCAGCAGCAGGCGCATGACGGCGCCGGCGCGGTTGAATTCCTCCACCAGCACGTGGGAGCGCAGGCGGTAGCCGCCGCCTCCGGTCTGCACCACGGCGCGGCTGGGCGTGGTGTCGCCGCCCATGAACAGGGCGATGCCGAGCACGCCCTCGTTGCCGACGCCGGCGATCTCGGACGAGCCGCCGTTCTCCAGCACATAGTGCAGCGAGACGATGGCGGTGGTGGGGAAGTATACGTGGCTGAGCTTGCCGCCGGACTCGTACAACACGTCGCCCAGCGGCATGGCGATGGGCTCGAGGTGGGGCGCGAGACGGTCGTATTCGGCGTCCAGCAGGGCGGCCAGCAAGTGGTTCCGCCGGGGATCGTCTGGGCTGGCCATGGCAACTCCTGATTCCAGTGGTCAACTAGACGGGTAGCAAAGGCGGCAGGACGATGGCCGTGGTTCAGCATAACACATGTCACCTCCCGGCAAGTTTCTGTTGCGCGGGCATTGTCGGGTATGACATGGCATCGTTACCACTTCGAGGGCATGCAAGTACCACGATAACGGTTTCCACGCCCGTGAAGGGCGGCGGGATCCAGCCGTTCGCCCCCCTGTGCCAGGCGGCGTGGCGTTGGACGCGCGACTGTTATATGATAACGTTATCCGAGGTAATCACCCCATCCATGAAGCACCACATTAAAACGAGGCCACCATGTCTAACGCCACTGCAACCCTGAACGACGTCGCCGGCAAGGCGGGCGTCTCCGTGATGACGGCGTCCCGCGCGCTGAGCGGCGAAGGCTATGTCGCGCAGAAAACGCGCGAGAAAGTGGTGGCCGCCGCCGAGGAACTGGGCTACACGCCCAACCTGTCCGCCAAGATGATGAAGGGCAGCCGCACCAACGTGGTGGGCGTGCTGCTGAACGACCTCAATTCCTCGGTGATCAACGCCGTCGTCGGCGCCATCAGTACCGCCGTGCGCAAGGCCGGCATGGACATGATCATCTACAACGCGGTCGAGGACCTGGGCAGCCCCGGCAGCAAGGGCGCCAACCGGATGCTGCAGGGCCTGTGCGACGGCCTGCTGCTGGTGATGCCGAAGGTGCGCGAAGGCCATATCGAGGCGCTGGAGCGCAGCAAGCTGCCCATCGTGCTGATCAACTACTGCCGCACCGAGACCAGCCTGCCCGTGGTCCGCGGCGACAACTACTTCGGCGCGCGCGAAGCGGTGCGCCACCTGGTCGCGCTGGGCCACCGGCGCATCGCCTTCATCACGGGGTCGGCCTATTCGGGCCAGAGCGGCGAGCGCCAGCGCGGCTACAACGACGCGCTGAACGAGGCCGGCATCGCGCCGGACGCGCAACTGGTGGTGCAGGGCGATTTCGGCCAGCTGTCCGGCTTCGAGGCGGGGCAGAAGCTGCTCGGCCTCGGGCAGCCGCCGACCGCCATCTTCGCCGCCAACGATGAAATGGCCTTCGGCGTGATGGACGCCGCGCGCGCCAACGGCAAGCGCATTCCGCAGGACGTGTCCATCATCGGCTTCGACGATATTCCGGCCGCCGCCCACGTGCACCCGCCGCTGACCACGATACGCCAGCCGCTGCAGCAGATCAGCGACATGGCGGTGCAGGAGCTGCTGCGCCGCATCGCCGCGTCGCCGGAGCAGCGCTCGCGCACCGACTTCCCCAGCGAACTGGTGATCCGCGAGTCCTGCGGCCCGGCGCCGTTGCCGGTGGCCAAACCCGGGCGCCGCCGCGCCCCGACGGGGAACTGAGCATGGCCGCCTTCCTCTCGCGGCTGCGCCAGGACCTGGCGCGCCCAAGGCGTGTTTCAACAAGCAACGATCAATCAACCCACCACAGGAACCAAATGACCCAGCACTTCCATCATCCGCGGCCCGGCGCGGGCTTGACCACGCCGGAGAATCTCAGCTCGCCGCCATACGGCCATCATACCGACGCCGGCGCGCCCGGCTCGCGGAGCTATCACCTGTGGTCCCTGGCGTGGACGCAAAAACTGGTGGGGATGGTGTGATCATGGCGACCAATATGTTTTCCCTCGAGGGCAAGACCGCGCTGGTGACCGGCGGCGCGACCGGTATCGGCCAGGCGCTGGCCGCCGCGCTGGCGGAGGCGGGCGCCAACGTCGCCGTCACCGTGCATGCCAGTCCGGCCGAGCACACGGCGGCGCTGGTGGCCGCCACCGGCCGCAAGTTCCACGCCGTGCGCTGCGAGCTGGCGGACGCCGACCCGCAAGCCGTGCTGGCCGACGTGGCCGGCGCGCTGGGACAGGTCGACATCCTGGTCAACAACGCGGGCATCATCCGCCGCGACGAGGCGGCCAGCTACAGCGACGAGGACTGGCAGGCCGTGCTGGACGTGAACCTGAACGCGGTGTGGCGCCTGTCGCGCGCGGCCGGCGCGCAGATGCTCACGCGCGGCGGGGGCAAGATCATCAACATCGCCTCGCTGCTCAGTTTCCAGGGCGGCATCCGCGTGCCGGCCTACACGGCCAGCAAGCACGCGGTGGTGGGCCTGACCAAGGCGCTGGCGAACGAGTGGTCCGCCCGCGGCGTGAACGTCAACTGCATCGCGCCCGGCTACATCGCCACCGCCAACACCGCCGCCTTGCGCGCGGACGAGACGCGCAACCGCCAGATCCTGGAACGCATCCCGGCCGGACGCTGGGGCGAGGCCGCCGATCTGGCCGGCGCCGCCGTGTTCCTGGCCTCGCCCGCCGCGGCGTACGTGCACGGCCATGTGCTGGCCGTCGACGGCGGATGGCTGGCGCGATGAGCGGCCCGGTGAACGGCGAATCGGGCGTCGGTTCGAACGGCGGTTCGAGCGTCGATTCGAGCGCCGAGTCGACCGCCGAGCCGGGCGCCGCCCGGTTCGACCTGGTCGGCCTCGGCGAATGCATGGTGGAGCTGTACGCGGCGGAGCCGCTGGGCCAGGCACCGGCGCTGCGGCGCAGCTACGGCGGCGACGTGCTGAACTCCCTGGTGGCCGCGTCCCGCGCGGGCGTGCGCACCGGCTTCATCACGCGGGTGGGCGACGATCCCTTCGGCGAGAGCCTGCTGGCGGCGTGGCGGGAAGAGGGCGTCGACACCGGCTGCGCGCCCAAGGTGCACGGCGAAAACGGCGTCTACTTCATCTCGGTGGCGGAGGACGGCGAGCGCGAATTCACCTACCGCCGCGCCGGCACGCCGGCGTCGGCCATCACGCCCGGCGACCTGGACGCGGCCTACATCGGCGGCGCGCGCTGCCTGCTGCTGTCCGGCATCACGCAGGCCTTGTCGGACAGCGCGCGGCAGGCCACGCTGGCCGCCGCCCGCATCGCCCGCGAGGCCGGCGTGCAGGTGGCCTACGACCCGAACTACCGTCCGCGCCTGTGGGAGGCGCGCGGCGGGCTGGCGGCGGCGCGGGCCGCGTGGCTGGAACTGATGCCCTATGTGGACATCGTGCTGCCCAGCTTCCCGGCCGACGTGGAGCTGCTGCCGCCGGAGGCTGGCGTCTCGCCGGCGCCGGCCGCGGGCGGCGCCGGCATGGCGCTGCGCCGGTTCGGCGCGCAATGCCCGCAAGTGGCGCTCAAGTGCGGCGCGGACGGCTGCCGGCTGCTGTTCCACGGCATGGCGAGCGAAGTGCCCGGCGTGCGCGGCGTGAAGGTGGTGGACAGCACTGGCGCGGGGGACGCCTGGAACGGCGTCTTCCTCACCCGGTTGCTGGACGGCGCGCCGCCCCTGCAGGCGGCGCAGGACGCCAATGCCGCCGCCGCCGCCACGCTGGCCCACCGCGGCGCGATACCGCCCAAGCCAGCGACAATGGGGACAGACCCGCGATCCGGGTCCATGGCCCCTGCGTAGGCTTGTGGTGCGGAGGGTCTGTCCCCGGTTTCGCGTCGTAGGGGCATGCTAGAATTTGCGAATTCGTCAACAGCTGCGCGCGGATTCAGCCCATGCCAAAAACCCTCAACATCGCCAACAAACTGCTTTCACTGCGAGGCAGGATGGACATCAGCGATGAGCGCGGCGAGTTGGCGTACGAAGCGAGCGGCGAGTGGGGTTTCCTTTCCCGCACGTGGAACATCACCCGCGCGGGCACCGAGGTGGCGCGGGTGCGCAGGAAGATCCTCTCGTGGGTGCCCACCTGGCTGGTTTCCGGCGAGCTGGGCGACTTCCAGGTCAAGCGCAAGGTGTTCTCCTGGACCCGCCAGTATTACGTGATCGGCGGCCCGCTGCGCGGCGCCGTCATCAAGGGCAGCCTGTTCGAGCGCCGCTTCGAGATCGCCAAGGGGCAGGAAACCATCGCCAAGGCCACCGGCGAGATCTTTTCACTGCGCGACCGCCACCGCATCGAGATCTACGGCGACAACGAGCTGTTCACGGTCATCGTCATGGTCGTTCTGCAGCTCGACCGGCGCGATGCGGCGGCTTCCGGCGATTAGCGAAATTGAATCCCGCGAACGGCGCCATCCTGGCCGCGATTTAAAAGGCCGACCAGGAAATGCGTTCGCGAGGTATATTTGTCGACACGCTCAATCGCGAAAAGAACAATATCGACCGGCTTTGCCAGCGCACATCCAACCGAAAGGAATAGCGACCATGCCCAGCACCATCCACCTCCATCGCGTCCTGCGTGCGCCACCCGAGCGCGTCTACCGGGCTTTGCTCGATCCCGACGCCATGGCCAAGTGGCTGCCTCCCCACGGCTTCACCGGCAAGGTCCACGAAATGGACGCCAGGGTGGGCGGCAGCTACAAGATGTCGTTCACCAATTTCACGACGGGCGACAGCCACAGTTTCGGCGGCGAGTACCTGGAACTCGTGCCCAACGAGCGTGTCCAACATACCGACAAGTTCGATGATCCGAACCTGCCCGGCGAAATGCGGACGACGCTGTCCCTGCGGCGGATTTTCTGCGGCACCGAGCTCAGCATCGTGCAGGAGGGCATACCGGACGCCATTCCGGCGGAAGCCTGCCATCTGGGCTGGCAGGAATCGCTGACGCTGCTGGCGCAGCTGGTCGAGGCTGAAATCAAGGGGTAGGAAATCCATGTCCACCGATGAAGAGCAAATCCGCCAGTTGGTGGCCACCTGGATGGCGGCCAGCAAATCCGGCGATGTGGAGACTGTGCTGAGCCTGGTGTCGGACGACGTCGTCTTCCTGATGCCGGGCCGGGAGCCGATGCTCAAGGAGGAATTCGCCAGCCAGTCGCGCGCGCAGGCGGGGCGGGGCGGGCCGGAGATCGATGGCGACAGCGAGATTCGGGAAATCCAGATCATGGACGGCTGGGCCTTCATGTGGACCAGGCTGAACGTCACCGTCACGCCGGCGGACGGCGCGCCCGCCATCGAACGCGCGGGCCACACGCTCACCATCCTCAAAAAGGAAAACGGCAAATGGCTGCTGGCGCGCGACGCCAACATGCTGGCGCCGAAGCCGCGGTGAGTGGTTGGCGGACGCGTGTTCCCGCCGAAGTGTATGAACAAAACGGGACGTCCCTGATCTAACATGGACGTAGTCTCTGCTCTTTTTTTGCCTGACTGAAGCAATTTAAGACCATGAAACTCTCCGAATTCATCCGTTCAAACCTGCCCGCCATTCTCGACACCTGGGAGAAATTCGCGAAGGAAATTCCTTCCGCGCGCGATCTGGACACGGCGGCGCTGCGCGATCACGCCGTCGGCATTCTCCACACCATCGCCAGCGACCTCGATCGGCCGCAGTCGCCCGCGGAGCAAGTGGCGAAATCGAAAGGGCGCGGCCCGCGCGGCCCGCTGCCGACCGAAGCCGAACTGCACGGTGCCGAACGCGTCACGAGTGGTTTCAACGTGAACGACGCGCTGTCCGAATTCCGTGCGCTGCGCGCGAGTGTCCTGCGACTCTGGTTCGCGACGAATCCGGTCCAGGGCGAGGACGGCTCCGATGAGATCACCCGGTTCAACGAAGCCATCGATCAAGCCTTGACCGAGTCGCTAGAACGGCTTTCCGAGGAACAGAATCGCCAGACCCGGCTATTTTCCGCCCTGTTGTCCTCCTCTCCCGATTTGAATTTCATCATGCAGGGCGATGGCGCCATCCTCTACGCGAACAAGTCGTTTGCCCGCCTGTATGGCATGTCCACCACTGAAATCATTCGGAAAAACCTGTTCGATCTGTGCACTGTCGGGGCGCAGGAATTACGTCGGCATGTCGACAATCTGAACGCGTCCGGGAGGGTGTACCGGGGCGAGATTCCCTGCATTCCACCGGTGTCGGACGGCGCCGCCACCCATGAAGGCCTGCTGATACCCGTGCTCGACGACGCCGGCGGCCTGGAGGCGATCGCCTGCACCGCGCGCGACGTCAGCGAGCGCAAGGCGGTGGAGGACAGGGCCAGGAGGGACGCCAACTATGACGCCTTGACCGGCTTGCCGAACCGGAGCCTGTTCCATGACCGCCTGGAGCGCGATGTCAAGCGCGCGGCGCGCGCCGAGATGCCGCTCGCCTTGCTGTTCATCGATCTCGATGGTTTCAAGGACGTCAACGACCGGCTCGGCCATGCCGCCGGCGACGAACTGTTGCGGCAGGCCGCGCAGCGCGTCAAGGGCTGCGTGCGGGACATGGACACGGTCGCGAGGCTGGGGGGCGATGAATTCACCGTGATACTCGCCGAAGTCCGCCGAACCTCCCACGTCGAAATCCTGGCGCAGCAGATCCTCGACGAACTGGCGAAGCCGTTTTCCGTCCTTGGCAGCGATGCCCAGGTTTCAGGCAGCGTGGGCATCACCTTGTTCCCGCAGGACGCGAGCAGCTCGGAAGACTTGATCAGGAACGCGGATCAGGCGATGTACGCGGCGAAGGCGGCCGGCCGGAATCGTTTCGGCTTTTTCACCATAGGCATGCGCAACGCCGCGTGGGCGCGCCTTCGGGTCATCGATGAAATGCGCCACGCCCTGCGCGAGCGCCAGTTGTGCCTGCATTACCAGCCCATCGTGGATCTCGCGTCGGAACGCATCGTCAAGGCGGAGGCGCAATTGCGGTGGCAACATCCGCAATCCGGGCTGATGTCCGCCGCGGAGTTCATCGGCTTGGCCGAGGAGACCGGGCTGATCAGCGAGTTCGGCGCCTGGGTGCAGGACGAGGCGTCCGCGCACGCGGAAAGATGGCGTGGCCTGGGCGCGGCGGCGTTTCAGATCGCCATCCACAAATCGGCGGCTGAACTCATATTGACGGCGTCGAAGGGGAGCTGGACCGAAATCCGCGACGATGGCATCTTGATCGAAATCAAGGAGGATGTGCTCCTCAATAGCTCGCCGGCCGTGCGGGCGAGACTGGAGCGGCTGAGGAAGAGAGGCGGGCAGTTGGCCATCGACGATTTCGGTGTCGGCTACGCGTCGATGAGCCACTTGAAGAAGTTCGGCGTGGATTACTTGAAGATCGACCGCTCCTTCATCAATGCCGTGACGAACCAGCCGGACAGCCGCATGTTCGTCGAGTCCGTTATCGCGATGGGCCACAAGCTCGGACTGCAAGTGATCGCCGAGGGCGTGGAAACTGCCGGTCAAAAGGACTGGCTCCGGACCGCGGGATGCGACCTGGCGCAAGGCTACTTCTTCTCGGAACCGCTTCCGCCGCTGGACTTTGAGCAATTGCTGATGGCCGACGCCGCGTGACGCGCCCGGGCCTTGTGACGGGGTCTCCCTCCAAGAAGATGGACGGGAATTAAAAAATCGGTAATAGTGTCCCATCGTTAACCCATTGGGGACACTATGCCTAGACTTATCCGGGTTTGGCCGCCGCTGCAACCGGGCGGCATGGCGGTCGGGACCGACGTCGTGCTCACCTTCAGCGCACCGGTCAAGGCGGGCACCGGCCCGCTGATCATCGGTACGGTGGGTCCACCCACGCAGACCTTGTACGAACTGAGCGCCGACAGCCCGTACATCGCGATTTCGGGCGACACGCTGCGCCTGCGTTTGCCGGAGGGGCTGGCCTACGGCACCTCCGTCGACGTGCGCCTCACGGAGAATTTCGTGCTGGACCTGGCGGGCAATCCGATGGACGTTTCCTCGAGTTTTTACTGGCAATTGGAAAGCCAACCCGCGCCCGCGCCGGTGGACTGGACCGGCACCGCGCTGGCCGACCTGTTTCACGGCAGCGCCGGCGCCGACGCGCTGGCCGGCGGCGCGGGCGGCGACAGCCTGTACGGTCACGCGGGCAACGACGTCATCCTGGGCGGCGACGAACCATCGCCGGCCGGCGATTTCCTGTTCGGCATGGATGGCGACGATATCCTGTATGGCGAGGGCGGCGACGACGCGCTGTCCGGCGGCGCGGGCGACGATGTGCTCGATGGCGGCGCGGACAACGACTACCTGGGTGGCGACGACGGCAACGACACGCTGCGCGGCGGCGACGGCGACGACAGGCTGACAGAGTGGTTCGGCGACAACGCGATGTATGGCGGCGCGGGCGACGACACGCTGTACGACGAGTCGCGCGGCACCGGCCTGCTCGACGGCGGCGGCGGCGCCGACACGCTGACCCTGGCCTATGGCAGCGGCACGCTCGATGGCGGCGGCGGCAACGACGCCCTGCTGGTGTTCGGCGGCGTGGCCGGGGCGGCGCAGACGCTGGCGCTCTCGGGCGGCGACGGCGACGACCGCATCACCATCCGCGCCAGCGAGGCCATCCGCGTCCTCACCGCGAGCGGCGGCGCCGGGGTGGACAGCTATGCGATCGAGGCCAACCAGGGCAATGTCGTCACGATCGGCGACTTCAAGGCCGGCGCCGGCGGCGACATCATCGATCTCAAGCTGCTGTTGGGCGAGGCGTATAGCGGCGGCAATCCGTTCGGCGCGGCGGCCGCGTTGCGCCTGGTGCAGCGCGGCCTGGAAACCGTGCTGCAGCACGACCCGGACGGCGCCGCCGGCGGCGCGTTCTTCCACGACGCGGTGCGGCTGGTCGACGTGGCGGCGGTGGGGCTGACGGCGGCCAACTTCGCCGGGGGCGTGGCACCCAATGGCGATCCCGCCGGCGCCAGCTTCCAGGGAGGCGAGGGCGACGACCAGTACACCGGCGGCGCCAGCAACGATACGCTGGCCGGCGGCGCCGGCAAGGACACGCTGGACGGCGACGCGGGCGACGACGTGTTGCTGGGCGGCGCGGGCGACGACATGCTGCATGGCGGCGCCGATGACGACCGCGTGTATGGCGGCGATGGCGCCGACGCCGTTTCCGGCGGCAATGGCGACGACTTGCTGGAGGGCGGCGCCGGCGACGACACGCTCAACGGCGGCGACGGCGCCGATCGGATAAGCGGCGGAGGCGGCCTGGACCGCGCATCATGGCCGCTGTTCAGGGGCAGCGTGACCGTGGAGTCCTCGCAAGGGCAGGTCACCGTGACGAGCCTGGCTGGCACGGGCGCGGGCGACGTGGACATATTGGATGGCGTCGAGCGCCTGCACTTCTTCAACCAGGGCGTCGCCTTCGACGTGGACGGCGCGGCCGGGCAGATCTTCCGGCTATACCTGTCGGCGTTCGGCCGCGCGCCGGACATCTATGGCATGGGCTACTGGCTGTCGCGCTCCGACGCGGGCGCGGAACTGGGCGAGATAGCGGGCCAATTCGCCGCGTCAACCGAGTTCCAGGCGCGTTACGGCGCGCAGCCGGACCATGGCGAGTTCGTCGCCGGCCTGTACCGCGATGTCCTGCACCGCCAGCCCGACGCGGCGGGCCAGGCCTACTGGACCGGTCTGCTCGACCGGCACGCGATCTCTTTGGACGGGGTGCTGCTGAACTTCAGCGAAAGCGCGGAGCACCAGCAGGTGAGCGCCGCCGTTGTGGGCGTGTCGATCGAGTACACGCGCTGGGGCGTGCCGGCCGGGCCATTCTAGCGCAATGAAAAAAGGCCAGCCCTCGCGGGCTGGCCAATCACTGGGAGCTTGTTTTTCTATTTTTTAAGCTTACCAGCCCGCCACCAGGCTGTACTTGCCATTGGTGGCGCCGGTGCCGCCGCTGTAGTAGATCACCTTCGCGTACACCACCAGGCCGGTCGAGCCGGTGTTGGCGCGCGTCACCACGTCGGCCTGGCCGGTGCCCTTGGTGCTGGAGCTCAGCTTGGTGCCGGTGCTGCTGTACAGTTCCAGGTCGTAGTCCGAGGTGGCGTTCGGGGTCATGGTCACGGTCAGCGTCTTGCCGGCCGGGATGGTGACCTTGAAGTAGTCCACGTCGCCGCTGGCGCTCATCGCGCCGTTCACCGTGGTGCCGGCGGTGGCGATGGTGTTGGCGGTGGCCGTGGTGTTGTTGCTCTCGGTCTCGCTGATGGTCGGGCCGGGCGGCAGTACCGCGCCCAGGATGTTCTGCGCCTCGAACTTGGCCTGGAAGGTGTTGGCGTAGCTCAGGTCCGACGGGTACAGGTTCTTGGCGGCGTTGACGATGGCGGTCGCCATGGCCGGCATCTTGATGTTGCTGCCCAAGCCGAAGTGCGCCTCCAGGATGATCTGGTCGATGTTGGCGCGCGGCTTGCCGGCCGCCAGCAGGGCCACCATCGATTCGTACAGCGGCGCCGACCACAGCTCGTCGGACTGGAAGGTCACGCCGTTCTCGGTTACCGACTGGTGCGCGCCGTAGGTCTTGGCGCTGTTGTACTTGGCGTCGGTGCGGTTCATCGCGCGGCCGCCCCAGCAGGCGCCGTGGCCGTCCCAACTGAAGGCCCATTCCGGATGGTAGGTCTTGCCGTTGGCGGTGCTGTAGGAATAGGAGGCGGCCCAGTAGTCGCCGAAGCCCTCGCCCATGGCGCCGGTGTCGCCGCCGCTCCAGCTGGAGTTGATGTTGGCCTGGATGCCGTGGCCGTACTCGTGCAGGATGACGTCCGCGTCCTCGCTGTCGTTGACGCAGCCGTGGCCGAAGGCCAGGTAATCGGTGGCGCCGCCGTGGCTGTAGTGCGAGTTGTCGTCGCCGTTCACGCCGTCGGTGTCGACGTCGAGCGGACGGTTGATGATGGACTTGGTGCCGGTGAAGCCCAGCGACTGGATGTAGCGCTGGTTCTGGTCCAGGTGGAAATAGACGTTGGTGTCGTCGAAGGCGTTGTTGCCGCGCTTGGCGGTCCAGACGCCGTTGGTGGTGGTGCTGGGCGCGGTGTTCGGCGCCTCGATGTTCTTGATGTTGACGTAGGGGCCGGTCAGCTTGTACACGCCGCCGGTAACGGTCAGGTCGAGCAGCGTCTTGTTGGCGTAGGCCGGGTCGAACGTGGCGGCGGACGAGGTGTCGGCCAGCGAGTCCAGCTTCAGGGCGGTGCGCGGGTCCGGATCGAAGGTGTTGCCGGAACCGTTGATGCCGGACGCCACGGCGGCCACCGACTGGGCGGCCAGCGTGGTGCGCGCGGCGCGGGTGTCGGCGGCGGCCTTGGTGGCGGCCTGGCGGTCCAGCATCTGGCCCGGCGCGTTGGCGCGGGCGGCCAGCGAGCGCTCGCCCTTGCGCGGCAGGGACGTCGAGTAGGAATCGATCACTTCGCCGTTGTGGGCGTTCAGGAATTGCACGAAGCCGCCGGTCGGCATCTGCGCCTCGATCTTGACCTTGCGCGCCAACTGCACGCCGTCCTTGGTCGGCATCCACACCAGTTCGGTCGAAGGCGGGTCGATCAGCGCGTGCTGCACCTTCATGTTCCGCCAGCCCTTGTCCAGCGCCTGGTCCTCGGTGATCTGGGCCTGGTTGTACAACTGGTTGACGGCGTTGGCGTCCACCTTGTCGGAGATGTGGCGGGTCTCGTTGTAGATCTTCTGCAGCTTGCCGTTCTTGCCGATGGAGACGACGATCTCGGCCCGGTTGACGGGCAGGCCGCGCAGCATCTGCTGGTAGTGGTAGTGCTTGCCGGTCAGCGATTCCTTGACGTTGACGAGCACCAGGTTGTTCAGCGAGGCGGGCAGGCCGAACTGGGCGGCGTTCTGGCGCAGCACTTCCTCCGCCGAGTTGGCCGAGGTGTTCGAGAACACGGTGAGGTTGTCAACCGCGAAGCTGCCGGCGTGGGCGGCGCCCGCGTAGGCAAGAACGATCAGGGAAGCGATGATGGAACGATTAAGTTGACGCATGCTGCAATTTCTCCTGTTGGATCGGGTGGCAAACGTAGAGCGCAATGCCGGGTCGGATTTGCGAAGGACGAGTATAGCGACGGCTTTTTGGGATTTGGGAAACTGTGCGTTAATAGACAAACGCCCCCGTCTTGTTCAAATTTAGACATTTGGACACTTCGTCTGGCGGGGGCTAAGATGGCGCTTTCTTGACCGGGAGTGCTGCATATGCGACATCTTGTATCCGTCCTGCTGACCGGCGCGCTGGCCGCTGGCTGCGCCGTGGCCGCGCCGGGCGAACGGCCGCCCAAGCCCATCGACGACGTGGAGCCGGAGGTGACGCGGGAGGTCGCCGCGGCGTTGTCGCGCATGGCCGGAGACGCTGGCGCCGAGGCCGCGCCGCTGCTGCGCGGCTGCCCGGCTGCGGTCCCGCTGGAGCTGCTGCGGCGGACCACGAAGGGGGAGGAACGCTCCTATCTGTACCGGGGACGTTGCCAGGCGCCGCTATTGGTCTCGGTCACCTACGGCAAGGCGGCCAACATCAAACAACTGTCCGTGAAGGCGGAATGACTTGAAAATGGACATACATCGGCAGGTCGCCGCGTGGCTGGCCATCGCGGCCGGGGCGCTCGGACTGTTCACCGTGCTGGGCATGGTGCTGCTGATCAGCGGCGTGGTGGTGGCGGCCGGCATCGACCTCAATGAAATGCGCGTGTTCGCGTTCTTCATCAAGGCCGTTTGCGCCGTGATCGGCGTGCTGTCGCTGTCGGACATCATCGCCGGCATCTGCTACTTGCGCGGCTCGCGGGTGGCGAAGGGCTGGCTGATCGTCACCAATATCCTGTTCCTGTTCGCCTTCCCGGTGGGCAGCCTGATCGGCGCGTATTCGCTGTGGGCGATGTTGCGGACGGTGGAGGCGCAGGTCAAGGATGGGGCGCCGGGGATCGAAGCCTAGCGCCGCAGCGTGCTTGCTTGGATGCTAATATTGGCGTCCACATTGTTTCCTCTGGAGAGATCGATGCTTGAAATGCGCCCTTCCTGCGAGCACTGCAATACCGCGCTGCCGCCTTCCACGCTGAACGCACGCATCTGCAGTTTCGAATGCACCTTTTGCGCGGATTGCGCGGAGGGCGTGCTGGCCAATACCTGCCCGAATTGCGGCGGCGGATTCGTGCACAGGCCGGTTCGTCCGGCACGGAACTGGAAAGGGGATAACTATCTGGGCAAATATCCCGCCAGCACCGCAGTCAAGCATCGTCCGGCGAACCTGGAAGGGCATGCGGAATTGCTGCGGGAGCTGGAGGGGATACCGCCGGAGCAAAGGTAATTGCGGCTGACCGCCACTATTTTAGCGAGATGAAAGCGGATGAGCTGGATCAAAACCCCAATCGGGTCGTTCCTTGGCATCTGATTCTGCGCGCGTCGAGTCCTATCAAATACAGAACGCTGTGTATGATGAGTTGGCCAGACGTTACCGACGAGATGCTCGCGAAAATCTGAGGCATTTAATCTCACTATGTTTGCGCGTTGACGTGATTGAGCGTTCGAATGCGACTGGGCCTGGCCAGCAAACGCATGGTGGGATTCCTGAGCTGAATTCCCTTTCAACCGTAGTGGTCGCTGATCTGAATTGACAACCCAGTTTCAATAAGCGGCCGCTTCCGTCCCAAAGCGAAGTTCGCATAGCCCAACCCGAAATTCATCTGCTCATTTTTCCGGGGGCGGAATTTGCTGACCCAAGTTGCCTGTATCCAGTCTTGGTAAAATTTGGACCCAAAAACGTGCCATATGCTTGGAAATTGGAAATTGCTCATCGTCTTCCAGATTAAGGAGTGCTGGCTCGGCCCAATACAACACGGCTGATACGTATAGATAAGGGCGTTGAAGCAAGAGGTATTCAAGGGAAGAAAGATATGCCTCGATAATTTTTCCGTCGATGCCGAGCTGTAGAGCTTCATCTACCGATGCTATTGTAACCCCCATTAAGGCATACAACTCATCATCGGACAAAGTTGGCTCTGACAATATGTTCAGAAACCTTGGCAACAAATTAGCATTAGCATTGTTTAGGTCCCAATCCTGCATCTGAACATCCCAATTCAGCCCAAATCGTTCGGAAAGCCGCCTCTCAGCTTCTGGCATGCTGCATCGCTGCAATTTCTGAAACGCTGATGGTAGGAAAGTACTCATATTTTGTTGCGTTTATTTCGGCTGGGGAGGGGAAGTCGGATGACAGTCCGTTATCGCCCCAAAGCGGACATCACATCTTCTCGGACCCTGCGGTGCGCTGGGGTAACAACCTCATTCTGACGGCCGCTGGCTGCGGCCCTTTTTGAACCATTTCCACCCTAGAAACGCACCCAATATTGCACCAATAAGCGC
>NZ_FPBO01000091.1 GCF_900116645.1 Pseudoduganella namucuonensis | reverse complement strand
GTGGAAACCGCCCAGCTTGCCGAATTGCGCCAGGCGCGCGACGATCATCTCGATGTTGGTGTTCGGCGCGTGGTGGCCCAGGTCGACCAGGCACTTGGCCTTCGGACCCAGTTCGCTGGCGCAGGCGAAGCTGGTGCCCCAGTCGGCGATGGTGGTGGCGTAGAACGCCGGTTCGAACAGCTTGTGTTCGATGTACACCTGCCAGTCCGCCGGCAGCGCGGCGTAAATGCCGCGCATGCTGTCCAGGTAGCGTTCCAGCGCGCCGCGCAGGTTGTGCTGGCCGGGGAAGTTGGCGCCGTCGCCGACCCACACGGTCAGGCCCTTGGAACCGAGCTTGTCGCCCAGTTCGATGCACTCGATGTTGTGCGCGACGGCCTGCTCGCGCGCGGCCTTGCTGTTGGCGGTTAGGCTGCCGTATTTGTAGGTGTGCGCCTGGCCCACCTGGTCCTGGAAGGTGTTGGAGTTCACCAGGTCGAAGTACAGGCCCAGGCTGTCGGCTTGCTCGCGCAGCGCCTTGGGATCGTCGGTTTTGTCCCATGGGAAGTGCAGGGAAACGCCTGGGGTGGCACGGGTCAACTGGTGAATGACGCCGCAGTCCTCCAGCTTCTCGACCACGTTGCGCGGCTCGCCCTTGCCCGGGAAGCGCGCGAAGCGGGTGCCGCCGGTGCCGGCGCCCCAGCTTGGAACAGCCACGGCGAAGGTCTGTGCCAGCGCGGTCAGCTTTTCGATGTCCTGTCCGCGGCGGGCCAGCATGCCGCCCAGCGCGTCGTAGTCCGCTTGCAGGTTGGCTTGCAGTTTGGCGTTGTGTTCGGCCACCAGGCCGTTGTCGATAATGGTGCTCATGTCTTCTCTTTGTCTTTCTTAGCGGGTGAATGCCGCGGCGTTGCCCGCGTCTACGTTAATGATGTTGCCGGTGCTCTTGCCGGCCTTGTCGCTGGCCAGGAAGTACACGGCTTCCGCGATATCCTCCGGCAGCACGCTCAGTTTCAGCATGCTGCGCTCGCGGTAGAAGGTCTCGATGTCGTCGGCGCCGATCTTGTTGGAGGCGGCGCGCTCTTCCTTCCACTTGCCGTCCCAGATGCGCGAGCCACGGATGACGGCGTCCGGATTGACGACGTTGACGCGGATGCCGTGCGGCGCGCCTTCCAGCGCGATGCAGCGCGCCAGGTGGATCTCGGCCGCCTTGGCGGTGCAGTAGGCGGATGCGCCGCCGGATGCCACCAGGCCGTTCTTGCTGGCCACGAAGACCATGCTGCCGCCCAGCTTCTGCTGCTTCATGACGCGGAAGGCGGCGCGGCTGACCAGGAAGTAGCCGGTGACCAGGATGTCCTGGTTGCGGTTCCAGATCTCCAGCGTGGTCTCGTCCAGCGGCGCCGACGAGGCGATGCCGGCGTTGGAGATCAGCAGGTCCACCCCGCCGAAGCGCAGCGCGGCCTCGTCCAGCACCGCGTCCACCGATTCCTCGCTGGTGATGTTGGCGACGATGCTGGCCACGTTGTCCTTGCCGGCCACCTTGGACAGCGACTTGTGCGCCTCGGCCAGCGCTTCGCCGTCGATGTCGGTCAGCACCACGCAAGCGCCTTCCCGCAGCAGTTGGCGGGCGACCGCCTGGCCGATCCCGCCGGCGCCGCCGGTGACCAGCGCGATGCGGCCGGCCAGGCTTTTCGGCTTGGGCATGCGCTGCAGCTTCGCCTCTTCCAGCAGCCAGTATTCGATGTCGAAGGCTTCCTGTTCCGGCAGGCCGACGTAGGTGTCCACGCCGTTCGCGCCGCGCATCACGTTGATGGCGTTGACATAGAATTCACCGGCGATGCGGGCGGTGGCCTTGTCCTTGGCGAAGGACAGCATGCCCACGCCGGGAATCAGGTAGATGATCGGGTTGGCGTCGCGCACCGCCGGGCTGTTGGCGCGCTTGCAGCGCTCGTGGTAGGCGCGGTAGTCGGCCCGATATTGTTCCAGGCCCGCGTCCAGGCCGGCGATGACGGCGTCCAGGTCCGGCTTGGCGGGATCGAACTCGATCACGAAGGGGCGGATCTTGGTGCGCAGGAAGTGGTCCGGGCAGGAGGTGCCCAGCGCGGCCAGCGGCTGCAGGTCTTTGCTGCAGACGAACTCCAGCACGGCGTCGCTGTCGTCGAAGTGGCCCAGCTTGAATTCGTCCTTGCTGATTTTGCCGCGCAGCAGAGGCATCAGGCGCGCGGCCAGCGCTGAGCGCTCCGCGGCGGGCAGCGGAGCGACGCCGGCGCCACCGAACACGGGCTGCTTGACGTTGGCGGCCAGCCATTCCTCGGCACGCTTGATGATGGCCAGCGTGGTCTCGTAGCAGGACTTGGCGGTGTCGCCCCAGGTGAACAGGCCGTGGCCTTCCAGGATGATGCCCTTGAGCTGCGGGCGCGCCTTCGACACGGCTTCCAGTTTCAGGCCCAGGTCGTAGCCGGGACGCTGCCATGGCAGCCAGCCCAGTTCACCCTCGAAGATCTTGGCGGTCAGTTCCTTGCTGTTTTCGCAGGCGGCGATGGCGATGCAGGAATCCGGGTGCATGTGGTCCACATGCTTGCGGTTGATGTAGGCGTGCAGTGGCGTGTCGATGCTGGCCGCGCGCGGGTTCAGGTTGAAGGTGCAGAACGGCAGGTAGGCCACCATCTCGTCTTCGTGCTCCAGGCCGCGGTAGCGGTGCTTGAGCGCGTTCAGCTTGTCCATGTACAGCGTCGAGAAGCCGTCGAGCTTGATGCTGCCCAGGTCGCCGCCCGAACCCTTCACCCACAGGACTTCCACCGCCTCGCCGTTGAGCGGATCTTCCATCATGACCTTGGCCGAGGTGTTGCCGCCGCCGAAATTGGTGATGCGCAGATCGGAGCCGAGCAGGTTGGAACGGTACAGCAGGAGCTCTGGTTCGCTCATTGCCGCGGCCGCTGCGTCGTCCCACAGGGAGGTGATCGGTTCCTTCTGCTTTGCTTCGTTCATTGCTGTTCTCCGTCGTTTGAGTGTGTTCCGTTTGCCACCGTGGCAATCGCAGTCAGTAGAAATCAGCCGGGGTTTTGCGTCAATGCGTAAGCGATCAAGATCATGATTGATCACCGAATAATCACAATCTTGACCGATTTCCGATCAGCCCCGTGAGCTGTTTTATAAACGGTCATCAGATTGATTGCTGGCTGATTGACGTTCGGAAAACGAATGATTAGTCTCTCTCGCAGAACAAGGAGACCGATATGGACAACCACAGCCGCCGCAAGCGGTTGCTCAAACTGCTGGCCGAGCACGGGTCGGCCAGCGTGGCGCAACTGCAGGAGTGGCTGGGCGCATCGCCGGCCACGATCCGGCGCGATATCGCGTGGCTGGCCGCTTGCAAGCTGCTGACACGCTCGCGGGGCGGCGCGGCGAGGCTGCAGGGCAGGCGGCGCGATTTCGCGTTGCGCAGCGCGACCTTCGAGCACAACATCCAGAACGCCGCCGAGCAAAAACGGGCGATCGCCCGCCATGCCGCCGGCATGTGCGTCGAGGGCGAGACCATCATCATCAATGGCGGCACCACCACCTTCATGATGGCGGAGTTCCTCGCCCAGAGCCGGCTCAGGATACTGACCAATTCCTTCCTGATGGCGGAGCGCATGCTGGTCACCAGCGAGAACGAGATCATCGTCCCTGGCGGCAAGGTGTACCGCGAGCAGAACGTGATACTCAGCCCTTTCGAGAACGACGTGGCCCAGCACCACTACGCGTCCAAGATGTTCATGGGCGTGCATGGCGTTTCGCTGCTGGGACTGATGGAGACCGATCCCCTGCTGCTGCAGGCAGAGAAACGTTTGATCGGCCAGGCCGAGGACTTGATCGTGCTGGCCGACAGCTCGAAGTTCACGCGCAAGGCGGGGTTGATCCTGTGCGGGCTGAATCGCGTGTCCTGCCTGATCACCGATACCCACGCATCCGACTCGGTGGTGCAGCTTCTTGAACAATCCGGCGTGCGGGTGGTTACCGTGGCGCCGGAACCGCTGCCGCGGGCTTGGGCAGACAATCAAAACCAAGCGTACGAGATACAGTCCGCAACCATGTTTCAGACGGAGACTTTACTTTGAACTTAGCAGAACGACCGCCGCACGCCACGCTGGCGGAACCGGTGCTGGCACTGACCGGCATCACCAAGCGCTTCGCCGGCATCACGGCGCTGAACAAGGTGGCGCTCACGGTGCGCGCCGGCGAGGTGATGGCGCTGATCGGCGAGAACGGCGCCGGCAAGTCCACCCTGGTGAAAACGCTGACCGGCATCTACCAGCCCGACGAGGGCAGCATCACCCTGGGCGGCCAGCGCGTGGCCTTCGGCAGCGCGCAGGAAGCCATGCGCGCCGGGATCACCGCCGTGCACCAGGAAACCGTGATGTTCGACGAGCTCACCGTGGCCGAGAACATCTACGTGGGCCGCCAGCCCTGCCGCGGCCCCGCCGGCCGCGTCGACTGGCGCCGCATCGAGGCCGAGGCCGAGAAGCTGTTCGAACGCCTGGAGGTCGCCCTGCCCGTGCGCGCCAAGGTCAAGG
>NZ_FPBO01000080.1 GCF_900116645.1 Pseudoduganella namucuonensis | reverse complement strand
GCCAGCGCCGCCGCCGCGCTCCAGGCCCAGGCCCAGGCGCTGGCGATGGCGAACGCCGCCAGCGACTCCGCGTTCAGGTTCGGCGACAGCACGGTGAGCAAGGCGTTTGACTTCGCGGACGCGATCACGCAAGGCGCCGCCGAGCAGACGGCCGCCAGCGGCTCGCGCGCGGACGCCATCGTCAAGAGCGCGATGGAATCGGCCATGGATGCCTACGGCGATGCCGGCGGCAAGGTGGCCGAGGCCTACAAGAACACGTCCGCCACGCTGGCGGACGCCTACACGAACAGCAAGGCGGGCGAGCAAAAGGTGTTGGTGGGCGTGAGCCTGCTCATCGCCGGCCTCGTCGCCATGCGCGCAATGAGGTAGCCCATGGCCTACTACACGATCAATCTCAAGGCGAACAAGGCGTATAGCCAGCGCGCCATCGGCCGCGTGCTGCTGATCGACTCCATCGGCGTATCGCCAGGTGTCGATGTCGCCCTGGTGGTCAATGACGCCGAGCAGCGGACCATTCCAGGCCGGCGCGGCGGTTTCAAGTATGTCGCGGCCTTCACAGAAGTGATTTTCAAATCGCCGGTCGATTGCGTGCTGGCCGTGTTCCTGACCATGAACGAGGTGGACCTGGGCTATGTGGACGGCGTGCAAGTCGAGGTGACGGGTAACGTCGGCATCACGAACACCGCGCTGAACCCTGTGCCGGTGGATGTGTTGGGGGCCACGATGACGGCGACCAACGTCGGCATCAACAACGACAACGCGAACGCGATCCCGGTGCAGCGCCAGGCGCTGTCCGTGATCGGCGCCGAAGTGTCGGTGGCCGTGGGCGTCGCGGCGGTATCGGCGTCCAACGATGCGACCCTGAAGCGCATCTGGTTCCGCAATACGAACGCAGTCGCACAGATCGCGCTGGGCGCCTCGGGCGTCACGATGGATAGCCCGATCATCCTGGGACCGGGCGATATCTATTTCGAAGAGGATGGCGCGGGCGCGCACTGGTACGCCATTTCGGACACCGCCGGCTCTACGCTGGTCACACTGGGAATGAAATAACATGAGCGGAATGTTCTCAACCGGCGCGCTGGCCGCCATCAAGGCGATCCTCGCCGCTTCGACCGGAGCGGCGGGCATCGGCTACGCAAACGACGGCACGCCCGTCACCATGGAGCAGGGGCTTGACCTGCTGTATCGCGGCATCGCGGACGTGCGCAATGAGGCCTATGCCGGCGGCGCCGTGGGCGATGGCGTGGCCGACGATGCACCAGCGTTCCAGGCCGCTTTCGATAGCGGGCGGATCGTCATGGCGCGCGACGGCACATATCTGTTGGCGTCGCCGATCAACGTCACGCTGAACAACGCCGTGTTGATGGGCGGTGGGCGAAGGACCGTCATCAAGTCGTCAAGCGCAACGGCGGATGTCTTCCTGATTGGCGATGGCGTGGCCGAGATATCGGGCGTGGATTTTTCGAACTTCCGCGTGTGGGCCTCTGTCACGAAGACGGCGGGCTATGTGTTCAACTGCCGCAAGACGACGGATAGCCGTTTCGTGAGCATCGGCGCGGGAAACATTGATGACTACGTGGCCGCCGGCAGCACCCATAAGTTGTGGGACGGCTACTACTTCGACCGCTTCAGCCAGGTCGTGGTGTCTGGTGGTGAAATCGTGGTGGAAAACGACGGCATCAAGGCGCGCGGCAACGCGGACCAGTCGTTTGGTGCCGAACTGAGCATCCTGGGCGGCCTGCGCATCTTCAAGGCGGGCGGCAAGGCCGTCCACCTGGGCGGCGCGACGGGCGGCGTCTACCTGGGGCGCATGGACATCAGCGAGTGCTATCGCGGGCTGTACTGCGATGACACACTACAGGCGGGCATCTACAACCGCGAGGTGTTCCTGTCGTCCGAACTGACCATCGACATGTGCACCGGCTGGGGCATCAACATTGAAAGCAACGGGCTCGCTACGCTGGAGTCGCCCGGAGCGTGGATTTCGGGCTGCGGCAACAGCACGACCAGCGAAGGCGGCATCCGCGTCGCCCCGACGACGGGCGTGAGCGTGTCCGCGAAGTGGGGCGCTCTGCGCGTGCAAAGTTGCTACTACGACGGCATGCAGCTGAACTCGGGCGCGCACGCGCTGGCGGCGCCATTCATCCGCAGCAACGGCACCGGGGCGGCGGGCGGCCATGGCATCCTGATCGCGGCCGGCGTTTCGGGATTCGCGATGACGGGCGGCATCCTGCACGACAACGGCAAGGCGGCGCGCGGCTACGGTATCGAGATTGGCGCGGGCGCCGACAACTACAGTATCCAGGGCGCTGTGCTGTTCAGCAATGTCCAGGGCCAAATCAACAATCTGCCAGGCGCGGCGCCGAGTCGGATCGTGCGGGCCAACACCGGCTATGTCTCCGAGAACGGCGGCCAGGCGACGATCACGACCGGCAACACCACCGTCACGGTGACGCATGGATGCAGCACGGCGCCGAACTATCCGGTAGTGAGTCCGGTGGGCGCGCTGGGCGTCGCATGGGGCGTCCAGAACATCAACGCGACCACCTTCCAGATTGTGATCGCGTCGGCGCTGGGTGCGAATCAGGTGTTCCAGTGGTCCGTAAACAATCACTGATCCTGCTGGGCGCGGCCGGCGCGGCGCTGCTGCTGTTGCAGCGCCACGCCGCGACCAGCGGTGATGGATCGGTAACAGCCGGCGACGACGAATCGAATTTTATTGAGGACGGATACGACACCATGACCAGCTTATTCAACAGCCTGCCCGCCAGCGCCGCGCCGTACCAGGCGAACATCGAAGACGCGGCCGACACCTACGGCGTGCCGGTGGCGATTCTCGCCTGGCTGCTGTGGAAGGAGTCCCGCTACAACCCGGCCATCATCAACGGCACCAAGCGCTCGCGCGTCGGCGCCATGGGCATTGCGCAGTTCATGCCGGCCACCGCGCGCGAGGAACTGGGCAGCGAGGCCGCCGCGCTGGACCCGTCCATTGCCATCCCCGGCGCCGCGCGCTACCTGGCCCGCCTGTACAAGGCGACCGGCGAATGGCGCGGCGCGCTGGCCGCCTACAACTGGGGCATCGGCAACGTGCAGCGCAAGGGCCTGGCCGCCGCGCCGGCCGAAACGCGCGACTACTACAGCACCATCCTGAGCAAGGCCGGGATGAGCGAGGAGGGCGGTTTCGCATGAACGCCAACGACATCAAGGACCTGATGCTGGGCGCCGCGCTGGTGGGGCTGGGCTACATGCTGTGGCGCCACCTGGAGAAGAGGCGCCAGGAGGCGCAGGACGCCCGCGAGGCCGCGACCGTGCCGGAGGAGGTCAAGCAGTACGGCGATCCGGGCTATGTGTACCAGTTCCCGCAAACGCTGGAAGAGTTGATGAGCGGTGCGGTGGGCAGCGGCCTGACCATGCCCATCGTGATCGGGCGCTAACCATGCTGATGACGAACAAATACCTCCTGATCGGCGCGGCGGCTGCGGCCCTGGCCGTGCTGCTGATCGTAAAAAAAAAGGGTGCGGCTGCGGCTGTGGGCCAGGACCTGGGCAGGGCGGCGGCCGATGTGGCGGTGGGCGTGGTGCAGGGCGCGACTGAGGGCGTGGTCTACGGCGTGGGCGATGCCATGGGCATCCCGCGCACGAACATGACCGAGTGCGAGCGGGCCATCGCCGAGGGCCGCACCTTGGACGCGTCGTTCGCCTGCCCGGCCAGCGACTTCCTGAGCTACATGAACCCGTTCAAGTGACCGATATGGACATCAAAAAAATCATCCCGACCGGACCCGAAGTGCTGCGCGAGGCGCTGATCGTCCTGGGCGGCATCCTGATCGCGGCATGGGTACTGAGCCAGTTCCCGGCGCTGCGCAAATTCGTCACCGACAGCAGCATCACGGTGAAAGACACCAACGGCAACAGCCTTTACTAAGGGACCACCATGAACATCCTCAAGCGGCTCAAGGAGCCCAGCACTCAAGCCGGCCTGTCGTCGCTGGCAACCCTGGCCGTGCTGTTCGGCGTGCCGGTCACGCTGACGCAAGCCATCCTGCAAGGCGTCGGCGCGCTGACGGCAATCGCGGCCATCGTGATCCCGGAGACGGTCGCGCCGCCGGCCGCGCCGCCGGCCGGCGGCGAGGTGCTGTGATGGACTTGCTGACGAATATCTTTACCGGCCTGGCCGCCGTTGGTGTTGTGTACGGCGGCATCCGCGCCGACCTGAAGCACCTGACCGAAGGAATCAAGGCGGCCAAAAGCGAGGCCCAGCGCGCGCACCAGCGCATCGACAACCACATTGAAAACCACGGACGGGCATGACATGAATGATCTGATCAAAAACAACTGGATGATCCTGCTGGCGGCCGGCGCGGCCTACTGGTACTGGCGCACGAACAACCCAACGCAGATCCTGAACAACCGCTATCCGATGGCGTACCGCTAAAGGATGGCGTGCAGTGCCAGGCGCGCGTGCCATGGGCGACCAGGGCGCGCCGTCAGCGCTTCGAAGTCGCCGTGTAGCTTGGCGGTGCGCACCTTGCCGGCCACGTCGTACCGCTGGACGTAAAGAGCGTAGGCGCGCTCGTGTAGGTGGGCCGGGGATATGGCGGCAACCCAGTCGAACAGATCATCGTTGGTGACAACCACGTCGCCGAACAGGTCTACCGGGGGCTGGCGCAACTCATGAGAACCATACTCACGCGCGGCTTTGGGCTTGCGTCTAGGATTGGTCTGTTTCATGAGGGATATAATGCGGGGTGTTGCGGCGGGGCATTTCGAAGAAAAGCGAGGTGTTTCGTTGCTTTTGGGATAATTTAGCCGTTTGACATAATATAAATTATGCGAAGTGCAGCCTCAGTTTGAATTCTCTCCAAAATACACCTATAGCTCTTTTCTCAGGTTTGAAAGTCACCGGGCCGCGATATGTTGAATCGCGGCCCTTTTTATTGTGCGGAGGAAAAATGCGTTACCCGAATCTTCGGTATGGGAGCCCTGCGGAACTGCGGTACTACATCATGGGCCACGGCGACGACATCAAGGCCGTAGCACGCATGCTGCGCCGTGACGAGCGCACCGTGCGCCGCTGGGTCAACGAGCAACAGCGCGTGCCTTGGTGGGTGCCGGAAATCCTGCGGCTCAAGCGCATGGAGTCCGCTGAGCGCCACCGCCAGATGTTTGGGCATCCCGGGCGCCACGGCCTGGCCGTCGTCACCGACGAGGCCCAGCTTGAACTACGGCGCCCGCGCGTGACAAAGCCGCCCAGCCTCACCGAATTGCGGCTGGACGACTTCGACACCGATGCGCGCACCGGCTAGCGGTACGCCATCGGATAGCGGTCGTTCAGGATGGCCGTGGGATTGGTCTTGCGGTAGTACATGTAGGCCGCGCCCACCGCCAGCAGGATCATCCAGTTGTTTTTGATCAGATCATTCATGTTCATGCCCGTCCGTGTTTTTCAATGTGGTTGTCGATGCGCTGATGCGCGCGCCGGGCCTCGCTTTGGGCCGCCTTGATGCCTTCGGTCAGGTGTTTCAGGTCGGCGCGGATGCCGCCGTACACAACACCAACGGCGGCCAGCCCGGTAAAGATATTCGTCAGCAGGTCCATCACAGCACCTCGTCGCCGGCCGGCGGCGTGGTCGCCTCGGGGATGACGATTGCGGCCAGCGCCGTCAGCGCGCCGATGCCTTGCAGGATGGCTTGCGTCAGCGTCACCGGCACGCCGAACAGGACGGCCAGGGTCGCCAGCGACGACAGGCCGGCTTGAGTGCTTGGCTCCTTGAGCCGCTTGAGGATATTCATGGTGGTCCCTTAGTAAAGGCTGTTGCCGTTGGTGTCTTTCACCGTGATGCTGCTGTCGGTGACGAATTTGCGCAGCGCCGGGAACTGGCTCAGTACCCATGCCGCGATCAGGATGCCGCCCAGGACGATCAGCGCCTCGCGCAGCACTTCGGGTCCGGTCGGGATGATTTTTTTGATGTCCATATCGGTCACTTGAACGGGTTCATGTAGCTCAGGAAGTCGCTGGCCGGGCAGGCGAACGACGCGTCCCGGGTGCGGCCCTCGGCGATTGCCCGCTCGCACTCGGTCATGTTCGTGCGCGGGATGCCCATGGCATCGCCCACGCCGTAGACCACGCCCTCAGTCGCGCCCTGGACCACGCCCACCGCCACATCGGCCGCCGCCCTGCCGAGGTCCTGGCCCACAGCCGCAGCCGCACCCTTTTTTTTTACGATCAGCAGCACGGCCAGGGCCGCAGCCGCGGCGCCGATCAGGAGGTATTTGTTCGTCATCAGCATGGTTAGCGCCCGATCACGATGGGCATGGTCAGGCCGCTGCCGACCGCACCGTTCATCAGTTCTTCCAGCGTTTGCGGGAACTGGTACACATAGCCCGGGTCGCCGTACTGCTTGACTTCCTCCGGTACGGTCGCGGCCTCGCGGGCGTCCTGTGCTTCCTGGCGCCTCTTCTCCAGGTGGCGCCACAGCATGTATCCCAGGCCGACCAGGGCGGCGCCCAGCATCAGGTCCTTGATGTCGTTGGCGTTCATGCGAAACCGCCCTCCTCGCTCATCCCGGCCTTGCTCAGGATGGTGCTGTAGTAGTCGCGCGTTTCGGCCGGCGCGGCGGCCAGGCCCTTGCGCTGCACGTTGCCGATGCCCCAGTTGTAGGCGGCCAGCGCGCCGCGCCATTCGCCGGTCGCCTTGTACAGGCGGGCCAGGTAGCGCGCGGCGCCGGGGATGGCAATGGACGGGTCCAGCGCGGCGGCCTCGCTGCCCAGTTCCTCGCGCGCGGTGGCCGGCATGAACTGGGCAATGCCCATGGCGCCGACGCGCGAGCGCTTGGCGCCGTTGATGATGGCCGGGTTGTAGCGGGACTCCTTCCACAGCAGCCAGGCGAGGATCGCCACCGGCACGCCGTAGGTGTCGGCCGCGTCTTCGATGTTCGCCTGGTACGGCGCGGCGCTGGCGGGCAGGCTGTTGAATAAGCTGGTCATGGTGTCGTATCCGTCCTCAATAAAATTCGATTCGTCGTCGCCGGCTGTTACCGATCCATCACCGCTGGTCGCGGCGTGGCGCTGCAACAGCAGCAGCGCCGCGCCGGCCGCGCCCAGCAGGATCAGTGATTGTTTATGGACCACTGGAACACCTGATTCGCACCCAGCGCCGACGCGATCACAATCTGGAAGGTGGTCGCGTTTATGTTCTGGACGCCCCATGCGACGCCCAGCGCGCCCACCGGACTCACTACCGGATAGTTCGGCGCCGTGCTGCATCCGTGCGTCACCGTGACGGTGGTGTTGCCGGTCGTGATCGTCGCCTGGCCGCCGTTCTCGGAGACATAGCCGGTGTTGGCCCGCACGATCCGACTCGG
>NZ_FPBO01000100.1 GCF_900116645.1 Pseudoduganella namucuonensis | reverse complement strand
GACGCCATCGTCAAGAGCGCGATGGAATCGGCCATGGATGCCTACGGCGATGCCGGCGGCAAGGTGGCCGAGGCCTACAAGAACACGTCCGCCACACTGGCGGACGCCTACACGAACAGCAAGGCGGGCGAGCAAAAGGTGCTGGTGGGCGTGAGCCTGCTCATCGCCGGCCTCGTCGCCATGCGCGCAATGAGGTAGCCCATGGCCTACTACATCCTCAACCTGAAGGCGAACAAGCCATACCCTCAGACCGCCATCGGCCGCGTGCTGTTGATCGACTCCATTGGCGTGTCGCCAGGGGTGGACGTGACGCTTGTCGTCAACGATGCCGAGCAGCGGGTCATCCCGGGCCGGCGCGGCGGCTTCAAGTACGTCGCGGGCTACACCGGAGTGATTTTCACCTCGCCGGTCGATTGCGTGCTGCGTGTGTTCCTGACCATGAACGAGGTGGACCTGGGCTATGTGGACGGCGTGCAAGTCGAGGTGACGGGCAACGTCGGCATCACGAACACCGCGCTGAACCCTGTGCCGGTGGACGTGATGGGCGCCACGATGACGGCGACCGATGTCGGCATCAACAATGACAACGCGAACGCGGTCCCGGTGCAGCGCCAAGCGCTGTCCGTGATCGGCGCCGAGGTGTCGGTGGCCGTGGGCGTCGCGGCGGTATCGGCGTCCAACGATGCGACCCTGAAGCGCATCTGGTTCCGCAACACGAACGCCGTGGCGCAGATCGCGCTGGGCGCCTCGGGCGTCACGATGGATAGCCCGATCATCCTGGGCCCGGGCGATATTTATTTTGAAGAGGACGGCGCGGGCGCGCACTGGTACGCCATCTCGGACACCGCCGGCTCAACGCTGGTCACATTGGGAATGAAATAACATGAGCGGAATGTTCTCAACCGGCGCGCTGGCCGCCATCAAGGCAATCCTCGCCGCATCGACCGGCACGGCCGGTATCGGCTACGCCAACGACGGCACGCCCGTCACCCTGGAGCAGGGGCTTGACCTGCTGTATCGGGGTATCGCGGACGTGCGCAACGAAGCCTATGCCGGCGGCGCCGTGGGCGATGGCGTGGCCGACGATGCGCCAGCGTTCCAGGCCGCTTTCGATAGCGGGCGGATCGTCATGGCGCGCGACGGAACATATCTGTTGGCGTCGCCGATCAGCGTCACGCTGAACAACGCCGTGTTGATGGGTGGCGGGCGAAGGACCGTCATCAAGTCGTCAAGCGCCACGGCGGACATCTTCCTGATTGGCGATGGCGTGGCCGAGATATCGGGCGTGGATTTTTCGAACTTCCGCGTGTGGGCCTCGGTCACGAAGACGGCGGGCTATGTGTTCAACTGCCGCAAGACGACGGACAGCCGATTCGTGAACATCGGCGCGGGCAACATTGATGACTACGTGGCCGCCGGCAGCACCCATAAGCTGTGGAACGGCTACTACTTCGACCGCTTCAGCCAGGTCGTGGTGTCTGGCGGCGAAATCGTTGTGGAAAACGACGGCATCAAGGCGCGCGGCAACGCGGACCAGTCGTTCGGCGCCGAACTGAGCATCCTGGGCGGCCTGCGCATCTTCAAGGCGGGCGGCAAGGCCGTCCACCTGGGCGGCGCGACGGGCGGCGTATACCTGGGGCGCATGGACATCAGCGAGTGCTATCGCGGGCTGTACTGCGATGACACGCTACAGGCGGGAGTCTACAACCGCGAGGTGTTCCTCTCGTCCGAGCTGACCATCGACATGTGCACCGGCTGGGGCATCAATATCGAAAGCAATGGCCTCGCGACCCTGGAGTCACCCGGGGCGTGGATTTCGGGCTGCGGCAACAGCACGACCAGCGAGGGCGGCATACGCGTCGCCCCGACGACGGGCGTGAGCGTCTCCGCGAAGTGGGGCGCTCTGCGCGTGCAAAGTTGCTACTACGACGGCATGCAGCTGAACTCGGGCGCGCACGCGCTGGCGGCGCCATTCATCCG
>NZ_FPBO01000058.1 GCF_900116645.1 Pseudoduganella namucuonensis | reverse complement strand
AGCTTGCTGCGGCCGTAGGGGTTGGTGGCCGACAGCGGGAAATCCTCGCGGATGGGCACCGAGGCCGGGTCGCCGTAGACGGTGGCCGAGGAGCTGAACACCAGGCGCTTGACGCCGGCCTCGGCCATCGTCTCGAACAGCACCAGGCTGCCGGCCACGTTGTTGTCGTAGTATTCCAGCGGCTTGGCGACCGATTCGCCGACCGCCTTCAGGCCGGCGAAGTGGATCACGGCGTCGATCGCGTGGGCCTGGAACAGCGCCCGCAGCGCGCCGCGGTCGCGCAGGTCGCCGCGCACGAACACGTGGTCGCGGCCGCTGATGCGCCGCACCCGGTCCTGCACCGACGCCTGCGAGTTGCTCAGGTTGTCGAGCACGACCACGTCGTGCCCCTCGGCCAGCAGCTCCACGCAGGTGTGGGAACCGATGTAACCCATGCCGCCCGTGACCAGTATCTTCATGCCCGTCTATCTCTCTATATAGGTTGTCACAGCCGCCAGACGCACAAACCGGCGTCCTTCAACGGCTGCACTGCGAATGCGGATTCACGTCGATGAAGCAACCGCCATTGAGCTCGCGAAGTTGGAGGTCTTCCGTCGCCAAATCCAAGCTACAGCACCCGGTACAGCCTCGATTCCAGTTACCCGGACGCGGTCAACACTCCCGGCCGGCACATCATTTTATTGATGGTATCCCGGACAAACCGTGTTGCGGGACGACATCGTCTCCTCATAAAACCCTTGTGTTGCATCGGACACTGATCTTTAGCCAAATTAATGAAAGAATGGAATTAGATAAGTGGAACATCCGTCCAACCCCGGCCAACTTCTTTAATAAGCGAATTTTCCCGTCCACCCCCTGATCGCGGTCCAAGTGATAATTCTGATATCGAGCCAGAAAGACCAGTTTTCGATATAGGCAAGATCGAACTTAATCCGGGCGGTTATTTTTTCCTCGGTGTCGGTCTCGCCTCGCCATCCATTAATCTGAGCCCAACCAGTAATTCCCGGCCGCACGCGATGACGCAACATGTACCCCTCATACCGCCTTGAAAATATCTCGTTATGATGAATTGCGTGGGGCCTTGGTCCGACAACCGACATTTCCCCTTTTAGCACGTTGATAAATTGAGGCAGTTCGTCCAGGCTGGTACGTCGCAAGAATCGGCCGATCGAAGTCACTCTCTCATCGCCCAATCTGGCCTGAATAATCGCGCCGTCGTCGCAATGTACTCTCATACTTCGAAATTTATAAATATTGAATATTCTCCCGTTAAGGCCCAACCGCTTCTGCCTAAAAATGACCGGACCTGGGGATGAAATCCTAACGCATGCCGCTATTGCCAGTAGCAACGGCGACAGCAGCAGTAGTACAATTGCCGCGAAAATCCTATCAAAGAACGATTTCAATAGCCTATCCGAGTCACCTATTTTTGGCTGATTCAGGTCAACTGCCGAAAATCCAAAAAAATCAACTGCCCTATTGCTTAGTATCTTTAGACACTGGGTATCCGGCACAAAACGGACATCAACCATCACATTACTCAGCGAACTCTGCAAAGAAAGCAAGTCTGCCGAAGCATATATTGGTAGCGCGATCCAAATCTCATCGATCATGTTCTCAGCAACGTATTTAGCGACGTCCTCCAGACGAAATATCTCATCGACACCGGGTGGCAATGGCTTAACAGGGAAATTCTCGCCAACATGTATGGCACGCAACTCGTAGCGGCGCCAAGCGCAATGCGAGGCTCGTCGAACAAGCTCGCGACCAGTCACACCGTAACCGACGAGAACGACACGTCGCGTCCTTAGAAAGCGTCCCGGCAACGAGCGCGATATCCATAGCGCAAGCGGCCTAATCCCGAATAGGACCGCGAGGCCGGCGAAGTACCACCCGAGAAGCCAACTTTCGGATACGGAATCGCCATGCTCGCTGAATGCGCTCAGGAGAAATCCCGCCAATAGCACAGTCGCCCAGGAGAGCGCAGTTGAGACCAGGAAAACAATGCCTTCATCAATGCCTATCAGTTCTCTCGACAGTGGCAAAGCGAAATACGCCAAGTAGCTGCAAGATAAAAGAAGGATCCAGTTAACAGAAGGAACATCTCTCAATGTTTCAAAACACTGCGAGATACACAAAATACCTGTCCAAAATAACAGAAAAACATTCGCCTCTCGTTTAGAAAGGAGAAAAGGCGTTTGGCGATATTGCATTGGGTTGCGCATACGACTCTCCGAGATTCCGCTATTGACGGGAAGATGGTGCATCCTAAGAGTTTCCCTAAACCAATATACCAAAGCCAAAATGACCGATATTGATCGCAATCAAACTCAGCCATATCGGGACGGAAAATTGTCTATATAGCTGTTGCCGACAATGTGACATGCCTCTACAGACAGAGTCTCCATTTGATTAAGATCAACCTGTGAATATCCCTCGAACTGAAATTCATAAGAAATTTTGATTAGTCCAGTTTCTAGCCGATGAGTACGATAAAGCGACATCCCGCATATAGGGTCCCGGATGGATGGCTATCTCGTTAATAACGGATGTGGCAGAGCACTCGCCACCTATCGCGCAAGCTGCTAGGAGAAGTGATGAATTCGACCGCACTCAATCAAGTATTTGAAACGAGCGTTTTCAATAATGAAACGTACAGCGCCGACTTGCAGGCCAGCGAAATATTGAAGACGGATTTTCGTCGCAAGGTGTACTGCGTTCTAGGACTGCCGATCGACGCGCTTTCGCTTGAGGATGCATGCGCCGCCTTGCAAAGTTCAACACGCCGGGCAACCAGGTGCTTTTTATCGACACCGAACTTGAATTTTCTGATGTGGAGCCATGTAGATCGAGGTTTTCGAAACTCGGTAATTGTAAGCGACCTGTGTGTCGCCGATGGCATGCCGCTTGTATGGATCTCAGTCCTGATGGCAATACCGATTAATGAAAGAATCGCCGGATCAACACTGTTCGAAAAAATTCGGCAGGATTCCTCCAACCCGACTTCGGTATATATATTCGGCGGGGCGGACGGCGCGGCTAGCAAAGCCGCCGATGCCATCAATGACAATCCAAAAAGCGCAATGAGATGCGTCGGCCATTATGCTCCGGGGTTCGGGAACATTGCCGAAATGAGCCAGCCTCATATTATCGAGGCCATTAACAACTGCAGTCCAGATTTCCTGGTCGTCGCGCTTGGCGCTAGAAAAGGTCAGGAATGGATAATGCGCAATCTTCACTCTCTTTCAGCACCGATCGTCAGCCATTTGGGCGCGGTCGTGAATATCACCGCTGCGGCCATATCGCGCGCCCCGCATTGGATGCAGCGCAGTGGCCTCGAGTGGGTCTGGCGTATCAAGGAGGAGCCGTTACTCTGGAGGCGTTACCTTTCGGACGGCTGCGGTTTCCTAGGTCTGCTTGTAACACGAGTACTACCTGCCATTTTCTACCAACGGTGCCACCGGATTTCGGAAGAGCGTCTGCTTCAGTCGGAAATATTTCTGGTCCGAGGTCAAGAGAGTTGTCGTATTACTTTAATAGGGCCTTGGGACGCGAGAAACAGTATGCCTGTGCGGCAAACTCTCATGGATGCGACCCGTACAAAGGGCGACATTGTCGTGAACTTGCGGTCGGTGGAATATGTCGATAGTGCCATTATTGGGATATTTCTGCTGCTGTATGGCCACCAAAGCAAAATTGGCCACAAGGTCCGCTTCGAAAACGCCGGGCGCAAACTGACCCGGATTTTCAAAGCTCACTGTGCCGACTATTTGCTCGAGGGACGGTTGATCGGTGACGGCCTGCGCCAGCAGCAGGAGGCTGCGGTTTGATGATATCCACTCCGCGTGCAACATCGCGGCAGTGCCACCACGATCAAGTGCACCGCTTGACATGCCTTGTTGCATACGCGTTTGCCCCGTCCAACAAGGCATCGAGCCCAGAACCCATCTTTCCATAATTATCCAGACACGGAACGCCTTTCGTCGGCCGGATTCGCATGGAAAGTTGACAATAGTCAATATGCTGGTGTTCAGCGAGGATACGATTGAACCTGACACCGCAGCCCACCGCACCGGCAAAGGGAAGCCTGAACATGAATTTCACCCAACTGGCGTTGATACTCAAGGCACGCGCAAAAATCATATGCCTGATCTTTACTATCACTCTCGCCGCCACGCTGGCGGCGCTGGCGGTGATGCCAAAGACGTACAAGGCGAGCACGGCATTGATCCTCAACTATAAAGGAGCGGATCCCCTGACAGGAAACGTCTCCCCCGGGCAGCTCGCCTCGGGATACCTCTCCACCTATCAAGCGACGCAGATTGAAATCATCAAAAGCCCTTCCGTGGCAATGCGCGTTGTCCAGGATCTGAATCTGGTTCAATCTCCAGCATTTTTGGAAGCGTATGCGCGTGCGTATAAGGGACTTCCGGACAAGGCGGCGTTTCGAGAGTGGATTTGCCAATCCATCATAAAAAAACTACAAGTGAAGCCTTCAAAGGAGAGCAGCGTAATAAACATCGCATACGAGAATGCCGATGCGAAGCTGGCCGCGGCGATTGCCAATGGGTTCGCTGACGCCTATCGGAAGCACAATATCGCATTGGAAGTCGGGCCTTCGCGCGACGCGGAGCTTTACTTCCAAGAGCAACTCAAAACGGCCCGCGACCTCCTCGGCAGCGCGCTTGCGAAGATGACAAAATTCCAAGTGGACAATGGCGTCGTCAATCTCGACCGTCAAGGCGATGTTGAGTCGCTACGCCTCAACGAGCTGTCGAGCCAGCTCGTCGCCGCCCAAGCGCAGCTCATGGAGGCAGTCTCCAGACGGGACCAACTCCGCACTGGCCTAGCACAGGAATCGCCGGATGTAACCAACAATGCTCTCATCCAGAACCTCAAGATCGATCTGAGCAAAGCTACTGTCAAGCTGCATGCTTTGAGCGAAAAGTTCGCCACCGATCATCCAGTATCGATGGCAATGCAAGCAGAAGTCGCCTCCATCCAGTCCGAACTGAAAGCACAAGTTGCGGTGGCCTCGCACGCCATCGCGAACAACGCCTCGATACTGGCCAGGCGCGAACAGACACTAAGTGCAGCGGTAGCCAATCAAAAAACGAGGGTGTTGGACCTGAGTAAAAAGCATGCGGAACTCGCTGTGCTGGCGAAAGAGGTCGAAACAGCTCAACGCATCTACGATGCGGTTTCTCAGCGGCTCGCACAGACGCGAATCCAGGCGCAATCGAATCAGTCCGACGTCGCCGTGCTTACCCCAGCCAAGGTGCCGACCCAAGCCTCCACTCCCGCCACCACAGGCGCGTTGGCCACGGCGGCGATAGCCGGCTTGACGCTCGGCATTGTCGTCGCATTCGCCAGCGAGCTCCGCGACCGCCGGATCTTGTCGTCCATGGATTTCGAGCAGCTCATGGGATTGCCCGTACTCGTGTCAGTAAAGCCATTCCAGCTCGGCACATCGCGGGGCAGAGAATTTTCCGCGCATGCGCGGCAACCGACCACGCCGATACCTGAGTGCTGAGAATACAGGCGGATAACAAATCCGGTGCATACCCCAGACCGCATTTCCATCAATGAGGACGGTAAAGCAATGAAGACCTCCAACCCCATTCCAATCGCCAGCGAAAACGCATCGGCGCAGCGCGGCGCCGCCGTGTACCGTCCCATCGGCACCATACTGAAGGATGGTGGGCTGCTGTCAGTTGATGCGATACGGGCAGTTTGTGAAACGCAACAGCTGGACGGGACGTTGTTTGGAGCAACGGCGATCGCACTTGGAATGATCTCGGAAAACGATTTGGCTGAGGCCCTGCGGCATCAATTCGGATGCTGCCGGCTCTTAGGTGAACGGTTAAATGTTAGTGCCGAGGTAGTTGCCGCGTACCGTCCTGACGATGCGAACATGCGGCCATTGCGCGATCTGCGGGGCATGCTCATGCTGCGGCACCTTAATCACTGTCCGGACGGGCAAGCGATCGCACTGACTAGCGCTCACCGATGCGAGGGGCGCAGTCTGATGAGCGCCAACCTCGCCGTACTCTTCGCGCAAATGAACTGGCGCACTTTGTTAATCGATGCTGATTTTCGATCCCCGCGTCAGCACGAATACTTCGCGCTGCAAAACCGACGCGGTCTATCTAGTGCGCTCAACGGATATCCCATCGCCGAACTCTTGTCATGGATACCTGGACTGGGCTTTTTAGCGGTCATGCCAACCGGCGCCCCTCCGCCCAACCCTGAAGAGTTGCTTGGGCGCTCAATGCTCGCGATAGTTCTTGAACAGGTAAAGCGCGATTTCGACATAGTGCTCATCGATACGCCATCGTGCGAATTAAATCACGAGGCATACAGCGTTAGCGCCTGCGCGGGCAATACGATAGTGGTCGTAAAGAATGGACACAGCAGTGTGGCCTCCTTGAAGAAAATGCGGGACAGTCTGGAGAATTGCCAAGTCAATATCCTCGGCTACGTGCTGAATGAATTTTAATACAGCCCAATCAGGGATTAAACGATGAGCAAATACCCATCAATTTCGGTTGTCGTTCCCGCCTTCAACGTCGAGAAATACGTCGATAGCGCAATCAACTCTTTGTTGCAACAGTCCGATCCTTTCCACGAAATCATCATCGTGGACGATGGCAGCTCCGACTCAACACCTACGAAGCTCAAGCAATATTCCGCGAATCCGTTGGTGCGAGTAGTCACAACCAAAAATCACGGGTTGGGCGCCGCCCGCAACCGCGGAAAAGAGGAAGCCACCGGAGAGTACATCTATTACTTTGATGCCGATGATTTGCTCGACCGATCATTCGTCAAAATCATCAAGTCGGCCATTATCAAAAGCGCCGGCCCTGATATGGTTTTATTTTCAGGAAAGACATTCTACGACGAGGACTACAGCCCCATGCACGGCGAAACCACCTCCTGCCACGAATTCAGACGCAACATCAATGGAACATTTGAACACGGCCTGGATGCAATGCTCGCTCTGCAGCGGGCCGGGAATTTTTCGCCCAGCGCCTGCCTATACGTCTCGAAATTGAGTTTATGGAAGAATAATATCAACTTTCTCCCTATTGTTCACGAGGACGATGAGTTAATCATCCGGCTGTGCGCCATTTCGAAAAATACCCATATTGTCAACCTCCCGCTCTTCAATCGACGAATCAGAAGCGGTTCGATCATGACATCGGGCGCCAGCAGAAAAAATACCGAGGGCTACCACCTGGCTTTCATGTCCGCCTGGAGGGTATATCACTCCGTGGCGAGGGCTGATCATAAGGCGACAGTCATGACACACCTAAGGGGCCTGGTCTGGCTGTATTTGAATGCGTGCAGGAAAGGAAATCTGATACCTGACTCGGGGGAGATCATCGGCATGCTACTGCGTTCGCGCTATTTCCCGCTCAGAGAATTCTGGCGCCTGTATGTTCCCACCGCGCTACGGCGCAAAAATCTCAATCTGCTGAAAAATACGTTGTACCTGAAGCTCAATGCAAGGAAGTGAGCCTGCCGATCAAAACCGGCTTTGGGGAAGAATTGGTCAACTAGGAACAAGGTGGCGAAGAATGAGCATTCTGTCAAGCGTTCGGTGGGTCGCTGTATCGCAGGCCGCGCGTGTCCTGAGTCAGTTGATCAGCATTACAGTGCTCGCACGGATATTACCCACGCACGCGTACGGCCAGATGGCGATGGCGATGACCATCACCAATCTCGTTTTTTTGTTCCGGGACCTTGGCACCACCACTGCCGTCATCCAACACAGGCAGCTGACACACAGCTTGACTTGCACGGCGCACTGGCTCAACGTCTCGGTGTCCTTGGCCCTGGCGCTTCTTCTTGGTTTGTCGGCCTATCCACTGGCATGGGCTTTCAATGAAGCGGCCCTGTGCGAAATCATCCTGGTGTTGTCGGTGGTGTTCCCGATTTCCGGGCTCACACTCGTCCGGCAAGCGTTATTGGAGCGTCAATCCGAATTCGCGACGTTGGCCAGGATTGAAATAGTCAGTGCTCTTGGAGGCGTCGTGGGCGCGGTCTCCCTGGCGCTAGCCGGAGCGGGCATCTGGAGCTTGGTCGGGCAGATGCTGTTGTCAACCTTACTAACGACAGGACAATTGTTCCGTGCAAGTAGTTGGCGATCGAGCATTCTTTTCTCAAAAGACGATTTGAAGATTCTCATAAATAGTGGAACGAATCTGTCCCTCTTTCGATTGATTATTTACCTCGAACAAAACATCGATAGCTTGGTCATCGGAAAATTCCTTGGTAGCGGCGCATTAGGCATCTACGCCATGGCGTACAAGATCATGCTTTTCCCCATTCAGAATCTCACTGCCGTAGTCTCACGCGCTTTACTTCCTGAATTGAGCCGCCGGCAGGACATGAACGATTCAGTGGGGATACTGTACACCCGTTCCTTGCGTATCATTTGCGCCATAGCCGCCCCCTTGATGGGAGGCGTGTTCTTTCTTCGGCAGGAGTTCGTGGAACTCGTCTTCGGTCCCCGGTGGACTCAGGTGAGCCAATTACTAACATGGCTCGCGCCGGTGGGATTCATACAGGCGATTACAGCCGGCACGGGGGTGGTATTCATCGCGGTCGGGCGCACGCGTCTGATGCTGCGTCTTGGCATGCTCGGTGGAGCACTACAAATTTCCGCATTTCTCGTCGGCGTGAACTGGGGAATCGAAGGCGTCGCGGCATGTTATTTTGTGGCAAACCTCATCAACTTCTTCCCTTGCTTTATTTTTGCAAGCATAGTGCTCAACCTGCCTATAGCCCGGACATTTCTGAATTTGCTCGGCCCCATATTGGCCACCTCGCTCATGCTCCTATCCCTGAGTTTGATAGAGGCAACCATCACTCAATATTTGAGCAATCAATATATCGCGTTCCTAGCCGTCGCAGCCGCCGGCGCATCGGTCTATTTCGTCTCGTTGATTGTGCTACTCCCTCAAGACTTCGCGAGGTTTTGTATCCATTTTCGCTTAAAAATAATGGGAACGCGCTTCCAGCAATGATCGAGGGCGGTACCAAACACTCAAGGAAAAGATCATGAGCCATACAGTTTCCGTAGTCATCCCGGTGTACAACGGTGCGCCGTTTATCGCACGGACCATTAAGAGCGTATTAGCGCAGTCGCTGCGGCCGCAGGAGATCATCGTGGTCGATGACGGATCCATCGACGATACGGCCAGGTTGCTGTCCCAGTTCGCCGACGAGATCAGAGTGGTTAGCATCCCCAACGGTGGCGTCTCAAACGCCCGCAACGTCGGATTCGCCGTCGCAACCGGGGACTACATAGCCTTTCTGGATGCCGATGACGTATGGTATCCCGACAAGCTGAAAGTGCAGATTGGCGCCATGCGCAAGTTCCCAGATGTCGGATTCTGCTGCTGCGACTATATTGTGTTTGACAAATCGCGCGGCGAATTCGTGAATCATTTCTCGGCATTTGATAAAACCGATCTCCTTTCTTTTGATGAGCCAATGACCGCAAGCCCGTACACGGCGCTGCTTCGAGAAAATTTTGTCGGAACCGCGTCCAGTGTGGTCGTCAGGCGCTCCACCCTCGAACATTGCGGGCTGTTCAATGTCCATTTGCGTCAGGCCGAGGACTACGATTTGTGGCTCAGATGTGCCAAGGTCACATCGTTTCTTGTGCTGTCAGCCCAACTGATGAATAAGACAACGCACGACACCAATCTCACCAACGATTATCTGGATACCTTGCTGTGCCATGAGCGTGTACTCCAATCGCTCAGCCAGGATGTCGCCGTTGCCTCGACGGGGTGGACGCGCCGCACTAGAGAGGCATCGTTGGCGAAGGTCAGGTACCAAATTGGCAATCTCCTCTTCGAAGAAGCGCGTGTCGGCAAGGCCTTCCGTTATTACTTTTCCGGCTTACGCACCTCGCTCACGCTAGAGAACGCTATGCAGTTCCTGTATTACACGTCCAGGAAAACCGCACGCCTTCTTTCAATCGGAATGATTCGCAACAAGGAATCCTCCCGATAGGCATATCCATTTGTTTAACAAATCACCTGGTTTGGTTTGACAACAATTTCGGTCTGCTCCATATCTCGCGCACGCTAGCGTGGCGGAGCCGCTGAATTCCACTTGTGATATGGAGGCGCAATGGCTACTTTTGATGTTCTTTTGCCGGTAAAAAATTGCATACGCTTTCTCCGGGAATCGATCGACAGCATATGTGCTCAGAGCTGTTCCGATTGGCGCCTATTTGTTCTCGATCATGGCTCCACCGATGGCAGCTTGGAACAAGCTCAAGCTTACGCAAGACACGATAAGCGCATCCTGGTTCTTCAGGTACCAAGCGCCGCCAGTTTCTCCAATCTGCTCAATTACGGCCTGGAGCATTGCGATAGCAAATATGTGATTAGACAAGACGCCGACGATGTGTCGCGCCCGCGAAGAATGGACATGCTCGCCAGCGCCTTCGAGGCGTTTGAAGACACTGTTCTGATCGGTTCTCAAGCGCGGATTATCGATCAGCACGGCTCGGCGATCGGCAGCACGAACCTTCCAGTCGGTATGGCCGCGCTCAAGGCATCCGTGTTCTTTAAGATACCAGTACTGCATCCGTCGGCCGCAATGCGGTTGAGCGCATTGCGGCGCTTGCGCGCGCGCTATGGCGAAGACTTTATCAAGGCATTGCCGGCCCAGTCTCGCCTCACGGTACCCTCACTTGCCGAAGACTATTTTTTGTTCGGGCAGCTCGCCTTGGTCGGGCAATGCCGAAACCTGGACGCGCAATTGTTGGAGTACCGCTGGCATGGCGCGAACGTCAGCGCGACCAAGTCCCTGGAGCAACTTCACTATGCATTAGCCATATCGCGCAACTTGGCGCGAACTTTTTCCGCCATGCACGGTCTGCCCGCGTTTGACCCAGCCCCCTTTTGCAACCATGGGGACATGCTTTTCAATTTCCCTAGCGACCGTGATTTTCGCTCGGGGTTCCTCTCGATGAAGAACATCCTAACCAAGGCTCTTCCCAATAGTCTGGAACTGCAGCGCGATCTTAGTTTTCGAAAAGTAGTCTCTGACCGCCGTTCGTTGGCCATGACGGCTAATTACCTGCACCATGCGAGCCAACACGGTGGTAATCGGAGCGAATGGAGAACCGTCAAATCATGGTTGCTCCGCAATGTTCGGAATCGGGAATTCCTGACCGTTACCGGCCAATTGGATGCGATATGAGCATTATCGGACTTTTTCCCAGCCCTTCTCACCGTCGGCGCGCGCTTGGACTTATGGAGGCCGGTCCATACTTGCCACTGCACACATCCGGCACAACAATTGAAGCGACTGTGTTTTCAACACGTTGAAGGACATCATGACCCAAGCCGCAAAAGAAGCGATCGCCAATCTTCCGACCGCCGCTTTCGCGGCGATGTGCTGTGGCGTCGGCTACCTCACCGCCCACTATGCCACCGAATCGACGCCAACCATCGTTGCGACGGCGGCCATTGTGCTACTCGCCACGCTCGGGCTGCTGTGCGCAAAGGATCGCAAAGCGCTACTGGTACTCATTCTGGTTACGCGCTCGGCGGGCGATTTGGTGCTGGAGTCGATGCGTTCATCGTTGGGCGAGCAAGGCATGGGACCTGGCGCCGCGATCAATGCCTGCGTGATCGCATTGACGTGCTCGCTGGTTTTCAATAAGCCGACAAACGCGTGCAACAAAATGAGCTGGGCATGGTTGCCTTTTTTTGTTACGGCCCTGTTCGGCCTTGCGCTATCTCCGGAAAAGATTGACGCGTTGCGCCTGTGTCTCACCTGGCTATCGAACTATGCGATCTTCCTGAGTGCATTCTATATCGTCAGTACGATAGACGACTTTCGATATTGCCTAAGGGTGATCCTTTGGTCATCCCTACTGCCCGCCGCTTATTCGATGGCGCAAATCCTCGGCGGCGTGGGCACGGACTGGCGCACCGACCGGTTTCAGAGCACATTCACCCACCCCAACATTTTCGCGTTTTACCTGACACTGGTGATTTTCCTCGGCTTTTACCTCATCAAATGCAATTCAGCGACGGTGGCCTGGAAACGGGCCGGCCTAGGTATTTACTTGACGTATCTTGCCGGCTTGCTGCTGCTAACGCAGACCCGCAGCGCCTGGTTCACCTGTGCCGCGGCTTTTCTGGTGTTTGGACTGTTCTTTCAGCGCCGTTACCTGATCTATCTTGTGTCACTACTGGTCGTTTCCGCATTCATCCCCTCGGTGCATGATCGCCTACTTGACCTTAACGGCAGCGAACTCGCGGGTTCCCAGGTGAAACTGAACTCTCTGGCATGGCGCATCGAGTTGTGGAAGTCCGCGTGGGACTGGATGGAGCCGGCGCGGTACGGCTTCGGCTACGGAATAGGAGCGTTCCGTGAAAACGCTCCAATATTCTTCGCGCGCAGCGATGGCGTGAAGTGGGATGCGCACAATGTTTATGTGCAGTGGTTCTTTGACGTCGGGCTGTCGGGGCTATGCGCATATCTTTGGCTTCATGGCCGTTTGCTCTATCTCCTGTCCCCCCTGTACGCCATCGATAAACTCGCCGGCTTTTTTTCCGCGGTTCTGATCGTCGGCTATCTCGCGGTATCGCTGTCCGACAACATGATGTTTTACCTCGTCTATAACTGGTATTACTGGTTCGCGATAGGCGCAGCCTGCGCTTTGGTTCACGCGATGTCGGGTGGCGGAATTCCCGCCACCGCCGATAGGACGACACGCCCCCGGCGCTCTGTTCAGCCTGCTCCGCCGCGTCAAGGCACCAATCCCGACAACCCTCGCCGGAGATGGCAATGACTTCCACGAGCACTTCCCGCGTCCATGATTGGCGATGCATTGCCAGCCTGGTCACGCTGTTGTCCCTTGGGGGGCTCTTTTCGGCGCAAGCACAAACCCTGCCTCCCCGCCAGAGCGCCGGCGATATCAAGCCTGCCGCCGCCCCTCGTTGGGGCAGCAGTGATACGCCTTTCGCCTCCACATCGCCTTGGAATAGCCGGCCGATCGCGCCGCGACTGGGCTCGACGCCGATACGGACAGCCCATTTCAAGCCCACGATTGAGGCGCATGCGTGGTCCACCGGCGTATTCGTCAGTTCGGAGTCGGATCGTCCTGCCACTGTACATGGCGCGACCGGCACCAATGGCGTATGGAACGCGGACAGTCTCACTTTCTCGGATGTCACCTTTGCGCATTGGCCGTCGCGGCTGGCGCCGGCGACGGGCAGCGACGGCCACGCTGAAATCATCGCCCCCGCCGAGGACATCGTTCACTCATTTTGGCGATTACGACGGGAAGGCAGTCGGTGGGTGGCAGCGCAATACGCCTGGAGCAGGCTTAGTGGTCGCGGCTGGGGCGACCCGGCGCACGCCCTGCAGGGGGCGCGGGCCGCCGGGGTGCCTTCTCTGGGTGGACTGATACGCAAGCATGAGGTCACCGACGGCACTGCGCACTATCGGCACGCGCTGGCCGTCTCGCTCGACCGTGAAATGCTCTCACCGTCACCAGGGTATGTGTTCCCCGCCACCTCGGCCGATACCGATGCGCCACTGGTGAATACTGGCGCAATTCCATTGGGTGCACTCATGATGCTACCTCCATCGTTCGACATCGGCCAATTGCAAGACGCTCGGCTAAGGAAGGTGGCGCTTACACTGCGCCTCTATGGCGCGTATGTGGTTGATCGAAACGAGGGGACGCCGTTTGTGCTGTATGCGGAAATAGGCGCCCCGCTCAACCTGCACGAATCCCGCTGGAATCAGACCGCGGTCGAGGATCTCGAACGGATGCGGGCCGCGCTACGCCAGGTGGTCGGCGCCGACGGATGGTTGGACGGGGACAACCGCCGGATTACCCCTCAATCCAATTTGAACCTGTTGTCCATGCGTGGCCCATGGCATCACGATCAAGGGGCGGCTCTAGGCGAGTTCGACTCGCCCTCTCAATCATTGGTCTTTCCGGCCCAGCCGATACGTGTCAAGCAAATCAAGACCTTGCCGCGGATGCTTACGCCTGTGAATTGGGCGCGCCCCATGGCTGGCGAACAGCTGCAATTGACGTGTATCGCCTCGGGCGGAGCAAGGCTGCGACTGAGGCTGTCTGAACTTGGCTCTGGTCGGGTGCTCGCGGATAGCGGAGATCTGGAAAACGGCGAATCCTATTCATTTTCCTGGCCAAAGCAGCCAATCGGCGTCGCGATTCGCGCCATCAGTGGCATTGGTCAACCTTCACGGGTCGGCGGCGAATTGCTGCGGCGAGCGCCGCGGCAGCCCAAGTGGCCCAGCGCAAAAGCGCCTTGAAGCATGGCGAATAGTTCCCGCCCGCTCTGTGGCAAGCTGAACAAACAATCGAAGGAGAGCACGTGAGCACACTACGTATAGCCTATCTCGTAAATCAATATCCGATGGTCAGTCACAGCTTTATTCGGCGCGAGATCCAAGCCTTGGAGAGGCGAGGCGTCGAGATCGAGCGCATCGCCCTGCGCGGCTGGCGCGCGGACCTGCGTGACGACGGGGACAAGCTCGAACGTCAAAAAACACGCTACGTCCTGCAGGGCGTCTTGTCCCGCCTAATCTGGACGGCCTTGTTGGTGGCGCTACTGCACCCGCTGCGCTGTGGCGGCGCGCTCGCGCTGGCGCTCAAGCTCGCCCGCGGATCGCAACAGTTCTGGCCAGTCCATTTGGCTTACCTTGCCGAGGCGTGTGTGGTGGCAAGATGGCTCAAGCAAACCAAGGCGAATCACCTCCACGCGCATTTCGGAACCAACTCCGCTGAAGTCGCCATGTTGGCGTCCCATATTTCCGGCGTGCCGTACAGTTTCACGGTGCATGGACCCGACGAATTCGATCGCCCCGTCGCGATCGGACTCAAGGAAAAGGTCCGCCGCAGCGCCTTTGTTGTCGCGGTTAGCTCCTTCGGACGCAGCCAGCTCTTCCGCTGGATCGAGTCAAGCGATTGGCCGAAGGTGAAAATCGTCCATTGTGGACTCGAGCCCGACTTTCACAACTTCGCGGTCGGCCCGCTGCGAAATCATCGACGCCTGGTCTGTGTGGGCCGCCTATGCGCACAGAAAGGCCAACTGCTGCTGCTGCAAGCCGCCTCTTTGTTGGCCAACAGAGGCGTCGCGTTCGAAATCGTCCTTGCGGGCGATGGCGAGCAACGCGAGCTGATCGATAGCGAAATCGAGCGGCTCGGACTGACGGAGCATGTTCACGTAACCGGCTGGATAAGTAGCGACGAGGTACGCGACACGTTGCTTTCGGCCAGGGGCATGGTATTGCCTAGCTTTGCCGAAGGACTGCCGGTCGTCATCATGGAAGCGATGTCGTTACGTCGTCCAGTTCTTACGACCTATATCGCGGGCATTCCGGAACTGGTGCTGCATGGCGTCAATGGCTGGCTATTTCCCTCAGGTTGTGTTGAAGCGCTCGCCGCAGCCATCCAAGTCTGTCTCGATACGCCAGCCGAAGAGATCGAGGTTATGGGCGAACAAGCGCGGCAACGGATTCTCGAACGGCATGATATCGATCAACAAGCTTCGAACATCGCGACACTGTTTGGCAGATCCGATGTCTCGATCGCACGCAAGCGGGCCTGATATGAACTCGATCGTACAATCCCTGCTGATGCTGTCCTTGGCGGCGCTTGCGCTACCGGTCTGCGTCTTGTTTTTCCAGGTCCTGTTCGCCGTCCGTGCCAAAGCGTCACCACGCGACAGCACGGGCGTTCGCCCCTCCGTCGATATACTGATTCCCGCGCACAATGAAGAGGCGGTCATCTGCCGAACGCTTGCGCATCTGACACCACAGCTGCTCGAAGGCGACCGGCTGCTGGTGGTCGCCGACAACTGCAGCGACCAAACCGCAACCATCGCTCGTTGCCACGGGGCCCAGGTCTACGAACGCGCAGACACCGAACGACGCGGGAAGGGGTACGCGCTCGATTGCGGCGTGCGCTGGCTTGAATATGACCAGCGCGACGTCCTGGTCATCATCGATGCCGATTGCATCGCCGAGCCCGGCACGATCGAGGCGCTGGCGGTCTGTACTCAACGTAGCGGGCGTCCGGTTCAATCATTAAATCTGATGACCTCGGCCACACCTGATCGCAGGAGCAGTCGTATCGCCGAATTCGCATGGGTGGTCAAGAACCATGTTCGACCTTTGGGTTTCGGCTGTTTCGATTTGCCGTGCCAGTTGCAAGGCACCGGCATGGCATTCCCGTGGTGGCTCATCGCGACGGCGTCACTGGCCAACGGGCATCTGGTCGAAGACATGAAACTAGGATTGGATCTCGCCGAGCAAGGGTATCCCGCTCTGTTCTGTCCGCAAGCGAAGATCACCAGCACCTTCCCGCAGTCCGCGGCCGCCATTGCGACGCAGCGCCTGCGCTGGGAGCATGGCCACATCGGAATGATCCTCGGCACGCTCCCACGCATCTGCTTGACCGCCGCGCGAAACCGCGATGCGCCACTGATGGCGCTGGCCCTTGACATGATGGTGCCGCCATTGGCCTTGCTAAGCTTGTTGGTAGCCGGCGTGGCAGTATCCTCGGCGTTCTACGCGAACGCCACGGGGATATGGTTGCCAGCGGCCGGTGCCGCAATGTTGTCTGCCATGTATTTCACGGCGATCGCATTGGCATGGTGGAAATTCGGCCGGCGGATTGTCAGCTTCCTGGATCTTTGCCATACGCTAGGCTACATTGTGTGGAAAATTCCGCTGTATGCCAAATATTTCTACCAAAAGCAAGTCCGATGGATCCGGACGGAGCGGGGCTAGCGCGGCGGGTCGGACGCAAGGCGCCTCGAGCCCCTGTTTCACCGACGGCGATCGCTACGGCCGGCTTACGCGTCCCAATACTTGGATGACTCATGTCCCTACCACAACGTCGCAACGACGGCAGGAATGTTGCCGCCGCTGGATGGAGGCCCCCGCTCCCGCCGCGGCGGGGCCCGTGATCAAGATGCAAGCGTGCGGCCCGAACAAACGGCCATCGACACGTTCCCACTCGAGCCCCCTCGACGATCAGTGAATATCGTGCTCGGCATGATGCCAATCGTCGAGGCGCTCGAATTGGGAGTGGACGACGTCCGCCTCTTTCCCTTCTTATGGCTTGCCGTAGTCTTTCGGCAGGAACTGCAGCCTATCCCAAGGAATCCCGTTCAGGACGGAATACTCCGGCAAACCGCCAAACAGGGCCGGATATGGATTGGCTTGACCAAGGGCCGTGTAGGAAACCACGTTTTGCGCCCGAATCGAAAGCGAGCCGGCGTGGTCCCATACCACAAAACCATATTTTTGTCCCGCTTTTGCGATGGTTTTGGCCGCCGCGCTGATGTTGAGCGCGTCCACGTTGATGCTGGGATCAAGGCGGAAACGGGTACCCTCCGGAATGCGGTTTGGCGCATTGTTGGGGTTGTAGCCATCCGAGCGATTGGCGGGCCAATAGAAGATGTTGTAGTGAGCGAGATCAACCAGAGCGATACCGATGACATGGCGAATTTCTCCACGCTTCAACTCCTCCGCCGTCACTTGGCCGCCAATGAACGGTAGTCCCGTCGCGGTAGTGCCATATGGGTTCGGCCATATGCCATTGCCGGAAGAGGCGCTCTTGAGTTGACCGCCCCAGCATGCCCTCCATTGGCCATTGGTATTGCTCGCCTGCCAGAATTCCCATAAAGTATTCGTCGAGGGTTGGTAGACGGTCATCTCGCCGTCGGTACCTGCCGATGGCTTGGCCGCCGCTGGTATCGGAACCGAGGCCCACTGCGCAACCAGGCTTTGATCAACAAAACCTTTGCCGGTGCAGTCCCAGTAAGCGACCCTCTTGGTAGGGGTCGTCGCATCGGCGATATACACCGGGCTGGAATACGAGGCCGTATTTAGATTGACGTTTCCATAGTACGCAGCCTTCTGCCTCAGGAATTCGGACACGAACGCCGCCGATTGTGGATGCAGAGGCGTACTTGCGGGAATTGGCTTATACCAGAAACTATTCAACCCCAACACGGAATCCGTCAACAAGGCATTCGCCGTCGGCGGCGTCGGGGTAGGCGTGGGTGTCGGGCTCGTGGTTGTGGAAGTGACCACCGCATAATCGCAGAATTTATTCTGCCCTGGCACAGGGTCGCCAAAGTTCTGATTATTGCAGCCAATTGAGTTGGTCGCGGTGCGATAGGAGTATTTTCCGGACAGTCCGTACCGCACCTGCCTCGTGCCGGAAAACGAACACACCGAATATTCCGCGGCGCACCGCACCCAGCTGGTTGTTGTTGTGGTGGTGGGCGCCGGCGGATCACTGATCTCGCAAATTTTGTCGACACCGGGGTACGGGTCTCCGAACGTAGCATTGTTACAGGCAACTGGCCCCGTGAGTGTCCGAGAGGCATACTTTCCATCCAAGCCGTACCTGACTTGCTTCGTTCCCGTGAACGAGCAAGTACCATCTTCGACAGCGCATTTTGTCCAATCCGATGTCATGACGGTACCATGAAGTTTGGTCGGTGCGGATTTCTCGCCATCCCCGTCGGATATGTCTCCCGCGCCGCAGGCGCTAAGCAAGGCAGCTAGGGATGCGGAGGCAAGTGTGGTCAAAGGAACCTTTAATAGCCCATGTTGTGTATCAATCATACTAACCCTTTTTGCAAAAAATAAACTTAACAACGGCAATGAAATGGACACCTATGGTCTAGGTGAAACTTTCTAGTATGAATTTCGCTACAAGTCGAAAAATTGATCTCAGTTCAATAATGTTAAACATTGGAAACATAGGTTGATTAGGGGATAGCTCCCAATGCCATCAGGAAACAGTCTATTTCCAATAACAAGGCCGACGAAATTCATCAAGACGATTTCACCACGACAACAAATGCCGCAAGTCATTGTCCGTGGAAAAGAATAGTAAGGGCAATTCTTGGTCGAACACAAGAAAAATTTCATATTGTGAAATTTCCATGGAGAATATACAAGCCCCCGGCGCCGGCCTAATAGTTGCATTTGAGTTCAGAAAAATTGACTCAACGAACTATTTCTGATGGTCTTCACGGAAACCCGGCCAACGTCCCCATCGCATTGCGAAGATCTCGACCAGCCTTGCGGATTGGTTTATCCGATCGGGTACGAATTTACCGAGGAGTGAACGGCGGAGGGTTGAATCAAGAGTTTCGTTCAGGTTTATCAAACTAACTGAATGAAATATGCCTGCAGGTTTTCGCGGGATCCCGGCCTGTGTCGCCGCCGCATTGGGAAGATCTCGATCAGCCCTCCGGAATCGCATATTCGATTACTGGCGAGCTTACTGGGAACTCGGTTGTGAATAGCAAGAGGTTGAATCTTGGGGGAGGGATGTGATATCACCAAGAGAGAATTATCTCCAGGATAAAACCAACCACGACATCGAGGATATTAACCAAGAAGAAACTAAAAATTACCAGGCCATATCCTATAGCAACCGAAATTTTAAATATTCAGAGCAGGCGAGATAATTTCCGAGAGCGGCAACTTGAGGGATTGGGCAAAATTTCATGAAAGTTGCCGTTCCAAGATCAAATGACGTTGAGGGAAAAAAGATGTGTATAACGTTATGGAGTAGGGGGTGACTGGGAGAGTGAGTGGGTATCAAAAGCGAGGTGAAGGAAGAAGGGAGAGAGGAATACCACGGCCATGCACGGTGCGTGGCGTCGCCTGGATACCCGGCCATGCTGCGCAATTATGCGGGACTTGGAAATGGAATTTTTGGATGGATCAAGCTCAGCAGCTGTTTAAACTCGCAGAGCGTGTTTACATTGGGCGCCGATTAAGTGCGCATCAGAAAATGGCTCATTGGACCTTCGCGCCTTCGCCAATATGCGAGGTCGCTCAAAGCTAAAGTAATTCACCTTGATCCGTACAACCAGCAAGGTTCATACGTGCCAGCACCACGGCGAATTCCTCCAACTCTATCGCTGCAAGCAAAAGACGCCTGGATTGTTCCAACAACTGCAGGCCGGCGCACGTAACCACCGCCTTCCTGCCATCAAGCTTAAAGAGCCGGACTCCGTATTGGTTCTCCAGCTTCGCTATTGAGTAGCTGACACCGGGCTGTGTGAGTCCGAGCCGATTGGCCGCACTGGCAAAACTACCGCAGTCGATCACCGCATGAAAGACGCGCCACTGCGCCAAACTTGCACGGCAGCGCTGCAAATGCACAAATGGACGATCAGCCACCTCATGTCGCCAAGGGGGAGGATTTGCATTCGAGTTCTGCATGGGCATATTTTCCTTTCACGCTGAAAATTCAAACCATTGCACCGGAAAAATTCCCCCGAAGCAATGCGATCTTATCAGGCGTCATGAAAAAAAGATTCAACTTATAATCATTTCCATGAAAAAAAACACCGTTACGATAAAAATAGGATGAATATCCTAGCCCACGAAGATATTCGCACAAATCTTCATTTGGGGTCTCCATGAGAAGAACCGGAGTGTGCTCGGTTAGGGTCTTCCGCGCTCCGTCGAGCGCACTCTTTTCGAATCCTTGAATGTCCAGTTTGATGAAAAAAGGACTTATATTCAATGAATCCAATGTTTTTAAAATGCATGGCAGGGAGAGTAGGCTCAACTTATTCGGGTCGAACCCGTACAATGTCTTTTCCGACAGCCACGAAATTGCTTCGCTTCTGTCAATTGATCCCAAACCGTCAAAAATATACTTTCTGTATCGTGGCACATGTAATGTAAACTCCCCTTCGTCGGCTCCCAGCCCAAAGGAATTTACCACAACATCATGGCTATTCGAGTATCGATCGCTTAGCTTTCTTGCTAAAATTGGATTGGCTTCGAAGCTGATTATTTTCCCTTTCCGGGCCATCATGCGAATCGCGGTAATGCTCTGCCCCCTGTTCGCGCCGACATCCACATACGTCTGTCCTTCCGGGAAGAGACGCAGCGCTCTGAAGTCGGACTCAAAAGGCTTCCTTAATATCCTACACACCATATTTTGCACCCAAGGCTTAATCTCGGATAAGTAAGGAAAATATGTCTGCGCGGTGCGAACAATCTTCTTAAACCTGAGGTAATCCATCATATCCATATGATCTCGCAAAAATATCCTAGATTAGTCCGGCGGACCAACCTATTGGGCTGGCGAAGAATGCAATCAAATAACGGAACGTCCGATTTCTTGGTAAGATGGTAACCTTTAATAGTCGACGACAGATTGACAATACGCAAGAAACTGCTTGCACCATCAAGCTTTCCCCGAGATGCGCACGAACAATCCGATCTTGCCAATCAATGCCCTCCACTATCGCACATTGACCGTGCGATCCCACCGTCGAGAGTATGGGCGCTGGCGACGAAATGATTTACCGAGCCGAGCCATCGCAAGAGTCCCGCTACATTTCCGAGGGTGGAATAATTGCGGCCACATTCCTGTCGCGGATCGTCATGGTTGAGAAGTGCATGGCCCCAGGCATCCGCGTTCTTTTAATCACTGCCCGTTCGCGCGGAATTGGATTGTTAGTTACAGCTGTGGGTCCTGTATACACGCATCGGTAATTTCATCTGAGGTGATAAAGCCTCTTGCGCTTGCCGCCGGGTGCCGACGAATTGGTCGAGTAAAATATCCATAGGATCCCCGAATTTCGAGTCGCTTATGAGGATCGCAATCGCCACGCGGAATAACAGGTGCCGCCTTGCACCGCGCGTTCTTTGAGGCGCCTGGCTGGCGCTAACCATCAATGTGCGATTTTGTCTTCGTTCGCGAACCGGCGTAAATTTAGCGCCGGCGCCGGATCGACCTCGGGCGCGCGGTATGAGGCACGCGGCAAATCCGCAAGCAATCGCTCCATATGGCCCACCCGTCAGTTCGATGGTGTGCGAGAGAAAAATCCAGCATAGATGCGCCCGACCACTTGAACTCTGACGACTCGCTAAAACTGACAACTTACGCCATGAACAACATACGATGCTCAATGCCGTCGTCGGCCGTTTCGCGGTTACACGTTGAGGCCCCGCGATGCAAGCTGTTCGCCAGAGGCGGATCGCTGACGGTCGCTTCTAGCTGTTCGCCACTGCCCGATGCATTCGGTAACTTCAGCGACGCGCCTGTAGCGACGCGATCTGTCGCATACTAGACGTGATCACCAACTCGGGTTCTCCGCTCGCGCCACGTTCCAGTTCGCTCAGAAAACGGCGTTTACCGTCTGCCAATGTGATAGGCTGGATGGTGCGCGCGGCATACAATCTGCGCAACCCGTCATCGACCATATCCGCATCCCACGGCCCCCAATTGATGGTTAGCGCATGCACGTGTGGCCAGCTGTAACTGAGACTGTCGGCCAACTTGTTTAGTACTTCGTTGGCCGCGCTGTAGTCGCACTGACCGACGTCGCCGAAACGGCCTGCCAGCGATGAAAAGAAAGCGATGAATTTGAGGCTCTTTGGCTGCAGCTTTTGGGCCAGCAACAGGGCCGGCAGAACCTTGGTGTCGAAGACGGTGTTGAACGAACGCAGCGTCTTGTCGCGGATAAGCCTGTCATTAACCACGCCGGCGCCATGCAACACCCCATCAATGCGATCATAACGACGGTATATTCCGTCGATCAGCTCGCCGAATGCGGTCCGGTCGCGTACGTCGATGGCGTGATATTCAACTTGTGCCCCGCTACCGCGCATAATGGCCAAATTGGCGCGGATTCGACGCTCCTTGATAATGTTCCGTGTAGTGGCCATGACCTGCGACACAGGAACTCTTGGGTTCATCGCCCGTAATTGCCGCAGCACAACCTGCTGGAGCGCCTTCCCAGCGGGAATGTCCCGTGTCATTTCATCCTCTTCGTCAGGCAGAGCGCTACGGCCCACCAGTACCAGCGTCGGTTGGTATTTCGCCGCCAGCGCGCAAGCGATCTCGGCAGTGATACCGTAGGCGCCTCCGGTTACAAGCAGCACGGCCTTCGGTTCAAGCCGCAACCCGATCGGTGTCTGGCGGGGCGCAGCTTCGTGGTGCAAATCCACATTCCAGCGCCCCTCCGTTGTCAAGCCGATCTCGATTGCATCCCCCCTACCCTGCAACTCAGCCAGGAGACGAGGTGCCAGCGCCTCCGGCATAATGTCCGGCGCGGCGTCGACGCACCGCACCGTCACGGCCGGCCACTCGCGGGCGGCCGACTTGGCCACTCCCAGCGTCCCAGCGCTACAGGCATCCAATTCACGCGATCGCGCCAGACCAAACCGCCCGTCGAGCCGGGTAACGATTAACAGTCGGCCACCACCATGGACCGCGCTTGCCATCAGATCGTCCTCCACTACCTGCAGTAGGAGGAACAACGCCCTCGCATCATGCAGATGACGGGTTGGGGGTATCGGGCCATGTCCTTCGACGGGCTTCCCGACGTGCCCGCCATCGGCCCAGTAGTCGGCACCCATCAGATTGATCAATGCCCCAATAGGGGCATGCGCCGACTCCAACCGACGCCATGCGCGCACTGGTGCAGGTGCGGACAAATCCACCACCACCCGCTGTGGATCAAGTCTGTAGGTGGTGGTCCCCGGTATCAATTGCCGTACCGAGTAGCCTTGCTGTTCCAACGCATAGCGCAAGGCCTTAGCCAGCGCGCTATCGGCTCCGACCAGTAGCACCGGAAATTCGCGCGGCAATTCCGATGCCTCGGACCCAGCCTCTACCGGAAGCGCACATGCCCGCACGACATAACGCAGCACCGGTTCCTTAATCCTGAACGGTTCGACAGTCCCCACCGTTCCAAGCCGCGGAGACATCGGAACCCGCATCTTTTTTGGCGTCATCCCGCCCGTTCCATCGGATTCCGTCGATAGAAATGATTGGTTGAGCCAGTCGACAATCTGCGCGATCTTGCCAACCGCTGGTGCGGCGCTGCCGGCGGGAGGTCGCTCGTGGAAAAGAAACTTATATGCGTTCATTGCATTTCTCCTGTAGGACTGGTGGCAAGGGTTGGTTCGCCGGCCAATCAGGTGCTGCGCGCATGGATCCTTCGGGTCGGCCGGCGAGGCCGCTTTAACCGGCGAGCACGACAACCGCACGGAGGGCATGGTCGGTATGGGACTGATGCCACGGAAGTTGGCATGGCGCAGGATCGAGGCGTGGCGCGCCCTCTTTTCTTACGCCAGTCCAATGGCCCCGGTATGGAGTGACGTGCGGCCACCTCGGCCAACCACACCAGCGTCAATTCCTCCAGCCTCATTCCAGTGAACAGCGGCACAGGTCAACCGGCAGGCCGATCGAAAACGCGTGTGCTGGCGATCGCGCCAGTGCAGCCAACCTATCGTTTCGCGGCATCCTGGGCCAAGGCATTGTACGGTCGCGAGGCAAGGATGTTGTCGACACGGCCGTTCAAACACCCGGCCACGAGGCGTGCCGCGTAGGATGGGAAGCATTCAATCCACAGCGAGGCCGCGCTCTTCCATGCGGCGCGGCCTCATCGGGGCATACTTGCAATCCGCCGGTTCAAAAGCGCCACCTGAGCACTAAGGTCGGGTGCCCGCCGCGCTGACAGCGGACGACAGCGCGCCTGGGAAGACCTGGCTGATGGTCCGGTGCCAATTTGTCAGCGGGGTCGCCGCGACATATACCGTATCCTTGGCATTCAGTTCAAAATCCTGAGCGACAGCAAACGCGCCTGGCAATTTTGCGTCAAGCGTATAGATCACGAGTTCGGTCCCGACCTTTCGAATCACATACACCCTACTCGCATCGCCGCTGGCCGGATTGATTCCGCCCGATTCCCCAAGCGCCTCGTTCAGGGTCAACCTGCCATCGCGCATGGCAAGGGCACGAGGGGAAATCACCTCTCCAGAGATGAAGACTTTGCTATCGTCTCGCGATACGACTTTCACCACATCCCCGGCGGCGAGAAGGATGTTGGCTGGATTGACGCCGCGCTCCACCATCTGAGGAAGGTTGATCCTGTAGCTGGCGCCTCCCCTGCTGAGCCGAATACGACTTTGATCGGCGGTCGGTAGAAGGCCACCGGCGCGGTTCAACGCCTCCATCAGCGTCATCGGAATGTCCGTGATTGATTGCAGTCCTGGCGACTTCACTTCGCCATCGACATAGACTCGCTTGCTGCGATACGCTTGAACTCGGAGGGTGATGCTGGGATTCTTGATGTATTTCTGCAAATGCCGGGTCAGCAGTTGGCGCGCGGCTTCCTCATTCAGTCCAGCAAGCGGGAGGCGTCCAATATAGGGAAACTGGATCGCTCCCTCATGGTCGACGACAAAGCCTGATGGGGAGGCGCTGGCGCGCCCCTCAATGCCATCATTCAAAGCGGCATCCCCTGCCAAGCTCACGTTGGTAAGGTCGGGGTGCCCCCATACAATGATGGAAAGGACATCGCCGCTTCCAATGTCATACGGCCCCGGGACGCCAACCAGATTGCCGATTGCGCTCTCCGTGGCGAACTCTCGGGTGGAGTGTTCCTTCGCTATCAAGTCGGGAGTAATCTGCTTTACCACGGCCATAGTGCCAGCAGCCTCGGCTACGGACTCTCCGGTCATGCTATCGGACCCGCTTTGAGCCCTCGTCCCCGGCGAGGTGGCGCATCCGCATAGTGAAGCAAGCAAACAGCCCGATGCCAAGTAAGCAACGATTGAATTCAATCTCATAAAATACCTTTCATCTTCGCTCGCGCGACAGTAGTCAACACCATATGGATGGTGGCCCGACGGCCGAATCAACCGGGCCGTCACGGCAAAGTCAAGGAACCGCGGACTTCATCCAGACGGTATGCGCGGCACCACTACACGCTGACATCACCAGGACCGCTCCCGCTGTTGTGGAAGCGCCAGGACTTTCGATACAACGGTTGGACCGCTTGTCGGATATCGAGAAATAGCCCCCGCTCCCGGCGGCGATCGACCACTTTTGGTTGTCGCCACCATGGCAGAGCCAAGTCCCGGCCTGGGACTGGTCCGAACTTCCATACGCATCCAGGCACAACCCTGTCATTTCCGAGACGACTTGGAAGTACGGGCCATCGCCACTCGCGGTGAGGCGCCATCGATTCATGATGGCGCCGTTGCCCGGAGCAGGCGCCTGAATCACCGGCGCCGCCTGCATGACGTTGGCCGGCGTGCTCAAGTGGTAACCATTTGCGCCGTTGGAAAAGGTGACAACCTCGCCCGGCATGGGTGCTACCTCGGGGGTGCTCTTGTGCCATCGCTGAGCATTTCCATACGTGCATGTAAGCAGTTTGAGTGGACTTTGCGGTGTGTTGGAGGAATCCGGGCTCCCTAGGCAAAGTAAATTGCTGCGACTGATCACCGTGTAAGTCCCGTCGCTGTTTTGGGAGAACGACCATTGCTGATTGAGCTCACCGTGACATGGCCAAGTGCCGGCGGTCGCTCCGTCGGCGGCGCCATAGGCGTCCAGGCACTGTCCAGACGCGATCGAGACCAATGCGAAATAGCCGCCGCTGTCCATAAGGGGACGCCATTGCAACATGGCCTTGTTTTCCGCGGTGAGTGGGGCCTGAACTATGGCATCCGAAGCCATCCCGCTCGCGCTCATGAAATAGCCGGTTTTCGCATTATTGAGTGCGATGACAACGTTCGAGCGCGGCGGATCCGGTGTCGGCAACGGAGGCGAAGGGCCGCCCGTCGACGGTGTTGATAGGAACCAAAGCTGATGCGATGCCGACGAACACGCGGTGAGGGTCAGGCGTGCTCCCGCGGTACCCGCCCCTCCCGGATTCTGCAGGCACAGTTTCGAGCGCTTATCCATAATCGAATAATAGGAACCGCCACGATCGATCAACAACCATTTCTGGTTTTCCTCGCCATGGCATTCCCACGTTCCTACCGCTCCACCTTCAGCGCTCCCATAGGCGTCGAGACACAACCCGATTGCCCGCGAGACGATTCGCACGTTCGTGCCATCACTATCGGGCAACAAACGCCATTGATTCGATTTGGAGCCCGACGCCGGCGAAACGTTCTGGATGACCTCGGCCGCGGTGAGACTACCAGCCGGCGTGCTCAGGAACTGCCCACTGGCCGCGTTGATCAATGTCGCAATGTTAACCTCCGCCAACGCATCGAACACGTTTGCGGTGATCGCCTGCGCGATCGCGCTCGTATAGTCTGACCGCAGTCCATTGGATGTGAATCCGTCCAATCCCCATGCCCATTGCATGGAACCGGTCGCAAAGACCTGTGAAGAGGATGGGGCGATGTAGAAGCTCACATCGCTTGAATCGTTGCCGACAACCGAGTGGGCCAGCGAGACCACATTGGCCGGCGACACGCCCGGCACTATCGTGTTGATTTCATAGCCCAGCAGGCCGGGGAGAGATGTGCCGTTTTCAGCCCCGGTTCCAGCAATTAGCCAGTGTGCCGCGTTGGTGATAGTGATTGCGCCCAGCACAGGATCAGCTGTGTATTGATTGCCGATCAAACCCGCTTCGGGCGTGCCCAGGTTGCGAAACAAACCAGTGGTCAAGGCCGGATCCGTCGTCGGATCCGGCACGTCCTTGAAGCAAATCATGGTCCGATTTTCCCGACTCGCACCGTAATGCCCCTCAACGAAACGTACACGCCAATAAATCTGATTCGATGAAAAAAAGGCGATATTCTTTCCAGCCTCCCTCAATCCAATGAGATTATCCCACATCGTTTTCGAATAATACTCATCATGTCCAAACGAAATAAAAGCTTTTGAGTCACTGAGTGGGGCACTCGACACGTGCAGATCCATGTTGGTTATATACTTCGTGTCGTAACCCTGCTTTTCGATCCATCGGATCATATTGTAGTCGAAGGCGGCGCTACTAATCGGATAGCCCTCCGCCACAGTCTGTACGTTTGTGATAAATTCTCCGGCTCCAGCTCCGAAGGCGGCCGACGGATTGGAGCTGGGAATGAAAGGGCGATTGAAAGAGACTGCGGTCGCTTTTTTTGCGCCATTCGCGCACTTCCACTGACTGTCATGGTTGACACAACCCGTATAAAGCGACTTCCCACCCCAGTAGTTGTACGCCTGGTAGGTGGTAATTGGCAATTGCGCAACGAAAGTCGCCGCCCTGGCATCGTCCCTGACCACGAAGATGATGTAGCTATCCTTTGGGGTGAGCGCATTGGTCGTGAGTTTGGCGAGATAAATTCCGGAAATCCAGCCCCCATCCGGACCGGCGGCCGTGATCGACTGGCTGGCGTTCCAGTTGCACTCGACAACTCCATTCGGATTCGAGCACGGCTGCGGTTGGGTGACGCCCGTCAACCCACTGTACGTGCCGACCTTTCGAGCTCCCGCTCCACCGTAGTATCCCATCCGATAAATATCGATATTGTAACTTGATGCGGAAGTACTTACATAAAGAGTGATGCTTCCGCCCGTGTTCACGCTGGTCGCCGAGGCGTAGCCCTCTATTTCGTGCTGCAGCGCCGGATTGACCAACTTCCAACTTTCCGTACCCTGTCTGGCATTCTCGATCGCCACTACGGACGCATCCGTCACAACCGTACCATGCAAAACCGTCCGTGCACCGACACTGCCACCATTCCCCCCCTCGCCTCCGCATCCGGCTAGTGCGCACAACAACATGATCGTTATAATCCATTGAAAGGGATGCATTGCGTTTGACGGGATCGCGATATTCCTCATACGTTCCTCCGCAGCAATTTGTCTCGCGAGAGAGTGTGTGTTTACCATTTTTGTACCCCAAGGCTCCTTATCTCCCCAATTCATCTGCTCCCCATTCGCTGCAATCGAAGGCATCCAGGCCCACTCACACCACGATCCTACGTGCCCTTGGGATCATCGCATTGATGAAAATCAATTCCAGATGGCCGAACAAAACTAATTCCGCTCAATATTAAGTCGCAACTCCCGAAGTCCATCGGAGGCGGGTGCGCTACGGTGGCGCGTCACCGGATCGCAGAGAACTCGCACTATGACTTGCATAGTCGCCCCCGCCCGGCACATCTGATCGACAACGTACGGCTGCCCTTTCCGGGCGAGCTGTGTCAGCAGTCTATCAATTTCTGAAGCCAGAATTTCATTGCGTCGAGCATCTGTTAGAATAACCATGATTCATCCACCACAAATGACGTTAATTCTGGAAGGAAATTGTTAATACGGATTACTCACCGCGACGATGCATGCTCACGCCTCCGTTCTGGTCTGTCGCAAAACACCCGCGCAATCACAGAAAGCGGTACACCAGACTTTGTCATGGCGGCTGCCACGGAATACTCCCCATTTCCTCCAACCAACGAGAGCAGCCGGTCAATTTTCAATGCAAGCGCTTTATCACTACGCGCATCATTTTTTTGACTGTCCATCATGTTCTCCTTGTAGTCATAGGGAAATATAAGGGAATTTGACCTCAGCCTATTTGCGCAGTATCAAGACTTAAGGGCACCTCGAATTACAGCCGATTCGAGCCGAGACACTGGGAAAACAGTGGCCCACAAGGTGAACGCGTGGTTGAACCAATCCTTTTGGTAACTGTTCAGCCGTAAGCGTCCGCTCAGTGACGTCTTGAGCGCAGTGGAAATTTGATCGATGATGGCATCACCCCGCTGGGAAGCGGCGTGATCTCAGAGCGCTGCTGGTAGGCGGCAGTACCAAGGCAAGAATTCATCAACCCGGTTGACGGGATGATCGGGGAGATGCGTCACCACGTGACGCAACCAGGCTTCGGGGTCGACACCATTCAGCGTGGTCGTGCCGATCAGGGAGTAGATCGCGGCTGCGCGCTCGCCGCCGCTGTCGGCTCCGGCGAAGAGATAGTTGCGTCGGCCAATCGCCACGCCGCGCAAGGCGCGTTCGGCCGCCGAGTTGTCGATCTCGATAGCGCCGTCGTCGCAATAGCGCAGCAGCGCCGGCCAGAGTTTGAGCGCGTACAGGATCGCCGCCGCCGTGTCGGATTGCGCGACAGCGTGTCGAGCGTAGTACGCAGCCAGTGTTCGAGATCATCGACCAAGGGGAGCGCGCGAGCTTGCCGCGCCTGCCTTCTCTCATCTGGGGGCTTGCCCCGGATCTCGGCTTCGATAACATACAGTTCGGCGATGCGGCGCAGCGCCTCGGTGGTCAGCGCCGTTGGTCGCGCCGCGTGCTGGTCGTGGAATTTGCGCCGCGCATGCGCCTTATGTGGAGCTCCACATAAGGCGCATATCCGGCGGAAATTCTTCGATGTGCACGCCGCCAGCGCCAGCCCCGTCGCCGACGAGGCGCTACAGCGCATCGCGGCGCTGTACGCGATCGAGCAGCAAGGCGCGGGACTCGATCCACCGCAACGCCTGGTGCTGCGCCAGCGCTTGGCCGAGCCGGCGCTCGCAGAAGCGCATGCCTGGTTGCTGGCGACCCGGCGCGCCGTCGCGGCCGGCAGCGGCACGGCCAAGGGGGTCGAACACGCGCTCAAGCGCTGGCCGGCGCTGGAGCGCTATGCCGGCTCGGGCACGCTGCCGATCGACAACAACCGCTGCGAGAACGCCATTCGTCCCATTGCCATCGGCAAAAAACTGGCTGTTCACCGGCTCGGAACGAGCGGGCCACCGCGCCGACGCCATCCAGAGCTTGTTCGTCACCGCCAAGCTCAACGGAACGGACTAGATCCGGCGCGCTGGCTGGCCGATGCGTTGGAACGTCTCCCGACGTGCCCCAACAGCCAGATCGACTCCCCGTTGCCATTCCCCGACTTTATCCAATCCTAAATACGCTGCACAGATGGGCGGCTGGTCGCTTACCATCGACATTCTTTTGCGCGCGCTTGTGCGGCTTCCAGCCAAGCGACATCGTACGTTCCTTGATTGTTACGATCTGGCCGCAACGCGCCAGGTTAACCATGCTTGTGCAACTGCTGTTGGACTTGCTCGCGAATACGACGGTCGAGCAGTTGATCCCCCCTCGGCCGCGCCTCGGGACGGCGGCATCGATGCTTGCGACCAGCGCCTCGAAATCCACATAAACCGACCAGAGGGTCACCGATCTTCGCGCGCCGTTCTTCGCGTTAGTGTTCTGCAAACAAGCTGATCCGGGGCTTCATCGCTGCGGGTGCGGCTGGTCGTGGCCGATGCCGGAATTTTACCGAACCAACGGCGCTCCAAGCGAGGTTTTAGAGGTGGCCTTAAAAGGTTTTGACGGCATCGAGGAATAGATCAGCCTTGTCCATGGCTGGATCGGCGACTTCCAGGGCTTGCTCGTACAGCTCGCCATCAATTGTCACGGTGGTTCTCATAGCACGCCCATTTTGCATCATCTTGCGCAGACGGCTGCCGCACGTTTGAGGGATCGCAAACTGGTCTCGAAAACGCGGACCAATACTATATCGAGATTACCGCATGCTGTTCGGCCAGTGATCGTTGACAATCGCAGCGCTGAGCAGACACTTCGTCTTTTGATCACCAACGCGACAGAACCCTTGTGATTACTAACACGATAAGGAATGATATGAAGTTCGCCATGATTTTTATGTGTTCCCACTCGGTTATCTCCTTAGCTTTCATCAGCGGAGCACTGTTAATTGAGCCCGCCGCTGCTAATGCCGCTGAGACTACTTGGACGAGGTGCGCTTACGAAGATCAGATATGCACATTTAGCGGCACACGTAACGTTCGCTACGGTGCCAATCGTAATTTTACATATCGATCCGCCACAGGCTCTATTGCCTGTAGTAACAGCGTGTTTGGCGATCCTGCATATGGTGTCGATAAGTTCTGCGACTATGAAAATGGCACGACATCTCCCCCCCCCTCTACGACAACCTGGACACAGTG
>NZ_FPBO01000057.1 GCF_900116645.1 Pseudoduganella namucuonensis | reverse complement strand
AGCGTGTGGGCCCGATGCGAACGGTCTTGCACGTCATCGCGCTTGAGCCACTTGGCGGCGGTCGCCTTGGTGATGTTGAACACCTTTGCCGCCTCGTGGGCGGTCAAGCCGGAGGCTTTGATCTCCTGGCGGATTTTCGGCGTTGTGCGGGCCTGCGGATGAATGCGTGTGCTCATGCTCTCTGACGCTCAGGTGTGCTGCTGCGGTGGGTTGGCGACCGCTTCGGAAAACCAGCGATCAACTCGTCAAGCACGGCCTTGGCACGGAGCAGAGGCATGCTGCGACGGGGGATATGATCGCATGAAACTAAACAACTAACCTTCTAGCTAGAAAAGTCACCATTTCTCCTATGAGGAACCATCGCTTTACTTTCTGGAAAGTTAATAAGCGGCTGATTTTTTGAGAAAAGCAACCGTCGAACCATCCAAATAGCAAGTGGTTCGACGGTTTCTTTCCATCCGCGCTCGGGAAAAATACGTTGCCCCGTCCGCTTGTCCGGCAAGCAAAAAAGCACTAATAAGCGGCTGATTTTTGAGAAAAGCAACCGTCGAACCACCCAAATACCAGGTGGTTCGACGGTTTCTTTCTATCCGCGTTCGGGAAAATACCTTTAATATTGCATTTAAGGCTTAATCGAAGAACTGCTGACTCCTATTTATCCACATCTCAAGGACAGCAGCTCATGAGGGAACTTAGCGCGGCAGATCCAACAGCAGAAATAAGCAAAATATATGCACGAGCAGTAGACCAGTTGGGATCTGGATCGGGTGCACCGCAACTGGTAACTACAAATTCGCCGCTGGTTAAGATCGTCCCTCAAGGACAGACAGTATCCCCATATTCACCTTTTTTCCACGGCGTCTGACCTAAATGCGGCTTCAAAATCTGGGCATAGCCTTGCTGATTATTTTGGCTTGCCTGTGAAGAGTGAGGCGTCGTTATATGATATTTATCAGATTTCCCCAAGCGGCCCTGCAAATGTCTTTGTTAGCAAAGTTGCACCGACCACTGAATTGGGTGGATTAGTTTTAAGGCCAGGAGGCGCGACACAATATATTGTGCCGAACCGTGGCCCTTGGTCACCTCCGACACACATCGGAACAATTGGAAATTAAAGGTAATTAGAATGGACCAAGTACTATTAGTTAAGAGCGCGGAAAAGTTGGAAAAACTATTGGCTCAGTATTCGCCTATTGACTCCGAGGTCAGTGATTTGTTTGAAGCGCTCTCAAAATTGATTAATGACGCTCGTACGGGAAAGATTGTAAAACCACTTGAATGGCGAGACGTTCCGGGAGCTTGTAATTTTTCTGAAGGTAACCTAAGGAAGTATGATGCTCTTGAGACAGCTTATGCCGAATTTAAAATAGAAATTACTGGAGGCGAAAGTCCCTTGCTAAGGAGTCTTCGATTGAAATCAGCTAGCAAACCTTAAGACCAGTTTGAATACCTCTGTTGCGCCGTCTGCTTTGCCCCGTCCGCTTGTCCGGCAAGCAAAAACGCACTGATAAGCGGCTGATTTTTGAGAAAAGCAACCGTCGAACCACCCCAATACCAGGTGGTTCGACGGTTTCTTTCTATCCGCGCTCGGGAAAAATAGCTTTAATATTGCATTTAAAGCATCAAATAACAACCATGGACGCAAGAAGTCTCGGACAACCGTCCCGCCTCCCCTTCCCACTGCAACTGACGCCTACCGTCGCAGATACACGCCCCGCAGCAATCCGTCCCAGGCGCTGAAGTGTTCGACGCTTTCGGGTGCGTGGGCATAAGGATCCAAGCCCCGCCATGCCTCCGCCGGCGTCCACCCTTGTAAATGCTGATGCGGCCGCACATGGTTGTACCAGAAGCGGAACTCGCCCATGGCCAGCCGCAAGTCGTCGAAGCCGGCGACCGCCACCCTGTCCAACTTCTCCTTCAAGGTCCCGAACAACCGTTCGATCCAGCCGTTCTGCCAAGGCGCTCCGGGCGCGGACAGGCGGTGCCGTATCCCCAGCAAACGCAGGCTGAACCGAAACAAGCGCGACGTGAACACCGCCTCGTTGTCCGTCTGAATCGCGGCCGGCACGCCGTACGTTTCCATCGCCGCCAGCAGGGCCTTCAATGTCGTGATGGCGGTACGGTTCGGCAGGGGCCGCAGGACGAGGGCCGACCTGCTCCCGTAATCGATCACGCCAAGTACAGGATGGATGCGCTTCGCCAGATCGGCCTTGCCGGTGAAATCGATGCCCCAGACCGCATTGCAGGGTTGCGCCGGCGGCACATGGCGCTTGAAGCGCCGCCGCAGATCGGCAACTTCGTAGCGATGGGCCCGGACCACTTCCGCCACCCATGTCTTGGAAACCGTCATGCCATTGCGCGCGGCGTGCATGCGATTAAAGGTGGCGGCCAGCTTATGACAACTCAGGTCGCTCAGCGCCTTCAGACGAATGATTTCCGCCCTGACCCAAGCCGGTTTGCGGCGCGACCGCGTCGCTTTGCGCCGGATTGCAGGCCGGTGACGGTAGAGGTACGCCGGGCGAATTAGGACATGGTCACGGACAAATAGCACAAGCAAGACCAGCGTTAGCAGCATAGCGCGTCAAATGCCCGCAGTGTAACCGAGGACGTCACCACCTACACCAACCTGCTGGCGGTGGTCCGCAACACGCGCGGCAAGCCGCTACGCCTACGACGTCAACGGCAACATGGTCAAGGAGACCCACACCGACGGCGGCCAGGTGCTCAACGCCTACACCCTGTTCGGCGAACGCAAGATCGTGACGCAGACGCGCGGCTTCAACCAGGTGGCGGCAGCCGCGTCCGGCGCGCTGGACACGGGCGAGGTCAACCGCATGCGCGCCGGCGGTCCCGCCCAGGCGGTCAACCCGGTGCCGTACCCGGTGGGCGCCCTGCCGGGCGACCCCGAGTTCATCGAGTGGCAAACCAGGCTCAATAGCCATGTCAACACCATCATCAGCGCCTTTGCAGCTCCCATCCAGGAATCGCCAATAGCGCTGGCGGCCGCCAACACGTACACCTACGGCCCGCTCACCCAAGCGGACAAGGAAAGCCGCGTCAGCTTCGACTCGGGGGGGCTCGGATTCGGCCATCCTCCGATGGAGGGTAATAACGCTTGGTGGGAGACCGGCCGTTTCGGCTTCCTGGATGAAGATCCGTCCAACATAACGAGGGATACCGGGAGCTTCAGCGACACCGTCGCCGCCTGGAAAAACAATCCATTCGAGGGGCCGATGCGGGATAACTACGCGTTCGACACATCCAACGTTGCGCCGGATTATCTTGGCCGGCTGGAAGCCGGCGATCGTCAAAACCTATCCGTGACGGCCGGGGACTCCCTTGTCAAGTTGCCCTCATCGCCAAGCTGGGATCCGAATCTTCGGACGGTGTTCATTGTCGGCCAAAAGATGACGATGGAGCAGAAGCTCGCCTACGACCTGCGGGTGTCGACCTCCAATATCGAGGCGCAGCAAAGCTACCCGGAAGCCCTGCGAAACGTAGCCCAAGCCTACCAGCAGAACAAAATCACCGCCGGCGATGCCTTGTCGATGGCTTGGAACAGCACCAAGTTCCACTATCAAGGAAGCCAGCGGACGCAGGGCGTGGTGCAGGCGGTCAATGGCGGCCTTCAAGTGTGGGGGGCAACGCTCATGGCCGGCACGGGACTTGGCGCGGTGGTCGGCGTTCCCGTCGGGCTCCATGGCGTCGACAACATGGGAACCGGGTGCGGCGAGCTTGGACTGGCGAGCCACAGAACACCATCACGTACAATGGCGTCGAAATCTTGACCGGATCGCGCAACGCCGCCGAGTTTGTGGATAACGCGATTGCATTCGCTGGTGGCGTGGCGGCAGCGGCTTCGCTACCTGCTGCAGCCAATAGAATAAACCTCAAACAAACTGGCTCTGGCACCTTTACAGGATTGGCAGACGAATCGTATGACGCGATTCGCGCAAGCAATACGGATGTTGCCGCAATTGCTAAAAACACCGGAATTAAACCTGCAAATATTCAAAAGGTAAAAGAGCATGTTTTCGAAAACGAACACTTGCTCGATCGCTATATCGATTATGGCATTCCTGCCCAAAGAATGAGATTTGATAGTGATCTGACGCAAGGAAACGCGTGGTTGAGATTGGAAAATGGTACACATACGGTTGATGATATTCGCTGGATGAAGCATGAAACTGCTGAGCGTTGGTATGAACTGAAGTATAATTCTGGTTACTCAGCGGCGCACAATGCTGCTGACAAGCGTTGGCCAGGCAATCCGTGGGGAGGTGAATAATGCAATTTATTTTTGATAATGGCGTCTATAAGGTTGCCAGAATAACTGGACCTCAACATAATTTTCTGGGAGTGCGCCTTGATGATTCCGAAAGTATAGTCAGTATCGAGGCGTTACCCATTAAAAACAGTGAGCGCGTCCAGATTGAACAACACCTTGTATTGACGCAGGTTATTGATGGCTTACGCGAAGTAAACGCCGAATTGGGAACGTGCTATTACATTTCGCAGATTCTTTTCATTCCGTCGGACTCGCCTTCACCATCAGTTTATAAATTCTTGACTATTGAACTAATCAGGAGAATTGAGAATAAGGGCGACTTTCTCGTTGCGTGACGAGTTTTAATCAATAAGTTGCCCCGTCCGCTTGTCCGACAAGCAAAAATGCACCAGTAAGTGGCTCATTTTTGAGAAAAGCAACCGTCGAACCATCCAAATACAAGGTGGTTCCACGGTGCCCCGTCCGCTTGTCCGACAAGCAAAAATGCACCAGTAAGTGGCTCATTTTTGAGAAAAGCAACCGTCGAACCATCCAAATACCAGGTGGTTCCCACGGTGCCCCGTCCGCTTGTCCGACAAGCAAAAACGCACTGATAAGCGGCTGATTTTTGAGAAAAGCAACCGTCGAACCATCCAAATACAAGGTGGCTCGACGGTTGCATTCTATCCGCGCTCGGGAAAAATAGCTTTAATGTTGCATTTAAGGTATCGAATGACAACCATGGACGCAAAAAGTCCCGGACAACTGTCCCGCCCCCTCTTCCCACTACCACTGAAGCCTACCGTCGCAGATGCACGCCCTGTAGCAACCCATCCCATGCGCTGAAATGTTCATCCCCCTCGGGCGCATGGGCATATGGGTCCTGGCCCCGCCATGCCTCCGCCGGCGTCCATCCTTGTAAATGCTGGTGCGGCCGCACATGGTTGTACCAGAAGCGGAACTCGCCCATGGCCAGCCGCAAGTCGTCGAAGCCGGCGACCGCCATCCTGTCCAGTTTTTCCTTCAAAGTCCCGAACAACCGTTCAATCCTGCCGTTCTGCCAAGGCGCTCCGGGCGCGGACAGGCGGTGCCGTATCCCAGCAAACGCAGGCTGAACCGAAACAAGCGCGACGTGAACACCGCCTCGTTGTCCGTCTGAATCGCGGCCGGCACGCCGTACGTTTCCATCGCCGCCAGCAGGGCCTTCAATGTCGTGATGGCGGTACGGTTCGGCAGGGGCCGCAGGACGAGGGCCGACCTGCTCCCGTAATCGATCACGCCAAGTACAGGATGAATGCGCTTCGCCAGATCGGCCTTGCCGGTGAAATCGACGCCCCAGACCGCATTGCAGGGTTGCGCCGGCGGCACATGGCGCTTGAAGCGCCGCCGCAGGTCGGCAACTTCGTAGCGATGGGCACGCACCACTTCGGCCACCCACGTCTTGGAAACCGTCATGCCATTGCGCGCGGCGTGCATGCGATTAAAGGTGGCGGCCAGTTTATGACAACTCAGGTCGCTCAGCGCCTTCAGACGAATGACTTCCGCCCTGACCCAGGCTGGTTTGCGGCGCGACCGCGTCGCCTTGCGCCGGATTGCTGGCCGGTGACGGTGGCGGTGCGCCCGGCGAATGACGACATGGTCGTGGACGAGGAGCAAAAGCAAAACCAGCGTGAGCAGCATAGCGCGTCAAATGCCCGCAGTGTAATCCGCAACTTGGGGATAGGTGGTCAAGACATGCCGAACCGGACCACCGCGCCAGACCTGTCGGCGGCGATCGCCCTTGATCTGCGGAGCATTACGCCTACGCTACGCGTCAGACCAGCGCTCGCAATTGAACCTTGACCCCGCGAATCCGCCATGATTAACTGCAATCGTCACTTTCACTCCCGGACGAAACTTGCCCCGCCTGCCGCGCCCTTTCCCATCCCGTCCCCTCCTGCTTGCCCTGATGACGGCGTTCTGCTGCCCCCCGGCCGCCGTGGCCCAACCCCTGGTGTTCGCCTTCGAGGAGCTGCTGCCCTGGAAAACCCATGCGCAGGGCGTGTATGGCGGCGCGTATACCGAGATCGTTCGCGAACTGGCGCGGCGCATGGACTTGCCGCTGGAATTCCGTCCCTGCCCGCTGAAGCGCTGCCTGTACATGATGGAGTCGGGCGAGGCCGACATCATCATCGGCGTGCGCGACACGCCCGAGCGGCTGCGCTATCTGCATTTCCTGAAAACGCCCTACCGCCAGCACAGCTCCGACAAGGTGTTTTACGTGCAGAAGGAGCACGGCGTGGACATCCACAGCTACGCCGACCTGGCTAAACAGCGCATAGGCGTGACTTTCGGCGCGGCCTATTTCCAGCCGTTTGACCTGGACCGCAGGCTGCTCAAGGAAGAGGTGCCCACCATGGAAGCCAATTTCCGCAAATTGGCGCTGGGCCGGCTGGACACGGTGGTGGTGCCGGAGGATCAGGGCGAGGCCCAGGTCGCGCGCTTGGCGCTGCGCGGTCTCGTGGCGAAAGCCCCCTACCGCGTGGCCGATCCCAGCCCGCGCTCCATCGGCATTTCGAAGAAATCCGCCCACGCCGGCAAACTGGAGCGGTTTGAGGACGCGATGGCCGCCATGGCCAGGGACGGCACGCTCGCGGCCCTGTTCAAGCGCCACTATTACGAGGCGTTCAACGTGCCGCCGGACTCGGTCCAGATCAAGTAAAGCGGATGCTTGACCAAAATCGCACGCTCGTGCTTTACTTGGGTTCCACCATCTCAAAGGCGCCGCCATGGAATACGAAACCCTCAGTGTCACGCTGGACCAGCATGTGGCCACCATCAGCCTGAACCGCCCGGACAAGGCCAACGCGATGAACCTGCCGATGTGGCACGAGATCCGCAAGGCCTTCCAGTGGGCCGACGAAACGCCCCAGGTGCGGGCCGTGGTGCTGCAGGGCGAAGGCAAGCTGTTCACCTCCGGCATCGACCTGCAAATGATGATGGAACTGGGCGGCGCCATCCGCAACGATTGCGACGGCCGCACGCGCGAGGGCCTGCGCCGCACCATCCTGGACCTGCAGGATTGCCTGAGCAGCCTGGAACGCTGCCGCAAACCGGTGCTGGCGGCCATCCACGGCGGCTGCATCGGCGGCGGCATCGACTTGATCACCTGCGCCGACATGCGCTACTGCTCCAGCGACGCCTGGTTCAGCGTGAAGGAGGTGGACATCGGCATGACGGCGGACGTGGGCACGCTGCAGCGCCTGCCCCGCCTGATCGGCGAGGGCATGGCGCGCGAGCTGGCCTACACCGCGCGCAAGGTGGACGCCGCCGAGGCGCGCGAAATCCGCCTGGTGAACCGGGTGTACGACACGCCCGAGGCGCTGCGCGCCGGGGTGCGGGAACTGGCGGCAAGCATCGCCGCCAAGTCGCCGCTGGCGATCCGCGGGACCAAGGAAATGATCACCTACGCGCGCGACCACAGCGTGGCGGACGGCTTGAACTACATCGCCACCTGGAACGCGGGCCTGCTGCTGTCCAACGACCTGCAGGAGGCGATGACGGCCAACATGGCCAAGCGCGCGCCCGGTTTCGCGGACTGATCGCCCCGCCCGAATAAAATGTCAATATATTAAAGCGCGGCGGGTGTCCGCACACTTGCCGCGCTGGCCGGCTGGGGCCATAATCCCCCGCTGGCACCATCAACCGCTTATCCGATGTCCCAATCGAGCGCGCTCCTCAAACTCCATTTCGCCGCCCTGCTCTTTGGCAGCACCGCGCTATTCGGCGAGTACATGAGCGCAAGCCCCATCATGATCGTGTTCGGCCGCACCGTGTTCGCGGTGCTGGCGCTGAGCGCCGTGGCCGTGCTGGCGCGGCGCGCGCCCTGGCATGGCCTGTCCGGCCGCGACATCGGCAGGCTGCTGTTCGCCGGTGTGGTGCTGACGCTGCACTGGATCACCTTCTTCAAGGCGGTGCGTTCCGGCGGCGTGGCGCTGGCCACGCTGGGCTTCGCGTCCTTTCCCGTGTTCGTGGCCTTGCTGGAGGCGGCGGTGCTCAGGGAGCGGCTGAAGGCGGCCGACGTCGGCATCCTGCTGCTGGTGACGGCGGGCATGGTGCTCATCACGCCGTCGTTCGAACTGGCCGACAGCGCCACCGCCGGCCTGCTGTGGGGCATACTGTCCGGCGCCATCTACGCCTGCATCGCGGTGTTCAACCGCTATCTCTCCACGGCGGCGAGCGGCACGCAATCGTGCTGGTGGCAGTGCCTGGCGGCGGCCTTGTCCCTCGCGCCTTTCGGCTGGCGCGAGGCGGCCTCCCTGCCCGGCGCCGAGTGGCTGCTGCTGGCCTGCCTGGGCGCGGTCTGCACCGGGCTGGCCTACACCATCTTCCTCCAGGCGCTGGAGCGGGTGAAGGCGCAGACCGTCGCCATCGTGATCAGCATGGAGCCCGTCTACGCGATCGCGCTCGCGTGGCTGCTGTTCGGCGCGGCGCCCGGCCTCATGGTCCTGCTGGGCGGCGCGCTGGTGATCGCGGCGGTCATGTGGTCCAGCGTGAGGCCGCGCCATGCGTAAGCGCCCTTCCCTGCTTCCCGGCTTGCTGGTTTCCCTGTTGCTGCATGGGGGATTGCTCTACCTGGCCGCCAGCTACCGCCACGCGCCCGAACAGCCGGTGGCCGAAGCGCAGCGCATGCTGGTGCGGCTGGTGCCGAAGGCCGAGCCGGCTGCGGCCCCGCAGGCCAGCGGCGAGGAGACCGTGACGGCGCGGGCGCCGCGGCGCGCGGCACGCCTCCCGCCGGCGCCCGCTTCGGCCGGCGTCATCGCGGCGCTGCCTCGGCCCGCCGAGGCGCCCTTGGAGTCCGAGGCTGACGCGGCGGCCGTCGCGGCGAAGTCGGTGCCGGCGGCACCGGCTCGGACGCAAGACCCGGCCGATCCCTTCGCCGAACACAAGACGCCAGCGCCGGAGCCGGGCCAATTCGACGCAAACACCGCGCTGAAGTCCGCGCGCAAGCTGGCGACGGCCAAGGCCACCAGGGACGACCCGGCCGTGGCGCAGATCTACGACAAGCCGATCAACCCCATCCGTTCAGGCTCGGAACTGGGGCGCAATGTGGCCGGCGCGGCGCGCGCCGACTGCAAGAACGTGGCGGCCGGCACCGGCGTGCTGGCCATCGTGATCGTGCCCCTTATCCTCCTCACCGACAAGAAGGACTCGGGCTGCAAGTGGTGAGCCGTCATGCGGGGGGATTGTCCTCCACGTGCTCGCCGCCATCCTCCAGCAGCGAGGATAGCGTGTCCGCGTTCAGTTCCGGCACGGTGAAGCTCACCTGGTTGGGATCGAACACCACGCCGCGGTCGTCGCTGTAATAGTCCACCGGCACGTTCAACCCCAGCGACAGCGAACTCCCTATACTGCGTTCGGCCAGGTTCCAGTCCTTGCGCCACAGCGTGAAGCTGGTGACGAAGGCGTCGGCCACGACCTCGGCGTAGCCGATCAGGCTGAATCTGAGTTGCGGCGACAGCGAGGCGTTCAAGTCCCCGTGCACGTGCAGGCCGTCCGCCTGGGTCCAATCCAGATCCACGTGCGGCGTCACATGCGCCTCCACGCCCGCCGCGGCGGAAACGTTGATGCCGGCGGTGGACCGCACCACGGCCGCGCCCAGCGAGACGCCCGCGTCCAGTCCCGCCTCCACCCCGGCGGCGGCGGGCAGGTCGAAGGTGGCGCCGCCGGTCACGCGCAGCGACTCCGGCTGGGCGGGATTGAAATCCTCCACCATGATCTCGGCCTGCGTCAGCAGGCCGGGACCGACATGGGCGTAGCCGGTGATGCGGCCGTTGATGGTGAGCGCCAGGCCCACCGTGTTGCCGCCCACGGCGAAACCGACCAGCGGGATGGACACGGTGGGCATGTGGAACAGTTCGCGCCGAGCGCGGTCCGGCGGCGGATACTGGCCGAACAGCTCGACGCTGCCCGGTATGCCTATGCGGCCGCTGACCAGCAGTTCGCCGGACGGCCGCACCTTCAGTCCGACGCCGCCCTGCAAATGCTCGGTGAGCCGCACGTTCACGGTGCCGTTGCCGAAACCTTTCAACTCGGTGCCCCCGCCGGCGCCGGTGACGTTGCCGTCGTCGTCCACGTCGCCATTGGTCACGCCGACCAGCACATTGCCGGTGGCGGGGCCGGCCGCGAACGGCGCCTCGGCGGAGAACTTGAACAGGCCGTCGTCGTAGCTGGCGTCCAGCGTGGCGGTGATGCCGGCGAAGGTGGCCTCGGCGCCGCCGCGCGCGGACATGGTCCAGCCGCCGTCGGCCTCCGTCAGCGTCGCCGTGATCTGGCCGTTGCGTATGCCCGGCTGGTCGCGGAAGCGCGCGCTGCCCGAGATGGTGGTGCCGTCCTCCGGCGTGAACCGCACACCCAGCGTGGCCGACTCCACGCCAGGTATGTCCAGCTGCGCGGTGCCGTCCAGGGAGCGGCGCTCGCCGTCGAACTCGGCGCGCACGGTGGCGCCGCGCACGCCGCGCACCTTGCCCTCCCCTATGGTGACGGTGCCGGCACCGGACAGTTTGCCGTCCGGCGCGTCCGGACCGCGCCGGTAGGCCAGGCTGATGTTGGCGTCCGCGTCGAACAGGCCGCGGTCGAAGGCGAAATTGCCCTCGACGGCGAACTCGCGGCCGCGGCCCGCGCCGCGCAGGGTGCCCTGCCCCAGCCGGTCGATGCTGAAGGCGATGCCGCCGCTGACATTCAGGCCGGTGCGCGTGCCCAGGCCGACGGTGAGGTCGCTGCCGTCCACGCGCAGCGGGCCGCCCAGCTGGATGTCGCCTCCGTAGAAGGTCTTGGAGACGATCAGCTCATTGCCGCGCACCTGGAAGTCCAGGCTGGCGTTGCGTATCATCTCGATGGTGGGCTCGACGCGGCCCGCGATGTACAGGCCGACGCCGGGCAGCACATCGACCTCGTCGACGATGACGGGACTGAACGCAGTCACGCCGCCGTCCCGCAGCAAGCCCTCGAAACGCGAGCGCAGCGCCTCCGTGTCCAGCACGCCGGCGTTGGCCAGGCCGCGCCGGCGCTTGATCGTCATGTCCACGTCGACCCGGGCCGATTCGGCCAGTTGCGCGTGATTCAGGCGGCCGCGTATGCGGCCTATGGGGCCGTCCCCCGTGTCGTTCAGCGTGAAATTGAGTTCGCCGATGTCGATGCCGGGCAGCCAGCCCTGCAGCACGCCGCCGGGATCGGCGGGCTGGCCGTCGCGCAGCGGCACCTGGCGCGGCTGGCCGCCGCGCACGCTGGGGTACAGCACCAGCGTGTTGGGCGAACCCGTGAAGCGCGTGGCGTCCACGCCGGCCGGCCAGGGACGCAGTATGGCGTTGGGGTCCGTCGGCGCCGGGCTGGTGAGATCGGACGGATCGTAGATGCGCAGGCCCTCGGCGGGATCGGCCGCCCGCACCTCGGCCAGCGTCCAGCGCTTGCCGGCGGCGGGCGTGCCCTGCACGGCGAAGCCCTGGAACTGCACGCGGTACTGGCGCTTGAGGACCTCGGCGTTCTTGTCCGTGTCGGGCAACGCGGCGGCCGCCGGCGAGCGCAGATAGTCGGCCAGCGCCTCGTCCATGTAGCCGTCGATGGCGCGCCCGGAGGCGCCGTTGGCGGTGCGTTCCAGCAGCTCCAGGTTGTCCAGTATGTCGTAGCCGGGGCCGCCGACCTGCAGCTCGACGATGTGGTCGATCTCGAAGGGGTTGGGATCGACCCGTCCCTGCCTGTCCCAGCGGGGCTGGCGCATGGCCAGCGCCAGTTCGTTCGGCGCGCCGACGATCACGTGCTGGCCGGCGTTGGCCAGCGTCAGCGTGCGCGGCACGGCGATGTAGACCTTGTCCGGCTCCAGCCCACGCACCTTGTCCGCCAGTTGCGTGCGCAGGTCGCCGGCGCGGGTGGCGCCGGTCCACAGGGTGCGCTGGCGCGAGTCGACGTCGGCCCGCCGGTAGCCCGCCGGGCGTATCAGCGTGCGGCCCAGCGCGTTGTCGTAGGCCGTCTTGCGGTGGTTGTTCTCCAGGGCGGAGCTGTATTTCAGTTCCGGCAGCTTGAGGGCGGGGACCTGGATCAGGCCACGGCCGGCGGAGCCCGTGGCGCCGCCGGCGGCGGACGGCGGCGCGGCGGCGCCGGTGGGCGCGGGCGTGGAAGGAGTCGCTGCGGCCGCAGGTGCCGGTGACGGCGCGGCTGGCGCGGACCCGGGCTCGCAACGGGCGACCTGCCGCGCGGCGCCGCCCTGCTGCTGCATCACGTGCGCCAGCTCGTGCGCGATCAGCTGTTTGCCCTCCGGCGTGTCGGGTTGATATTGGCCTTCGGCGAAGGCGATATGCTCGCCCACCGAGAAGGCCTTGGCGTTCAGTTCCTTGGCCTTGAAGGCCGCGTTGGGGCCGGTGTAGATGCGCACATGGGACAGGTCCGCCTTGAAGCGCTGCTCGAACTCGCCGCGCACGGCGTCCTCCAGCGGCGCGCCGGTGCCGAGGCGGCTGACGATGTCCTCGTCCACGCCGCCGGCCGCCGCGGGCGGCGCGCCGGCCGCTCCCTCCTCGCGCTTGGGCTTGACCTGGGTGTCGGGCGCCTTGCCGCCGCCCTCCGCTTCGGACTTCACCTTCGGCGGCGCCGAATTGCCCAATACGACGTCCTTCATCGTATCCGCTTCCAGCGAGGGCTTCTCGACCTTGATGGCCTCGGAAGGACTTTCGGGCCGGATCTTGCCGGTCTTGGAGTTGTAGCCCATGGAACCGGTGGCGTTGATGCCCACGGGGAGCTTGTACGCGGCCTCGGCCAGCGTCCAGTCCTTTTCCCACACCGTGATGGTGTCGACGATGACGTTGAGCCGCGCCGCGACGGAGCCGAACAGGCGGAACTTAAGCTCGGGAGAGATGTTGAGGTTGAAGGTGTTGCTGATGTCCAGGCCCTTGGCCTGGCTGTAGGTGAAGTCCGACTTGGCGTTCAAAATGGGCTTGTCGGCGGGCAGGCCGGCCTTGGCCTCCACGCCCACGCTGCCCACCAGTTCCGCGATCGCGGCGCCGAAGATGAGATTGATCCTGGCGTCCGCGCCGAAACCGGCGTCGCCGTAGACCTCGAAGGCGCCGCCGCCGCTGATCTCCAGCGTGTTGAAGTCCACCGTGGCGGGATCGAACTCCTCGACCTTCAGGTTGATGCCGGTCAGCTTGCCGGGTCCGATGCTGGCGTAGGCCTTGGCAGTGATCGAAGCCGAGAACGTGATGCCGACGCTGACGGAACCCACCGAAAAACCCAGGCCTGGCAAGGGCACCGGCGGCGTGGAGAAGCTCTTGTTGAAGAATTCGCCGCCGTCCTTGGGGTATTTGGGGAAGACCTCGAAGTCCTTGGTCTTCAGCCCCCCGCCCACCCGCACCGAGCCGTCCGGCAGCAGGCGCAGTTTCAGCATGCCGTCCAGCTTGTCCTTGATGAATTCGGCCTTGATGTCGGCCGCACCATAGACCTTGAACGCCTCGCCCGAGCCTTTGCCGGTGCGCTTGCCCGTCTCGTCCACCTCGGCGTTGGTCACGCCGGCCTTGACCTTGCCGTCCAGCGGTCCCTTCTTGACTTCGAACTCGCCCTCGATCAGCACTTCGCCGTCGTCGTACGTGAACGCCAGCTGCGCGCCGCTCAGGCCCGGCAGCTTGGGCGTGACCGTGCCGCTGGCGCCCACCTTCCAACCGGCATCGGCCTGCTTCACGTTGACCGTGATGTCGGCCTTTTCCACGCCCGGCACCTTGTCGTCGATGCCGAGCGTGCCGGTGATGTCCAGCGCGTCGTTCTCGTACTTCACACTGAGCGAGGCGGCCTTCAGGCCTGGGATGTCCGGCGCGACGTCGCCGGTCGCCGTGAACACCGAGTCCTCGTACTTCGCCGTCAGGCGCGCGCTTTTCAAGCCCTTGATCTTGCCCGGCTTGGTGATGGCCAGCGTGCCGCTGCCGCCGAAGCCGCCCTTGCTTCGGTACCAGAGCTTCATGCTCGCTTCGTCGAACAGGCGGGTATCGGCCCGGAAGCCGCCCTCCAGCGTGAAGTTCTTGGCCGTGTCGATGGAGGCGTTCAGGTAGCCGCTGCCGAACTTCTGTATCGTGAACTCCACGCCGCCCATCACGCTGAACTCGGTGCCGTCGTAGCCCAGCGTCACGCCCGCCGAGTCGATTTTCAGGCCGGGGATCTTGAGTTTGCCGGCCAGCTGGGTGGCGTCCAGCGTGTAGAACAATCCCAGCTTGCCGTCCATGATCTGCGCGGGGATGCTCACGCCGCTCAGCGCGGGGTGGCTGGGGTGCAGCATGGCCTTGCCGTAGACGCCTTTGCCGAAAGTGATGTCGCTGAGCTTCAATGGGCTCATGGGCTTGAAGTCGACCTCGTTCGGCATGCCTTCGCCCGTGGGGGTTCCCAGCCTGCCCGCGTACTTGCCCGCCACGTTCTGCGACACCGGCACACTAACGTTACCCGGCGGGATGGCGACCGCCGGACCGAAGTCCAGCGTGCCATCCAGCGTGCCGATGTTGGCGCCCGCCGCCGCGTCCTTGTAGCCGTTCTGCAGGGTCAGTTGCTTCATCTTGAAGCCGGCCATCCCGCCGGCCTGGCCGGGGCCTATCGCGATCTTGTTCTGGCTTTTGCCGTGGGCCAGCGCGGCGATCTGCAGATTGCCGCTGGGTGAGAGCAGGATGAAACTGGTCTCGGAACCGTCGAAATTGCCGCCGCCGCCCAGCTGCGGTATCACATGGTCCAGCGCCTCGATCTGCTCTTTGCTCCAGAACATGGAACCGCCCTCCTTGCGGCCCGATTCGCGCGCCCGGCCCTGCACACTCTTGAAGACGATCGTCATCGCCTCCATCACGCCTTCCGCCGTGGGCAGGCCAGCGGCGTTTTTCGGTCCGGCGTAATTGGCCAGCGCGGGCTTGGCCGGATCGGCCTCGATCTCGGCCCTGATGGTCTTCTTGATGCCGTGGCTGAAGGAGCTGCCCACGCTGCCGTTGTGGGCTTGGTTCAGCAGCTCCATGTTGTCGATCGCATCCGCGCCGCCCAACTGGTATTCGACCATGTGGTCGACCTGGAACTGAATGTCCTCGCCGGCGGCGTTCCAGGTCGGGATCTGCAGCAGGCGTGTCAGCTCGTCCTGGCTGGCGGCCTTGATCACCTTGGTCTTGGCGCCGCCCGCCGTCTCGAGGTGCAGGTCGAAGCCCGAGGCGGCGCTGGGACGGCGGTCGGCCGGGATCTTGTTCAGGTCCGGCTTCACGGCCTTGGTCCATTCGCCTATCTGCTTGGTGCCGCGCGTGCTGGCGTCGTAGGCGCCCTTGCGTTTCAGGTTGCTCGCGCCGGCCAGCACCTTGTAGCCGCCCACATGGCGTCCCTTGATGGGCGGGACCTCCAGCATCGACTTGCTGACTTCGAAATCGCCGCCGCCCCCTCCCGACGGCGCGGCGGCGGGCGTGCGCATCAGCATGCGGGAAATGCTGCCCTCCGATTGCTGCATCACGTGCGCCAGTTCGTGGGCCAGCAGGCGCTTGCCGCTTTCGGTGTTGGGCTGGTACTGGCCGCTGGCGAAGGCGATGTGCGTGCCGTAGGTGAAGGCGCGCGCCTGGATCTGCGCGGCGCTCAGCGCCGCCGCCGCGTCGGTGTGGATGCGGACGTGGCCCAGCTCATGGCCCAGGCGTTTTTCAAAGTAGGCGGCGGTGTCCGGATCCAGCGCCTCGCCGGGGCCGAGGCGGCCGACGATGTCTTGCGTGCTCTCCGGCGCCGGCGGCTGGTTCTTGTCGCTGGCGTCCGCCTCCTTGCGCTGGACCGCGGACTTGGCGCCGCCCGCCCCGCCGGCCTTGGGCGCGGACGGCGCGGAGGTCTTGGGCTGTTCGCCCGCCGCCTCCTTGCGCTGCACGCCCGGTGCGGCGGGCTGGGCTCCCCCGCCCTTGGACTTCGGCGCCGCCGCCGCGGGTTCGGGCATTCGCATCACTTTATCGGCGACGGCGTCCGCCTCGCGCTCGACCGCGTCGCCCGGTTCGCTCACCGCCAGCTTGGCGCGCACGGCCATGCGGTCGAAGCGCTGGCCGGGCGACTCCGCGGCGGGCGATTTCGCGCCGCCCTCGGCGCCACCGGCCTTGTCCCCGGGCTTGCCGCCCGCCTTGGCGCCGGCGCCCTTGGACTCCGGCTTGGCTTCGGCCTTGCCGCCCGCCTTCGCCTCCTGCTTGCCTCCGGGCTTGGCGGCGTCCTTGCCCGGCGCGGCATCGGCCTTCGGCGCGGCGGCGGGCTTCTTGCTATCAGCTGCGGGAGGGGCTGCAGGCATGACTCACCCCGGGAACACCGGTTCGAAGAAGAGGATATCGTCGTAGTCCTCCGGCTTCACTTCCAGCGCCCTCACCAGCTGCTCGTGGTCGAACGCGCTCAGTTTCATCACCTGCCGGTGGCCTTGCAAAATGTTGGACCGGCCCATGGCCACCATCAGGTCGACCACCGCGTCGAGCCGCTTCTGCGCGTCTGGAAGGTCGAGCGCCTGCACGGTGGCCAATGTCAGGCCGCCGGGCTGGTCCTCGGGCAGCGATTTGATGAATTCCTGCAGCGCCTTGGTGTCGCCACCGCCGTACTCGAATGGCGCGTGCGGCGATTCCTTGTTCGGATGGTGGTTGGGCGGATCGAACGGCGCCAACACCGCCAGCCCCTTGCGCACCTTCAGTTGGCCGGAAGTCACGATCAGCATGCCGCCATCGAGCGCGCTGTCGCCCAGTTTCGGCGACGGCAGCGGTATCGCCGCGATCGAGCTGTCGCCACGTGGCGGCGGCTCGGTCAGCGACGCGATCTGGTCCAGCATGTTCCGCACGCGGAAATGGTTTTGCCAACCCTGGCCCGCCGTGGGCTCGCCCTCCCATACGCGGCCCAGCAGTACCTTCGGCCCCGGCTGCGCCGGCGTCCACATGCCCAGCACCGCGCCGGCCTGCTCCTCGGAGAAGGAGCTCTCGCCGCGGTAGCGCAGTATGCCCACCTTCTTGAAGTCGAACTGGTTCAGCGTTTTCTCGTCCCCCTTGTCCAGCGCCTCGGCCAGCGCTTGCGCCTGGCCCGCGTCCTCCAGGCGCAAATGCCACACCTGGAAGGCCTCGAAGGCGGCATCCATCGGTTGCGCGCAGGCCGGGGCGCACAAATGGGTGCGGGCGCGGCGGAACATCACCCAGTCGTGCAGCGCGCGCACAGTTTGCGTTTTGGGCGCCTCCAGCGTGGGAAACATGCGGCGGCGCGCGCGCAGCAGGAAGGCCGGGTCGTCGGTCGCCTCGGCCAGGCCGGCCAGCGCGGACATGGTCGCCGCGCCGATCGCCGACGCGGGGGCGGGCATGGCGGCCAGCCCGGTGAGGTTCATCACGCGCTGGTCCGGCAGGGGCGCATCGTTCGCGGCCGCGTCCTTGCCGCCATCCTCCTCGGCCGCGATATACATGGCCGCCTGGCGCGGCGACTCGTCCCAGTCGAACAACACCGGACTGCTGGACGGGTCGTCCTTGTCGTCGTCGATCAGGAAGATGCCGGTGCTGGCGTCCCCGCCGCGCCGCAGATGCAGGCGCATGCGCTTGACCTGGGTGGTGGGCGGCACCCCGGCCGTGCCTTCGATCGCGTGGATGTCCAGTTGCACCAGGCGCTCCTCCTCGCCGCCATTGGCACGCAGGTCCAGCACGGTCAGCGTGCCGCCCAGCGTGACGCCGCTGCCTTCGGCGGCCGCCATGCGCAGTTCGGCCTTCACGCCGGTTTCCCCGCCCAGGTCCAGATCGAATGGATCGCTGCCGATATCGCCGGCGATGTAGATGGCGATGCGCGCGCCGGCGCCATTGGCCGCGCCCTTTTTGAGCTCGGCCACCACCACCAGGGTGAAGGCGTAGCCGCTTTCCTCGCCCTTGTTGCCGCGGGTGAGTCCATCGAACATGAATTCAAGGCGTCCGAGCGCCATGCTTTGCAGGCCCTTCGCGAAACCGGCGCGGTGCATCTCCTGCGCGGCCTTGGCCGAGGCGGCGGCTTTCCTGGCCTTGCCCGACGGCGCCGTGGTGGGCGCGCCGGTCGGCGAGGCGGTTGGCGCCTGGGTCGGCTGCTGTCCATCGCCCTCGGCTGGCGCCACTTTCATCAACGCCAGCACCGCGCGGAAATCGAGTTCCGTGCGCCACCAGGTGCCGGCCGCCGCCGGCTGCGCGTCGCTCGCCAGCCCGTCCGGCACGAAGATCTCGACCCGCTCGATGGCGGCCGGGTTGTCCAGGCCGCGCGTGAGGGAAATGCGATCCAGGTGCTGGGCCTCCTCGACCAGGTGCCCGATCTCGTCCTTGCGGACCGCGTGGTAATGCAGGTGCACGCCTTCGCCGAACATGCGGGCGCACTGGTCCTCCACCGGTGTTTTGGGATCCACCGGCAGGTAGCCGGCCGGTGGCAATTCGAAGAAGCCCGCGCGCAGCAGCATGCGCTGGCGCGGCAGCGCGCCCTGGCCGAGGCCCGCGTCGGCCAGGGACAAGGTCAGGCCGTCCAGCTCCGCGTAGGACGCCCTGACGTGATTGGCCACGGACTCGATTTCCTTGACCGACGCCTTGCCTTCCGTGCGCATCAATATCTTCTTGGTGCTTTCGCCATAGCGCTTCAACATGCTTTCCAGTTCCTTGCGCGTCTTGTCCAGCAGCTTGCGCAACTGGTCGCAATCGTCGGCCGGCGGGAGCGGCTGGCCCGCCTCGAACAGGCCGGACAGCTGGCACTGGAACTGCAGGATCTGCGCGATGAAGACGTTCCACGGCCGCATGGCCATGCGCCCCTGCCAATAGCCGCGCGCCTGGGTGTCCATGCGTTCGCGCCGCGCGCTCCAAGCATCGATGAACTTGATGCTGGTCCCTTCGCGCATCAACAGGCCGATGGGGACCTCGTCGCGGCCATACAACTGGGCCGGATTGCACCACACCCCGCCGGCCAGGCCGGCGGCGGACAACAGGGAGCTGGCCAGCCAGGGCTCGGCGGCGAAATAGGCCGAGGCGACCCGGTTGCGCAGGTGGATGACCTCCGCCGGCGCCGCGCCGCTATCGGCCAGCGACAGCGTGATGGGGCGCAGGCGCAAAACCAGGCCCTCGCGCCAGTAGGGGCGCTGGGAGTCGGTCACGCAGGCGTCCTCGCACAGCTTGCCGTACACCGCCTCGTTGCCGCACAGGCCCTCCAGCGGCCCGACGGTGATTTCGTAAATGCCGCTGGTGGGCGCCTCGGCGGTCGCCGGGTCGTCGTCGCCGTCGCAGTGGCCGAAGGCGGCGTTGCCCCCCGGCGGCGCGGGCTTGGCCGTCTTCAGCAGGTCCGCCAGCGGCGTGCTGAAAGACTGGTTGGACAGCACGGTGCTGCCGGCCGGGGTGATCGCGAGGCCGGCGCCCACCGTCAGATTGGCGCCGGACAGGCCTATGCCCAGCCCGTGCACCACGCCCCAGCCGCCTGCCAGGTTCGCCAGGCGCACCAGCGTGCGGTGGTAATCCTGCTCCAGCGTGAGCGCGTCCGCGCGCAGGAATTTGCCATCGAAGTAATGCAGGCGCGTGAGCGGCGTGCCCTGCTCGATATGCGCCACGCCGTCCTGCAATGCCAGCACGACGTTGGCTACGGCTTCGCTATTGTTGGCCATGATTACTCCTGCCGGATGGTGGTTGTGAGGTTTTGTCCGTCGCCGTCCGCGTCCAGCGCGCCGGCCGGAATGAAGGCGGCCGACAGCAAGGGGCTGGCGCCGGTGCCGATGACGGTCACGCGCAGCAGCGGCCCGGCCGGAACACGGTCCAGCGTGAGCTTGACGCCGTCCGCCGCGACCGGCGCGGCGGTGATCGTGAAGGGCTGCCAGCCGCTCGCTTCCACGAATTCGCTGGCCGCGAACGCGGCCGCCGCGATGCTGGCCGGGGCCAACGGCTGGTTGAAGGTCAGTGTGACTTCCGCGCCCGCCAACGCCGCGCCGTCCGCCACCAGCACCGGACCGGCGGGGAGTTCCGGCCCGGCCACGCCCGGCGCCAGCAAGGCGTCCTGCAGCAGCCCGGTGGGCAGCAGCGTGGGCCGGTCGTCGATATCGATGCCGCCGACTTCGGCCTTCCAGCCGCCCGCGTCGAGGTGGATATGCACACCGCTCAGCCGCGCCAGCGGCAGCAGCAACTGCTCGCCGGCCAGCCCCGCCCCCGGCGCCGTGGTCGCGGCGGCGGCGCGGGCCAGGGCCGCGCGCCACATCGCGTCCTCCGCCTGGTCCTGCTGGTCCGGCGGAAGCGCGTCGATGGCGTCCATCTGGTCCAGCAGCCACTGGTCGTCCGGCAGCGGCTGGCCATCGGGGCCGTTGTGCACCTCGTCCAGGTCCAGCAACAGGCGCAGCAGATGGTAGCCCTCCGGCGGAGGTGGCGGCGCCGGATGAGCCGCGTCGCGCCGCGCCAGTGTGAGCTGGATGGCTTCGCAGATGCGCGAATAGGCGATGTCCGCCTTGCCGTCCGCGCAGGGATCGGCCAGCGCCGGGACGGGACGCGACAGGCAGGTGGAATAGCCCAGCATCACGTCCGCGTCGAAGGTGGCGTCGTCCTTGTTGGCGATGTCCTCGAATTCCTCGTCGTCGCGGTGCTTGCGCCACCAGGCCGGCAGGCTGACGCACTGCGTGGCGGGCAGTTCGAGGTCGCGGCCCAGCGGGTCCAGCGCGTAGCCGGTCCCCACCCGCAGCTCGAAGCGTTCGGGGGCGAACGTCACCGGATAGCCCCAGACCACACCGTGGCCGTGCAGCGCGCGCTGGTGGCGGCGCAGGCGGCCGACATTGAAGCCCTGTTCGGCGCGGAAGTCCTCCACGCCAAGCAGCATGCCGAAGTGATAATTGATCGCGCACCGCGGGCTGTCCGGCAGGCTGCCGCCGCAGCGGTCCTCGCCGGCGCCGCCCTGGCAACCGCAATCGAGTGCATCTTTCGCGCCCATGCCGCCTCCCCTTCAATGTTTCGCGGTCCGTGGACCCGCCGTTCGTTCCTAAGCCAGCGCCAGATAGCGCTGCGCCGCCTGTTCCCGCCGTCCGGACAGCGTGGCCGCCGCGCTGGCCGCCGCGTGCAGCGAAGCCAGCCCCTGCTCGCGCGCGGCGATCTGGCGCGCCTCGATGCGGGCGGCGCTCAACGCCACCGCCAGCGCGTCCTCGGCCGTTTCCACCGCCGTCACCAGGTTCGCCGGCACGGTCGCTTTCGCCGCGCCGAGGATGGCGAGGCTGTTATCCAGCTTGTCCAGCTGCTCCCACAAGGCGTCCGGCACCGCCGCGAACCAGATCTTGAGGATGCTGCGCGGCGTGCCGTCGGCGTCGTTGCCCATCGCCGTGTCGGCCGCCACCATGGCGCTGGCCTTGGTGGCCATGGCGTCGAATTTCGTTTGCAGCGCCGCGTCGGCCGCGCGCAGCTGCGCGTCGGTCTTGTCCGGCGAGGCGATGCGCGCGATCGCCAGCGCGTCCGCGTACGCGGCCTGCGCCTGCTGCAGCTCTTCCTGCGCCTCGTCGCGCGTGGTCAGCAGTGCCAGAGCGTCCTCGCGGTCGCCCTCCAGCGTGGCGTCCGCCGTGATCAACTCGGCGCGCTCCTCGGCCGTCAGCACGGACGGGCCGGTGGCGAGCCTGGCCAGGTCGGCGATGGCCTGGATGGTGCGCGGCGCCGACTCGGCGAAGCGGCGCAGGTGCTCCACCGCCGCGTCGAATTCACGCTGCTTGCGCGCCACCAGGTCCTTCTTGCGGGTGGACGCCTCGCTCCAGGTGGTGCTCGCGGCGACGCTGGCCGCCGCCAGGTCAGCCGCGTCGCCCGCCACGTTTTGCGCCAGCAGGCGGCGCGCGCGGGCGCGGCCCAGGAAGCTCTTGTCGGGATCCGCGTTGGCGGGGAAGTCGTTTTCCACGGCCGTGGTGGCGGCCGCCTCGTTCGCCGTCAGCGCCGCTGCGGCCTGCCCGGGCAGGTCGCCGACGGGCGGTGTCGTCGCGGCCAGCACCCAGGCCGAACGCTGCACCGTTTGCCGCGTCTCGCGTTCGAGCGCCTGGGACGCCTCGTCATGGGCGGCTTGCTGGGTGTCTGCGCGCAGTTGCAGCGCGTCGCGCCTGGCCTCGGCCTGTTGCGTGGCGGCCGCCTGCGCGGCGTGGTCGGCCACGGCTTGGCGCCACGCCGCGATGGCCGCGCGCATCGCGTCCAGCAAAGCCTCGCCGTCGGCCGGCATGGCCGCGCCGGACAGCTTGCGCCGCGCGGTGTTGACCGCCTCCTTGGCCGCCTGCGCCTTGCTGGCGGCGGTGGCCAGCGCCACGCCGGCGTCGCGGGCGCCGGTGCGGGAGGTGTTCAGCTCGGCCTGGGTCGCGGCCAGCACGGCGGCCAGCGCGGACAGTTCATTGGTCCAGTAGGTAGTCAGTGTCATGGGCATACGGCCTCCTAGTGCGGATATGGGGTGGTTTCGGCGCGCTGTGGCGGAAAGCCCGGATGGGCCTTGCCCGCCTTGTCGTACTCGCGTTCTATCGCCTGCAGGAAGTGCTGCTGGCTAATGGCGTTGCCGCTGGCGGCGGCCAGGAAGGCCGCCGCCAGTGTCGCGTTCTTGATCTGGGCGCCGGTGATGGCGTACCACTGCGCCAGCTGATCCAGGTCCACCCCGGGCGCCAGCGGCGCCGACGACGGCAGGTGCAGCCGCCACAGGCCGAGGCGGGCCGCCAGGTCCGGCTCCGGGAATTCGACGATGAATTCGAAACGCCGCGTGAAAGCGCTATCGAGGCTGCTGCGCAGATTGGTGGTGAGGATGGCCACGCCCTCGTAGCGTTCCAGCCTTTGCAGCAGGAAGGCCGTTTCCAGGTTGGCGTAGCGGTCGTGGGCGTCGTTGCTTTCGGTACGCTGGCCGAACAGGGCGTCCGCCTCGTCGAACACCAGCAGCGCGCGGGCGCGTTCGGCCAGTTCGAACACGGCGGCCAGGTTCTTCTCGGTCTCGCCTATCCATTTGGACACCAGGCTGGCGATGTCCGCGACCAGCATGTCCACACCCAGCGCGCGCGCCATCGCCTCGGCGGCCAGTGTCTTGCCGGTGCCGGGCGGGCCGTAAAACAGCATGCGCAGGCCGCGCCGCTCCAACCTTCCCTGCTCGAAGCCCCAGTCGTCCAGCACCGTCATTTGCTGGTGCACGCGCCGCACGGCCTCGCGCAACTGCTCCCCGCCCGCTTGCGGCAACAGCAGTTTGTTCCAGTCGGCGCGCGGCTGCACGCGGGTGACGCCGGGCCGCGCGTGCCAGGCGGTGCGCGCCCGCAGGCAGGTGCCTATGTCGGACAGTTCCAAGGCTCGCCCCTCGACCTGCTGGCGCAGCGCCAGATCGGCGGCGACGTCCAGCGCCTCGTCGGGCTCTATCGGATAGCTGGCCGCGAGCGCGCCCGCGTGGCTGGCCATTTGCGGCAGGAGGCTGCTCCACAAGGCGCGGCGCGCGGTGGCCGGCAGGCCGTGCACGGCCAGCGTCAGCAGCGGCAGCCGCAGGTCGGGCAAGGCGCGTTCGGTCTGGGCGGTGGCCAGCACCGGCAGGTCCCATTGCAGCCGGCGGGCCGGCGCGCGCGGCCAGCCAGTGCCTGGCTCGCCATCGGAATGCAGGTCCAGCCAGGGTATGGCCCGGTGCATGAAGGCGCAGCAGTAGGCGTCCGTGGCGGCGCGTTCGCGGGCGGCGGGCGTATCGGTCGGCTGGATGGCGGCGTGGATGGCGGTGGCGCCCGCCGCGCCCAGCAAGGCGCGCGCCCGGGTGGCGCGCATGGCCGCGTTGCCGCCGGTGAGCGCCACCATGCAGGGTTCGCCCCGCGCCAGCGCCTGCGCCGCGCGCAGTACTTCGGGTTCGGCCAGCCATGCGGCCAGGCCCGGCACCGAGCGCACGCCGGCCAGCAGGTCGCCGCCGTCGCCTTGCGGCGCGCGCGCCATCAAGGCGGACCACACGCCGGGGCCGGGACGCATGGTGCGGCAGTGCCACGGTCCCTCGCCCTCCAGGCGGAGCAGCCCCACGTGGGCCAGGCGTGAATGCACGAGCAGGTCCTCGATGGCGTCCCGCGCGGCGTAGAGGGTGGCGGGCGCGCCGCCGGCGCGGGCCTCGTCCTCGGTCCAGTGCAGCGCCATCGCCACCGTCGGATAGGGTTCGCCTTGTGGATGCAATTGGCGGAACAGTGCCGCGTAGCCCTCGTGCAGTTCCGGCAAGCCGGCCAACAGCACCAGGTCGACGATCAGCGCGCTCCAGGCGGGTTCGCCGGAGACGGCGGCCAGGCGGCTGACCGGATGCAGGTCGCCGGGCTCGCGCAGACGAAGGCGCTCGGCTTGCCAATCGGGCAGATTGGACCAGTTGACGCCCATCTCCTCGGCGTGATCCCGCGCGAAACGCAGCGCGGACCGCAGCGCGTCCGGCGGAGTTGCCGGCACCTCGCCCGACGCCCCGGCCGCTTCCGGCCGCGCCGCCGATTGAAGGTCCACCCCGAGGCCGAAGCGGCGCGCCACCGACACGCACAGCCGCAGCGACACGATAGCCGCCTCCAGGCGGGTGCGGTTCCGAATAAGCTGCGCCAGTTGTTGCGGCGTGGCGCGTAGTTGTTCAGTCATAGCAGATCCTCACGACACAACCGAGCCAGGGCAGCCAGCCCGGGTCCAGGTCCAGCGCCAGGCGGCGCAGCCGAGCGTCCGCCGCGTCCAGCGGCAAATGCGTCTCGATCCAGCCGGGTTCGAAGCGTATCCGACCAATCCGGCGGCAGACCGCGGCCAGCCTTGGCGATTCCAGGTCGGGCGCCTTTTCAGCCAGCCATAGCTCCCAGGCGCCGACCGTGCGGCGCGCCAGCGCGTCCGCCTCCGCCCACTGCGAGCCCGGCGCGCTGCGTTCTGCCGCGCCGGGCAGCCAGCCGCCGCAAAAGGCGCGGACCGCCGCGTCGTCCAGGGGTACTCGCAGCGCGAGCGCCAGGCGCCACATGAACACCGGCGTGGCCGCGCTGACGTAGGGATGCGACAACACCCCGGCGGCGGGCATCAGGTGCAGCAGGAACAGCAGGCCGGCCCACGACGTTTGCTGCCACTCCGCGAAGTCGGGCAAGGCGGGGGGCTCGGGCATGTCCTCGGCGGCGCCCGATGCCTCGCCCTGCCCCGCCGCGCGCGGGTCATCGCCAGTGATACCTTGCCCGGTGGGCTCCGGCCGTGCGCTTTCGGAACTCGTCGCGGTAGCCCGCGACGACGGGGCCGACGCATCCCGGGGAGGCTCGCTCTCGGGCCGGGCACGGGAACCATGCGCTTTCCTGTAACGGGCGCCATCGGCATCCCGGCCGTCCCGGGGCGGCCACTTGCGGCGCAGCGCGGGCGCGGACAAAGGAAGGAATGCGGCCAGCATGCGGCGCGCGGCCAGCAGCACCGCCGCGGGGGAAGCGGCGGGGTCCGCGCCGGCGGGCAAGCCATGTATCCGGCCGAGCGCCGCGAGCAGCAAGGCCAGCGTCTCGCCGTTACGTTGCGCCAGCACGGGCTGCGACCGGACCCAGGACAGCAAGGCCGTGGCGCCCGGCGTGTCGAACATGCCGGGCGCGTGCTGGCTATCGTCCGTGGCCAGCGGCTGGCTCAACGTGTATGGCCTGGTTTGCAGGCAGCCGCCCAGCACGTCCCGCCACATCTCCGGTGGCAAGGCGCGCATCAGCGCGGTCCACGCGCCGCAGCGGGCTTCGGCGAACAGCAGCCTTGTCAACAACGGCCAAATGCCTTCGCGCTCGGATGTCAGCGCCCGCCACGCCGCCGCCCGCAGCCCCGTCACCGGCAAGGCGCCGTCGCTGATCAGGCCCATGCGGCGCCAGGCCCAGGCCCGCGCGCCGTCGCCCAGCGCCGCGCGGTAGACCATGTCGGCCACGGCTTCGCGCCGGTCGCGGTAGCGCACGACGTTCGGGCCGCCCTCGTCCAGCGCCTGCCGCAGCGACTTCGCCAGCGCCTGCTCCCAGGCCAGTCCCGCCTCCACCTGGCTGCCCTCGGCGCTCATGCGCGTGCTCAGCGCCAGGCGGCGCACCAGCACCCATTCATCGCTGTCGCCCATTTGCGCCAGGCCGTTCCCCTCGGCCAGTTGCAAGAGACCGGTGTCCCATTGCGCGCTCAGGCCGGCCGGCAGCGGATGCCTGCTGCGATAGGTGTTGTTCCAGCGGGCGATATGGAAGGTGATCATGGACAGCCTCCCTGTCCGCCGTCCGGCCCGCGGTCCAGCCCGGGGCGCCCCAGCAGGTAGCCCTTGCCGAGCACGGAGTCGCCGACCACGGCCTGCTCGAAGCCGGAACTGTCGCCCACCACGGAGGCCAGGCCGATGTGCAGGCCGACACCCACGCGCGTGCCGGCATCCGCCGTGCACAGGTCGAACATGGTGTGGGCGGGCTTGTGGACCTCCACCAACTGGCGCGCGCAGCGCAGTTGCTCCTCGCTCATGCTGGCCACGATGGTGACGGTGAAGCGGTGCGCGTACTGGTCGAACTGAATGCCGCCGTCGTCGGCGCCCGGCACGTCCAGCCCCACTTCGCTGACCTCGCCGATGGCGCCGCCGACGCGGAAGCCCACGCCCAGCACCGCCTGCGACGACGTGGCCTCGGGATTGCCTATCACGCCGCCGCCCCTGGTGCGGAATTTTTCCAGTATCAGCACCTGCGCGCCGGTCAGGATCTCCAGCATGCGCCGCAAGCTCCACAAGGTGCCCCGGCCCCGGAACAGGCGCGCTGCCTCCTCTATCATCTGGCGCCGGGCGCGCTCGGACCAGCAATGGTCCATCGCCAGGCCCAGGAAGGACGCCAGCCAGTCCAGCACTTCGGCCGGCGCGCCGCGGGGATTCAGCAGCCGCTGGCGGGTCTGCGACACGTCGCCCCACTCGGCCAGCATGGCCGCCGGCGACATCAGGTAGCGGTGCAGGAAGTCCTCCGCCTCCGGGTCGCGCCACAGGGTGCGCGGCAGTTGCCGCAGCAGCGTATGCCCGGGATAGGCGGCGCGCGCGCTGCGCAGGCGCGGCGTTTTCGATTTGGTGCCGGTCAGCTCGAACACCAGCCACAGGTAGCGGCCGGGAGGCGCGTGCACCGGCGCCTCGTAGCGCGCGTAGCCAGGCGCCGCTTTCGGGCCGGCCAGCCGCACGGCGTCGTCGCGGTACAGCTCCCAGCCGGTTTCCTCGTACTGCCAGGCCAGCATGGACGGCAGCGGCGTGACGGTGGGCTGCGCGATCTCGGCCACGTCCTGCCCGGCCGGCGGCGTGCGCGGCAAGGGATCGCCGAAATCCAGATCGTCCCGGGTCAGCGCGTGGAACCGGATGCGGGTGCCGTCCGGGATGCAGGCCTCCACGCTCAGCGCGCCCCAGCGGTTCTGATCCAGCCCGCTGTCCAGCGCGAAGCCGAACAGCCATCCGCTGCGTTCGTACTGTGTGCGCGCCGGCGCGGCGTGCCGCGGGCCGCGCGCGCTCCAGTAGGCGATGCGGCCGTCGGGCGCGCGCGCGATGCCGCGGCCGTCGTACTGCGGCGCGTATAGTCCGGTCAACGGCGCCCAGCCGCGCCCTTTCAGGCGCCGCCGCACGAAGTCTTCCCCCGGACGGCGCGCGAACACGAACAGCGCGCCGAATTCCGCATGCTCCTCGGCCACCAGCAAGTCGGTGCAGAACGGCGTTTCCAGCCGCAGCGCCGGCTCCTGCAGACACACCACCTCGGCGTCCGCCGTGCCGGCGTCGCACAGGACGAACGCGCGGCCGTCGGCGGTGACGACCAGCCTGTGCGCATCCTCCACCTCTTCCGGCCACGGCAGCGCCTCCGGCTCGTCGCAGGGGGCCAAACGCATCCAGCCCGGCGCGTCCAGCAGCACGTAGACGCCGTCGCCCTGGCGCGCCAGGTCCAGCGGGCGGCTGGGGAAATCGACGCGGCGCGCGATTTCCTGCTGCCAGGTGTCGGCCAGCCACACCGCCTTGGCGGCGGGATCGGCGATGTAGAGATAATCGCGCTCGTCGCAGGCCAGCGCCACGGGTTGCTGTGGCAGTTCCTCGCCCTCCACCTCGTCGGCGACGGATAGTTCGAAAGGCCGCGGCTGCGTGTCATGCACCGCCAGCCTGCTTTCCCGGCCCCACAGCACGTACTCGACGCGGCCTTCCCCGGGCACCGGATGGAACAGGCGGCAGTGGCTGTCGAAAGCCATGCCGGCGAAGCCGCCCGTGAACGGTTCCTCGCCGCCGGGCTCCTCGCCGCCTTCCGCCCCCGCGGGCGCCAGCGTGACGATGTCGTCCACCAGCGCGGTCTGCTGGAAGGCGCAGCGCAGCCAGTGCGGCTGGCCGCGCATCAGCACCGTTCCATTGTCCGGTATCAGCCGCATGTCAGCACTCCTCCTTGAACACGGGGACCGCCACCGCCGGCGTGGTCGGCGGCGGCCCGATGCCGCGCGCGGGATCGGGAACGGGCGTCTGCTCGTCCACCACGGACACGGCGGCCACCTCGGGGACCTCCCATGCCATCATCGGCACGGCCTGCAGCTCCTGCCAGGCGCCGGCCTGGAAGCCGGCCAGGCGCAGCCCCTCGACATATTCCACGCCCTCGACCTGCATCGCCACACCCTCCAGTTCCCGGTCCAGCACACGGCGTCCCAGCGGCCAGCCGCCGCCTTCCGGGCCGTAGGGCGGCAAAGGGGCCAGGTACTGGCGCAGGATCAGTTCGACCCAGTCGCGCACCGCGTCCAGCCCATAGCCGTCCCTGACCTTGACGGCCAGCGCGATGGCGATGCGGCGGTAGGTCGGCGGAATGACAAACAGCTCGGTGGTGATCAGGCGCTTGGTGTCGAGCCACTCGCACACGCGGCGCAACTGGTAGCGGTCCGGCACCGGGGCGTTGGGATGCGCCGCGTCCCTGGCGGGCCACACCATCACGCTGACCGTGCCGGCGCGCGGACTGCTGCGGTCCGGCGCGTGAAACAGCGGCAGGCACTCGGCCCGGCCCAGTTCCACACCGGGCGTCATCATCGCCAGTTCGCGGAAATCGTCGCGCGTAACGGCGCGGCCGCGGCGCCGCAATTCGCCCGGAATGCGGCGCAGCGCGGCCTCCAGGCTCTCGCCGTCCACGCCGCCCTGCGCCGGCAAGGGATTGCTCAGTTTTACGTCGCTCCCCGGGCGCTGCATGGGCGGGACCGGAGGCGGCCCGGCCAGGTCGCCGAACTTGGAAATGGCGCCGGGCGGCACGTTGCCGACGGCGCCGCCGCCGTGGCGGTATTTCATCACCCGCACCCGCTCGCCGATTTGCGGGAAGCGCTCGCCGAAATGCACGGTGCCCGCCTCCGCGTCCACGGTGAAGTGCCGGTCCAGCGCGTCGCTCGCGTCCAGGTCTTCCCGCTGCTGCCAGTCGGCCCACACGCCGGATTCCTCGACTTGCAGCTCGACCGGATAGCGCGCGTCCGGCAGCAAGGGTCGGTTCGACAGCTGGAACTGCTGGCCGGGCTGGCCATTGCCGCCGCCCAGCAGCTCGGGCAGCGCGGCGACGCTTTGTTCGACCGCCAGCGCGTTCAGGGTCAACAGCTTGACGGGACCGATGCGGCTCGCGTCCCCACGCCAGGCGCGCAGCCAGAACCACAGCCGTTCGGCGCGGTCGTCGTCCAGCACCGGAGGGAACTCGCCGCTGCCCGCCAGTTCGGGCGGCGCGGCGGGCACGCCAAGCTGCGCGAGGTCGGCGGGCAGTTCCAGCCGCAACACCCCCTCCTGCGTGAAGCCGCCGCTGGTGTCGCCCGCCACCCGCACCGGCAGATAGCGCGGCGTGCCGTCGGCCTTGAGCGCCAGCGCGCTGGCGCGCCATTCCAGCGAGGGCGCGCGGCGGCCGCCCGTGCCGGGGCAGGCTTGCACTTCCTCCAGCAGCGGGTACTCGCTGGCCGGGGCGAAGCCCAGCGACAGGGACAGCGCGCGCCCCGGCGCCAGTTGCAGATGGGTGGCCGGCGACGCCGGCTCGGGGTAGTCCTTCAGCACCGCGATCCACACGCAGCCGTCCACGGTGTTGGCGAAATCGACCGGCCGGGTACTGGCGTCGGGCTCCAGCACGGCGTTGCGGTAGGGGGCCACCTGTTCCACGCCGGGCTGCGCGGCGGCGATGGCGTCGATGCTGGCCTGCACGGCCACGTGCAGCTCCTCGTCCAGCCCCTGCACGAATTCCTGCAGCGCGGCGCCGCTGTCCTCGGCCAGCAGGCGCTGGCGCGCGACCGCCACGCAATCCAGCGGCCAGAGCGAGGCGTCGTGCCGCACGGTGAAGACCGTCTTGCCGGCCTTGACCTGGTCGCCGCCGTAGACCGCGACGCCGCCGGCGGCCTGGGTACGGCAGCGCAGCAGCGCGGTGGCCGCGCGGGCCGGCAACAGCGGCAAGTCCAGCAGGCGCAGGAAGGCCAGTTGCGTCGCCTCCGGAATCTGGTTGAAGCGGAACTGCAGGCCCTCGCCCAGGTAGGCGAACAGCTCCAGCAGCGTGATGGCGGGATCGCTGCGGTTGTGGTCCGTCCATTCCGGGTTGAACACGCGGATGCGGTCCACCAGTTCCTTGCGCAGCTGTTCGAAGCCGCGGTCATCGAGTACCGGGACGATCAAAGGCATGATGCACGCTCCCTGAATGTCATGGACCTACTCCAGGTAGAAGGGATAGACCAGCGAGTCGCGCCGGCCGTCCAGGGTATGGATGTACTGGATCTCGACCAGCACCAGCGCCGGATCGTCGGCGCCGCTCACGTCGATCTGGGCGACCTTGATGCGCGGCTCCCACTGCTGCAGGGCCAGGCCGATTTCCCGTTCTATCTGCGCCCGGGTCGCGCCGTTGTTGGGATGCATGAGGAAGCGCCGCAGCCCGCAGCCGAATTCCGGCAGCATCACGCGCTCGCCCGGCTCCGTGTCCAGGATGATGAAGATGCTCTGGCGGACCTTCTCCGGCCCGGCCACCACCGGCAAGCGGCCGTCGCGCGGGATCAAGGGCAAACCCTGGCCGCCGCCCAGGCGCTGGAATCGGAACTGGTCGTTCATACCCGGCTCCCCTCCGCCGCGCTCCATTCGGGCTCGCGGTGCGGCTCGTATTGCAGTTCCGCGCCCGCGTCGAGATCCGGCGGCACTTTGGATGGATCGTCGGGCAGGTGCTCCGCGTCCTCCATGCTCTGCGACAGCACGCCCAGCGCGTTGTTGGAGAAGCCCGCCAGTTTCCCTTCCAGGATGCTCCCGGTTTCACCGGTTTCGTCGGCCATGCGCACGGCCAGGCTGGTTTTGAGCAGCGCGTTGATCTCGGCGGCGGTCTTCTCCACCCCATCGACCTCGATGCCCAGGTCGGCGTCCAGGTCCACGCCCGGCGGCTGGGCCGCCAGCGCGGCGTCCACTCCCGCACCCAGCGCGATCCGCGGCGGTATGCAGAAGCGGAACACCAGCAGGAACCACAGCTGGAAGACGATCACCACGATGGGCAGGAAGATGTTCAGCACGAACAGCGCCACGATGGTGATCAGCGGTATCGAGAAGAAGCAGATCGCCTCGCCGCCAACGTCGCAGGGCTGCGGCACGCCGTCCTTGACCTTGGCGCACAGGTGCTGCGGCTGCAGCACGCGCACCGGCGAGAACCTGCCGCGTGGACGGCTGGCCGCCTGCGCCGCCAGTTCGCGCAAGTCAGGCATCTTGATGGTGATGGGCCGGTTCGACGTGCCGACCAGGTCGAACGGCGGCGCCAGGCGGTAGGCCTCGGTGGCGGGCGCCCATACGACCTCGCCCCGGCAGTCCGGCACCGTGTTCCGGCGCGGGCAGCATGGCTTGTGGCGCCGCACGAAGCACACGATCTCGTAGGTGCTGTGGTCGTCGAAGCGGGGATGGCCGGCGCTGTCGTGCGTCAGGCTGGCCGTGGGCACGGAGCCGTAGTACTGGGTGCGGCCCGCCGCGTCGTGCTCCTTGTCGCGCGGATCCGGCACCAGCGGATACATGGGGAACACGCTTTCCCCGGCCTGCTCCGGGTCGGCCCGCTGCGCGTCGCCGGCCAGCGTTTGCCAATGGCCGAGCTTTTTGCCGGGACTGCCGTCCACCAGGTCGGAGAACCAGCCTTCGACACGCACGGCGATGTTGTTGGCGGCGTACCAGTCCTGCAGCGCCTTGCGCTTGGCGGAGACGTCCGCCCGCCGCGCCGCGAGCAGGGCCGCCCAGCCCGGCTGGGCCGCCGCCAGCGCCAGGTCCTGCTGCCGTTTCAGCACATTGGCCAGCTCACCCGGCGCGTGCGCGTGCAGCTTGGCCGTCTCGTCCAGCGTCAGCAATTCCGCGTAGTCCGCTTCGGCCTTGCGCACCGTGAGCACCTGCGAGGCGACCTGCGCCTCCATCCCCGCCGGCACGACGGCGCCGCGGCGGCGCACCACGAAGCCGGCCTGGCACACTTCCTGACGCGGCACGCTGGGGAAGCCCGGCACGTCGCAGTGCAGCTCGCAGGTGACCAGGTAGTGCCGGTCGTGGCTGGGCAGGTACAGCTTGCGCAGGTCGCTGGGCGCGAGGCGGCCGCGGAAGGCGTCGGTCTTGCTCTTGGTGGGCTTGCCGCTGGCGTCCACCGGGAACAGCGTGGCCACCTTGTTCAACAAGGCGCCGCCCGGCACGGCGGGAACGAAGTCCAGA
>NZ_FPBO01000056.1 GCF_900116645.1 Pseudoduganella namucuonensis | reverse complement strand
CGAGCCTGCACCGCGACGATCCGCGTCAAGCTGCTCAAAATCGGCGCGGCCATCGTGCGCAACACCCGCCGCGTGCGCGTGCTGCTTGCCTCGCAGCATCCCCTCAAGCACGTCTTCATCAGCGCCGCTCGCGCAATGGCCCCATAGCGCATGACAAGTGCTGTCCCCGGCACGCTATAAACAATGGGGGTAGGGGAAATTGCGTCTTGCGCTGCCATTTCCCCCTCAATCTCGTCGAAAACAGCCGACCTGGGCACCCTCGCCACCTCTGCACCGAATCTCGCCAGGGCAGAGACTCACTGATGAAATATCCGGGCTAGCCCCCGGCCGGCAGGCAGACCGTGAAGCTGCTGCCCTTGCCCGCCTCGGACTTGATGGACAGGCTGCCGCCGTGCCGCAGCAACACGTGCTTGACGATGGCCAGCCCCAGCCCCGTGCCCTGGGTTTCGCGCGAGCGGCTCTTGTCGACGCGGTAGAAGCGCTCGGTCAGGCGCGAGATGTGCTCGGGGTCGATGCCGATGCCGGTGTCCTCCACCACGAACTTCGCGCCGCCCTTGGCCGACGCGCCCCATGACAGCCGGATGTTGCCGCCCGTCGGCGTGTAGCGCACCGCGTTCGAGGCCAGGTTGCCGAAGGCGCTGTGCAACTCGTCGGCGCTGCCGCGGATGTCCGGGCCGTCCACCTCCAGCGTGATCTGGTGCTTGCCGGCCGACAGCGCGCGCGCGTCGCGCAGCACCCGCTCCATCAGGGTGCGCACGTCGATGGGCTCCGGCCGCATCGGATGGTCGACCGATTCCAGGCGCGACAGGGTCAGCATGTCCTCGATCAGGTGCTGCATGCGGTGGCCCTGCTCCGTCATCAGCTTCAGGTGCGCCATGCGGGTGGCGTAATCCAGGTCCTCGGAGGCGGCGATCTCCAGGAAGCCGACGATCACCGTCAGCGGCGTGCGCAGCTCGTGCGAGGCGTTGGCGATGAAGTCGCGCCGCATCATCTCGGTGCGCTCGGTCTCCGTCACGTCGTGCGTGACCAGGATCTGGCGCCGGTTCTCGAACGGGATGATGTGGACGATCAGCTTGCGCTCGCGGAAACTCAAGGTCAGCGGCTGGTCGTAGCGGCCCAGGATGATGTAATCCATGAACTCGGGGCTGCGGATCAGATTGGTCACCCGCATGCCCTTGTCGCGGTCCTGGCGCAGGCCCAGGTGGGCCTCGGCGGCCGGGTTGCACCACTCCAGGAACAGCACGTCGTCCATGATGACGACGCCGTCCGGCAGCAGGTGCATGGCCTGGCGGAAGCGCGCCAGCCACTCGGTCAGCTCGGCCTGGTTCTTCTCGTCGTCGCGGCGCATGCGGTACAGGCGCGAGAACACGGCGGTCCACTCGCCCCAGCCGTCCGGCAAGCGGCCGCTTTGCGGGTCGTCCAGCCAGCCGCTCAGCTGCGACAGGTATTTCAGTTGCACGAAGGCCACCGACAGCATGATCAGGAAGGCCACGGCCAGCGCCGGCACCACGCCGAACAGCCACCACAGCACGCCCACGCCGGCCAGCACCAGCGCCAGGCGCAGCGCCACCGGCACCCAGAACAACAGTTTGGGATTCATGACTTAGGACTTTTCGGACAGCATGTAGCCGACGCTGCGCACCGTCTTGATCAGGTGTTCGGCCTCCTTCAGCGCCTTGCGCAGGCGCAGCACGTGCACGTCCACGGTGCGCTCCTCGATCACCACGTGGTCGCCCCACACCTTGTCCAGCAGCTGGCTGCGCGAGAACACGCGCTCGGGATGGGCCATGAAGAACTTCAGCAGCTTGTATTCGGCGTGGCCGATGTCGATCTTCTGCTCGTTCATCGACACGGTGCAGCTGACCGGGTCCAAGGTCACGCCGCCCACGTTCATGGCGGCCTGCGCGTGCTCCGGGCTCTTGCGGCGCAACAGCGCCTTGGCGCGCGCCAGCAGCTCGCGCGGCGAGAACGGCTTGGTGATGTAGTCGTCGGCGCCGCTGTTCAGGCCGGCCAGCTTGTCCTCCTCCATGCTCTTCGCGGTCAGCATGATGATGGGGATTTCCTGGAACTGGCGGTCGGAGCGGATGCGCGACAGCAGGCGCAACCCGGTCTGGTCGGGCAGCATCCAGTCCAGCAGCAGCAGCTGGGGCGTGCGCTTGGTGATGAACTCCCAGGCCTCGCCCACGCTCGAAACCGCGCACACGTTCCAGCCGGCGTCGCGCAAGGAGAACGTCACCAGCTCCACAATCGCGGGTTCGTCCTCCACTATCAGTACAGTCGTTTTATCGGATGCCATTGTTGCTTCAAAGTCGCTTTATTCGGGGGTGTCGTCCTGCAGTTGCGGCACCAGCTTGGTGTGGCGGATGTCCCTGCCCTCCACCACGTAGATGACGTACTCGGCGATGTTCTTCGCGTGGTCGCCGATGCGCTCGATTGCCTTGGCCACCCACAGCGTGTCCAGCGCGGCCGAGATGGTGCGCGGGTCCTCCATCATGAAGGTGATCAGGTTGCGCATGATGGAGCGGAACTCGTGGTCGATCACCGCGTCCTGGGCGATCAGCTGCAGCGCCTGGGCGCCGTCGTTGCGGGCGAAGGCGTCCAGCGCGTCGTGCAGCATGTCGCTGGTGGAGTTGGCGATGCCGCGCACCATCTCGTAGTGGTTGATGCTGGCCTGGCCGCGGCTGTGCAGGCTTTTCGCCGTGCGCGCGATCTTGGTGGCCTCGTCGCCGATGCGCTCCAGGTCGGTGATCACCTTGATGGTGGCCATCACGGTGCGCAGGTCGTTGGCGGTGGGCTGGCGGCGCACGATCAAGTGGCTGCAGGCGTCGTCCAGCGACACCTCCAGCTGGTTGACGGTGTCGTCCTCGCGCATCACGCGCTCGGCGCGCTCCAGGTTGCCGATGCGGAAGCAGGTCATGGCGTCCAGGAACTGCGTCTCGACGATGCCGCCCATCAGCAGGACCTTGGAGCGGATCGCTTCCAGTTCCTCGTCGTACTTCTTGGATGAATGTTCGCCCATCATAGTGTTCTCTCTTTTCTAGACCGTGGCTCAGCCGAAGCGGCCGGTGATGTAGTCCTGCGTTTCCTTGCGGGCCGGATTCATGAAGATCTGGTCGGTTTCGCCGAACTCCACCAGCTCGCCCAGGTACATATAGGCGGTGTAGTCCGAGCAGCGCGCCGCCTGCTGCATGTTGTGGGTGACGATGGCGATCGTGTAATCCTGCTTCAGCTCGCTGATCAGCTCCTCCACCTTGGCCGTCGAGATCGGGTCCAGCGCCGAGGTCGGCTCGTCGAGCAGCAGCACGTCCGGCTTCACCGCCACGCCGCGCGCGATGCACAGGCGCTGCTGCTGGCCGCCGGACAGCGACAGGCCGCTCTTGCCCAGCTTGTCCTTGACCTCGCCCCACAGCGCGGCCTTCTTCAGCGCCCACTCCACGCGCTCGTCCATCTCGCCCTTCGACAGGTCCTCGTACAAACGTACACCGAAAGCAATATTATCGTAGATCGACATCGGGAACGGCGTGGGTTTTTGGAACACCATGCCCACCTTGGCGCGCAGCATGTTGACGTCCTGGCCCGGCTCGAGGATGTTGCGGCCGCGGTACATGATGGAACCCTCGGCGCGCTGGCCGGGGTACAGGTCGTACATGCGGTTCAGCGTGCGCAGCAAGGTCGACTTGCCGCAGCCCGAGGGCCCGATGAAGGCCGTGACCTGCTTTTCGTGGATGTCCAGGTTGACGTTCTGCAGGCTTTGCGTTTTGCCGTAGAAGAAGTTCAGGCCGGAGATCTCGATGGTCTTGCGCTTGGCGGTCATGGCGGGGTTCTCGTTGTTCAGTTGAGCGGTGTTGGTGTGCATGTTCATGTCAGGTCGGGGCCTTCTGGGAGAACAGGGTGCGCGACAGGATGTTCAGGCCCAGCACGCTGAAGGTGACCAGCAGCGCGCCGCCCCAGGCCAGCGAGCGCCAGTTGTCGTAGGGGCTCATCGCGAACTGGTAGATCACCACCGGCAGGTTGGCCAGCGGCTGGTTCATGTCGGCGCTGAAGAACTGGTTGTTCAGGGCGGTGAACAGCAGCGGCGCGGTCTCGCCGGAGATGCGGGCCACGGCCAGCAGCACGCCGGTGACGACGCCGGCCTTGACGGCGCGCAGGCGCACCATCATGGCCACCTTCCAGCGCGGCGCGCCCAGCGCGAACGCGGCCTCCAGCAGGCTGTTGGGCACCAGGCGCAGCATGTTGTCGGTGGTACGCACCACCACCGGCACGGCGATCAGCGACAGCGCGATCGAGCCGGCGTAGCCCGAGAAGTGCTTCACGTGGGCCACGTACAGCGCGTAGACGAACAGGCCGATCACGATGGACGGCGCCGACAGCATGATGTCGGTGACGAAGCGGGTCACCTGGGCCACCTTGTTCTCCTCGCCGTACTCGGCCAGGTAGATGCCGGCCAGGATGCCGATCGGCGTCGAGATCAGCGTGGCCAGGCCCACCATCATCAGGCTGCCGGCGATGGCGTTCATCAGGCCGCCGCCCTCGCTGCCGGGGGCCGGGGTGGTCTTGCTGAACATGTCCCAGGTCAGCGCGGAGAAGCCGTTGATCAACAGCGTGGCCAGGATCCACAGCAGCACGATGAGGCCGACCGACATGGCGGCGACGGACAGCGCGATGCCGACGCGGTGCACGAACAGGCGCTTGCGGTAGACGGGATTCATTGCGGGAGTCATAGCGGGGGTACTCATTTCACGCCTTCCTTGCGGGACATGCCGGCCAGCATCAGCTTGGCGGCGGACAAAACGATCAGGGTGATGGCGAACAGGATCAGCGCCAGCGCGTACAGCGACGACACGTGCAGCGTCGATTCGGCCTCGGCGAACTCGTTGGCCAGGGTGGAGGCGATGCTGTTGCCGGCGGCGAACAGCGACCACGACAGCTTGTTGGCGTTGCCGATCACGAAGGTCACGGCCATGGTTTCGCCCAGCGCGCGGCCCAGGCCCAGCATGACGCCGCCCACCACGCCGTTCTTGGTGTAGGGCAGCACGATCTTGCGCACCACCTCCCAGCGGGTGCAGCCCAGGCCGTAGGCCGATTCCTTCAGCACGGCCGGCACGATCTCGAACACATCGCGCATCACCGAGGAGATGAAGGGGATGATCATGACGGCCAGGATCAGGGCGGCGGTCAGGATGCCGATGCCCATGGTGGGGCCGCTGAAGACGGCGCCGATGACGGGCAGCTGGCCCAGCGTGGCCTTGAGCAGCGGCTGCACGTGGTCGGCGAACAGCGGCGCGAACACGAACAGGCCCCACATGCCGTAGATGATGGAGGGCACGCCGGCCAGCAGTTCGACGGCGGTGCCGAGCGGACGCTTCAGCCAGACCGGGCAGATCTCGGTCAGGAACAGGGCGATGCCGAAGCTGACCGGAAAGGCGATCAGCAGCGCGATGCCGGAGGTGGCCAGGGTGCCGACGATGGCGATCAGCGCGCCGTACTGGTCGTTGACCGGGTCCCATTCGACGGTGGTGATGAAGGCCGGGCCGAACGCCTGGAAGGCGGGCGCGGCGCCCAGCACCAGCGAGATGATGATGCCCACCAGCACCAGCAGCACCGACAGCGCGAACGCCATGGTGACCTTGTGGAAGATGAAATCCTGGATGCGCTGCTTGCGCATCGTGCTGAGCATGGCGGTATGCGACACTTCGGACATGGAAGGCTCCGACAGGGCGATCGGCGGGGAGGTGATATCAGCGCTCATGGTAGTCTTGTTCTCGATGTAGGGCTAGCCGGGAAGGCCGCCGCGGAGGTTCCGCCACAGCGTGCCCGGCTAACCCTCTCGGCCGGGGCCGAGAGGGAGAGCGATTAGTAGACGGCCTTGCCCGAAGCGTCCTTCAGGTTGGCTTTCCACGATTCCTGCACCAGCTTGACGACGCTGGCCGGCAGCGGCACGTAGTCCAGCTCGGCGGCGGCGGCGCCACCGTTCTTGAAGGCCCAGTCGAAGAACTTGACCACTTCCTTGCCCTTGGCGGCGTCGGCCTGGGTCTTGTGCATCAGGATGAAGGACACGCCGGTGATCGGCCAGGAGGTTTTACCGGCCTGGTCGGTCAGCACCACGCCGAAGCCCGGGGTCTTGGTCCATTCCGCGTTGGCGGCGGCGGCCTTGAAGTTGTCGTCGTCCGGCTGCACGAACTGGCCGTCCTTGTTCTTCAGCTGGGCGTGCGCGATCTTGTTCTTCTTGGCGTAGGCCCATTCCACGTAGCCGATCGCGCCCTTGATGCGCTGCACGTTGGCGGCCACGCCCTCGTTGCCCTTGCCGCCCACGCCCACCACCCACTTCACGGCGGTGCCGGCGCCGACCTTGGTCTTGAATTCGGGGTTGGTTTTCGACAGGTAGTCGGTCCACAGGAAGGAGGTGCCGGAGCCGTCGGCGCGGTGCACCACGGTGATCTCGTCGGCCGGCAGCTTCAGGCCGCCGTTCAAGGCCACGATCTCGGGCGCGTTCCACTTGGTGATCTTGCCCAGGAAGATGTCGCCGATCACGGAACCGGTCAGTTTCAGGGCGCCTGGCGCGACGCCGTCCAGGTTGACCACGGGCACCACGCCGCCCATGATGGCCGGGAACTGGGTCAGGCCTTCCGCGTCCAGCTCCTCGCCTTTCAGCGGGCTGTCGGTGGCGCCGAAATCGACGGTCTTGGCCTTGATCTGCTTGACGCCGGCGCCGGAACCCACGGACTGGTAGTTCAGGCCGTTGCCGGTCGCCGCCTTGTACGACTCCGCCCATTTGGCGTAGATCGGGTAGGGGAACGTTGCGCCGGCGCCGGTCATGTCGGCCGCGGAGGCGCTGGAGAAGGCCACGGAGGCGGTCGCGCCGATGACCAGGGAGGCGAACAACTGTTTCATACGCATATCAATGTCCTTAGGGGTTGTGACGGTTGTAACGGTTTGATGCTGCGCAGTCTACCGAGCCAATATGACAGCTTTATGACATTGCCAGAAATTAATGTCACGCCCCTCCCCATAGGGAAGCGGGCCGCCGGCGGCGCCGAATATGACAAGGTCACAAAGGACGCTGTCATGGGAATGTCACAAAGTCGTCACATTCGACAGTTACACTCGGGAACGACAAAACCGGGCTAGAATTAACCATCTGCAAAGATATAAAGACAGACAACATCATGAAGCCTGATTTACGCGCGGAAACGAACAAGCATGGCATTTTCCTGGACCGAGAACTGTCGCAACTGGCGTTCAACCGCCGCGTGCTGGCGCAGGCCGAGGACGCCTCGGTGCCGCTGCTGGAAAGACTGCGCTACCTGTGCATCGTCAGCAGCAACCTGGACGAGTTCTTCGAGGTCCGGGTCGCCAGCCTGCTGGCCGCGGCCAGCGTGGACGGCGCGCCCGCCGAGCACCCCGCCCTGACGGCCAACCTGCGCCGCATCTGCGACGAATGTCATGAACTGGTCAAACAGCAATATGACATCCTGAATGCCGAAGTATTACCGCAATTGCAGGAGGCCGGCGTTCATTTGCTGCGCCACAACCAGCGCAACGACGCGCAGCGCGCCTGGGTCAAGGACTATTTCGAGCGCGAGGTGCGCCCGCTGCTGACGCCGATCGGGCTGGACCCGGCCCACCCCTTCCCCCAGGTGGTCAACAAGAGCTTGAACTTCATCGTGCAGCTGAGCGGCAAGGACGCGTTCGGGCGCGGCACGGCGATCGCCATCGTCAAGGCGCCGCGGGTGCTGCCGCGCGTGATACGCCTGCCCGGCGAGCTGTCGGACCAGGGCGGCGACTCCTTCTGCCTGCTCTCCTCCATCATCCACGCCCACATCGGCGACCTGTTCGCCGGCCGCGACGTGACGGCCTACTCGCAGTTCCGCGTCACGCGCGACTCCGACCTGTGGGTGGACGAGGACGAGGTGAAAAACCTGCGCCAGGCGCTCAAGGGCGAGCTGCAGGGCCGCCAGTTCGGCACCTCGGTGCGGCTGGAGGTGGCCAAGAACTGCCCGCCGGAACTGTCGCAGTTCCTGCTGGACCAGTTCAGCCTGGACAACAGCCGCCTGTACCGCGTGGACGGCCCGGTCAACATGGTGCGGCTGACGGAAATCATCAACCATGTGCAGCACCCGGAACTGCGCTTCCCGCCCTACTACCCCGGCCAGGCCTACAAGGTGGCCAACGCCGACATCTTCGCCACGCTGCGCCAGCACGACATCCTGCTGCACCACCCCTACCAGTCGTTCCAGACCGTGATCGACTTCGTGCGCGCGGCGGCGCTGGACCCGCACGTGGTGGCCATCAAGCAGACCATCTACCGCACCGGCATGAATTCGGACCTGATGGAGTCGCTGATCGTGGCGGCGCGCGGCGGCAAGGAGGTCACGGTGATCGTGGAGCTGATGGCGCGCTTCGACGAGGAGGCCAACATCAACTGGGCCGACAAGCTGGAACAGGCCGGCGCCCAGGTGGTGTACGGCGTGGTGGGCCTGAAGACGCACGCCAAGGTGGCGCTGGTGATACGGCGCGAGGACACCGGCCTGCGCTACTACGCCCACCTCGGCACCGGCAACTACCACCCCACCACCACCAAGCTGTATACGGACTTCGGCCTGCTCACCAGCCACCCCGAGATCGGCAACGAGGTCAACGAGGTGTTCATGCACCTGACCAGCCTGGCCAAGCCGCAAAAGCTGACGCACCTGTGGCTGGCGCCGCTCGCGCTGCAAAACGAGATCATCAAGGCGATCCGCAACGAGGCGAAAATCGCGCGCGCGGGGCGTCCCGGCCGGATTATCGCTAAAATGAACGCGTTGGTGGATGAGTCGGTGATACGGGCGCTGTACGCGGCGTCCAAGGATGGCGTGAAGATCGATGTGATCGTGCGCGGCGCATGCACGCTCAAGCCCGGCGTGCCGGGCCTGTCGGAGAACATCCGCGTGCGCTCCATCATCGGCCGCTTCCTGGAGCACAGCCGGATCTATTACTTCCGCAACGACCTGGCGCACGACGTGTACCTGGCCAGCGCGGACTGGATGAGCCGCAACCTGTTCCGCCGCATCGAGGTCGCGTTCCCGGTGCTGGACCGCGTATTGAAACGGCGCGTGATCGCCGAGGGCTTGAATCCGTATTTGAAGGACAACAGCAACGCCTGGGAACTGGAACCGACCGGCCACTACCAGCGCCGCAGGCCGCGCGGCAAGCAGGCGGTGTTCAGCGCGCAGCACTACCTGATGCACACCTTGGGAACGCCGGATGGGGATGGCGGCCAATAAACCAGCACGCGAAGGCCTAATCTAAGGGGAAGAAAATGGACTTGATCCTGTGGCGTCACGCCGAGGCGGAGGAAGCCGGCCCCGGCCAGTCGGACATGGAACGCGCGCTCACCGCCAAGGGCCAGAAGCAGGCGCGGCGCATGGGCCAGTGGCTGGATTCCCAGCTGCCGGACAATTGCCGCGTCCTCGCCAGCCCCGCCGTGCGCACCCTGCAGACGGCCGAGGGCCTGGGCCGCAAATACAAGATCCACCCCGACCTGGCGCCCGGCGCCGATCCGGTCGACGTGCTGAAGGCGGCCAACTGGCCGGCGGCCAAGGAAACCGTGCTGATCGTCGGCCACCAGCCCACGCTGGGCCAGGCGGCGGCGCTGCTGATGACGGGCGAGGACGGGGAATGGGACATCCGCAAGGCCAGCGCGTGGTGGTTCTCGCAGCGCGAGCCGGGCGACCCGGACAGCCTTTACCTGAAGGCGGTGATGGGGTCCGACATGGTGGTGAAGTGACGGTTGCCAAATAAGCGCGCTTTGCGCAACACCGCCGGTGGCTTCAGCTTGCAAAGCGAAACGCTTCTGCTAAAGTTTAGTTGTATCAACTCTAGGGAGCGCCGTCGCGAGATGGTGGAGACATCATGATTACCCTGCTCACCATTGGTATTTTTGGCTGCATGATCGGTTTGATCGCCTTCGAGATTGTCCAGGAAAGCCGTGGGAGTCACAACAAGCTGACCGACCGCTATCACGAATAGCACCAAGCTTCGCCGAAGCCAGGCGCCCGCGGCCCACCATCCAGGTGCAGCCGCCGGCGCCTTTACTTTTATTACCCTACATGCCCGTCTTGAACTTGGTGAAGGCGCGCGTGATCGTCCGGCGGATGTCGGCCGGCACCGCCTCCGGCGCGGCCATGCGCTGCATGTCGGCCGCCGGCAGGAACACCGTCTTGTTCTCCGCGATATCCTTGCGCACGAATTTCACGCCGGCCGCGTTCGGGTTGGCGTAGAACACCTTGTTGGTCAGGCTGGCGTGCACCTGCGGCCGCATGATGTAGTTGATGAACAGGTGGGCGTTGTTCGGGTGCGGCGCGTCGGCCGGGATCGCCATGGTGTCGAACACCAGCGCGGCCGAGGTCTTCGGCACCAGCACCTGGATGTCGTTGCCGTTCTTGGCGTCGATGGCGCGCTGGCGGGCGATGTTGATGTCGCCGGACCAGCCCAGCGCCACGCAGATGGCGCCGTTGGCCATGTCGTTGATGTAGCCGGACGAGCTGAACAACGTCACGTAGGGACGGATCGCGGAGAGCACCTTGCCCGCCTCTGCGTAGTCGGCGGCGCTGGCCGAATAGGCCGGCTTGCCGGCGTAGATCAGCGCGGCCGGCAGCACCTCGGACGGCGAATCGAGGAAGGACACGCCGCAGGACTTCAGCTTGGCCGCGTATTTCGGGTTGAACACCAGGTCCCAGGCGTTGTCCGGCATCGGCAGGTCGCCCAGCGCCTTCTTGACCTTGGCGGTGTTGATGCCGACCGTGGTGTAGCCCCACAGCCAGTCGACCAGATATTCGTTGTTCGGGTCGATCTTGGCCAGCTTGGCCTGGATCTGCGGGTCCAGGTTGGACAGGTTGCCCAGCTTGGACTTGTCCAGCTTGCGCAGCAGCTTGCCGTCGATTTGCAGCTTGGCCCAGGCCGCGGTCGGCACCACGATGTCGTAGCCCGATTTGCCGGCGACCAGCTTGGAGTTGAGGATCTCGTTGTTGTCGAAAACGTCGTAGCGGACCTTGATGCCGGTTTCCTTCTCGAAGTTCTTGATGGTGTCGTCGGCGATGTAATCCGACCAGTTGTAGATATTGAGGACCTTCTCTTCCTGCGCCTGTGCCTGGCCCGCGAACGCCGCCGCCACGGCGACAGCCAACAGTCCCAACCGATTACCCCAACGCTTCCCCGCCATAATTCCCGCCTCCAGTGAAATCCAGTGAAAGATAGATACGCAAACCGCGAAATGATCCGGCATTGTGCCATCGAATGCAAGGGATGGGAAAGCGGCCGGGCCGCCGCCGCCACGCTCAGGCCATGAAATCGAACAGCGAGCGCGGCCCGGTGTAGCCCGGCAAGGCGCCGCCGGCGTCGGCCTGCTCCTGCTGCGTGTAATACTTCACCAGCACGTTGGCCTGGCTGGTCAGCGCCTTGGCCAGTTCGGCCTTCTTCGCGGTGAGCGCGGTGATGTCCTTGCCGATCCGCTGCGTTTCGCGCGTGATGGCGCCGCTCTTGCCCGTCAGCGCGTCGATTTTCGCGTCGAACTGGTCGGCCAGGCCCTTGCCGTCGTTGGTGAACAGCCTGGAGACGGCCTCCGGGTCGGCCGCGACGGCGGCCTTCAGCTTCTTGTCGTCCAGCTGCAGCTTGCCGGCGCCGTCGGCGCTGACGCCGACTGCGGCCAGGGCCGACGGCGACACGCCGCCGGTGCGCAGCAGCGCGGCCACTTCCCGGCTCACCTGCCCCAGCGCCTGGTCCGATTTCAGCTCGCCCTTTTGCAGCGCCGCCAGCTTGCCGTTCAAGTCGTTGTAGGCGTTGACGAAGGCGGCGACGTTTTGCGCGATCTGGCCGCTGTCCTGCGTCACGGCGACATCGGCCTTGCCGGTCCCCGTCAACGTCAGCGTCGCGCCCTCGATCGCGTCCTTCAGCGTGTTGCCCGCGCTCTTGACTTCCTTGCCCGCCACGACGGCCACGGCGTCCTGCGCGGCGACGGACTGCGTGAGGCCGCTGTTTTGTTTGGCCGCCGGGTTGTAGCTAAGCAGGTTCTTGACGGCCGCGTCGCCGCCGACGCTGACGCGCATGCCGCCGGCCTCGCCACTGGCGCCCTTGAGCCGCAAGGCGTAGCCGTCGCCGCTCTTGACCACGCTGGCGTCGATGCCGGCCGCCTTGAACGCGGACGCGATACCGTCCAGCGTATTGTTCCTGGCGTCGATGGTGATGGTCTTGGCGGACTCCTTGCCGGGCGTGAAGCCGCCGGCGCCGGCGGTGCCGAATTCAACCTTGATGGTGGCGGTGGCGCCGGTGCCGATCTTGCCGGTGGCGGTTTTCAGCGCGTCGCTGTCCAGCACCTGGCCCTGGGCCAACTGCTTCACCTCCACCGCGTAACTGCCCGGCTTGGCGCCGCCGCCCGCCGCCGCGGTCAGCACGGACTGGGCGGAGGAACTGGCGGAAGTGCCGATCCCGGCGCCGGCCAGGCGTTCGGCGATGGACTGGAAACCCGTCAAGGCGCTTTGCAACTGGCCCAGGCCGGAGAGCCTGGTCTGGTCGCGCGCCAGGCTCTCGTTCAGCCGGGCGACGCCGCCGGTCTGCCCCGCCAGCGTGCGCTCGACCTTGGCCAGCACGGAGGCGGAGGGCGTGGTGGTGGCCTGCGCGCCGGAAGCGCCGTACGCGCCGAGATTGCCGTAATTGCCCACACTGGTATTCGCCATCGCGCCACCTCGCTAATATATAGAGAACATATTAACGTGTTTGCCGCTCAGCGCATGAATTTCGCAATGGCGGCCAGGGCGGCGGGTTCCGGATTGATGAACTGGAAGCCGACTTTCACGTCGTCGCCGCTGAAGATGCAATACGTCACTTTCGAGCGGGAGGTGATGATCATCGGTTTGCCGTCGACCAGCATCTCGAACGAGACCTGGCCCGTCTGGCCGGTGGGCACCATGTGACCCATCGTCAGCGAAATACCGGTGGAACAGATGTCGATGGTGCGGGCCGGCGCCGGGGTGGCGCCATCGAGCACCACCATTGCCCGCGCGCGCAATATCTTGCGGTTGGTTTGCCTTTGATCTACTAGCACTCTTGATCCTATTAACTTGATAGCGTTATCTAGCAAGAGCGCGTCGCAATGCGCGCCCTACACAGCCATATATTGTACTTCGCCTTCACATTCGCTGCAGGAGCGAAGTTGCCATGCGACACGTCATCGACCCGTTGTTTACTGCAGTTCGCGCAACTTGGTGAACGCGTCGTCGATGCGCTCCACCGCGACGATCTTCATGCCCTCGATGGCCTGCTTGGGCGCGTTGGCCTTGGGGATCATGGCGATCGAAAAGCCCAGCTTGGCCGCCTCGCGCAGGCGCTCCTGGCCGCGCGGCGCGGGACGGATCTCGCCGGCCAGGCCCACCTCGCCGAACACCACGAAACCGGCCGGCAGCGCCTTGTTGCGCATCGACGAGTTGATCGCCAGCAGCACGGCCAGGTCGGCCGCCGGCTCGGTGATCTTGACGCCGCCCACGGCGTTGATGAACACGTCCTGGTCGAAGGCGGCGATGCCGGCGTGGCGGTGCAGCACCGCCAGCAGCATGGCCAGGCGGTTCTGCTCCAGGCCCACCGACAGCCGGCGCGCGTTGGGCAGGTGGCTGGCGTCCACCAGCGCCTGGATCTCCACCAGCAGCGGGCGGGTGCCCTCCTGCGTCACCATCACGCAGGAGCCGGGCACCTGGTTGTCGTGCTGCGACAGGAACAGCGCGGAGGGGTTGGACACCCCTTTCAGGCCCTTTTCCGTCATCGCGAAGACGCCCAGCTCGTTGACGGCGCCGAAGCGGTTCTTGATGGCGCGCACCAGCCGGAAGCTGGAGTGGTTGTCACCCTCGAAGTACAGCACGGTGTCGACGATGTGCTCCAGCACCCGAGGACCGGCCAGCGCGCCCTCCTTCGTCACGTGGCCGACCAGGATGATGGTGATGCCGGTCTGCTTGGCGCAGCGGGTCAGCTGGGCCGCGCATTCGCGCACCTGGGCCACCGAGCCGGGGGCCGAGCTGAGCGCGTCCGAATACATGGTCTGGATCGAGTCGATCACCGCCACCTGCGGCTTCAGGTCGGCCAGCGTGGCCAGCACCTTTTCCAGCTGGATCTCGGCCTGCAGCTTGAGGTCGCGCGCGTCGATGGCCAGGCGCTTGGCGCGCAGCGCGATCTGGGCGCCGGACTCCTCGCCGCTGACATACAGCACGCTCTTGAGGTGCGACATGTGGGCCAGCGCCTGCAGCAGCAACGTCGATTTGCCGATGCCGGGGTCGCCGCCGATCAGCACCACGCCGCCCGCCACCAGGCCGCCGCCCAGCACGCGGTCGAACTCCTCGATGCCGGTGGGGAAGCGCGGCACGTCCAGCGCCTCGATGTCCTGCAGCGACAGCACGGGCGCGGTCTGCGCCAATGCCTGGTGCTGCGGATTGGAATAGCGGTTGTTGCCGCCGGCCGTCTCGACGATGGTTTCCACCATCGTGTTCCACTGCTGGCAGGCGGCGCACTGGCCGGTCCACTTGCTGCTGGTGCCGCCGCATTCGGTGCACGTGTAATTGGTCTTGGCCTTGGCCATTGCTGCCTTTCCTGGCTTTCCGCCTTTAACTTTCCCGCACCCGCACGCGCGGGGCCAGGGCACACATCAACTCGTAGCCGATGGTGCCGGAAGCCTCCGCCACCTCGTCGATGGGCATGCCCTCGCCCCACAGCACCACCCTGCCGCCGACGCGCGCGTCGGGCACCGGCGTCAGGTCCACCGTCAGCATGTCCATGGACACGCGGCCGACGATGCGGGTGCGCACGCCATCCACCAGCACCGGCGTGTCCTGCGGCGCGTGGCGCGGGTAGCCGTCGGCATAGCCGCAAGCAACCACGCCGATGGTCATCGGGCCGTCGGCCTGGAAGCGGCTGCCGTAGCCCACGCAGTCGCCGGCGTCTATGCGCTGCACGGAGATCAGTTCGCTTTCCAGGGTCATGGCCGGGCGCAGGCCCAGTTCCGCCGCGCTCTTGCCACCCGGCGTGCCGCCGTACAGCATGATGCCGGGCCGTATCCAGTCGCTCACCAGCTCGCCGCCCAGTTCCGGCATCTGGAAGATGCCGGCCGAGTTGGACAGGCTGCGCGGACCCGGCAGGCCCTGCGAACCGGCCTGGAAGCGGCGGATCTGTTCGCGGATGGAGACGCGCGGATGGGCCGCCTCGTCGGCGTTGGCGAAGTGGGTCATCAGGGTGATCTCGCCCACGTGCGGCAGCGCGCGCAGGCGCGCGTGGACGGCGGCGAATTCCTCGGGCTTGAAGCCGAGGCGGTTCATGCCGGTGTTCATTTTCAGGTGCACGTTGACGGGGCGGGACAATTTCGCCGCCTCCAGCATCTCCAGCTGCGCCGCGCAGTGCAGCGCGCCGTTGACATCGTGCAGCGCCATCATGTCCAGGTCGGCCGGATCGAACCAGCCCTCCAGCAGCAGCACGGGCTTGGTCCAGCCCAGCTCGCGCAGGCGCACCGCGTTGTCCGGTTCGATCAGGGCCAGGCCGTCCGCGCCGGCCAGCCCCCGCATGGCGCGCTCCAGGCCGTGGCCGTAGCCATTCGCCTTCAACACGCCCCACACCTTCGACGCCGGCGCGCAAGCGCGGGCGCGGGCCAGATTGTGTTGGATCGATTCTATATGGATGGTTGCGACTATCGGCCGTGGCATGTTGATATCTGAAAGGTGATGGGAAGCGCGTATTCTACCGGATGGCGCGCCGCCGAAGACGGCCCCGCGCCGCAGGCCACATGGCAAGAATACTGTAATTATATACAGTCAATTCAAATACCCCAGGGTTATTTATTAAATACCCCTGGGGTATTTATGGCGCCGGCGGCCACACGAGTCATAAGCCCCGTTTCTAGCTGGTATTCATCCATTTATGGTATAAAGCAAGCCGAGATAAGTTTTCAGGTCTTCCAGAATGAATCGTGGTTTCTATACCATCATGGCAGCGCAGTTTTTTTCGTCGCTTGCTGACAATGCGCTGCTATTCGTCGCGATCGACCTGCTGATTTCCATGAAATCCCCGGCGTGGCTGACGCCATTGCTGAAACTGTCTTTTGTGCTGTTTTACGTGCTGTTGGCCGCTTTTGTCGGTGCGTTCTCGGATTCCCTGCCCAAAGGCAAGGTCATGTTCATCGCCAACATGATCAAGATCCTGGGCTGCGCGATGATCTTCTTCCATGTGCATCCACTGCTGGCCTACGCCATCGTCGGCTTCGGCGCGGCCGTGTATTCGCCCGCCAAATACGGCATCCTGACCGAGCTGTTGCCGGCTGAAAAGCTGGTGGCCGCCAACGGCTGGATCGAGGGCCTGACCGTCACCTCCATCATCCTGGGCACGGTGCTGGGCGGCGCGCTGGTCACCGGCAAGTTCTCCAGCTTCCTGCTCGGCATCGACGTGCCGATGGTCGAGACCGGCATCGACACCACCACCGAGGCGGCCCTGTGCGTGCTGGGCGCGACCTATGTGCTGGCCGCCGTCTTCAACCTGCGCATCCCGGACACCGGCTGCGTCTATCCGCACCAGGAACGCAATCCGATCAAGCTGATCGCCGACTTCTCCAACTGCTTCACGCTGCTGTGGCGCGACAAGCTGGGCCAGATCTCGCTGGCCGTGACCACGCTGTTCTGGGGCGCGGGCGCCACCTTGCAGCTGATCGTGCTGGAGTGGGCGCAGAAGGCGCTGAACATGCGCTATGACCAGGCCACCAGCCTGGTGGGCATGGTGGCCATCGGCATGGCCATCGGCGCGGTGCTGTCGGCCCGCTACGTCACGCTGCGCAAGTCGCTGAGCGTGATTCCGCTGGGCATCCTCATGGGCATGATCGTGATGGGCATGACGCTGGTGCATTCCAGCTATGTCGCCTACCCGCTGCTGGTGGTGATCGGCGCGATCGCGGGCTACTTCGTGGTGCCGATGAACGCGCTGCTGCAGCACCGCGGCCACGTGCTGATGAGCGCCGGCCATTCGATCGCGGTGCAGAACTTCAACGAGAACCTGTCCATCCTGGTCATGCTGGCGATGTATTCGCTGATGATACGGCTGCACCTGGGACTGGACGCCATCATCATCCTGTTCGGCCTGTTCATGGCGGGGGTGATGTTCTTTATCATGCGCCTGCACGCGGCCAACCAGCGCCAGCAGGATTCGATGTCGCTGATCGGCGAAGCCAAACACTGAACTAAAGCGGCAGCGCGCCCTTCGCGCGGCGCGCGGCGGCGCGTTCGCGCCAGTCGTCCGGGGTGATGAAGCCGCGCCCCGTTTCAATCAGCCAGCCGCCCTCCTCCCTGACCGTCGCCGCCATCACCGGCGACGCCTCCAGTTCGAACCGCGCCAGCACGGCCAGCGCCAGCGTTTCCGCGTCCAGCGCGGCGGCCCGCTCGACGGGCAGTATGGTGCCGGGCAACGCTGGCGCGTCCCCTGGCGCGGCCAGGCGCACTTTCAGCGGCGCCAGCCATTGCAGGCGCGGCATCACCACATAGCGCGGGCCGGCGGCGTTCCCGGCGGTGGCGTCGGCGTGCGCGGCGGCGAATTCACCCAGCGTGGTCCAGTAGCCCCGGCAATGATCGGCCGAGATGCCGTCCAGCGCGCGCGCCTCGCCGGGCGGATGAAACAGCCAGCCCTTGACCAGCGCCTGCGCCTTGTCCACCGGCCCAGGCAGGACAGCCTGGGCGGCGGGATGGTTGGCCAGTTCCAGCTGGCGGGCGAAGGTCTTGCGTATCTTGAGGCCCAGCGTGTCGGCCAGGTTGGGGCCGACCAGATGATTGAAGCCGGCGGCGTCGGCCAGGTTGTCCAGCAGGTAGAACTTGGTGGCGAACTCGTAGTGCAGCAGCAGGCCGCCTTCGCGCAGCAGAAAGTCGAACTCGCCGACGGTGTCGTTGCGGTTGGCGCGCACCTGCAGGCCGTGGGCGGCCAGCATGCCGTGCTGATCGAAATAGAAGGCCATCAGCTTTTCCGCGTACAGGCCGAGACGGGAATAGACGCGGCCGCCCAGGGCGGCGTCCAGCGGCGCGGGATCGCGCTCCAGCGCCGCCAGCCAGGCGCGGGTCGCATCCGACACCGGGCCGAGGGTGGCGACGCGGCCGTGCCAGTGCGGCGAGACCGGGTCCAGCAGGTCCGGCGCCTCCAGCAGCCAGGCCAGGGCGCGCACATGGGGGCGCGTCAGATGGCTCCAATGGCGCTCGAAGCGCGCCTGGAAGGTGTACCCGCTGTCAAGCGCGTCCGGCATGGGCGGCCTTCGCCAGGCACAGGTCGGCCCACGCCCGAGCCTTGTCTTCCGGCTTGCGCAGCAGGTCGGCCGGGTGGTAGGTGGCGACGGTGGGAATGCCGTCGTGGCGCAGCACCTTGCCGCGCGCGGCGGCGCCCAGCAGGCCCTTGCCGGCGGTGTGGCCCAGTGTGAGGATGGCGCGGGTGCCGGCCAGTTCCAGTTCGCGTTGCAGATAGGGGCGGCAGGAGGACAGCTCGTCCGGATTGGGCGGGCGGTCGGCCGGCGGGCGGCATTTCACCAGCGTGGTGACGTAGGCGTCCTCCTCGGGCGCGAGGGAGATGGCCTTCAGCATGTTGTCCAGCAGCTGGCCGGGTTCGGCGCTGACGGGACGCTGCTGCGATTCGTCCTCCTCGTTCGGGGCGGTGGCCAGCACCAGCCATTGCGCGTGCGCGTCGCCGCGTCCGGGGACGGCGGCCTTGCGGGTTTCGCACAGCTCGCAGCGGGTGCAGGTTTGCACGGCGGCCCGCAGGGCGGACCAGTCCATGTTGGCGATGGCTTCGGCAGACACGGGGCCGCGCACGGCGTTGTCGTCGAACGGCGCCGGCGGTGCGGCGCGAGCCACAGGGACCATGCCGGCGGGCACGTCGTCGAACCAGGCGGTCGATTCGTCGCCAATGCCGTCGGCGGCCGGGTGGGCGGCGGGCGGACGCGCGGCGGGTGGCTGGGCGGCCGCGCGTTGCTGGGCCGGCGCCGCGGGCGCCGACATGCCGGCCGGCGGGCGTTGAGGGGCGCCTGGCGCCTGGGCGGCCGCCTGTGGGCGCGCACCGGCGGCGGGCGGCGGGACGGCGGGCGCCTCGTCGAACCAGGCAGTCGAATCCTCGTCAGCGTTCGCGGCGGCCGGCGGCTGGCCGGCGGATGGCGTCCTCGCAGGCGACGCGGCGACGGGTGCAAGCTCGTTTGCAAGCGCGGCGGGGGCGGTCGCCGCGGCCTTCGGCGCGGCGGCTACCGCCTCGGCGGCTGGCGCACCGGCCGCTTCGCCCGCGTACACGATGGCGTCGGCGTCCAACCCGTCCGCCTCGGCATCCTCGTCGAACATGGCCGGCGCGGCGTTCCGCAAGCGCCATTGCGGGCCGATGCCCATCTCGTCCAGGAATACGGCGCTGCGGCTCATAGGGCGATACGCATCACGATGGCGTCCTCACGTTGCTGGTTCGCGGCCGGGTAGTAGGCCTTGCGGCGGCCGATCTGCTTGAAGCCGTAGCGCTGATAGATCTCCAGCGCGCGCGTGTTGGAGGGACGCACCTCGAGCAGCATGGCTTCCAGCCCCAGCCCGCGCGAGCAGGCCACCGACTGGTTCAGCAGGAAGCGTCCCAGGCCCTGCCCCTGCCGCTCGGCGGACACCGCCACGTTCAGCAGGTGCGCCTCGTCCACCACCTGCATGACGAGGAAATAGCCCAGCAGTTTCATGTCGTGGTCGCGCAGCACCCAGGCCTGGTAACCGCTGGCCAGCGAGTCGACGAAATTGGCCCGGCTCCACGGATACGGATAGACGCTCTGCTCCAGCGCCAGCACCTCGTCCACGTCGCGCGGCTGCATCGGCTCGTAGTTCAGCCGCGCCAGGTCCCACACTGGCTTCATGCCGCCGCCTTCGCCGCCGCGGCCGCCCGGTTCATGACGCCGCGCTCGGCGCTGGTGTAGGCGATCTTGTTGCGCAGGTAGAGCGGCTGGGCGTCGGCGGCCTTCACCGAGACGCCGGCCGCGAACGCGATGCGCGCCAGTTGCGCGATCTGCTCCGCGTGCGGCATCACGTCGGCGTGCGCACCGGCCGCGAAAGGCTGGCCGGCGAAGGCCTCGGCGTACGCCGCGAAGCCGTTGCCGCAGGCTGTCACCGCTCCCTGGGGGGCCACGCCCGCCGGCGCCGTCAGCGCCGCCGGCAGCACGGCCCGCAGGCCGTCCTCGTAGCGGTACTGCGCCCAGTACACCTCGCCCATGCGCGCGTCCAGCACCGCCAGGATGTCGGCGGCGCCGTGGCGCTGGTGGCAGGCCAGCGCCATCGCGTCCAGCGTCACCACGGGCACCAGCGGCAGGTTGGCGCCGTAGCCCAGTCCCTGGGCGATGCCGCAGGCGGTGCGCACGCCGGTGAACGAGCCGGGGCCGGAGCCGTAGGCGATGGCGTCGCAATCGGCCAGGGCGATGCCGGCTTCGGCCAGCAGTTCCTGGATCATGGGCAGCACCGACGCGGAATGCGTGCGCACGCCGTTGGACGAGCGGGCGACGACGCGGTCGCCGCGCAGCAGCGCGCAGGAGGCCATTTCGGAGGATGTTTCAATTGCAAGTATGGTAGGCATAGGCCGTATTTTAACCCGCCATGGGCATTCAACCCAGCCCCGGCGGCGGCGGCCCCGGCGGCGGCGGCGAGGCCGGCGGCGGCGGCCCCGGCGGCGGCGCGGTACAATACCTGCCATGCACAGCACCACCCTACATTCCGACAACCGCGCCGAAGTGACGGCCGCCCTGGCGCAGGACCGCTGGATCGTCGCCTGCCTGTGCGCGGCGTGGTGCGGCACCTGCGCGACCTACCGCGCCACCTTCGAGGAGCTGGCGGCGCGCCATCCCGACAAATACTTCCTGTGGGTCGATATCGAGGACCATGCCGACATCGTCGGCGATCTCGACGTGGAGAACTTCCCCACCCTGCTGATACAGCGGCACGAGCACGTGTCCTTCTTCGGCACCATGCTGCCCGATCCGCTGGTGGCGCACCGGCTGCTGCTGGCGCAGGCGGAGCTGGGCGAGGAGGAACTGGCGCGGCAGGCCAACAGCTCCGAGGAGCGGCGCCAGTGGCAGCGCGACTGCAATCTGCGCGCCCTGCTGAACACGAGCGCCTAACCCCGATGCGGCTCCACTGTTCACGCCGCTTGGGGTCTGACCCCGAATCGGCGTCAACAGTGGAGCGGCCCGGCGTTACGACAGCTTCAGCATCGGCATCCAGTGTTCCAACAGGTCGGCCGGCATCACCGGTTTGCTGTAGAAATAGCCCTGCGCCAGGTTGCAGCCGTGGCGCAGCAGGAACGCGGCCTGCTCCTCGGTCTCCACCCCTTCCGCGATCACCGACAGATTCATGCTCTTGCCAAGCTGGATGATGGCGATGGCGATGGCCTCGTCGTTGGCGTCGGTGGAAATGTCCTTGATGAAGGAACGGTCGATCTTCAGGGTCTGCACCGGCATCTGCTTCAGGTAGGCCAGCGACGAGTAGCCGGTGCCGAAGTCGTCGATCGCCAGTCCCACGCCGATCGAGTGCAGGTCGTTGATGAAGGCCAGCGCGTCGCCGGTGTTCATGATGACGGACTCGGTCACCTCCAGCTGCAGGCGCTGCGGCTCGAGCCCCGTCTCGCGCAGGATGTCGGCCACCATGCTGACGATGCTGCCGCGGTCGAACTGTTTGGCCGACAGGTTGACCGCCATCTTCGGCACGTGCAGCCCGGCGTCCTGCCAGCGCACCATCTGGCGGCAGGCCTCGGACAGCACCCACTGCCCCAGCTGGTTGATGAAGCCGGTGTCCTCGGCCAGCGGGATGAAGCGGATCGGCGGCACCAGCCCCAGTTCCGGATGGTTCCAGCGCACCAGCGCCTCGACGCCGATCAGGCGGCCGGTGTCGATCTCCACCTGCGGCTGGAAGTTCAGGAACATCTCCTCCTTCTCCAGCGAGCGGCGCAGGAAGGTTTCCAGGCGCAGGCGCTCGACGCCCTCGCCCGTCATCGACGGCGCGTAGAAGCGGTAGCCGTTGCGGCCGCGCGCCTTGGCCTGGTACATGGCCACGTCGGCGTTCCGGATCAACATGTTCAAGTCCTGGGCGTCGGCCGGGAACAGGCTGATGCCCACGCTGCAGGTGACGAACAGCTCGTGCCCGGCCACCATGAAGGGCTGCTCGAACATGGCCACCAGCTTCTCGGCCACCAGGCTGGCGCCGTACTGGCCGTCCACGTTCTCCAGCAGCACGATGAACTCGTCGCCGCCCAGGCGCGCCAGCGTGTCGCCCTCGCGCAGCTTGTCCTGCAGCGCGCGCGCCACCTGTTTCAGCAGCTCGTCGCCGATGTGGTGGCCCAGCGTGTCGTTGACGTTCTTGAAGCGGTCCAGGTCGATGAACAGCAGCGCCAGCTGCTCGTGCTCGCGCGTGGCGCGCTGCAGCGCGTGGTGCAGGCGGTCGTGGAACAGCAGGCGGTTCGGCAGCGCCGTCAGCGGGTCGTGGTGGGCCAGGTGGTCCAGCTTCTCCTGCGCCTCCTTGACCAGCGTGATGTCGCTGAACACGCCCACGTAGTGGGTGGTGGCGCCGTTGGTGTCGCGCACCGCGCTGATGGTCAGCCACTCCAGATACAGCTCGCCGTTCTTGCGCAGGTTCCAGATCTCGCCGCGCCAGAAGCCGGACGCCTCCAGCTCGGACCACAGCGACTCGTAGAAGGCGTCGTCGTGGCGGCCGGAGCGCGTCAGCGTGCGGTCCTGGCCCACCGCCTCCGGCTCGGTGTAGCCGGTGATCTGGGTGAAGGCGGGATTGACGGCGACGATGGTGCCGTGCGCGTCGAACACCATCACGCCGTCGGCGATGTGCTCGAGCACCGTGGCCGACAGGCGCAGCTTCTCCTCGGCCTCCTTGCGGGCGGTGATGTCAGCGTAGACCCAGATGCTGCCCTCGTTGGCGCGGTTCTGGTCGATGGCGCAGCCGGACACCAGGCACCAGAACAGCGTGCCGTCGCGGCGCCGGTAGTGGCGCTCCTCGCTGAAGTACTCGCCGGCGGCGAGGGTCGGGTACTGGCGCGCGCCGGCCACCTGGAACTCGGTCTCGGTGGGGAACACGATGGAGGTGGACTCGCCCACCATGGCGCCCGGCTCGTAGCCGAACAGCTCCTCGCAGCGGCGGTTGACCGAGACGATGCCGCGGTTGCGCACGAACATCACGCCGAACATCACGTTGTCCAGGATGGCGCCCTGCTCGGCCAGCAGCGCCTCGATGCGCATCTCGTTGTGCTTGCGCTGGCTGATGTCGGAGATGATGCCGTCCACCCAGGGCTGGCTGACGCCGTCCTCGGGCACCTGCGGCTGGCCGTTCTCGGCCACCCAGCGCTCGGTGCCGTGGGCGTCGATGATGCGGTACTCGATCTCGTAGGGCTTGCCGTCGACGATGGCCTGGGCCACCGCCTGGCGCTGCAGCGGGCGGTCGTCCGGCCAGATCAGGTTGGCCCAGGCGTGGGTGGTGCCGCGCATGAACTGCGCCGCCGGATAGCCGGAGATCTCCTCGATGGCGTCGCTGACGAAGTCGATCGGGCCGTCCGGGCGGAAGCGGAACACCGCGCCCGGCACCTGCGTGACGATGGTGCGGAAGCGCTCCTCGCGCTGGCCGATGTCCTCGAACAGGTGCTTGATCGCCACCCGCATCTGCTCCAGCTGGCCGGACAGGCGGCCCAGCTCGTCGCTGCCGGTGGGCTCCAGCCGGGTCTCGAAGTCGCCGTGCGACAGGCGGTCGGAAAAACGCATCAGCTTGCGCAGCGGGTTGATCAGGCGCTTGTTCAGGAACAGCACGATCAACAGCAGCGACACGGTCAGCTGCGCGGCCAGCACGAACACATAGGACAGCTGCTTCTCGCGCAGCTCCTGCTGGCTGCGGGCGTCGTCCATCTCGACCATGATGCGCCCGATGCGCTCGCCGCGCACCAGGATCTCGCGCTCGGCGCGGAACAGGTTGCCGATCACCTTGCGCGGCGACTGCACGTGCATGAACTGGGTGTCGGCCTGGCCGGTCACCTGCACCTGCAGCACGGAACGGTCGCGCATGACCGATTCGACCAGCGAATGGGCCGATTCGGCGTTCATGTTCCAGAGCGATTCCTGCATCCCCAGCGCGAGGATGTCGGCGTTGCGCTGCAGCGACTCGTTGAGCGCCATGCGCGCCGACTGCTGCTCGTGCACGCCGATCAGCAGATAGCTGCCGATCATGGCCGGGATGACCAGGCCGCCGAACACCACCAGCAACAGGGCGCCATAGATCGATAGGCCGTACAGCGCGCTCAGGCGGGAGCGCAACCTTCTATATAAATTGCTAATCATGCACGGACCGGATACCAGCTTTCGGAGGGCTCAACAGGTGGGAATTTGGACTATGCAACAATTATGCACGTAAACAAGCGCCCAAGTCATCAGAATACAATGCGGCGCGCGCGGGCCGCGCCGCGATGGGGCCAGCAAGGAATGCGCGGGCTTGCTATCATCGCCACTCTTTATAACAGGAATCCGCCATGACCTTCTCCGTGTACACCGCATCCATCCCCGTGTTCAAGCAGATCCTGAACAGCCTGAACGCCATCCTCGACAAGGCCGAGGCCCACGCCACCGACAAGAAAATCGACCAGGCCGCGCTGTTGCAATTCCGCCTGTTCCCGGACATGCTGCCCTTCGTCCGCCAGATCCAGATCGCCACCGATTTCGCCAAGGGCGCCGGCGCGCGCCTGGCCGGCCAGGAAGTGCCGGCCTACGAGGACACCGAAAAGAGCTTCGCCGACCTGAAGGGCCGCGTCGTCAAGACGCTGGCCTTCCTGGACAGCCTGAACGAGGCCGATTTCGGCGGCGCCGAGGAGCGCGCCATCGTCACCGGCAGCGGCGAGAAGACCAAGCACTGGGTCGGCCAGACCTACCTGCTGCACTACGCGCTGCCGCATTTCTTCTTCCACGCCACCACCGCCTACGACATCCTGCGCCACAACGGCCTGGAAATCGGCAAGAAGGACTTCATCGGCACCTGGTGATCCGGGGCCGGAACCGGCTCACGTGTTGCGGCGCGGGTAGCCCTGCGCCGTGATGCGTTCCCACACCGCCTCCTTCTGCTCGGCCGTCATCGACACCCAGTGCGCGACCTCGATGTAGGTGCGGCCGCAACCGCGGCAGATGTCGTCGAAGGTGGTCGAGCACACGGCCACGCAGGGCGTGTCCGGCCGTTCGACCGGCCGCACGGCCTCGTGCACCGCCCGCGGCATGCGCTTCAATTCCAACGCCGTCATGGCTCCGCCCGCAGGCCCAGCTGGTCCCAGCCGTCGTGGCCCAGCTTTTCCATGGTCTCGATGTTCTTCTCGAAGATGTCCTCCGCCTCCGGGAAGGCGGCCACCGCGCGGTCCACGCTCTCCTCGCGCAGCAGGTGCAGGGTCGGGTACGGCGAGCGGTTGGTGTAGTTCTCGATGTCGTTCTTGCCGGTGTCGGCGAACTGGTAGTCCGGGTGGAAGCTGGCCACCTGCAGCTCGCCGTCCAGGCGCATGTCCTCCAGCGCCGCGTCGGCCACGTCCAGGAACTCGTTGTAGTCCTCGAAATCGTTCAGCACTTGCGGGTGGATGATCAGGGTGGTGTCGACCTTTTCCGGGTCGGCGTCGGACAGGAACTGCATCTCGTCCATCAGCGTCTCCAGCAGCGCCTCGGGCGTGACGGCGTCGCTCACCACGTAGCGGATCTGGTTCTTGATGTGCACCGCCTTGGCGAAGGGACACAGGTTCAGGCCGATGACGGCTTTTTCCAGCCATTTCCGGGTGGCGGCGACGACCGCGTCATGGTCGGGGGCGGGCTTGTTCATGTCGGTTTTTCCTTAATCTCAACACTGCGAATCGGACGGCAAGGGCGCATTGTACGCACTCCCGGCGCGGCGCGCCATGCCGCCGAGGATGCGGCGGCGGCGCGCCCGGAATGCGCCATGATGTTGATTCCATTGATAATATTTAGATTGGCAAACTGTCATCGGGGCGACAATTTTCTTGACCCAGCCATACAACCTCCGTACACTGCCCCATTACTCATGGTCCGTCCGATGTTACCTGTCGACAACAATGGAGCACTATGCAAGCACGTTACAAGTACTCTCCGATGCTGGCCGCGCTACTGCTGGCGCCCGCAATCAGCCAGGCCCTCGATAGCGCGCCCGCCACGCTCTCCGGCACCCCGCTGACCGCGCCCGCCGCCACCAAGCTGCCGATCGCGGAGCTGCTCGCCCCCAAGGCCGCCGCCAAACCGGCGCCGGGCGTCGTCCTCAACGAGGACGCGTTCCGCGAGACCGACGTCTGGGGCCGCATCCGCACCGGCTACGCCATCCCCGACCTGAACAACGAACTGGTCCAGAAGCACGTGGCCTGGCACGCCGCCCGTCCCGACCACATGGCCCGCACCGGCGCGCGCGCCTCGCGCTACCTGTTCTACGTGGTCACCGAGCTGGAAAAACGCGGCATGCCGACCGAACTGGCGCTGCTGCCCTTCATCGAATCGGCCTTCAACCCGCAGGCGCTGTCCAGCGCCAACGCGGCCGGCATGTGGCAGTTCGTGCCCGGCACGGGCCGCGACTACAACCTCAAGCAGAACGCCTTCAAGGACGACCGCCGCAGCGTGATGGCCTCGACCGACGCCGCGCTGAGCTACCTGCAACGCCTGTACGACATGTTCGGCGACTGGCAACTGGCCCTGGCCGCCTACAACTGGGGCGAGGGCAATGTGCAGAAGGCCGTCAAGCGCAACCAGGCCGCCGGCAAGCCGATCGACTTCGACACCCTGTCCCAGCAAATGCCGGCCGAGACGCGCAACTACGTGCCCAAGCTGCAGGCGGTGAAGAACATCGTCGCCAACCCCGCCCAGTACGCGCTGCACCTGCCCGCCATCGACAACTCCCCCTACTTCACCGCCATCGACAAGACCAGCGACATCGACCTGACCGTCGCGGCCCAGCTGGCCGAGCTGTCGGTGGACGAGTTCAAGGCGCTGAACCCGCAGTTCAACCGCCCCGTCATCGTCGGCGGCGAGCAGACCCAGATCCTGCTGCCGAAGGAGAACGCGGAGAAGTTCAATCTGAACCTGGCGCAATGGGGCCGCGCCCTGTCGAGCTGGACGGTGCACAAGATCACCAGCGCGCGCGAGCGCATCGACACCTTGGCCAAGCGCTTCCAGACCACGCCGGAAGTGATACGCCAGGCCAACAACATCCCGCAAAAGAGCGTGCTCAAGGCCGGCTCCACCATCCTGGTGCCCAAGACCTCGTCCTCGCTGAACCTCAACATCACCCCCGAGATCGCCGACAACGCCACCGTCTCCTTCGAGGCCGACCGCGGCGCCGGCAAGTCGCGCTACCAGCGCGCCAAGGGCGGCGACGTCAAGGACGCGCCGGTCGCGCTGGTCAAGGCGCGCGTCTCGCGCGACGCCGCCGGCAAGAAGTCCAAGCAGAACTGAGAAGGGCGGCCCCGGCCGCCCGAATAGCACAGGCGTGCCGCCGCGTTCGCGACGAAAAGTTGCAGTCGCGGCAGCGACGTCCTACAATCTCGTTCTTGCGGTATCGGGTCCCCCACCCTCAACTAGAACAAACAACCCATACTGTCGTTGACGCCGCCGCAGCGCGCGCGTGCCATCGCAGCAGTAGTAATCGGAGTGAATATGGCATTCTTGCAAGGCAAAAAAATCCTCATCACGGGCCTCCTGTCGAACCGGTCGATCGCCTACGGCATCGCCAAGGCCTGCCACCGCGAAGGCGCCGAACTGGCCTTCACCTACGTGGGCGAGCGCTTCAAGGACCGCATCACCGAGTTCGCCGCCGAGTTCGGCAGCAAACTGGTGTACGACTGCGACGTCTCGAGCGATGAGCAGATCGCCGCCCTGTTCACCGACCTGGGCAAGGAATGGCAGCAGCTGGACGGCCTGGTGCACGCGATCGGCTTCGCGCCGCGCGAAGCCATCGCCGGCGAGTTCCTGGACGGCCTGACCCGCGAGAACTTCCGCATCGCCCACGACATCTCGGCCTACAGCTTCCCGGCCATGGCCAAGGCCGCGCTGCCGCTGCTGAAGGAAGGCTCGTCGCTGCTGACGCTGTCGTACCTGGGCGCGGTGCGCGCCATCCCCTACTACAACACCATGGGCCTGGCCAAGGCCTCGCTGGAGGCGTCGGTGCGCTACCTGGCCGAGAACCTGGGCCAAAAGGGCATCCGCGCCAACGGCATCTCGGCCGGCCCGATCAAGACCCTGGCCGCCTCCGGCATCAAGGACTTCGGCAAGCTGCTCGGCTTCGCCGCCTCGCACGCGCCGCTGCGCCGCAACGTGACGATCGAGGAGGTCGGCAACACCGCCGCCTTCCTGCTGTCCGACCTGGCCTCCGGCATGACCGGCGACATCCTGTACGTCGACGGCGGCTTCTCGCACGTGATGGGCCTGAACGCCGGCGATTACCAGTAAGCACCGAAGCCGCCGCCCGCTGGCCGGGCGGCGGCGCGCAGCATGCACAACCCTCCCTCCGACGAAGTCCTGATGCTGCGCTACCGCGAAGGCGACTTGTCCGCCTTCGAGGAGCTGTACCGCCGCCATAGCGGCGGCCTGTATCGTTTTCTGGCGTGGCGCTCGCCGCGCCGGGACTGGGTCGACGAGATCGCCCAGGACAGCTGGACCGGCCTGCACCAGGCGCGCGCCCAGTACCAGCCGCAAGCCAGCTTCCGCACCTATCTGTACCAGATCGCCCGCAACCGTCTGACCGACCTGCTGCGCCAGCCGCAGGCGTTGGTGGCCGACGGATCGGCCCTCGATCCGCCCGAGCCCGCCCGGCAAGGGGCCGACGCCGAGCTGGAGGCGCGCCAGCGCGACCGCGCGCTGCACGCGGCCATCCACGCGTTGCCCGCCGAGCAGAAGGAAGCGCTTATACTGCAACAATTCAGCGGCATGAGTCTCGAGGAGATCGCCGCGCTGGTGGCGGCGCCGGTGGAGACGGTGAAGAGCCGCCTGCGCTACGCGATGCGCAAGCTGCGCGAGCATTACGCGGCGGCGCCGTCCGCGCGGGAGGAACAGGCATGACAGGCAAGGACCAGGACCGGAGCGGCGGCGAGCCGCTCGACGACGAGGAATTCGACGCCTTCCTGCGCGGCGAAGGCCCGCTCGCGCGCGACCTCGCGGCGCTGGACCAGCCGCGCCCCACGCCCGAACAGGACGCCGCCATCCAGGCGCGCGTCGCGACCATGATGGCAGCCGAGAAGGCGGCGCGGGACGGGGCCGCCGCTTCCGGCGCGGCGGCGCCGGGGGAATCGCCCGTGCGCGCGGCGGCGCCCCTCGCCCCGCTGCGGCCGCCCGCGCGCTGGCTGGCCGATGCCCCGGCGCCATCCGCCAACGAGCCCGCCGCGCGTCCCGCCAAAGAGGCCGTCCCGGCCAGCGTCCGCCGCGCCATTCCGCCGCTCGCGCCCCGCGCGCCGCGCTGGCAGGAGCGCTGGCGCATGCCGCTGGCCCTGGCCGCCGGCGTCACCGCCATCTCCTTGGCGCTGCCCCTGTGGCAGCAGGACGAGGCGCGCCAGGCGCCGGCCACCGCCATGATCCCCGACACCACGCTGCCGCCTCCGCCGCCATTGGAAGCGGCCGCCACGCCTGAGCCGAGCGCCGGGCCCGAATCGTCCGCGCCATCGTCCGCGCCCCGCGCCTCATCCGACGCCGCCGCGGCTCCGGCGGCTCCGGTCGACGCGCCCGCTGCCCCGCCGCCGGCCGCACCCACCTCACCGGCGCCGGTCGCGACCCTCTCGACGGCGCGGGACGCGGGCAAGGGCGATGCCGCCGCCAAACCGGCGGCCTCTCCGTCCGTTGAGCGACGGGACGCCGCGGATGCGCGGAAAAAGGCCGCTGCCGCCAGCGAAGCCCGCGCGGCGCAAAAGACCCGGGAGAAGGCGGAATCCGCGCGGGCGAAGGCCACCGCCGACGCCGCGCGCGCGGAAGCGGCACGCCGCGCGCAGCGCGTGGCCGCCGCGCCCAAGGGCGAGGCTCCGCAAATCGAGCGCAGGCTGGCATCCCCCGCCCCGGTGGTCCAGCAGCCGCCGCCCCCCGCGCCGGCCCCCATGGCCGCCTCGCAGCCAGCGCCCCCGCCCCCCGCATGGCCAGGCAAACCGGCCCTCGCCCCGCCTCCCGCCCCGGCAACCGCGCACTCTTTCGTACAGGAAGAGGCGATGGCGAAAACAAGTGAGCGCCAGGCCACGTCGATCCCGGCCGGTCTCGGGAACGCGGCCCCGTCCCGCCCATCCGCCCCGATATGGACGCCATCCCAGGTCGCCAGCGCCAAAGCGGCGCTGGCCCACATCGAGGACCTGCTGAACAAAGGCCAGCGCCCCGAAGCCCAAGCCGAATTGAGAAAGTTCCGCGCCAGCCACCCGGGCTACCCGGTACCGGACTCCATTTCGGAGCAGCTGCGCGCGCCGTCGGAGTAAGGCGCCAGCGCGATCAGCGCACCTCGAACTCCCCCACCAGCACCGTGCTGCCCTGCCCCTTCAGGCGCAGGGTGACCATTTCATCCCTGGCGGCGGGCGTGCCGAAGCGGGTGGTCAAGCGCAATTGCAGCGTGGTGGCGCCAGCCACCAGTTGCTGGCGGTCGCCGAAGAAGTTGGCCTCCACGCGATACCTGCCCGGCTTGGCCACCCGCAGCGAGAACTCCTCCGGCCCGTAGCCGCCCGTGAAGTCGCGCGACATGCGGCCGCCCTGGCGGGTGTCGCGATGGCCGTAGTAGCACTTCTCGCCATTCGGATCGGTCACCCACAGGTCCATGTCGCTGTTGTCCGCGTCCCAGGTCATCACGGCGCGCACGTCCAGCGGCAAGTTGCGCAGCAGGCGCGAGTCGATGCCGCCGGTGTCCACCGCGCGCGCCGGCGCGGCGGCGATGACGGCGTTCATTTCGGCCAGCGCGATCAGTTCGATCTCGGCGAAGCGGCCATCCCAGGGCCGCAGCACCACCTCGTACAGCTGCTCCACCGCCTGTTGCGGCTTGCCGGCCGCCGCGTAGGCCAGCCCCAGGTCGCGGAACGATTGCGGCTCCTCCTCGGCCAGCTGGCGCACCTGTTCGAAGACCGGGATGGCCAGCGCCGGCTCGCCCATCTGCAGCAGCCGGTAGCCGAGGATGCGCAGCACGTGGCGGTTCTCCAGCTCCATCTCGGCCAGGTTGGACAACACCCGCAGCGCCAGGTCGCGCTGGCCGCGCTCGGCCAGCATGTCGGCGGCGTCCAGGTAGAAGGCGCTGCTGTTGGACCATGACGGCTTTTCATCCAGGTAGACCGCGTACAGCGCGTCGCCGGCGGCGGCCTTCATGCGCGCGATGTAAGGCGCGTTCGCGCTCCACTTCTTCAAGGCGATGCCGATGGAGGGCTGGGCGGCGCCGGAACCGGCCGCCTGCTCCAGCGCCGGAGCGGCATCCTGCGCCAGCCGCATCGCCATCACCGGCGCGCCCGCCATGGGCGCGGGCGACGGCATGGGCGGCGGCGCGGCCCGGCGCTCCTCGCGCGCCGCCACGCTCTTGTTCACGCCTTCGGCCATGCTCGCGGCGCGGCGCGCGTCCATGGCTGCCCCCAGGGGCGTCACGGGCGGCAAGGGCGGGATGGGCTTGGCCCGGTCCTTCGGATAGCTGCGCTCCCACCACGCCACCTTCTGCTCGAACTGCCGCACCACCGACTCCAGCTGCTTGTCGCGGCGCCGGGCCAGCGTGGCGCCACGCTCGGCGCGCAGCTTCTCATACTCCGCCCGCATCGACGGCGGCGGCGTCACGTCGTGGCGGACATAGTCATCCATCCGTTCCAGCACCAGCAGTGAAGTCTCGCGGGTCGGCATGCCGAACTTCGCGCCCAGCCTGCGTATGGCCGCGCGGCGCGATTCGAAATCGCCCTCCAGCTCGCGCAGCTTGTAGCCGGCCCACATCCACGCCGCCTGCCGGTGCGTGGCCGACGAGGCGTCCACCGCCACCTTCACCTCCACCGCGCCGCCCGGCTGCGCCAGCGTGAACGCCACCTGGGCCGACGTCCCGGTCAGCTTGCCCGCCACCCGCACCAGACCCTGGCGGATCGCGCCGCTGTCCACCAGCAGCTCGCCCGCGCCCTCGGCGCGCAGTCCCTGCACGCGCGCACCATCCGTCAACAGCGTCTCGGCCGCGGCGCCGTCCTGGCCCGCCTGCAGTTGCACCAGGGCGCCGCCGGTGCGCTCGGCCACCGCCGCCAGCCGCCCGGTGTCCGCGCTGGCCGAGGAATTGATCGCGTACAGGCGCTGCCCCGGCGCAAGCGTCGGGAAGCGCGCCGCGCCGTAATTGAGCATGCCGTCGCCGACCAGCAGGTATTCGTTCACGTCCGCCTGCGCCTTCCAGTCGGCCAGCGCGCTGGCGCCGTCGTAATCGACCGAGCGCAGGGCGTTGCGCAAGGCGTCCCAGCGCCCCTGCCGGACCTGGAACGTTTGCGCCGCGCCGGCGCGGTCGCGCAGCTGCACCAGGCGCACCTCGGCCTGGCCCACGGCCTTGAAGTAGCGGTCCAGCAGCGCCAGCTCCCGCTCATGCGCGCGGCCGGCGCCGGAGCCCGAGCTGTCCCACAGCAGTCCCACCACGCGCGGCAGCACGCGCGGCGCGCGCCGCGCGGACACCGGCGCCTCGGCCACGAAATAGGTCTCGCCCTCGAACCGCTGCACGTAGGCCTGCGCGCGCCGCGGGGCGGGCACGCGCAGCAGCACTTCGCCATCCGGATTGAAGCCGCCGCGCGCCACCGACGCGCGGTAGCCGCCGTGCATGGCGTCGAAGGCCAGGTCGCCCAGTGCGCCGCTGGCGCGGGGCGCCGCCGACGCGCCCCGCACCTGCGCGTCGAAGGTGAAATCGGCCATCGGACCAGCGAAGCCCAGCGGCAGCCGGTAGACCCAGTCGCCGCCATCGCGCGTCAGCGGCTCGACGTAGGTCAATTCCACCGTGCGCGTGCCCCGCGCCGGGATCGGATACACGCGCAGCTTGAAGTTGTCACCCAGGGTGTGCTCCAGCAGCGCCGGATCCACGCCCTGCCGCTCCACCTCCTCCAGTATCTGCCGTCCCCGGCTCTTCTCCACCGGCACGGCGGGCCGCAGGGCGCCGTCGATGTCCAGCGCGAACGCGGTGATTTGCCGGCCGTCCGCCAAGGGGAAATGCAGCTGGCCCTCCAGCGCGCGGGGATTGGGGTTGTGGAACACCATGGTGACCGTGGTTTCGGCCATGCCGCCGCTGATGGCCGTTCCCACGTGCAGGCTTTGCAGGCGCACCGGCCGTTCGCCGCGCAGGGTCTCCATCAGCGGCGGCTGCGCCGCCCGGGCGCCGCACATGGCGGCCAGCAACAAGACTAGGGCAAACAAACGCGTCAACATGGCATCCTCCTGAACTCCGGAACAACCGGCACGTTCATGAAACGGAGGAGCGGGAGGATCGGGGTTAAAATTCCGCGAAAATGGCCGCGCGCGGGGCGTTGTAAGCCACACGTAAGAATTTGCCCTCGCTTTATAGGAGAAACTGCTGTATTATGCTCGCTTGTGCGCTGCAACACCGCAGTGACTTAATAATAACTAGCAGCTACGCAAGCCTTAGCGCATCGTTCCTGATGATGCTTGAATAAAGCCCCCCGCCTTGTGTGTCGCCTCAGACACCGTCCCGGCGCAAAGCTTTTGTGCCGAAATTTCTAATCACACCGTTTAGAGTCATTTCGTTTGGTTGGCGTTGCTATTTTGCGTTCTGCGTTTTCGCACGAACGCTGATTTTTACGAAAGATAAGAATGACTTTTGAAGCACTTGGTATCAACACGTCCATCCTCAAAGCCCTGACCGACGCCGGCTACACCACGCCGACCCCGGTCCAAGAGCAGGCCGTGCCTGCCGCGATCGCAGGCAAGGACTTGTTGGTATCCTCCCAGACCGGTTCCGGCAAGACCGCGGCGTTCATGCTGCCGTCGCTGACCCGTCTGGCCGCCCTGCCGCCCGCCGCTCCCGGCAAAACGCCGAACCAGGAGATGCAAGCATCCCGCGCCCGCGGCGAGCGTCCACGTTTCAAGCCCGCGCAGCCAAAAATGCTGGTGTTGACCCCGACCCGCGAACTGGCCCTGCAAGTGACCACCAACACCGACAAGTACGCCGTCAACCTGCGCGGCATCAAGGCCGTGTCGATCCTGGGCGGCATGCCCTACCCCAAGCAGATGCAACTGCTGTCGCGCAATCCTGAAATCCTGGTCGCGACCCCGGGCCGCCTGATCGACCACATGGAGTCGGGCAAGATCGACTTCTCGCAGCTGCAGATCCTGGTGCTGGACGAGGCCGACCGCATGCTGGACATGGGCTTCATCGACGACATCGAAAAAATCGTCGAAGCGACCCCGGACAGCCGCCAGACCATGCTGTTCTCCGCCACGCTGGACGGCGTGGTCGGCAACATGGCGCGCCGCATCACCAAGGACCCGATGATCATCCAGATCATGAGCGCGGCCAACAAGCACGAGAACATCACCCAGCGCGCGCACTTCGTGGACGACCTGTCGCACAAGAACCGCCTGCTGGACCACCTGCTGCGCGACGAGACGCTGGACCAGGCCGTGGTCTTCACCGCCACCAAGCGCGACGCCGACACCATCGCCGACCGCCTGAACATCGCCGGTTTCTCGGCCGCCGCGCTGCACGGCGACATGCACCAGGGCGCGCGCAACCGCACCCTGGACAGCATGCGCCGCGGCCAGGTGAAGGTGCTGGTGGCAACCGACGTCGCCGCGCGCGGCATCGACGTGCCCACCATCACCCACGTGTTCAACTACGACCTGCCGAAGTTCGCCGAAGACTATGTGCACCGCATCGGCCGCACCGGCCGCGCCGGCCGCAACGGCCTGGCGATCTCGCTGGTGAACCACGCCGAAGGCATGAACGTGAAGCGCATCGAGCGCTTCACCAAGCAACTGATCCCGGTCACCGTGGTCGAGGGCTTCGAGCCGAAGCGCACCGCGCCACCGCGTTCGGCGGCCCGTCCAGGCGGCTGGAAGCCGGGCGACAACCGCGGCGGCAAGCCCGGTCAGCGCAGCTTCAGCAAGCCGGGCGCGGGCGCGCCCGCGCCGCGCAAGGAAGGCGGCGGCTACAGCCGTGACGGCGCCAGCTTCAGCCGCGATGGCGGCAGCCCGGCGCGCGAAGGCGGCTACAACCGCGACGGCGGCGGCTACAAAGGCGCCCGCACCGACGGCGCGCGCCGCAGCTACGGCGACCGTTAATCGCCCTGGCCGCACCCACGAAAACCACCGCCCGCCGGTGGTTTTTTTTGGCTATGTCGCGGCTAGGTGTGGAAATACGCCGACCGCTGCTTTCAGTAGTGTCGTTGGTGTATTGATGCGCTGAGCATCCAGTGCCCACCGCCATCCCAGGTAGTTGGGGAGGTAGTGCGTTGCGACGCCATGAAATCGCGCCAACCATTGGCGACAGCGACTGTGATAAGCATTGACGTTTTGTACGTGGATTGCGCCCCTTACTCGCTGTTTCGCCTTCAGGTTGATCACTTCGTGAGTAATCTGAGCTTCGCTAGCGAAGTAGCGATAAGCAGCGTTGGAATCACTGACCAGTAACACGTCCTTGTCGAT
>NZ_FPBO01000053.1 GCF_900116645.1 Pseudoduganella namucuonensis | reverse complement strand
CCGCCATCACGCACACGTTCGAGCGCGCCACGCCCAGCGCCGAGCAGACCGCCTTCACTGGCCGTCCTTGTCCAACAAGGGCGAGCGCGCAATCCACTTTTTTTCTCGAGCGAACTCGACTGCCTCCTTCAGGATCTCCGCTTCCATCGTCTTTTTGCCAAGCATCCGTTGCAGCTGCGCGATCTGCGCGCGGGCGGCCGCCAGTTCGCTTGCCGGCACCACCGATTCTCCAGCAGTCACGGCCGTCAGCGCGCCTTCGCGCTCAAGCTTGCGCCAGTTGAACAGCTGGCTCGCGCCGACGCCGTGCTTGCGTGCGACCAGCGATACGCTCATGCCTGGTTCGTATGTCTCGCGCACCAGCGCAGCTTTTTCCTCGGCAGACCAGCGCCGGCGGCGTTCCTGGCTCACGGTTACCACTTCGATCGTTTGCTTGTTCCTAGTCATATGCACAGTCCTATTTCTATCCGTAAGAATAACGCATAGGCCGTGTCCGGTGAATCAGGGGGCTATCTCACTGGCATACCAAGCGTTCGCTGATGGCTTGAACGCGGCGGGGAAACCTGTCCCCGAGAACAGGCCAGCAAGCGATACCGACACCGACGTCATTTACCGAGCATTAGACAATGCCGTGTTTACTTGGCTTCATAAAGCACGGGAGTCGCAAGACCCGCCCCTTCCATCGTTTCAGGCCGTACGGGCGGCTTTTCACCAAGGAGAGGCGGTCGCACCTACCTCCGGATTCCACGCCAATACGCATATCCAGATTTCGCTTCGTGACAATGCTTGCGTCATCGGCTGGTTCCTTCCTGCCGGCGCCGAATTGCTAACGGAGCATCAGTATGCCGAGGCAAAAGACAGGTTAAGTGCAGTACATGCGTCGAACAAGAAACCACGTATTCGTGCCGAGAACAGATAATCCCTTTAGGTGATGAACACTCAACGGCAAGCCGGTTGTCAACTAAAGGACGTCCGTTAGCAGAGCTTGGTCACAGCCTGAGTATTCGCCATCACAGCTAGCGAAGTTTCTCCGCGGCGCGGATTTTCGAACTTGTTCCTTCTGGGCCTCCGTCAGCAGAGAATCCACGCAGCCAGAGTAGCCACCATCGCAAGCGACGAAATTTCTTCGGAGTGCCGACCGGTGTACCGCTGCGTCCAGCTGGCGGACGGCAACCGCTGCCGCGTCTTCGGCAAGCCGGAACGGCCCGCGTTCTGCGGCGGCCTGCAACCGTCCGGGGAAATGTGCGGCGACAGCCGCGAGCACGCCATCCGCTGGCTCGACGAGCTGGAGCGGGTGACGGCGCCGGGCTAGGCGCCGCGGCAGCGCCTCAGTAGCTCAGCCGCGCCATTTAAATGGCTTGGGCTCACTAGTCCTCCTGCCTGCGATCCTGTCGCGAACGTAGGCATGAACTTCATTCGCCGCGTAACCCAATCCGCTCGCCAGCGTCGTTTCGCGGGCGGCTTTGGCATCGGCCAGAAACTGCTCAGCCGCGACAGTCGCGCAGGAGTGCCGCTCCGCAGGCGATGGGCTCTCGGTCGCCATAATATTCCCTCCTTAGTTGAACCCCGCCACCGCGTGCGGGATGTAGGCCGATTCCAGCAGGGCGACCTCGTCCGGGGTCAGCTTCACCTTGAGGGCGGCGACCGCGTCGTCGATGTGGGTGTTTTTCGTCGCGCCGATCAGCGGGGCCGTCACCACCGGGTTGTGCAGCACCCACGCCAGCGCGACCTGCGCCCGCGGAATGCCGCGCGCCTCGGCCACCCGCTTGACGCGCTCGGCCACCACGCGGTCGGCCGCCTCGGTCGCCGTGTACATCTCCTTGGCGATCTGGTCGGTGTCGGAGCGCTTGCTGGCCACGTCCCAGTCGCGCGTCAGGCGCCCGCGCGCCAGCGGGCTCCACGGGATCACGCCGACGCCCTCGGCCGCGCACAGCGGCAGCATCTCGCGCTCCTCCTCGCGGTTGATCAGGTTCAGCTGGTTCTGCATGCTGGTGAAGCGGGTCCAGCCGTTCAGGTCGGCCGTGTACAGCGCCTTGGCGAACTGCCACGCGTACATGGACGAGGCGCCGATGTAGCGCGCCTTGCCGGCCTTGACGATGTCGTGCAGCGCCTCCAGCGTCTCCTCGATCGGCGTGTCGTAATCCCAGCGGTGGATCTGGTACAGGTCGACGTAGTCGGTGCCCAGGCGGCGCAGGCTGTTGTCGATCTCGGCCATCAGCGCCTTGCGCGACAGGCCGCGCTGGTTCGGGCCCTTGCCCTGCGGGAAATACGCCTTGGTGGCGATCACCACCTCCTCGCGGCGCGCGAAATCGCGCAGCGCGCGGCCGGTGATCTCCTCGCTGGTGCCGTCGGAATAGGAATTGGAGGTGTCGAAGAAGTTGATGCCGGACTCCAGCGCGTGGCGGATCACGGGACGGCTGCGCTCCTCGTCCAGCGTCCACGGATGGCCGCCGCGCTCGGGCACGCCGTAGCTCATGCAGCCCAGCGCCAGGCGCGACACTTTCAGGCCGGTGCGGCCCAGGTTCACGTATTTCATTGCGATAACTCCTATTTTTCCATTTGCATAGGGCAGCACAATATACCCCGGCTCCCCCGGTCCAGATAGTGGTTTGTGGTGATAACACCAACAACGGCCGGTTGCGAACGCGATCACGCCGAAGCCGCGCACGGTTCAAGAGGAACCCATCGGCTCGTGGTAAGCTTCGACGCCGAATTTCCCTCCAACTCAACAACGCAAGCAAGCACACCTCATGGACATCACACTCGCGCTACAGGCCATCATCATGGGCCTGGTCGAAGGCTTCACCGAATTCCTGCCGATTTCCTCCACCGGCCACCTGATCCTGGCCGGCAGCCTGCTCAATTTCGTCGGCGAAAAGGTCAAGGTGTTCGAGATCGTGATCCAGACCGGCGCCATCCTGGCCGTCATGTGGGAATACCGCGCGCGCATCGCCACCGTGCTGTCGGGCATGTTCTCGGACCCCAAGGCGCAGAAATTCATCGTCAACCTGATCATCGGTTTCCTGCCGGCCGCCATCCTGGGTTTCATTTTCAGCAAGGCCATCAAGGCCTCGCTGTTCCACCCGATGCCGGTGGCGCTGGCCTTCATCGTCGGCGGCTTCGTCATCCTGTGGGTGGAAAAGCGCGCCAAGGCCAATCCGCACGCGGTGCGCGTGGAAACCGTGGACGACATGAGCTACCTGGACGCGCTCAAGGTCGGCTGCGCCCAGGCGTTCGCGCTGATCCCCGGGACCAGCCGCTCGGGCGCCACCATCATCGGCGGCATGATGTTCGGCCTGTCGCGCAAGGCGGCCACGGAATTTTCCTTCTTCCTCGCCATTCCCCTGCTGCTGTCCGCCACGGTATACTCGCTGTACAAGGAACGCGCGCTGCTGTCGGCGGCCGACTTGCCCGTCTTCGGACTGGGCCTGCTGGCCGCCTTCGTGTCGGCCTTCCTGTGCGTGCGCTGGCTTTTGCGTTACATCAGTTCGCACGACTTCACCATTTTTGCGTGGTATCGCATCATATTCGGACTGGTGGTTATCGCCAGCGCCCATTTCGGCCTAGTCAACTGGGCCGCCTAAAGAAGACATGACCAATCAGGACACCAGCGAACGCGCCCTCCACCTGCTCCAGACCGTATTCGGCTACCCGGCCTTCCGGGGCCAGCAGGCGGAAATCGTAGAACACGTCAGCAACGGCGGCGACGCGCTGGTCCTGATGCCGACCGGCGGCGGCAAGTCGCTGTGCTACCAGATCCCGGCGCTGGTGCGCGACGGCGTGGGCGTGGTGATCTCGCCCCTGATCGCGCTGATGCAGGACCAGGTCGACGCGCTGGCCGAGGTCGGCGTGCGCGCCGCCTTCCTGAACTCCACCCAGACCTACGAGGAGGCCAACCGCATCGAGCGCCTGGTGCGCACCGGCCAGATCGACCTGGTCTACGTGGCGCCCGAGCGCCTGATGACGCAGCGCTGCCTGGACCTGCTGCGGGATTCGAAAATCGCCCTGTTCGCCATCGACGAGGCGCACTGCGTGTCGCAATGGGGCCACGACTTCCGGCCCGAGTACATCAAGCTGTCGGTGCTGCACGAACACTTCCCGGAAGTGCCGCGCATCGCGCTGACGGCGACGGCCGACCACCAGACCCGCGCCGAGATCGCGCACCGCCTGCAGCTGGACGACGCGATGCAGTTCGTGTCCTCCTTCGACCGCCCCAACATCCGCTACCAGATCGTCGAAAAGGCCAACGGCCGCAAGCAGCTGCTGGACTACATCACCACCGAGCACGCGGGCGACTCCGGCATCGTGTATTGCCTGTCGCGCAAGAAGGTGGAGGAGACCGCCGAGTTCCTGTCCGAGAACGGCATCCGCGCCATGGCCTACCACGCCGGCATGGAGCACGCCAAGCGCGCCGCCAACCAGGCCAAGTTCCTGCGCGAGGAAAACATCGTCATGGTCGCCACCATCGCCTTCGGCATGGGCATCGACAAGCCGGACGTGCGCTTCGTCTGCCACCTGGACCTGCCGAAAAGCATAGAGGGCTACTACCAGGAGACCGGCCGCGCCGGCCGCGACGGCATGCCCGCCAGCGCCTGGATGGCCTACGGCCTGCAGGACGTGGTGCTGCAGCGGCGCATGATCGACGAGTCCGAGGCCGACGAGAACTTCAAGCGCGTGCTGGGCGCCAAGCTGGACGCCATGCTGGGCCTGTGCGAAACGCTCAGTTGCCGGCGGGTGCGCCTGCTGGACTACTTCGGCGAGGCCGCCATCCCCTGCGGCAACTGCGACACCTGTTTGATCCCGCCGATCTCCTTCGACGGCACGGTGCCGGTGCAAAAGCTGCTGTCGGCCGTCTACCGCGTCGACCAGCGCTTCGCCGCCGGCCACGTGATCGAAGTGCTGCGCGGGGTGGAGACGGACCGCATCAAGACCTGGCACCACGATTCGCTGTCCGTGTTCGGCATCGGCGCCGACCGCAGCGAGCAGGAGTGGCGCGCCATCCTGCGCCAGGTGATCGCGCTGGGCCTGGTGACGGTGGACCACGAGAATTACAGCTCGCTGAAACTGACGGACGCGGCGCGGCCCGTGCTCAAGGGCGGGCAAAAGGTGCAGCTGCGGCAGTACCAGAAGCCGGTCAAGCCCAAGCGCTCGACGTCGGCCGCCGCCAAGGGCTACGCGGAGACGGAGCTGTCCGGCAAGGAGCAGGCCATCTTCGACAAGCTGCGCTGGTGGCGGGTGGAGACGGCGCGCGCGCACAGCGTGCCGGCCTACGTGATTTTCGTCGACGCCACGCTGCGCGAGATCGCCAAGGCGCAGCCCGCGTCGCTGGACGACCTGCGCGGCATCAGCGGCGTGGGCGAGAAGAAGCTCGCCTCCTACGGCGAGGAGATCGTCGCGCTGATCGCGGAGATGCTTTAAGCGTTACGCCAAGGCTTGCCGGTAGCGTCCCGGCGGCGCGCCGGTGGCGGCGCGGAAGCGATGGCTGAAGTGGCTCAAGTCCGCGTAGCCGCAGGCATCGGCCACCTGCTGCAAGGGCAGGTCGGTGGAGACGAGCAGCGAGCGCGCCCGGTCCAGGCGGCGCTGCGCCACCCACGCCGACGGCGGCATCCCGAACGACACGCGGAACATGCGCGCCAGGTGGAACTCCGACATGCAGGCCAGCCGCGCCAGGTCGCCCAGGGTGATGGGCCGCGCCAGGTGCGCCTCGACATAGTCCGCCAGACGGCGCCGCACCACCGGCGCCAGCCCCCCGCGCGGGCGCGCGCCCGGATCGGTCATCGACTGCGAGCGCAGCAGCTCGCTCAGGGCCGTGTGCGTGATCTCGTTCACGCGCAGCAGCGCGTCCGGCCCCTGCCAGGGCGTGCGCACCAGTTCCTCGCACAGGCTCACAAGGCGCGGGCTCTCGAAATAGGTGCGGTCCGCCAGGGTCAACTCGCGCGGTTCGCGGTCCAACTCCACCACGGCGCGGCGGGTGAAATGCTCGGGCATGAAATACACGTGCAGCAGGCGCAGACGGTCCCGCACCACCCACTCGGACTCGTGCCAGTCCGGCAGCGAGCACAGGCGGCCCGGCGCGCCGTACCGTCCCGGCGCCCCGCCCCGTTCGGTGCGATAGCCGCCGCCCAGGTAGCAGGACAGCGTATGGTGTCCCGGCTGGGTATAGGAAGTGATCGACTCGTCCGTTTCCCGGTTCCAGATCGCCACCGCCAGGCCGTCGCCCAGCCAGGCGAAGCGCTCCAGCGTCGCGTCCGTGCCCGACATGGTCTGGAAAACCGCGTGGGATATCGCCTCCGTCCCAGGGGGCGGAGCCGCGTCGAGCGTGGAAGGGGGAGTAAAGTCCATGGCAAAAAGTCTAGCACGCCCCCGCCCCGCCCGCGCCCCGGTCCACCGAAATGCGCAATCCCAGACAACCAGCCTTGCCAAAATTACATCGGTGTCAGGCGCGACATTCGGACATTTGACTCGGCGTCCCCGTCCGCATGTCCGAATGTCGCGCCTGACACCGATGTGAGTTTGACAACTTGGTTTGCGCAAGGGGAGACAAGCGCGATGGGACGCGGAGGGGGATGCTGGGGACTTTCCCACCTCGCCGGGCCACGCCGCCATGAACGCTTTTCTTTATCTGCTCACCGTATTGATCTGGGGGACGACCTGGATCGCCATCAAATTCCAGCTGGGCGTGGTGGCGGCGCCCGTTTCCATCGCCTATCGCTTCTGGATCGCGGCGGCCGTGCTGTTCCTGTTCCTGCTGGCGACCCGCAAGCCGATCTGGCCGCCGCGCCAGGCGTGGCGCTATCTGGTGGCGCAGGGGGTGGCGCTGTTCTGCTGTAATTTCCTGTGCTTTTACTATGCCAGCCAGTGGGTGCCCAGCGGCCTGGTGGCGGTGGTCTTTTCCACCGCGCCGATCTGGAACGCGCTGAACGGCCGCCTATTCCTGGGCCGCGAGATCCGCCGCCAAGTGCTGGGCGGCGCGCTGCTGGGCCTGGCCGGCATCGCCATGCTGTTCCTGCCCCAGATGCGGGGGCACTGGAACGACAGCGGCATGCTGGCCGGCCTCGGCCTCGCCCTCCTCGGCACGCTGTGCTTCTCCACCGGCAACCTGCTGTCCAGCCGCATGCAGTCGCTCGGCCTGGCGCCTTGGCTGACCAACAGCTGGGCGATGCTGATCGGCGCCGCCATCCTCACCGCCGGCGCGCTGGCGCTGGGCATGCCCTTCTCATTCGAGCCCACCACGCGCTACGCGGCGTCGCTGCTGTACCTGGCCATTCCGGGCTCGGTGGTCGCCTTCACCGCCTACCTGCTGCTGGTGGGTCGCATCGGCCCTGACCGCGCGGCCTATTCCACAGTATTATTCCCCATCGTGGCGCTGACGATGTCCACCTTCTTCGAGGGCTATCACTGGACCGCCACCGCCGTCTGCGGCCTGGCGCTGGTCCTGGCGGGCAACCTGCTGGCCTTCATGAGGCCTTTGCAACAACCGGCGCTGGCCGGCGCGAAATGAAACCATCACCAGGAGTTTGCGCATGACCCTTTCCACCCGCCGCGTGCGCGCCCTCCTGCTGGCCCTGCTGTCCGCGCCCGCCTTCGCCGCGCCGCCGGCGGACACGGTCTACCGCAACGGCTACGTCTACACGGTGGACGCGCGGGACAGCGTGCAACAGGCGGTGGCCGTCAGCGCCGGCCGCATCGCCTATGTGGGCGACAACGAGGGCGCGCTGGCCCACACCGGCCCGGGAACGCGCGTGATCGACCTGCAGGGCCGTATGCTGATGCCGGGGCTGGTCGACGGCCATATGCACCCGCAATCCGGCGGCGCGCGCCTGCTGAACTGCAGCCTCGATTACGCGTCCCTCACGGTGCCGCAATTCCAGCGGCGCATCCAGGCCTGCCTGGAGAAGGACAAGAACCCGGACCCCAGGCGCTGGCTGATCGTCGTGAACTGGTTCCAGCAAGGCATGCTGCCGGCCGGCGTGGAGACCACGCGCGCGCTGCTGGACAGCCTGCCGACCAGGCGCCCCATCGTCGTGCGCTCCTCCTTCGGCCACTCGGTGCTGCTCAACACCGAGGGCCTGCGGCTGGCGGGCGTGAAGCGCGGCACGCCCGACCCGGCCGCCGGCAAGATCGCGCGCGACGCCCATGGCGACGCCACCGGCCTGCTGGAGGATTCCGCGCAGGACATGGCGATGAACCTGCTGCCGGCGCTCACGCCGGCGCAAAACCTGTCCGCCTCAAACGCCGCGCTGGAGGCGATGCGCAAGCGCGGCATCACCTCCTTCCTCGACGCCTACACCGATCCGGAAACGCTGACCGCCTTCCGCCAGCTGCAGCGCGAGGGCAAGCTGACGGCGCGCGCGCATTTCGCGGTGCTGGTGGACCACAACGCGAAGGCGCCCACCGCTGGCGTGGCGGAGGTGGTGAAACTGGCCCGCCGCTTCGACCAGGGCGCCATCCGCGTCGCGCCCTCGATGCAGGTGCGCCACGCCAAGCTGTTCATGGACGGCGTGATCTCGGCGCCCGCCTTCACCGGCGCGATGCTGGCGCCCTATCACGAGAACCAGGGCACGGCGGAGCGGCCGCGCTGGGCGCCGGGCGCGAACCAGGGACCGCCCAGCTATTTCTCGCCGAAGCTGCTGCTGGCGACCCTGTCCGCGCTGGCCAGGGCCGACATCGACGCCCACATCCACACCGATGGCGACCGCGCCGTGCGCGACACGCTGGACGCGCTACAGGCCTTGCGCGCCACGCCCCGCGGCAAGGCCATGCGCCCGGCGTTGGCGCACGATGAGATCGTGCATCCGGCCGACTTCCCCCGCTTCGCGCAACTGGACGCGACGCCGGTGCTGTCGCTGCAATGGGCCAAGCCGGCGCCGGACACGGTGGGCGCGCTGAAGGACTACATGGGGGAGGAACGCTACGCGCTGGTGGAGCCGCAGGCGCTGCTGCGGGAGGCCGGCGCGCGCATCGCCTTCGGCAGCGACTGGCCGGTCGATCCGCTCGATCCCTGGTTCGCCTTGAAGGTGGGCGTGACGCGCACGGCGGCGCCGGACGCGGGCGCGGAGTACGCCGGCCGGCTGGGCTCCCAGCCGGGCCTGACGCGGCAGGCGGCGCTGCGCGCGATCACGATGAACGCGGCCTACACGCTGCGGATGGAGAAGGAAGTGGGATCGATCGAGACCGGCAAGCTGGCCGACCTGATCGTCCTGGACCGGAACCCGATGGAGGTGCCGGCCGAGGACATCGCCAACGTCCAGGTGCTGCAGACGATGGTGGGCGGGAAGATCGTCTACTTTACTTCTTGGTGAACACCAGGTCCCACACGCCGTGGCCCAGCTTCAGGCCGCGGTTTTCAAACTTGGTCAGCGGACGGTAGGCCGGCTGCGGCGCGTAGCCCTCGGCGGTGTTTCGCAGGCCGGCCTCGGCGCCCAGCACCTCCAGCATCTGCTCGGCGTATTCCTGCCAGTCGGTGGCGCAGTGCAGGTAGCCGCCCACCGCCAGCTTCTTGACCAGCAGTTCCACGAACGGACCCTGGATCAAACGGCGCTTGTTGTGGCGGGCCTTGTGCCACGGGTCCGGGAAGAACACGTGCACGCCGGCCAGCGAGCCGTCCGGGATCATGTTGTTCAACACTTCGACCGCGTCGTGCTGGATCAGGCGCAGGTTGCCCAGTTCCTGTTCGCCGATCTGCTTGAGCAGGCTGCCGACGCCGGGCGTGTGCACCTCCACGCCGATGAAGTCCTTCTCCGGCATGCCGCGCGCGATGTGCGAGGTGGTGTCGCCCATGCCGAAGCCGATTTCCAGCACCACCGGCGCCTTGCGGCCGAAGGCGCGCTCGTAATCCAGCGGCGCTTTTTCATATTCGATCAGGAATTTCGGACCCAGTTCCTCCAGCGCGCGCGCCTGCGCGGTGGACAGGCGGCCGGCGCGCGTGACGAAACTGCGGATGCGGTGCTCGGTCGGGTCGTACAGCATGGCCCGTGCCGGGTTGGTTTGGGAATCTTTAGGCGTATCAGAAGACATGGGGGATCAGCAAAATTCAAAGGACGATCCGCCATTATACGTGAAGCGCTTTGCCTTCCCGGCGGGTGCTGCCTGCGATAATACGGCTTTCACCGCATCCGCACCTTGCCAAAAATGATAGACGCACTCCTGATCGCCCTCATGGCGGCCTCCCTGGCCGCCATGTACCTGCTGCTGAAAAGCGGTTTCCGCGCGCCCGCGGCGCCACCCGCGCCGGCGCCGGCCAAGGCCTACGAGCCCGCCGCGCCGGGCGCGCCCGCCAGGCACTGGTCGGACGAGGGCCGCCTGCAGACCGAGGTGCTGGCCGAATCGCGCTTCCACGCCACGGTGCGGGAACTGGCCGGCGAGCACGGCGACCAGGGCGCGGACACGCGCCTGCCGGCGGTGCTGGCGGTCGATGCCGCCAATCCCTATGAAGACAAGCCGGTGGCCGTGTTCGTGGCGGGCCGGATGGTGGGCTACCTGGGCCCCAGGGACGCGCAGTACTTCCGCGAGCAGCAGACGCGCCAGGAGATAGCGGGCCAGCCCGTGTCCTGCGACGCCGCCATCCGGGGCGGCGGCCTGTGGAACGGCAAGCGGCTGGCCTACGCGGTGTGGCTGGACATCGAGCCGGCGCGCTGAGGCCACGCGCCGGGCCGGCGCGCGCCGCCAGCGGTGTGGCTCGTCCCCGGATGCCGCTCTTATAATCGGAGCCTGGAAGGTACCGACGAGGAGCGAGGCCATGACCACCGTTGCGATCAATTTGAGCCAGGCGGCGCTGGACAATCTCGCCGCCCACCGCGCGCAATACGGCGCCGACACGCTGGCCAGCTGGTTCGACCAGTTCATCAAGGCCGGCTACCGCTTCGCCGCCGATCATTACTATTACGACAGCATCGCGCTGACGCCGCCCACCGGCACGCTGACCTATGCCGACGGCGCGCGCCAGACCTTCACCGGCCTGGCGCTGGACACGCCCGGCGCGGCCAGCGGCAGCTACACGGCGGCCACGCTGGAGGACACGGTCCCCAACGGCTACCGCCTGCTGTACGAGGGCCAGCTCAAGTTCGGCTACACCACCACCCCGGCGAACGGCGTGGCGATGAGCAACCAGGGCGGCCAGGTCGCGGCGATCACGCTGCAGACGATGGCGCCGGCGGGCGGCGCGCAGTACGACAACATCCTCGGCAACACCACCGCCACCGTGCGCGGCGCGCTCGTCTCGGACGGCCAGCGCTTCAGCGGCGCGGTCGGCGCGCTGGAAGCCCGCGCCGACAAGTTCCTCGTCTCCAGCGGCATCACCGGCGGCTTCCAGGTCTCCGGCGACGCCGTCGCCATCGGCCAGAACACCGCCGGCACCACCGTCGGCGGCACGCTGGCCACCTTCGCGCAGCGCTACGCGGACGGCAGCGCGATCGACGTGCGCGGCGCGCTGGCCGTCACGGGGGACACCGTGTTCGACGAACGCGTGCTGTCCAACGCCGCCCACTTTTCAGGCAATGACGACATCAGTGTCACCCTGCCCGCCACCCTGGCCACGCCGTGGGTGGTCATGTCCGGCGAGGGCGACGACAAGGTGACGCTGACCGGCGGCGGCATCCAGCTCTCCGTGTACGCGGGCAACGGCGACGACACCGTCGTCCTCGGCAACCACAACCACGCCGTCGACGGCGGCGCCGGCCTCGACACGGTCATCGCCGCCGGCGGGCGCGGCGCCTACGCCATCGCGGCGCGCGCCGGCGGCGGCTACATGCTGACCTCGCTCGCCGGCGGCGGCGCCGATACGCTGGCCGGCGTGGAGCGCCTGACGCTGGACGACGCCAGCATCGCGCTCGACATCGACGGCAGCGGCGGCCAGGCCTACCGCCTGTACCAGGCCGCCTTCGACCGCGCGCCCGACAGCGCCGGCCTGGGCTACTGGATCAAGATGATGGACAACGGCCTCGCCCAGCGGGAGGTGGCGCGCCACTTCGCCGCCTCGGCCGAGTTCCAGGAGCTGTACGGCGTACGGCTCAGCAATTCCGAACTGGTCAACAGTTTCTACCGCAACGCGCTGCACCGCGAACCGGACCAGGCCGGCTATGAATACTGGCTCGACGTGCTGAACCGCAAGCTGGTCACGGCCGCCGACATGCTCGCCATGTTCAGCGAAAGCCCGGAAAACCAGCACGCCATGGCCGCCGTGATCGGCAACGGCTTCGCCTACACGCCCTATGGCTGAGCGCGAAAAAACAATGGTATATTGCGATTCCATGTTTCCAATATTCAACTTCCGCCGCAGGGCGACACTGCTCTCCATGGCCGCCTGCGCCCTCGCCGCCGCGCACGCCCCGGCGTGGTCCGGCGCCATGGTGTACCGCTATTGGGACTGGGGCAAGACGCCCAGGCGCGATGACTACCAGGTGGCGGTGCTGGAACTGGCGCTGAGGAAGACCGAGCCGGCCTACGGGCCGTACTGGGTGGTGCGCGTGCTGGACAACCTCAGCACCTTCCGCGCGCGGCGCGAGGTCAATTCCGGCAAGCGCATGAACGTGCTGGCGGGCCCGTGGCGCGACCAGCGCGGCATCGGCCCGCTGGACCGCAATTTCCTGATCGACATCCCCATGCTGCACGGCCTGCTGGGCTGCCGCCGTCTGATCGTGCGCAGGGAGGACCTGCCCCGTTTCAGCCAGATCACCAGCTCGGCGCAGCTGAAGCAATTGAAGGCCGGCATGGCGCGCGGCTGGGTGGACGTGGACGTGCTGCGCCACAACGGCTACAAGGTGGAGGACAGCGGCAACCTGAACAATCTGTTCGACATGCTGGCGAACCAGCGCTTCCATTACCTGCCGATGAGCGTGATCGAGGTGGAGTCGGCGCTGGCCCAGCACCCGGGGCTGGCGGTGGTGCCGGAGCTGATGCTCTACTACCCCCTGCCCACCGTGTTCTACGTGAGCGACCACGAACCCAGGCTGGCCGAACGCCTGGAGGCCGGCCTGGCCATGGCGAAAAGGGACGGCACGCTGGACGAGTTGCTGGCGCGCCACTTCCAGAAGGAATTGCAGGAAGTGAAGAGCGGTCCCGGCAGGTATTTCGTCCTCGACAATCCCTTGCTGCCCCAGAGCTACGCCGCCGCCACGCCGGCGTTCCAGAGCCGCTAAGGCCGGGATTGCTACCGCGGCGGCGTTTTCTTCTTCTCTTCCGCGCCCAGGTTCTCGTCGATGTCCGGCGACGCCGACCGCACCCGCTGGTACGTGAGCGCGCCGGTGTTCGGCGCCAGCCTCGGTCCCGTGTAGAGCGGCGCCAGCTCGGCGATGTCCCGGTCGAACCGGATCGTTTGCTGTTCATACGTCGAGACCAGGGCGCCGCGCTTGAGCTCGCGCCTGTCGTTATCTAAAGCTGATGACCGAATCATTTGCGTGCATTCGAATGATCTCGGCCATTTTGGCGTCGTGCTTGTATTTCGCCGTAAGCTGCTTGAGCTGTCTCTGCGCAAGCTGACAGTGCTTAACGACGCCCCGCTCAATCTCCTGTTGTCGCTTCTCATCCAAGCCGCCATCGAACTCACCAGCGAAGTGGTCACAGGCGTCTGCGGTTTTGATGAAGAGTTGGACATCCTTAGGAATTTTCTCTTTGGCGAGCACCGCGCCGGAAGCCACCAAACAGGCGACAAAAACCGCTGTTCTGATCGTCATAATTTGCCTACCGTCCATCGTTCGACCAGTGGGGCTCATCCCTGCCGTTGCCAGCGTACTTTTTCACCCCATAGGTGGCGCCAATTTCAATGAGCTGCCGATTCATGCCGGTGCGCGGAGCCGTTTTGATCTGAACCAGTTTGCCTTTCGCATCCATCACGCTCACCGTGCCACTCCAGGAAAGTGTCATATCGATTGCCAAACCTACATTGTGCTGGGAACGCAGCGCGGGCTTGGTACGAAGCCTGCGCAGCGACATGACTTCGACCATATCCTTGGCCGCATTGATTGACCGGCGTTCCTCATCGCGTAGATGAAGTCGTCCACGGCCTGCCGAAAAGTTCCGCGTAGATCTCTAGTGTCATTGCTGCCTGAAAAGCGATTTCCCCATTTAGCGCCGCTCAGCTCCTTATTGCTCTGCCGTCGTGCATGGTTGGTTTGGGATGCGAGGCTAGCTGTAGTCATGTTGAACCTCCGTAGTCGCGAATGGGTGCGTCTGTTCGTGGAGGTTCAAGAATAGCTTGGCGACCAGATGCCGCCGTTGATTTGGGCCCAAAGAAGTGACGAACAAGGCGTCGCCAGCCGCGCCCGATGCGCGGCGTTGGACGAAGAGTTCAGCGGGTGGACAGCACTCCGGCCGCGCGCGCCGGAGTGCTCCGCCCCCTTTATCGGCCCACCACCTTGACCGGCCCCGGCACCTTGCGGCCGTCGCCCGCCGTCAGGCTGCCTGTGGCGTCGTTCCAGCGCAGCTTGGTGATGGTGGCCTTGCCCTTCTCGTAGTCGTAGGTCCGGCCATCGTCGTCGTACAGCGTGAAGTCGACGTCCTTGCCCGGATAGACCTTGATCTCGGCGATCGCCTGCTGCGTCGCGGTCGACTGGATGTCGGCGCCGATCGGCAGGATGGAACCGGCCTTGACGAACAGCGGAATCCGGTCGATCGGCGCGGCCACCTTGACCCAGCGCCCGCCGGCCAGCTTCTCGTTGGTCCAGTAGTTGTACCAGTCCGCGCCGGCCGGCAGGTAGACGTCCTTCTCGGTCTGGCCCTGCTGCGTGATCGGCGCCACCAGGAAGGCCGGGCCGAACATGTACTGGGTGCCGATGTCGGCCACGTTCGGGTCGCCCGGGAAGTCCATCCACAATGGCCGCATGAACGGCGCGCCGGTGTCGTAGGTGATCTTGGCCTGGCTATAGATATACGGAATCAGCTGGTAGCGCAGCGTGTTGTAGCGCGCCATCACCGCCTCCGCCTGCTTGCCGAAGGACCAGATCTCGCTTTCCTTGCGGTCGCCGTGCAGGCGCAAGGTCGGCGTGAAGGTGCCGTACTGGAACCAGCGCGTGAACAGTTCCGGGTAGTCGTGGTTGTTGCCCACCACGCCGCGCGCGTCCGACGGGTCCAGCAGCGGCGGCTTGGTGGCCGTCGTGGTGGACGGCAGGTTCTGCCAGCCGCCGATGTCGTTGCCCCAGTAGGCGATGCCGGAGGCGGTCATGTTCAGGCCGGTCGGGATCTGGCGCGCCAGCGCTTCCCAGGTGGGGTGGATGTCCGACGACCAGAACAGCGCGCCGGTGCGCTGCGAACCGAGGTAGGCGGCGCGCGACAGGATCATCACGCGCTTGTTCGGCTTCCACGCGCGCATGTTCTCGGCCATGCCTTCGACGTGCACCAGCGGGAACAGGTTGCGGTAGCGGTCGCCCGTGCCGATGGAGTAGTGGAAGCCGTCCGGCACCAGGTCCGGTTCGGTCTCGTCCAGCCACGGATAGTCGAAGCCCTTGGACAGGATGTTGTCGCGCGCCTTTTCCCAGAACCACTTGCGGGCCGCCGGGTTGGTGGCGTCGATCAGGCCGCCGGTGCGGTCGGAGCGGAACGGCAGGCCGTCCACGGTCTTGCCGTCCTTGTCCTTGAGCAGGTAGCCCTTGGAGTCGAGTTCGTTGAAGTAGCGGCCCGACGTTTCGAAGCGCGGCCAGATCGAGATGATGCTCTGCATGCCCATGTCGTGCAGCTGCTTGTTCATGCCTTCCGGATCGGGGAATTGCGCCGGGTCGATGTCCATCTGGCCCATGCGGGTCCAGTAGAACCAGTCAACCACCATGATGTCGAGCGGGTACTTCTTCTGGCGATAGGTGTTCGCCACGCGCATCACTTCCTGCTGGCTCTCATAGCGCGCCTTGGACTGGATCAGGCCGAAGGCGGCCTTGGGCGGGATGGGCGTCTTGCCCGTCACGCGGGCGTAGCCGGAATACAGTTCCTGCGGGTTGTTGCCGGTGATGACGAAGAAGCTGACGCGCTCGCCCACGTTGGACTGGAAGCCGGTGCGGCCGTTGACGGCGGCGATGAAGCGCGTGGCCGACGGGTTGTCCCACACGATGCCGTAGCCCTTGGACGAGACCATGAACGGCACGCACACGGTCTCGCCGGCGGGCGCGTCGTACCAGTGTTTGCAGTCGATCACGCGGCCGCGCAGGTCCAGCGACGACATCGATTCCTGGTTCTGGCCCATGCCGTAGTAGTGCTCGTCCGCCGGCGCGGAGAAGGAGGCGCCGACCTGGAAGGTCTTCTCGCCGTTGACCGTCTGCGGCGACATCTCCCAGCCGCCCATGTTGAGCACTTCCTCGCCCTTGGCGTTCTTCACCTGCAGGCCGACGCTGGCCAGCGACGGGGCAAAGTATTTTTCGCCCTGGCTGGGCACGCGCGGAACGGAGGGCGGGTTGACGCGCAGCGTCATGGCCGAGGAGGTGAAGACGTCGCCGTCCTTGCCGCCGCTGTGGCGGAAGGCGCTGTTGTCCGCGTTCCCGGCCAGGATGCCGTAGCCGGGGCCCTTCAGGACCTCCGCCTTGTCCACCGCGATGGTGACGTGCACGATGTTCGGGCCATAGGCCTCGATGGATACGAAGGCGCCGTTGCGGTCCAGCGTGGTGAGGGGGGCCGCGAAGCCGGCCGGCGCGGTGGTAGCCACCAGCGCGCCGATAATGGCGCGCATCGGAGTGAGTCTCATCTATATCCTTTTTTTATCGGTCAGGTTGTTATTTCGAGGCGTTCAGCTTGAGCAGATACACGTCGTTTTCGCGCAGCGGCAGTTTCATGCTGAGCCGCCCGTCCGCGCCGACGCTGACTTTGCGCTGTTCCTGGGGCTTGCCGGTCGCTTCCGCCTTCAGGGCGGTCACCTGCGGTTTGCTCAGCTGTTTCGGCGAACCCATGCCGATAAAGGCGGTGTAGGCGTCGTTGCGCTTATAGCCGACCTGGGAAATATCCAGCGTGTAGCGGCCCGGTTTCAACCCGCGCATATTGACCGCGACCTCGCCCTTGTTTTTCGGCGGCAAATCCTTGATGAAGAATTGCTGGTTGTTGATGCCTTCCGGAAGGGTATGGGTGTAATCCCACAGGACCATCTGGACATTGCCCTTGCCATCGGTGGTGGCGAACGAATGCTTATCCTTGTTTTCCAATTCATTGGCCGCCAGCTGGTTCATGAATTGATAGGCGAAATAACCCGGCTTTTTAATACCCTGCGTGTTCATCAAACCGAAACCACCGTGAAACGCCTCGAAACGCGGACCCGGCTCTTCGAATATGTCGGTGAACACCCAATAGGACATCGATTGCGCGGCGGTGCCGACCTGTTTCAGCTTTTGCAGAATATAGGCCGCCTGGTGATAACTGTCGTGGGTCGGATCGGCCGGGGTATAGGAGGAACTCCATTCGGTATAGTGCAGCTCCAGATTCGGCATGGCCGACTCCGCGATTTCCTTGCGATTCTTGAGCACGTCGCCGCTGACCGCTTGCTCATCCTTGTTCAGCACCGTGCCTTTCGTGCCGAATTCGTCGAGATAACCCTCGCCCACGCCGTAGGTGTGGGTGCTGACGAAATCCAGCGGCACCGCGTTCTTGGCGCAATAGGCGATCATTTCGGGAATCCAGGCCGCGCCGGCCGTGGCGGGGCCGCCGACCTTGTAGCTCGGGTTCACGCTTTTGACGGCGCGCGCGGCGTAGGCGTACAGCTTGAAGTACTCATCCTGCGTGCCGGCCCAGAAGCCGTCCAGATTGGGCTCGTTCCACACCTCGAAGTACCAGCTGGCCACTTCCTTGCTGCCATAGCGCTCGGTCCAGTGTTCGGTCAGGGCCTTTACCAGCTTGCCCCACTTGTCGTAGCTGTGCGGCGGGGTGACGTTGCCGCGCCACCAGAAGATGGTCTTGCTGCCGCTGGCCAGCGCCTGCGGCATGAAGCCGAGTTCGACGAAGGGTTTGACGCCGATGCTGAGCAGATAGTCGAACAGCGAGTCGATGTACTGGAAGTTGTAGCGTTCGTTGCCCTGGGCGTCCGTGCCGCCATAGACTGCCATGTCGTCGGTGAGCAGCCCGTGCATGCGGATGTACTTGAAGCCCGCGTCGCGCTTGATCTCGGCCAGCTGCTGCTGCCAATCCGCGCGCAGGCCCTCGTTCGCGCGACCGGCGCCGACGGCCAGGTTGAAAGTTTGGGGGAGCTTGCCCTGGACCCGCTTGACGTCGACGTCGACAACGCGCTCCTGCCCCCAGCCGTGCAGCGGCAGGGTCAGCAAGGCGCTCAGCGCGAGCATGGCTATTTTATTAACACTCATTTGTCTCTCTCTATTGGTTGGAACAAAGCCGAACAGCCGTCCACACTACCGGGGCGGGCCTGCCTGGAGGTAACGTTTGCACTGAAACTTCTACAGAAATGCGAATAGTTGAAGAATTCGGGACGCAAGTGTTAGCGCGCCGGGGTCTCCGCTACTTGCCGCTCAGCGTGCGGAAGGCCTTGGGCGTGCACCCGTATTCCTCCTTGAACAGCTTGTTGAAGTAGGAGACGTTCGCGTAGCCGACCGAGTAGGCGATCTCCGCCACGCTGGCCGTGTTCGTTTCCGCGAGCAGGCGGGCGGCCTCGGTCAGGCGCAGCTTGTTCAGATACGCGCTGAAGGTGAAGCCCAGCTCCGCCTTCAGGATGTCGTTGATCTTGTTGCGGTTCGCGCCGGTCTCGGTCATCACCGCGTCCAGGTCCAGGTCCGGCTTGGCGTAGCTGGTGGCGATGAAACGCAGGATGGCGGCCTTCTCCTTGTCCCGGTGCGGCTCCAGCGACAGCTGCTGGTAGGCGACCAGCGGCAAATCCCGCTGCAATTTGTCCTTCACGTCCGAGATCAGGGCCAGCGCGTGGCGCCGGAAAAACCACAGGCAATAAGCGCCCCACGAGATTATCAGGAACATGGCGAGCGAATAGAGATAGGAGAATTCACGGCCTTTCAGCGTGATCTCGCTTAACTCCACCGTCGAATCCACAAACGATGGGCTCTGGAATGTGCTGCTGAAGGCGATCCTCGGCACTTTATCGAGTTTATATGCCTGCCGCGACAGATTGAGCTTGAACATGTCGAACCACCATTGCGCCGTTTCCAGGCGCGTCAAATCGAGTTCGGTGTGCGCGCCATCCTCGTCGCAAGAGAAAAAGGCCGACGGCGTGCGGAAACTGACCAGTTTATCCGGCTTGGTGACATTGGGATCGAAAGTGGGAATACCCAGCATCAGCGTATTGGCCGGGGCGCATTTGGCATTGAGCGAAATGGAGGTGTAGCGGGATAAATCGACCAGCACCGGTTTGCCGTTTTTATCCTGGAACACCAGGGCGGCGGTGGCGTACGGATGGACGGCGGTCTTGGTGAGGATGAACCGGAATCGCAGCCGCGACGTGGCGTCCACGATTTGAATCGCCGAGTTTCCGCCGCCATCGAGCGCGTCCGAACTTCCCTCCCCGCGCCAAGGCATGGAACTGTCTTGCGCGGGCAACAGGGGAAGACGCAAATGGCTGAGGCTGACGCACCAGTAGCCGACAAGAAGGCTCACGCCGGCGAGGGACACGAAGGCGATCAGCGCCTTCTTATAAAATTCTTGCATTTTTAATCAGAGGAGCGCTGGGGCGGCGGGCCGCGCATGTGGCGTACATTGCGATCGCTGGCCTCACATTCAGAGCGTAGGTGCTTGACTTGATTTGACTGGAGCGGGTGAAGGGGATCGAACCCTCGTCGTAAGCTTGGGAAGCTTCTGCTCTACCATTGAGCTACACCCGCGACACCCGCATTCTACGCGGGATTGCACGCTGTTGACAACATTGCAGTATGGTTGCTGTGATGGAAAATGGGATGGCCGATTTCACCGAGGTGTGATGGCCGCACAGCACCACCTACACATCGCGCAGTAGCTGCCGAGATTGAGCAATTAGTCGACAACCGTGGCGTAGGCCACAGCGGTATGCGTGAGGGCAAGCTTGCGTACGAGCTTGTAGCGTGCGTCCATGCTGCCGCGCAGCTTGTAACCGAAGGGGTTCTTGCCGTGTTTCTTGTTCCACTCGCGTCCACGTCTTTCTGGGCAAGTTTGAGCAATTTCCAGTCCTGTGGCATCGTGCCTTCAAATTAGCAATCAGCAATTAGTTAGCGGGAACTCCAGCCAATCCACACATTACTCCTCTTACTCGCTGACATCCAGTCCTAAAACGATTGAGGAAAAATCGAAAAACCGCCGCCTTAATAAACGCCCGATCATTGAAGCCACAGTCGCCCAAAAAACCACCATACGCTTCGATTGCTGATGCCACCGAATGATGATCAGTTAAGACCTGCTTACTTCGCAAACACCAGCTTCTAAACTCCCCCATCCACTGCTTTATAGTTTCCTCATTCAACACGTCGTCCCTATAGCGTTTTCGCAATGAGAAAACCTCATCCCAAGTAGATACCTCTTCACTCAGATCGGAAAAATCAATAACCCACTCAGCGACTAAAGGGCCCACTAACGTATTGTTTATCTTGCTATTGTCCAACGATAAAATCTGCTGCCCAGCCAGATAGGGATCAAAAACCATTCGACGAGTTCCATCCGCTCTCCACATGACATCTTCAGAACGTTTGTACTGCGAGTTGCACTTCCCCCCCATCGGGACCAGGTTTCTAAGGTTCGCCGCGGCAAATGGATATTTACTCTCGGCCAAATAGTGATCAAGTGCTTCGCGCTTACTGGTAGGTGCACTAAAGTACTCAAAACCGCAAAATGGACAGACCTTACTATCAATTTTTTTATGAATTAACCTATACTGACGATCACGTATTCCAAAGTCTGTAAGCAGGCCAAACGCGAACTCAAACAGCTTTTTTATCGGTTCTTGAATGCTGACCGGGAGATCAGTAATTTTTCCGCAATTTGTGACAGCAGGAAGAAGCGTATCGATTGAGTTTTGCTCATTGAGCATTAGCAAAACATCTAACCTTTCCGCGCTAGAAAGCTTCGATACGCTTTCTTTGTAAGTGAAAAATCTATCTTTAAGTCCGTATTTTGCCTTAACTTTTCCCCTATACTTCTGCGGCAAAAAATCTGGCCACTCAGCCAATACCACTCCATCATCAATACTTTGATGAATTATTCTAATAGCATCGATCAAACACTCATGAAGCCAATTCTCTAAGGTAGAGTCTAACGGGTATCCAAAAAGCATTATTTCCCCGTCTTTTCCACAGCTATTTGCCTGAGACGATCTGCCAACAGCACTTTCTCAACAGAGCTTCCCAAATTGACCATTTCATGTTTAATATATTCAGCATCAGTTGACTCCATCAACTCATCAATTTTTGATCGCGACTCTTGAGAAATCGGTGGACTAACATCAAAACACTCCGATAAGATAGCATCAAAATTGGCTCCAAAAGTTTCAATATCTGGGGGCGCAACCTCAATCTTGCCAAAATCGGATTTTCTCCTGAATAACAAGACCTTCTCCCTGGACAAGTCCGATGGGACAAAAGGTGCATGAGTAGTTAAAAGACAATCCTGTTTCGCAGCGTGTGAATCGTCGCGTCGTTTTCCTTGTGCAGTAGGCAAATCAAGGAGCTGAGACAAGAATTTCACCCTCCAGCGGGGATTAAAATGTGATTCGGGTTCGTCCAATAAAAATAATACCCCTGGGAACGCAATCATACTAAACGTTCCTAGCAGCTGTGCAAGTTGGTGTTCACCATCAGATAGGGAAACATAATCTACAATCGAACCAGTTTTTTCTGAACGAAATCTTACACGCTCAAAACGAAATACCTTATCCTCATCTTGCGGCTCAGGAAGACGAGATGCAAATCGTCGCGCTTTAGTGTCTTTACTGAACCGTACTCGTGTCTTCTTCGGAATAGCGAGATCATTTAGCATTGCAAGCTTATGCAGAGCCGTATAAAGATCAAGGGCGGATTTCCAATGTTCTTTAAAAGCCCGTATAGTTGCTTCGTTCACAAAGAAATCAAAAATATAAGTTTCGGTATCTTCATTAAAACTAAAGCAAGTAGCGCATTTTTCCAAACTTTTAAGATACTGTTCTAACTCATCAGTAAGTTGAATCCCTTTGCGCAGAGGAGGTGGCTCTCCTTTTCGTCTTGGGTGTTTAGGAACGGCACTATGAGCTAGCTGAATTACGCAACGAAAGGAGTGCAGATGAGTAACACGAGCATGCGAAAGAATTTCCGTCTGATGCTTGTTTTCACCCAAAAGCAGATTTGCAACCAATACTTCTAGATGAGTACCGTAATCTATTAACATTAGTCGCGTCTCGGGCAAAAAGGTCTTGTTACTTTTCCCATTTGCCATATCTGCTACATCTTTTGCGTACCCACTTCTGCTGATCAAAAATGGAAGACTCAGAGTTTCATTATCTCCCGACGAATATCCCACTATTAGAGACGGCAAAATTTCCTTTGCACGATGCGATTTCAAGTCGCACTTTACTTCATCTCCATCAGTGAGTTCATATAGATCAAGAGAAGTCCTACCAGAATCGTCCTTAAGACGGGTTGCTTTTATATGGCAATCAGCACCATTCACTGACATCAAATATTCTAGCTCAAAGAGTATTTCTGGGTTACCCTCAGATCGCTCCTCATCTGGGACAATTGCATGAAAAATGGACTGAAAAATCTCAGCAATGAGCTGCAAAAATTGTGACTTCCCAGCACCGTTTGGGCCAATTAAGCACAATGGATCAAATGACGAAACTGGATCAAAAATATTTCTAAAATTTAAATCCAATCCATCGAGCAATCCACCGCAAGTGTCTGCCGCAACAATATTCAATCGAATTAGCCGCATAATCAGATTCGCTCCAAACGTATTTCACGACTCACAGTGTCAAAAATTTGCCTGATTGGAGGCGAATCGGAGTCTAAAAAATCGAATACCAATTCTTTTAGAGACTCATAATCATATCCTGAAGACTCCAGCAAATCCGCGAAAGTGAATTTCTCTGAGGATTGTTGGTCAATTATCTCTTTTAACGACTCTTTTGTGGATTTCATTTTTTTACGCTTTTGATAAGATGACTCTTTAGGCACATCTGAAACTGAAGCATAATACGATTCAATTCCAGCCAAAAGAATTTCCGCCGGCTCATCCTTCTCATTTTGCGGAAGTAGTCCTCCGCCAAATGCTTTTGACAATAAAGAAGGAATTAGCTTATCAAGCCTATCTAGAGTCGCCTTGTATCTCGATTCAATGTTCTCGCCAAAATCCAATAAAATCTTTACCCGACGACATATTTCTATTTGCTCATCCAGCGGAGGAAGACAAAATTTAAATCCAGCCAATTTTTTTGCATTTATATTGGACTGACTTACACCATCGGCCTTTACTTGCCAACAAAAATCACGCCCTTGAGGGCTACCTAAACAATAGTTCAAATATTCGGGATCTAGTGCGTCACCACAACGAATGCGAATGAGGTATCCGGCATAAATTGCCGCTCTCTCCCCTTTATACACAGCAGTTTTACCAACCAATTCTGGGCTATTGGTCCGATTAAATAGAACATCACCGGATGATAATTTATATTTCTCAATCTCAACCGGATCAGACGTAAAAACCAATTGATCCCAATTTAGCTTACCTTGCTGAATGTTCCCCATTCGCAAAACTGGGATATCCCCTTTCTTCTCGGACTTCGAAGAAGTGCCATAGGAAAAGTCTTCGACAACACTACCCAGCTCAACTTCCGTCCAATCAAATATCCGAATATTATTTTTTCGCCACTTCGCGCTTAACGAGCCGCGAGTTGCCGCTTCCAAAACAGCTTGTCTATAGCGATTAAGAATACCGGGAATTCTATTTAATCGTTCCCGGCTGCGCCCCGCGAGCTCCAGTATAGAATCTAGTTTTTCGGTGATTCTTAACTGCTCCGCATACGGGGGAAGTGGGACTTCAAAATTCCTAATATCATCTAATCGAATTCCCTTAACCGTTGTACCGGTCCCCAATAGCTGAATTTCATTCCACTTGGATCTCCAGAAGTATTCGATATATGTTTTATTAATACCCTTCTTTACGTTCAAAACTTTCAGGTCTTGATTAAATGCAGTGGCGAAACGCGGCCTTACTATTTTCCCCAAAGACATTCGCACAGAAATAATTAAGCTGTCTTTCGGAGCCAACCCACTTGGCATCTTAAGCAACGCTTCTTTAGATATTTTATCAACTGTCTTATTGGGGAAACGTTCAGTCATATCTTTGACAGTCATAAAAGGTATGCTGCCGCGGAAGTTAGACGAATTGGCTTTGGAAGGAGTACTGCCTCCAACTATGCTTTCCAACAAATTTCCCAATTTAACGACGGCCCATCCATTAGGCAATTCTTTCATTGCACAATATCCTCACCAAGATGTCCAAGGATGGAATTTAAATCTAACAAGGCCGCTTCAAGCTCATCTATTGCCTCTTGCGCTAAAATTGCTGGCTCGGGAAGGTCTTCTGCATTTTCCACGTTGCTGTCTTTAATCCAGATAGCATCAAGCCCACGTCCCTCATCAAGTAATTTCTCAATATCAAAGCACCGAAAACGTCCATCAATCCCCGTTTCTGTTCGCGGCGAGTTTCCAAGAGGGTCATCACCGTACGCATCTTCGAAATCCGAAAAATGCTCCCGAGAAAATGGATCTCTCTTATTGAATTTTGGCATATTCGTGCGCATGTCATATATCCAAACCTTAGTTGTGCTGTTTTTCGCGTTGTCACTTACTTTATTGAAAAACAGCACGTTGGTCTTCACACCTTGCGCATAAAAAATCCCTGTTGGCAACCGAAGTATAGTGTGCAACCGACACTTATTCATCAAATCATTACGAATTTCGGCTCCCACGCCCCCATCAAAGAGAACGTTATCAGGTACAACAACTGCAGCACGCCCGCCATTCTTAAGAGACCGATATATATGTTCCAAGAAAGCCAATTGCTTATTAACAGTGGAAAACAAAAGATCTTCTCTTGTCGCACCACCGCCTCCCTTCGCGGTTCCAAAAGGTGGATTGCTTAATATAACATCGGCACGAGGTAACAATGTTCCAGCGCTACCTAGAGTGTTCCCTAAGCGAACGACTCCTTCACCATCTCCATCGATGCCATGAAGTAAACAATTCATCAATGCAAGTCGACGTGTCTCAACAACAAGCTCCATGCCTATGTAAGCATGCCTCTTCTGGAAGTTCTTTTCCTTAGTACTGATTTCCTTGGCCTGGTTGCCCTTAGCCCTAATATAAGAAGCCGCCGCAATTAGAAAACCACCTGTACCGGCGGCAGGATCTTGAATTACTTCGCCCACTTTAGGACTTAGTACCTCAATAATACTATCAATTAAAGGGCGCGGAGTAAAATATTGTCCAGCCCCAGATTTAATTTCACTTGCATTTTTCTCTAAAAGGCCTTCATACACGTCCCCCAAACCATCTTTTTTTACACTGAACCAATCAATAGCATCAATGCCTGAAATTAGTTGCTCCAAGTGTCTTGATTCCTTTATTTTGGTATGAGCATTAGAATATATCTCCGCCAGGACGCGATCTGAGCTCTCGCTTAGTAGATTTAGAATTTTTCGGTAACGAAGCAAGACATCATCGTTAGAAGGAGCTGCAAGCTGCTTCCATCTGGCGTACTCCGGAAGTTTATGTTCTTTTAAAATTCCGTTTTCTATATTTTCAGACTCCATTTTTATGAATAGCAATAAAACCAATTCAGATACGTAGTCAGAATAATTTATTCCGTCATCACGTAGAATGTCGCACATGCCCCAGAGCTTTTGGACAATATCATTATTTCTCATAATAATTCCTGTATTCCCAATAATCTTCATTGGGGAATTTTTAACCTATGGCTTCGCCGTAAACTATTGAGTACTCCGCCTCGAGAGGAACCTATAGACTGGTAGGCGCAATTGCGATGAAGTTTAGGGAGGCTCGGCTGCGCGAATCTCAGCTACATCCAAGTTCAACTCTACTTTTTATACTATGCAGCAGCTGACGAATTGCAATCTAGACGGAGGGTTGCAGCAATTGCATCAACTGTGCAAGAAGTTGCCGGTTGACGCCGATCGCCAGTCTACGAAGATATCCTACGTTTGTCGATGGGTCATTGACTAATTTACTATCATTAGTGCAGTGATAGCTTGCAAAGCTGATTGCCAGGGTGGGTAGCCAGCCCTCTCGGCTAAATTGGTTGCAATCCTGCAACTTACTGGCGGACACGGCTCTGCGCCCCTTCAGACGTGCTTGGGCGAATGTGGCAACAAGTGATCATCGGCCTTAGCCCGTTGTTCGCATAGGCTAACAGTTTATCGAGGCCGCTTTGGAAGTTAGCATGCCATGCCATGCCTAGCTAGCTACACGCATGAACGAGCCGATAGTTCAAGAAGCAATCATGCTTTGGGCTCAACTCCGTTGTGCTCTCGTTTCTCAATATAACACGAGCGGAATTACACCCGCTATTTCTGGTGTTACTATAAAAATTCTAGCGATGCGACTCGTCGATCAGATTTTAGCTAATATGAGGTCTAGTTTAATTTGTGCAGGGCAGCTGTGCTCACGTATAATAATATCCTCATCACACATCAAAAGGAAGTCCATGTCTACCTATCAGGAATACGCCGCCAAGATCGCCGAACTGCAACAACTCGCAGAAGCAGCCCGCAAGAACGAGATCGCTGGCGCAAAAGCACAGATCGCCGAGATCATGAGTGAATATGGCTTGAGCGTTGCAGACCTGGCTGGCACGACCAAAGCGAAGAGTGCGAAAGAACGCGTGCCGGTAGCCGCGAAGTATCGGGATGATGCCACTGGCGAGACCTGGACTGGTCGTGGACGCTCACCGAAGTGGCTGGAGGGCAAAGACAAGGATCAGTTTCTGATCAAGTAAATACTGTAGCGCGTACAAGGCGCTTGCTCACCTTTTGAGGTGGCGAGCGTCCAATAAAAATCATGGGGGATTCTGATTTCTTCTACAACGTTGAATTGCTTTGGTTTCCTAAAATTAAAAAGGCGTCCATTTTTTGGCAAGAGCAGGCACTAACGCATTTGATGGATCGTATTCATTTGCTGCCGCCCTAGCCCCTGCGCGGTAGCAGTACAGTTTTTCCCCGAATTTCTCCTGCAAGCGGAGGCCTAACTTCCCCTCACGCTGAATAATTTTCCGCGCTCGACGGTATGCCTCAACTGTTCCTCTACCAAACTCGGTCGCTCCCAGGATAATAACTGAAAGAAAAATGGTTAGCACGCCAATTTCTAACGCAAAGAAATTCTTGGTTGAGCAAGAAAATAATATGCACAGAATTCCGACAACGAGCAATCCAAAAGATATTTGGAACCACATGTTGTATCTAAACGGAACAAGCCAATCAGTCGTAGGCCCTTTGAGCCATTTACTGCGCCTTCTTTTTCGTTCCATGATTTTCGAAATGCTCCGGATCAAATCTTCCCCTCAATATTGTCGAATTATAGGTAACGCGGCGCACGCGTCGTTAGCGGCATTCGCCTAGCGAAGCTAGTTGCAATTCAGGTAGATAATTCAAGATCCCACATCGTCAAAATAGTCAGAATCTACCCGTTTTACAATATAGCTAGCCGCCGGCGACACACCAACATCAAAATCTATCATCAGATTTGCAAGATGCTGCCCATCGATTAAAACCACTTTAGTTTCGATGTGCGAGACATAGTTCATCGCGTCCTTTGTGTATGTCGAGGTCGTAATAAACACACCTTTCCTTGCACGCTGCCCCTGCAATGCCCCTACAAATTTCTGTATTTCTGGACGACCTACCGAGCCTTGCCATCGCTTTGCTTGCAAGAATATAGTATCTAAACCTAAACGGTCTTCTTTGATGATGCCATCAATTCCTCCATCTCCAGTCTGACCAATTCGCTCACCCGCATCTTTCCTCGACCCTCCATATCCCATTTTCACTAACAGCTCAACAACCAGTTGTTCAAAGAACGTAGGAGAACAGGTTAATATTCGTGTCAGTAACTCTTGCGCGAGCTGATCGCGTAATCCCTGATAAGCCAATTCAATCGCTTCTTCCGGTGTGGTTGTCTCTGGCGTCAGATCAACAGCAACTTTTACTTCATTAGTTGACTTCGACACATCCTGAAATTCAACGAACTCAGGCCATTGCTCCAAATATTTCTTATCAATCTTTGACGGGTTTGACTTCAAGGTTTGTAAGCCCCGAGCAGTTATTTTAAACACGCCCCGTTTCGGTGACTCAAGTAACAGCGCCTTCTTCAGATAAGTTCGAGCCCAGCCAATACGATTTTTGAAGATCCCTTGCTGCCCACTTGGCAGCAATTCCGCCCGTTCTGTAGGAGTTAGCTTGAATTCCAGAGCAAGAAATTCTTCAGCATCTCGCAAAGTATGCTCCTTGCCATCGCCAAGGTATTTCAGAAATGGAAGCATGCAAGTTTGATAATCAGGTATAGACATAGTGGGTTGCGTCGAGGTGGTTCCGTATGCTGCCACGCCCAGATAGGCAAAGCAATCTTCTTATACGATTTTCAGGGGCACGTCTTAGATCGATTCTAAAACGCTTAGAATCAATTTCATTTCTCATCTGCTCACTGATGCATCTCAGCTGCGCTCCACGCCTTAGAGGCGCTTCTAATCGATTTTAACGCGTGGTCTGAGATCGCTATCTAACGCATTGCAGAGAAATTACGCGAGGCGGATCGCCTTGCATAGTTTCCCACTGTCTGGGCATCTCTCCTTCGTGGCGGTGAACCTGCCCGTCTCAACCAGCGCATCGATTACATAGTTGTCAGCGAGTTTGGTGTCCTGCATTTTTGGGAAGCGATTGCGCAGCCACACATCGAGGGATTTGGGCTTGGTATGGTTTGCAAGCGTTTTGATTCTCTGGCCTTGGACCATAAAGTTTTTGCCAGATGCCTTGATGTGGTCGATCAGCTCTTGCTCATCAAATCCCAGACCTGTGTACCGAAGTTCAATCATAGAAATCGTCCGCGTTTCGTGCATGGCACGATATAAAATTGCAGACGATGATAGCAGAACAGGTGGCGTGCTGGGCTGCGAATGCAGCCCCCGGATAGATGCTTGCAAACGCTAAGTTTCTCGCGTCTGCTCGTCAAGAATGGCACGAATGATATTTGCGGCCAGTTGCCTGTTGGCTGGGGTCAGCTGGGCAAGCAGCCCAGTGATGCGTAGGATGGCCGGATCGGGCTGCGCCACAGCGGGCGCTTCGGTGTGCATAGCTTGGTTGCGCAGCGTTGCGGAGTGAACTATTACGGCCTGGCTCTCCGGGATGGGTGTCGTATAGAGGGGCTTCTTCTTCGTCATGCGAGGCTTTCGTTCGTTGATGGTACTGCTACCGTCAATGCGAACGCTGGGAACCTCAACGCAGATATGCGCTCTCCCCGGCCTCCTGCATGCAATTTCTTTTTCTGCCTGCCGGACACGGGGCGCCCCATTCCGACTTCCACTGGGCGATTTCCGTTTTTATACGCGCCTGTATCAGGACACTTTTAGCACCAAAACTTTGGGCGCGTTTATCGCCGTTTCCCCTGCATCCATAAGGGTTACTTTAATACGCGCCGATGTCGTAATCTATTCGTCTTCGTTCTGGCTGGCAAGAACGCATCGAACCATGCTCTCGACCAGGCGGACGTTCTTCGGAGACAGTTTCGCCAGTAGCTCTACGACCGGGACGACAGCTGCCTGATTTTTCCCTACCACTACTGCTACGCCGCGCTCGCCGGGAGTGTGGACAGCATCGGCAGCTTTAACCGCTCGACGCCGGCCAGTGCCGAAGCGAAGCCACTGCTCGGAAACCTCCAGCCAACCAGCCAGCGCGACCAGCTTAGCTTGTGTTGGTATCGCCTCCGCAAACAACCACTTCCTCACTGTCTGCGATGCGATCTTGTTCCCTGGGTACTTTGCGTTGAACTCGGCAGCGATGCGCGTAGGGCTGGTGATCGGCATGCCCATGCGTTCAAGCTCCTTCTTCAAGCGAAGGCTGAACTCTTCGCGCAATTTTTCGTTGGTCGTTTCCATGGATGAGGAACGTACCTACTGAGACAGTAACTCTACAGTTCTATAATTTTTACACGACAACTCATAGTTACCGTAAAATATTCCTTGAGTGCAATTCCGCTGGGGTCACAGGATGAAATCCGTTTACATACTGATGTTGGTTTCTGTGGCGATCACCACCGCTTCCGCCCATGCGCAGAAGCAACCGCGCTCAGTCCTTCGGTTCGCAGAGGTGGTCACAGTCACCCCCAATTACATGCAGGTGCCGTGCGACACGTGCGGTGGTATGCCCGATCTCCGGTTCGCAGGTACTACGTTCACCTACCGATGCGACGGCGAGCTATACGAGAACTGGACGGCATCGCCACTTCAAGTCGGCATCCGCGTCCAAGTGGCGGGTTGCGGAAATCTGGTAGTCACGAAAAATCGTAAAGCAGTCGTCGAAGGGCGAGAAAACGTTGATAGTAAGTAGCGGCGACTCACAACTAATTAGGAGAATTGATGGAAGCAACGAATGAAACTCTGCCCGTTAAGAAAATAGCACTCAAGCACAAAATAATTCTTGGCCTATTTTGCATTGCTGGCATTGGCATGTGGGCAGAATCCGCATATCACAAGAAAGCGATTGAAGGGCATTGGCTATGCTCTCGCGCTGATGGTTCAACTGCTGGGGCTTTTCAATTTGATTCAGATGGAAATTTTTTAGAAACAGATTCTCGCACAGAGCAATTTTTTGGTGATTATTCTGTCAAAGGAAGCACTATCACTACGAAAATAGTAGGATCTACAACACACAACATATCCTACAACGAATCCAATCCCCTAATTACCACGTTTGATTTTATAGAAAAAAAGGGCGACCGGTTATTGCTTAAAGCTTGGCCGATCAACAAGCCGATGGGCGTAGCTTTGTCCTGCGTTCCATTCAACAGCTAACTAATCGACTCCATGAAAAAGATAATTCTGTTCATTGCCATGTTTTCGGTTTACTCGATCCAAACGGCAAACGCTGCACAATGGTCTACAACCACAGGAACTATGTATAGTTGGGAAGATGCGTACCGCCATTGTGCGAATATGCGCGCCGCAGGACGCTCCGATTGGCGGCTGCCAACAGCTCTGGAGTTGAATGATAGGTACAAAAATTCAATGTCCAAACCAGCCTGGAACCCAAACGGATCTCAGATTGATTGGTTGTGGAGCATTTCGAAAAAAGACGGCGGCCCATACTTCTTAGTCAACGTAAACAACGGAGCGCGCAGCTGGGACAACAATCGTCGTGCATTTTTGACTTGCGTATCGGACTCAACCATTGATCCGAATTCGTGGTTGGAGGATGCCGACGGCGCAAAGAAAATAAAAGATTGGGCCAGAGTAGTAAAAATAATAGCTCCGGAAGCAAAGAAAAATAATCCCGAAGCGCTTGTCTTTCTAGGAAAGCTTACCTTCGATGGCACTGGAGTACAAAAAAATGAAGATGAAGCATTCAAGTTGTACATGGCCGCAGCTAAGCAAGGTCAAGCTATCGGACAGCTTTCAATCGCGGCGCTATACGAGCTTGGACGCGGTACAGGCAAGGACATAAAATCTGCAATTTACTGGTATGAGAAAGCAGCTGCGCAAAATGAACCGGGAGCGGCCGATGCAGCGGCAAGATTGCGCAACGCTCGCTAGTTTCTGCAAGTTCATCACAAGTAAATTACGTAGCTGGTGAATAAAACGACAGAGCAATCCTTGTGAACTTGGAATCGCCATCAGCCCCCAAGAGGAACTGCGTCAGCTTTTTGTAGTCCTTATCATCTGACTGGCACTCTACATCAATAAAAAGCTCGCCGCGATAAGACGAGTAGCCAGAAATAGTTGGGTCGTCGCCGCACTCTTGGAACGGAATTCCCATAACTTCCAACCAAGACATAACGTGCTTTCGAATAGGGTTTTTCCCATACTTCGATCCCGAGCCAGGAAAAGACAGAAGTAGTACTCGACGTTTTTTCTCTGTGGCGATTTCATCAATAGTGGGTATTAGTGCTGGCATATGTAGTCCTCTTAAAGACTTATTTATCCACACACAATCATACCCAAAGCAGCAATTTCCGTTCTACCCCAGTGTGTCACAGCCCCATCAAAAGCCACTAACTTTTCGCTAAAATAAAGGATAACGCCTGTACCTACAGGCGTTATCTTTTTTCATGTCAATACTATTTTTGCGCACCGGAATTCTGAAGCGAATCGATGAGGCTAACCGCTTTTCGACTGGCGTCGTTCGGCGCAAGGTGCGCGTAACGCTGTGTCATCTTCGAATCGCTGTGGCCAAGCAGAACAGAAACTTCAAACAGGCTGATACCATTCTTCACCAGCTTGGATGCGTAGCTGTGGCGCAACGTGTGCATCGTCACCTTCCCGCCCTTCTCGCGCACAACATTCTCGTCGTTGAGACCGGCACGATCCATCGCCTTCTTGATGGCTTGCGCTGCATAGCCCCGCGCTTTCCCCGCCTTGTTCTCGAAGACGTGCCGCGCACTAGATTGGCGTTCAGCAAACCGGCGTGCCATGACTTCCTTCAAGCGATTAGTCATGTACAGCACGTCCTCGTTGCTCACCTTGCTACGATAAATGTTCAGTGTGCCAGCTTCCAAGTCAACACTCGACCAAGGGATGTTGGCCGCCTCCGAATAACGGCAACCAGTATCCAGCAGCATAATCACAAGATCATAGTTGTCCTGAACATTGCGCTGCATCTCAGGCGTGCGCTCGTCCACAGCTTGGATGCCACTCCTGACGGATTGCGGGTCAAGCTCGCGCAACAGTGCAACTTCGTCGTTCGGATCAAGGTAGCGCAAGCGATAGGTGGTCTTTAGCTGTGGGAAGACGACATCACGAGCGGCCTTGTATCCGAGCTTCTGCATTTCGCGCAGTGTCGAACTAATCAGCCCAATCTCATGCTTGATCGTCGCTGGTTTATCGCCCTCCGATTTGCGTTTTGCTACCAGCCGCTCGACATGTTTAGTTTGAATCTCATGCAAGAGTAGGTTCGAAGACAACCCGTAGCACGGATTTTCTTTCTTGCTCTTGGGATCTCGCTTACTACCGAACATCTTGCGAGAGATCGACTCCATGCCTCGGTAGTAAGAATATTGCTTACGTGGCTCTAGATACTTTAGCACGGCTTCGCGTAGGCTAATTTCTTCGGCTTCGCCAAGAAAATTCTCGCTATGAATCCTGTTCCGCATTTCCCGTTCTACCTGCAACGCTTTCGTTTTATTTGCAGTGCCTGTGCTTCCGACGTACTTCTTGTTATTTTCCTGAAATGAATAATACCAGTTACTGCTGTTTTCCCTTTTGTGCAAACCCATAATTTTCTCCGTTGAATCAATATAAACAACTACATCATCAGCTATTTATATTCATAGTTCAACGGAGGTATTTCACCCCATACTCAATAACCCGCACCATTTATTATCCGAAAATAGCAAACGAAAATCTGCGTCCATTACTGACTTCCCAGCTAGGAAAGTTACTGGCTTCCCTATGAGGAACAAAAACTTCGAGTTCAAAACCAATAGTTGCAATAAACACCACTCGCCAGATGGGCACCAGTGATGTTACAAAGTGATGATCCATATTAGGACAAGTCCAGACTTTGTAACGCCACGACGAGCGTCTAATCGATTCCGCGCAAAAAACGTAATAGAACACATGCACGGCGCCACAAAATGTTGTCATTTTGAAATTCACCTGAGCATTCACACTTATGAATGGATGTCATATTGATAATTAGGCGCCTGGAAATTACTCTGTTGCAACCTATTACAGCAACTACCTAGCCTCCCGAGCAAAACAGTGATCAGTCTCCCCCATCCCCTGGTTCGGGTCAAAAAGCTTTCTAGCTTCTTCCTCTACGCGAAGTCATTCCTTCAAAATTGCTGATTACTGATTTGTTTTTATTATATTGTTAGAAGGCACAGCTGGCAGTGTTTGTTCATTCGGCCAACTTATACGACCTCAAAAACATTGTTCACCGAATTCTTAACTTGCTCAGTTGCCTTTTTTAACCGTTGGCTAACCAACACCGTCATCATTCTTCGTTTGTCTTCGCCAAGTTTTCCCTGTTCCCTTGAATTTGTCACATGGTCCTTGCCGGCTGGAAAATTTTCGTCTAATGCTAGCTGCTCACCAATTTTCCACAGCGCCCAGCCAGGATTTTCCCGACGCATGTCGTAAATGCGTAATCGTTCTTCTAATTTATCCAACTGCGGATAACCGCTGAATTTGTATTTCGCTTCACTGACATATGTTGGCCGCCCACTCGTTTTACCGGGAAATCGTGCATCAAGCAGCATCGAGAATTGGTAACTTATTTCCTGCTTCGATAAGTCCCTCTTACCGAAACGAATGGGGATAGCTACAACCATAGTGTCGTTCCAGTTTATTTTTCCCAATTGAGATGCGTCCCGTATCTCACCTAAATCATCAGGTACATGTGGCTCTCTGAAGAGGCCATCACCAAATTGAAAAAACCACTCTTCAAAGTCGTCTGTTCGAACATCTCCCCAGTCCAAATATAGCGCGGCGTACTCGCCTTCACCGCCACGTTCGCAGCATTCCTTGTATCCAGAATGTCGTTTTAGATACTGGAACCACCAATAGTAAGGACTACTCTGCGGCCTCGGCTCATCACCGTACACATCTGGGTAGCCATACAGATACGGTGAAGGACCTTCGTTCGCATCTCTATCTGCGAGATTGAATGGTTCTGCTAACACTTTAACTCTCCAATTAAATTGTGGATTTTCATCAATTCTGTCATCGGGGATACTGCATGGGTCGAGACAAAGTTGCACGCGTCGTGGAAATCGGCCGGTTTTCACGACGAAAAAGCACTACATGATGCCACTCAATGTTGACGTGGCGCAACGAAAACCTACTGCGCATTGCAGCAAATGGAAAGGTCACAATGAAGAACATCAAACCAGCACCACAACACGACGTAGCCGTGAACACTCCCGCTGCCAGCACGAACGAGGTGGAGATGCCGAGACGTGCAACCCAGCCCGGCATCGACGAAGGCAACCAACATGCCCCAATCGAAAAGGTGGCATCCACGTCAAAGCGCAGAATGATTCCCACAAATACCGAACACTACCCTCGCAATGACGATCCAAGTCTGCCGCATGTATTGCCAGCGCCGCAATTTACGCATGCTACTGGCGATAATCGGACTCCTGAAGATATCGTCACGATCGCAACGAATCTTCGTTGCGCCGTAAAGGCTGCGTTGGAAAAGGGGCTGCATCTTAAATTTACCGAATCCGGCGGAGAGATGCGCGTCTACTACAAGCAAGTTGTCGATAAAAACATCGGCATGCATGCCTTTATTAAGGATATGCAAGTTGCATACTTCCCAGAGTGGTGCGTTGGCCATATTAAAGACGACGAGGGCTACCTCCGCACTAATCAAAAAGGTTGGCCCGTGATCGACCAATATGGTGACGCTGATGAAACGAGAGGAGGAATCGCACACGCTCGTGAGCCATTTGCCTCACGCCTTTGTAGTATCGCCGATATTGTCTATGACGTAAGCCGGGCACTCTGCGACGAGTACGAAAGCTGGCTGCTGTCCGAACTGGGAATTAGCGATATTAACGAAGCGCTTTCGACGGATCAGCTGTATCTCGCACTGGAAAATCTGCTGCTGCAAGTTTCAGAAATTGCACCTCGCATTAAGCAATTGATCGAGGAAGAAGCAGTCGCTAGCGCCGCATAACCCGGTAAGCCAGTAACACAACGTCACCCCACTCAAGGAGTGACGTTCCTAACGATGCGGCGCCCTCGTCGCAAATATTATAAAGATACAAAAATGAACGACTTCACAACTCAAGACCTCACTGCAATCGCTACCGCTCAAAATGTAGCTGAAAATATCAGCGGCATCACTCCAGTGGTGCTGAATCAACTGCCAGAAGCCCAGCATGATGGCGCGGCGACTGCTATGCATATGCCGCAGCCGGAAATCCATATCCAGCAACCCTCCGCCAGCGTTGTAGTGAAATCCAAGCAGGAGGAGCGCCGTGACCTGTCCGCACTTGTGGATATTGTCCGCTGCCTCTCTGAGTCGCGTTGCGCAAGCGTAACAAACAGCGCTTACGGCAGGACGTACAAAGGGACGTTCGACGTGCGCTTCGACAACCCAGACGAAGTCACCCCTAAGACCCTCAATGCATTCTTGTCAAAAGGGGTGTTGATCTTCTTCCCTGACGATATCACTGATTATCCTTCGATGAAGAAATACTGCAAGCAAGACGGCGGCATCAACTTGTCCGCCCTGTGCACCCGCAAAAACCGTCCCGCAAATATCAATGAAGCAGAGTGGGCCTCACTCATGAGCATGTGGGCAGCGGTGTCTACCGTGCTGCATGTCAAGGGGATCGATCCGATCTACACGATATTCACCGAAGCACTGCGCTCGTTGGGCCATGGAGGGCCGAAGATCAACCGGAAACTCGGGGGTGGCCTGGCGTCCGTACAAGGCGCGCAAGCACCAATGCAAGACGTGCTGAAAAAGCTGATTTCGATGCTGGAAGAACTCGCTAAATAATTTACACGGAGCGATATGGCGACGAGGCCATATCGCTCCGTGGAGACCCTTCGACCACAGTCCCCATAATACTTGAGAGAAGCTATTTCTCGGCACTCAGAAAACTTGCAAATCAACGCCCACAGATAACCCATGAAAATTTCCATCAACAAAAAACTTGACTATAAACCAGAGAACGGCGACCCTTCCGTCTTTTGGTCATTGGCCCATGAGTTCGTCAACGTGGACATCAACATCGATGAACTTGCAAAACACATCAAACTGGGACATCCGTTTTGCGCACAACACCATCCAATTCGAAATTCGCAAAATTTTACCTGTGCGGGGTATCTTGCTGTCGATATTGACAATGGCATGACTCTTGCCGATGCGCTAGAAAATGATTGGGTGAAAAAATATGCAGCACTGGTCTATGTTACGTGGAGTCACACAAAAGAACACAATCGCTTTCGCATAGTATTCGAGCTCGCCAGGATAATAACTGACGCCCAAGAAATGAGAGCTGCATTCATTGGGTTAATACGGAAATTTGGGGGCGATGGTGCCTGCAAAGACGTGTGCCGGATATTCTACGGCAGCAAAGATGGCCAGCAATTCATGTTGGGCAATATGTTGCCAGACGAAATTCTGGATGAGTTAATTGAGATTGGTAAAACAAAGAAGATAAGCGCAGAGTCCGGAGATGAATCGGGAAATTGGATGAGTGCCGTTCGCTCTAATCGCCATCTCGACGCGGACCACGCCGTGAAAACTGCCGAGGGCAGCATTGAACAGGTGACGACATTGTCACGAACGGCGCGGGTGCACTGCCCGTTCCATCTCGACAAGCACCCGAGTGCGTTCATCACTGTATCGAGCAATAACATCAAAGGCGTGCACTGCACAACCTGCGATGAGACGTTTTGGCCGAAGAGCATTTCACGACGCAACTTGCAGAATTTCGATTTCTATCAAATTGATGATGAGTTGAACAAAATTGAATACTATGAAGATCCATACAACATTTACGGTGAAGACTCCCCAGCAGAATTTTTCTCAAATGATGACCGCGTTGTAAGGTCTGGAAATGAAAAGCGTCTGGCAAATCTTGAGTTGATGCCGGGAGTTATTCTGGTTCGTAGCCCGAAAGGCTCCGGAAAATCGTATCAACTGGCCAAAATCGTAAATCAGTGTAAGCAACTGAATAAATCAGTACTATTAATCGGTCATCGCCAGTCACTGATAGCGGCACTTGCAGAAAATCTCGGGCTTGCATGCTATCTTGACAAAACTGATGCCGATGGTGAGCGCATATCCGTGTCGAAATACTATGCAATATGCCTGGATAGCATCCCACTGCGACTAAAGCTTAATCTTCATAAATTCGATGTTGTCATTATTGATGAATCTGAACAAGTCTTCTCTCACTTGACATCTGACACGTTGGCAAAACAGCGTCGTGACTGCTTCTTGAAGATGGAACGATATTTGAGGAATGCAAGCACAGTAATTGCGTGCGATGCAGATTTGAGTCATTTAACACTGGCAGTTATCAGCAATGCACGTGGTGGTGAAATGCCAGTGAGGTTTTACGTTAACCGCCACAAACAGTCACAGCGAAACATCGAAATCTACGACAGCCAAGACCAGCTGCTCAGCGAATTAATCTCTGCGGTTAACTCTGGAGGAAAGTACTATGTAACGTGCAACTCAAAGAAGAAGGCAGATCAAATTGCAAAGGCGCTCGAAGAATCAGCTACCCGTGAAATCAAAATTCAGTTGATAACGAAAGAAAATTCTCAGGACAAGGAAATTAGGGGTTTTGTTAAGAACATTAAGACAGAAATCCTGGAATTTGATGTGGTGATTTCATCGCCTTCCCTCGGGACTGGGATTGATATTACTTTTCCTGACGATGAAATTTTAATAAATGGAGTGTTTGGCTTCTTCTTGCCACGCATCAACACGCACTTTGATATTGATCAGCAATTGTGTCGCGTAAGACATCCTGGATTCGTGAAGGTATGGATTTCGCATGAACGATTTTCTTTTGAAATTGAACCTGAAGCAATCAAAAGGAACATTGTTGAAAGCGGTTCGTTTACGGACTTTCTCATTGGATACGACGACAATAACAACAAAACCTATGACATTGATGACTCACTGCTTTCGTTGCACGCCGTGGTGTTTTCATTAGGCCGTGCATCAAAGAACAACATAAGAACGCATTTCATCGATCTTAAGAAGTATAACGGTTGGAATGTAATTGAAGTTGCAACAAACAAAAAGGAAGCGGCATCCGGACGCGCAGCATCAAATGCCGCGAAAAAGGAACTGGCACGCATGCGAGCTCAAATGATCTGTGATGCCGAGAAAATTACTGAAACGCAGGCGAGAAATCTGCAAGAAGCAACGAATAGAACTGCATTCGTCAATGCAAAGATTGATCGTTTTTGGATTGAGCGGTTTTATGGCGAAGAGATCTCACTTGAGCTTGTTGAGCTGGATGACGAGCAGAGGTATCAAGAGAAAGTAAAAATGATGGCTGTGTACTTGAGTGATGATGACCAATCAATTGACTATGACAAACCACAGCAGAGCAAGTTTGCCGCGGATCGTAATTTTAGCTATTTCAAAAAACTCCTGCTGCGGAAATTGTTTATTGCAGCAAAGCTTGCGGATAGCGAGGGTAATTTTATTGAAAACAAACGCATCTGCAATGATGACTTAGACGAATTTGTGAAAATTTGCGATGAGAAACGAGGTGAGATCGAGACGCTGCTAAAACTGGACGTGCGAGGCGATTTGCATCCGAAACCGATGAACCAACTTGGAAACTTTTTAAAACTTATTGGTTGCAGCTGGGTCAAACCAATTAATTCAGAAAGTAAAAAGGGACGGATAAGATATTATTCCATAAATCAATACTCGCTGAATCTTGCACAGAAGTATGCAAAAAATCGGTTGAAGAACAGGCGTAGGCAATGACCTCCTTGCAGGAGGTGACGATTGCGCGCTAATCCTGGTGTGTGTCCCACACACCAGGATGTAGCATACACTAGTGGATTCAATTCGTTAATGGCCCAGATTGCCGCTAAAGAAAACCAATTCTCGGCCCAAAATAATTTCCGTATAACATATTTTAATTTCTGTTAGTGACTGAATTGATCTGTTGTCCGCAAACCTCCCTGCCCAAGTCCCATATCATACCGCCGAAGCTCCGGATAACATATGTTGATTATATGTTAGTGACTAACTTGATCTGTTATACGCAAAGCCCAACCACTTCAGCAGACTACACTCGGAAAAAATTTTCACGTATAACATATTTTAATTTTTGTTAGTGACTGAATTGATCTGTTATCCGCAGCTAGTCCTAACCTCCCCAATCCTGTCCGCCCGCGATCCGGGACAACAGATGTTGATTTTGGTTAGTGACAGGACTGTTCTGTTGTCCGGGGGAACCATAGGGGTGGGTACGTGTAGACAGTGTATGCCTACGAACATGCAATTTCAGCAACACCTCGACATGTCAGGTACGCTTGAAGCCAATTAAGCTTCTAACGTAGCTCCGCAAACCCCGCATTCATGCGGGTCTTACGTGAATGCTCTCGCAGGTGTGATGAGAAATGAGATGGCTGCTCAGCGAAAAGTCGCCTTGGAGCGGTGATGGTCTACTGTGCGATGCGGTGAGGTAGCCCAGCCTTGGCCTGCGAACTGGCCGTTGCCTCTTCGTTGAAAACTGTTGATGGTGAAGGCTCCTTAACCACACGAGCGCCTACATCATGAACGCGAAGACTACCGCAACCGATCTGCCCAAGACAACGAACGACCAGAAACCGGCATTACCTGCTGTTGCGACCGCGCCGCAAACTGTTGCGCCTGCATCGCCAAGCGCAGCTGGACCGATTAAAAACGCCTCTACGCCGATTTCATCGACGCCGACGGCGGATATGACGGGGACGGAAGGAAAATCCGTTACTGCCGATTCTCCTGCGGCCAAACCGGAGAAGAAGCCGAAGCCGCCGACGAAGATGGAAATCGCGTCATCCATCTACCTGCGCATGTCCGCACAGAAGGACATGACCCGCAAGCAGATCGTTGAACAGTTCGTCGCCGAAGCCAAGCTAAGCGCAGCCGGTGCAAGCACGTACTACCAGCTGATCAAGGCAAAACTGGGTTGAGAAATGGTTTGCACGCCAGTCTGCTGTACGGGCTGGTGTGCCGCTGTGTAGCACTATCCATACCCGCCACTTCAGTCCCCCATGTTGTTCCGTGCGACCAGGATCATAGATGCTGCTATGCTGACTTCTTTCTGG
>NZ_FPBO01000086.1 GCF_900116645.1 Pseudoduganella namucuonensis | reverse complement strand
GCAAAGCTGGAGTTCCTGAGCGACAATGGTGGCGCCTACCGGGCCCATGCGACGCACGCGTTGGCGCGCGAGATGGGGCTGGAGCCGATTCATACGCCGGTGTGCAGCCCGCAGTCGAACGGGATCGCCGAAATCTTCGTGAACACGTTTAAACGGGACTACGTCAGTCTGATGGACCGCAGCAATGCCCAAGTCGTTCTCGCCCAATTGCCAGACGCTTTTACGCATTTCAATGAGGTTCATCCGCACTCGTCGTTGAAGTTGAAATCCCCTCGCATGTTCAGGAGGGAGCTGGCGCGCCGGGCTCAGGAAAGCGGCGTTAACTAAGCGATAGGCTGTGTCCGGTTATACGGGGGCAAGATCAATTATCGACGAGGTGTGAGCGCATCATCTCCGGCGGCACCGAAGAGCCTTCGTTGTAGTGTGCGTGCAGCTCGCATAGTAATTCGACGAGAGATTCGTACTGCGGCTGAGAGACCAAATTGACTTGCATGGGAACCTAGGGCTAACGTAACAAACCGGCGCGCATCAGCGTATCTGTGTTAAACAAATATTTAACCATGAATTCTCACTTTGCATCGTAGGTCGTCGCATCAAGCGCAAGGCAATTTATGCCACTAAAGATCCGATAAACGACTTTGAGTAAGCTTCACGCTCAATCTCCTGCACTTCGACGCAAAGTTGAACATGAGTCTTTGTTGGCCATTCGCTTTCCTTCAATACGTGCAGCAAACTCTCCGAAAGCTCGTGTTTTATTTGAATTGATCGGCCGCACAGGATGGCAAGCTTTACGTGCACAAAAGCTCGGTTATCGGATGACGTCCCGATAAGGAATGTGCCAATTTGGATGGCGCGACTCTTAATGTCAACTTCCTCAAAATGACCGGAGGCGACAAGAGCCTTGTTAAGCGCAAGCAACGCTCCACTGATATTGAACTGTGGCAGGTTGTCGGTATATTCAATTGTGAGGTGGGGCATATTATTCCTGATTAAATGAAGTACTGATGGCAGCTAACGAACTAAATTTAGCCGCGCCGTCAGGCGTCGGCTGCAATGTGGTGTTCGGACAACCAGCTCTCACTCAAGCGCGTCCAATTTCTTTGAAAATTTTGGTAGTCCAAGCTCACTCGACATTTTTTGAAACTCTCCTTCATTTAGCGGTCCCGTAACAACCTGCGCTGGATCCGCTGCTGCATAGTCATTAGCACTGTCAATCACGAAGTAGTTGGTAATTTCTCTATTCCCGCCCGGATGCTGTTTTGCAATCAGGTAACGGCCATTCCACCCTACTGCAAAAACGACACTATCGATTCGTTCTAAAAGATGCTCGCTATCACCAGCGAAACTCAAGGTAACCGCCTTGGGGTCATCTATCCAGCCAAGCTGGTATGGCCCACCTTTCCACTCAATACCCGAATCGATAAGGTAACAGCCAGCAACAAAGGTGACGATTGTAAAAAGCGCGTACCGAAAAATCTTCATCAATTTCCTATTGCAGCGCCGACGTGAAGTAGCCGCCCGAACCGCCGCCGACTCTCCCGACCAAGTCTCGAGATTCCGCGCGGAACGCCAGCGCCTTTATTTTATTATCAAAGAGTTACCTCACTTTAGCACACCCGAATCCTAAGGAAGCGCTGAATAAATCGGTTCTTCGAAGAACCGGAGCTACCTCAGCGGCTTGCTGGCTCCGTATTTCGCAGAGATGGCGAAATGCGCGTTGCCCGGGGCTGGGCTTGGCAAAAATCAGCGCATTTCAGCCCAATCTGCGAAAGGAGGCTTGTAAAATTTATAAGTCGCCATAGCATGGATTGCGGCGATCACGTCTCCAAGGCGGTTCGCGTCTCGCAAGTAAGGAGAGAGCGCTGTATTCGATGTCTTCCATGGCAATCGCATAAGAATCCTAGGTTAAAAGTCACTGGCTGCCGGAACGCGCAGCGCGGAGGCAGTCCAGTGGACTGCAGGGGTGGGCCAACAGTACCAGTCATGGGTTCGCGTCTGGATGGTAGCCTCCAAGAATACATGAGTGCGCTTCAGCAAAAGCAAACGCTTTGCCTTTCCCGCTTCCACTCGGATATGGCCACGGAATCATAGTGCTGTTGGCCTTGATAAAGTGCTCAAGTCGCCGCCACCACCTCAACGCAGCGGGGTTCGCAGGACTGCCAATCGACGCATAGCGATTTCCAAGCCAAGAAAATCCGGAGCGACCTATTGCATTCGGTGCTTCACGACCAGTTTCCTTAAATTTGAAATTGAATGGTCCCGGCAAGTTCCCTCCGAACCAAGGTCTAGTGTACAACTCAGAGTTAAGGACTTGATTCCAGCCGTCAAGTGGGTCGGAAATTAGATCATCCGGAACACCGTCTATGCCCGATGGAATGTTTAGCGGGCCGCTTGGCTGATGCCAAAGTGAATATTCCTGCTCAAGTACCTTGGGAATACTTTCAACTGCCCGCCAGCGGTAATCGCGGCCTGTCCTTGCCTCCATCACAATCCAAGCAACTTCAGCCTCGGAGTTAATCCAATCTCGGAGAAGTTCCGTATCGCGACTGGTCATATAGAGAATTATTTCAGCCATGTTTAAGGAAGCCCAACGTTTCAAAATAACCGGCGCGCTTTAGCGCGTCCGAGTTGCTTGCATGGTTGGGCAAATACGGTAGCCATACTCTAATTCCTCTTCATGACAATAGAAAAGTATCTGGTTATTGAGGTTGTGTAGTACAACGGCATCGTCACGGGAGGGTACAAATATTTGATCCCAGTGTTCAATGAACTTGGCAGATTCCAAAACGCATACTTCCTCGTCGCTATAGACAATTTGAACGGTTCCTTCAGCAAGAAGGCGCTCGGCGAGCCATCGTTTCGCAAACCTATGATCAGAGATTTCAAGTCGCTGAATTTCATTTACAGTAGCTTCGTTAAGGCCATAGCGCCTCGAATGCGTGTAGGGAAGCGCGAACTCATAGGCATTCTTCGAGTGCTCGGGACTTAGCCAACGAGCGCTCAAGTCAAGCGAATCAATTTGTGCAACTCGATAGCTCATTTATGCGGCCCAACGTACAAAGTGAGCGGCTGGCCGCCCGGAAATTAAAACTCGGAAGGCGCGGCTTCCGGCCAGTCCGCTCCAATGCTTTGTTGGCGCGGAAACACCGCGACACGACCCGGAAGCAAACCGTAGCTCCGGCAGCAAATGTCGCCAAGACCGGCTACCGCGCGACCGAAAGCGAAGCGCGACCCGGCACGAAATGCAGCCACGGTAAAGAAGGGCCGGGAGCCGCATAGTTCGCGCCGCCAAGAGCAAAACACCAACCGTCACCGTTGCCGGAGATAGCACAGGCCCCAGCTTTTCCGAAGCCGCAACCGGTAAATGACCGCCGGCCCACAACGCCAAATTTTCAGCAGCTGCCTGCATTCAACGGTAAGACCGCCAACGTTTCAAGCTAACCGGCGCTGCGCGGCTTATCCCGCAGCGTGCAGCGACCAAAGGGAGCGACGTTGAGCGCAATGTTGGGCTGCTGCTCATGCAAAGCCACCAAAAACCTGTTTAGCCACGTCCCAGCAAGACGCGCAGAATATCTTGAAGTCGGCTTCACGAAACCATTGATCCTGCGCGTCGTCAGACGCGGCAACCAACTTGTCCTCGCACGATTTGCACCATGCATCTGGTCGAGCAAGATCATCAGTGCTTCCCCAAAAGAAGCCGGCTTTTTCGCCAGCATCGACGGCGTGCGCAATATGGACGCAGACCAGACTTATCCCTTGTTCACCATGGACAGGGCAGTTACAGGTTTTCTTCATAGTTTTAGATGCGGTGTATGCCTATGGCCCAACGTGACTGTTCAGCGGCGCCGTCAGGCGTACGTTGGAACTTGTTGTTGGCGCATTCAATCATGATGTTTGCACTCCAATAAAAACCACTTCTCCGCCGCCACTGAGTGCAGCGACCTTTGCCGCAGCCCTCAGTAAGAGAAATGAACGCAGCGTTGGCTTCATCACTCGTTTGCATTCGACATTCCAGCGCCCATTCGTCAGCCCTTCCAGGTCAATTTTCAAGAAGCAGAGCTTGAGAAATCCCGACGCGCGGCGAGCTCGTGCTTCGGTTGAAAAGTTCAGCAAACACATAATCGTACGCGGGACAGCCCGCTCAAGTTCAATGTCCGTTCCCGCCAAATGGATCGGGGCCGACCACATGTGCTTCACGAACCGAAACAGTAGCATGAAGCAAATTATAACTATGGTTTTAATTAGAAACTCAACCATGCATATGCCAACGTAAAAAGTAACTGGCTGCCGGAACGCGCAGCGTGGAGGCAGTCCAGTTGACTGCCGAGTTGGGCCAGTGCAGCGCCATTGCATTTTAAAAAAACTACTTTGGGACAAACCCATACATCCAGTTATTGAGAATTCCATCCGAACTCTCAAGCCCGACGCAATCCATAATTCGTTCAAAGTTCACAGCCACTTGTTCCGCGTCTTCCGTGTCAAGTTTCGCTCGGTCAAAACCTGCGATTTCAGCGGCGAGTAATGTCAGATATGCTTTTTTCGTGGCCTTGTCGTGAACCAAAGCAATGAACTTGACGATCGCCGAGTTCATCTTTGAATTAAGTTTCTCCCGTAGCGCGACACTATGCACACCTGTGTAAAGCATTCCATCTGCTGCAAATTTGTCTTGCGCAGCGAGACCCTGAAGTTGGGCCACCGAGTCCATTTCACCTCGCATAGTATTTCCTTGCGCACTGGTCCCGAATCCAAGTGCCGAGACCAGCGTTGCTATCGATATCCATCCACGCATTAGCAGTGCCATTTCATAAAACACAACGTGAAAAGTAACTGGCTGCCGGAATGCGCAGCGTGGAGGCAGTCCAGTTGACTGCCGGGTTGGGCAAAAAGTGGCGCAAACTCTTAATCAACTAAAACCCCGTCTTGCCAGTATTCATAAACCGCGCCTGGAGTCTCGACATAAAAAATAATTCGGTCATTCAGAACTTCCAATTCGATAACGGATGGAGCGGTGCCGCCGACAGAAACCACTTCACAATTAGATCCCGCAGGAAGAGAAAACTCCAAGGCCCACGGCTCTATCACCAGCAACAGCTCGCGGCCAGAAGTGTTCGTCATTTTGATCGAGTCGCAGCTTGCCGTTCCTATGCCCAATGTGGCTGTTCAGCCGCGCCGGCAGGCGTCGTCTGGAACTGATGGTTAGACGAAATTTCCATCACTTTTGATGTTGCCATGTTCCTAAACCAGAAAAAATCAATTCACGG
>NZ_FPBO01000081.1 GCF_900116645.1 Pseudoduganella namucuonensis | reverse complement strand
ACCGGGCGCGTCGTCGTCTACGACAAGGAGGGCTTCAACGTGCCGTCGATGGTCTCGCTGCTGATGGGACTGGGCGTGGTGCCCAAGCAGGACGATCCGCTGATCGACGCCATGAATTTCGACCATTTGCTGGGGCATCTGGCCAGCCGGCGCGACGCCGTGGCGCGGGTGGTCAAGGCGATGCCCGAGCACGCCCAGTACATCTCCCAGCACTGCGCCGCGCCATGAAGCCGCCCTTCAAACGCATCGTGGTGGTCGGCGGCGGCGCGGCCGGGTGGATGACGGCCACCGCGCTGGCCACCGCCCTGAAGGGCGGCACCGTCGAGTTGGTCGAGTCGGAGGAGATCGGCATTGTCGGCGTGGGGGAGGCGACCTTTCCCTCGATCCGCAACTTCCACCGCCTGCTCGGCATCGACGAGGCCGAGTTCCTGCGCGCCACCAACGGCACTTACAAGCTGGGCATCCAGTTTTGCGACTGGCGCGCGCGCGGCGAAAGCTATTTCCACACCTTCGGCGATTTCGGCGCACTGAGCGGATCCCACGCGGTGTGGGGCCAGCACCACCGGCTGGGCGAGGCCGGCCTGGGGGCCTTGGGCGAGCAATGCCTGCCCTCCGTGATGGCCAGCCAGGGCCGCTTCGCGCTGCCGGGAGAAAACGACCGCTACGACTACGCCTACCACTTCGACGCCGCGCTGTACGCCGCCTTCCTGCGCGAGCTGGGGGAGCGGCGCGGCGTGCGCCGCACCGAGGGCCGCATCGTCGACGTGGCGCGGCGCGCCGACGGCGGCGTCGACCGGCTCACCCTGGCCGACGGGCGCGTGGTGGCCGGCGACCTGTACATCGACTGCTCCGGCTTCGCCTCGCTGCTGCTGGGGCGCACCCTGGGCGAGCCGTTTGTCGATTTCAGCCACTGGCTGCCGGTGGACCGGGCCTGGGCCTGTCCGACCGAACGGATCGGGACCGAACTGACGCCCTACACGCGCGCCACCGCGCTGGAGGCGGGCTGGGCGTGGCGGATTCCGCTGCAAAACCGCACCGGCAACGGCCACGTGTTCGCCAGCCGCCACATCGACGAGGATCGCGTGCGCGCGCAATTGCTGCAACAGTTGGACGGCCCGGCGCTGGCCGAACCGCGCCTGCTGCGCTTCCAGACCGGCCATCGCAAGCGCGCCTGGGTGCACAACGTGGTCGCCCTGGGCCTGTCGGGGGGCTTCCTGGAACCGCTCGAGTCGACCAGCATCTTCCTGGTCCAGTGGGGGTTGGGGCGGCTGATCGATTTGCTGCTGTCGGGCGCGCCGTTCACCGAGCAGGTGGTGGCCGACTACAACGGCGAAATGGGGCGCCGGTTCGCGCGCGTACGCGATTTCATCATCCTGCACTACTGCCTGAGCGCGCGCCGCGACAGCGCGCTGTGGCGCGCGATGGCGACCATGGAGCTGCCCGAGACCCTGGCCTTCAAGCTCCACGCATGGCGCCAGGCGGGCGCGCTGCACCAGTACGACCTGGAGGGCTTCGACGCGACCAGCTGGCTGGCGATCCACACCGGCATGGGGCATTGGCCCGAGCGCGCCGATCCTTCGCTGGGCGACGTCGAGCGGGCGGTGGCACTGCGAGGATTGCAGTGGCGCCGAGAATGCATCGCCACCGCCGTGGCGGCCATGCCCAAACACGAGGCCTACCTGCGCGGCATGCTGGGGGGCAGAGAACGATGAAACGCCAGCTAAACGCCTGCGTCCTGGCGGCGCTGACCCTGTTGAGCACCCAGCCCGCCGGCGCCCAGCAAGCCGATCCTGTGCCGTCTGAACAGCGCGTCACCGTGCGGGGCCTGAAAAACGCGTCCGCCTGGTTCAAGGCGGAAAGCCAGCACTTCGTGATCTATTCCGACACGTCGCGCGACAGTGTCTTCCAGCTCCTGAACAATCTGGAGCGGCTCGATTTCCTGCTGCGCCTCTACACCGCTCCCTACGGCAAGTTCCAGCCGCGCGAATCCAAGCTGACCCTGTACTTTCACAGACGGCCCGGGGCCTTGGCCCAGTTCGCGGACACGCCGCCGCGCGACGCGGTCGGCCTGTACAGCAGTTGCGGCGCGGGCGTGCAGGGCGCCGGTGTGTTGCTGGCCCCCATCGTTGCGCTCGCCAATGCGGAATTGGCCAAGGCCCCCGCCAACGACACGCTGTCCTTCCTGTTCGAAGGCTATGCCCGCCACTTCCTGTACCGCCACACCACCGTCCGCGCGCCATTTTCGTTCATCGAAGGCTTCGCCCTGTATTTCGCCACTACCCGCTTCTCCGACAATCAATTGGTGGTCGGCGCAACGCCCGTCAACATCGGACGCTACCTGGATGTCATCGCGGATACCCGCTCTTCTACCAGCCTGAGCAATACCGACGTGCTCGATGATAACGATGGCGACGCCAGAAACGCCGCCGGCGTGGCGGCCATCAAACTGGAGTTCGCCGCCCGCTCGTGGCTGCTGGCCCACTTCATGCTGTCCACGGACGACAAGCGCACCCGCCTGTCCCGCTACCTCGACCTGACCGCTGGCGGCACGCCCGCCAGCGCGGCCTTCGAAACAGCTTTCGGCATCAAGCCCGCGGACCTCGACAATGTGCTGTCGCGCTATCGGCGGACCTCGTTAAATGCGGTGCAACTGGACGTGCCCTCCCTGCCCGCCGCCCGGATCACCTATACCGACCTGCCCGACAGCGTCTCCGACTACGTGATGATGAACGCCACCCTCAAGGCATGCCCCAGCCGCGCCACCGGCGAAGCCCTGCTGAGCAACATGACGTCCAGGCCGGGCGGCACGCCCCAGCACCCGCTGGCGCGCCTCGCCCTCAGCCGCGCCCGGATCGACTGGGGTAATCCGCAGGACGCCATGGCCGACCTGGGCATGCTCGCCGGCGGCGACAAGGGCAGCGGCGAAGCCAGCTATTTGCTGGGCCTGGCACACCTGCGGCTGGCAAACCAGCAGCAGGGTCCCGCCAGGGCAGGTAGCCTGGAGGCGGCGCGCCGCCATCTGGCCGACGCCATGCGCGCCGACCCCGCCTCGGCCGAAGCCGCTTACGCCCAGCTGCGCGCCGAACTCGATACCGGCGAGGCGCCGGGCGAAGCCGCCTTGACGAAGGCCGACTTCGCCTGGAAAAACGGCCGCGAAGTGGGCGAGTACGCACGTGCAGCCGCTCTCATGTATGCCTATACTGGCGACAGCGCCAAAGCGCGGCAGGCCATCAATGTGCTGGCCAACAACCGGCGCGACCCTGACATGGTCAAATGGGCAAAACAATGGCAGGCCCTTCTGCTGGCCGGGGTAGACCGCAGCGAGGTGCTGGCCGAATTGCGCCGCACGCCCGCGTCCGGCACGGTCTTCAAGGAATGGAGCATTAGCCACGACAGCGCCCTGCGGGAAGTCAACCTCGCCGCCGGCGCGGAAACATTGCAGCGGATGCGCGCCAATCAGGAGGCGACCGATAGGGACAGATTCATCGGGAGGTCTATCAGGAACCCTGCGGAGCGCCCCAAAAAAGACGAAGTACAATTCTCCCGGTGATGCGATCGTGGATGGGGCGCTTGCTAGCGCGCGCTTGCCACATCGGCGCGTGCCGCCTGGCTTAGGCCACGTCAAGAAATAACTTGACCTTTTTGACTGTCCGTACCCGGCCCATGTCGGGCACAGCAGGAACGCGCCCATGCTGGGCGCACAAAAAAAAAGCCGGCTTCTTGTACGAAGCCGGCTGTAAGGAAGAAACTTTATGGAGCTTATTTAATAATTGCTCTTTTAATGATAACGGAACCTGCAGTTCCAGAGAATAGGATACCCAGCCCCTTCGCATTCTGGAGGCCAAAACCGGAACACGTGAATTCCGTATCTTGACCTGCAACCAACACTTTATTGGAAATCATGCACTTCCACTCGGAAGCAGCCCAGCCGGTGGAGTAAGTATAGAACTGGAACAAGTCAGCCATCCCGCCATTTCGATTTGAAATAAACGCCTGATCAAAATTAAGGACCACTTTCAAGGTTTTGCCACTCCAATTAACTGGATTGGCAAATTCATAAGCAGCAGCGGCCTGGGCCTGATTGATTGTCAACCCCATATACGCAGTTGAACTATGATCTGTAGCGCTACCATTCACGGTCCAACTATTTGGGCGATTACTCGTTGCGATAGCTTTTCCAACTCCTACTAAAATTGCATCAAGTACTTGTGGATCACCCACAGCCGGAGTGGCACGGTCAAACAACAGGCCTTCAGCCATCCCGATCTCCCATGCGATTGGCAAGAGGCCATGATCAAGCGCCGACTTGGTGACATATTGATAGAAATGTTCTCGCGAAGCGAGATGCAGGTCCATGTCAGCGCAAGTTGCCGACGTACGCTTCATAGCGGCAAACTCCCCCAGCACAACTGGAATCCCTTGGTCCACAAATTTCAATTTCATTTTCTGAAATTGCGAATCGGTAAAAGGCTCTTCCTCCGGCGGCAACTGCCCTGGCGAGTTGCGATAAGTATCCGTAAGCGACTTGTAGCCGTCACCCCAGTAACAAAACATCTGTGAACGTGGCTCATCTGTACCCTGGTTCGAAAATGGCCCTGGGTAATAATGAATCTCCATCATTTGGCGATCCGCTACAGTGTCGGTCGGCATGCCTTGCCAATCATTGTAAGTCATATCGATGTCGGTTCTTAGGCCTTGGATTACCAACACGCGATTAGCGTTTCTACCACCCGTCGAACGAACCGCATCGACAAATGTTTGGTGATAGCTGAGAAGAACGGCTACGTCCGTTGGATTGTAAGCAGCCGGCTCGTTGGCGCTAGCGAACAAGACATGCTCGTCAAAGTCGCGCAGCTTCGTGGCAATTTGCTCCCAGTAGGCTTTCTGTTTGGCGTTGACACGGACTTGACTTGTTGGGTTAATATTCCGCTCCAACCAGCCACCGTCCCAATGGATGTCAACGATCGCGTAGAGCCCGTTATTCACTGCATACTGCACCACTTGTTTCACGCGGTCGAGCCAAGCGTCACTGATTTTTCCAGTGCTCTGGTTGGCATACTGATCGAAGGATACGGGGATCCGAATCGTGTCAAGACCGCTGTCCTTTACCAATTTGACATAAGCGGCAGTCACCGCCGGATTGCCCCAGCAAGTCTCTGACGGGTTGTTGGGGCAATAAGCGTCCAAGGTGTTTCCAATGTTAGTTCCCGCCTTCATTTTGGCGGCCAACTGCGGAGCGTTACTGCTCATGCCGGTCGCATCCGCGGCAATTGGATTGGTGTTGTAGCTAGGATAATTAGGAACCGTAATCGTAAAAGCCTGTGTGGTTTGTGCGCCGCAACTATTGGTATGAACAACTGTTGCAGTACAGCTAGCACTTGGCGTTATGTATTGTTCACGCGAAGAACCTGATGTTCCACAGCCACTCCATGACCAGGACCCGCCTTGTATTGGTTGCGGTCCAAGTGGGATTTGATTTCCATTAAACGTTACATTTGCGGTTATCCGCCATTCTTCAGACATAAAAATATAGGGTGTTACCGTAGTTGGCGTGCAAGTCTGAGCCTGCGCGTTCACAACGCTTCCTAAAGCTATAAGAAGGGATGTGGCTATTAAATTTTTTTTCTTCATTCCGATTACCTCATCATTGTTAATGTTATGGGTATACATAGAATGCATGCCCGCGAAACAGCCACTTCTGTACTACTCAGGTACTGCATCCTTTCATTCCCGGGATTTATTGTTATGTTTATAAATAAATTACTTGGCATTTTATGGCGCCGGATTGCAGCGCCGCAGCGAGCGCGGTGCGGCATGCGATGTTAGAAGCTTCAAGGGGCGCCATGGCGCGACCGGCTTCGCCGATGGTTTCGTCCAGCACGCCCGTGCTCAATTGCAGATCGAACAGTTCGATGAAGAATTCACGGATGCGCGCGCGCGACATGATGCGCCGCGCGCGTCACATGCCCATACGAACAGGTACTGGCATAGAGCGTGTGCCGAGTCACTTGAAGGAGCAACCCGGCCTGGCCCGCAAGCCGCTCGGCGATGTCGATATCGTCCCACGCGGTGTAGGCCGGCTTTGCCGCGCCATCCGGATTGGCGGCAGCGCCATCGCCGGTCGCCGGCGCTGCGGCCACAGGCGCGTGCAGCAACAAAAAAAGCCGGATTCTTTCACGAAGCCGGCTTTATGGCGGAGATTTTATTGAGCCAATTTAAGCGTTGCTCGTTTAACGGTAACGGAACCTGTTCCAGCAAAGAATTGGATACCTAGCCCCACCGCATTCTGGACGTTAAATGCAGAACACGTGAAATCTGTATCTTGACCTGCAACCAACACTTTATAGCCAGTCCAGCAATTGAACTCGGAAGTACCCCAACCGTCGGAGTAAGTAAAGAACTGTAAAATGCCGTCCATCCCGCCATTTCGATCCGAAACAAACGCTTGATCAAAATTAAGGACCACGTTCAAGGTCGCGCCACTCCAATTAATTGGATTGGCGAAATTATAACCAGCAACCGCCCCCGCTTGGTTGAGAGTGAATTTCATATTCGAAGCTGAACTAATATCGGTAGCGTCACTATTCACGGTCCAGCTATTTGGGCCAGCATTCAGCGCGACAGCTTTTCCAGCTCCGATCAAGAGTCCATCAACAAGTTGTTGATCACCCACAGCCGGAGTAGCCCGGTCAAACAACAGGGCTGGATCAACCCCGATCTCCCAATAGAATGGCAACATGCCATTCCTGATCGCCGACTGGGTGACATACTGAGCGAAATATGCCCGCGAAGCGCGATGCAGGGCCATGTCATCGCCAGTCAGCTGAGTACGTGTTTAGTTTCATGCGATCATATCCCCCGTCGCAGCATGCCTCTGCTCCGTGCCAAGGCCGTGCTTGACGAGTTGATCGCTGGTTTTCCGAAGCGGTCGCCAACCCACCGCAGCAGCACACCTGAGCGTCAGAGAGCATGAGCACACGCATTCATCCGCAGGCCCGCACAACGCCGAAAATCCGCCAGGAGATCAAAGCCTCCGGCTTGACCGCCCACGAGGCGGCAAAGGTGTTCAACATCACCAAGGCGACCGCCGCCAAGTGGCTCAAGCGCGATGACGTGCAAGACCGTTCGCATCGGGCCCACACGCTACATACGACGTTGTCGGCCGCGCAGGAA
>NZ_FPBO01000073.1 GCF_900116645.1 Pseudoduganella namucuonensis | reverse complement strand
CTGCTGCTGCGCGGCACCAAGCGTGAAGACGTGCAACGTGGTCAAGTTCTGGCGAAGCCAGGCTCGATCAAGCCGCACAACCACTTCACCGGCGAGATCTATGTGCTGTCGAAGGACGAAGGCGGTCGTCACACCCCGTTCTTCAACAACTATCGTCCACAGTTCTACTTCCGTACCACCGACGTGACCGGTTCGATCGAACTGCCAGCGGACAAAGAAATGGTTATGCCAGGCGACAACGTGTCGATCACCGTCAAGCTGATCAACCCGATCGCGATGGAAGAAGGCCTGCGTTTCGCCATCCGTGAAGGCGGCCGTACCGTCGGCGCCGGCGTGGTAGCAAAAATCCTCGCCTAAGAGGTAAGAATCCAGCCAAACTATGGCGCCCGGCAATGCCGGGTGCTATAATCACGGATTCCATTGTAAGTTTTACGTAGGGGCGTAGCTCAATTGGCAGAGCGTCGGTCTCCAAAACCGAAGGTTGGGGGTTCGAGGCCCTCCGCCCCTGCCACCGAATCTGGTGCAGGGCACCGAAAGTAAAATAGAATGTCTAATCAATCCGTGCAAACCGTTAGCACGTCAAACGACAAGTTCAAAGTCGTGCTGGCAGTGGTTGCAGCGATTGCGGGCGTAGTCGGGTTCTTTTACCTGGCAGGTCAACCATCCCTGGTGCGGGCAGCCGCGCTTGTGGGTGGTTTGCTTATTTCCGCCGGCATTGCCTACACCTCCACCAGCGGCCGCGATTTCCTGAATTTCGCCAAAGAGTCCGTTCGCGAGACCAAGAAGGTCGTTTGGCCCACCCGCAAAGAAGCGACGCAAATCACGATGATCGTGTTTGCCTTCGTGTTGGTCATGGCTATTTTCTTGTGGGGCACGGACAAGCTGCTTGAGTTCCTGTTGTACGACGTAATTCTGGGTTGGAAACAATAATGAGCGAAAATGTGCAAGAAGATGCGACCGGCGAACCGGTGCCGGGCGATGTTCCGGCACAAGATGCTGGCGCAGCGCTGAGCGTACCGGTTAGCAATAAGCGCTGGTATGTCGTGCATGCTTATTCCGGCATGGAAAAGAGCGTCCAGCGCGCGCTGACGGAGCGCGTCGAGCGCGCCGGCATGCAGGACCAGTTCGGCCAGATCCTGGTTCCCACCGAAGAGGTGGTTGAAGTCAAGAACGGCCAGAAGTCCGTCACCGAGCGCCGTTTCTTCCCCGGCTACGTGCTGGTCGAGATGGAAATGACCGACGAGACCTGGCACTTGGTGAAGAACACCAGCAAGGTCACCGGTTTCATCGGCGGCAAATCGAACAAGCCGACCCCGATTCCCGCGCGCGAGATCGACAAGATCATGCAGCAGATGCAGGAAGGCGTGGAGAAGCCGCGGCCGAAAGTGCTGTACGAAGTGGGCGAGCAGGTCCGCATCAAGGATGGTCCGTTCACCGATTTCAACGGCAATGTCGAAGAAGTCAACTACGAGAAATCCAAGGTACGCGTGTCGGTCACCATCTTCGGCCGCGCCACTCCGGTCGAACTCGAGTTCGGCCAGGTCGAAAAAGTTTAAACGCGGTTGTTCGCGTAAGCGCCTTCACGGAGCGCGGCTCCGGCTAAATCCGAAAAGAGGAGCCCCGCCAGGCAGCATCAGGCGGGGCGCTACTACTCAATCCAACGATAGGAAGTGCCCAAATGGCAAAGAAAATCATTGGCTTTATCAAGCTGCAAGTGCCAGCCGGTAAAGCAAACCCATCCCCTCCAATCGGTCCAGCGCTGGGTCAGCGCGGTCTGAACATCATGGAATTCTGCAAAGCGTTCAACGCGCAGACCCAAGGTATGGAACCCGGCATGCCGATCCCGGTCGTGATCACCGCATTCGCCGACAAGTCCTTCACCTTCGTGATGAAGACCCCTCCAGCGACCTACCTGATCAAGAAGCACTCGGGCGTCACCAAGGGTTCGCCGAAGCCACACACCGACAAAGTCGGCAAGCTGACCCGCGCTCAAGCTGAAGAAATCGCTAAACTGAAGACCCCGGACCTGACCGCTGCCGACATGGACGCCGCTGTGCGCACCATCGCCGGTTCCGCACGTTCGATGGGCATCACGGTGGAAGGTCTGTAATCATGGCAAAACTGTCCAAACGCGCTCAAGCCATCAAGGCTAAAGTAGACCGTACCAAAGTGTACGCTTTCGACAACGCTGTTGCTCTGGTTAAAGAACTGGCGACCGCCAAGTTCAACGAATCGATCGACGTGTCGGTGCAACTGGGTGTGGATCCTAAGAAATCCGACCAGGTTGTCCGTGGTTCCGTCGTGCTGCCAGCAGGCACCGGCAAGACCGTACGCGTGGCCGTGTTCGCTTCGGGCGAAAAAGCCGAAGCCGCCAAAGCCGCCGGCGCCGACGTCGTTGGCATGGAAGACTTGGCCGAGCGCGTCAAAGCCGGCGACATGCCTTTCGACATCGTCATCGCTTCGCCAGACACCATGCGTATCGTTGGTACCCTGGGCCAGATCCTGGGCCCACGCGGCCTGATGCCTAACCCGAAAGTGGGCACCGTTACCCCTGACGTCGCCACCGCCGTGAAAAACGCGAAAGCCGGCCAGGTTCAGTACCGTACCGACAAGGCAGGCATCATTCACGCCACCATCGGCCGCAAGTCGTTCGCCGATGCCGATCTGAAGACCAACCTGGTCGCCCTGATCGAAGCGCTGAACAAAGCCAAGCCGGCATCGTCGAAAGGCGTGTACCTGCGTAAAGTGGCGATCTCGTCGACCATGGGCGCCGGCGTCCGTGTCGACCACGCTACCCTGGCAGCTTAAGTCAAGAATTAAGTCCCGGCGCGAGCCGGGCGCATCTTTGGGCTGGTGGCGCGAGCCACCAGGCAATCAAAGACCGTTGGGCTCGAGGCAGCAGGCAGGCTTTGGGTTAATCGCCGCGAGGCGCCCAACGCAGATGGTGTACCCGATCAAGTTTTGTAGTCCATAGGACTCCTAACCTCGGACGCCGTTGTTCGAACCGATGCGAGGCATAACGCCGAGCATCATTTAAGGAGGTTGACCGTGGGTCTCAATCTGAATGACAAAAAGGCCGTCGTTGCCGAAGTTTCCGCAAAAGTAGCAACTGCGCAAACCGTGGTCGTGGCCGAGTACCGTGGCATCCAGGTTGCTCACTTGACGCAACTTCGTGCTAAAGCGCGTACCCAAGGCGTGTACCTGCGTGTTCTGAAGAACACGCTGGCCCGCCGTGCGGTAGAAGGTACGCAATTCGCCGCCCTGGCCGACAGCATGACCGGTCCGCTGATCTACTCGATCTCGGATGACGCCGTTGCAGCAGCGAAAGTCCTCAACGACTTCGCCAAAACCAACGACAAACTGGTCATCACGGCTGGCAACTACGCCGGTAAACAGCTGGATAAAGCTGCTGTTACCGCGCTGGCGAGCATTCCTTCCCGTGAAGTCCTCATCTCGCAGCTGTTGGGCGTTATGCTGGCTCCGGTGTCGGGCTTTGCACGTGGTCTGGCTGCTCTGGCAGCGAAAAAGAGCGAAGGTACGGAAGCTGCTCCGGCAGCCGAAGAAACCGCTGCCGCTTAATAGCGCGCTGTTTTTCTCAAGTAAACAATTCTGTAGCATACAAACAAATTAGGAGTTTCAAATGGCAATTTCCAAAGACGATATCCTGAACGCAGTTAGCGAAATGTCCGTAATGGACCTGAACGACCTGGTCAAGGCATTCGAAGAAAAGTTCGGCGTGTCGGCAGCTGCAATGGCCGCTCCAGCAGCTGGCGGCGCCGCTGCCGCTGTTGCTGAAGAGCAAACCGAATTCAACCTGGTTCTGACCGAAATCGGCGCGAACAAAGTTGGCGTGATCAAAGTTGTGCGTGAAATCACCGGTCTGGGCCTGAAAGAAGCCAAAGACGTGGTTGACGGCGCTCCTAAGACCGTGAAAGAAGCCCTGTCGAAAGCTGACGCTGAAGCCGGCAAGAAGAAGCTGGAAGAAGCTGGCGCCAAGGCCGAACTGAAGTAATCTAGTTGTACCGGCGAGTAGTTTAGCGCCCGAGCCAAAGTGAGGCATTCCTTCCGGAAGGGGGAATGCCGGCTTTGGCTCCTTTGTCGTCTGTGTCATATTTGTATCGTGTATTTGCAGCATGTCTCCATCGTCATGCTGCGGTTTGATCATATCGACCTGAAATGATAGAGGCTTGAGGTTTCGTCTGTGTGACGTGAGTTCCGCAGCGCACCCTGCAAAACCTGAATTTTCTATCCTTTCTGTCACTCACGGAGTGTCCATGCACTACTCATTTACTGAGAAGAAACGCATTCGTAAGTCTTTTGCGAAGCGCGCCAACGTCCACAACGTTCCGTTCCTGCTGGCTACCCAGCTCGAGTCCTACGAAAACTTCTTGCAAGAGCACACCGCTCCGTCCACCCGCAAGAATGAAGGCCTGCAATCCGCCTTCACTTCCATCTTCCCCATCGTTTCGCACAATGGCTTCGCGCGTCTCGAGTTCCTGTCGTACGTGCTGGGCGACCCCGCCTTCGACGTCAAGGAATGCCAACTGCGCGGCCTGACCTTCGCGTCGCCGCTGCGCGCCAAGGTGCGTCTGGTGATCCTGGACAAGGAATCGCCGACCAAGCCGGTGGTGAAGGAAATGAAGGAGCAGGAAGTCTACATGGGCGAACTGCCCCTGATGACGACCACCGGTTCGTTCGTGATCAACGGTACCGAGCGCGTAATCGTTTCGCAGCTGCACCGCTCCCCAGGCGTGTTCTTCGAGCACGACCGTGGCAAGACCCACTCGTCCGGCAAACTGCTGTTCTCGGCCCGCATCATCCCCTACCGCGGCTCGTGGCTGGACTTCGAGTTCGATCCGAAGGACATCCTGTTCTTCCGCGTCGACCGCCGCCGCAAGATGCCGGTGACCATCCTGCTGAAGGCGATCGGCATGACGCCAGAGCAGATCCTGGCGAACTTCTTCGTGTTCGACAACTTCCACCTGCGCTCCGAGGGCGCCGAGATGGAATTCGTGGCCGAGCGCCTGCGCGGCGAAGTCGCGCGCTTCGACATCGTCGATCCGAAGACCGGCAAGACCCTGGTGATGAAGGACAAGCGCATCAACGCCAAGCACGTGCGCGACATCGAAGCGGCCGGCCTGAAGCACATCTCCGTGCCGGAAGACTACCTGCTGGGCCGCGTGCTGGCCAAGAACATCGTTGACCCGGAAACCGGCGAAGTGGTGGCCAACGCCAACGACGAGCTGACCGAGGAAGTGCTGTCGCGCCTGCGCGAAGCGTCCATCAGCGACATCCAGACGCTGTACACCAACGATCTGGACCAGGGCGCCTACATCTCGCAGACCCTGCGCATCGACGACACGATGGACCAGACCGCCGCCCGCATCGCGATCTACCGCATGATGCGTCCCGGCGAGCCGCCAACCGAGGAATCGGTGGAGGCGCTGTTCAACGGCCTGTTCTACAGCCCCGACCGCTACGACCTGTCGGCCGTCGGCCGCATGAAGTTCAACCGCCGCATCGGCCGCGACGAACTGACCGGCATGATGACGCTGTCGAACGAAGACGTGCTGGCCGTGATCAAGATCCTGGTGGAACTGCGCAACGGCCGCGGCGAAGTCGACGACATCGATCACCTGGGCAACCGCCGCGTGCGCTGCGTGGGCGAGCTGGCCGAGAACCAGTTCCGCGCCGGCCTGGTGCGCGTCGAGCGCGCCGTCAAGGAACGCCTGGGCCAAGCCGAGGCCGACAACCTGATGCCGCACGACCTGATCAACTCCAAGCCGATCTCGGCCGCCATCCGCGAGTTCTTCGGTTCGTCCCAGCTGTCGCAGTTCATGGACCAGACCAACCCGCTGTCGGAAATCACCCACAAGCGCCGCGTCTCGGCCCTGGGCCCTGGCGGTCTGACCCGCGAGCGCGCCGGCTTCGAGGTGCGCGACGTGCACCCGACCCACTACGGCCGCGTCTGCCCGATCGAAACGCCCGAGGGCCCGAACATCGGCCTGATCAACTCGCTGGCCCTGTACGCCCGCCTGAACGAGTACGGTTTCCTGGAAACCCCGTACCGCAAGGTGGAAGACAGCGTCGTCACCGACAAGATCGACTACCTGTCCGCGATTGAAGAGGGCCGCTACATCATCGCCCAGGCGAACGCGACCATCAACAGCGAAGGCAAGCTGAGCGACGAGCTGGTCTCGTCCCGCGAAGCCGGCGAGACCATCCTGGTGTCGCCGGAGCGCATCCAGTACATGGACGTGGCCCCGGGCCAGATCGTGTCCGTGGCGGCCTCGCTGATTCCGTTCCTGGAACACGATGACGCGAACCGCGCGCTGATGGGTGCCAACATGCAACGCCAGGCCGTGCCTTGCCTGCGTCCCGAGAAGGCGCTGGTCGGCACCGGCATCGAACGCACCGTGGCGGTCGACTCCGGCACCACCGTGCAGGCGCTGCGCGGCGGCGTGGTGGACTACATCGACGCGGGCCGCGTGGTGATCCGCGTCAACGACGAAGAGGCGCAAGCCGGCGAAGTCGGCGTGGACATCTACAACCTGATCAAGTACACCCGTTCCAACCAGAACACCAACATCAACCAGCGTCCGATCGTGCAAGTGGGCGACCGCGTGGCCAAGGGCGACGTGATCGCCGACGGCGCGTCGACCGACCTGGGCGAACTGGCGCTGGGCCAGAACATGACCGTGGCCTTCATGCCATGGAATGGTCTGAACTTCGAGGATTCGATCCTGATCTCGGAAAACGTCGTCAAGGACGACCGTTACACCTCGATCCACATCGAAGAGCTGAGCGTGGTCGCCCGCGACACCAAGCTGGGCGCCGAGGAAATCACGCGCGACATCTCGAATCTGGCCGAGAACCAGCTGGCCCGTCTGGATGAATCCGGCATCGTCTACATCGGCGCCGAAGTGCAGGCCGGCGACACGCTGGTCGGCAAGGTGACGCCGAAGGGCGAAACCCAGCTGACCCCGGAAGAGAAGCTGCTGCGCGCGATCTTCGGCGAAAAAGCGTCCGACGTGAAAGACACCTCGCTGCGCGTGCCTTCGGGCATGGTCGGCACCGTCATCGACGTGCAGGTGTTCACCCGCGAAGGCATCGTCCGCGACAAGCGCGCCCAGCAGATCATCGACGACGAGCTGAAGCGTTTCCGCCTGGACCTGAACGACCAGATGCGTATCGTCGAGGGCGACGCCTTCCAGCGTCTGGAGAAGATGCTGATCGGCCAAGTGGTCAACGGCGGTCCGAAGAAGCTGGCCAAGGGCGCCAAGATCACCAAGGAATACCTGGCCGATCTGGACAAGTACCACTGGTTCGACATCCGCCCGGCCGACGACGGCGCCGCCACCGCGCTGGAAGCCATCAAGGAATCGATCAACGAGAAGCGCCACCAGTTCGACCTGGCCTTCGAAGAGAAGCGCAAGAAACTGACCCAGGGCGACGAGCTGCAGCCTGGCGTGCAGAAGATGGTCAAGGTCTACCTGGCCGTCAAACGCCGCCTGCAGTCGGGCGACAAGATGGCGGGCCGCCACGGCAACAAGGGTGTGGTTTCCCGCATCGTTCCGGTGGAAGACATGCCCTACATGGCCGACGGCACGCCGGCCGACGTGGTGCTGAACCCGTTGGGTGTTCCGTCCCGTATGAACGTGGGTCAGATTCTCGAGACCCACTTGGGCTGGGCCGCGAAGGGCCTGGGCATCCGCATCGGCGAAATGCTGGCCGCGCAGATCAAGGTCGAAGAGATGCGCAAGTATCTGACCACCGTGTACAACGAGTCCGGCCGTCCGGAAGACATCGATCAATTCAGCGATGAAGAGATCATGAAGCTGGCGTACAACCTGAAGAAGGGTGTGCCGTTCGCGACCCCGGTGTTCGACGGCGCGCACGAGTCGGAAATCCGCCGCATGCTGGACTTGGCCTACCCGGACGAGATCGCCACGAAACTGGGCATGACCCCGTCCAAGAACCAGGTCACCATGTACGACGGCCGCACCGGCGAGGCGTTCGAGCGCAAGGTCACCGTCGGCGTGATGCACATGCTGAAACTGCACCACTTGGTCGACGACAAGATGCACGCGCGTTCGACCGGTCCGTACTCGCTGGTGACGCAGCAGCCGCTGGGTGGTAAAGCCCAGTTCGGCGGCCAGCGCTTCGGTGAGATGGAGGTGTGGGCACTGGAAGCGTACGGCGCGTCGTACGTGCTGCAAGAGATGCTGACTGTGAAGTCGGATGACGTGAACGGCCGTACCAAAGTGTACGAGAACCTGGTCAAAGGCGACCACGTGATCGACGCGGGCATGCCGGAATCGTTCAACGTGCTGGTGAAAGAGATCCGTTCCCTGGGTATCGACATCGACCTCGAGCGTAACTAAAACCGGAAGTGCCGGGGTCAGACCCAGTGGGTCTGACCCCAGAAGTCCGCCGCTGGTTTTAAAAAGTTTAAGAATTTAATCACCTGGAGTGATACATGAAAGCTCTGCTCGATTTATTCAAGCAAGTACAGCAAAACGAGACGTTCGACGCGATCAAGATCGGTCTGGCCTCTCCCGAGAAAATCCGTTCGTGGTCCTACGGCGAAGTCAAGAAGCCGGAAACCATCAACTACCGTACCTTCAAGCCCGAGCGCGACGGCCTGTTCTGCGCCAAGATCTTCGGCCCGATCAAGGACTACGAATGCCTGTGCGGCAAGTACAAGCGCCTGAAACACCGCGGCGTGATCTGCGAAAAGTGCGGCGTTGAAGTCACCTTGGCCAAGGTGCGCCGCGAGCGCATGGGCCACATCGAGCTGGCCTCGCCGACCGCCCACATCTGGTTCCTGAAGTCGCTGCCGTCCCGTCTGGGCATGGTGCTGGACATGACCCTGCGCGACATCGAACGCGTGCTGTACTTCGAAGCGTACGTCGTGACCGACCCCGGCATGACCCCGCTGAAGAAGTGCCAGATCATGTCGGAGGACGACTACGCCGCCAAGTACGAAGAGTACGGCGACGACTTCACCGCCTTCATGGGCGCCGAGGGCATCCGTGAACTGCTGCGCTCGATCGACATCCACCGCGATGCCGAGACCCTGCGCGTGGAACTGAAGGAATCGAAGTCCGAAGCCAAGATCAAGAAATACGCCAAGCGCCTGAAAGTCCTGGAAGCGTTCCAACGCTCGGGCATCAAGCCGGACTGGATGATCATGGAAGTGCTGCCGGTGCTGCCGCCGGAGCTGCGTCCGCTGGTGCCGCTGGACGGTGGCCGCTTCGCGACCTCGGATCTGAACGATCTGTATCGCCGCGTCATCAACCGCAACAACCGCCTGAAACGCCTGATGGAGCTGCGCGCTCCAGAGATCATCACGCGCAACGAAAAGCGCATGCTGCAGGAAGCGGTCGACTCGCTGCTGGACAACGGCCGTCGCGGCAAAGCGATGACCGGCGCCAACAAGCGTCCGCTGAAATCGCTGGCCGAGATGATCAAGGGCAAGGGCGGCCGTTTCCGTCAGAACTTGCTGGGCAAGCGCGTCGACTACTCGGGCCGTTCGGTCATCGTGGTGGGTCCGCAGCTGAAACTGCACCAGTGCGGTCTGCCGAAGCTGATGGCGCTGGAACTGTTCAAGCCCTTCATCTTCAACAAGCTGGAACTGATGGGTCTGGCAACGACCATCAAGGCCGCGAAGAAGCTGGTCGAGATCCAGGAACCGGTCGTGTGGGACATCCTGGAAGAAGTCATCCGCGAACACCCGATCATGCTGAACCGCGCGCCCACGCTGCACCGTCTGGGCATCCAGGCTTTCGAGCCGGTCCTGATCGAAGGCAAGGCCATCCAGCTGCACCCGCTCGTCTGCGCGGCGTTCAACGCCGACTTCGACGGTGACCAGATGGCTGTCCACGTTCCGCTGTCGATCGAGGCGCAGATGGAAGCGCGCACCTTGATGCTGGCGTCGAACAACATCCTGTTCCCGTCCAACGGCGAACCGTCGATCGTTCCTTCGCAGGATATCGTGCTGGGTCTGTACTACGCGACCCGCGAGGCGATCAACGCCAAGGGCGAGGGCATGCTGTTCCCGGACGTGTCCGAAGTGATCCGCGCCTACGACAACAAGGAAGTCGAACTGACCACCCGCATCACGGTCCGTATCGTCGAGAATCCAAAAGACGCGGAAACCGGCGAGTTCGTGCGCACCCTGACCCGTTATGAAACGACGGTCGGCCGCGCCATCCTGTCCGAGATCCTGCCGAAGGGCCTGCCATTCTCCGTGCTGAACCGCGCGCTGAAGAAGAAGGAAATCTCGAAGCTGATCAACACCTCGTTCCGCAAGTGCGGCCTGCGCGCCACCGTGGTCTTCGCCGACCAGCTGATGCAGTCGGGCTTCCGCCTGGCGACCCGCGCCGGTATCTCGATCTGCGTGGACGACATGCTGGTGCCGCCACAAAAAGTCACCCTGATTTCGGCCGCCGAGTCCGAAGTCAAACAGATCGAGCAGCAGTACGCCTCGGGTCTGGTGACCGCCGGCGAGCGTTACAACAAGGTGGTCGACATCTGGGGCAAGACCTCGGACGAAGTCGGCAAGGCCATGATGGACCAGCTGAAAGTGGAAGACGTCGTCAAGCGCGACGGCACCACCACCACCCAGGAATCGTTCAACGCGATTTACATGATGGCCGACTCCGGCGCCCGCGGTTCCGCGGCCCAGATTCGCCAGCTGGCTGGTATGCGTGGTCTGATGGCGAAACCGGACGGTTCGATTATCGAAACGCCGATCACCGCGAACTTCCGCGAAGGCCTGAACGTGTTGCAGTACTTCATCTCGACCCACGGCGCTCGTAAAGGTCTGGCGGATACGGCGCTGAAGACCGCGAACTCGGGTTACCTGACCCGCCGTCTGGTCGACGTGACCCAGGATCTGGTCGTGATCGAGGACGATTGCGGCACCTCCAACGGCACGCTGATGAAGGCGATGGTCGAAGGCGGTGAAGTGATCGAAGCCCTGCGCGACCGTATCCTCGGCCGCGTGGCGGGCACCGACATCGTCAATCCGGAAACCCAGGAAACCGTGTACGAAGCCGGCACCTTGCTGGACGAAGACATGGTGGAAGACATCGAACGCATGGGCGTGGACGAAGTCAAGGTCCGCACCCCGCTGACCTGCGACACGCGCTTCGGCCTGTGCGCCAAGTGCTACGGCCGCGACCTGGGCCGCGGCATGCTGGTGAACTCCGGCGAAGCGGTCGGTGTGGTCGCCGCGCAGTCGATCGGCGAACCGGGCACCCAGCTGACCATGCGTACCTTCCACATCGGTGGCGCGGCGTCGCGCGCGGCGGTGGCCTCCTCGGTGGAAGCGAAGTCGAACGGTATCATCCGCTTCACCTCGACCATGCGTTACGTCACCAACGGCAAGGGCGCGCAAATCGTCATTTCCCGTTCGGGCGAAGTGCTGATCACCGACGACCACGGCCGTGAGCGCGAGCGCCACAAGGTGCCGTACGGCGCGACCCTGATCGTCAAGGACGGCATGACGGTGAAAGCCGGCATCGCCCTGGCGACCTGGGATCCGCTGACCCGTCCGATCATCACCGAGTACGCCGGTACGGTGCGCTTCGAGAACGTCGAGGAAGGCGTGACCGTGGCCCGTCAGGTGGACGAGGTGACCGGTCTGGCCACGCTGGTCGTGATCGACGCGAAACGCCGCGGCAACCTGACCAAGACCATGCGTCCGCAGGTGAAACTGCTGAACGAGGAAGGCGCCGAAGTGAAGATCGCCGGCACCGAACACGCCGTGGCGATCGGCTTCCAGGTCGGCGCGCTGATCATGGTGAAGGACGGCCAGCAAGTGTCCGTGGGCGAGGTTCTGGCGCGTATCCCGACCGAATCGCAGAAAACCCGCGACATTACCGGTGGTCTGCCGCGTGTCGCCGAGCTGTTCGAAGCGCGTTCGCCGAAAGACGCGGGCATGCTGGCGGAAGTCACCGGTACGGTTGCGTTTGGTAAAGAAACCAAGGGCAAACAGCGTCTGGAAATCACGGACATGGACGGCAACAAGCACGAGTTCCTGATCACCAAGGACAAGCAAGTGCTGGTCCACGACGGCCAGGTGGTGAACAAGGGCGAGATGATCGTGGACGGCCCGGCCGATCCGCAAGACATCCTGCGCCTGCTGGGTATCGAGGCGCTGGCGCGTTACATCGTCGACGAAGTGCAGGACGTGTACCGTCTGCAGGGCGTGAAGATCAACGACAAGCACATCGAGGTGATCGTTCGCCAGATGCTGCGCCGCGTGCAGATCGTCAACGCCGGCGACACCGACTACATCGTCGGCGAGCAGGTGGAGCGCTCGGAGCTGCTGGAAGAGAACGACAAGGTCAACGCCGCCAACAAGATCCCGGCGACGTACGAAAACGTGCTGCTGGGTATCACCAAGGCATCGCTGTCGACCGACTCGTTCATCTCGGCGGCGTCGTTCCAGGAAACCACCCGCGTGCTGACCGAAGCGGCGATCATGGGCAAGCGCGACGGTCTGCGCGGCCTGAAGGAAAACGTCATCGTCGGCCGCCTGATTCCTGGCGGCACCGGCCTGGCCTTCCACCGCGCCCGCCGCGAGAAGGAAGTGTGGGAAGCCGAAGAGCGCAAAGCCCTGCTGGAGGCCGAACGCGCCGCCATCGTGGCCGAGCTGCCAGCTTCGGAAGAACAGCACCACAGCGACGAAGCGTAAGCTTCCTCCGCTCCAAACAGAACGGCGCCCTCGGGCGCCGTTTTTTTATCCTGCCGCTGGAATCAGCTGCCCGCGCAAGGCCTCGTCGTCGCCGTTGAAGTGTAAGCGGCTAACCGAGCCACCTTCCGTCAGCGCTTAGGCCTGTGTAGAGTTTGCGAACGGTAGCAGCGAGTCGATCCTGCTGTTGGGGCAAGTTGGGAGTTTGGCGAGGGTGTCAGCCAACCAGCGTGCCGGATCGAGCCCGTTGAGTTTGGCAGTGGCAAACAGACTTTGGATAGCGGCAGCACGACGGCCCGCCCGTTCCGAGCCCGCGAACAGCCAGTTCTTTTTGCCGATCGCAATTGGGCGGATCGCATTCTCGACCGGATTGTTGTCGATGGGCAGACTGCCGGAGCCGGCGTAGCGCTGCAGCGCGGGCCAGCGCTTGAGCGCATGGTCGATCGCCTTGCCAGTGGCGCTGCCGACGGCAATGGTCCGCCGGCTCGCCAGAAGCCATGCGTGCAGTTCGGCCAGCGCCGGCATTGCCAATTGCTGGCGTAACGCAATGCGTCCCGGCGGATCCAGTCCGGCGCCCTGCTGCTCAATGGCGTACAGCTCGGCGATGCGGCGTAATGCTTCCCCAGCCACAGGGCTGCCGCTGGCGGCATGCACGTCGAAGAACTTGCGTCGAATGTGGGCCAGGCAAGCCAATTCGATGGGGCCATCGGTAAACATGGCCTTGTAGCCGGCATAGTCGTCCACCATCAGATGGCCGCGCCAGCCATGCAGGAAGGCGCGCGCATGGGCGCCTGCACGGCTGGTCTGGTAGTCGAACACGACGATAGGCGGGCCGGCATCGAGCACGCCGGAACGGTAGGCCCACAGGTAGGCGCTATGGGTCTTGCCGCTACCGGGATCAAGCTGGCGCACTGGTGTTTCGTCGGCATGCAAGCACGCGTGTTGCCGCAGCAGCTCGGCCAGGCGGTCGGCCAAGGGCTGCAGGGCCACACCGATGCGGCCGATCCACGCTGCCAGCGTTGAACGAGCCAGCGGCACACCCTGGCGCGCCGCGATCTGCTCGATCCGGTACAAGGGCAAATGGTCGAGGTATTTGCACGCCGCGATCCATGCCAGCAGGCCAACGGCGGCCATGCCGCCATCAATAACGGCAGCCGGGATTGGCGCGGCCGTCACCGTCTCGCAAGGACGGCAAGCGTATTGCGGGCGAATGTGGCGGTGTACGAAGAAGCGTGCCGGTTCCACGTCCAGTTGCTCGCTGACGTCCTCGCCAATCTTGACCAGGTCGGCGCCGCATTGGCCGCACTGGCAAGACGCTGGCTCATGGCGGTGCTCGATGCGCGGCAACTCCGGCGGCAAACTCTGGCGGCCGGCGCGCTTGCGCTGCCGGGCGGCTGGTGCCTGTCCCTCTAGTTCTTCCTCGATGGCGGCCAGGTCCATCTCGACCGTTTCCTCGAACAGCAGGCGCTGTTCGCCGGCGAGCTCTTCACTGGCCTTGCCGAAACGGACCCGGCGGTAGTACGCCAGTTCATGGGTCAGCGCGGTGATCTTGAAGTCCTTCTCGGCCAGCACGGCATCGCGCTGCTGCAGCTCGGCCTGCTGCTGTGCGACCAGGGCGCGCACTTGCGCCAGCAGCGCTGGGTCAATGTCGGTGCGGGCAAGTTCGTCGAGCGGGTCCATGACTGAGCAGTGTAGCGGCCATCGAGCACGTTTACAAGCACAACAGTTTACGTCCTCACAGTCGCCATTGCGCCGGTGTCGGCGCCGACAGGCGCTGCCAGTCCACGCCCGCCACCAGCCACCGCCATTGCTCGGCGCTCATCTGCCAGCAGGCCTCGTCCGCTTGCGGCCAGACGAACTGCCCGCGGTGCAGCCGACGCAGGCACATCCAGACGCCGGTGCCGTCCCAGCACACCAGCTTGAGGCGGGTCCGGCGGCGGTTGGCAAACACGTAGGCGGTGCCGTCGCAAGGCGGGCGCCCCAGGGCCTGCTGCACATGCAAGGACAGCCCATCGATCCCTGTACGCATGTCCACCGCCGCTGTGGCCAGCCAGATCCCATCGGCTGCCAGCTGCATCACAGCGCGCGCATCAACTCGGCCAGCCAGCTGGCCGGCACATCGCCCGGCACGGTCAACGTCCAGCCGCGCTCGCTGCGCAGGCTGAGCGCCGCCGCTGGTGCCGGCACTGCTGCTATCCGCACCGGCAACAGAGCAGCTGCCACCTGGGACT
>NZ_FPBO01000051.1 GCF_900116645.1 Pseudoduganella namucuonensis | reverse complement strand
GCGCATCAATACACCAACGACACTACTGAAAGCAGCGGTCGGCGTATTTCCACACCTAGCCGCGACATAGCCTTTTTTTTCGCTACGCGTTATTACCAAATATACATTCTTGCCGCGATCCGGCACACTGGACGTTTCCCTGCGAACGGTTCGGCTAAGCGATGGATCATCTTCCGTACAGTCATCTTGGCGCCATCTGGCTGAGCGTCCTGCTCGCCTATGTGATCTTCTCCATCGCCGGTTTCGGCACCGCCCTGGTGGCCAGTCCCGTGCTGGCGCAGTTCATGCCGGTGGCGCACATCGTTCCCCTGCTGGCCTTGCTGGACTTCTTCGCCGCCGCCAGCAATTTGCTGCGGCACGGTCGCAGCGCGGAGCTCGGCGAATTGCGGCGCCTGGTCCCGATGATGGTGGCCGGCAGCGCGCTGGGCGCGTGCATCCTGCTGTTCACCAAGGCCGCTTTCTTGTTGCTGCTGCTCGGCGTGTTCGTCGTCGCCTACGCGCTGTATTCATTGAGCGGCTACAAACCCGCGCGGCGCTTCGCCCCGTCGCTGGCCCGGCCGTTCGGCCTGATAGGCGGCGTGTTCAGCGCCTTGTTCGGCAGCGGCGGCTTCATTTATTCGATCTACCTGGGCGGGCGCATCGAGGACAAGGACAGCATCCGGGTCACGCAAAGCACGCTGATCGGGCTCAGCACCCTGACCCGGCTGGTGTTCTTCCTGCTGGCCGGGGTCTACGCCGACGCGGGCATCCTGGGCATGGCGCTGTTCCTGTCCACGGCCATGCTGTGCGGCGTCCACGCCGGGCGCCGCATCACGCTGCGCTTGAGCCGGGAGCAATTCCTCAAGGTGGTCAACGTGCTGGTGCTGTGCTCCGGCGTGTTCCTGCTGGTCCGTTATTTCTCGTCGCCGCCGTAGACGCGTGCGCGCCGCGGGCCCGCGCGCTTGCTGTGCTGTAATATGGCCCGATAGCGGAGGAAATATGGACCATGGTTACCAAGTGATCGCGACGTTTCTCGTGCCGATGGAGGCCCACCTGGCGCGCGGCTGCCTGGCCGCCGCCGGCATCCCCGCCGTGCTCGCCGACGACCACCTGACGCAAACCCATTTGCTGCTGGCCCCCGCCATCGGCGGCACGCGCGTCATGGTGCCGGAGCGCTACGCGGCGCAAGCGCGCGAGACGCTGGCCGCCTACGAGCGCGGCGAATACGCGCTGCCGGAGGACGCTAACGTCGAGTCGGTGATTCCGCTGCGCTGAGTCAGTCGCGTTGACACCGTCATCCACATCAAGAGCGCGTACGACCGATATTTTGGAGAGCCATGCGGCGGCGAATGCCATAACATCGGCCGAAGGTCATACCGCCTAGCAGAAATCCCGGCTGGCGGTGGGCAGGCGGCCCAGCAGGTGGCTCATGTCCACCAGGCGCTTGGCCACCAGGTGGCGCACGATGCCCTCCTGTTGCCACACGCCGTACACGCCCAGCAGCGGCGCGCCCAGCACTTCCTTGCGCTGCTGCTCGACCAGCGCCGGCCAGATAATGACGTTCACATTGCCGGTCTCGTCCTCGATGGTGATGAACAGCACGCCCTTGGCCGTGCCCGGCCGCTGCCGCACGGTGACGATGCCGCAGGCGCGCGCCAGTTGGCCGTTGGTGTAGGTGTTCAAGGTGGACGCCGGCAGGAAGCGCTGGGCCAGCAGTTGCGGACGCAGCAGCGCCAGCGGGTGGCGGCCCAGCGTCATGCCCTGCGCGCGATAATCGCCGAGGATGTCGTCGCCCTCGCTGGGCGGCCTGAGCCGCGGGGCCTCCTCGTCCGGTTCGGTGGGACGCAGCAGGTCCTTGTCCGGCACGGCGCCCACCGCCTCCCACAAGGCCTGGCGGCGGTTGCCGGCCAGGCCGTGCAAGGCGTTGGCGCCGGCCAGCACTTGCAGGTCGTGCCGGTCCAGGTCGGCGCGCCGCGCCAGGTCGGCCACGCTGGCGTAGGGCCGCACGGCGCGCGCCATTTCGATGCGCTCGGCGCTCTCGGGCCGCATGCCGCGCAGCACGGAAAAGCCCAGCCGCACGGCGGGCTGGCCGCGCGGACCGGTCTCCTCCTCCAGCGCCGAATCCCAGCCACTGATGGCCACGTCGGCCGGACGCACGACGACGCCGTGGCGCTTGGCGTCCTGCACCAGCTGGGACGGGCCGTAGAAGCCCAACGGCTGGCTGTTGAGCAAGGCGCACAGGAAGGCGGCCGGCTCGTGGCATTTGATCCAGGAGCTGGCGTAGGTCAGCAAGGCGAAACTGGCGGCGTGCGACTCGGGGAAGCCGTATTCGCCGAAGCCCTGGATCTGCTTGCAGATGGCCTGCGCGAATTCCAGCGGGTAGTCGTTTTTCGTCATCCCCGCAATGATGTCTTCCTCGTACTTCTCCATGCCCCCTTTGCGCTTCCACGCCGCCATCGCGCGCCGCAACTGGTCCGCCTTGCCCGCCGAGAAATCGGCGGCGATCATCGCGATCTGCATGACCTGCTCCTGGAAGATCGGCACCCCCAGCGTACGCTGCAGGGCCTCCTCCAGGCGTGGTTGATACTCCACCAGTTCCGGATTCATGCGGCGCTGGAGATAGGGATGGACCATGCCGCCCTGGATCGGTCCGGGCCGCACCAGGGCCACCTCCACCACCAGGTCGTAGAACGTCCTCGGCCGCAAACGCGGCAGCATGCTCATCTGAGCGCGCGACTCGATCTGGAACACGCCGATGGTGTCGGCCTCGCACATCATGTCGTAGGTCCGCGTGTCCTCGCGCGGAATATCCTGCAGCCGGAACTGCTCGCCGCGCCGCTGGCCGATCAACTCCAGCGAGCGGCGCAGCGCGGACAGCATGCCCAGCGCCAGCACGTCCACCTTCAGCAGGCCCAGTTCCTCCAGGTCGTCCTTGTCCCACTGGATCACGCTGCGGTCCACCATGGTGGCGTTCTCGATCGGCACCAGGCGCGACAGCTTGTCCTTGGCGATCACGAAACCGCCCACGTGCTGCGACAGATGGCGCGGCATGCCGAGGAACTGGTACGCCAGCGAGGCCCATTGCTTGGCCAGCATGGATTCCGGGTCCAGGCCGCATTCGCCCAGCCGTCCCAGCAAGTCCTTCCTGCTGTCGAACCAGCGGTGCGACTTGGCCACTTTTTCCACGATCGCCAGGTCCACGCCCAGCGCCTTGCCGCTGTCGCGCAGCGCGCTCTTGGGGCGGTAGCAGATCACGGTGGCGGCCAGCGCCGCGCGGTGGCGGCCGTATTTGGTGTAGATGTACTGGATGACCTCCTCGCGCCGCTGGTGCTCGAAGTCCACGTCGATGTCGGGCGGCTCGGCGCGCTCGCGCGAGATGAAGCGCCCCACCAGCAGCTTGCTCTCGGCCGGATTCACCTCCGTCACGCCCAGGCAGTAGCAGACGGCGGAATTGGCCGCCGATCCCCTGCCCTGGCACAGGATGCCCAGCGAGCGGGCGTGGCGCACGATGTCGTACACGGTGAGGAAGTAGAACTCGTAGCCCAGTTCGGCGATCAGGGTCAGCTCCTGTTCGACCTGGTCGCGCACCTTTTCCGGTATGCCGTGCGGGTAGCGGTCCTGCTGCGCGCAACGGTAGGTTTCCTGGCGCAGATAGCTGGCCGGCGTGTGGCCGGCCGGCACCAGCTCGTGCGGGTACTCGTACCTCAGCTCGTCCAGCGAAAACGCGCACAGCCCCGCCATGCGCACGGTTTCGTCCAGCGCCGCGCGTGGAAACAGATTGGCCAGCCGCAGCCGCGAGCGCAGGTGCTGCTCGGCGTTCTGCGCCAGCTCGTAGCCGCACTCCGACACGGGACGGCCGACGCGCACGGCGGTCAGGGTGTCCAGCAGGGGCTTGCGCGAGCGCACGTGCATGCGCACGTCGCCCACCGCCACCACCGGCAGGCCGTGCTGCCACGCCACCTCGTCGATGCCCATGCGGTGCGCCTCGTCGAAGGCGTGCTGCAACAGGCTCAGGCCGATCCAGGCGCGGCCGGGGAACTGGGCCGCCATCCACGCGGCCTGCAGGTGCAACCGGTCGACGTCCTCCGGCTGGTCGGACGGATAGCGCGGCAGCAACACCATCAGGCAGTGCGGCAAGCCCTTCAGGTGGGCCTGGGCCGCCAACGGCGCGGCGAAGTCGTCCGGGCGCAGCAGGTAGCTGCCCTTGGCCACCTCCGCCCGGGTGCGGCCAAGGGTGATGAGTTCGGACAGGTTGCCGTAGCCCTCGCGGTTTTGCGCCAGCGCCAGCAGCGACAGGCCGGGCGTGCCGTCCGGATCGGTCAGGTGGAAATGGGCTCCAATCAGCAGCGGCAATCCGGCCCGCTTGGCCACCCCGTGCGCCCGCACCACGCCCGCCAGCGAGCACTCGTCGGTGATCGCCAGCGCGGCGTAGTCCAGCCGCAAGGCGCGCTCGACCAGCTCCTCGGCGTGCGAGGCGCCTTGCAGGAATGAAAAGTTCGTCAGGCAGAACAGCTCCGCGTACGGGGGCAAGCCGGCCGCTGGCGACGGATTTGGGGGCGGCATGGTTGTTGTACTGTATATAAATACAGTATTTTACCCGCTTCCGGCCGCCACGCACAGCCCGCGCGGTCCTGCGGAGTTGTTGCGCGCGACGCGTATCGATTAGAATTCCGGCAATTTTTCCACCGGAGATACACTTGTTTTCGACTTCCGCACTACGCAAAGCAGTACTCATCAGCCTGTACGGCGGCGCCGCGCTGGCCGTCCTGCCGCACGCGCAGGCCCAGACCGCCACCGAGCCGGCCGCCGCGCCGGTGCAGACCGTGAACATCGTCGGCTCGCGCCGCGCCGCCAGCTCGGCCACCGACACCGTGGTGCCGGTCGACATCATCCCGATGAACAAGACCGCCGAGCAGGGCGCCCAGTTCGACCTGGCGCAGGCGCTGACCTATATCTCGCCCTCCTTCAACTCCACCCGCCAGACCGGCGCGGACGGCGCCGACCTGGTCGACTCCGCCGCGCTGCGCGGCCTGGGCTCGGACCAGACCCTGGTGCTGGTGAACGGCAAGCGCCGCCACACCACGGCCTTGGTCAACCTGTTCGGCGCGCGCAACCGCGGCAACACCGGCACCGACATGAACGCGATCCCGCTGCTGGCCATCAAGGACGTGCAGGTGCTGCGCGACGGCGCGGCCGCCCAGTACGGCTCGGACGCGATCGCCGGCGTGATGGACATCGGCCTGAAGAAGAGCCTGGGCTGCGAGGCCGTCGCCGGCTACGGCCAGTACGCCGAGGGCGACGGCAAGAACTACCTGGCGTCCGCCTACTGCGGCGTGGCGCTGGGCGGCGGCGTGGTCGGCGTCACCGGCGAATACCTGGACCGCGGCCGCTCCAACCGCGCCGAGGCGGGCAATCCGCGCACCATCGGCGACACCAAGGTCGAGAACCAGACCCTGTACGTGAACGGCGAGCTGCCCACCGTCCCGGGCGGCAAGTTCTACTTCACCGGCGGCGCGCAGACCCGCGACGCCTCCAGCGCGGCCTGGTCGCGCGGCGGCGTGGGCAGCGACGACATCCCGTCGCGCAACTCGGCGGCCATGTACCCGAACGGCTTCGTGCCCTACATCGACGGCGCCATCGACGACCGCTACGCGACCGTCGGCCACCGCGCGCGGATCGGCGACTGGAACGCGGACTTCTCGCAGACCTACGGCTACAACAAGATGATGTACAACATCAACAACACGCTGAACGCGTCCATCGCCAACGCCGACCTGGTCAAGGGCGGCCGGGGCGTCAGCCCGTCGGCCTTCGACGCGGGCGGCTTCTCGTTCCGGCAGATGACCACCAACGCCGACTTCAGCCGCTACTACGACGGCGTGATGAACGGCCTGAACGTGGCCTTCGGCGCCGAGTACCGCGGCGAGCGGTACAAGATCTTCGCCGGCGAGCCGGGCTCTTGGATCGACGCCGACGGTGTCGGCTTCGGCGGCAACGCCGGCAGCCAGGGCTTCCCCGGATTCCAGCCGGCCGACGCCACCAACGCCAAGCGCCACAGCACGGCCGCCTACCTGGACCTGGAGCTGGACCTGAGCGAGCGCGTCAAGCTGCAGGGCGCCGTGCGCCACGAGCGCTACAGCGACTTCGGCTCGACCACCACCGGCAAGCTGGCCGGCGGTTTCCGCGCCGCGCCGGCGCTGCTGCTGCGCGGCTCGGCCTCCACCGGCTTCCGCGCGCCTTCGCTGCAGCAGGTGTATTTCTCGTCCACCTTCACCGACTTCATCAGCGGCGTGCCGACCGACGTGGTGCTCGCGCCCAACGGCGGCGCGGTCGCCAACGCGGCCGGCATTCCGAAACTGAAAGAGGAGAAGTCGACCAGCTTCACGCTGGGCACGACCTGGACGCCGACGCCGGCGCTGTCGGTCACGGCCGACCTGTACGACATCAAGATCAAGGACCGCATCGTGCTGTCGGGCCGCTTCAACGCCGGCAACTACCCCGAGCTGGCCGGCCGCCTGGCCGCGCTGGGCGTGGGCGAGGCGCAGTTCTTCGTCAACTCGGTGGACACCAAGACCCAGGGCCTGGATCTGACCGCGTCGCACAAGGCGACGCTGGGCGGCAACCGCCTGACCACCTTCCTGGCCATGAACCTCAGCAAGACCGAGGTGACCGGCATCCACGCGCCGGCCTCGCTGCGCGGCTACGAGGACGTGTTGCTGTCCGAGCGCGAGCGCCTGTTCATCGAGCAGGGCGGCCCGCGCCGCAAGGCCACGCTGGGCTTCACCTACGCCACCGGGCCGGTCGAGACCGACTTCAAGATCATCCATTTCGGACCGCAGACCCTGGGCACCTTCAGCGGCACGGCCGGCGGCGTGCCGAACGCGAAGTACGAGGCCAAGACCTCGGCCGACCTGAGCCTGACCTACAGCGTCGGCAAGAACGCCAAGCTCACCTTCGGCGGCGCCAACATCTTCAACGTCAAGCCGAGCGCGCAGAACCCGGACGAGACCGACAACGGCTTCAAGTACGACAGCGTGCAGTTCGGCCTGAACGGCGCGTCCTACTTCGGCCGCCTGTGGGTCAAGTTCTAAGCCAAACCACGAGCCTTCGAACGCCCCGTTTCCGGGGCGTTTTTTTTGGCATGTACGGCTATAGCAATTTGCTATAAGCTGTCCATATGCACTTGATATCAAACAAAGCACTGCTCGACTTCTCGGCAAGGCAACCTGCCGCGCGCATACCGCTACAGACTTGGAGAAAGGCGATAGAAACTCGAAGTTTCGTCAACTATGCCGATATCAAAAACGTCTTCAATGCGACCGACCGCGTTGGCGACTACTACATTTTCGGCATCGGCGGAAACAAGTATCGCGTAATCACCTGGATTAACTTCATCCAGCAAAAAGTGTATGTCCGGCACGTGTTCACTCACCAGGAGTACAACAAATGGAAGCCGTAATGGATCACTCGGTGATCGCGGAGATCACGAATCACTTTACCGCTCTGAAAGCGCATGTCCCTCTGCATACTATTAACTCGGAGAAGGAATACGAAACAGCAATATCCTCACTGAACGCATTGCTGGACGCTGGCGCGGCTGTGGAGGGCCATCCATTGGCCGACCTCGTCAACGCCTTGGGCAACGTGATAGGCGACTACGAAGCAATTCACTACCCGCAAGAGAAAGTGTCGCCAACCGATATGTTACGTTTGATGATGGAACAGCATGGCCTGTCTCAATCAGAAGTGCCCGAAATTGGGGCTCAGAGTGTGGTCTCTGAGATCCTAAGCGGCAAACGCGAGCTCAATGTTCGCCAGATCCGCGCCTTGGCTGAGCGGTTTCATCTGCCACCGTCAGCGTTCATCTAAGCCGTTTCATATCGGACCGGTAACAATGCCGAAGAAGCCCGCGCTTCGCCCGAGCAGAAACCGACAGAACCAACCTTGCTGGAAATGGCAAGACACCGGAACGGCCATGTGCGTGAAAAGGCGCTTCCCTATTTGGCGCAGCTAGGCACGTATGCGGCCATTGTCGAGTTGCTTCACAGGGCGAATGATTGGGTGCCGGAAGTCCGCCATGCCGCGCGCACGGCGTTGCAATCGCGCCAGCGCGAACTGATCGAATTCTCGATCAGCCTGCAGAAAGGAAGCTAGCGGCGCGCCAACCGCCGATCATAGGTTTATTGCCCCAGCGCGCGCAGCTCGCGGCCCATGTTGGCGATGGCGAGGGCGTTGTATTGCTCGGCGAAGAAGGCGTCGCCGAACAGCGTGCCGTCGAGCGCCTTCTGGCGCAGATAGGTCAGCACTTGGCCGCGCAGCACCGGGTAGCGGTCGGCCGGCACGTGGCGGTATTCCTCGCGGATGCCTTGCGCGTAGTGGCTGTAGACCTCCTCGTCCTGGCCCAGGATGGCCAAGTCGACGCTGAGCATGGTCTGCTTCAGCGGGTGCGACACGGCCGCGCTCTGGAAATGGTCGGTGGCGCGTATCAGCAGCGCGACGTCGTCGGCCATGTCGGCGTCCAGGCCGCTCTTCAGCCACAGCTGCGCGCTCTCCTCCTCGTTCGACAGCGCGCCGCTGACGGCGTGGCTGTAATGGGCGTCGTGGAACCAGAAGGCGGCGCGCACCAGGTTGGCGTCGCGCGCGCTGGGGCCGACGTTGGCGGCCCAGGTGCGGATCTCGGCCAGGCCGTGCACCAGGTGGTCCAGGTTGTGGTACTGGCGCTGCGCGCCGCCGTAGGCGCCGCTGCCGGTCAGGCGCTCGAACCACTGGTCGGCGTGGGCCACGGCCGCCGCGTCGGCCTTGGCGTAGCGCCACAGGCCCTCCCACTCCTTGCGCAGCCAGCTCATGATCCATTCCTGGTAGGCCGGCGGCGGCACGAACTTCTTCATGGTCCAGTTCCAGCCGACCGGCCCCTCGAGCGCCTTGACGAAGCTGGAGCTGACCGAGCCGAGGTCGCGCGGCGGCATCACGAACATGGTCTTGGCGCCGCCGATGACGTCCACATTGGTTTGCTGGATCAGGTTCTCGTAGTCGAAGTCGGCGGTGGTGCGGATGCCGCGGATCAGGTAGTCCACGCCGTGCCGCTTGGCCACGCGCGCCGTGTAGTCGCTTTTCACGATCATCACCTGCACGTTGCCCCAGCCGCGCTCGGCGCAGCTGCGGGCGATGATGTCCTTGCGCTGCTCGGCCGAGAACTTGGGCTGCTTGGCCGAGTTCTCGGACAGGAACACCACCACCTCGTCGGCGATCTCGCGCGCCTCGCCGATGACCCACATGTGGCCGTTGGTGATCGGGTCCAGGGTGCCCGAAAAGCCGATTTTCTTCATGCGCCGCTCCGCTGACTATGTCAAAACGACATTCTAGCCGGGCGCGGCCTTTCCGGTGGTGGGAAACGCGACTTCGACCAGCAGCCCGCCCAGCCGGGCCGACTGCTCCAGCGACAGGGTGGCGCCGTGGCGCTCGGCGATGGCCTTGATGATGGCCAGGCCCAGGCCGCTGCCGCCGGCCGCGCTGCCGGGCACGCGGTAGAAGCGGCTGAACACCCGTTCGCGCTCCTCCGGCGAGATGCCGGGTCCGCTGTCCTCGACGCGCAGCACGGCGCCGGCGCCGGCGCGCCGCACCTCGACGTCGACCGTGCCGCCGGCCGGCGTGTACTTGATGGCGTTGTCGACCAGGTTGCGCAGCATGATCAGCAGCGCGTCCGCCTGGCCGTCCACGACGGCCTCGTCCGCGTGGTGCAGGCCGAGGTCGATGTCGCGCGCCTGGGCCGCGCCAGCCAGGTCGCCCAGCGTGCGCTTGGCCAGGTCGGCCAGGTTCACCTGCTCGAATTTGTGCTCGCCGCCGGCCTCCTGCCGCGCCAGCACCAGCAACTGCTCGACCAAGCGCGTGGCGCGCTCGATGCCGGCCGTCAGGCGGCCCACGGCCACGGCGCGCGCCTCGGGCGTGTCGGCGCGGTGCAGGCTGAGCGCCTGCAGCTTCAGCGCCGCCAGCGGCGAACGCAGCTCGTGGGCGGCGTCGGCCACGAAGTGCTGCTGCGCCTCGAAGGCGGTGCGCACCCGGCCGAACAGCAGGTTCAGCTCCTGCACCAGCGGGCGCACCTCGTCCGGCAGGTCGTTCTCGGAGACGGGCGACAGGTCGTCGGCCTGGCGCGCGGCGACCTGCTTGCGCACCCGCGACACCGGCGCCAGCGAGCCGCTGACCACCCACCACACCACCAGCATCAGCAGCGGCGCCATCATGGCGATCGGCGCCACGGTGCGCAGCGCCAGCGCGCCGGCCATGCGCTGGCGCACCGCCATGTCCTGCGCGATCTGCACGGTCTGGCTGCTGGTCTGCACCGAGAACACGCGGTAGGTGGCGCCGCGCACGCGCACGTTGGAAAAGCCCAGCACGGCGCGCTGCGGCAGCTCGGCGCGCGACAGCGAGCGGAAGATCTGCACGCCGTCCGGCGTCCACACCTGCACCACCATGTCGTCGTTGCCGACGTCGGCCGAGCCGTCGCCCTGGTTGGACAGCGGCGCGCCGGAGCGCAGCGACAGCGCCATCTGCTGCATGTGGTAGTCGAAGATCTCGTCCGCGTCGTTGCGGGCGCTGCGGTAGGCGATGATGGCCTGGCCCAGCGCCGTCAGCATGATGGCCGCCAGCAGGAACCACAGCAGGCGTCCACGCAACGAGTGCGTGACGGGCATCTTCATGCCTTGGGCACCATGTAGCCGAGGCCGCGCACGTTCTGGATCAGTTCACTGCCCAGCTTCTTGCGCAGGCCGTGGATGTAGACCTCCACCGCGTTGCTGTTGACCTCGTCCTTCCAGCTGTACAGCTTTTCCTCCAGCTGGGCGCGCGACAGCACGATGCCGGGGCGCGCGATCAGCGCCTCCAGCACCGCCCACTCGCGCGCGGACAGGTTGACCTGCGCGCCGTTGGCCAGCACCTCGCGGGTCTGCGGGTTGATGGTCACGCCCTTGTGCTCGAACACGGGCTCGGCGCGGCCGGCGGAGCGGCGCAGCAGCGCGCGGATGCGCGCCAGCAGCTCGTCCAGGTCGTAGGGCTTGAGCACGTAGTCGTCGGCGCCCGCGTCCAGGCCGGCGATGCGCTGCTGCACCGCGTCGCGCGCGGTGGCCACCAGCACCGGCGTGAGCTCCTTGCGGGCGCGCATCGCGCGCAGCACCTCCAGGCCGTCCTTGCGCGGCAGGCCCAGGTCCAGCAGCACCAGGTCGTAGGTCTGGGTCTGCAGGGCGGTGTCGGCCATGTCGCCGTCCTTGACCCAGTCCACCGCGTAGTGCTCGGCGCGCAGCAGGTCCAGCACCACCTCGCCGATCATCGTATCGTCTTCCACCAACAGCAGGCGCATGGCGTGCCCTTCCTTGTTTATTTAACCGATCCGCACCGGGATGAAGATTTTGTCATCTCCGCGCTGGATCAGCAAGGCCACCGACTTCTCGGACTTGGCCATCACGTCGCGCACCTGCTCGATGGTGTTGACCGCGCGGCCGTTCACCGACAATAACACGTCGCCCGGCTGCACCCCGGCGTAGGCGGCCGCGCCGCCCGCGCCCTCGATCAGCAGGCCGGAGGCGATGCCGGACTGGCGCCGCTCCAGCGGGTCGAGCGGGCGCAGCTGCAGGCCCAGCTTGACCTTGCTGCTGGCGCCGTCGTCGGCGCGGGCCGCGTCGGCCACCTTGTCGGCGGCGTTGCCCAGCTTGCCGCTCAGCTCGATCGCCTTGCCCTGGCGCCACACCTCCAGCGTCACCTTGTCGCCCGGCATGGCCAGGCCGACGATGGCGGGGAGGTCGCCCGAGGCCACGATCTTCTGGCCGTTGACCTTGCGGATCACGTCGCCCGCCTTCAGGCCCACCTTGTCGGCGGGACCGCCCGGCTCGACGTTGGCCACCAGCGCGCCCTCCGGCGTGGCCAGGTTGAAGGAGTCGGCGAAGCTCTGGTTGACCTCCTGCACCATCACGCCCAGCTTGGCGTGCGCCACCTTGCCGGTCGCGACGATCTGGTCCTTGATCTTGACGGCGACGTCGATCGGGATCGCGAACGACAGGCCCTGGTAGCCGCCGGTCTGGCTGTAGATCTGCGAATTGATGCCGATCACCTCGCCGCGCGTGTTGAACAGCGGGCCGCCCGAGTTGCCGGGGTTGACCGCCACGTCGGTCTGGATGAAGGGCACGTAGCTGTCCTCCGGGCCCAGCGAGCGGCCCTTGGCGCTGACCACGCCGGCCGTCACCGTGCTCTCCAGGCCGAACGGCGAGCCGATCGCCAGCACCCAGGCGCCGACCTTCAGGTCGCTGATGCGGCCCAGCGGCACCACGGGCAGGTTCTTGGCGTCGATCTTCAGCACCGCCACGTCGGTCTTGGGATCGGAGCCCAGCACCTTGGCGCGGTATTCGCGGCGGTCGGTCATCTTGACGGTCACCTCGCTGGCGTCGCGCACCACGTGGGCGTTGGTCAGGATGATGCCGTCGGCGCTGATGATGAAGCCCGAGCCGACGCCCTGCGTGGGCGCGGGGCGCTCGCCGCCGCGCGGCCCCTGGAAGCGGCGGAAGAACTCGGACATCGGGTCGTCGCCGAAGGGATCGCGGCCGCGGCCCTGCGGGCCGTCGTAGCTGGTCTTGGTGCTGCCGGTGACGCTGATGTTGACCACGGCCGGGCCGTTGCGCTCGGCGATCACGCTGAAGTCGGGCATGGTGATCATCGGCGCGGCCACCGGCGCCGGCGCCTGGGCCTGGGCCGGCGCGGCGGCGGCGGACGGCTCCCGCGCCACGGCGGCGGCGTTGTTTTGTTGGACGATGACCGCACCGCCGGCGCCGACGGCGCCCAGCACAGCCAGGGCCAGGACGCCACGCTTCATGGTTCCAGAAACAGTATTGTTTTGCATCGCTGCACTCCTGATTGAATGGGGTTTTTCGATGGATTCAATATGAGGCAGAAGACTTAGGTGCCGCTTAACCTTGCTTGCGGCACGCTAGCCGCGCGTGGCGCGGACGTGACGCTGGCCGGATTGCCCGGCCAGCTTGTTACTGCTTGTTGCTACTACGCTACCGCACCGGCGGCGATCACGCCGCCTCGCGCTGCTCCAGCGCGGTGACAGTCGCGCCCGAACCGTCGATCTGGATCTTGCGCGGCTTCAGGGCTTCCGGAATCTCGCGCACGAGTTCAATGGTCAGCATGCCATTGTCGAACGAGGCGCCGGTCACCTTCACATGGTTGGCCAGCTGGAAGCGCTGTTCGAAATCGCGCGCGGCGATGCCACGGTGCAGATAGGTGCGTTCCACGCCATCGCGCTGCTTGCGGCCGACGACTTGCAGCGAGTCGCGCTCGCTGGTGATGTCGATCTCCGAGCGGTCGAAGCCGGCCAGCGCCATCACGATGCGATACTTGTCTTCCGAGACAAGCTCGATGTTGTACGGCGGGTAGCTGGGCTGGGCGTCGCCGCGCTGGGCGTCGTTCAGCAGCTGGGCCAGACGGTCGAAGCCGATGGCGGAACGATACAGTGGAGTCAGGTCAAAAGTACGCATGATTCATATCCTTTTAAAGTTAAGCGATAAGGTCCTCCGGTCCCCTTCTGGGCCACCGGTGCATCCGATATACGGTTGCCAGGCCGCGCTTTCAAGGGGTCTTTTTTCACTTTTTTTCGACACGTTTTGAAACACGGGCGATGTTGCCCGCGTGCTACACTCAGCCTTTTACCTCCCTTCCGCACCATGACACCGCTGCGCCAATCCCTGCTGGTCCTGCTGGCCGCCACCACCCTGGGCGTCCGCGCGGAGACCATCCCCGCCCCGCTCGACCAGCCCTATCCGGGCACGATCGCGCTGAGGGTGGACGCCACCAACACCTCGCAGCAGATCTTCCGCGTCACCGAGACCATTCCCGCCAAGCCCGGCAAGCTGACCTTGCTTTATCCGCAGTGGGTGCCGGCCAACCACGGCCCCAGCGGGCCGCTGAACCAGCTCGCCGGCCTCAGGTTCAGCGCCAACGGCAAGCCGCTGGCCTGGAAGCGCGACACCGTCAACGTGCACGCCTTCCACCTCGAGGTGCCCTCCGGCGCCGCCAGCGTGGAGGCCGAATACCAGTACCTGTCGCCCACCGAGGCCAACCAGGGCCGCACCACCATCACCGCCGAGATCCTGGGCGTGCAGTGGCATTCGATGGCGCTCTACCCGGCCGGCTACGCGACGCGCCGCATCATGGTCCAGCCCACGCTGACGCTGCCCGAGGGCTGGCAATACGGCAGCGCGCTGGAGACCCAGGAGCGCCAGGGCGACGTGGTGCGCTTCAAGCCGCTGGACCTGGAGACGCTGGTCGATTCGCCGCTGTTCGCCGGCCGCCACTTCAAGCGCTACGACCTCGATCCCGGCGCCAAACTGCCGGTGCACCTGAACGTGGTGGCCGACACGGCCGAGGCGGTGGAGGCCAAGCCGGAGCAGATCGAACTGCACCGCGCGCTGATCCAGCAGACCTACAAGCTGTTCAACTCGCAGCACTTCGCGCACTACGATTTCCTGCTGGCGCTGAGCGAGGAGTTCGGCGGCATCGGCCGCGAACACCACCAGTCCAGCGAGAACGGCGTCAAGCTCGACTACTTCACCGACTGGGCCAAGGCCGAGTCCATGCGCGGCCTGCTGCCGCACGAGTTCGCGCACTCGTGGAACGGCAAGTTCCGCCGCCCGGCCGACCAGAACGTCCCCGACTTCAACACCCCTTTGCAAAACAGCCTGCTGTGGGTGTACGAGGGCCAGACCCAGTACTGGGGCCACGTGCTGTCGTCGCGCTCCGGCCTGATCAAGCTGGAGCATGTGCGCGACACGCTGGCGGCCACCGCCGCGCGCTACGACGCGATGCGGGGCCGTTCCTGGCGCCCGGTGCAGGACACCACCAACGATCCCATCATCAACGGCCGCCGCCCGCTGGGCTGGAGCAGCTGGCAGCGCAGCGAGGACTACTACAACGAGGGCGCCCTGATCTGGCTGGACGTGGACACCAAGATCCGCGAACTGTCCGCCGACGGCAAATCGCTGGACCACTTTGCCCGCAACTTCTTCGGCATCGACAATGGCGCCTACACGGCCAACCACTACGTGTTCGAGGACGTGGTGAAGGCGCTGAACGCGCTCCAGCCGCACGACTGGGCTGCCTTCCTGCGCGCCCGGCTGGACGGCAACGGCCCCGCCCCGCTGGACGGCCTGACCCGCGCCGGCTGGAAGCTGGTCTACACCGACACGCCGACGCCCTACCTGAGGGGCGTGGAGGAACGCGCCAAGTCGGCCGACTTCCAGTACTCGCTGGGCTTCTCGCTGAACGGCGAAGGCAAGGTCGAGGCGCTGCAATGGGAGGGCCCGGGCTTCCAGGCCGGCCTGGGCGGCGGCACCACGGTGCTGGCGGTGAACGGCACGGCCTACAAGCCGGAGGTGCTGCGCGCCGCCGTCACGGCCGCCAAGACCGGCGGCAAGGACGCCGGCAAGCCGATCGAACTGCTGGTCAAGAAGGGCGGCAAGTTCCGCACCATCCTGCTGGACTACCATGGCGGGCTGCGGTATCCGCGGCTGGAGCGCATCCCGGACACGCCGGACCGGCTGCAGGCCATCCTGTCGCCGCTCTGACCGGCGCCGGGGCCCTCTGGCGGCCCCGGCCTCGATTGGTGTATGCTGAGCGCATGAACCAAGACACCGACATCCAGCTCAGCGGCCCCTTCAAGGCCACCGACGGCTCAGGCCGCTCCCTCGACATCAAAGCCCTGCGTATCTTCGACGAGGGCTACGGCGTCATCGACCTGTTCGTGGACCTGGCCGCGCCCGCCGCCGACGGCCTGCACAGGGACAAGAAACTGATCGCCGAAATCGGCGCCCGCCTGCGCGGCCTGGGCTACACCGGCCCCGACCCGACGCCGGGCGACCCGGTGGTGCAGGAAAAGAAACTGATCGTGCTCGACACGCCGGACGAGTTCCTGCCCTTCGCCGTGCGCAAGGGCTGGAAAGACCTCAGCTCCGAGTTCGACGAGTAGTTCGACGAGTAGTTCGACGAGTAGTCACACTCCCCGCAAATAGCGGCCGCTCCAGGCCGCGATCAGATCGGCCACGTACACGGCGTCCTCGCGCCGTGTCAGCAGGTGGTCCGCGTCGTCCAGCGACGCGAAACTCTTGGGATGTTTGGCCGGCGTGAAAATGCCCATGGCATGGCTGATGGGCACCGTCTCGTCGCCCGGCGCGTGCATCACCAGCAGCGCCTTGCGCAGCCCTGCGATGCTCTCCTTCAGGCTGTGCCGACCCGCGTCCTCCACGAACTGCCGCTTGATGCGGAACGGCCTCCCGGCCAGCTCCACCTCGGCCTCGCCCTCGGCGGCGATCCGTTCCAGGTGTTCGCTGAACAGCGAGGTCACGTACGCCGGGTCGCTGGGCGCGGCGATGGTCACCACCGCCCTCGCCTCCGGCACGCTGGCCGCCGCGGCCAGCGCCGCCGTGCCGCCCAGGCTGTGGCCGATCAGCAGCGACGGCGCCGCGTGGTGGGCGCGCAGATAGTCCGCCGCCGCCACCAGGTCGTCCCGGTTGGAGGAGAAATTGGTGTTGGCGAACTCGCCCTCGCTCGCGCCCAGGCCGGCGAAATCGAAGCGCAGCACGGCGATGCCGTGTTCGGTCAGCGCCTGCGCGATGCGGATCGCGGCGAACACGTCCTTGCCGCAGGTGAAGCAGTGGGCGAACAGCGCGTAGGCGCGCGCCGCGCCGTCGGGCGACTCCAGCCGGGCCGACAGTTTGTGGCCGTGGGCGCCGGCGAATTCCAGTCGTTCTGCACGCATGATGGTTCCAGGTGAAGGTGGAGATGGTGAACAGCCGCAAGTGTAGCCCAGCGCGCGCCGGCCGTGGCCGGCCTCAGCCGAACAGGCCGTGCAGATACCAGCGCGGCGCGTCCTCCGCGCCCAGGCGCTCGCGGAACACCCAGTAGTGGGCGTGGTCGGCGCCCTCGGCGATGAAGTAGTCGCGCGTCTGCGCCTCGCTCCACCAGCCGGCCTCGATGCGCTCCGCGTTCGACACCATGCGCAGCGGCGAGGTGTAGAACGGCCGGTGGTCGCGCATCAGCAGCGCGACCGGCTTGGGCAGCAGCCACACCGGGCGCGGCAGGCTGCGCGGCGGCATGCGGGCGCGCTGCTCGGCCGGGCGCACCTTCTCGTGCACCGGCACCCAGGCGTTGGCCAGGTCCGGCCGGTAGTCGGCCTGGGGCGCGGCCTGCAGCACGTTGTCCGCGCCCAGACGCGCCACCAGCAGTTCGAACAGGCGCTCGCGGTCCTCCTTGCTGCCGCCCGGCTCCGGAAACAGCGAGTCGCTCGGCGGCGTCATCGGCCGCACCCGCAGCGCCTCCAGGCTCAGGCCGATGACGGGCGCCGCCAGTTCGATCTTGCCCAGCCTTTCCTTCAGCAGGCGCAGCAGGTGCTCGTCGCGCCAGGTGGCCTCGGCCAGCACGATCTCGATCTGAGTGGGCGCGCGCGCCACCCGGCCGCGCTCGTGCTCGAGCAGCAGGCTGACGCGCTCGACCGCGAACTGGCGCGCGCACAGCCAGCCCGTCATTTGCTGCAGCAGGCGCTGCGCGCCGAACAGCAGCGCGTCCGCGTGCTCGACGCGGTCGAACAGCTCCAATTTGGCCTTGAAGCCGGGCGGCGCCGTTATCCAGTCGAACATCTCCGGCGCCTCGCCGTGCGCCGCGTCCAGCATGTCCAGCAGCGCGCGGCCGCAGCGCCGCTGCAGGCCGGGCCGCGGCAGGCGCCGCAGCTCGGCCAGCGTGAAGCAGCCGATGCCGTCGAGCCAGCCCAGGAAGGGCCGCGCCGGCGGCAGCAGGCCGGCGGGCAGGCGCCGCAGGCGGCGCGTCATGCCGTCGATGGTCAAGGAACGGCCGCCGCCGCCGCGCGCCAGCAGCCAGGCGCCGCGCGCGGTGGGCGCGCAGCCCAGCACGGCGGTGAAGCCCAGCGCCCGCATGCTGGCGCGCGCCAGCCGGCACAGCGCGCGCGCGCCGCCGAACAGGCGCAGGCTGGCGCCGACGTCGATCAGCAGCGTGTCCTCCTCCGCCTGCGCCACCAGCGGCGTGTAGCGCAGCAGCGCCATCGCCACCGCGTGCAGCGCCTCGGCCTCCAGCGGCGGCGCGCGCTCGCGCAGCTGCGCGTCCGGCGCCATCAGCAGCGCGCCGCCGCGGCGCATGCCCTCGCGCACGCCGGCCGCCCGCGCCCGCGCGGACACGGCCAGCACGCCGTCCTGCTCCAGCACGACGGTGAGGCTATCCTCCGACCAGCTGGGGCAGAACACTTCGAGCGGGAGCCGTGGCAGGTGAAAGCCGATCCAGAGACGCATGACGCTGTAGCAAAGAGGGTGGCATGGGCAGGAACAGCGGCTCGTCGCGCTGCGGTCCCCGGCGTTTCACGAATTCGATGTCGATGCCGCCCGCCGCCGCGCGCAGCGCCAGCCGCAGTGGCGCCGGCGACGCGTCCTGCGCCGCCGACAGCGGCCGCAGCACGCAGAACAGGGTGTCGCCCGACTGCGCCGCCAGGTGCAGCCGGCGCAGCGTCTCGCCCCGCATGTGGCGCTGCCACAGCAGCAGCGCGCCGCAACAGCCGCTGCGCAGCACCTGCTCGGCGGCCCACAGCATGTCGCCGCCGCCGCCGCCGCCCTTCTTCGTCTCGCCGCCGCGTATCCACAGCAGCTTGGACGGGGGCAGGCCCAGCGCCGCCAGCGCCAGCCCCTGCGGCAGTTGCGGCGGCCCCAGCAGCACCACCTGGCGCTGCGCCACCCCCACCAGCGCCGGCCGCAGCAGCCGGATCTCGCCGATGCCGGACTGCTGCAGCATCAACTCGGTGAGCGAGCCCAGCGGCCAGCCGCCGCCGGGCAGCTGGGCCGACAGCGCCGCGTAGCCGGTGTCCACGCAGCGGATGGCCGAGTGCGCCAGCTGCGACGCCAGCCACAGGGACGGGTGCAGGCTTTCCGGCGCGGCGATGGGTTGTGGACGTGTCATGGCAACTCTGAATCGAAATCGAAAAATCTAAAATACTGTACAAATACACAGTACTCTCTGGAGCGGGTTTTGGCAAGGGCTTACTGTAAGATAGAGCCCGCCTTACTTATCAACGGAGCAACATGAGCACCATCCAGCTGATCGCCGCCGTCCTGTTCGGACTGGCCCTGCTGCACACCTTCGCCGCCAAGTCCTTCGAGGCGCTGGCGCACCGCCATCCCCGCCACGCGGGCCTGTTCCACCTGCTGGGCGAGGTGGAGGTGGTGTTCGGCTTCTGGGCCGTCATCCTGATCGTGGCGATGGCGCTGGTGGCGGGCGGGCAGAACGCCATCGCCTACGCCGAGTCGCGCCAGTACACCGAACCGCTGTTCGTGTTCGTGGTGATGGTGGTGGCGGCCTCCTGGCCGGTGCTGAACCTGGTGCAGCGCGCGCTGCGGGCGCTGGCGCGCATGGCGCCGCTGCGCGCGGAACTGGCGCTGGTGTGGCTGGGCCTGGCGCTGGTGCCGCTGGCCGGCTCCCTGATCACCGAGCCGGCCGCGATGACGCTGGCCGCGCTGATCCTGGCGCCGCTGCTGTTCCGCCAGGACGCGGTGCCGGAGTGGCTGAAATACGCCGCGCTGGGCGTGCTGTTCGTCAACATCTCGATCGGCGGCACGCTCACCGCCTACGCCGCGCCGCCGGTGCTGATGGTGGCCGCCACCTGGCAATGGGACAGCGCCTTCATGCTCGGCAACTTCGGCTGGAAGGCGGCGCTGGCGGTGGTGGTCAACGCCACCGTGGTCGGCGCGCTGCTGGGGCGCCACCTGCCGTCCGCGCCGATCGAGGCGGCCGGCGGCGCGCGCAGCACCGACCGTCCGGTGCCGCTGGTGGTGGCGCTGATCCACCTGGCCTTCCTGGCGGCGGTGGTGCTGCTGGCCCACCATCCGGTGCTGTTCCTGGGCGTGTTCCTGCTGTTCCTGGGTTTCACCCAGGCCTACCAGCGCCACCAGCATCCGCTGATCCTGAAGGAGGGCCTGCTGGTGGGCTTCTTCCTGGCCGGGCTGGTGATCCTGGGCGGCATGCAGCAATGGTGGCTGCAGCCCATCGTGTCCGGCCTGGAACCGGTGGCGCTGTTCTTCGGCGCGCTGGCGCTGACCGCCATCACCGACAACGCCGCCCTCACCTACCTGGGCTCGCTGATCGAAGGCATGTCGGCGCGGGCGCAATACATGCTGGTGGCCGGCGCCGTGGCCGGCGGCGGCCTGACGGTGATCGCCAACGCGCCCAACCCGGCCGGCGTGTCGCTGCTGCGGCGCGGCTTCCGCGACGAGTCGATCGGCGCCCTCGGCTTGCTGCTGGGCGCGCTGCCGCCGACGGCGGTGGCGGCGCTGGCCTTCTTCCTGTGACGCTCAGGCGGCGGACACCGCTTTGCGGCGCGACACCAGGCGCCGGTGCTTGCCGAAGAAATCGAGCATCATCTTGCTGGCGTCCGGCCCCGCCTTGGAATTGAATTTCAGCTCCGGATCGCCGCCGCTCCAGGCGTGGTCCAGGCTGTCGATGCTGGCCACGCGCAGCACCACCTTGCCGCCCACCAGGTAGTCGCGGATCTCGTGCGCGAGGCGGCTGCCGCCGCGCCCGGCCGGCTTGGCCACCACCTTCACGGGCGTGCCGGCCGGCACGCCGTTCAACAGCAGGCTTTGCTGCGCCAGCTGCCGCTGGTTGACGGGCCGCACCACCTGGTCGCCCTCGCCCTGGATCAGCAGGGTCGGCATCACGGGAAAGGCGGGGCGCCGCGCCATCACGCCGCGGATCGCGCCGTGATGGCCGGCGGTGCCGTGCCGCATCACCTGCAGCGCGCCCACGGTACTGTGGCCGCCGCCGAACACCGGCCCCGAGTGCAGCCCCACGGCCGCGATCAGTTCCGGATGGTTCAGCGCCAGGATGTTGGCCATGCCGGCGCCCGCCGAAATGCCGGCGGCGTAGACGCGGCGCCGGTCGATCGGGTGGTGCGCGCAGACCATCTCGATCAGGCCGGCCAGCGCGCGCGTGTCGCCGCCGCCCTCCTGGGTGGCGCGGTCGTACCATTTCCAGCAGCGCTGCGCGTGGGCGCTGGCGGACTGCTGCGGATACAGCACCGCATAGCCCTTCTCCTCGGCCAGCCGGTTCATGCGCGTGCCCTGCGCGAACTGGGTGGCGCTCTGCTGGCAGCCATGCAGCATCACCAGCAGCGGCAGGCCGCTGCGCGCGGCCCGCTCCGGGACGTGGTCCGGCAGGTAGAGCCAGTAGCTCATTTGCTGCCCCGCGGCATGGCCTTCCGACGCGGGCAAACGGTATTGCGCGGCCAACCATTTGCCGGGCAGCGCGCGCACTTCCGGGCGCGCATGCTCGCGGATGGCGAGCTTGGCGGCCGGCGCGGCCGCGCGTTTGGGTTGCGCCTTGGCTTGAAGCGCGGGTTTGGGCTTGGGCTTCGGTTTGGATTTTGGCTGGGGTTTGGGCTTGGGCACGGCGAACAGGCTGGCCACCAATTTCTGTTGCGACTTGCTGGCGCGGGCCAAACTGCGCAGCAAGCGCATACCCGGAGCTGCTTTGGCCATCGAGACTCTCCCTGCAACACTATGTTGCAGTGCAATATACCGCGCGCGGGGAGAGTCCATCGGTGCGTTAGCGCACCGCCAACGTCAGCGCTGCATGGATTCCCACACCTTTTGCAAGCGCTTGACGGACACCGGCATCGGCGTGCGCAACTCCTGGGCGAACAGCGACACGCGCAACTCCTCCAGCATCCAGCGGAATTCCACCAGTTTCGGATCGGTGTTGCGGCCGGCCGACTTGTCGCGCAGCAGGCGCTGGAACGGCGCGGCCGCCGTTTGCCAGTCGGCCATCAGCTTGACGTCGCGCGCGGGGTCGCCGCGCAGCTTTTCCAGGCGCACGTTCATCGCCTTCAGGTAGCGCGGGAAGTGCGCCAGCTGGCCGTAGTCGTTGTCGAGCAGGAAGCGCTTGTGCACCAGGCCTTGCAGTTGCTGCTGCATGTCCGCCGCCGCCTGCGCGTTGATGCCCTGCAGGCGCTTGGGCAGGCCGTGGAACTCGGTCAGCACTTGCGACAGCAGGCGCGCGATCTCGTTCACCAGCAGCACCAGGCGCGACTTGCCCTCCTCCTTGCGCTTGGCGAAGGTGGCCGCGTCCACCGGCAGCGGGTCCTGCAGGCAGGCGATGTCCAGCGCCTTGCTGATGATCTGGTCGCGCAGCTCCTCCTGCGTGCCCATGGACATGAACTGCATGCCCATCTGCTGCAGGTTGGGGATGCTCTTCTCGATGAACTTGATCTGGTCCTTCATCTGCAGCGCGAACAGGCGGCGCAGGCCGACGCGGTGGGTGCGCTCGGCCACGGTGGGGTCGTCGAACACCTCCAGGTCGCAGTGCGCGCCCTTGTCCACCAGCGCGGGGAAGCCAATCAGGGTCAGCTTGCCCTGCACGATCTCCAGGATCTCCGGCAGTTCGCCGAAGGTCCAGCTGGTGATGTTGGTGTGGGCCGATGGCGCGGCGGGCGCGGAGGCCGATGCGGACGCGCCGCCGGCCTGCTGGCCGGACTTGCCGCCCGCCGCGTTGGCGCCGCGCGCGGCGTCGGCGGCGATGCCGCCGTGCGCTGTTTTACCGCCGCCTTGCGCGGCGCCCTGGCCCGTGCCCTGCCCGCCCCCGGCCGCAGCCCTGCCGCCGGCGGGCGCGCCCGCGCGCAGCTGGGTGCCGGCCGGCGACGTCGCCTCGGCCATCTTCTGGAAGCTCTGACGCGCCTGCGCGCCGTATTCGGCCTGCAGGGTCGCCAGGTTGCGTCCCATGTCCAGCTGGCGGCCATGCTCGTCGATCACCTTGAAATTCATGAAGTGGTGCGCCGGCAGCGTCTCGGGCTTGAAGTCCGTGGTCAGCACGCCGATGGTGATCTGCTCGCGGATGTCGGCGATGATGGCGTCGACCAGGTCGCCCCGGCCGAAATTCAGCTTGGCCTGCACCCGTTCGCAGAACTTGGCCGCGTAGTCCGGCAGCGGCACGCAATGGCGGCGCAGCTTCTGCGGCAAGGACTTCAGCAGCAGGTGGACCTTCTCCTTCAGCATGCCCGGCACCAGCCATTCGCAGCGCTCGCGCGACAGCTGGTTCAGCGCGTACAGCGGCACCGCCAGCGTCACGCCGTCGCGCACGCTGCCCGGTTCGAAGTGGTAGGTGAGCGCCATTTCCAGGCCCGCCGCCATCATCGTTTTCGGGAACAGGTCGGTGGTCACGCCGGCCGCCTCGTGGCGCATCAATTCGTCGCGGTTCAGGAACAGCAGCTTGGGCTCGGCCGCCGTGGCGTCCTTGTGCCACTTCTCGAAGCCGGCGCCGTTCACCACGTCGGCCGGCACCAGCTTGTCGTAGAAGGCGGCGATCAGTTCATCGTCCACCAGCACGTCCAGGCGGCGCGACTTGTGCTCGAGGTTCTCGATCTCCTTCACCAGCTTGTGGTTGTGGGCGAAGAACGGCGCGCGCGTGTCGTAGTCGCCGCCCACCAGCGCGTCGCGGATGAAGATCTCGCGCGCCTCCACCGGATTGAAGGCGCCGTAGTTGATGCGGCGCTGGCTGTACACCACCAGCCCGTACAGGGTGGCGCGCTCGGACGCGCTGACCTGCGCGCTGCGCTTCTCCCAGCGCGGCTCGCCCCACGATTTCTTCAGCAGGTGGCCGCCCACCTTCTCCAGCCATTCCGGATCGATGTTCGCCACGCAGCGCGCATACAGGCGCGTGGTCTCCACCAGTTCGGCCGCCATGATCCACTTGCCCGGCTTCTTGGACAGGTGCGAGCCGGGCCAGATGTGGAACTTGATGCCGCGCGCGCCCAGGTAGCCGGCGCCCGGCTCGTCCTCGGACTTGAAGCCGATGTTGCCCAGCAGGCCGGTCAGCAACGCCAGGTGCAGGTTCTCGTAGGTGGCGGGCGCCTCGTTCATGCGCCAGCCCTGCTCCTTGACGATGGTGAGCAGCTGCGAGTGCACGTCGCGCCATTCGCGCAGGCGCAGCTGCGACAGGAAATTGGCGCGGCAGTTGTCCTGCAACTGGCGGTTGGTTTTCTTGTGCTCGATGGCGTTCTCGAACCAGCGCCAGATCTTGATGTAGCTGAGGAACTCGGACTTCTCGTCGGCGAACTTCTTGTGCGCCTCGTCGGCCGCCTGCTGGTGCTCCACCGGGCGGTCGCGCGGGTCCTGCACGGACAGCGCGGACGCCACGATCAGCACCTCGGTCAGCGAGGCGTTGTCGTGCGCGGCCAGGATCATGCGGCCCACGCGCGGGTCCAGCGGCAGCTTGGCCAGCTTGCGGCCCAGGGGCGTCAACTGGTTGTACTCGTCCACCGCGCCCAGCTCCTGCAGCAGCTGGTAGCCGTCGGCGATCGCGCGCGCCAGCGGCGGCTCGATGAAGGGGAATTCCTCCACATCCGCCAGGTGCAATGACTTCATGCGCAGGATGACGGAGGCCAGCGACGAGCGCAGGATCTCGGGATCGGTGAACTTGGGACGCTGCAGGAAGTCCTGCTCGTCGTACAGGCGCACGCAGACGCCGTCGGCCACGCGGCCGCAGCGGCCGGCGCGCTGGTTGGCGGCGGACTGCGCGATCGGCTCGATCTGCAGCTGCTCCACCTTGTTGCGGTAGCTGTAGCGCTTCACGCGCGCCAGGCCGGCGTCCACCACGTAGCGGATGCCCGGCACCGTCAGCGAGGTCTCGGCCACGTTGGTGGCCAGCACGATGCGGCGCGCGTTGGTGGTGCGGAACACGCGGTCCTGCTCCTCCACCGACAGGCGGGCGAACAGCGGCAGGATCTCCACGTGCGGCGGATGGTGCTTGCGCAGCGCCTCGGCGGCGTCGCGGATCTCGCGCTCGCCGGGCAGGAACACCAGCACGTCGCCGGAGCCGATGCGGCACACCTCGTCGACACCGTCGATCACGGCGTCCATCAGGTCGCGCTTTTCGCGCGCGGCGGCGGCGGCGCGGGCCTGCGGTTTCGGCTCGCCGGCCGAAGCGGCGCTCGGACCGGGCATCATCACCTGGTCGCGCTCCACCGGGCGGTAGCGCACCTCCACCGCGTACAGGCGGCCGGAGACCTCGATCACCGGCGCCGGCTTCTCCGGCGTGCCGAAGTGGCGCGAGAAGCGGTCGGCGTCGATGGTGGCGGAGGTGATGATCACCTTCAGGTCCGGGCGCCGCGGCAGCAGCTGTTTCAGGTAGCCGAGCAGGAAGTCGATGTTCAGGCTGCGTTCGTGGGCCTCGTCGATGATGATCGTGTCGTAGCCCTTGAGCAGCGGGTCGGTCTGCGTCTCGGCCAGCAGGATACCGTCGGTCATCAGCTTGACGGCGGCGCCGCGCGTGAGCGTGTCGGCGAAGCGCACCTTGAAGCCCACGTTCTGGCCCAGCGGCGTGCCCAGCTCCTGCGCGATGCGCTTGGCGGTGGACGAGGCGGCGATGCGGCGCGGCTGCGTGTGGCCGATCAGGCCCTTGCTGCCGCGCCCCAGTTCGAGGCAGATCTTGGGCAGCTGGGTGGTCTTGCCCGAGCCGGTCTCGCCGCAGACGATGATGACCTGGTGCTTGCGCAGCGCCTCGGCGATCTCGTGGCGGCGGCCGGAGACCGGCAGGTCCTCTGGATAGGTCAGCGGCGGCATCGGGTTGCGGAAGGCCGATTCGGCCTCGCGCGCGGCGACCTGCTCCGGCGTCAGGCGCGGGCCGCGTTCGGCGCGGGGCGCGCGTTCCGCACCGGCGCCCTGGCCGCGCTCCGCGCGCGGTGGACGCGGGGCGGCGCCATCCTGTTGCGCGGCGGCGTCGGGGCGCGGCGCGCGGCGCTGCTGCGAATCGTCGCGTGGCGGGCGCGCGTCGGAACGCGGGGCGCGCTGCCCCTGTCCAGCCACGGCTTCGGCGCCGGCCGCGTCCTCGCGCCGCGCACGTCCGCCCTCGCGGGCGGTCTGGCCATCACGCGGTGGACGCCCTCCCTCGCGGCCGCCTTGTCGTGCTGGCGTTGCTGGTGCGGCGGAGGAATTCGGCTGCTGGGAGGGAACTGGGGACTTCTTGCTGGCTTCTGACATTGTTTTTTACAGGTATTTGGCGCGAACATCGCGCACCGAATTATAATGCGGCTAATGGAAAACCCTACCGAATTCGTCCAATGGCTGCGCTCAGTCGCGCCTTACATTCACGCCTTCCGCGGCAAGACCTTCGTGGTCGCCTTCCCCGGCGAGCTGGTGGCCGCCGGTGCCCTGCCCGTGCTGGCGCAGGACTTGTCCCTGCTGCACGCCCTCGGCATCAAGGTCGTGGTGGTGCACGGCTCGCGGCCGCAGGTGGCCGAACAACTGGCGCTGCGCAACGTCGAGGGCCGTTTCACCAACGGCGTGCGCATCACCGACACCGCCGCGCTGGAATGCGCCAAGGAGGCCGCCGGCGAGCTGCGCCTGGACATCGAGGCCGCCTTCAGCCAGGGTTTGCCCAACACGCCGATGGCGCACGCCGCCATCCGCATCATCTCCGGCAACTTCGTCACCGCCCGTCCGCTGGGCGTGATCGACGGCGTGGACCTGGAACTGACCGGCATCACCCGCAAGGTCGACGCCGAGACCATCCACGCGCTGCTGGGCGCGGGCGGCCTGGTGCTGCTGTCGCCGCTGGGCTTCTCGCCCACCGGCGAGGCCTTCAACCTGACCATGGAGGACGTGGCCGTCACCGCCGCCATCGCGCTGCACGCCGACAAGCTGATCTTCATCAGCGAAACGCCGCTGATGACGGACGCCGGCGGCACCGAGATCCGCGAGCTGTCGTCGCACCAGGCCGAGGCCGTGCTGCTGGCGAACTTCCTGCCCGAGGCCACCGCCTTCTACCTCAAGCACTGCGTCAAGGCCTGCACCAACGGCGTGCCGCGCGCCCACATCGTGCCCTACGAGACCGACGGCTCGGCCCTGCTCGAGCTGTTCACCCACGACGGCGTGGGCACCATGATCAGCCACGAGAACCTGGAAAGCCTGCGCCAGGCCACCATCGAGGACGTCGGCGGCATCATCAAGCTGATCGAGCCGCTGGAGGCCGACGGCACCCTGGTCAAGCGCGGCCGCGAGCTGATCGAGCGCGAGATCGAGTACTTCTCCGTCATCGAGCACGATGGCGTGATCTTCGGCTGCGCCGCGCTGTATCCGTTCCCGGAACAGAAAATGGCCGAAATGGCATGCCTGACCGTCAACCCCGAGGTGCAGGCCCAGGGCGACGGCGAGCGTATCCTCAAGCACATGGAAAACCGCGCGCGCGCCATCGGCGTGACCAGGCTGTTCGTGCTGACCACCCGCACCTCGCACTGGTTCCAGAAGCGCGGCTTCGTGCCCGCCACCGTGGACGCCCTGCCCAAGGACCGCCAGCGCATGTATAACTGGCAGCGCCGATCCCAGGTTTTGGTTAAAACCTTATAATCCTCTTTTTCACCGCATTCAGGAGCGCCAAGATGGCCCGTACCGTCCACTGCATCAAACTCGACAAGGAAGCCGAAGGACTGGACTTCCCCCCGTATCCAGGCGAGCTGGGCAAAAAGATCTACCAGTCCGTGTCGAAGGAGGCCTGGGCCGCCTGGCTCAAGCACCAGACCATGCTGGTCAATGAGAACCGCCTGAACCTGGCCGACCAGCGCGCGCGCAAATACCTCGCCACTCAGATGGAAAAGCACTTCTTCGGCGACGGCGCGGACGCGGCCGCCGGCTACGTGCCGCCGGCGGACTGAGGCGTTAAGCCCGCGGCAATGAACATGGCGCCTTCCGGCGCCATTTTTTCAGCCAAACCAAGTGCCAAGGCCGGGGTCAGACCCCTGGGGGTCTGACCCCGGGTTCCGCAGTGGGTTTTAGCGCAAAGGCTTGCACTGGCGCAGTTCGCACTTGGCCAGGTAGGTCCTGCCGTCGCCGCACACCATGCGGTAGATCTCCACCGGCCCCGGCTGCGACACCAGCCCGGCGCCAGGGCCGCCCACGCAGCCGCCCTGCTTGGCCATGTTCTCCACCGTGGCCGACGACACTCCGGCGCGGAATTCCACCCGCTCGATCTCGACGCCGTCGATCACCAGGCGCTTGCTGCCGTCGCTGGCCAGCTCGGGCCGCGCCGGCTTGCGCTCGGACGCGGCGCGGCGGGCCGCCTCGGCCGCCTGCTCCCTTTCCTTGTCCCCCAGGAAGGGGATGTGCGAACAGGCGCCCAGCAGCAGCGGCGGCAGGATGGCGAACAGCAGCAGTCGTTTCATGGGGCGTCCCGGTCGGCGTGGGGAAATCAGAAGGTCAGCGTGCGCACGCCCTCGGGCGTGCCCAGCAGGCAAACGTCGGCGCCGCGCGCGGCGAACAGGCCGACCGCGATCACGCCGACGATCTGGTTGATCGTGCCCTCCAGCGCCAGCGGATCGGCGATGGCCAGGCCGGCCACGTCCAGGATGTTGCCGCCGTTGTCGGTCACGAAGGCTTCCCGCGTGCCCGGCTTGAGGCGCAGGCGCGGCTCGCCGCCCAGCGCGGCCAGGCGGCGCGCGACGGCGTTGCGCGCCATCGGCAGCACTTCCACCGGCAACGGGAACTTGCCCATCACGTCCACCAGCTTGGAGCCGTCGGCGATGCAGACGAACTTCTTCGACACCGAGGCGACGATCTTCTCGCGCGTCAGCGCCGCGCCGCCGCCCTTGATCATGGCTCCCCGCTCGGTGATCTCGTCGGCGCCGTCGATGTAGACGGCGATCTCGGCCACGTCGTTCAGGTCCAGCACGGGGATGCCGTGGCCGGCCAGGCGCGCGGCGGTCGCCTCGGACGAGGCCACCGTGCCCTTGATGCGGTGCTTGATCGTGGCCAGTTCGTCGATGAAGAAGTTGGCCGTCGAACCGGTGCCGACGCCGATGATGTCGCCCTCCACGTGGGCGATGGCGGCGCGGGCTACGGCTTGTTTCAATTCGTCTTGGGTCATGATAATAGTTGCTATTGGATGGAAGAATGGCGGAATAGCCGCTATTTTAGCGGATCGGGCGCCCTCCTCCCCCGCTTTCGGCGCCGATTTTCCGATCGGCAAGCCGATTTTGCTGCGCCACCCTCACCGCTAGCGCCCCGGGTATGAGAAAATGAGCAATCTGATATGCCCTACCCGGAACACTTATGGAGTCCATCCCAACCGTATTGATCGTCGACGACAGCCGCGTGTCGCGCCTGATGGCGCGCCAGTACATCCTCAGCATGCACGCCGACTGGATCGTGCATGAAGCCGCCACCGGCGAGGAGGCGCTGGAAAAGGTCCACGCCTTCACGCCCAGCCTGGTGCTGATGGACGTGAACATGCCCGGCATGGGCGGCGTCGCCGCCGCCGAGCAGCTGCGCAAGCTGCTGCCCCACGCCCACATTTCGCTGCTGACCGCCAACGTGCAGACCGCCACGCGCAACCGCGCGGCCGAGCTGGGCGTGGGCTTCATGGAAAAACCGATCACCGAGGCCCGCATCGCGGCCCTGATCGCCCCGCTGGAAGCGTAAACGATGACATTGACCGAACTGCAGCACGATGCACTGGTCGAGATATTCAACATCGGCGTGGGCCAGGCCGCCGCCTCGATGAGCGGCATCGTCAACGAGGAAGTGACGATGTCGGTGCCGTCGATCAGTTTCCTGAACCGCGCCGAGGCGGCCGCCCTCCTGGGCGGCAAGAACAAGCAGGACCAGGGCCAGCGCATCTGCGGCGTCAGCCAGCACTACGAGGGCGCGTTCCAGACCGAGGCCATCCTCATGTTCCCGGAGGATAAGAGCCTGGAAATCGTGCGCCTGATGGTGGGCGAATCGGTGCCGCTGGAGCAGCTGACGGAAATGGAACAGGAGGCGATGAGCGAAATCGGCAACATCATCCTGAACTCCTGCGTCGGCACGCTGGCCAACATCTTCCAGCGCGAGCTGGAGGGCTCGCTGCCGGTCTACCACGTCGGCACCAGCGAGGAGATCCTCAGCGCCTCCGGCAGCGCGGCCGAGGCCGTGGTGCTGATGCTGCACATCGACTTCATCCTGGAGATGCACCAGATCCACGGCTATGTCGCCTTCATCCTGGACATCTCCGCCCTCAACGACCTGCAGGAACAGATCAACCTCTACCTGAACCGCGTCATGGGCCAGGGTTGACACGATGAAGCCAGATGCAAACCGCCTGAGCCTGCTTGAAGGCGTGCTGGGCGCTGTCAACCTGGGCGCGATCGTGCTCGACAACGCCAGCCGCGTGGCGCTGTGGAACCGATGGATGGAACGCCACTCCCGCCTCGCCGCGGCCGACGTGGTGGGCCGGGATTTCTACGCCGTGTTCCCCGAACTGCGCGCCCAGCGCGTGGCCAGCGCCGTGGGCCAAGCCCTGCACAACAACTTTCCCTCGCTGCTGTCGCAGACGCTGAACAAGTCGCCGTTCCCGCTGTACGCCGACGCGGCGGCGGCCGCGCGCGGCGAGCGCATGCAGCAGGCGGTGGCCGTGACGCCGGTGACGGTGGAGGGCGCGGCGCGCCACTGCCTGATCCAGATCAACGACGTCAGCATGGCCGTGGGGCGCGAAAAGCTGCTGCGCGAGCAAGCCATGGTGCTGCGCTCGCAGACCTTCTCGGACGGCCTGACCGGCATCGCCAACCGCCGCCACTTCGACGTGGCGATCGACAAGGAGCAGCGCCGCGCCAAGCGCTACGGCACCGCGCTGTCGCTGTTGATGATCGACATCGACTACTTCAAGCCCTACAACGACCATTACGGCCACCAGCAGGGCGACCAGTGCCTGATCCAGGTGGCGGCGGCGCTGCAGGGCATGCTGCACCGCTCGGCCGACCTGCTGGCGCGCTATGGCGGCGAGGAGTTCGCCATGATCCTGCCGGACACCGACGTCCAGGCGGCCCTGGAAATGGGCGAGGCGGTGCGCCAGCGCGCCATCGAGCAGCGCATCCCGCACGCCAGCGCGGGCTCGGAGGACAAGCACATCACGGTGAGCGTGGGCATCGCCACCACCAACAGCGGCCCGGACTCGCTGGACGTGGCGGGCCTGATCGGCGCCGCCGACCGCGCACTGTACGCGGCCAAGCGGGGCGGCCGCAACCGCGTGGTGGCGCACACCGCCTGAGGCGGCCCGCGCCGGCGGCAGGCCGGCTCCGGGATCAGGCGGCGGCGCGCCAGCCCTCCGGCAGCGGATCGCCGAACCACGAGGCCAGGTCCAGCAGGCGGAACACGTCCAGGATGGCGGGGCTGTGGTTCACCAGGCGCAGGTGCTTGCGCTCCTGCTGCGAGCGCGCCTTCGCCAGCAGCAGCAATTGCACGCCGGCGCTGTCGCAGCCGGTCACCCTTCCCAGGTCCAGCTCCAGCGTCTCCGGCCGTTCCAGCGCCCCCAGCACGCGCTGGCGCAGTTCCTCGGCGCGGCGGCCGGTCAATTCCCCTTCGATGGCAAGGGCCGCCCTGGTCCCCGCCTGCGCGTCAATACTCATCATCGGCTCCTAGAAAAACGTGACCTCTTCCTCTTGCGCGGCCGGCGCCGGCAAGGCCGCGCCGCCCTGGTGCAGCGCGCGCTCCTCCGCCATCGCGTAGGTGCTTTCCAGCTGCGCCAGCAAGTCCCGCGCCTCCAGCCGGGGCAGCGGCCCCTCGGGCGCGGCCTGCGCGCACAGCGCGCGGTGCTGTTCCAGCACGTCCGGCAGCAGCGCGATGTTTTGCTGCACGTGGCTCAGGATCTGGCTGACGCGGTCCTGGAACTGCAGCTGCACCAGCGCCTCGCCCACCTCCTCCTTGATGCCCCGGCTCTCCTCCTGCAGCAGTTCGGACGACTGCCGCAGCGCGCCCGTCACGTCCTGGAAATTGGCCAGCACGGTGCCGATCACGTTTTCCGAGGTCCGCATGGACTGTTGCTCCTGCGCCATCGAGGCGCCGGCGGCGTCGCAGGTGGAGTGGATGGCGGCGCTGATCTGGCCCACCTGTTGCGAAATGCTCTTGCCGGTCTCGGCCGATTTGGCCGACAGCGCGCGCACCTCGCGCGCCACCACGGCGAAGCCGCGGCCGGCCTCGCCCGCGCGGGCCGCCTCGATGGCGGCGTTCAGCGCCAGCAGATTGGTCTGCCAGGCGATGCTGGCCACCTCGGTCGCCATCGCCTGCAGCGGCACGGTGAACTGCTGCAACCGCTGGACCTTGTCCAGCATGGCGGCCTTGCTGGCGGCGGTGCTCTTCAGCAGCGCCAGCACCTCGCCCAGTTCCTTCTCGCTGTTATTGAAGACGGCGACGATGCCGCCGTCCTCCGAGGTGCCGGAGGCGGCCAGCGCCTGGTCCAGCTTGTCGACGATGCCGGAGAAGCGGCCCGCCAGCGCGCAGATCGCGTCCTCCATCTGCGTGCGCGAGGAATCGATGTGGGCGTCCCACACGGACACCAGCTGTTCGCTGAATTGCTGGCGGCTGTCCAGATAGGCGTGCACGCCCTCTCGCGGGGGCTTTCTGAATAAAGAGGCAATTCCCTGAAACAATGCCTTCATCGCCCGGTTCCTTTTAAGTGAACAGGCGGATATTGAATATATCGCATGTGATTTATTAAACGGCTTGAACAAGCCAGAGAATGACGAGCACGAATGATGCCGCCGATATTGCGGTAGCGCAAGACGCGCACGCCTGAATCGAATGCGATGGTCGCGTAAAACACACAGCTTGCCCACAATATAAACTGGTCACAGTATCAAGCCAGTTTCATTCCATTCACTATAAAATAGGGAATTTCAGTCCGGGGCCTGACCGCCAATTCCGGCAATATCGACAAACTCCGGCCGCTCGTCAAATCGAATATCTCGGAAAATAGCCGCCGTCCGCCTGCTTGGCCAAATGTACATCCACGATCAAAAGACGCCGCGCAATGACATTGCGGCGGCGGATATAAAAAGGCCCAGGTTTATAAAGCCAACCCGAAAGGCGCAGGCGGGGCTTTCGTCTATTCCCGCCTTGGTTATTTTCCCGAGCGGCGGCGGAAGACCAGCACCAGCGCGACGCCCAGCCCCAGCATCAGCCAAGTTTGCGGCTCGGGCACGGCCGCGATGCCGAGGGCGTAATCGAAGGCGTAGCCGCTTTGCGCCTCCACGTTCCAGCCGGCGCGGATGACGAGGTCCTGCATGCCGCCGGCGACCACGCCCAGGTCCAGCACCCTGTTGTTGAAGAAGGACTGCGCCTCGGCCAGCGAGGTGAACGATTGCGCGTAAATGCTGGTCCCATGGTTGGTGATGTTCAGGTCCAGCTGCTGGAAACCGAGATTCAACACGCTGGCGCCCAGGAAGCCGAGCAGCAATTGGCGCGAGCCCGCCGTGCTGAACTGGAACTGCCCGGTCGATTCATAGGTGTAAATACTGCCGGGCGCCTGGTCCTGCAAATAAGACACGCCCTGCGCGCCATGTCCGACCATCTCGCCGCCGGCGAACGCCGCCGCCACGGCGGGCGCGCCCGCCAGCACCGACGCCCGTGCCGCCGCGTTCGGCGCGCCGGACACCGTGGCCGCCACCGGCGTCCCGCTCAGCACATCCACCGCCGCCGCCGCGCCGCCGGACGTGGTCGAACGCGCCTCGCCGCGCGCCTCGCCGTTGACGATGGGCGCGGACGCCACGGCCCGCACCCGCGTGCCGCCCGCGCCGGCCGAGTCGGCGTCCGCCACCGCGCCGCCCAGCGACCCGGCCGCGTGCGCGCCGGCCCGCGCCGCGCCACCCGCGGCCAGCGAGCTGGCGCCGGCGTAGGCGCTGGCGTCGCCCTGGACCGCGCCCAGGCCGCCGGTGGCGCGCGCCGTGGCGGAGGCGCCGGTCTGCGACAGCGCCTCCGAGCGCGCCGCCGCGTCGCCGCCCTTGCCGTGCGTGGCGCCGGCGTTGCCGCCCGACGCCTGCGCCAGGCTGAGCGCGTTGGCCCGTCCCGTGGCGCGCGCCAGCGACATGGCGTCGCCGCCGTCGCCCAGGTAGCCGTTCTCGTTGTAGCCGCCCGTGCCCGCGTTGGCGACGCTGGTGGCGCTGACGCCAGCGCCGGCCCTGGTCGAGGCGAGGTCTATCGCGCCCCTGGCGCCGCCGCCCCGTCCCGCCATGGCGGACGCGGTCTCGTACGAGTTGCCGCCGTAGCCGCCCTCGGCCTGCACCCAGCCGCTCAGGCTGGACGCCTTGTTGTCGGCCAGCGTGAGGCTGGCGTCGCCGCCGCCGGCCTTGCCGCCCGGACCGGTGCGGCTTTCGCCGCCGTCGCCGCCGCGCGCGCGCTGGTAGAACGACAGCGCGCCCGCCGTGGCGCCGGACACCGCGTTGACCATCGTGTTGTCCGAGCCGTCGCCGCCGGCCGCGCCATTGCCGCCGAAGCCGCCCGGGCCGCTCTGCTGGATGGCGCTCACATGCAGCGCGCCGGCGTCCGACTTGCCGCTGGCCCTGGCCTGGGCCGTGCCGCCCGCGCCGCCCTTCTCGCCCGCCGTGATGGCCGAACCGGCCACGCCGCCGTACGCGGCCGCCTGCACGGTGACCGCCTTGCCGCCCGTCGCCGCGCCGCTCGCCTCGCTCCGGCCGTTGCCGCCCGCCGATCCGTTGCCCGTCGCACTGTAGCCGCCGGAACCGCCGCCCGCCGTGCTGGACACCCACAGCTCTCCCACGCCCGTGGCGGCGACGCGCGACACCGCGTTGCCGCCCGCCATCGCGGTCCCCGTGCCTTCCGCGCTGCCGCCGTTGCCGCCGCTGGCGTCGCTGCGCGCGTCCAGCCTGGCGGCGGCGCCGTCGGCTATCTTCAGCGCGGACCTGGCGCGCCCCGCCTTGCCGCCGTCGGCCGCACCCGTGCCGTTGCCGCCGCTGCCGCCGTGCGCGTTCTGCATCAGTGTCAGCGCGCCCTTGGTGGCGCCACCGGCCGCGTTGCGCAGCGAGGTGTCGCCGCCGTCGCCACCCCTGGCGCCGGCCACGCCGTTGCCGCCCAGCCCGCCGTTCTGGGTCACGCTCACCTCCACCTCCCCGGTGCCGGAGGCGCCATAGGCGCCGGCCCGGCTCTTGCCGCCCTTGCCGCCGCTGTTGCCGGCGCCGCCGCCGGCCGCGCCCAGCCCGCCGGCGGCCGAGGCCGAGACTCTCACGCGGCCGCCGCCGGTCACGCGCGCGTCCGAGTGGCTGCCGGCCTGCGCGCCGGCCTCCCCGGAGGCGTTGGACGCGTCGTACGCGCCGGTGCCGCCCACGGCCGCGCTGTAGCCCTCCAGCGTGCCCGTGCCGCGCAGCTTCATGGTGGCCGCCGCGTCGCCGCCGCGCCGGTTGACCGCCTGCGGATGCGACTTGCCCGCGTTGCCGCCGGCCGCGTAGCTGTAGCCCACGGCGTTGTGGCCCGTCAATTCCAGCGTGGAGCTCGCCGCGCCGCCGCGGCCCGTCGCGCCATCCTGCGTCGCCGCGCCGCCGTCGCCGCCGGTGGCCGAGGCGTGGCCGCTCGCCGCCGCGCCGGCCGCCGCGACCGCGCGCGCCGTGGCCGCGGCCGCGCCGCCGTCGCCCGAGGCGGCGCCCGCGCCCCGCGCCGCGCCGGTCCCGCCGGCGCCGGCGACGCCTGCCGCGCCGCCCGCGCCGCCATTGGCGTTCGCCAGCGCGGACGCGGCGCCCGCCGCCGGTGCCGACACGGCGGTGGCCGCCGCGTTGCCGCCCTTGCCTCCCGCGCCGGCCTTGCCGCCGTTCTGGCCCGCGAGGCCCGCGATGCCGTTTCCACCGTTGCCACCCTTGCCGCCGGTCGCGGTGGCGAGGTTGGCCGCGTCGGCGTTGCCCAAGGCGTTGGCCACGGCGTTCTGGCCCGGCGTGCCCGCCTGGCCGGCGGCGCCCGGCGCGCCGCCGGCGGCGCCGTTGGCGCCATTGGCGCCTGTGCCGATCACGTCCGCCGCGTACGCCTGGCCGACGGCCAGCGCCAGCAACAGGGGCACGGCGCGGCAACGCCGCATGGGAATAGAAACGGGAGGTGAAACAGGGGGCGGACGGCAAGACGAGACTGGCATGACGTACCTCGCTGAGCATTGGACAACGGACGCGACCGGGCAACCGGAATGGCTAAATCCCGGCGAGGCTAGCACGCCGCCAAAAGGCGCACGCGTTCAATACAGATGGGAAAATTCAGCTGAAAAACGAACGAAAACGCGAACGAAAACGCGGGGAGGATTCAAGCCGCCGGGCAGGCCTCGCACTGGCACAAATGGCGCTGCTTGGTCAGCCGCATCAGTTCACAGGCGCTGCCGGCGTCGCGCAGCGCGGCGCCCTTGAACAGTTCGCCGTCGCCGCCCAAAAAGTCGAGCTCGTCGAAGCGCTCGGCCCAGCCGGTCTTGATGGTGGAAATCAGATGGAAGTACTGCTTGCAGTCCACGGCGCGAGGAATTTACAAAAAGGAAAAGTCCAGTTTAACAAATCCCCGCGCTGTCTGCTGAGCGCCGCCGGGGCGGCGCTGCGTTGGATCAACGCAGGCCGCTGGCGGCGCGCGCGATTTCGGTGATGCGGGCCCAGTCGCCGGCCTGCATCGCGTCCTTCGGCGTGAGCCACGAGCCGCCCACGCAGGCGACGTTTTTCAGCGCCAGGAACTGCGACGCGGTCTCCTGCGTGATGCCGCCGGTGGGGCAGAACGTCACGTCCGGCAGCGGGCCGCCGATGCCGTTCAGCATGCCCACGCCGCCCGCCGGCACGGCCGGGAACAGTTTCAGCTGCTTGAAGCCCTGCTCGCGCGCGGCCATCACCTCGGACGGCGTCATCACGCCCGGCAGCAGCGGCAGGCCGCTGCTCTTGGCGGCGGCGATCAGCGCCGGCGTCAGGCCGGGCGAGACGCCGAACACGGCGCCCGCGTCGCGCGCGGCGGCGAATTCCTCCGGCTGCGTCAGCGTGCCGACGCCGACGATGGCGCCCTCCACCCCCGTCATGGCCTTGATCGCGGCCAGGCCGTGTTTGGTGCGCAGCGTCACCTCCAGCACGCGGATGCCGCCCGCCACCAGCGCCTTCGCCAGCGGCACGGCGTGGTCCGGATCGTCGATCGCAATCACGGGGATCACGGCGGAGGTGCGCATAATTTCCAGCAGAGTCATGGTCAGTCCTTCTTCGTCGAGTAATCTTCGTCGGAACCGGGAACGGTGTTGCCGACGGGGTCTTGGGCGTGCAGGCCCACGGTGGTGGGGATCGGCGACGGCAGCGGGAACGTGGTCGCGCCCGATTCGGCCGCCGAGATGCTGTTGCGGTACATGGCGAACAGCTCGCGGCCCATGCCGACGCCGTTCGGCGTCAGGTCGGCCGTGGCCAGCGCGCGCGCGTGCCACACGTCCGACGGCACCAGAGCCTCCAGCGTGCCGGTGAAACCGTCGACGCGGATGATGTCGCCGTCGCGCACCAGGCCCAGCGCGCCGCCGGCCAGCACCTCGGGCGACACGTGGATCGCCGCCGGCACCTTGCCGGAGGCGCCGGACATGCGGCCGTCCGTCACCAGCGCGACCTTGCGGCCGGCGTCCTGCAGGTTGGCCAGCGCCGGGGTCAGCGCGTGCAGCTCGGGCATGCCGTTGGCGCGCGGACCCTGGAAGCGCAGCACGGCCACGAAGTCGCGATCGAGCTTGCCGGCCTTGTAGGTGTCCATGAACTCTTCCTGCGAGTTGAACACCAGCGCCGGCGCCTGCACCGTGCGGTGCTCTTCCTTCACGGCCGACACCTTCATCACGGCGCGGCCCAGGTTGCCCTGCACCAGCACCATGCCGCCGTCCGCCGAGAACGGATTGGTGTGCTTGCGCAGCACCTTCTCGTCGCCGCTTTCCAGCGGGGCGTCCCTCCAGGTCACGCCGTGCGGGCTTTCACCATCCGCCAGGAACGGCTCGGCGCAGTGCTTGCGCAGGCCCTTGCCCAGGATGGTGTTGACGTCGTCGTGCAGCAGGCCTGCGTCCAGCAGTTCGCGGATCACGAAGCCGGTGCCGCCGGCGGCGTGGAAGTGGTTCACGTCCGCCTCGCCGTTCGGGTAGATGCGCGTCAGCAGCGGCACCACCTTCGACAGCTCGTCGAAGTCGTTCCAGTCGATCACGATGCCGGCCGCCTTGGCGATGGCCACCAGGTGCAGCGTGTGGTTGGTGGAGCCGCCGGTGGCCAGCAGGCCGACCACCGCGTTGACGATGGACTTCTCGTCGACCACGTGGCCGACCGGGATGTATTCGTTGCCCTGCGCGGTGATCAGCGCGGCGCGCTGGGCGGCGGCGGCGGTCAGCGCGTCGCGCAGCTCGGTGCCCGGCGAGATGAAGGCGGCGCCCGGCAGGTGCAGGCCCATCACCTCCATCAGCATCTGGTTGCTGTTGGCGGTGCCGTAGAAGGTGCAGGTGCCGGCGCCGTGGTAGGACTTGGCCTCGCCTTCCAGCAGTTCGTCGCGGGTGGCCTTGCCCTGCGCGTAGCGCTGGCGGATCGCCGCCTTGTCCTTGTTGGACAGGCCGGTGGTCATCGGGCCGGCGGGCACGAACACGGCCGGCAGGTGGCCGAAGTGCAGCGCGCCGATCAGCAGGCCGGGAACGATCTTGTCGCACACGCCCAGGTACAGCACCGAGTCGAACATGTTGTGGGACAGCGCGATCGCGGTCGACTGGGCGATGGCGTCGCGCGAGAACAGCGACAGTTCCATGCCGGGCTGGCCCTGGGTCACGCCGTCGCACATGGCCGGCGTGGCGCCGGCGAACTGCGCCACCGCGCCGACCTTGCGCACGGCGTCCTTGATGATGGCCGGGAAGGTCTCGAACGGCTGGTGCGCCGACAGCATGTCGTTGTACGAGGAGATGATGGCCACGGAGGGCTTCTTCACCTCTTTCAGCACCAGCTTGTCGTTGGCCGGGAAGGCGGCGAAGCCGTGGGCCAGGTTGGTGCAGGACAGCGCGCCGCGTTGCGGGCCGTTGACGCGCGCCGCTTCCAGGTGCGCCAGGTATGCGCCGCGCGAGGGCCGGCTGCGCTGGATAATCCGCGCAGTCACGGTTTCGAGTACAGGATGAACCGCCATGATCGTTCCTTATGAGAGGTATTTGCCTGAAATTTTACTACAAAATGAAATCGCGAAAGCGATTTCTTTCGGCTGGACGAACGTTTACGGCGGGCCAATCCGGGGCGGATAGGCCTTGTAGAAGCCGCGAACGCACATTTTGTAGTGAATTTACCTGTTTTTCCTGTATGATGAATATTATCCAAGCAACCACGTTACGAACGAGCTCACCACCATGCGCCAGCCCGCCCTGACCACGACTGCCACTTACCAAGCCCTCGCCGCCCATTACATCGACGTGCAGCCCCAGACGCTGCGCGAACTGTTCGCGGCCGATCCCCAGCGTTTCGAGAAGATGTCGGTGGACGCCGCCGGCATCTGCCTGGACTATTCCAAGAACCGCCTGACCACCGACACCGTGGCCCTGCTCACCGCCCTGGCGCGCGAGCGCGGCGTGGAACGCATGCGCAACGCCATGTTCGCCGGCGAAAAAATCAATCTTACCGAACACCGCGCGGTGCTGCATACCGCGCTCCGTATGCCGCGAGGCAAGGAATTGACGGTGGACGGCCAGAACGTGACGCAGGACGTGCACGCCGTGTTGGACCGCGTGAAGGACTTCACCGACCGCGTGCGCAACGGCACCTGGCTGGGCCACTCCGGCAAGCCGATCACCGACATCGTCAACATCGGCATTGGCGGCTCGGACCTGGGGCCGAAGATGGCGTGCCTGGCGCTGCGCGCCTACTCGCACCCGCGCCTTAAAATGCACTTCGTCTCCAACGTGGACGGCCACGACATGGACGCCGCGCTGTCGCTGGTGAACCCGGAGACCACGCTGTTCATCGTCGCCTCCAAGACCTTCACCACCGCCGAGACCATGCTGAACGCGCAGAGCGCGCGCGGCTGGTTCCTGAAGACGGGCACCGAGGCCGACCTGGCCAAGCACTTCGTGGCCGTCTCCACCAACACGCAGGCGGTGACCGCCTTCGGCATCGACGCCGCCAACATGTTCCCGTTCTGGGATTGGGTCGGCGGCCGCTACTCGGTGTGGTCGGCCATCGGCCTGCCGGTCGCGCTGGCGGTGGGCTTCGGCTACTTCAGCGACTTCCTGGCCGGCGCCCATGAAATGGACGAGCACTTCCGCACCGCCCCGCTGGAGGAAAACCTGCCGGCGCTGCTGGCCCTGGTCGGCTTCTGGAACCGCCAGTTCCTGGGCTGCGCCTCGCTGTCGATCGCGCCCTACCACCAGGACCTGAACCGCTTCCCCGCCTACCTGCAACAGCTGGACATGGAAAGCAACGGCAAGCGCGTCACGCGCGCCGGCGCGCCGGTGGACACGCCGACCTGCCCCGTGGTGTGGGGCGAGTGCGGCACCAACGCGCAGCACGCCTACTTCCAGCTGCTGCACCAGGGCACGGACGTGACGCCGATGGACTTCATCGCCGCGCTGCGCCCCACCCACGAGCTGGCCGACCACCACGACGCGCTGCTGGCCAACTGCTTCGCCCAGTCCGAGGCCTTCATGACCGGCAAGACCGAGGCCGAGGTGCGCGCCGAACTGGCGGCGCAAGGCGTGCCGGAGGCGCAGATCGACCTGCTGGCGCCGCACAAGACCTTCCCCGGCAACCGCCCCAGCAACACCATCCTGATGGACGTGCTGGGTCCGCACTCGCTGGGCGCGCTGATCGCGCTGTACGAGCACAAGACCTTCGTGCAGGGCGTGCTGTGGGACGTGAACAGCTTCGACCAGTGGGGCGTGGAACTGGGCAAGGTGCTGGCCAAGAACATCCAGGCCGAGCTGGCCGGCGAGCCGCGGCCCGAGCGCCACGACAGCTCCACCAACGCGCTGATCGCGATGGCCAAATCCGCCCAAACCCTGCGCTGAGGCCACCATGAGCCATCACATCGAATCCGCCTTCGGCGACGCCATGCTGGTGGGCGAAGGCCCGTTGTGGCACGCCGGCGAACAAACGCTGTACTGGGTGGACATCGACGGCTTCGCCGTGCACCGCCTGCGCGTCGACAGCGGCGAGCACCACAAGTTCCCGATGGCCAGCGAGCCCTCGGCGCTGGCGCGCAGCGAGCAAGGCGGCCTGGTGGTCGCCCTGCGCGCGGGCTTCATGCACCTGAACACGGACGACGGCATCCTGACCGCCATCGCCCCGGCGCCGTTCGACACCGCCACCACCCGCTTCAACGACGGCAAGGTCGACGCGGCGGGCCGCTTCTGGGTCGGCACCATCTACGAGCCGCGCGACAAGCAGGCCGCCGAGATGTTCGTGCTCGAACGCGGCGAGATCCGCAAGGCCTGGTCGGGCGGCATGATGAATTCCAACGGCCTTGGTTTCAGCCCGGACAACCGCGTCATGTACCACGCCGACACCGCCGCGCACCGCGTCAGCCGCTACGCCTACGACCTGGCCAGCGGCACGCAGTCGGACCAGCGGGTGCTCAAGCAGTTCGACACCGACAAGGCCAGCCCCGGCTACGGCGGCCGCCCGGACGGCGCGGCGGTCGACAGCGAGGGCAACTACTGGGTCGCGATGTTCGAGGGCGGGCGCATACTGAAACTGTCGCCGGAGGGCGAGGAGCTGGACGAGATCAAGCTGCCGGTGCGCTGCCCGACGATGGTGGCGTTCGGCGGCGGGGACTTGAAGACGCTGTACATCACCAGCGCCGGCAAGCGCCCCGCCGAGGAACTGGCGCGGCTGCCGCTGAGCGGCCACGTGCTGAAGGTCCGCGTGGACGTCGCCGGCCGCGTGGAACCGGCCTATATCGAGTGAGTCGATGTAGTAAATTTTCTTGATTTTGTCGTTTTTATGTAGTAAATTTTCACATACTACCCGGCACAACTTTTTGCACACATACACACATTATGGCTCTTACCGATTTTGACCTGGTTCTGTTTGGCGGCAGTGGCGATCTGGCGATGCGCAAGTTGCTGCCCGCGATGTACTCCCGCGACGTCTGCGGCGACCTGCCGGCGACCGCGCGCATCATCTGCGTGGGCCGCCAGGATTGCGGCCAGGACGAGTTCATCGACATCGTCAACAACACCTCCAAGCCGCTGATCAAAGCGCCGGCCGTCACGCCCGAGGCCTGGGCGCGCTTCACCGCGCGCATCGTGTACGTGTCGCTGAACGCCACCGACGCCGGCACCTACGCGCCGCTGGTGGAGGCCCTGCGCACCGACGGCGCCATCACCCGCGTCTACTACCTGGCCACGCCGCCGCACCTGTTCGCGCAGATCTGCGACAACCTGAAGGAAAACGGCCTGGCCACCAAGAACTCGCGCGTGGTGCTGGAGAAACCGCTGGGCCGCGACCTGGCCTCGGCCAAGCAGATCAACGCCGAAGTGGGCCAGGTGTTCGAGGAATCGCAGATCTACCGCATCGACCACTACCTGGGCAAGGAGACCGTGCAGAACCTGCTGGCCCTGCGCTTCGGCAACATCCTGTTCGAGCCGCTGTGGCGCCGCGAATGGATCTCGGACGTGCAGATCACCATCGCCGAGAAGCTGGGCGTGGGCAACCGCATCGGCTACTACGACACCTCCGGCGCGCTGCGCGACATGCTGCAGAACCACCTGCTGCAGCTGCTGTGCATCGTGGCCATGGAGCCGCCCACCTCGATCGCGCCGGACGCCGTGCGCGACGAGAAGCTGCAGGTGCTGCGCTCGCTGAAGAAGTTCACCCCCGCCACGCTGGCGCAGAACATCGTGCGCGGCCAGTACCGCGCCGGCCACGTGGACGGCCAGGCCGTGCCGGGCTACCGCGACGAGCCGGACGCGCCGGAACGCTCGCGCACCGAGACCTTCGTGGCCATGAAGGCCGAGATCGACACCTGGCGCTGGGCCGGCGTGCCGTTCTACCTGCGCACCGGCAAGCGCATGGCCGATTCGCTGGCCGAGATCGTGGTGCGCTTCAAGCAGATCCCGCACTCGATCTTCAACCAGCCAACCAACAGCTTCCAGCCGAACTGCCTGGTGATCCGCCTGCAGCCGGACGAGGGCCTGCGCATGAACCTGATGGCCAAGACGCCCGGCGAGGGCATGCGCTTGAAACCGGCCGAGCTGGAACTGGATTTCCGCGAGACCTTCAAGTCCCCGCGCATGGACGCCTACGAGCGCCTGCTGCTGGACGTGCTGCGCGGCCAACTGACCCTGTTCATGCGCGGCGACGAGCTGGAGGCGGCGTGGGAATGGGTGGAGCCCATCCTGAAGCACTGGGAGCAGGACGAGTCGCTGCCGACGCCGTACGCGTCCGGCACCTGGGGTCCCGCCGCCGCCAGCGCGCTGATCGGCCGCGACGGCCTGCAGTGGCGCGAAGAAGCCCTCCCGGAAGATTAAGCGGAAGACCAGGCGCACAATGTTACTCGACTCCATCCGCACCCAGCTCGACGCGCTCTCGAAATCCGAGCGCAAGGTCGCGCTGGCGGTGCTGGACAATCCGGCCCAGATCGTGGACCAGAACATCACGGCACTGGCGCGCACCGCGCAGGTGTCCGAGCCCACCGTGGTGCGCTTCTGCCGCACCCTGGGCTACGACGGCTGGCACGAATTCAAGCTGAAGCTGGCGCAGGGCCTGGCGCTCGCCCTGCCCGGCCTGAACGACCAGCCGGCCCAGGACGACTTGGCGGCGGACCTGGTCAACAAGATCTGCAGCCGCTCCATCAACACGCTGCTGGACCTGCGCAACAACCTGAAGGCCGACGCCGTGCAGCAGGCGCTGGACATCCTGTCGCGCGCCAACAAGATCGAGTTCTACGGCCAAGGCACCTCCGGCATCGTGGCGGCGGACGCGCAGCACAAGTTCTTCCGCTCCGGCGTGCCCACCGTGGCCTACGCCGACCCGGCCATCCACAGCATCGCCGCCGCCCTGCTGCGCACCGGCGACGCGGTGGTGGCCATTTCCCAGCGCGGCAACAGCCCGGCGCTGGTGCGCTCGGTGAAGCTGGCGCGCCGCGGCGGCGCGGAGGTGATCGTGCTGGCGCCGTCCGGCACCCCGCTGGCGGAGCTGGCGACGGTGCTCATCCCGATCGACCTGATCTTCAACATCGACCCCTACACGCCGATCTCGGCGCGCCTGGCCTACCTGGTGGTGATCGACGTGCTGGCCGTGGGCCTGGCCCTGCAGCGCGGCCCCGAGTTCCGCAGGAAGATGCAGAACGCGCAGAAGGCGCTGCAGGAGTTCGACCTGCAGTTCGATTCCTTCATCGGCTGATCCCCCCGGCGCCCCATCGCTGACGAAAAAAATTCACTAATTTTTGTCACGATCGCGGCGCGCCGGCGATATACCCCGTCGATCGATAAAAACATCGCTCGTTCACACCACCGGGGAATCGAATGAAACGCAACTACATACCTCCTGGAAGAATTTATTCCGAAGAAGAAATCTCGGCGCTGAACCGCCGTCTCGACCAGCTGTGCGCGGCGCTGCAGCCGGAGGCGGAGCGAGTGTTCAAGCGCGCCATGCGGCGGCGCACGGCGTCATCCGGCGCCGAGGTGCTGACGGAGGAAACCAGCGCCAGCCTGTGCGCCATACTGGCGGAATTGGGTGAGGAACCGGCTTTTCAGCGCGAGCTTGCCTTGCTGCGGGAGCAATTGACGCTGGAACTGCAGCGCGCGCCGGCATTCGACGAGTTGGCCGACGCCGAATGGCTGAAGGTTCGCAGCCAGGACTTGGCGCGCGCCTTTGTCAATTTCTGGATGGATTTCGCCGCTTCCGATGAACTGCGCCGCCACTTCAGCCGCGGCTTTCTGCGCCAGGCCGAAAACCAGCGCCCATCCGAGTATCAGCGCCACATGGAACTGATCTGCTCGCGTTACTTCCTCGAACCGGAAGATGCGCGCGCGCTACTGGAGGCACTGAACGATGCCGCCAGCGGCGTGACGAGCGGCTGGACCGGCGCCTCGCACGCGGAGCGGCAGAACGAGCAAAGCGGCCCGCTGCCGCACCGCCAAGCCGAACTTGGCACAACGGACCTCGGCAGGCGCGAGTGGCCTGGCCCCTCCACCCGCCACTAGCCGTCTCGCCACCCAACCGTGGCAGGTCGTGCCTAGCGGTCTAGTAATGAAAGGCAATCGCCTCGACCTCGGGCCGGGCGGGATTGGGATACAGTATCTCGTATTCGCCAACGCCTCCTGGCCGGCCGATCACGCGCCGCTCCAGCAACAGCTCATGGCCGGCGGTGTCCGGCGCGGCCAGGAAAGTCAGGATCTGAAAGCCGTTGGGCACGTAGTTCGTCGGCGACCTGCCGGCGCGGTTCCCGGACCGCGCCACCTGCGACAGGGAGTTGGCGATCAGTTGCACCTGGCCGTCGGCCAGTGGACCATACGAGATCGCATTCGCGCTGGCGGGGAGTTTGCCGACAGGCGGATACGTCTCGTGCGTATGGCCGCTCAGCACCAGATGGGCCAGCTTGCCGCGCCGTTTGTGGTCGAAACGGATAAGTGAGCGTGCCACGTCGCGGTCGTTCATCAAGCTCATGGTCCACCACGGCCTCGGCGGTGGGTAGTGGACCGGATGATGCAACGCGAGGATGCGGAAGTCGCGCGTGCGGCCGTCTGGATGGAAGCCTCGTTCCACACCGCTCGCCAGTTGATCCAGCTGATCCGCGCTCGCCTCGCCCGGCGCCCACGGCGGGTCGCACCCAACCCTCCCCAGCGCCCTCCAGTTGTAGTATTGGTCGTCTATCGCGCTGTTGACCCCTTGTAGCAAGAGTCTGGACGCGCTGTGGGGGATCGCTATGCTTAGCGGCCCCTGCGGCCAGCGCGGCGGGAATATGCCGTTGCGCAAAGCGCTGCGGTGCCGCTCCAGCTCGCCCGCGTCCACTCCGAGCGGAAACTTTGCTGGCCACGCGTCGTGGTTGCCGTATAGCACCAGCCACTGGCTGGCCCGCAGCAGGGTCCGGTACTTCCGCAGGCAGCCCATCGCGCTCCGCAGCGATTCCATGTCACCCATCGCGCTGAGGTCGCCCGTATCGAGCAGCCAGGTTTCCACCCCGCCGAACTGCGGGTTGGCGGCGAAGCCATAGAGAAAGCGACACATCTCGCGGTGGGCGAGATAATCGTGGCCGGCCACACCTTGATCCCACAGTTCCATCAGCGCGTCGGCGCCCCCGGCCCATCCGAACCGCCGCAAGACCCTGGTGGATAGCCGTACAAAATCATCGGCGCGCTGATCGGTGGGCGCGCCGCCATCCCGGTAATGCATGTCGGACACGTGCACAATATGCAAAAACGGCTCGAAATCGAAGGTCGCCATACGTCCTCCCCATTCAGAAATCCTCGCGCAGCAATTGGCTGGCGTCCTCCCCCAGTTCCCGCCGTATGGCATCCCGCAGGCGGACCCGCAGCCGGTGCAGCCGCTGCCGCTCGCGCGCGGCCATCGGTTGGCCGGGCGCGAGCGCGCCACTGTCCAGCGCCGACAACAGCGCGCGGTCGGACTCGGCGACGTCGGCCAGTTCCACCAGGCAGATGCGCAGCATGCGGCTGTACAAGGCCGACCTGGCCGGATCGACGCCCGCGCCCGCCGGCAGCTCCGCCTCGGGCAGGGTGTCCAGGCTCAAGGCCCATAGACGGGCGCTACGCCGGAATCCGTCCACGGCACGCCGCCGGAAGATGGCGAACGCCAGTTTGCGCAAATCCAGCGCATCCTTGCCCTCGTCCTGCCCGCAGGCGACGTACTCCCACAGATCGGACAAGGCCTGGCTCGCCAGGTCGTCGATCTCCTCGCGCAACGCCGGGAAGCGCCGGCGGCCATAGCTCTGGAGGGCGCCGCGCAGTTCCTCTATCGTCTTGCCATCGAACATGGGCCTTGCCCTCCTCGTCCAGGTTCGACAAGGAAGGAATGGCTAAGTTCTGGATCGGGAGAGCTTATTCAGGCAGGTCGGAGAGCGCCCACACGCCCAGCCGCTTGGTGCCGCCCTCGTCCAGCACCAGGCGCGGCGCCGGCAGGTGGAAGGGCGCGGCCGTGAGGTCCAGCGCCTGCCAGCCGCCGGTGCGTATCCAGTGGTTGCGGCCGACCGCGTGGGTGGTGGCGATCAGGTGGCGTGCGCCGCTCTGGCGGAAGCGCTTCAACGCCATCAGCACGGCGTCCAGCGGCAGATGGGTCAGGCAATCCCGGCACAGGATGGCGTCCGCCCGCGGCAGGGTGGCGGTGACGACGTCCAGCTCGGAGACCAGGCAGTTGCTGCGCTCGCGTAGCTTCGCGCGCAACGCCGTCACCAGCTCCGGCACGATGTCGAAGCCGAGGTACAGGCGCAGCGCGCCCGCCAGTTCAACGCTCCAGTTCATGTCGCCGCAGCCCGCGTCGGCCAGGATGTCCACGCCCAGGAAGTCCAGCGTCTCCGGCAGCCATTTGCGCAGCGCCGCCGTGCCCGCCAGCGTCGAGCCGCTGCCGGAGCGGGTCTCGTCGCAGTTCCACAGGTTGCCGCTCCAGATGTGCGTGAACACCGCCTTGCGCGCGGCGGCCTGCACCGGCTGGTCGGCCGCCAGGTCGGGCTTGGTCAGCGGCGTCCCCAGGTACAGGCGGGCGCGGAAATCCAGGCCTGAGAAGGCCTCGTACTCGGCCAGCGAGCGCGCCGCGCCCAGGTCGTAGCGGGCCATCTCCACCAGTTGCGCGCTGTCCGCGTTGCGCTCCATCCCCAGCACGTGGCGGATGCGCTTGCGGGCGTGCTGGTTCAGCGTGTCCCAGTCGGTCTGGTCCTTCCAGTGGCGGGGGCGCTCCGGCCGGCGGCCGTAGTCGTGGTAGGCGACGACCGCGTTGGGCACGAAGATGTCCCAGCCGCTGGTCCACAGGCGCGCCGCCAGCGTGATCTCCTCGCCCTCGAAATACACGTGCGGATCGTAGGGCACCTCCTCGATCATGCGCGCCGGCGCGAACACCAGGCCGGCGCCGATGAAGGCGTTCTGCAGCGGCAGCGGCGGCGCGTCCTTCACGCTGGCCATCTCGGAACGCTGCGCCAGCACGCCGAACTCGTCGAACTCCTTGGGATAGATCGTCACCACGCCGTCCGCGCCGTAGGTGTCGGGCGGGGTGAACGCCAGCGGATAGGTCGACAGCACGGGCTTGGGGCTGGCGCACTGCGCCAGCATGCGGATCAGCACCTCGTCCCAGCCGGCGACGAAGCGCATGTGGCTATCGACCTGCAGGTAGTAGTCCTCGCCGCGCCACAGCGACTGCAGCTGGCTGCGCGCCCAGCAAGCGCCCTTGCTCTGGGAGGCGTGCACGCGCAGCGTGCGCACCTGCTCCGGGCGCGTCTCCAGCACGAAACAGTCGTCGTCCTCCACCGGCACGTATTGCCAGCAGACGCCGATGAAGACGCGCTCGGGATGGCTGGCCTTTTCGAACAGGTCGCGCACCGTGTTCTGGCAATCGGGATCGCGGTAGCTGGCGATGGAGACGAAGATGGTCGGTCGCAAAGGCGTGGAATCCGTAACGTGAACAACGGACGGGCGCTTGCCGGGAAGCGCCCGTCCTGCCGGGTTGCGTCAGTCTACCACTGCAGCTTGTCGATATGGTCCAGCGACGCCGGTTCGTGGTGGTCGGGCCCGAACTGCGGACCGTGCTCGCCGTCCGACCCGTGGCCGTCGACGATCTTCTGGCCCTCGATTTCCTCGGTCCAGGCGCCGCCACTGCCGGCCGCCGCCTCGTGGCCGAAGTCCATCTCGATCACGTCGGCCCAGTTCCCGCCCGTGCCGCCCCCCTGCGCGCTGGCCTGCACGTCGCCGAAGTGGAACATGTCGTTCCCGGCGTCGGTGTGGATGCTGTCCTGCGGCGCGGTCACGCCGTGCGCGTCGGACTGGCCCAGGCCGTGCGACTGGGCGTCGTCGCCGGCAAGGCTCTGGCTCTTGGCGGAGGTGCCCTCGTCGGAGGCGCCGGCGTCGTGCGACTTGGCCTCGGCGGTCTTGGCGCTGTCCGCGTTCTCCTGGATCGCCCGGCCGCCGGCCTTGGTTTTACCGTTGCCGTTGCCGTTGCCGTTTCCATTGCCGTTGTCCGAGGTGTCGGTCGGCTGTGGCGTGGTGGTTGGCGCCGGCGTGGACGTCGGCGTTGGCGTGCTGGTGGGCGCGGGCGCGCCGCCGCCGGCGTTCTCGGCGTTGTTGTGGCTGCCCGAATTGCCCGGGGCGTCCTGGTCGCCATTGCCGTGGCCGTTGTTGCCCTTGCTGCCGCCGTTGCCGTTGCTGCCCGAGTTGCCGTTGTTGCCGGAGTTGCCGGAGTTGCCGTGGGACTCGGTCGGCGCCGGCGTGGACGTGGGCGCGGGGGTTTCGACCAGCGCGGGAGCGCTGGTCTGGACCGGCGATCCGCCGCCGGCGTTCTCGGCGTTGTTGTGGCCGCCGGAATTGCCGGGCGCGTCCTGGTCGCCGTTGCCGTGGCCGTTGTTGCCCTTGCTGCCACCATTGCCGTTGTTGCCCGAGGACTCGGTCGGCGCCGGCGTGGACGTGGGCGCGGGCGCCTCCGTCGGCGCAGGGGTTTCGGTCGGTGCAGGGGCCGGGATTGGCGTCGGGGCCGGCGTGCCGGCCGCGTTCTCGGCGTTGTTGTTACCACCCGAATTGCCGGGCGCGTCCTGGTCGCCGTTGCCGTGGCCGTTGTTGCCCTTGCTGCCGTCATTGCCGTTGTTGCCAGAGGACTCGGTCGGCGCCGGCGTGGCCGTGGGCGCGGGAGTCGTCGTCGGCGCTGGCGCGCTGGTCGGCGCCGGGGTTTCGGTCGGCGCCGGGGCCGGGGTTGGCGTCGGCGCCGGCGTGCCGGCCGCGTTCTCGGCGTTGTTGTTGCCGCCCGAATTACCCGGCGCCTCCTGGTCACCGTTGCCGTGTCCGTTGTTGCCCTTGCTGCCGCCATTGCCGTTGCTGCCCGAGTTGCCGGGCGCCTCGGTAGGTGCCGGAGTGGAGGTCGGCGCAGGCGTCGTGGTCGGCACGGGGGCGTCGGTCGGCGCCGGCGTGCCGGTGGGCGAAGGCGTGCCGCCGCCGGCGTTCTCGGCGTTGTTGTTGCCGCCCGAATTGCCCGGCGCGTCCTGGTCGCCGTTGCCGTGGCCGTTGTTGCCTTGCGGACCGTGCGGCGCCTCGGTCGGCGCGGGCGTCGCTGTCGGCGCCGGGGTGGCGGTCGGCACGGGCGATCCGCCGCCCGCGTTTTCGGCGTTGTTGTGGCCGCCCGAATTGCCCGGCGCGTCCTGATCGCCGTTGCCGTGGCCGTTGTTGCCTTGCGGACCGTGGGCGGCCTCGGTCGGCGCCGGCGTGTCGGTTGGGACCGGTGTCCCGGTTGGAGCCGGCGTGTCGGTTGGCGGCGGCGGTGCCTCGGTCGGCGCAGGCGTCTGGGTCGGCGCTGGGGTGTCCGTCGGCGCTGGCGAG
>NZ_FPBO01000049.1 GCF_900116645.1 Pseudoduganella namucuonensis | reverse complement strand
GCCGGCACCGAACTGGCCCGAGCCTGCACCGCGACGATCCGCGTCAAGCTGCTCAAAATCGGCGCGGCCATCGTGCGCAACACCCGCCGCGTGCGCGTGCTGCTTGCCTCGCAGCATCCCCTCAAGCACGTCTTCATCAGCGCCGCTCGCGCAATGGCCCCATAGCGCATGACAAGTGCTGTCCCCGGCACGCTATAAACAATGGGGGTAGGGGAAATTGCGTCTTGCGCTGCCATTTCCCCCTCAATCTCGTCGAAAACAGCCGACCTGGGCACCCTCGCCACCTCTGCACCGAATCTCGCCAGGGCAGAGACTCACTGATGAAATATCCGGGCTAGCGCCCGGCGACCGCCCGTCTAGAGCTTCAGCCTGATGGTCCAGCGGCGCGACATGTCGGTGTCGCAGTTGAACTGCAGCGCCCTGACATTGTTCTCGGTGCTCACCCCGCCGGCATTGGTCAGGCATTTGTTGGTCTGCACGTTCCTGATCTGGTGCAGGCCGCTGCCGGTCACGTCGCTGATGCGCCAGGTGCGGGACGGATGGTCGTCGCAGTTGAACTGCAGCGCCGTCACGTTGTTGTCGGTGCTCACGCCGCCCGCGATCGTCAGGCATTTCCCCGTCGGCACGTTCCTGATCTGGTAGATGCCCGCGCCGCCCGTCTCCGTCAACCTCCAGCGGCGCGACGGATCGCTGTCACAGTCGAACTGGACGGATTCGACGTTGTTCTCGGTGCTGACACCGCCGGCGATCGTCAGGCACTTGGCCGTTTTCGCGTTGACCAGCATCAGTTCGCCGTTGACCTGCTCGGCCCGCGCGGCCCGGGGCAGCGCGCCCATCAAGGCCGCCGCGACAATGGCGGCGCATGGGATGGCCAGCTTGCGAAACACGATCTGATGTTTTTGTGAATTGGAATGCCTCATATGAACCTCCATGGGTTGAAGTGATCATGAACCGCCGTGCCACCGCCCAACATCGGCCCGACTCGTCTCGACGTTGTTGAGTAAAGCTTGGACCACGCGAGACCTCAGGCGTTCAGTCCCGCTGGAGGAAGGCCGAAGCGGGCCGCCCCTCCCTTGCGTGAACCGATCCTCCTCCGTGCAGTCCAACCTTCGGGCTTGCGGACGCCCGCACGGCATTGCCCGCTAATCAGTGATGTGTATGGAGGAGACAATGGAAAATCAGGTCCACACTGGCGCCAGGGACAACCAACCCAACCACGCGCGGTTCGATCGTCCGCGCGTCGTCATCCGGTTTCGGGAGGGCGTCGCCCTGGACGGCCAGGCCAACATTGAAGATCAGATCGAGCGCTCGGGCATCGGTCCATGGAAGAAGTTGAACGGGGCTTTCCCCGGCATCAAGCTCAGCCCCGTATTCACCCATCTCGGCGCGGGCGAGTTGCAGGAGCTGACGCGCCGCGCGATGCGGATGGATCCGGGCTACCGGGCGACGGACTTCGGCGCCTTCTACTACGCGGACACGCCACCCGAAACAGACTTGATGGCGCTCGTGAAGACACTGCTGAACTGGAACAGTGTCGAGACCGCGTATATCGACCAGGCCGGGCCAGATCCGCTCGTCAACGGGTCGGACGATCCGCGTTTCGTGAACCAGGGCTACCTCGATCCCGCGCCGGACGGCATCGACGCCGAGTACGCCTGGGGCTTCGCGGGCGGCGACGGCGCCTTGCAGGGCTTCATCGACATGGAACGGGGCTGGACACTGAACCATGAAGACATCGCCGCGCACGGGGCGACGCTGTTGCATGGCACGATACTGAACAGTTCGCGCGCGCACGGCACCTCGGTGCTGGGCGAAATCTGCGCGGTGGACAACACGGTCGGCTGCGTCGGCATCGTTCCGAACATCGCGTCGGTGAACGTGGTCTCGTTCAACGGCAGCACCCGCCCGGACGCGATCCTGGCCGCGATCACCAGCCTGGGCTTCGGCGAGGTGCTGCTGCTGGAGGCGCAGGTCTATCTCAATGGCACCAGCCTGCTGGGGCCGATCGAGGCCTACGATGCCGAGTACGAAGCCATCCGGCTGGCGACGGCGCTGGGTATCGTCGTGGTGGAGGCCGGCGGGAACGGCACCAACAACGGCTCCACGCCGCCACTGAACATGGACACCTACACGACGCTGGCGGGACGGGCCATCCTGAACCGGGACGCGGCCAATCCGGACTTCCGCGACTCCGGCGCGATCATCGTCACCGCGGCCAGTTCGACGGCGCCGCACACCCGCCTGCCCTACGCGCCGCACGGCAAGCGCATCGATTGCTATGCCTGGGGCCAGGACATCAATACCCTGAACTCCGATTCGGCCGGGGCGACCAACATTTACACGACGGGGTTTGGCGGCACGTCCGGCGCGTCCCCGATCATCACCGGCGCGGCGCTGGCGGTGCAAGGGCGCGCCGAGGCGCTGCTGGGCACCCGCTTCAGCCCCCGCCAGGTGCGCGTCGTGCTGAGCGATCCGGCGACCGGCACGCCACCCGCCGCCACCGAGACGACGCAGATCCGGGTGATGCCGAATTTGCGCAATATTTTCGACGCGGTCTTCAACAGCGCGCCCGACCTCTACATCCGCGACTTCGTCGGCGACACCGGCGAGCCGCACACCGGCGCGGTGAGCGCGAGCCCGGACATCATCCTGCGGCCGACGCCGGTGGCCGATCCCCAGTTGGCCTTCGGGGCCGGCAGCGGGACGGAGAACAGCGCCATGCTCGGATACGAGGCCGAAGCCGGCCAGGACAATTTCATTTATGTGCGCGTATTGAACCAGGGAGGCTCGTCCGCCGCGAACGTCGAGGCGACGGTGTATTGGTCGCCGGTGGCCACGCTGGTGACGCCGGACATGTGGACCCTGGTGGGCACCGCCACCTTGCCCTCCGTGCCCATAGGCGAGCAACTGACCGTGGCGCCGGCCATCGTCTGGAACCAGGCGGACATTCCCGGTCCCGGCCACTATTGCTTTGTCGGGCTGATCGGCAACTCCGCCGATCCGCCTCCCGCCCCGGCCGACTTCCTGAACTGGGACAATTTCGTGCGTTTCATTCAGGAGAACAACAATGTGACCTCGCGTAACTTCAACGTCGAGGACAACAATCCCGACATCGGCGATCCCACGGTCCCGAGGGGCTTCCAGGCGCTGAAGTTCCTGATGCCGGGCGCGCCCGACAAGGCCCGCGACATGGCGCTGGAGCTATTGCTGAAACTGCCCGAGGGCGCGAGGGGCCTGCTCGAGGTGCCGCTGGTGTTCTACGAACTGCTCAAACAGAGCCACCAGGTCGGGCGGGTCGACATCGACGGTGAACGCCAAGTGGCGCTCATCCCCGTCAACCCGCACGGGCGGTCGCGTTTTGGCGACATCCTGCTTCCGGCGAGGTCCCGCACCTCGCTGCGCCTGCTGGTCCAGATCCCCGACGAGGCGCGCGACAACAGCCATCAAGTGACGGCGCGGCAGATCTGGCGCGAGCGGGAGGTTGGACGGGTCACGTGGCAGCTGCGGCCGGTGGAGCCACCCGACCCGGGCAGGACCGCCGCCCCCGCCACCCCTGGCTCACCCGCGCCAACGTAAGGATGACGCGACAGCTGACTTAGTGCGCCCGGCCGTCGTAGTGCTGCAACGGCACCGACGACGGCTCGAAGTCCTCCAGGCAGTTGAGGTTGACCGCCGCCATGGCGTTGCCCTTCTGGTCCACGCCCTCGCCGTACGGGTGGATGCCGCACGTCTTGCAGAAGCGGTGCCTGATCACATGCTTGTTGAAAGTGTAGGACGCCAGCGCGTCCTCCGGCGTCAGCAGCTTGAGCGCGGCGCGCGGAAAGAAGGCCAGCAGCGCGCCCTTGCGGCGGCAGATGGAGCAATTGCACGAAAGCGCGCCGGTCACCTCGCCCTCCACTTCGAACTTCACATTGCCGCAATGGCAGCTGCCGCGATATAGCATGTCGATCTCCTTTATATGGGTGGATTATCTCGCCGGTCTGTCCAGCGCCTCCAGCACGCCCTTGCGGTGCTTGTGCGCCAGCTCAAAGCTGCGGATCTTGCGCCGCTGGGCGGCGGTGAGCTCGTCCAGGCGGCTGCGGATCTCCGGCACCGTCAGCTTCTGGTAGTCGCCGATGGGCAGCTCGCCGCCGGCGCCGCCCTTCCGGGCCGCCGTCTTCTTCTGCTCCTTGGTCTCGCCTTGTTCACGGCGCTGCTTGTTGACGATGCGCGCCGCCACTTCCTCTTCCCGGCCCTTGTAGCGGCCTTCCTTCTCGAACTTCTCTTCGAGCTCGTTGTACTCGCGTTCCCGTTTGGGGCTGGCTCCTCGTGGCATCACAGTACTCCCGGTGGATTTGTGGTATCGGCGATCATACAAAATTCACCACGCCTTGAGCGCACATTCCGTGGTGTCCTATGCTACATTGTTTGATCATTACTGTGTGGAAAGGACGAACATGAAACGGTTGATCATGGCATTGGCGTGCGCGGGCGCGTTCCAGGGCGCCGCGCTGGCGGCGGAGTCGGAACTGCACCAGGCCGTCGCGCGCGACTATGCGCAGAATCTCGCCCCGCTGTTCGACTATTTCCACCGCAACCCCGAGCTGTCCTTCATGGAGACCAAGACGGCGGCGCGCCTGGCGCAGGAACTGCGCGCGGCCGGCTTCCAGGTGACCGAGCGCGTCGGCGGCACCGGCGTGGTGGCCATCATGAAAAACGGCCCCGGCCCGATGGTGATGATGCGCGCGGACATGGACGGCCTGCCGGTGGAGGAGAAATCCGGCCTGCCGAACGCGTCCAAGGTGACGCAGAAGGACCGCGAGGGCAACCTCTTCCCCGTCATGCACGCCTGCGGCCACGACGTCCACATCACCAGCCTGGTGGGCACGGCGCACCAGATGGCGGCCCGCAAGTCGCAATGGTCGGGCACGCTGATGCTGATCGGCCAGCCCGCCGAGGAGCGTGTGGGCGGCGCCATCGCCATGATGAAGGACAATCTGTGGCAGCGCTTCGGCAAGCCCGACTACGCGCTGGCCTTCCACGTGTCCTCGCCGCACGAACTGGGCAAGCTGGAGGTGCTGGAGGGCTCGCCGTATTCGGGCGCGGACACGGTGGAGGTCGAGATCCACGGCGTGGGCGCGCACGGCGCCAGTCCGCACACGGGCAAGGACCCGGTGGTGATCGGCGCGCAAATCGTCATGGGCTTGCAGGCGCTGGTCAGCCGCGACCTGCCGCCGCGCGAGCCGGGCCTGATCACCGTGGGTTCCTTCCACGCCGGGACCAAGGCCAACATCATTTCGGACAAGGCCGTGCTGCAGATGACGGTGCGCAGCGAGTCCCCCGCCGCCCGCAAGCTGCTGCTGGACGGCATACGCCGCGTGGCGCTGAACACGGCGCGCGCGGCCGGCGTGGCCGAGGACAAGCTGCCCACCGTGCGCGAGGTGGACGATCCCGCGCCGCCCACCGTCAACGACATCCCGCTGACGCGCCGCCTGAAGCAGGTGTGGTTGGAGAAGATGGGCGCCGACATCATGGACGCCGAGGCGCCGCGCCTGGGCATGGGCGCGGAGGACTTCCCGGGCTTCACCACCTCGCCCTACATCCCCAGCGTGTACTTCCGCGTGGGCGGCACGCCGAGGGCGGCGCTGGACGCGGCCAAGGCGGGCGGGCCGCCGGTGCCGGGGCATCACAGCGGCATTTTCAAGATCACGCCGGAGCAGTCGGTGCGCACCGGGGTGGAGGCGACGGTGATCGCGCTGATGGACTTGATGAAGAAGGGGTAGCGGCCCGGCTAAAACCGTTCCACCCACGCCGCCAGCTGCGCCGGCGTCATCATCTCGTCGGCCTGCTCCAGCCTGCCCTGGACGCCGCCGCCCTCTCCCGCCGAGATGCGCAGCGACCAGCCATGGCGCCCCAGCCACAGCAGCGCCGCCAGCCAGAACGCGTGCTGCGACGACACCACGTCGCCGCTCGGCGTCTCCAGGAACTCGGCCAGTTCGGAAGGCTTGTGGAACAGCACGCCGTTGTCGCCCAGCTGGCCGCAGCTGTCGCCGAAGGTCTCCACCATCATGCCCAGGATGCGCCTCGGCTGCGCGTCCGGACAGCGCCTGGCCATGGCGTCCAGGTGCTCGCGCACGGCCAGCCCGAAGGCGGCGCCGCGGAAGGCCTCGGAACTGGTCAGGTCCGAATGGTCGATCAGCAGCCAGTCCGGCTCGGGCGGCGTCAAGCCCGCCGCCAGCGCGGCCGACAGGTAGGTCTCCACCGGCAGGAAGGACACCTGCCCGGCGATGGTGGCGCCGAGCGCGTACACGGCGCCGATGCGCGCGGTGGTCACCTGCTTTTGCCGCACCAGCAGCTTCTCGCGCAGCAGTTGCGCGTGCTCCCTGCGCAGCCGCGCCAGTTCCAGCGCCTGCCTCAGCTCCATGCGCAGGGCCTCGATGTCCCACGGTTTCTGGATGTAGCGGTGGATGCGCCCCTGGTTGACCGCCTCCACCGTGTGCTCCATCTCGGAATACGCGGTGGTCAGTATGCGCACCACGTGCGGATGGCGCTCCCACGCGTGGCCCAGCAGCTCGTTGCCGTAGCCGCCGGGCATGCGCTGGTCCGACACCAGCACCGCGACGCGGTCCGCGTACGCGTCCAGCAGCCGCCTGCCCTCCTCGACCGAGGCGGCCGTGATCACCGGCGCCAGCGCGCCCATCGCGCGCTGGAAGTACTTGAGGGCGGTGGGCTCGTCGTCGACGTACAGGATGGCCGGATTCTGTTGGGTGGCTTCGGTCATGCTCGTTCCTTGTGTGGGCAATGGGTTAAGCGGCGGTCACGCGCGGCAGGTCGAAACTGAACTGGGTCCACAGCCCGAGCGCGCTGTCGGCGCTCAGCGTGCCGCCGTGGCGCTGGATCACGCCGTAGCTGATGCTCAGCCCCAGGCCCAGGCCCTGGCCGACCTCGCGGGTGGTGAAGAAGGGGTCGAACACGCGCGTCAGGTGCTCCGGCCGGATGCCGGGGCCGTTGTCGCGCACCGTCACCTTCAGCCGCGCGCCCTGCGCCACGGCGCCCACGTGGATGTGCGGATTGGCGCTGCCGCCCTTGCGCATGGCCAGCGCCGCGTTGCCGAGCAGGTTGATCAGCACCCCGATGATGCCCGCCTCGTCGCCGTGCACCAGCGTGTCGCAGGCGATGTCGCGCTCGATCTTCACGTCCTTGGTCTCATGGGCCACCAGCCGTATCGCCGACTCCAGCGCGCGCGCGAACATGAACCGCGCGCTTTCGTGGGCGCTGCCCTGCTTGCGGTAGGCGAAGGTCTTCAGGTCGGACACGATGTACTGCACCCGCCGCATGCCTTCCCTGGCGTCGGTCAGGCATTCCATCAGCGCCGGGCTGGCCTTGGCGGCCGGCTCACCGCGCGCGACGTCGATCGCCATCATGCAGAAGTTCACCGGATTGTTCACCTCGTGCAGCAGGCCCGCCGCCAGCGTGCCGACGGCGGCCATTTTTTCCTGCTGCAGCATCTGGCCCTTGATGTCGGCCAGGTCGCGGTTGATCTGCTTGAGCTGGCTGTTCTTGTCGGCCAGCTCGCCCTTCAGCTGCAGCATCATGAAGCGCGCCTGCTCGTTGTAGAATGCGCACATGGCGCTGGCGACGGCCGTGAAGCCCAGCAGCAGGGAATTGACAGCGAACGCGCCCCGCCACTCGGCGCCGGCCGGATGGGTGTAACAGGCGACGAAATAGACAAGATAGGTCAGGCCGCCCAGCACCAGGCATTGCCGCACGCTGAACTGCAGCGCGATGCCGGACGCGAACACGGCCAGGTTCAGGCCCGCGTAGTAGATGGAGTTCGCGCCCTCGGTCTGCTGGATCATCCAGCCTATCATCAGCTGCGGCAGCATCAGCCAGCCGCAGGTCAGGCGCTGCACGTTGCGCTGGCCCCATTCGGTGTCCAGCAGGCCCACCGCGCCCAGCACCAGGCCGGACACCAGAGCCCGCGCCATGGCGAAGTTGAAGCGCTCCTCCGGATACAGGCTGTAGTCCAGGCCCACGCCCAGCATCACCAGCACGATGCTGGTGTAGGCGACGCCCCGGCTGAAGCGCAGGCGGTACGCGCGCAACGCCGCCTCGTAGTTGTTGTTGAACTCTTCAATCACGCCGGATCACAGCCAGGTGGCTTCGGCGACGACATTGACGCCGGTGGCGTCCGTGTACAGCCGCCGTTCCCGCGCCTCGGGCGGCAGCAGGCGCTCCATCGCCGTCTCGTCGCGGTGGACCAGGTGCCACTCCAGCAAATGCGCCAGCGCGTGCCGCACCGGATTGCCGGTGTGGGTGCCGGCGACCAGCAGGCTTCCACCGCCGCGCAGGCGGGCGCCGAGATACGCCGTCAGCCTGGCGCAGACCTTGTCGGTCAGGTAATCGAAGGGGCCGGCGCAGTAGGCGACGTCGAATTCCCAGCTGGAGTGGCCGCCATCGACGGGACGCAGCAGCAGCCGGTGCACCGCTTCGTGCGCGTACGCCATGTCCACCTGGCGCGGCAGGCTGGCGTTCAGGGGCGCCAGGCGCTCGCGGGTCCAGGCCAGCGCCGCCTCGCTGAAGTCCAGCAGTTCGAACGACAGCCAGTGCGGCTCGTCATACTCCCGCAGGAAGCGCTGCACTTCGACCGCCGGGCCGCAGCCCAGGCTCAGCACCCGGAACGGGCGGCCCGTGGCGCGCGCGGCGTCGGCCCGGCCGCGCAGGAATTCCACCAGCAGGTCGATGCGGTTGCGCTGCGCCCGCGCCAACGGCGTGTCCAGGAAGGCGGCGTTCACGATTTGGAAGTGGGTATCCGGACCTTGCCGCGGGTCTTCCAGCAACTGGTTCACCATGTGGTGGTCGCCCGCGTGGCCCAGCGGCCTGGCAAGGGCGCGGGCCGGGTACGGCGCCCGCAGCAACAGCGGATGCAGGCAGGACTGCGCATAGGCCCGGTGCGCGGCGCAGTCTTCCTCTTCCACACCGGCGGCTTCGGCGTCGAGCCGGTCCAGATGGTGGCCGATGCGCAGGGCCAGGGGAGCGGCCAACTCCATGAACACGTCCGCGCGCAGGCGGCCGTCCTCGTCTCGCGGCAGCGCGGGGGCCAGGTCCACCCGCTCCGCCCAGCGCGCCATGTCGGCCAGAAAAGCGCGGGCCTCGTGCACGGCGCCCTGGTAGCCGGGACGGATGCGGGGACGCTCGTCCCACTCGCGCACGAAGCCGGCCGACGCCAGGCCCGCGGCGCCGGGCGCCGGCGGGCGGTCCTCCAGTTCGATCGGTTCGCGCCACGCGTCCATCAGCCGCAGCGTGACCATGGCCGCCAGGCCGGTGTTGACGAGGCCGACGACCACCGCCTTGCCGACATAGGCGTCCCGGGCGCCCAGCCTTATCGTCAACGCCCGCGCGAGCTCGCTGATTTGCGCGATGGCGGGCGGGTCGTACACCTCCATCACCAGCGCCTCGCGCCGCAGCTTGACTATCGTGCCCCGGACCGGCGCGCCTTGCGCGTTCAGGAAACTCACCACTGGATCGATTTGCTTTTGCGAATACACGTGTAGGTACATCCGTTCGGAATTAATGGCAGAAAGCTTGTGGCCGCTGCGCTGGGGTACTGATCTTTACGGCCGAGTGTACTGGCGGGTGGATCGATTCGCAACATTGTGAATCGGCAATATTTAACACTCCGCAGGGCGGGGAGCTACGCTTAAGTCGCTAATCCGTATGGCTTTCTTCACAAGCCGGCCGCTGACGCACTGGTCTTTCCGACTGGATTTATCCGTTCCATTTTTACAACAACACGGGCCCGGCGACTCGGTACGCTGGCGTACAGAGCATTCCCGTCCCGGGTGGCAAGCTGTTGTGAACCACCGGAGACTGTGATGACCGAAATCCGCAAGGGCCAGGCGCCCGCCCCGCTGGAGCGCCAGGAGTTCCACCTGCAGTTCCGCCGCTCCTTCCTCGATCCCACGTTCGACCAGGTGCGCGAGGCGCTGGACCAGGTCGAGGAAGTGGCCTGGCGGAACTATCACGAGGGCCGCAAGGCGCCCCACAAGCATGCCGCCGGCGAAGGGTTCGCCGATCCCGCCTACGAATTGTCGGACGAATGGCGCGCCACGCGCGACCGCCTGCTGGCGGCGGAGCGGGTCCAGAAGGATCCCGCATCGCGCTCGCGGGTGCTGCTGATCTGCGCCTCGTCGCGCAACGACGGCACTTGTCCCGGCGAAATGTCCAAGACCTGGCGCATGACGCAATGGGCGCGCTCGACGCTGGAGGCGCGGGAAATCGAGGTCGATATCCTGGACCTGAGCCTGCTGACCTCCGGCTACGACCAGCACATCCACCCCTGCAAGGGCTGCGTTTCGACGGCGATGCCGCTGTGCCATTGGCCGTACAGCTGCTATCCCAACCACGCGACGCGGCAGACCAACGACGGCATGAACGCCATCTACGAGCAGTGGGTCGCGGCGCACGGCGTCATCATCCTCACGCCGGTGTACTGGTACCAGGCGCCCAGCCCGCTGAAGCTGATGATAGACCGCCTGGTGTGCGCCGACGGCGGCAATCCCGATCCCACCACCACCCATGGCAAGAAGGCGGTGGAAGCCAAGGCGATTGAAATGGCGGGCTGGGACTATCCCAAGCATTTGAAGGACCGCGCGTTCGGGCTGGTGGTGCATGGCGACGTGGCGGGCATCGAAAGCCTGCGCCGCAACCTGGCGGACTGGCTGGAGTGGATGGGATTGATCGACGCGGGCAGGCAGGCCAAGCTGGACCGCTATCTCGGCTATTACGAGTCCTACGCCGAAAGCCACGACGTGCTGGAAAAGGATGACAAGTTCCAGCAGGAGGTGTGCAACGTGGCCGCCGCGGTGGCGGTGGCGGTGAAGAAGCTGCGGGCGGGAGAGTTGCGCAAGCCTGACGCGGATATCCGCCCGGCGCGGCCCAAATAGGCCGCGTCCGCCGGCCCGGTCAGCGCACCGCGCCGCAGGTGTCGCGCACCAGGCCCCGCAGCCAGCGATGGGCCGGATCGGCGTCCATGCGCGGGTGCCACAGCATGGACACGGTGATTTCCTGCGCCGGGACGGGCAGCGGGAAACCGTGCATGCCATCGCGCAGCTTGCCCGTGTGCCGCTCCGGCACGCTGGCGATCAGGTCCGAACCACGCGCCAGCGCCAGCGCCGACGTGAACCCGCCGACGATGGTGGCGATGTCGCGCTCCAGCCCGAGACCCAGCAGCGCCTCGTCGATCGGCCCCTTGGCCAGTCCCCTGCGCGAGACGCTGATATGCCGGCCCGCCGCATAGCGGGCGGGCGTGACGTCGCCGACGCACAAGGCATGCCCCTGGCGCACGACGCCGATGAACCTGTCCCTGAACAGCGCCTGCACCCGCACTTCCGGCCCGGTCACCTTCCCCACCACGCCCGTTTCCAGATCGACGCTGCCGTCGCGCAGGGACGCGCTTTCCTTGTCCAGCTTTTGCACGAAGCACAGGCGCGCGCCGGGCGCCTCCGCGTGGGCGCGCGCGACGAGGTCCGCGCCGAAGTTCTCGACGAAGCCTTCGCGCGTGCGCAGCGTGAATGTCCGGGTCAGCTTCGCGATGTCCAACTGCTCGGCGGGCCGGAGCACCGCCTCCGCCTCCAGGACCAGCGGGCCGACGCGTTCGCGTAGTTCCAGCGCGCGGGGCGTCGGAACCAGGCCGCGCCCCGCCCTCACCAGCAGCGGATCGCCCGTGGTGTCCCGCAAACGCGCCAGCGCCCGGCTCATCGCGGATGGGCTGAGCCGCAAGCGCCGGGCAGCGCCCGCGACGCTGCCCTCGGCCAGCACGGCGTCGAGGGTGATCAGCAGGTTGAGATCAGGGATGGACATGCCGGATTGTAACGCGCCAATTCCTGATATGGCGTCTAATGCACGTATAAAGTGCAAATGCTGCGTCTTCCGCCATGCCACGTGGCGGCGTAATGTTCGAAGGAGTGTACCCACAAGAAGGACCTCCCTTGAAACCCATCATCGCAAACCAAGCCGGCACGGCGGCGGCAAGCTCCAAAAGCGCGCCTTCTGTGCGCTGGACGCTGGCCAGCCTCGCCCTGTCCATGCTGCTGTCCTCGCTGGGCACCAGCATCGCCAACGTCGGCCTGCCCACGCTGGCGCGGGCCTTCGAGGCCCCGTTCCAGCAAGTCCAGTGGGTGGTGCTGGCCTACCTGCTCACGGTGACCAGCCTGGTGGTCGGCGCGGGACGGCTCGGCGACCTCGTCGGCCGCCGCCGTTTGATGCTCGGCGGCATCTCCGTGTTCACCGCCGGCTCCGCCATGTGCGCCCTCGCGCCGTCGCTTGCGCTGCTGATCGCGGCGCGCGCCATCCAGGGCGCCGGGGCGGCCGTCATGATGGCGCTGACCATGGCGTTTGTCGCCGGCGCCGTGCCCAAGGAGAAGACGGGCGGCGCCATGGGGCTGCTGGGCACCATGTCCGCCGTCGGCACAGCGCTCGGTCCCACGCTGGGCGGCGCGCTGATCGCCTGGTTCGGCTGGCCCGCGCTCTTCCAGGTCTGCGTGCCGCTGGGCGCGCTCGCACTGGTCCTGGCGTACCGTTTCCTTCCGGCGGACGGGCCAAGGACCGGGCGCCCGGAATTCGATCACGCCGGCACGCTGTTGCTTGCCTTGACGCTGGCCGCCTACGCCCTCGCCATGACGGTGGGACACGGCGGTTTCGGCGCCATCAACGCGGGCTTGCTGGGCGCGGCCCTGTGCGGCGCCGGACTGTTCATGCGGGCGGAGGCCAAATCGGCATCGCCGCTGATACCGCTGGCGATGTTTCGCGACCCGGTCTTGAAGGCGGGCTTCGCCATGAGCGCGCTGGCCACCACCGTGGTGATGGCAACGCTGGTGGTCGGACCCTTCTACCTGTCCGGAGCGCTGGCGCTGGACGCGGCGCGGGTCGGGCTCGTCATGTCCACCGGCCCGATCGTCGCCGCGCTCGCGGGTGTGCCGGCGGGGTGGCTGGTGGACCGCTTCGGCGCCGGCCGCGCGGCCATCGCCGGTTTGATGGCCATGGCCACCGGGGCGGCGCTGCTGGCGACCATCGCGGCGGCGCACGGCGTGGCCGGGTATATCGCGCCGCTCGCCGTCGTCACCGCCGGTTACGCGCTGCTGCAGGCGGCCAACAACACGGCAGTCATGGCGGACGTTCTGCCGGAGCGGCGAGGCGTCGTCTCCGGCCTGCTCAACCTGTCGCGCAATCTGGGGCTGGTCACGGGGGCCTCGGTCATGGGCGCGGTGTACGCGCTGGGATCGGCGGACGGGGTGGCCGTCACGGTGGCCGCGGCGGCCGGCATGCGGCTGACGTTTGGCATCGCCACCGCACTCATTCTCGCGGCGCTGGCCATTGCGTCCATCCGCCGCGGACACGTGCTGCTGGTCTAGTGCACGCGCGCCAAATCCTCGAGAGTCAGCGCCATGTCGGCGGCGCCCTTGGCCGCGGTGTATCCGGCGTGCCGGGCGGCGAAGGCTTGCGCGGCGGCGGCGTAATCCGGCGTGGACAACATGTGCCGCACGGCCTTGCCCCAGTCCGAGGGCGGCGGCAATGCGGCGGTGTTGACGCCCATGCCCGCCGCCGCGATCCGGCGCGCGGTCAGGAACTGTTCCAGCTGCATGGGCAGCATCATCACCGGCACGCCGGCCAGCAGCGCCTGGGCGGTGGAATCCCCGGCGTGCGTCACGAACAGCTGCGCCGCCGCCAGCGCGTCCCCCATGGCGACCGGGCCGCTGGCGTAGGCGATGTTCGGCGACATCACCGGCGGCGCCCTGCCCGCCGCCACTTCCGGCAGATAGCACAGCACGCGGCAAGGCTCCCGCGCCAGCGCGGCCAGCACCGCGGCGTGATTGGGATCGACAGTCCGCAAATAGGCGAACACCAGCGGCCCCTCGCCGACCGGCCATTGCGGCTTCACGCCGGTGCTCGGCAGGAAAAGGGGTCCGTGCCAGGCCACCGAGGATGGCGGGCGCCCATACTGGTCCAGTTCCGGCCACGAGTTCAGCAACTGCGCGTCGCCCAGCAGCAGGTCGGCGGCCCAGGCGAACGGCGCGGCGCGATGATGCGACAGCACGCCGTTGGCCACCTTCAGCACGCGCGCCTCGGCGGACGCCAGCCGCTGGGGCGGTATGCCCTCCCAGTCGCGCAGGCATGGCAGCGGCTGGCGCGGCGGCGGGCTGGAGAACGCGATGCCAATGGACGCGCTGCGCATGCCCATGGTGCGGGCGGCCAGGATCGCGGTGGGGGCGTAATCGGCCACCAGCAGGTCCGGCTTCAGCTGGGTGAACAGCGAGCGCCATCCATCGACCATTCCCGCCAAGCCGCGCGGCTCCAGGTAGCCGCAGGTCAGCAAGACCTCGGCCAGGCTGGCCTGGTTGGGCGGCATGCCCTCGGTGCGGTGCAGCCACACGGGGGCCTGGAACTTGGCCACGTCCAGGTCCGCCAGCACGTTGTAGGTCTGGCCCAGGTCGCGCAGGCCCAGGCTGACCTGGTGGCCGCGCGCCAGCAGGGCCTGGGCGATCATTTTCAACCGGCCGGCGTGTCCCAGCCCGCCGCCCAGTTCCCAGGCCAGGTGGAAATGCGCCATTACAGCTTCTCCAACTGTTGTTTCGCGTACGCGGCGCCGCCGCCGGCCGGCGCCAACGCGAGATAGGTGTTGTAGGCGGACTTGGCGCGGGCCGTGTCGCCGGAGCGCGCGCTGGCGTCGCCCAGGTTCAGGTAAGCGATGGCGCGCGAGGGGTCTATGCGGATGGTGTTTTCAAACCAGCGCGCGGCCTCCTTGTAGCGGTCCTGTTTATAGAACACGAAGCCGAGGTTGTTCGCGGCCAGCGCGAAATCGGTGCGCAGCTTGAGGGCTTCGGTGAACTGCGCCTCCGCCGCGGCATACTGCTTCTCCTTGTACAGCTGCAGGCCCCGGTCGTTGGCGCGCTGGGCCAGCAGGCGGGCCGACACCGGGACGGCGGCGGGCGGGATGATCTTTTGCTCGTTGCCTTGCAGGTCTTTCACGGTGACGGGAACCGGCCGCGCCGCGGGCGCCTGCGCGGCTGCGATCTGCGCGGCGGCAGGTTGCCCGGACGCCTCCAGCCGCGAGTTCATCGCGATCGCGTCGTTGGACAGCTGCGCGGTGGCCGCGCCCAGGAATTCGGTCTCCGCGGGCAGCTCGAACACGAAGTCGCCGCCCTCCGACCCGGGCAGGCTGCCGAAGGCCGGCGTCTGGCTGGAGACACCCGCCACGGCCGGCGCCACGTAGGCCGCCAGCTCGGTGGCGGTGATGAGGCCATCGCCATTCAAGTCGCCCTTGCCGCCCAAGCCTTGCAGCAAGGTCCAGGTGAAGACCGAGTGGCCGTTCGGGCCGCCATCGGCCACCAGTTGGTCGCCGCCGCCGGCTGTGAGCATCTGCCGGCCGATGCGCTTGGCGTTGTCGCGCAGGAAGGAGGCCGAGCCGCCGCCGCGCGTCAATCCCAACCCGCTGTAGCAGGCGTCCATCACGAACAGCACGTGCTTGGCGTTCAGGCTTTCGGCGATGTTCTGGATCTCCGTCATCGGAATCGCGTCGGTCGCGAGCTGGTTCGGATCCGCGTCCACCGGCACGATGTAGCCCAGGTCGCGCCCGGAACTGAGCTTGCGCGTGGCGCCATGGCCGGCGAAGAACACGAAGATGCGGTCGTTGCGCTGCACGCCGCCATGGGCCAGCTTGTCGTGGAAGGCGCCGAGGATGCCATTGCGGGTGGCCTCGCCGTTCTTCAGCGTCACCACGCGCTCGGCCGCGAAGCCGAATTTGTCGATCAGCGTCTGGCGCACGCCTTGCGCGTCGCGCACCGCGTACTGCAGCTTGGGCCATTTGGCGTAGTCGTCGATGCCGACCACGATGGCCCAGGAATTGCCGTAGCCCGCCGCCACCGGCGCGGCCTCCGGCGCGGACGCGGAGCCGGCCACCTTGAAGCGGCTGCCGTCCCAGCCCGCGAACTGGTAGCCCTCGGCCACCAGCCGGTCCAGGATGGCGGGCAGCGCCTTCACGGTGCGCTCGTGGATGTCATGGAACAGGATGATGCCGCGCCCTTCCTTGTCCACCGTTTTCAGCACGCGGTCGGCGATCGAGCTGGGCACGGGGTCGGCCCAATCCAGCGAGTCGATGTTCCACATCACGGATTTCAGCCTGGCCTGGTCCAGCGCGGCCATGCCCTCGCTGTTGCGGGCGCCGTAGGGGAAGCGGAACAGCGGCGAGCGGTCGGCGTCGATGGCCTTCAGCAGCACGTCGGTGTCGAGGATCTCGGCCTGCAGCTTGCCGCCGGTCTGCTTGGACAACTGCGCGTGGCTGAAGCTGTGGTTGGCCAGCGTGTAGCCTGCCGCCTTCAGTTTGCGGCTGACCTCCGCGCCGCCGTTCAGCTTGGGCTTGCGGGCCTCGTCCAGGCTGCCCAGGTTGCGGCCCACGTTGAAGAACACGGCGGGCACGCCGTACTGCTTGAGGATGGCGCCGATCTCCTCGCTGTAGCGCTTGTGCGGGCCGTCGTCGAAGGTCAGCACCACCGTCTTTTTCGGCAGCGAGGTGCCGAAGATCTCGCCCTCCTCGGCCTTGCCGGTGTCCGCCGCCGGCGGCGCCGGCGCCGGTTCGCCGCCCGGCTGCGGTCCCTGGTAGGGCATCACCACGCCGTATTCCTTGAGGATGGCCTCGCGGCTGTACAGCTTTTTCAGGTGCGCGACATAGTCGTCCCAGCGCTCGCGCTTGAGCGCGATGCCGCGCTGTTCGTAGCGCCCGAAGATCTGGCGGATCTCCTTGTCGTAGTTGCGCTCGATCTCGGCCAGCGCGTCCATGTCCTCCGAGATGCGCTTGTGCAGCTTGATGGCGGGCAGCGAGCTGTCGCGCGCCACATGCCCCTGCAGCGACTGCAGCAGTTCGCGGAATGCCAGGCGGTCCGCGTCGTAGAGCGCGGGATCGGCTTCTATATAGTCCAGCAGCGCGGCCAGCTTGCCGTGGCGTTCCGCGCCGCCCGATCCCGCCAGCGCGGCCAGCGCCGCGTCGGCCTGGGCGATGCGCTCCTGGTTGTCGTGGAACAGGCCCTGCCCCACCGCCGTGGCCTGCGCCCGCTCCCCCGGCGTCATGCCCTGTTCGTCGGCCAGCAGCACGATGGTCTTGCGGTAGGCGGCCAGGATGTCCTTGAGCTGGGACGCCAGGGCGTCGGTCTGCCGAAGCGCCGCCGGCGCGGCCGCCGATTGGGTGGACGGGGCGGAAGGCGGCTGGGCGGGACGGCGGGACAGGTGGTAGCCGCCGGCGATGGCGGCCGCCACGGCGGCGGAAACCGCCAGGATTGCGGGCTTGGAAATCACGTGATGGCGCCTGGTTGTTGTGCGGTACAGCAATTGTAGGGCAGGCGCCGCGATTTGCCTACTTGGCAACGTCCCAAAATAGCCATGGCTAGCGCCCCCCGGGTGTGCAATACTCCTGCCTAAAGAAATGACAGGTAGATAACTAATGGCCATAAAGGGTTTCCTTCCTCGTACCTTGAAATCCCGGATGACGACCGTCGTCATCCTGCTTGTGCTGGCCGCCACCACCATCGTCACCAGCGTGGCCCTGATGCTGGCCGAGCGCGACATGAAGGCCGTGATCGGCACCCAGCAATACGCCGTCCTGTCCAGCGCCGCCGCCTATGTCGACGAGCAGCTCGAAGCCAAGCGCGCCATCCTCGCCACGCTGCCAGAAGGCCTGCCCGTCGGCATCCACACCGATCCGGCCGCGCTGCAGACCGCGCTCAAGGCGCGCCCGGCCGTGCATGGCGAGTTCTTCAACATCGTCGCCTTCGACCGGAACGGCGCGATGGTCGCCACGCTGCGTCCGGACCTGAACGAGAACAGCGTCAGCGCCAACGCCCGCCCCTATTTCGAGCAGACCCTCAAGACCAGGAAAGGCCTGATCTCGGCGCCCTTCATCAGCCGCATCTCCGGCCGGCCCGTGGTGCTGCTGACCCAGCCGGTGCTGGACAGCGCCGGCGACGTCGCCTTCGTCATCACCGGCAGCATCGACCTGCAGAAATCGGACTTCTTCGGTCCCATCAACGCACTCAAGCCGGGGCAGACCGGTTTCATGTTCATCATGACGGCGGGCGGCATCCTGATCCACCACCCCACCCCCAGCCGGCTGCTGCAGCACATCCACGCCCGTCCCGGCACCAACAAGGCCACCGACATGGCGCTGGCCGGCTTCGAGGGCTGGACCGAGGCGCAGAACAAGGACGGCGAGCCGGGCATCTACGCCTACCGCCGCCTGCGCACCACGCAGTGGATCGTCGGCGCCCGCTATCCCACGGCCGAGGCGATGGCGCCCATGCGCGCGCTGCGGCGGCAGGCGATGCTGGCCGCCACGGCCTTCGCCGCCGTCGCCGGCGTGGTGGCCTGGCTGGCGATCGCCCGCCTGATGGCGCCGCTGGAGAGGCTGCGCGGCAGCCTGGCCCGCATCCGCCAGGGCGATTCCGACCTGGCCGCGCTGCGCACCAGCCGCCGGGACGAGATCGGCGAACTGGGCGACACCCTGCACGCGCTGATGGCCGAACGCGCCGCCGCCGAGCAGCGCACCCGCGACAGCGAGACCTTGGTGCGCAACATCCTCGAGCACGCGCCGGACGCCTTCGTCAGCAGCGATTCGGACGGCAACATCACCGAATGGAACGCGCAGGCCGAGCAGACCTTCGGCTGGACCCGCGACGAGGCCGTGGGCCGCGGCGTGGCCGGGCTGATCGTGCCGCACAAGATGCGCGAGGCCCACAACGCCGGCATGCGGCACTTCGCCCGCACCGGCGAGGGCCCCATCGTCAACACCCGCGTGCGCGTGACGGCGCTGCACCGCGACGGCCACGAGATCCCGGTCGAGCTGTCGCTGGGCTCGGTGCCGCACGGCGGCGGCTTCCTGGCCACCGCCTTCCTGCACGACGTGTCCGAGCGCGTCGCCTACGAGGAACGGATCGCCGCCGGCGAGCGGCGCGCGCGCGTGATCGCCGACAGCATCCCGGCCCTGGTGGCCTATATCGACCGCGACCTGCGCTACCGCTTCACCAACGAGCATTACCAGTACCTGCTGGGCAAGGACCCGCGCGCCATGCTGGGCAAGACCATGGCCGAGGTGTTCGGCGCCGAGGTGGCGGCCGACTGGCAGGACAAGCTGGACGCCGCCCTGCGCGGCGAGCGCATCCGAGTCGAGCGCGAGCGGGTGGAACTGGGCAGCCAGCTGCACCTGATGATAGACCTGGTGCCCGACATCGGCGGCGACGGCGAAGTGGCCGGTTTCTACCTGTTCGCCATGGACATCACGCAGCGCAAGAACGCCGAGCTGACGCAGGCGGCCAGCGAAAAGCGCCTGAAGCTGATCACCGACCACCTGCCGGCGCTGATCTCCTACGTGGACAGCGAGCACCGCATGCGTTTCGGCAACGCGACCTACCAGAGCTGGCTGGGCGTCGATCCGGCGACGCTCGCGGCGCGGCCCCTGCTGGACGTGCTGGGCGAGCGGCAATACGCCAAGATCAAGCCCTACCTGGAGCGCGCCTTCCGCGGCGAGGTGGTCAACTTCGAACTGCGCGCGCTGCTGCACGGCGAGGTGCGCACGCTGGAAACCACCTTCGTGCCGGACCAGCGGCCCGACGGCGGCGTGGCCGGCGTGTACGCCCTGAACAACGACGTGAGCCGCCTGAAGGCCGTGGAGCGGCAGCTCAACGAGCTGGCGCGGCTGGACACCCTGACCGGCATCCCCAACCGGCGCCGCTTCGAGGAGGTGCTGGGCCAGGCCATGGACCGCAGCAAGCGCCAGGGCGGCGCGATGGCGCTGGCCTACCTGGACATCGACAACTTCAAGGCCATCAACGACACCCTCGGCCACGGCGCCGGCGACGCCGTGCTCAAGGAGTTTTCCAGCCGCCTGCTGCGCTCCGTGCGCGCCACCGACCTGGTGGCGCGGCTGGCGGGCGACGAGTTCGTCATCGTGTTCGAGCACCTCAGCGACGGCACCGAGGCCGCCGCGCTGGCCGGCAAGATCATCGCCGCCGTGCGCGAGGAGATGGCGATCGAGGACGGCACCATGGTCGTCACCACCAGCCTGGGCGTGGCGCTGTACAACGGCGACGGCGAGACCCAGGCCAGCCTGGTCGCCCGCGCCGACACCGCCCTGTACGCGGCGAAACGGCAGGGACGAAATTGTTGCGTGGTGGATACGGTTCCGGCCTGAAGTATTTGGCCATGTGAGTTTTCGAGAGAATCGCCGCGCGCAAATCCGTCACAATGAACCAACGCCTAGCCGGGGCGGCATCGATAGGAGCGGGTCATGCTGAAACAGATGAGAATGGAAACGCGCTTGCATTGGGGTCTGGGCGGCATCGTCGTGATGGTCATTTTGCTGGGCGGGCTGGCCTTCGCCAACCTGGCCAACATGCACAGCAACTGGAACAGTTTCGAGACCGTCACCCTGGCCCGCAAGGACGCCGTGCTCGACATCGTGAGCGCCCACGGCCACGCGGTGCACCATTTCAAGAATTACATCCTGCGCGGCGGCGACAACGCCGTCAAATTCCGCGGCGACCTGGCCGACATCGAAAAGAGCCTGGCGGCCTACCAGGCCAGCGGCGCGCACTCGTCCCAGGAACAGGCGCTGCTCGGCGACATCGCGACGGCCACCAAGGACTACGCCGGCCACATCGCCAACCTGGAAGCCATGCGCGAGAAAGGCGCCGGCATCGCGGAGCTGGACAAGGCGGCCAAGGGCGCCGACGCGGCCATCAGCAGCGCCAGCGAGAAGCTGCTGGCGCTGAACGCCACCGAGACCCGCGCCGCCTCGGCGCAGATGCGCGACATCACCGAGACGGCCAAGCGCTGGATCCTGTCCTTCGCGACCATCATCGCGGTACTGGGCTGCGTGCTGGCGGTGTGGATTTCGCGCAGCCTGGGCGGCATCGTGCGCGACGTGCAGCACGTGGTGGCGGTGCTGGCCGGCGCCTCGCAGGAAGTGAGCGCGACGGCCGGTTCGCTGTCGCAGGCCTCCAGCGAGCAGGCCGCCAGCGTCGAGGAGACCAGCGCCTCCATCGAGGAGATGACGGCCTCCATCACCCAGAACGCGGAAAACGCCAGGGTCACCGACGGCATCGCCACCCAGGCGGCGCGGGAGGCGGCCAAGGGCGGCGAGGTGGTCAAGGCCACCGCCGCGGCCATGCGCGAAATCGCCAAAAAAGTCAGCATCATCGACGATATCGCCTACCAGACCAACCTGCTGGCGCTGAACGCGGCGATCGAGGCCGCCCGCGCCCACGAGCACGGCCGCGGCTTCGCGGTGGTCGCCGCCGAGGTGCGCAAGCTGGCCGAGCGCAGCCAGGTGGCGGCGCAGGAAATCGGCCAGGTGGCCGCCAACAGCGTGCACCTGGCCGACGAGGCGGGCTTGCTGCTGGACGCCATGGTGCCGAACATCCGCAAGACCTCGGACCTGGTGCAGGAGATCGCGGCGGCGTCGGAGGAGCAGTCGTCCGGTGTGCGGCAGATCAACGGCGCGGTGGGCCAGCTGAGCCAGACCACCCAGCTCAACGCCGCCAGCTCGGAGGAACTGGCCGCCACATCGGAGGAAATGAGCGCCCAGGCCGACCAGCTGGCGCAGCTGATGGCGATGTTCAAGCGCTACGGCGGCGAGACGGAGGCGCCGCAGCGTAAAGGTGGCAAGGGTGGCAAGCCAACGCTGGTCAAGGGCCGTCCCGTCCGCGTCGCCCAACTGGCGGCCGGCGGCGGGCAGTTGGACGAGACGCAGTTCACCAAGTTCTGAGACCCGGCTCAGACCTCGAAGAACAGACGGTTGCGGCCGTGGGAGCGCTGATAGTCGGCGCTACGCGCCATGTCTTTTATCAGCAACAGTCCGGCGCCGCCTATCGGCTGGTCCTCGATCGGCAGATCGGGGTTCGGTTCCTGCGCGGCGCGGCGCTCGGCCAGCGGATTGAAGGCCGGCGCCTCGTCCTCGTAGCAGAAGCCGGTGGCGTGGGCCGCGACCCAGACCGGCTTGTCGCTGTCGCCGCCATAGCCGTGCAGCACGCTGTTGCGGAACAATTCCTCCAGTATCAGCTCGGCGCGCAGCACCGCGTCCGGCTCGGCGCCGGCGTGCCGCATCTGCGCCGCCACCAGCTCCATCACCACCGGGACGAGCGCCAGCCTGGCTTCGAAACGCGTGCCAATATTTATCCCGCTTTCGGTGCTACTGGTTCCTTTTTGTTCCATTCGAGCATATTATCGGAATGTCTATAGTTGGGGGTGATCATGAGCACAATAAAAATACAAACTGTTACAGCGATGCTGGCCGCCTGTGGCGTTTTCGCGATGCCGGCGGCCCACGCGGCGTCCGCCAACCCCGCCGGGGTCATCAAAACCTCTAAGGGCAGCGTCACCATCGAGCGCGAGGGCCGGAAAATGGCCGGTCCGGTGGGCGCCACCGTGCTGCCCAGCGACCGCATCGTGACCGGCGTGGACGGCAGCGCCGGCATCACGCTGCGCGACGAGACGCTGCTGGCCCTGGGGCCGAACACCACGCTGGCGCTGGACAAGTTCGCCTTCGACAGCACCACCCACGCCGGCGCGCTGGACGCCTCCGTCAAGCGCGGCACGCTGGCCGTCATTTCGGGCAAGCTGGCCAAGCAATCGCCCGGCGCCGTCAAGTTCACCACGCCCAGCACCGTGCTGGGCGTGCGCGGCACCGAGTTCGTGATTGAAGTCGGGGAGCAATGATGGGAGCGTTGGTCTGGATCGTCTGTCTCATCGCCGCCATCTCCCAGCATAATTCCGGTCCCGCCGAGCGCATCACGCTGCTGCCCAGCCAGGACGGCCGGCCCAGCGCCGTGGTGGTCACCTCGGCCAAGGGCGAGGCGGTGCTGGACCGCCCCTACCAGAGCGCCGCCGTGGACCGCTCGCAGGCGATCAGCGCCGGCGCCGAAAACGCCGCCGAGGTGCGCGCCCGTTACGCCGCCACGCTGGCCGCCCTGCCCCAGGGCGCCGCCGTGTTCACCGTGTACTTCGAGACCGGGACCGAGAACCTGATACCCGAGTCGGCCGCCCGCCTGGCGCAGATCAAGGCGGACATGTCGCGGCGCCCGGCCCCGGAAGTGATCGTCATCGGCCACACCGACCGGGTCGACACCGCCGCCTTCAACGACGCGCTGTCGCTGAAGCGGGCCGAACACGTGAAGCTGCTGCTGATCGAGGCCGGCGTGCCGGCCGACAGCATCAGCGTGTCCGGCCGCGGCGAGCGCGAGCCGGTGGTGGCGACCTCCGACGGCAAGGCCGAACAGCGCAACCGCCGCGTGGAGATCCGCGTCCGCTAAGGGGCGCCGGCGCATGCCTCCGGCGTGCGTATCCGGCTTGCGGAGCGCGGCCCGGGCGAACCGGACCGCCGGCCGGCCAGGCCGGCTAAGTCGGCTCCCGGAAGCCGTTCCAGCGCACCACCAGCAGCGTGAGGTCGTCCGACGGCTCGGCCGCGCCCACGTGGGTGCGCACGTCCTCGCGCACGGCCGCCACCAGCGCCTCGGGCCCCAGGCCGTGGGTGCGCGCCAGCAGCGCGTCCAGCCGCTCGACGCCGTACAGCGTGCCCTGCTCGTCCATGGCCTCGGAGATGCCGTCCGTGGTCAGGCACAAGCTGTCGCCGGGCCGCAGCTGGTAGTGCTGGACCGGGTACTCGAAATCGTCCAGCACGCACAGCGGCGGGCCGTCGGCCGGCAGCATGCGTTCCAGCTCGCCGTCGCTGTGCACCAGCCGCGGCGCGTCGTGGCCGGCGTTGCACAGCAGGAGTTCGCCCGTGTCGGCGTCGAGGATGCCGGCGATGGCGGTCACGAACAGCATCTCCGGGTTTTCCCGCAACAGCTCGCGGTTGGCGCGGCTGACGATGTCGCTCAGATCGGGTTCGCCGGCCGCGTCGCGCAGCGCGATGCTCTTGGACAGGGCCTTGGCCACCACCATGAACAGGCTGGCCGGCAGCCCCTTGCCGGACACGTCGCCGATCAGGAACAGCACGCGGCGCCGGTCCAGCGGGAAGAAGTCGTACAGGTCGCCGCCGACCTCCTTGGCCGGCTCCAGCAGCGCCGCCACGGTGAAGCGTCCCTCGCCGGGGAAGGCCACGGCGGGCACCGGCAGGCTGGCCATCTGGATGCGGCGCGCCGCGTTCAATTCACCGGCCGTCTTGGCGGCGGTTTCGCGCACCATCTGCAGCGAACGGTCGCTGCGGCGCCGCTCGTGCACCTCGTTGACGAACAGGCTGGCCAGCAGGCTGATGCTGGTGGCGAACATGGCCAGCCACACGCCCGCCGCGTCGAACAGCAGGCCGCCGTAGGCGAAGGCCGCCGCGCCGCCGCCGAACAGCGCCACCGACAACCCCAGGCCGACGAAGACCGCGGTGCGCAGCGGCAGGCGCGGCAATATCCAGATCAGCAACAGGCTGCACATCACCAGCGCGGCCGACTCGGCCCAGCGCATCCAGTCCGGACGCTGCAGGAAGCGGCCGTCGAAGAAGCTTTCGATCAGCTGCGCGTGCACGTCCACGCCGGGCATGAAGTCGCCGCGGGCGTTGGTCTTGAAGTCCATCAGGCCCAGGCCGGTGAACGCGACGATGACGATCTTGTTGGCCAGCAGCTCGGGCGAGACGCGCTTTTCCATCACGTCCAGCGCCGACACGTAGCGGTCGTACGCGGGCCGGCTGTAATGCACCCACACGTCGCCCTTGGGCTGGGTGGGGATCACCAGCTCGCCGATCGACACGTTCTTCACGCCGCCGCCGCCGACCTCCAGGGTCACGGCCGGCATGCGGGTGGTCACGCGCAGCAGTTCCAGCGACAGCGACGGCAGCAGCGATTCGCCCACCGCCGCCACCAGCGGCACGCGCCGCACCACGCCATGCTCCAGCGTGGTGGTGAGCAGGCCCTGGCCGCTGGCGGCCGCCTGCAGCGCGGGCAGGCTGGCCAGCGCCTGCGGGAACTGGGTCACGTGGGGCTGCGCCTGGCCGCCGGTGGTGAGCACCGGCCAGGCGCGCACGGCGGTGGTGGAGCCGGGCATGGGCACGGCGAAGCCGGCCGCGCCCAGCACGATGGGGTGGCGCCGGATGGTGCTGGCGAGCAAGTCGTCGTAGTGCGGCATGGCCGTCAGCGCCGCCTTCAGCCCCTCCTGGCCCTCCGGCAGGCGGGCCGCCAGCGCCTCGGGCGAGGTCAGGTCCGATTCGGGCATGAAGATGTCCAGGCCGATGGCCAGCGGCTCCAGCTCGCCCATGCGCTCGATCAGTTCGGCCAGGCGGGTGCGCGGCCATGGCCATTGGCCGTAGCGCTTCAGCGCGGCCTCGTCGATGGCGACGATCTGCACCGGCGCGGCCTCGCGCGCGCGCGGCATCAGCCGCTGGTAGCCGTCGAACAGCGCCAGGCGCAGGCCGGGCAGCAGGCCGTCGCCGGTGGAGGTCAGCATGATGCCGAACAGCAGCGTCAGCAGCAAGGCGGTGGGCCGGCCGCGCACGCGCAGGCCGGCCGGCAGGTAATTCAGGTAGCGCTGCATGTCGGGGACGGCGGAGCCGCCGTGGTCAAAGGTCGATTTCCATGCCGTCGTAGGCGGCCAGCACCTCCAGCGGCGCCTCGCCGGTGATCTCGGCGTAGCGCCGGGTCTCGGCCAGCACGCGCGCGATCTGGGCGTCGTCGTAGATCGGCTCGTGGTGGAACAGGCACAGGCGGCGCGCCCGCGCCAGCTGGCACAGCTCCACGCCCACCACGTTGCTCGAGTGGCCCCAGTCCGCCTTCACGGAGATGGCGTCGGCCAGCGAATACATGGCGTCGAAGATCACCAGGTCGGCGTCGCGGAAGAAGTCGACGAAGGCCTGGCGTTCGGCCTCGTCCTCCAGCTTGTGCTCGGAATCGGTGCTGTAGATCAGCGTCTGGCCGCCGTGCTCCAGCCGGTAGCCGTAGGAGTCGCCCGCGTGCAGCTGCAGCTTGGCCGTCACGCGCAGGCCGTTGATCTCGACCGGCACGCCCGGCTCCATCTGGCGGAACTCGATCTTCGCGCCCAGCTGGTCGAACGTCACCGGGAAGCTGATCGCCTCCTGCTGGCGGCGGAAGGCCCGCTCCAGCTCCGCGTGGCAGCCGTGGATGACGATGCGGTTGCCCGGGATGTAGGCCGGCGTGAAGAAGGGGAAGCCCATGATGTGGTCCCAGTGCAGGTGGGACATGAACACGTGGTAGGTCTGCGGCTTGCCCGGGCCGTACTTGGCCAGCTTGGAGCCGCCCAGCGGCCGCACGCCGCTGCCCATGTCCAGGATCACGTGTTCCTGGGTGGTGTCCGGGTCCCACGCCTCCACCTCGACGCAGCTGGAATGGCCGCCGAAGGTGCCGCGCACCTCGAAGCCCAGGTGGTTGTCGATGTAGTCGGCGATCTTGGCGCTGTCGTCCAGGCCGCGGCCGATGGCGCCCTCGAGCGCGGTGACCAGCTTGGCGCGGATCTGCTTGTGCGTCAACGCAACGGGCAGCGAGCCCCTTGCGCCCCAGATGCGCGCCTTCATGCCGCCGCCAGCGCGGCCAAGGCCGCATCCTGGTCGGGGAATATCTCGAACAGCATGTCGAAGCGGCTGATTTTGAACACTTCCAGCACCAGCGGCGTCATGCCGGCCAATACCATGCGCCCTCCCTGGGCTTTTACCTGTTTAATGGCGAGCATGAGCGCGCGCAAACCGATGCTGCTGATGTAGGTGACGCCGCCCAGGTCAATCACCAGGCGGCAACCGCCCGCCTTGCAATCGCCCAGGTGGGAATCGAGCGCCTGCTTGAAGGCGTCGGCGTGGGTGTGGTCGATGCGGCCTTCCGGGCGCAAAATGGTGGCGTGTTCGGTAGCGAGAGGTTGCAGTTCCATGATGTGACACCTGTGATGCGTTAGACAACGCAGCCAAACGTTGACTGCCATCATTGAAGTGTACCACCGCTACATCATAGTGTTACTTTTTTACATGATTTTTTGCCATTGTCAGCGTAGTCTTACAAGTGGGCGGGTTGCTGGCCGCTACGCATGGAAAGCACTATTTTGCATACTGGAAAAAACTACATTGTCGAGACAGCCATGCAGAACAACGTTGCCGCCCTCAACCAGGATGCGACGCGGCGCATCTACACCACCCTGGCGGGACACAGCGACACGGCCTGGGCCGCCGACGCCGAACACTACCTGGGCAGGCAGCTGAACCAGGCGGCGGCGCGGGCGGACGGCCTGCCTCCGCACTATGAATTGCTGGGCGATTGGCTGGGACGCGAGGCCGAGGGCGCGCTGGCGGCCTACCGGCGCTACCAGTGCGAACGCGACGACGGCGCGCCGCGCCGGCACTTCGCCAATGTTGCGCAGGCGCGTCAATTCCTGGGCGCCGCCGCCCCGGCCCGGCTGACGGCCGGCGCCTCGCTGTATGGCGTGATCGGACGCTGGAACGACATGGACTTCCAGCCCATGATAGGCAGCTATCTGGAATTGCTGGGCGACGGCGTGCCTGCCAACAACCAATACCTGCGCTACCAGGCGTTGTTGGAATCCAACGGATGCCCGCTGGTGCAGGACTTGCCGGAGGCCTGCTACCGCGGCGCGGCGGTCGAACTGGCGCTGGCGCAGCACTGCGACGCCTACCTGCCGGAGCTGATCGGCTACAACATCGCGCGGCAGCAACCCTGCACCGCCCTGCTGGTGGCGCGTTATGAATTGAACGAAATGGGCATCGACGCGGACGCCTTCGCCGAGCCGGGCCAGGCGGCCGGCAGCGGGCCGTCCGCGCTGTTCAGCCTGCGCGGCATCATGGCGCGCGTGGCCGATCCCGTCACCTTTTACCGCGGCGTGGACGAGGGATTCAAGCTGCACGCGCTGGTGGCGCAACTGCCGCTGCCCGCCGCCACGCCGGGTCCGCAGGCGGTGATGCCGCCGCGCGACCCGCTGGACGCGCCGCCGCCGCGCGCCGCGAGCTACGCGCCGGCCGAGACGCGCTTGCACGACCGGCCAGTGATCCGCCACCACTTCCCCGCCGACGAGCACGCGTGGGAGGCGATCGGCAGCGAGCTGCGGCTGCTGGAGGCGCGGCTGGCCGCGTCCGACAGCAAGGAGGAGGCGATGTCGACGCTGTCGCGGCTGATGTCGCCGGCCGCGCAGCACCAGCCCACCGGACTGATGGCGGCGCGTATTTACAGCCAGTTGTTCCACCTGTAGGCCGGGGCCCGCGGGCCCTTAGCGCCACCACGCCGACGGCGCCACGTCGCGCACCGCACCCACGACCGCATTGCCCGTTGCGGCCTCACCGGCCGCGGTCTCCGCCTTGCCCGCGTGGATCCCGCCATCCGTGCCAGCCGCAACAGCCACAACAGTCGTAAAATCCGCCCCGGCCGCGTTGTCTGGAGCAGCCGTAAGATCCCCCTTGCCCGCGTTGCCCGCCCCGGCCTCGCCGGCCACGTTCAGCGGCAGCCGCACGGTGACCGTGGTGCCCTGGTTGGCCCCTGCGCTGGCGATGACGATGGTCCCGCCATGCATCTCCACCAGCCGCCGCACCAGGGTGAGCCCGATCCCCAGGCCGCCCTGCACCCGCTGCAAGCTCTGCTTGCCCTGCACAAACACCTTGAACACATGCGGCAGCAGATCCGCCGCGATACCCATGCCCTCGTCGCGCACCGTCAGCACGGCGGCGTCGCCGTCGCGCGCCACGGCGACGCGTATCAGCGTGGCGGGCGGGCTGTATTTGATGGCGTTGTCGAGGATGTTGTCGATGACCTGCGCCAGCCGCGTCGCGTCGGCCAGCACCGGCGCGCTGGCGGCGGCCACCTCCAAGCCGTGCGCGGCCAGCCTGCCGCCGGCGTGCAGCGTCTCCAGGCAGCAGCGCAGGGCGTCGGCCAAGTCCAGCGGCTGGCAATTGAGCGCCAGCTTGCCCATCAGCGCGCGGTTCACCTCCAGCAAGTCGTCCACCAGCGAACCCAGGTGCGAAGTCTGGCGCCGCAGCACCTCGCGGGCGCGCGTGCCCGCCTCGGCCGGCATGCCCGGCACGCTCGCGTGGTCCAGCACCGCCACCGCGCTGGTGATGGCCGCCAGCGGGTTGCGCAGCTCGTGGCCCAGCATGGCCAGGAACTCGTCCTTGGCCGCGTTCTGCTGTTCGGCGGTCTCGCGCGCCGCGCGCTCACGCTCCAGCAATTCGTTTCGTTCGCGTTCGGCCCTGGTGCGCGACGCCATCTCGCGGCGCAGGCGCGCGTCCGCCTCGCGTATCGCCTCGTTCAGCGCCTCCATCTCGCCGATGTTCGAATGCCGCAGTCCGACCACGGCGGCCTCGCCGCCCAGCCCCCGCGCCGCGTTCGACGCGCCGGACACGAAGCGCACCAGCCGCCGGCCGGTGTGCACGCCCAGCGACACCGCCCCCACGATCGCGATCAGGAAACCGATGATGGCCACCGACATGCCCTCCAGCACCCGCGCGTCCACCTCGGACACGGGCGCGCCCACGATCACGGCCCAGTCGGACAAGCCGGAATGGACGAAATAGGCATACACCTCGGTTCCGTCGGGCGCCTCGTGCCGCAGCGCGCCGGCCGGCGCCGCCCGCACGGCGGCCAGCACTGCCGCCGGCACCGGGTGGCCCGTTTTCCCATCCCCCTTGTCGCGCCGCGCGATGAGGGCGCCGTTGCCGTCGATGACCCAGATCGGCCAGCTGGCCGGGATCGCCCGCCCGGAAAAGGTGCGCGTGAAGTATTCCGGCGCGAAGGCCTGCGCGATCACGTGCCTGGCGCCGGTCGCGGTGGTGATGGGCTGCTCGACGGCGACAAACTGGCGCTTCAGGCTCGGGCCCCACTTCACGGCCGACACCACGCCGGCCCCGCTGGCCAGTTGCTTGCGCAGCACGTCGACGTCCGGCCGCCGGGGCAGATCGGCGCCGAAGGGCAGCCGGGTGTTGATCAACTGCTGGCCCTCGCCGTCGTACAGGATGATCCAGCCGCCCTCCCCGGCGTTGGCGGCGCCGGCCTCCGCGTAAAAGCGGCGCATGTCGCCGCTCGCCAGCGCGTGGGAATTGGCCAGCGTGCGCAGCACCGATTGCGCGCGGCGCACCTCGGCGTCGATCTCCAGCGCCGCCGAGCGCGCGCTTTCCTCGATATGGTTCATCGACTGCGCGCGTTGCGAGGACAGCAGCATATCCAGCGCGATGCTGCAGAAAACGGCGACCGGGAACACGATGCAGAAAGCGAGCAGCCAGTAATGGGTACGTAATTTCATCGCCGCGACGGGGAGGGGGAACGACGCATTGTACAACGCGCATGGGGGCGGGACGGCCGGTCACGGTCTGGCTGCGTGGGGAGCAGCGGATAGCCCGCGCCTCAGGCCGGCGCCGCCAGCAGGCTGTCGCGCAGCAGGCCGGGCGTCACACCGGTCCAGCGCTTGAAGGAGCGCCGGAAATTGGCGGCGTCGTGGAAGCCGAGGTGGCGGGCGACGGCCTCGTTGTCCGCGCCGCGCGTCTGGAACAGGTAGAGCGCGACATGGGTGCGGACCTGGTCCAGCTCCGCCTGGAAGTGCGTGTGGTGGCGCGCCAGGTGGCGCTTGAAGGTCGCCGGGCTGACACCGAAATCGGCGGCGGCCCGCTCCAGGGTCGGCGCGCCGCCCACGCGCGCCAGCAGATAGTCGTACAGCGCGGTGGGCAGGCTGGGGAGCCGCGGCGGCAGCGCGCGCGCCGCGCGGACGTTCGCCGCCACCACCTCCGCGCTGGCGCCGGGCCAGGGCCGGTCCAGCCATGCCGCGTCGATCAGCATGGCGTCCAGGTGGCAGTCGAAACGCAGCTCCGGCCCCAAGTGCACCTCGTGCTGCTCGGTGTGGCGCGGGCGCGTGCGGTTGAAACAGAAGCGCCAAGGCAGACGTTCCCCGCCCAGCCAGCGGCACATCGCCGCCACGGCCGTCATGTGCATCTCCGCCAGCAGGGATAGCGCGCCAGGCGCGCCGTGGCAGTCCGTCCAGTACAGCGCCGCCAGCCCGCCCTCCACGTTCAGGCGCGGGCGCAGCAATGGCGACAGCACGGGTTGCCAGTCCTCCAGCAGGCCCAGCGCCTCGCGCAGGGAGCCCGCGTGCTGGAGCGCGCCGCTGGCGGGGCCGTATTCGCCGGGCAGCATCTGCTGTCCGAGCATGAACGAGGTGTCCGGGCTGTCCAGCAGGCGGGCGGCGTTTTGCAGCAGTTGCAGGTACTGCGGCGGCGCGAGCAGCAGGTCCGCCGGCGGCGGCTCGGGTCCATCGAGCCCGGTGCCGCGCCACAGGGCCGGCACGGCCAAGTCCCTGCTGGCGGCGTATTCCAGCACCAGTGCCGGCTGGTGCGCCGCCACGATGCTGGCCTCGCCCGGCGCCAGGCAGGTGATCACGCCGTCGCCCGCGACGGAAGGCCGTCCGGCGCGCTTGCCCGCGCGGCCCTGTCCACGGTGCCGGACAGCTTGGCCAGCAGCGCCTCCGGGTCGCCGTCGGCCAGCGTGCAGGCGTGGCGCAGGCTGACCGGCACCCGGCCTTGCCGCCCGGCGTGCCGCATCCCCGCCACCATGGCGCACAGGTGCGCCGCCAGTTCGTCGGCTTCCGCGGCGTCCGTGCCCGGCAGCAGCAAGGCGTAGCGGTCGCCCGCGTAGCGGCACAGCAGGTCCTGGTTGCGCAGGTTCAGGAGCAGCATGTGGCCCACCGCCTGCAGCACGCGGTCGCCCTCCTTCTGCCCGTGCGCGCGGTTGATGCGGTGGAAACCGTCTATGTCCAGCAGCACCAGCGCGCAGGGCTGCGACGGATTGCGTTCGTGCTCCAGCCGGATCTGGCTGCGCAGGTAGCCGGCGCCGGCCAGCTGCGTCAGCCGGTCGAAGGCGCGGTGGTCGCGGAACAGGCGCTCGCGCTTTTGCAGGTGTTCGTTGAGGCTGAACTGTTCCTGGCGCCAGTGATACATGCCAACCGTGAGGGTCAGCATCCCCAGCGGCATCAGGGCCTCCAGCCAGTTGTCCCACAGCGCGTCCTTGGACACGCTGTATACCTCGTCCAGGCAGTCGGCCCAGGAGCCCAGCATGATGGCCGCCAGCCCGAGCGCCAGCAGCCGCGTGACCAGGCCGCCGGGACGGCTGCTCAGCGTGATCAGGAACCAGATGCCGGCCATGGCGGCGGTGCCGCCCTCGCAAAAGATGTCCAGCCATTTCCACAGGTGCGCGGCCTTGAGCGCGCCGTTCAGGGCATAGGGTAGCGGCATCAGGGCCAGGCCGAGCGCGGCCAGCAGCAGGTAGGGGCGATGTAGTTTCAACATGGGCCGCGAGCATAGCGGCGCAAGGTGACCGCTTGATGACACGGCCGGGAGCAACGGGGGAGGTGCAAACGGCTCACCCGCGGGACGGGCTTTGTAACGCAACGGACATATACGGTCCGCACAATGCGCTGCGTTCTCCCAACCATCCCCGCACACAAGCACACCATGAAAACCATAAAAGAACAGACCTTCCGCCTCTCGGCCTTGAGCCTCGGCGTCCTCGCCATGCTGGGCGCGCAGGCCCAGGTGGCCGAAAGCACCGCCATGGCGGGCGCCGTGATCGTCACGGGCCAGCGCGCCAGCCTGTCGAAGGCGATCGCGGCGCAGGACAAGGCCGACAACATCGTCAGCGTCATCAGCAGCGACGACATCGGCGGCCTGCCGGATAAGAACGCGGCCGAGGCGCTGGCGCGCCTGCCCGGCGTCTCCGTGCAGCGCGACCAGGGCGAGGGCCGCTACATCACGGTGCGCGGCCTGGGACCGGACCTGAACAGCGTGACCATCAACGGCGCGCTGCTGCCCTCCCCCGAGGCCGGCCGCCGCGCCGTGGCGCTGGACGTGCTGCCCGCCGGCCTGATCCGCTCGCTGGAGGTGAGCAAGACGCTGACGCCGGACCAGGACGCGAACTCGCTGGGCGGCAGCGTGGAGGTGAAGACGCTGTCGGCCTTCGACCTGCCCGGCCAGCTGCTGTCCGTGTCCGGCTCCGCCAGCCGCGACCAGAACTCCGGCCAGACCAGCCCCAGCGCCGGACTGCTGTGGGCCCGGCGCTTCATGGACGGCAAGCTTGGCGTGGCCGTCGGCGTGAGCGGCGAGAAGCGCAAGTTCGGCTCGGACAACGTGGAGACCGGCGGCGCCTGGGACGGCGACAAACTGACCGGTTTCGAGCTGCGCGACTACCTGCCCGTGCGCGAGCGCCGCGCGGCCGCCGCCAACGTCGACTATCGCCCGGAGACGGGCGGCAACTGGTATCTGCGCACCCTGCTCAGCCGCTTCAGCGACGACGAGGTGCGCGACCGCCTCACCATCGGCAACATCGCCGGCGGCGGCGTGACGGAGGGCGCCACCACCGCGGCGCGCGCGGAACGCCGGCTGCGCCAGCGCAAATACACGCAGGAGATCCGCTCGGCCACCATCGGCACCGAACAGAATCTCGGCGCCTCGCTGCTGCGGGTGGAAGCCGCCGGCAGCAGCGCGGACGAGGACACACCGGAATCCATCAATGACGCCCGCTTCCGCGGCAACGCCAATTTCGCCGGCGTGGGCTTCACCAACGGCGCGCAGCCATCGCTGACAGGTCCCGCCACGCTGTTCGACGCCGCCAACTACAGCCTGAACGCGATCACGCTGCAGCAGCGCTATTCCAAGGACAAGGAGCGCCACGCGCGCTTCGACCTGTCGCGCGAATTCGACACGGGCGAGGTGCGCAACACGCTGAAATTCGGCGCCAAGGCCAGCCGCCGCGACAAGGACAGCGACACCAACCAGTGGACCTACAACAGCGCCAAGGCCACCAGCGGCAACCACTGGGGCGCCGGTTCCACCGCCCTCGCCGCCTTCGCCGGCCAGAACGAACTGGATTACAAACTGGGCCGCATCGGCGCGGCGATCGATCCGGCGCAGGTGCGCGCCCGCGTCGCGGGCCTGGACCGCAACGCGGCGCGGCTGGCGGCCGAATCCAGCATCAACGACTTCGACATGAGCGAGGACATCGACTCGGCCTACGTGCAGGACAGCCTGGCCTGGAACGCGTGGCGCGTGCTGGCCGGCGTGCGGGCCGAGCACACCGGCTTCGAGGCCAGCGGCTCCCAGATCAACGGCGCGGCCATCACGCCGGTGCGCCGCGAGCGCTCCTACACCAACTGGCTGCCGTCGCTGCAGGCGCGTTACGACGCCGATGAACACACCAGCATCCGCGCCGCCGTCACCAAGGCCGTGGTGCGCGCCAACTTCAGCCAGCTGGCGCCGGGCATCACGCTGGCCAGCGCCACCGAGGCCACCATCGGCAATCCGGACCTGGCGCCGCTGCGGGCCCGCAACCTCGACCTGGGCGTCGAACGCGTACTGGGCTCGGAAGGCGTCGTCTCCGCCTATGCCTTCCACACGGACATCAGGAATTTCACCTACACCACCAACCTGGCGGGCACGGGCCAGTGGGCGGGCTACGCCACCGCCACGTCCTACGCGAATGGCGACAAGGCCAGCGTGAAAGGCCTGGAACTGGCCTGGTCGCAGCAACTGCGCATGCTGCCCGCGCCGTGGAACGGATTGATCGCCGGCGCCAACGCCACCTTCAGCGATTCGAAGGCGAACATCGCGCGCCACGATGTCAAGGCCGGCAGGCAGCTGTCCCGCGGCATCGCCATGCCGGGCCAGTCGGACCGCATGTTGAACCTGATGCTGGGCTACGAGCACGGCCCGGTCAGCACCCGCCTCGCGCTGAACTACAAGTCGGATTACCTGCTGGAGCTGGGATCGGACATCCTGAATCCCGCGCAGGACCGCATCGTCGACAGCCAGAAGCAGCTGGACCTGTCGTTCGCGTGGCAGTTGACCAAACAGCTGCAACTGCAGTTCGAGGCGGCGAACCTGAACAATGAGAAGTACTACGTCTACCAGGGCGTGAAAAACCACAACGCGCAGTACGAGCAGTACGGCCGCACCTATAAAATCACCTTGAAGGCCAGCTTGCTCTGATGATGCACAAGACCATACTCACCGCCGCGTTGTGCGCGGCGCACCTGGCGGCCACGCCATACGCGGGCGCGGCGACACCGGCCGCGCTGCCCGCGTCCATGGCCATGGCGGCGGAACTGGCCGCCATGCCGGATGGCGGCTGGCTCGCGCTGGACAAGCATGGCCTGCGCCTGCTGGACGCCGCCGGCGCGGAACGCGGCCGCGTGTCCATGCGCGCCAAGCACCTGGACACGCGCCCCCGCCCCGGCGGCGTGCTCGCCATGGCCGTCGATTCCAACACCGAGACGCCGCGCCTGGTGGATATCGACCTGGGTTCCGGCGCCATGCGGCCGCAAACGCCCTTCCCCGCGCCGCACTTCGGCGTGGAGGCGGCCTGTTTGTACCGCGACGCGCAGGAACTCGACTACCTGTTCCTGGTCGCCAAGGATGGCCAGGCCGAGCAATGGCTGATGCGGGGCGACGAGCGCCGGCTGGTGCGGCGCCTGGCCTTGCCGCCGCGCGTACATCACTGCAAGGTGGACGACGGCAGTGCGACGTTGCTGGCCAGCGAGTCCGGCATGGGACTGTGGGCCTACAGCGCCGACGCCGAAGGCGCCGGCGGACGCGAGGCGCTGGGATTGCGTCCGCCGTTCGGCGCCATGGCCGGCGGCGCGGCCGCGATCACGCTGCTGCCAGGCGGCGCCGCCGCGCTCGATGGCAAGGGAGGCAAGCTGCACACCTTCCGCATCCAGGACGGCCACTGGCACGCATTGCCCCCGCGCGCCCTGAAGTCCCCGGCCGGCGCGCGCGCGTTGACGGCGCGGAGCGGCGGCCACGGGCCCGAGCTGCTGCTCGCGGACGAGGATGGCGGGCACTGGCGCCAACTGCCCCTGGCCTGGCCATCCTCCGCGGCGCAGGGCTTGCCGCCCACCGCCATCGTCCTGCCGCGGATGCAGACCGAGCCCGTCGCCCGCCTCGGGGACGCGGCCGACGACCCGGCCATCTGGGTCCACGCAACCGATCCGGATGCCGGCCGCGTGCTGGGCACGAACAAGAAACAGGGCTTGCTGGTCTACGACCTGAAAGGCGCGCAAACGCAATTGCTGGAAGTGGGCCGCCTGAACAATGTGGACCTGCGCCAGAACGTGCTGCTCGACGGCGCCCGCCTGGACCTGGCGGTGGCCACCCAGCGCGACGACAACACGCTGATCCTGTTCACCATCGATGCCGGCGGCACGGTCGCCGAAGCGGCGCGCTTCGCCACCGGCATGGAGAAGATCTACGGCGTTTGCACCTACCAACCGGCCGGCGGCGGGCTGGAGGCCTTCGTCAACGACAAGGACGGCCTGTTCAAGCACTATCGCATCACCCGCCAGAACGGCGCTTACGCCGGCACGCTGCTGCGCAGCTTCAGGGTGGCCAGCCAGCCCGAGGGCTGCGTGGCGGACGACCGCACCGGCCGCCTGTTCATCGGCGAGGAAAAGCGCGGCGTGTGGACGCTCGCGGCGTCCGGCGACGCGCCGGCGTCCCTGAAAATGGTGCTGCCGGTCGGCCCCCAGTTGAAGGCGGACGTCGAAGGCATGTCGCTGTACCACGGCGCGGCCGCTTCCTACCTGGTGGTGTCCAGCCAGGGCGACAACAGCTACGTGGTGCTGGACGCGCTGCCGCCCCACAAGGTGCGCGGACGCTTCCGCATCGGCGTGAACGCGGCCCTGGGCATCGACGGCGCCTCCGAGACCGACGGCCTGGATGTCAGCTCGGCCAATCTGGGCGGGCCATACGCGAGCGGCATGCTGGTGGTGCAGGACGGCTACAAGCGCCTGCCGGACGGGCCGCAGAACTTCAAGTACGTGGCCTGGTCCGACATCGCCAGCGCGCTCGGCCTCCCTTGACACGTGCCTGAAACTCGCTAAACTGCGAACGCCGCCGCAAAAAACGGCGGCGTTTTTCATTTTCCGGAGTACACGCCGATGACCATGTAAGCCCACTCAGCAAGAGATCGCAAGTATCGCGAATGACGCGTCGTGGAGACGCATCCTGCCTGGAGCTTACATATGGCTTATCGATCCGACACCGCGCACGCGGTGATCCCGGCGCCGTCCGACGCGCCCGCGCCCTCGGGCGCCAGTTCCCTTGTCTTTTCCATCACCCTGCGCCGGCTTTCCGCCGTGCTGCCGTCCGGCCGCGTACTGTTCGATCGCCTGGACGAGACATTTCAAGCCGAACGCACAGGCCTGGTCGGCGCCAACGGGACCGGCAAGAGCGTGCTGGCGCGCGCGCTGGCCGGCCAGGCGGCGGCGCCCGACGTCGCGTGGACCGGCTCCATCCTCCGCCGTGGCGCCGTCGCCTACGTGCCGCAGGAGGTGCGCGCGGCTTGCGGCGCCACGGTGGCCAGGGTGGCCGGCCTGGCGCCCCTGTTCGAGGCCATGCGGCGGCTTGAAGGCGGCGACGCCCTGGACTCCGACCTCGATATGCTGGACGGGCGCTGGCATGTGGAGGCGGAGTTCGGCCAAGCGCTGGCCGAATGCGGCTTGGCGCGGCTGCGTCCCGGCGATCCCGCCGCCGGCCTGAGCGGGGGCGAATTGATGCGGGTGGCGCTGGCGGGCGCCTTGCTTTCCGGCGCGCAGGGATTGGTGCTGGACGAACCCACCAATCACCTGGACCGGGCGGGCCGCGACTGGCTGCGCGCGAACCTGCTGCGTTGGCGCGGCGGTATGATCGTCGCCAGCCACGACCGGGAGCTGCTGGAGGCGATGGAGCGCATCGTGGAACTGGACGCCACGGGCCTGCGCGGCTACGGCGGCAACTACAGCCTGTACCAGTCGCGGCGCGACGCCGAGGCCGGAGCCGCGCGGGCCGCGCTGGAACACGCCCGCACGGAACGCGAAAGCGCGCTGCGCAGCCTGCGCAAGCGGCACGACACCCAACTGGCGCGCGCGGCACGCAACAACAAGGCAGGGAAGGAGGCCAATATCGCGCCCATCCTGCGCGGGAAGCTGAAAAACAATGCGCAAGCCCACGCGGGGCGGGAGGCGCAGCGGCAGGCCGAGACCCGCGCCGCGCTGGACGACGCGGTGCGCGCGGCGGCGGCCAGGGTCGCGCCCTCGGCGCCGGTGGCGCTGATGCTGCCCGGCGCCGCCGTCCCGCAGGGCAAGCGGGTCGCCGTGTTCGATAGGGCGGTGCCGCCGTTCCCGTTGCCTGGGGTTCGCACCGGCCTGCGTCCACCGGGGACAGACCCGCGTTCACCGTCCCATGCATTTGCGACGGCGTGTGGCGCGGGCGGTCTGTCCCCTGGTTTTGCCTCTGGTTTTCAGCGGGAGCTCGACCTGGTCTGGGCCGGCCCGATGCGCGTGGCCGTCACCGGCCCGAATGGCTGCGGCAAGACCACGCTGCTGAAAATGCTGGCGGGCCTGCTGCCGCCGGCCTCCGGCCAGTGCCGCGCCACCGTGCCCCACGCCTGGCTGGACCAGCACGCGTCCGCCCTGCTCCCACCCGGCCTCACCGTACTGGAGCGCCTGCGCCAATTGGAATCGCCGCTGCCGGAGGGCGTGTTGCGCAGCCACCTGTCGCTGCTCGGCCTGCACGCGGCCCAGGCGCAAACGCCCGCCGGACTGCTTAGCGGAGGCGAGCGCCTGAAGGCGGCGCTGGCCTGCGCGCTATGGCGCAAGGACCCGGCCCAGCTCCTGTTGCTGGACGAACCGACCAACCACCTGGACCTGGCCTCGGTGCGCGGTGTCGAGCAGGCCTTGCAAGCCTATCCCGGCGCGATCGCCGTGGTGTCGCACGACCGTCGCTTCCTGGACGCGCTCGGCCCCACCCACGAGCTGGCGTGTGAGAACGGGATTTGGCGCCAGAGCGGGAAGTGATATGCTCATCTTCATATAACCACATTGGGGAGCGGCGATGTCGATCACAGAAAAACTGTTCCGGTTGCGCGACGCCGGGTCCGACGTCAGGACGGAGCTGGTGGCCGGCGTCACCACCTTCCTGACCATGGCCTATATCATCTTCGTCAACCCGGCCATCCTGGGCGACGCGGGTGTGCCCAAGGAGGCGGTGTTCGTCGCCACCTGCCTTGCGGCGGCGCTGGGAACGGCGATCATGGCGCTGTACGCCAACTACCCGATCGGCATGGCGCCGGGCATGGGCCTGAACGCCTATTTCGCCTACGCCGTGGTGCTGGGCATGGGCGTGCCGTGGCAGTCCGCGCTGGGCGCCGTGTTCATTTCCGGCTGCCTGTTCGTGGTGGTCAGCCTGCTCGGGCTGCGCGGGATGATCGTCAACGGCATCCCGCACTCGCTGCGCACCGCCATCACGGCGGGCCTGGGCCTGTTCCTGGGCTTGATCGCCTTGAAAAGCGCCGGCATCGTCACCGCCAACCCCGCCACCATGGTGAGCGCCGGCGACCTGCACAAGCCGCAGGCGCTGATGGCCATCTTCGGCTTCATGCTGATCGTGGCGCTGGACCGGCTCAAGGTCAAGGGCGCGATCCTGATCGGCATCGTGCTGGTGACCATCCTCAGCTTCGTCTTCGGCGGCAACAAGTTCAATGGCTTGTTCTCCGCGCCGCCGTCGCTGGCGCCGACGCTGCTGCAGCTCGACATCAAGGGCGCGCTGTCGGTCGGCATCGTCAACGTGGTGCTGGTGTTCTTCCTGGTGGAACTGTTCGACGCCACCGGCACCCTGATGGGCGTGGCCGCCCGCGCCGGCCTGCTGGTCAGCGGCAAGATGGAGCGCCTGAACAGGGCCCTGCTGGCGGACAGCGTGGCCATCGTGGGCGGCTCGCTGCTGGGCACGTCCAGCACCACGGCCTATGTGGAAAGCGCCTCCGGCGTGCAGGCCGGCGGCCGCACCGGCCTGACCGCGCTGACGGTCGCCGTGCTGTTCCTGGCCTGCCTGTTCATCTCCCCGCTGGCGGCCGTGGTGCCGCCCTACGCCACCGCGCCCGCGCTGCTGTTCGTGTCCTGCCTGATGCTGCGCGACCTGGCCGACCTGGATTGGGGCGAAACCACCGAAAGCGTGCCGGCCGCGATCACCGCCATGCTGATCCCGTTCACCTATTCCATCGCCCACGGCATCGCCTTCGGCTTCATCACCTACGCGGTGCTCAAGCTGCTGACCGGCCGCGCGCGCGAGGTCAAGCCCATCGTGTGGATCATCGCCATCGTGTTCGCCTTCAAGTACGCCTATTTGCCGGGCTGATCCGGCTGATTTTTGCGATTCCGCCGCGTCCGCTCACGATACGGCCGCGGCGCCCCACCCTTTTCCGGCATCCCGGCGCGTGACAGCCGTCAAGCGCCCGTTTCCCATCGCGCACACCATATCCCACAGACTAGTCATTCTTGGGGAAGCGTTTATGAATGGACGCCAACACGTCGCGGGGGCCGCCGCCGCACGCGATCCGGCCGGGGAAATGTGCACGCTGTTGAACGACGGCATGGAGCGCGCCCTGGCCTCGTCCCTGCCCAAGTCGCTGATACCGCTCGCCGGCTACGCCACCAGCGGCGGCAAGCGCATACGCGGCAGGCTGTGCCTGGAAATCGGGCGCGCGGCGGGCGTGCCGCAAATGCAGGTCCTGCCGCTCGCGGTCAGCATAGAGCTGGTGCACGCCGCCAGCCTGCTGCTCGACGACCTGCCCTCGATGGGCAATGCGCTGCTCAGGCGCAACAAGCCCTGCTTCCACGTGGTGCACGGCGTGGCCGCCGCGGAGCTGCTCGCCGTTGCCATACTGGCGGCCGCCTTCCGCGCCCTGTGCGCGACGCCGGTGTCAGCGGCGAAACGGATAGAGGCGATCGCCGGCCAGTCCACCATCGTGGGCATCATGTGCAGCGGCCAGCTGCCCTCCAACGCGCAGGATCCCCTCGTCAACTCCCGCAAGACCGCCTCTCTGTTCGGCTATGCCGCCCGGGTCGCGGTGCTGCCGATGGACCGCCACGAAGACATCGCCCACGCCTACGAAACTTTCGGACACGCGGTTGGTCTAGCCTATCAGGCGCACGACGATTGCGTCGACGCCGGCGATGACCGCGAGGCGGGCGCCGCGTCGCAGGCGCTGGAGCGGCATCTGGCAAGCGCGCGCGACGCCCTGAAACAATTGCCGGCGCGGGCGCGGGTATGCCTCGAGGGCTGGTTCCGGCAATTTGCGCAGCAAATCGCCTCGGAAGCGGAAACTGTCATGTCCAATTAGGAGAAACACCATGTCTTGGATCAGCGGCAATTGTCAGGACGGCCGGCACGACGTAAGAAGCCACGCGGAATACGACCAGACGGTGTCGCGGATCCCGCAACTGAAACCGCGGCCGCTGGTCGGCTCCATGCGGGAGCTGGAAATGAAGGCCAACCGCTACCTCGGCAGCCGGCCGCTGATCGAGAAAGAACGGCCATGAACGCGGCGGCACCGGGCCGGACCAGCGCCCAGGCAAATGAGCGGACCAGCGAATGGCCGGTCGGCTTCCTGCTCGATGAAATCTGGCTGCGCGGGCGCCGCACATTGGTGAACGCCCTGGAGGCGGCGGAGCTATGGCCCGCCACCCCGGACTTCATGGCCTTCCGCAAGGCGCAAAAGGCGCGCGGCGAGAGGCTGCGCGACGGCCTCCTGTCCGAGGCCCTGGCCGCGGACGACCGGCGCTGGTTGATGTCGCCGTCCATGTTCGGCATCGCCAACCGGCGCTTCAAGTCCTCCACGCCGATGGCGCTGGCCTTCGGCCATGGCCTGGGCGACGCCCTGCAGCGCGCCGCCGGCGCGCAGGTGGACGAGACGATCTCGGAAACCTGCGGCCTGTTCAATTTCGGCATTTCCATCTTCGACCTCCTGCACGACGCGCAACCGGAGTTGATACCGGAATTCGCCTCCCACTTCAATTCCGGCACGCTCCAGCGGCTGCATTCCGGGGCCGCCAGCCCCGGCGCGCTGAACGCCGCCGCGCTGGAAAGCGAGGCGCCCGAGATCCGGCTGCTGCTGCAGACCATCGCCGCCGTCTACCAGCGCCTGTACCGGCTCGCCGCCGGCGCCGATGGCCCGGCTTTCAAGCGCCTGGCCTCCCTGCTGGCTAGCGCCTACGCCGCCGAAATGCGTTCCTCGCGCGCGGACGCCGCCACGGCGAAGGAAAGACTGGACATATCGAGGGCGAAATCGGCGCTGCCCTTCCTCATCATCAGCGCGATCTGCGCGCTGCCGGACCCGAGCGGCTTCAACACCGCGCTCGCCGACAACCTTGCCACGGAGATGGGGACCATATTCTGGCTCACGGACGACCTGGTCGACGTGATCGGCGACTCCCGCGGCGGCGCCTTGAACTCGCTGCTGGCGCGCGCCGAGAACTACGCGCCGTCCGACATACGCGGCAATCTGACGGCGCTGATCGACAGCGACCACATCGTCGCGGCGGCGGCGTCCATCCGCGACTCGCTGTTGTGCGTCCGGGCCGCGCTGCAACTCGGCGGGCCGGACAAGGCGGGCGACCTAGACCGCCTGCTGGCCTGCCACGTCCGCATGTGGCTGGAATGACCATGGCGACGCCCGCGACGACGGCGACGCTGAACGCGGCGATCGCCGCCGCCGCGTCCTACCTCGAGGACGCGCGCGGTCCCGATCTGCTGTGGCGCGACTTCGACACGCTGGCCGGCGAAAGCGCGGACTGGGTTTCCGGCTTCGTCGCCTATTGCGCCGGCAGCTCCGGCGTGCTGCGCGGCGCCTGCGCGGAAACCCTCTCCGCGCTGCTGCGGCGGCAGCGTCCATCCGGCGGATGGGCGTACAACGAACAGGTGCCGCCGGACTGCGACAGCACCGCCTGGGTGCTGCTCGCGATGTCGACGGCGACCATCGTCAAGCCCTCGATGGTGCTGCGGGCGCTGTCCTATGTCCAGCGGCACGCGCAGGGCCCGGGTTACGCGACCTATGCGGTCGAGGACGGGATGGAACGCTACGTCGAGGCGGCGCCGGAACAGACCGCGGGTTGGCGCGCCATGCACACCCGCGTGTCCGCCGTCGCCGTCCAGGCCCTGATGCTGCATGGCCTGGTGGGCCACGCGCACGTGCGGCAAGTGCTGGCGGAGCTGGTCCGGGCGCAAGACCCCGAAGGCCTGTGGAGCTCCTACTGGTGGCAGGGAAACGCCTATGCGACGGCGCAGGCGCTGCGGGCCTTGGCGGCCGGCCGGCGGTTGACGCCAAGCATATGGCGCGCCGCGGCCGCCGGCCTGCTGGCGCGGCAGCAGGCCGGCGGCGGTTTCGGCGACGCGGGCGCGCCACCCCACGCCTTCTCCACCGCCATGGCGCTGTCGGCGCTGCTGGCTTGGCCGGATCGCCGCTGCGACGACGCCGCGCACGCGGCGGCGCGCTGGCTGCTCGATGCCCAGCGCGGCGGTCACTGGGGCGGCGCTCCCATTCTGCGCATTCCCACGCCGGGCAGCACGTCGCCGGACTTGGGGCAATACCAAGTGGGCCGGCCGGGCACGGGCAGCCTGGTGCGCGACCAGCATGGCGTGTTCAGCACCGCCGCCGCCATGGCGGCGCTGGCGCTCTATCGGGATTGCCTGCGGCGATACGGCTGAACGCTATCCCGTCGCGAGGCGCGCGGCCATGGCGCGCATGTCGGGCGGGTTCGACTGCGCCGGCGCCGGCGCCTCGGCCGGGCGCGGGAATTCGCGGATCGCCAGCACGCCGACGACATTGTTCAGGCGCTGGCGGCACAGGGTCAGAAGATCCTCCTCCGGGGCAGACAGCCGCATCCACACATCCATCCCCTCCTCGCCAGGGCTAATTCGCAGACCACCCAGTTCAATCCCGGCCCGGCGCACAATCGCGAGCGCGTTCTCGAGCGTGGAGAGGGCTGCGTCCGCTTCTACACAGAAGCGCAGGCTTTTTTGGGGGTGTAGGGTTGTGGTTTTCATGCAATAACTATAATCCCCCAGCCATGGAATAGGCATCCAAATATTGTCCGGATAATTGTAGAATGAAGAATATTCTTCCACAGATCATCGAAAATCATGAATTCCCATCCAGAAATCGACGAAACCGACCGCCGCATCCTCCGGGCGCTGCGCCGCGACGGCCGTTTGAGCAACACCAAGCTGGCCGAACAGGTCGGCCTGTCCACGACGCCGTGCTGGAACCGCGTGCGCGCGCTCGAGGAGCGTGGCGTCATCGAGGGCTACACGGCGCTGCTCAACCAGCAGGCGCTCGGATTGCCGGACACGGTGATCATCGAAGTTACGCTGGAGCGGCATGACGACGACATGCTGATCAAGTTCGGCCAGGGGCTGTCGGAACTGCCGGAGGTGATGGAAGCCTATCTGCTGACGGGCGACTACGATTACCTGATCAAGGTGGCGGTCGCGGGCACGGCGGGATACGAGGAGTTCCTGCGCAAGAAGCTCTACAAGCTGCCGGGCATACGCCACAGCCGCTCCACCTTCGTGCTGCGCTGCCTGAAACGGGCCCACTCGGTCGAACCCTGAGAGGCTGAGAGTCTTTCGATCATGCCCGCTCATCACGCCAGAAAGTGCCCGCTCGTCGTTGCAAATGCTCGCCATAGCCCGAGCTATGGCTGTGCTTTGCGCCTCGATCGGCCACTTTCTGGCGCGCTGCTCTGGCACGCCCGAAAAACTCTCAGCCTCTGAGCGCAGCTAGCGATAGCGGCCGCTGTCGAACACCGCCGCCACCTCGGGGCGGCGGAAATGCTCGACCACGTGGTCGACGAAGGCGCGGGTTTTGGCCGGCAGCATTTTCTTGCTGGGGTAGTAGATGGAGACCGTCCCCGCCTCGCCCCGCCATCGGGGCAGCAGCCGCAGCAGCGCGCCGGACTTGAGCCAGCGCGCGGCGTGGGGCATGGGAAGCAGCGCGACGCCGATGCCGCGCATGGCGGCGTAGGCCATCGCCTCCGGGTCGTCGAAGATCACGCGGGGACGCAACAGCGCCTGGCCCTCGTCGCCATCGTCGTGGCGCAGCGTCCAGACCTTGGCGCGGCCGGTGCTGGCGGAGCGGCGCACGATACCGTCGAACCGCGCCAACTCGGTCGGATGGTCCGGCATCGCCCGGCCTTTCATATACTCCGGCGAAGCCACCACCAGCAGGTCGGTCCGCAACAGTTCGCGCGCGATCACGCCCGGCGAGAGGACGATGCCGCCGCCGATGGCCGCGTCGAAGCCGCCGCCCACCAGATCCACAGGATGGTTGTCGAAATGCCAATCCGGCAGCACGCCGGGATAGCGAAGCAGGAAATCGTCCAGCAGCGGCAACAGGTGCTCGCGCCCGAAAGCCAGGGCCATGCCGACTTTCAGCACGCCGGCCGGCTGGCCGTCGTCCTTGGCCACGCCGGCGATGGCCTCCTGCACCGTCGAAAACGCCCCGCCCACCTGATGCAGGAAGCGCTCGCCGCCGCTGGTCAGCGTCAGGCTGCGGGTGCTGCGCTGGAACAGGCGCAAGCCCAGGCTGGCCTCCAGCCGCGCCACGTTTTTGCTGACGGCGGCCGGTGTGAGGCCCAGACGACGCGCCGCCGCCGAGAAACTGCCGGTCTCGGCGCTCTGGATGAAGGATGCGAGGTAGTTCAAGGGTTCCATGGGGCTATTTTATACCGTTGGTTGAAACTGCGATAACCGATTGCCGGCTACCGGCGCATTAATTTCCGGACCATACTCGCTTCATCAACCAAGCAAACGGAGAACACCATGACCACCACCCCAAGCAGCACCACCTTCGCCGGCAAAACCGCTTTCGTCACCGGCGGCGCGCGCGGCATCGGCGCGGCAGTCGTGCGCCGCCTCGCGGCCGGCGGCGCCACCGTCGCCTTCACCTATCAGAGCTCGGCCGACACGGCGCAGGCGCTGGTGGCCGACATCGAGGCGGAAGGCGGCCGCGCCATCGCCATCCAGTCCGACGCGGGCGACGCCGCCGCGCTGACGGCGGCCATCGGCCAGGTGGCGCGCGATTTCGGCAAAATCGACATCCTCGTCAACAACGCCGGCGTGCTGCGCATGGGCGACGTGGGCGAGTTCGCGCTGGCCGACTTCGACCTGACGGTGGCGGTGAACGTGCGCGCGGTGTTCGTGGCCGTGCAGGCGGTGCTGCCGTTCATGGGCCAGGGCGGCCGCATCGTCAACATCGGCAGCACCAACGCCGTGCGCATGCCCTTCGCCGGCGGGGCCGTCTACGCGATGAGCAAATCCGCGCTGCTTGGCCTGGTGCAGGGCCTGTCGCGCGACCTGGCGCCGCGCGGCATCACCATCAACAATGTGCAACCCGGCCCGGTGAACACGGACATGAACCCGGAAACCAGCGACTTCGCCAAGGTGATGCACGGCCTGATGGCGATCCCTCGCCACGGCCACGCGGACGAAATCGCCGGCATGGTGGCCTATGTCGCCAGCCCGGAGGCGGCCTTCGTCACCGGCGCCAGCCTGCACATCGACGGCGGCTTCGCGGCTTGAGGGGATGGCCGCGCCGTGACAATTCGTTACGTATCGTGTGCGATGTGACCGGTACCATTCGGGTACAATGCGGGCTCATCGTAATTGACCGGATTGCCTGCGCCACGCGGCCTGCCATGCAGGCCGCGCGGCGGCGGCACACTCGCACATGACACTGATCTCCAAGCACTCGATCCCCCTGCTCGCGCTGACGCTGGCCGTCGCGCACGGCGGCGCAGCCGCTCAAGACATCCCCGACCGCACCTGGAACACCTCCGCGGAACTGGGCGCCATCACCACCACCGGCAACACGGTCGGCACCTCCATCACGGGCAAGATCGACGCCCGCCAGGAACTGGAAGAGTGGAGCAACGAGTATCTGTTCAGCGGCTACTTCAAGGAAGACGAGACGCTGGCCCAGAACGGCGACAAGCGGCGCGCCCGCTCGGCCGAACGCTTCACCGTGTCCGCCAAGGCCGCGTACCGCCTGCTGGACCCGAACAAGAAGCTGTTCGTGCTCGGTTCCCACGTCGACGACCGCTTCGGCGCCTACACCCGTTACAGTTCGCTCTCCGTCGGTCACAGCTCGCGCTGGTACAAGTCGCGCGACAAGTCGCTGGACGTGGAACTGGGCCCGGGCTATTTCAGCGGCACGCGCGCCACCGGCGAATCCGAGAACGGCCTGACGGTGCGCGGCGCCGCCGCCGTGCGCTGGCAGGTCAGCCCATCGGCGATGTTCACGCAGACCGTCAGCGTGGAAAAAGGCACGGCGAACATGCACTCGCAGGCGGAATCGGCGCTGAGCACCAAGATCAACGGCACCATGCAGATGAAGGCGGCCTTCATCGCCCGCAACGACACCAGTGTCCCGGACGACAAGAAGAACACCGATACCCAGACCTCGCTGACGCTGGTTTATTCCTTCTAATCCCCGCTAGTTCATCCAGGCCGGCGCCGCGTGCAGCGCGAACGCGGCGGCCAGTCCCTGCAGCGTGGTGTAGTGCCAGACCAGCACGCAGTTGTCCATCGTGGCGCGGCTGGACGGCGTGAGGTGGCGGTGCGCGGAGCGGGCGATCAGGTAGGGCCCGACCAGCATCAGCAGCAGCACGTGCAATCCCTGGTAGGCGACAATCACGGCCACCGCCGCGCTCCACGCGTCCCGCGTCGGCGCCAGCGGCTGGCCCAGCAGCTCGCAGCAGAACGACCCCACCATGCAGGCCAGCGCCCCGGCCACCAGCCAGCGCAGGCCGCGCTGCTTGCCCCCCGGCTGGCGCACCGCGCCGCTGGCCAGCGCCATGAGTCCCGACCCCGCCAGCAGCAGCCCGGCCGACAGCGCGGGCCAGAACGGCTCCGCCATCACCGCCCCCGGCGGCGGACACACCTCCAGCTTCATCGACAGGTGCAGATAGGCGAAGGCGAACGAGGCGAAGATGGCGCCGTCCACCACCAGCATGATGATGGTGGCCCACCACGAGTGCCACGCGCGGCCGGCCGATCCCACCGGCAGACTGACGCCCTCGGCCGCCTGCGCCATGGCCAGCGGCGGCGGCTTGTCGGTCTGCCATAGCCAGGCGACCACCGCCACCACGGCCGCCACGCCGCACAGCCAGGCCGGCACCGTCATTTTCACCGTCAACAGCAGGAAGAAGCCGGCGGTGCCGGCCGCCGCCACGAAGGGCCACCAGCTGTCGCCGGGAAGCACCTGCACATACCAGGGCCGCGCGTCGTCCGCCGTGGTGATGATGGTTTCGCGCAGCCCGGTGGCCGTCCCCGGCAGCCAATGCGCGCCCCGCTCCACCTCCTCCGGCAGCGAGGGCTGTTCCCACAGCGGATCGTCGCTGGTGACGTTCGGGATGCTGCGCGTGCCGTAGTCCTCGCTGGGCAGCCATTCCAGCGTCGCGGCACTCCAGGGGTTGCCCTTGTCACGCTCCGGCTTGCGCAGCGTGCGCACCATGTCCACCGTGAACAGCAGCACGCCGGCCGCGAAGACGAAAGCGCCTATGGTGGACGCCATGTTCAGGCCGTCCCAGCCCATTGCCGATGTGTAGGTGTAGACCCTGCGCGGCATCCCCAGCAAGCCCGTGACGTGCATGGGGAAGAACGCCAGGTTGAAGCCGCCGAACATCAGGCCGAACACCCAGCGCGCCAAGGGCTCGGACATGCGGTGGCCATTGAGCAGCGGCAGCCAGTAGTACATGCCGGCGAACACGGGGAACAGCATGCCGCCTATGAGCACGTAATGCAGGTGGGCGACGATGAAATAGGTGTCGTGCACCTGCCAGTCGAATGGCAGCACGGCCACCATCACGCCGGTGAGTCCGCCCAGCACGAAGATGCACAGGAAGCCGAGCATGAACAGCGCGGGCGCGGACCAGCGCACCGCGCCGCGCCACAGCGTGGCGATCCAGGCGAACACCTGCACCGAGGCCGGGATCGCCACCAGCATGCTGGCGGCGGACACCAGGCTGGCCGAGAACAGGCCCAGTCCCGCCGTGAACATGTGGTGCGCCCACAGCGCGAAGCTGATGACGCCCGTGGCCAGCAGCGAGGCCACGACGGCGCCCCGCCCCACCAGCGGCGTGCCGGCGATGGACGGCAGCATGGTGGACACCATGCCGGCGGCGGGCAGGAAGATGATGTACACCTCGGGATGGCCGAAGAACCAGAACAGGTGCTGCCACAACAGCGGGTCGCCGCCGCGCTCGGCGATGAAGAACGGCCAGTCGTAGGCGCGCTCCAGCTCAAGCAGGGCGGTGCCCGCGATCACGGCGGGGAAGGCGAACACGATCATCGCGCCCACCACCAGCATGGACCAGGCGAACACCGGCATCTTCCGCAGTGTCATGCCGGGCGCGCGCGTGAACAGAATGCCGACGATCAGTTCTATCGCCCCGGCGATGGCCGAGATCTCGATGAAGCCTATGCCCAGCAGCCAGAAGTCCGCGCCCAGGCCGGGCGAGTATTGCTTGCCGGTGAGCGGCGGGTACATGAACCAGCCGCCGTCCGGCGCCAGGCCGAAAAACAGCGTGCAGAAGAACGCCAGGCCGCCTATCGCATAGGCCCAGAAGGCGTAGGCGGACAGGCGCGGGAACGGCAGGTCGCGCGCGCCCAGCATATTGGGCAGCAGGTAGACGGCGAAGGCCTCCACCACGGGTATGGCGAACAGGAACATCATCACCGTGCCGTGCATGGTGAACACCTGGTTGTAGGTGGATGCGCTGAGCAGCGTGTTGTTCGGGACCGCCAGTTGCAGCCGCATCAACAGCGCCAGCACGCCGGCCAGCAGGAAGAACAGCAGCGCGGTGCCCAGGTACAGGCGGCCTATGTTGGTGTTGTTGACCGTGGTGAGATAGCGCCAGCCGGTGGGGGTCTTCCAGGCGCGTTTCAGCGCCTCCAGTTCGCCGGGGGGACGCGGAAGCTTGTTGGGCAGCGGCGGCGTGGCGCTCATTTGAGATGCTCCAGATAGGCGGCCAGCGCCTCGATGGTCGCGGCATCCATGCCGGCGGCGGGCATGCGCGCGCCGGGCTTGTGGGCCTGCGGATCGGCTATCCATTTCGCCAGCGCGGCGCGGCTGTTGGCCAGCGTGCCGCCCGCGAGATAAAGCCGGCTGCCAACGTGGGTCAAGTCCGGTCCAAGCGACACGCCGCCCGGCGTGGCCGCCGCACCGCCCTCGCCCCGGCTTGGGCCGCGCACCGCGTGGCAGGCGGCGCAGCGCTGCTGGAAGGCCTGGCGCCCGGTATCGATTTGGGCATCCCCCGGCGCGCTGAGCGGCACGGCCGCCGGCAGCGCCTGGCGCGCCAGCCACGCGTCGAAGTCCGCCGGCGGCTCGGCCACCACATGCAATGCCATGCGCGCGTGCTGTTCGCCGCAATACTCCGCGCACTGGCCCAGGTACAACCCCGGCTTGCCGGCCAACACCGTGAGACCGTTCACGCGCCCCGGCAGCATGTCCACCTTGCCGGCCAGCGCGGGTATCCAGAGGCTGTGTATGACGTCGCTGCTGGCCAGGGCCAGGTAGACCCGCCGGCCGACCGGAATATGCAGTTCATTGGCGAGCACCACGTCTTCGCCCGCCGCGCCCTTGTAACGCACCTCCCACCACCACATTTTCGCGGTCACCGACACCACCATGGCCCGATGCGAGGTCTGATCCGTCAATTGCGCGCTGCGCCAAGTGCTGTAGACATAAAGCGCCGTCAACACCACCAAAGGCAGTAGCACGCCACCGCCCAGCCACCACGCGGCGCGGATGGCGCCGGCCTTGCGTCGCAGGCCGAGCGCCATCAGAACCATCACGGCCAGGAAGATCGCCCCCGCGCCCGCAATCAGCAGCCACGACATCCGCGCGATGAGGGCGGCGTCCGGGCCGGCGGGATCGAGGACCGAATGCATGGTCAGCGCAACGTGTAGAGATACGCGGCCATGTGGCGTGCGTCGCCGGGCGCCACGCCCATGGCCGGCATCAGCGTGCCGGGTTTGACCGCCGGCGGGTCGACGATCCAGCGCTGCAAGGCGTCCGGATAGTTCGGCACGTGGCCGGCGAGATAGCTGGCGCGGCCGAAGGTGTCCAGCGCGGGCGCGGTGTCGCCGTTCGGTCCCGCCACGCCGGGGATGCGGTGGCAGGACGCGCACTGATAACGCTCGATCAGCCGCTTGCCCAACTCGGCGTTGCCCCCCGGAACCCTGGTCGCGGGCACGCCGTCGCCGCAGCCGGCCAGCATGACCGTGCCCAGTATCAGCGCGAGAATAGTCGGATACGGCTGCACAGCGGTTCCTGGCAAAACTGAAGGAATAGCTATAATACAAGAAATGCACTATGGCTTTTTATTCAATAGAACAGGGGTGCCATGCCATCGAACCGCCGCCGCCTGATCCTGCAAACCATGGCCGCCACCGTCGCCGGACTGACCGCGCTCGCGGCGCTGGTGGGAGGGGGAATGGCGTTCGGCGGCTGGTACAACGTGAGTTCAACCGACCAGCACTTCCAGATCACGCACACGGTGCTGGAGCAAACCATGCACGCCTGGGTGCGGCGCCGGGCCAGCGCCGCGCCGCCGCCGCCCGCCTCCACGCCGGCGCTGATACGCCAGGGCGCCTCGCTCTACGTCGCCCACTGCCAGGCCTGTCACGGCGCGCCTGGCGTGGCGCAGGAACCGTTCGGCAAAAGCATGCAACCGGTGCCGGGGCCGCTGGTCGACGCGGCCCGGCGCTGGCAGCCCAAGGAACTGTACTGGATCACCCGGCACGGCATCAAGATGAGCGGCATGCCGGCCTGGGAATATCACCTGAGCGAGCAGCAGCTGTGGGCCGTGGTGACCTTCCTCGCGGAGCTGCCCAGGCTAGACACCCGGTCCTACGCGGCCATGGCGCGTGGGGACGCGCCGCCGGCCCAGGATGCCACGCCGGCGCCGGCGGCCATACCCGATCCCGCGCGCGGCCGCGTCGCCCTCACCCAGTACGCCTGCCACGCCTGCCACTTGATCCCCGGCGTGACGGGCTCCCGCGTCTACGTTGGTCCGCCCCTGGCGGGCGTGGCCGCGCGCCGCTTCATCGCGGGCCGGGTGCCCAACTCCTTCGACGGCATGGTGGGCTGGATACGCGATCCGCAGCGAACCGACCCGCGCACCGCCATGCCCAACCTTGGCGTGTCCGAGGCGGACGCGCGCGACATCGCGGCCTATCTGCAAACCCTGCGTTAGCGCTGTATCGTCGCGGGCCGGGCCCGAAAGCGCACTGTGCGTCACCGCTTGCGAAAATGCGCAATCATTAGCCATGAGCGACGAGCACACACCACAGGCGGCCGATACCAGCCAGCGCGGGTTCCTGCACCGCGTGGTGCTGATGGACGGCATCGCCGCCCTCTTCCTCCTGACGCTGGCCGGGCTGTGGTTCGCGGCGGACGCGCTGCTGCTGATCTTCGCCTGCGTGTTGTTCGCCGTGCTGCTGCAGGCGCTGAGCGGCATCGTCCAGCGCCGCCTGCGCGTCCGTTCGCACACGCTGTCGCTGGCGCTGGTGGTGTTCCTGCTGTTCGGACTCCTGGGCGCGGGCGGCTGGCTGATGGCGCCGCAACTGTCCGAGCAGGCAGCGCACCTGGCGAAGGTGGTGCCCACGTCGCTGGAACAAGTGCGTGCTGAACTGGAGCGCTATCCGCGCCTGCGCAGCCTGCTGGCCGAAATGCCCAGCACGGCGCAGATCGGCCGCCAGCTCGCCGCCATGGTGCCCAACGCCGGGTTGTTCTTCTCGGGCGTGCTGGGCGCGCTGGGCAACGTCGCCATCATTCTCTTCGCCGGCATCTACTTCGCGGCCAAGCCGCAGCTGTACATCGACGGCATGGTCAGGCTGGTGCCGCCGCACAAGCGCGCACGTGCCCGCGAAGTGCTGGCCGAAATCGGCGCCACCCTGTCCAAATGGCTGCTGGGGAAGTCGCTGTCCATGCTGGTGGCGGGCATCATGACCAGCGTGGGCCTGGCCTTGCTGGGCGTGCCGCTGGCGCTGCTGCTGGGGATCATCGCCGGGCTGCTGGATTTCATTCCCTACCTGGGACCGTTGATGGCGGGCGTGCCCGCGCTGCTGATCGCCTTTTCGTCCAGCCCTGAACAGGCGCTGTACGTGCTGCTGCTGTTCGGCGGCATACAACTGGTGCAGGGCTACCTGGTGGAGCCGCTGATCGACCAGCGCACCATTTCGATCCCGCCCGCGCTGACCATCGCCATGCAGCTGATGTTCGGCACCGTGTTCGGCATGGCGGGCGTGGCCCTGGCCACGCCGATGACGGCCGTGCTGATGGTGCTGGTCGTCATGCTGTACGTGCAGGATGTGCTGGGCGACCGCGTCAAGCCGCCGGCCCAGCAAACGGCGGAGGCCAAGGACTAGCGGGCCGCTAGGCGGGGACCTGCTTCTGCGTCTGGTACAGGCGGGCGTAGTGGCCGCCCTTGGCCAGCAGCGCCTCGTGGCTGCCCGTTTCGGCGATGCGGCCGGACTCCATGACCACGATGCGGTCCGCCTTCTCGATCGTCGACAGGCGGTGCGCGATGACCAGCGTGGTGCGGCCCCGCATCAGCACCTCCAGCGCGGCCTGCACCTGGCGCTCGGACTCGGTGTCCAGCGCACTGGTGGCCTCGTCCAGGATCAGGATGGGCGCGTTCTTGTACAGCGCGCGGGCGATCGCCAGGCGCTGGCGCTGGCCGCCGGACAGGCGCAAGCCGTTCTCGCCCACCTCGGTCAAATATCCCCTCGGCTGCTTCTGGATGAAGTCGTGCGCATAGGCCGCGCGCGCGACCGCCTCGATGCGGGCCAGGTCCGGCGCCGCGTCGCCATAGGCGATGTTGGCGGCCAGCGTGTCGTTGAACAGCACCACATCCTGGCTCACCAGCGCGATCTGCGAACGCAGGTCGGCCAGCTTGTATTCGCGCAGGTCGTGGCCATCGAGCAGGATGGCACCGCTACCCACGTCGTAGAAGCGCGGCAGCAGGCCGGCCAGCGTGGTCTTGCCGCTGCCCGAGCCGCCCACCAGCGCGACCGTCTCGCCGGCCGCGATGTCCAGCGAGACCTCGCGCAGCGCGGGCGCGGCGTCCGGATCGGCGGCGTTGTAGTGGAAGCCGACCGCCTGCATCTCGATGCGGCCCTCGGCCCGTTTCAGTTCGCGCGTGCCCTGGTCCACCTCGGCCGGCGCGTCGATCAGGCCGAACACGGACTTGGCGGCGGCCAGTCCGCGCTGCAGCGGCTCGTTGATCTTGGTGAGGTTCTTGATCGGCGACTGCATCGCCATCAGGGAACCCATGAAGGCCACGAAGGCGCCCGGCGTCAGCGCGCCGGCGCGGGCGCGCAGCAGCGCGAAGTAGATCACTGCCGACAGCGTGATCCCCACCAGCATCATGATCGCGCCCGAGTTGAGCGCGGCGGTGGCCGCGTGCTTCACGGCCAGGTGGCGGTTGTGTTTCACCACCTTGTGGAAGCGCCGCTCCTCGAACGGCTGGCCGCCGAAGATCTTCACCACGCGCTGGCCGCCGATGCTCTCGTCCAGCACCCGCGTCAGCTCGCCCATGGCCTGTTGCGCGCCTTCGGCCAGGCGGCGCATGCGCCGGCCCGCCACCGTGACCACCAACGCCACCAGTGGCAGCAGGCCGAAACAGAAGCAGGCCAGTTGCCAGTCGATGGTGATCAGCGAGACCAGGTAGCCGATGGTGGCGACCGAATCGCGCACGAACACGTTGACCACACTCAGGCCGGCCTGGGCCACCTGGCTGGCGTCGTAGGCCACGCGCGACAAGGTGGTGCCGGTGGAGGACTGGTCGTAATAGCGGTTGGGCAGGCGCAGGATGCGGGCGAACATGGCCTCGCGCAGATTGGCCTGCACACGGCTGCTCAGCCACGCCGAGCCATAGTCGCCCGAGAAGCTGCTGACCATGCGCAGGAACGCCAGCAACACGATCACCAGCGGGATGCTCCACAGCGCCGCCTGCGCCGACTTGTCCGGCAGCAGGTAATCCATCCAGCCCCGCACCATGCCCAGCAGGCCGGTGGGCGGTCCCATCGCGGCGCCCATCGCGCCGCCGGCGCCGTCCACCACGTTCTGCAACTGCGCTATCAGCAACACGTCGGTGGCCGACGCCACGCCGACCGCGACCAGCGTGGCGATCATGGCGCCGAGATAGGGACGGAACTGGTTCAGCAGACGGAGGTAGAGTTGACGGCTTTGCACTAGGAAACTTGGTTGTGGGCTAAAGACAGCATTGTAACCGTGTTCCTCGCCGCGGCACATGGGGTTCTGGCCTATCCTCCGGCCTGCGGCGCTGTCCATCCGATATCGCTTAAACTCCACCAACATCAACAGGAGCGAATAAAATTGCACGATCCGAATCACGACATGTTAGCTGTTTAGTTTCATGCGATCATATCCCCCGTCGCAGCATGCCTCTGCTCCGTGCCAAGGCCGTGCTTGACGAGTTGATCGCTGGTTTTCCGAAGCGGTCGCCAACCCACCGCAGCAGCACACCTGAGCGTCAGAGAGCATGAGCACACGCATTCATCCGCAGGCCCGCACAACGCCGAAAATCCGCCAGGAGATCAAAGCCTCCGGCTTGACCGCCCACGAGGCGGCAAAGGTGTTCAACATCACCAAGGCGACCGCCGCCAAGTGGCTCAAGCGCGATGACGTGCAAGACCGTTCGCATCGGG
>NZ_FPBO01000018.1 GCF_900116645.1 Pseudoduganella namucuonensis | reverse complement strand
CGCTTTTGCTTGAGCTCATTTCAGCCGCTTCCCGAGTGTGTAGCAGTCGATCTGCCACCCCTGTTTCTGTAGTTTGCGCACCAGCCCCTTGCGGCGGGTGCACGTCGTGATGCGGTCGGCGCCGGCCGCCTGGTGCTCGACGTGCGGCAGCACGGCGGCCACCAGATCAACGCCGCGCAGGCCGCCGGCCGCCGCGACGATATGCAACTCGGCGCCGTTCGGGTGGTCGATCATCCGCAGGGCATAGCGCCCCACCACCTCGCCGCGCAGCACCACCTCGAACAGCTTGGCGCCGCGCATGCCCGCCTCCATGGAGCCCAGGCCGGCGCTGGTGTCGCGATCCGGCGTGTACGCGGCGGCGTAGGCCGCGCGGGCCTCCTCGTCCAGCACGCCCGGGCGCACTTGGGCCAGCATCAGCCGCGCTTCTTCAGCAGCACCACGGCCGCCAGGGCGGCCAGGGCGATAATCACCCAGGTGGTGCCCGTCATTTGGTTGCCTGCGAAGTTGACGGACCAGTCGCCGCTGCTGATGCCCGCGCTGCCGCCGCCGGCACTGCCGCCGGTCGCCGTGGCGCTGGACGACATTTGCATGGGTGGGAGGGACGGCATCATTTGGATTTCACCACGTAGAAGACGCCCGCGCCGATCAGCAGCCAGAACAGCAGGCGACTATCGGTCGCGCGCGCCTGGGCCGCCTGGGTCTGCACCGCGCGGATCGGCGCGGTGGCGACACCGGACATCTTTTGTTGATCGCGGACCATGGCGTAATTCATGGCCTTGTCGATGGTGCCGGCGAACCAGTTCGACAGCGCTGGGCTCACGTACTCGCCGCTGCCGGCGCCGGTCGGCGTGTACGTCGTCATCGGCGCCGCGCCCTGGCTGTTGTCGGCGTAGACGCCGCCGTAGGTTTCCGGCTCCCAGCCGGCCGCCGTAAAGAGTTCGCCCCATTCGTCCATGGTGCCCTCCTTAGGCCAGGCGCTTCATATCGTCCACGTAGTCGATATAGCACTTGAGCGTGTCGGCGGCGCTGGTGGTCAGGCGCAGCAGGCACTCGTTGACGCCGGCCGTGTTCAGCATGTTCATCATGTTGCCGTCCATAATGAAGTCCAGCACGACAATGCCGGCCTGCGGCACGAGCCGGTTGCGCTTCTGCGCGAATTCGATCGATGCTTTCTTGGCGCGGATACGCGGCGTGGCGTTGGTGCGCAACTCCACGGCGGTCACGTTGGGGGCGTGCAGCCAGATCCGCTTGATCAAGCCGCCATTGATCGCCACAGGCAGCATGATGTCGTTTTCGCCGACGTTGGGCAGCGGGACGTTGAAGTCCTTGCGGCGCAAGATGAACGGGTTTGGGGTCGGCTCGCGGTACTCCGCTTCGGCCTTCATGACGCTGCCGCCAGGCGCAGCCGCCTTGATCTCGATTTCGAAGACCAGGGACGCCAGCAGGTTGCGCGGCACGGCCGACAGGTATTGGGCAGCGGCGCCGCCGCGCGTGTTCGGCTCGGTGAAGTCGATGGTCAGCACGGAGTCATCCACGAACAGGCCGTGATAGGCATCGCGCACGCCAATCAACGAGCCGTCGTCCACGAAGAAGGTCACGCCGTTGGCCTTGCCTTCGATACGGCCGATGTGGGCCTTGGTCAGGCCGCCCGACAGATTCAGGTGAATTTTGTCGAAGGTGGCGAAGTAGGACAGCTTCAGCACCGCCGTGGCGCCTGGCACGACGTTTTGCAGGTCGATCTGTTGATCGTAATTGGAACTCATGTTCTCTTCCTTGGTGTGGATTTCGGGCGGCGCCGCTGCTTCGCATGTTGCAGCGTGCGGCTTGTCGGCCTGGCCGGCGCGGTCAGACGCTTACGCGCCTGGCAGGTAGGCGCCGACGACGGGAATCTTGTATTTCGACTGCACGAGTCCCACGACGGCGTAGGCGGCCAGCGCGATCAGTGCGGTATGGATCATGGCTTTGTTCATGATGGGGTCCTGTAATTGGGAGGGGTCTGTTTGTTCAACAGCCCCGATCCTGCCCGCGTGGCGGCGGCGAGGAAAGGGGCTGTAACCGTACCCGTTACCGTTACAGGGATTTGTTGATGCCGCGACGTACAGAAAGGTCGGGATTTTTGTGGAAAAAGTGGAAATTGGGCAGTTCGCGCAGTTGATCCATTCCCTTTTTCGCCACGGTTTTGCCGGTGTCGCCCGTCGCATACGCCGTTTGCAGCCGCAGCACGTCGGCCATCACCTTCGCGTCGTTGTCGTAGTTGACGCGGTAGCAGCGCACCTCGGTGCAGTTGCCCATGAAGTCCTTGTCGATGTTCGCCGGCCGCTGGGCCACGCCGATGATGGTCAGCCCCCGGTGCCGGCCTGCCGTGGACAGCTTGCGCCAGGCCGGAGGGGACCACGACGGCATGGTGACGCCCGACAGTTCCTCCACCAGCAGCTTGGTCGCTGGCTCCATTTCCCAGGCGATGCGGCAGAAGCGGTCGAACTGCAGCTTTACCGCCGCCGCGTCGCCGGTCGGCACGTACACGATGGCCTTGGTCCCGGCCTGGACCTGGGCCACCAGTTCGGAGATTTTGCCGCGCACCACCACGCCGCCCGAGAAGCCGGCGTAGTCGTCCGTCTCCTCCAGCGGGGACCACACCAGCAGGCGCGGGAACTTCTTCAGCAGTTCGCCCTTGATGTAGCTGCTCTTGCCGGTGCCGCTGGCGCCGATCACCGCCACGATGTCGGCCTTGTTGCGGGTGCCGGCCGTCTTAGGCGGGGACACTGAAGCCCCCGGGCGCCTGGTCCATCGGTCCCCGCGGCTGACTCGCCTCCGCCGGCTCGCGCGCGGGCTCGGCCTGCACCGGCCGCTCGCGCTCGACCTTGTCGCGGCGCGCCTTGATCGCGAAGTAGGTCGGCAAGACCAGCGGCACGGAGGCCGCCACCAAGGCCAGTTCCGGCCCGATGACGGTGGCCGCGTCCCAGCCGTATTTCTCGGCCACCATCGCCATGGCGCCGCCCCACTGGTAGCACGCCTTCGGGTTGTAGGCCTCGCGCAGTTCCGGCATGGCGATGGACAGCAGGCCGCCCAGCATCAGCGGCAGTTGCGCCCAGGCCTCGGCGGGGTCGATGCGCTCCAGCTCCGGGTGCAGATTGGCGTGGTCGGCCTTGGCCTGGGCCTGCTCCTCGAATCCGGCCTCCAGCGCGATGCGGTCCAGCGCACTCAGTTCTTCGGGCTGTCCGCCCTGGTTGTCGTTCTCGTTTTCCATGGTGGTCCTATTTCGCTAAAAGTGGTTGGAACCAGCCCGGCTTCGGGGCTGGCTTCGGGGGTGGCGTGGGCGCGGCGGTCGGTGCCGGTGGTGCTGGCCGCGCGGCCGGGGCCGCCGGCGGGGCTTCGGTCGGTAAGGGAACCGGCGGCGCTGTCGCTGCCGGTTCCCTTACCGTTACCGTTACAGGCCGCATCCGGTCGCGCAGCTTCTTGTCGCGGAACGCGTTGCGGGTGAAGACCTGGGCATTGCAGTCCACGCAATGGATGTAGGCTTGGTCGTTCTTGTCTTCCTTTACCTCGGCGTCGCCGAAGCCGCAGACAGGACATTCCACATGGCCGATTGCTGTTTTTTTCATGGTGTCGTCGTCCCGGGCGGCCGGCGCGGCGCCGCCCTGCTGGTTACTTTTTGCCGGCGGCGGCCTTGCGGCGGCCCGCTGGGGCCTTTTTCTTGGCCGGGATGGCCGCAGGCTTATCCGTGGCCTCGTTCGCGTCGTGGTGGCCCGCGTCGTCAGCCGGCGCGGCCCTCTCGATCACACCGATCACGTGGCAGGTTTGCGCCGTGCACTTGCCGCCGTCAGCGCCTTTCAGGTATTCCGCCATCATTTCCGGCGGCACGTAGGGGTTGCGGTTCATTTCAGGGCTCCTTTCAAGGTTTCCCAGTTCAGCTGCGCCGCCAGCTTCCGAAGGAACTCCTTCGCGGGCCCTGGCAGATATAGCCCGTACTGCTTCACGAGCGCGATGGCTTCGCGCTCAAGTTCGGTTGGTTCCATTGCTTTTCTTTCAATGAATTTTGGAGTTCGGGCACATTCCAGGGGCCGTGGAACTCCGGGTTATAGAGCCTGTCTAACGACTCCAGGACACTGATAGATTCGTTAAATCGCTTGCTCAGGTTCTCAAAATCGCCGCGCGTACAGTTATTGACACGAGTCCAAGCGGGGGCTGCGCCCCCTTTCGACTGGCCGCCGCCCCGGACGATGATTTCCCACTGGTGGCGCGCCGACTTCACCACCCAATTCAACAGGCGCGTGCCGAAGACGATGCCGTCGCGGTATTCCTGCTCCACCACCGTCACCAGCCCCACCGGCTTGGCGGGCAGCGGCTCGCCGTAGCGCCCCGTGCCGCCCTGGTCCTCCTTCAGCACCTTGATGCGGTAGTCGCGGCCGACGAAGACGCCGCCCTGCGCCTTGGTGTACAGGTCCCAGGCCACGGACTGCCCCTCCGGCCCGTCGCCCTCCATGGCGGCCACCTTGTTGCAGGCGCGGTGCGCCAGCGCGACGTGCGCGGGCGCATCGGCCGGCAACTCCTTCACGCGGCGCGCCTCGCGCCACGGCGTGACCGGGGCGCCGCCGATCTGCTGGAACTGGCGGATGCGCCAGGTCGCGGCCCAGGCCTCCACGCGCCGGCATGTCTCCAGCGCGGGATTGCCATACAGGTCCTCGCCCACGCGGTAGCCGTCGATGTTCTTGCTGATGTACTTCGCCAGGTAGGCGGCGGCGCTGCCCTTGCTCCAGTCGATCCGCTTGCTGTTGACGCGGTGCTGCTGGGCGCCCGGCTCGTTCGGCGAGTCGGCCAGCGCGTAGCGGCGCACCACGCGATGCAAGTGCGCGCGCGCCGATCCGCCCTTGAATACTGGATCGAAGAACAGGATCATGTGCCAGTGCGGCGTGCCGTCGTGGTTCGGCTCGGCGATGCGGAAGCCGTATCGCTGCAGCCCATCGCGATCCAGCTTGGAACGCAGAAGCCCCCACATCTTGGACAGGTAGCGCTGCGCCTCGTCGGGCTTGGTGCCGTCGTAGCGCGGGTTCTCCACCACCCGGCCGCCGGCCACCGTGCGCCACTTGTGCATGCGGCTCGGGCAGGTGATCGTCAGGAACAGGCCTTCGTGCCCGAACTCGCGGGCAATGCGCTCAAACCCGGCCAGGCGCGTCATCAACTCGCCGCGCTTGATGGCCGGATTGCTGACGCTGACGGCCACTAGCTGGGTCAGCGTCATTTCCTGGCCGATCTCGTTTCGGGCCTTCGTGGCGTCCAGCATGGCGGCGTTGCGGCGGTTCTGCTGCACGCGGCACGCCACGGACTCGTTGCTGACGTACACGTCGCGCGTGCGGTTCACGTAGCCAATGCTGATGGCCGCCGCCTCCACGGCGTTCGCCTGCGCGCGGCGCAGCCGGCGGCGCCACCACATGGGGCATGTCATGCGCGCGATGGCCGCGCTGTCCGTCATCCTCTTGTTGCGGATCGGGGGCTTCACGAAGCTGGCGCGACACGCGCCCTCCATGGCCGCGCGCAGCGTCTCCACCTGATGGAACGCGCTCGCCAGGTCGGTGCAGTTGCGGGCGCACTCGTCGGCCCGCGCGCAGATATCGGCGTCACTGGCGTCCAGCGGCAAGGACGTGGTGCGCAGGCTGTCCAGCGTTTCGGCCAGCCAGTAGGCGGCGCCGCGCGTGGCCTCGCCCTCGGCGCCCAGGTCGGCGGCGTTGTAGGCGTTGCGGCGCTTCTCCCAGCCCCGGAACAGGCGCCCCTGCCAGCGGCGCGGGAGCGGCGCGACTTTCGCAGCGGCCCATTCCGGGTTTGCCGGGTGCTGGTCGCGCGCGAGCATTACCTGGCGGCCTCGCAGGATTCGGCGATGCTCGAGCGCGGTCGACCATCGCCATTTTTGCCGGCGGCGGCCGCCTCCAAGGCCTGCATCGCCGAAAGCAGTGCGGCGCGCTCGAGCGCCGGTAGCTGCTGCAATCGCTGGACCCAGCGATGCACCTTGCGCTTGATGCGCTCGCGCTCGCGGAAGTTGGATCCGGCATAGCCATAATCGGCGAGGGCCGCCGGCGCCTCGTAGTTCATCCACACGGATTCGGTGCGCACGCCGCCGCGCGTCATGGCCTGGAAGTCGACGCGGCGCCAGCCTGCGGCCCGGGCCGCCTCGTCGTAGATGGCGTTGCGATACCCGGACAGCATGAAGCGCACGCCGCGATTGGACATCGCCACAAGTGCCGATATCAGATCCCGGTGATCCTCATCGGACATTTCGTGCGCGTAGATGGCCTTCTTCGTGCGCGTGCTGAGGACATACGGCGGGTCCAGATAGACGAACTCATCACCCACCCACGGATATGACGAGAGCCACGGTACCGCATCGACATTTAAGGTGGTGGTGCCGGCATGCTCGTCACGACCGGCGATGGCCTCAAACAGCGTCCGCGCCTGATCAAAGTCGCGCTCGACCAGAATTGACGATGCTGCAGGAGCCTTGCGGAAGTAGATGTTGGCGCCGCCGGCAAACGCCTCAATGTAGACGCGGTGCGGCGGAATCAGGTTGATGATGGTCTGGTAGACGCCCGCGCCACCCTTGCCGCCCGGGTACTTCACAGCGTCACCAGCGTGGCGAGCCAGGCGCGCATGTCGCTGACGGCGGATCGCAGCATCACCTTGTCACGCTCGGTCAGGTCGCGGTTCGCCGCGGTGACGACTTCCGGCGGCAGGCCGGCGGCGCGCACCAGCATGCGGCGATAGAGTTCGGGCAGCGCTGACCAACTCGCGGCGGGCGCGGCGGCGCGGCGCTCGGCCTCGCGGCGCTCCACGCACACGGAGGCGCGCAGCGCGGCCAGGGCGCGCAGGCCGGCCTCGGTCTTGGGGGCCGGCGCCGGCAGTTCGGCCGGCGCGTGGGATGGGTGGTAGACATCCGGCACGATGTACCGGGCCTCGGTGGGGCAGAAGTCGCCCAGGTCGCGGTCGGCGTCAATCATACCGCCGCCGCGATGGTTGGTACGCGCGGCATCCGCGTCAACTTGTCGGCCGCGACGTAGGCAACCAAGCCCAGAAAGCAGATGGCCGCCAACTGAGGATGGGACAGCACGGCGGCCATGGCTTCAACGGCCTCACGCTCTTCCTTGGTCATTTTCGCCGGTTGCGGCGCACTTTTGGAGAGGTCGATCATGCGGCCGCCCGGTCAAGAGCTTCCATAATCACGCCCCAGCGCTTGCTCAGCGCCGATAGCGCATCGGCCCCCTCGCCAAAGCCCACAGACGCAAACTCGCAACTCACGTCATCAAGGGAATCCACCTTTTGACGGACCAGGCACGCCAGGTTGCGCACGTCGCCCCGGTCCAGGCCCTGGACTGAAAAGGTGTCGCTCATGCGGGCCACCTTGCCGAGGGCGGCTTGCAGGTCGGCCAAGCTGCGGCGCAGGCCATTCGCGACGGCTACGTCTTCAGCAGCCTCCGCCTTATGTATCGCGTGCCTCAGACCGCACTCCTCGGACGTGATCGCGGCCAGCACAGCCAGGTGTTCGGCCCTCGTGAGGGCCGTCGCATTGGACGTGGCGCTCATTCTGTCACCTTGAGGAGCGCGGATTGCACGTCGGCCAGCAGCAAGGCGATGGGGCCGGCCGGGATTTCATCGGGCTTATCGAGCATCCGGCTAAGTCGCGTACGGCGATCCTCCAGCGCGAACTGCACGGCCAAGAACTCGCCGCGTGTAAGCGTGAGTATTTTGTAATCTTGTGTAACAGACATGGTGGCCTCCTCAGGCTTGTTTTCGGTCCTCAGGCGAAGGGTCGGGCGGACCGGACAGCGCCGGAATGCCTGAGGAGGGACGGAGATTTCCGCCCGACAAGCGGAGAATACGCTCAGTCCTGAACGTACGTCAAGACCAAAACGCGTTTGGACCTGAACGCTTGCACATGTTCAGCCCTTGAACTATTCTTCGGCCATACCGTCTTAACTGACGGCTTGCCCTGAGGAGAGCAAATGAACACCCTGGAATATTTGGACGCCGTTAAGGCGGCACGCGGCATTGCGTCTGATTACGCCCTTGCCAAGGCGCTGAACGTGCGCCACTCGACCATAAGCAGCTATCGCGCCGGCCGCAGCCGCATTGACGATGATGTGGCCCTGACCATCGCGCAAATCCTGAAATTGAACCCGCTGGAAGTGATTGCGGCGGCGAACGCTGAACGAGCAAAAACGCCTGAAATGCGCGCTCGGTGGATGGATGTTTTTGAGGGTTTTCGGGCGCTGTTGCTGCACGCTAAATCGGGCCGGGGCCACTCCCCCGCCTGGTAGCAACAGTCAAAAATTTAGCCTGATGACAAAAATAATTTATATTATGTCAAATCATATTCGTATGAACGCCCCTGCGGCGGACAGCATTGGCATGGCTGAAATGGATGTTTGGGGAAACTGCGCCGCGACCGGCAGCAAGCTAACAGATCGAGTACTTCACGCTTTGAGATGCCCTGCATCGGCATCGCCCGCCAAGCGAGCCATCAAACGCGCCCTGGATGCGGCAAAGGCAGCTCCATGAGGTTGCAAAGGAGTTGGCCGCAAGCCCCTTCTACTTCGGGCAGTAGCGGCATGCTTAAACGGCTGCTTGGTCCGACTGCACTGCAACCGGCAACAGGCCAGTATCTCGCGCTTCGGGACGCCCTCAAGCCACCGCCATCCGCGACTTCATTGCGGCTTCTTGGCCTTTGCGGGCTTGTGCGCAGTCTTCGCAATGGCCCTTAGCGTCGGCGGGCTGGCGAACAGCCAAGGTACGCATGAGCTCGACAGCTTGGGCCTCATCGCGATGGTCTGGCAGACAAGTCCCCCGGCTGGTTTTGTTTTCTTGGATAGGCGCCGCAGTTACTTCCAAAGCAATTACTGGAGGTTGCGGTGGACGTTATCTTTGCTTGCGTGACAGGTTCTCCATTGTAGATTCGGTAAAATCGCCATAATGATTGCATCTGTACTGTAGATTAAATATAGTCGACATTATATTCTGTAATATCGATTTAAATAAAAATAACAGTTGTTTCTCAATATGCCCCAAGAGGTTGGCGGGCATCGCCCGCTAATCCGCCTTGAAGGTGCGGCCGGTGGCCGCCCAATAAATCCCGCCATACAAGTGATGCAGGAAAACCGGATCGCCATAAGTGGCCGGCAGGTGGCCGAGCGCGGTATAGAACGAGCGCCCGTGATCGTAATGCTGGTACCAGCTGACCGGGTGAAAGCTGCCCATGCCCTTGCTTGACTGGTCGCCCGGCTTGTAGGTGCTTTCATCGACCGTCAGCAGGTATTTCAACTGGTCCGAGCGCGGCGGCCCGAACTGATACCATTCTTCAGTCGCGAGCGAGCGCGGCGCGAAGCGTTCCATGCCGGGGAAATTGCGCTCCTCCACCTTTAAGACCGCCGTCTGCACGGCCGGATGCCTTTCGAACATCCGGCCCACCAGCCTGGTGTACCACGGCCACCCATGCTCGGTATCGGCCGCGCTGTGCACACCGACAAAACCGCCGCCCGCCTGGATATAGCGCTCGAACACCGCTTGCTGGCGATCGTCCAGCACATCGCCCGTGGTCAGCAGAAAAATGACTGCCTGGTATTTGGCCAGTTCCTGGTCGTTAAAGACGCGGCCCGCATCTTCCGTCCAGAACACCTTGAAGTCGTGCAGCCGGCCCAGCTCCTGCACCGCTGTGACGCCGGCATGGATCGATTCGTGGTGCCAGCCGGCGGTCTTGGAAAACAGCAGCACATTGAACTGCTCGGCGTGGGCGCTGGGTATGGCTGCCATGCTGAAACAGGCGAGTATAGCGGCGAGGGATGATTTCATCGGTGTGATTGGCAAGACGAGGGGTTTAACTGATCGACCAGAGACGCACGACGCCGCTCAATCCATGCGCCTGCCCCGCTTTCACCGGGCACAGCACGCTAACGCGGAACTTGTCGAGCCCGGGCGGGAAGGCCATCTGCAGCGGCCCGGGGGCGTCGGTGGTCTTTTCGCCGATTTTCCTGCCGTCGATGAAGACCTGGCACGGGCCGGTCACCTCGACAAATTCCAGCCTGCCGCCGTGCTTGCGCACGCGCGAAAATAACCAGCCCTCGGCGGCGTACAGCACGTAGCCGGTCTGCTCGGCCGGCTTGGCTTTGGTGCCGGGGGTGATCCAGCCCCACGAATTCATGTCGGTGCCGCCGGCGCGCAGGTTGGGGTCGATCGGGGCCGGGTCAACCGGCGACGAGCGCCAGCCGCCGATGCTCTGCACCGGCTGGGAGGTGGCCTGGTAGGCCCACGGCTGGGCTTTGCGCACGTCGACATGGAGCACGCCGGTTTTGAGGCCCGGCGCGCTGGCGCTCAGTTTGAGGGTGCCGGCCGTGCCTTCGCGGGTCTGCACGATCACCTGGGCTAGGCCGTTGAACAACGCGCGGGTGTCGCCTTTCTCGCTGGTGATGTCGTTCGGATCGCCATTGCCCAGGCCGATGATGTCGCCGCCGTCGGCCTTGAACACGATCTGGTGCTGCGCCAGCGGCACATGGCGGCCCTTGGCGTCGAGCGCTTCGACCTTGAAGGGCTGGGCGTCGAGGCCGTCGCCGAGCATGAAGCCGCGGTCGGGGGTAAGCTTGAGCGCGACCGGTTCGCCGGTGGTCTCGATCTCGAAACGCTTGGCGACCTTGCCGCCGCGATAGCCCACCGCCGACAGCTTGCCGGGCGCATACGGCACCTGCCAGCGGTTCATCTCGTAAATGTCGCCCTTCTGGCGCCCGTACGAGCGCCCATTCAGGAACACTTCGACTTCATCCATATTGTGCAGCGCCATCACCATTATAGGCTGCCCTTCCCTGCCGGCCCAGTTCCAGTGCGGCGCCAACTGCAACACCGGTTCTTTGCGCCACTGTGCCTGGTGCAGCCAGAAGGCGTTCTTTTCGAAGCCGCACAAGTCCATGATGCCGAAGAATGAGGAATTGGACGGCCATTCGTACGGCGACGGTTCGCCGTGATAGTCGAAGCCGGTCCACACGAAGGCGCCGGCCACGTAGGGCTTCTCGGCTATGGCTTTCCAGCCGACCCGGTGGGTGGTGCCCCAGGAGGCGGCATCGTCGTCGTAGCTGGCGAAAATGTGCTTCTCGGGAACGGTCAGGTAGGCGCCGCGCGTCTGGTAGCCACAGACGTCTTCGGACGAGGTCATCGGCACATTCGGGAATTTCTGGTGGAACGCCTCATAGGAGGGGTACTGGTAGTTGAAGCCGGCCACGTCGACCGCCTGGGCCGCGTTGACGGGCTCGAACTGGCCGAAGTTCATGGCCGCGGTGGTCGGGCGCGAGGTGTCTAGCGCGCGCACGGCGGCGGTCATGCGGCGCACCATTTCATAACCCTGCTCGGTGCCCTGGGACGGTTCCTCGTTGAACACCGACCACAGGATGATGGACGGGTGGTTGCGGTGGCAGCGCACCAGCCAGATCAACTCTTCCATGTGTTCCGGCGCGGGGTTGAACATACGGTTCTCGTCCATCACCAGGAAGCCGAGCTCGTCGCACAGTTCGTAGAAGCGCTTGTCCTGGGCGTTGTGCGCGCAGCGGATAGCGTTGACGCCCAGTTCCTTGAGCCGGCGCAGGCGGTAGTCGAGCACGCCGTACGGCACGGCCACGCCGACGCCGGCGTGGTCCTGGTGGATGCACACGCCTTGCAGCTTGACATGCTGGTCATTGAGGAAAAAGCCGCGCTCGGGGTCGAAGCGCTGGGTGCGGAAACCGCAGCGGGTGGTGACTTCGTCGAGCAGCTTGCCGTCCTGCAGCACGCGGGTGCGCACACTGTACAGATTGCGTTCCTCCAGGCTCCACAGGTTTGGAGAGTCCACGCGCATGCTGCCGTTGACGACCTGGCGCGCCAGCACGCCGACCTCGGCCGGGGCGCTGAACCGGGCCACGGTCTTGCCGGCGGCATCGATCAGGACGCTCTCGACCTGGACCTGCTGGGCACGCTTGCGGATGTTGTACAGCGTTACTTCGAGCGGAATGCTCCACCGGCCGTCGGCGAAGACCGGGTGGGCGAAGACGCCGTCGGTGACGATGTGCACCTGCTCGCGCTTGACCAGCCAGGTGTTGCGGTAAATGCCGGCGCCTTCGTACCACCAGCCTTGCATGGCGACGGCGTCGGCGCGAATGACCAGGGAATTGAGCGCTTCGCCGTAGGTGGCGAACGGGGTCAGGTCGATGTAGACGGAGTTGTAGCCGCTCCAGACGTGCCCCACCTGCGAACCGTTGAACCACACCGTGGCCAGGGTCGAGATACCGTCGAGCTGCAGTTCGATGTGCTTGCCGTGGTCGGCCTCGTCGAGCCGGATCAGGCTGCGGTACCAGCCGATGCCGCGCTTGCGGTAGCCCTGCGACACGTTGGCGCTCTCCTCGGGCAACTGGAAGCTGGCGAAGTCGTGCGGCAACGTGACGCTACCCCATTCGGAATCGTCGAAGTCGGGGGCGGCCGCGCCACCGGCCATGCCGGCCTTGGCGTTGGCGTACGTGGAGCCGTGGCCGCGGACGGTCGGCATGGGAATGTCGCCTTCATGGAAACGCCAGCCCTTGTTGAGCGACACCACGGCGCGCCCGGGTGTGGAAGCAGACCGGGATTGGACTGTGGCCGCGTACGCGGCCGATTGGCCGAAGACCGAGGTGGTGGCAAGCGCGCCGGCGCTTTTGAGAAAGTCGCGTCTGTTAAGCATGGTTATCCAGGAAAATGAATGCGGCTTCCGGTTTCAAGCCGATTGTGGGGCGAACGGCAACTTGATAGGCCGGGTGCGCATACAGCTCTCCTTGTGCGTGGAAAAGTACCGCCGCCGGATACGCGGCCAATGGCACGCAATGCTACCTGCTCGCGTCATTGGCGCCATTACGAAATTCAACAGTTCAGCTTGCGAAATCGTTCAGGCGAAAAAAGGCGGTGCGCCCCCTGCCGGGATGCGCACCGCGCGGAACCGGCGCGTCAGTAGCTGAAGAAGAGATTACTGGCCCAGATTCACGATCGTCACGCGCCGGTTCTCGGGGGCGATCGGATCCGCCTTGTTCATCAATTCGGTGTCGCCTTTTCCGACCGCCTGCAGGCGCTGGTCTTCGACGCGCTCGTTCCGCACCAGGTAGTTGCGCACCGATTCGGCGCGCAACTGGGACAATCTCAGGTTCGCCGCCGGGCTTCCACGCGGATCGGCATGGCCCTGGATGGCGAAGCGGAACGCGCCCAGCTTGTCCGAACGCAGCGCCTCCCCCACCACGTTCAGCATGTGCTTCGCGCGCGCGGTCAAGGAGGCGGAGTTGGTCTCGAAAGTGATCAGCAGCGATGCGCTGGGCCGCGTCGCCCCTGCCCCCGCCCCCGACGGCGGCGCGTCCTCGGCGTCGACACGGATGCTGCGTGTGAGCACCGGCGCTTCCGCGGGCGACGCCGGCGTGAGGGCCTCGATCAGCGCCCCTTCCGTGAGGTCCTGCTCGTTCAGGACCTTGGCGGTCGTCTGCGCCGTGGCGGGAAGCGCCAGGGCCAGGGCGGCCAGCGCGGCCGCGTACCATATGGTTTTCATGGGTCACCTCGCGTAAGCATGTTTGACCGCGATGCCGGGCGAAAGTTCTCAGTTCCGGCCGGGTTGCGCGCCGTGATCCAGGCGATCAAGCTGGGCCTCGTAGGCGCGCACGAATTCCTTGCCGAACAGCGCATGGAAGTCGTCCTCGGCCTCCCGGGTCAGTTCCTTGTAGAGCTCGCCGAACAGGTCCCACAGCCGGGCCTTGCGGTTCATGGGCAGCAGCGCGTCGAGCACGCCGTTCGCGCTCAGGCGGCGTTCGAGCTGGGCCGGATCGAAGCGGTGCAGCAGGCCGTCGAGCGCGGTGCGCATGCCGGCCATGACGCCGAACTGGTGGGCGCGCAGGTCGGCGCAGGCGTCCTCGATCGCCGCCACTGGGTCCATGAAGCCCTGCCCGCGCGGCGCCAACAGATGGCTCAGGGCCGCTTCCACGCTGGGCGAGAACTTCAGCGGGTTGTTTTCGCGCGGGACGATCATCGTGACGGCCGCCTGCACCTCGCGCTTGATCAGCGCGCGCGCCAGCAGCAAGTCCAGCGTGCCCTGGGTGGAGGCGCGCAGCAACTGGCCGAGGGTGTGCATCATCGCGGGTGTGAGTGGCGTGCGGAGGTCCAGGTCGGGCACGCCGGCTCCCGCCAGGAAGGCGCGCAGCAGGTCCGCGTCCGGCGGAACGGCCGGCATGGGCGTCCGGTCCGCCGGCGGCGGTTCGCTGGCCGGGGATGGCGGCGGTGGCGCGAAGGCGGCGTGGATTTCCAGCGTGTCGTCGCGTTGCGGGCCGGGAACGGGGCGCGGCGCGGGATGGACGCCCATCGCCACCAGCGGATCGAGACTGGCCCCCTGCCCGTCCCCCATGCCGGCCGGTTCGCCGAGCGGGTGGCCGCCGCCGAAGGGATCGGCGGCCTTGGCGGGGTCGAGGCAGAACAGGTGGTCGATGCTTTGGGAGGACGGTGGCGCCGGGGCGCCTTCGTCGGCGGGCAGTCTGGATGGCGGCGGCTGGCGCGCCGGGGCGGCGCCGGTGAACGGGTCGGTGTCCGCCGGCCCGAAGATGCCGAGCGGATCGTCGAAGGCGGCGGGACGGGGGGCGTCAGCCTTGGCCGGATTGTCCGCCAGCACTTCCAGGACGTAGGAGCCGATCTCAAGGCGGTCGCCGCCGGCCAGGCGGGCGTCGCAGCCCTTGCCCAGCGGCAGGCCGTTCAGGATCAGCGGGGAGGATGTGCCGAGGTCGCGGATCACATAGCCGCCGTCGCGATACGCGATCGTCGCGTGGGTGCGGGAGATGTGCCGCTCCGGGTCCGGCAGCACCAGCGCGTTGCCGTCGGCGCGCCCGATCGTGCCGCCCGCCTGGTCGAAATCGGCCCGTAGCGTTTGCGCCGGCGGCGCCCCGTTTACGGAAATGGCCTGGATGGTGATCATGTGTCCTCCCCGGCCGCGCGGCGCGGCCTAGTAGCTTGGACCGCGCCCGGCCCGAAAAGGGTCACTGGGGGTGTAAAAAAAGACTGTTCACCGCAGCCAAAGCCACGCGCTGATCGCCGCGAACATGCAGCCCACCAGGAGCCAGGTGGCGCTCGGCGGGGCGATGCGGCCCTTGTCGCGGCGTATCCGCCACATCGCGGCGAGCAGGAAGGCGGCCGCCGCGACGGCGAGTATGGTCCGGGCGTGCACGCGCTCACCCCATCTGCCGTAGCCAGCGCCGCTGGCGCCAGGCGGGCGCGCCGGTGGGGAACAAGGGCGTGCCGGGCGCCAGCAGGCACAGGTGTTCGGCGGCGTCCGCGCGCTGCCGCTGGCAACCGTCGCGCAGCACTTTCGCGCAAAGCCCGATGGTGACGGGCTCCCCCATGAAGTGGCGCGCGCCGGGCGGGTAGCGCTGGCGGCCGGCCTCCCACCACGCGTGAAGCTTGGAGGGATCGGGCCAGGGCAATCCCTCGTCCTCGTCCATGGCGACGTTGTCGTCGGCGGGATCGTCGCCGGGGCCGGGTGTGGCGTCCCCGGGCCGGGGACGGTCGAAGCGCAGGTGGCTGAGGCCCAGGTCCAGGCCGGTGATCAAGGAGAAGGCCTCGCCGGCGGCGCGGTCCAGTTTTGGGTCATGCATTTGGCTCAGCAGCCATCGGACGTACGAGGGATCGCCAACCAGTCCGGCGCCGGCGATGAGCAGCCGCCGCTGCGCCGCCTGCTGCGCCAGCGTCTGCAGCAGGCGGTGCGCTTGCGCGGGCTCGACCGCTTTCAGCGCGAGGCGCAGCGCCCGCGCCTGCCATGGGCCGGCGCGCGTGGCGTGGCCGGCCAGCGCGCCCAAGGCCGGGCCCCGGTCGCCGCACAGCACGGCCGACCACGCGGCCCAGAAATGGGGGGCGGGACCGCCCTCCCCGGCCAATTCGGCAAGGCAGGCGGGCAGCAGGTCGCGCCGCCCGCATTCCCCGACGGCGCGCAGGGCGCGCGTGCGCAAGCCGGGATCGGCGTCGGCCAGTGCCGCGCCGAGCGCGGGCCCGGGGTCCACCCGGTGCATGACGCAGGCGCGGATCCCGACCGTGCGCTGGAAGGCGTTCGTGGCGGCCAGCATCAGGTTGATCGTGCCTTGCAGGTATTGCGCGGAGACCCAGCCGAAGGCGGCGATGAATCCGGGCAGCGTGGCCGGGCGGGCCTGGACCAGCAGTTCCAGCTTGTCCAGTCCGGGCCGGTCGCGCTCTTCCAGCGCGCGCACGGTGGCGAGGAACAGTTCGCCCGGGCCGGGATCGCGCAGCGCGGCCGCGCAGACCGTCGCGCCGAAGTCGCCGGCCTCGGCCATGCCGTCGAGGTGGGCGCGCAGGCGTTCGTCATGCCGGTCCAGGCCGTGCAGCTTCACGCCCGGCGCGGCTATCAGGGTGCGGCGGTTTTGCCACAGCGAGGCCGTTTCCTGCGCGTGTATATGCACGATGGAGGCGATGACGGCGTCGCGGTCCGGGTCCATGCTCACCCGATCTCGACCGAGACGATGGCTTGTGCGCGGACGTGGAAGGCGCAAAGCAGATTCAACAGGCCGTCGATGGCGGCTTCCGGATCGGCGCGCAGTTTGAACACCGCCCATTCGATGGTGGTGTCGTAGGTGTCGATGGCGCCGTCCGGTTCGATGTAACTGTCCGCCGGGTCGATGGGCGCCAGGCCGTAGCCGCCGCGCAGGATGGCCTCGACCCAGACCGCCAGCGAGCGGTTCAGCAGCGCCTCGTTGGCCGGCGACAGTGGCGCGGCCAGCGAGATCAGCAAACTGTAGCCGCCGCCCTCGGGCTCGAGGTCGTCGAGGGCGAACGGCAACGGCGCGTAGGCGCGGGGATAGCTGGATTCGGGCAGCGTGGACTGCGCCAGCGGAATCGGCGACGGATCGCCCGGGTGCAGCACGGCGACGCCGCGCACTGGGACGCTGTGGTGCGCGGCCAGCAGCAGGTGGCACAGCACCAGCCATGCCTCCTCGGCCAGGAGGCACGGGTGGACGTCGAAGCGGAAGTCGCTGTCGTCGTTCAGCGGCGTGGGCACGGGCGTGAACTTGGTCTCCCAGGGGGCGGCGCCGGCCCCGCCCAAGGCGCCGGTGGCGGCCAGTTGCGCGAACAGTTCCATCGTGCGCATCACCACGCCCGCCCGGTCCGGCGCCGCCGTCTGGATGTGGATCGCCACCGGCTGGCCGGACGGGCCGGCACCGGGGGAATGGGTGCCGCTGAACGGCAACCGGTAGGCGGTGGCGATCATGGCGGGCCCTTAGCGGCGCTGTCAATCCAGGAAACGGCGCTCCCAACGCCGCAGCAGGTCCTCGTCGAAGTCGGCGAAATAGGACAGCAAGTCGATTTCGCCGAATTTGGTCACCGGCTCGAGCAGCCGCGCCACTGCGCGCAGCAGCGGGGTGTCCTGCCGCCGGTTGGTGTCGCCCAGTTCCGGTATGGCGCCCGCCCGGATGACGACGACGCCCTCTTCGTCGCGCACATCGATCGGCGGCGGCAGCGCGGCGCGGATCGCGGCGATGCCGCGCAGGCGCCGCGTCAATTCGGGGCCAAGCAATGTTATCCACCGCGCGCCGCGCGTGAGGCCGCCAATATCCAGGCGGGACATCCGATTGATTTCGACGTCATAACCGGGATGGCGCAGCGCAATTCCTTTCGCCGACGCGTATCCGAAATCCAGGTCGGTGGCGCTGGTCACCAGCGCCGGAGCGCAATAGCCGTAGTCGGGCTGCAACAAGCGCGCCATGGCGAGGACCAGCTCGAATGTGCGTTCGGTCTGGCCATTCTCGGCCATGGCGGGCGGGAACGTCATCTGCACCCAGGTGCGCGCCTCTGGAAACCTCTCGTCCCTGGGGCCCCCCGCCACCGTGAAACTGTACCGTGGCGCCGCGTCGGCCGCGTCGTTGACCAGGATGGCGGTGCGCTTGCGCTTGCCGACGCCCGGCGGCTTGAGGGAGTCGCGCATGCGCTTCATGAGGGCGGGCGTGAGCTCGCGCCATTCCTCGGCGGTCGCGCTGACGACGGCCCATGCCAGGGTATCCGCCGGGATCGCCTCCACAAAGAGGTCCAGCGCCGCGATGAGCCCATCGCTTAGTTCGTCCAGCGCCCTGCCGGAGAAAAAGGCGAGTGTGAGACCGTCGCGCAACAGGACCAGGCCGGTGCTTCGATCCACTTTCTCGATATGGCCACTCATCGCGCTCGCTCCCTAGCAAGTGTCCCGCGTCTTGGCGCCGACACAATGCGCCTCTTTGCGCTCGGCAGGCCAGCGCCTGTATTTTCCGCGCGCGCCTATCACTTTGATCTTACGCCCAGGAAAGCGGTCCTTATACTTTTGCAGTTGGGTGTCCGACATGTACGGACGCCTGTCGCAGTTGAACTTGAAGTCGAGGATGTGCGTCACCCTCCCCTTGGAATTGGTAATCTGGACATCAAGGCGGCTGGCGTCGTGGCCGCGTTTCGCGGGGTAGAATTTCTCCGCTTGGACATTCTCCCATTTGCCCTTCGCCTTCCTCCGGTTGATGGCGTCCTCGCAGCATTTGTGCTTGTGGGTGCCGCGCTTGGTACAGTTCGCACCCTTATTCCTCGACTTGCAGTCGACGGCCTTGTTGCAGCAATTCGCGATCTTCTGCAAGGGCTTCGGCGCGACACCGACCGGCACCTGCAGATTGCCCGCCAGGTCCACGGTGTTTTCGTGGTTCTGGAATTTCTTGTCGGTGAGCCGGCAGGCGTTCTTGCCCTCCATTTTGACGTCGAAGGAATACAGGATCCAGGTCGATTCCTTCATGAACGTGCCGGACTTGACGCCGCCGGCGACGCCCGGATTGTCGCCGTTCGACAGCGCGTACTCCGAGCCCTTCACGGCGATCATCATGCCGCCGTCGGCCTTGACGGTGCTGGTGCCCTTGTCCAGCGTGGCGGATTGCGAGATGTTGGGATACGGTATCGGCACGGGGCCGCCCGGCGACGGGGTCTTGCACACGTCCGGAAGGGTCGCGATCGAGACGCCGTTGCTGCCCTTGTGGACCAGCGAATTGACGACGCCGTTCACTTTGATGGTGACTGGCATGGTCAGGCCCTTCCATCCGTGGCCAGCAGCGTGGCGCCGCGCTCGCCGCCGTCCGAGCTGGCCCAGGCGCAGGCGACATGGCCCCGGGCGTAGGCCTTGGCGCCGGCCACCGCCGCCAGCATCAGGTGCAGGGGCGCGCTGGCGGCCGCGACGTCGCCCCAGCAATCGGCCGGCGCCGTGAAGTCCGACGCGGATTCGACCCATGACCCGGCGCGCAGCGCGGCGAAGCCGTACTCGTCCGCCCGGTGCGGCTCGCCGTTCAAGTCGCAGTACACGTCGCTGACGCGGACGCCGCCGGGAAGATGGCGCAAGGCGTCCCGCAGGGCCCACGCCAGTCCCTCGCCGGTGTTGACCGCGCGCGCGGCCACGGTCCTGGTTTCGAACGCCGTCCCCACGCCCAGCAGGCGCGCGGCGGACCGCGAACGCGGCGAGCGGGGGACCGTTGCGCCGGCCACCAGCAAAGCCGCCGCGCCCTCCCCCGGGATGATTCCCCAGGCGTTGTTCAGCTCGCCGGCGCCGTGCAGCCGGTCGTTTTCCTCCAGCCATTCCAGCGTTTCGGGCGCGAGATAGGAGTCGACGCCCGCCACCACGCAGGCGTCGAGCTTGCCGCTGTCCAGCTCGCGCATGGCGGCGGCCAGCGCCAAGTGGCCGGCCGCATGGTCATGGGGAAACGCGGCCATGGCGGCGAACGCCTGCCCTTGATGCGCGCGCAGGGCCGCGAGCAGCGACGCCGGCGCATCGTCGGCCAGGCCGGGCCTGGGAGCGGGCAAGGCCAGCGACAGGCCGATCCGCAACGCGCCGCGCCGCGCCTTGTCGATCGCCTCCAGCGCCTGGGCGATCGCCGGCCACAGCAACGCCGCCAGCCGGTCCGCGCCCGCCAGGCCGATGTCCAGCCACGGCGCGGCGGCCACGCGCATGGGTTCGCCCTGGGTGTCGAGCATATAGGGGTGCTCGATGAAGCCGCTCACGCCGGCCCGCACGGCCGCCGCGCTGGACCAGGCGTTGCGCCCGACGGGGGTGCTGGCGCCGAGCCCGATGACGAACCAGGGGCCGGCGCTCATTGTTCGTCTCCCCCATCCCACTCATCCTCCGCCGCCGTTGCAGGGAGCGGACGGTCCGGGTTCAGGCTGGTCTTCAGCGTGACGATCGTGCGGTCCAGCTTTTGCACCTTGAAATGGCAGGGCAAGGCGGAATGCCACACCAGCGACACCCGCGGGAAGTCCGGCTCGAGGATCACGCCGTGCAGCTGGCGCTGCCGATGGAACTCGTGGCTGCCGTCGTAGAAACGCGTTTCGAAGCCCAGGCGCAGCCTCGGCAGCCGGAAACGCAGGCTGCCCCCGGGCGACAGGTTGACCAGGGCGGCGGCCTCGCCGCCGGTCAGGAAACCAGGCGCTTGCTGGTCGAGCGGAGCGTACTGGAAGAAGCGCTCGTCGAAGTCCTCCGGCGGCAAGGGATAGCGCTCCCGCAGCCAGCGTTCGTCGCAAGTGCCGGCGTGGGCGGCGCGCGGCTGCCAGTGGCTGGCGAGCGGACCGAAGCCGGCCGGTGGCGGACGGTCGCTCCAGGAGCCGATCAAATGGTCGGGCGCCTCCACGTTGGGCAGCGCCGTCCCGTCCAGGTGGTCCTTGCGCACCGCGTAGCCGCGGCCGACCGGGTTGCGCCAGTCCCAGTCCCGCCCGGGATCGGGGGAAAGCCGGTCGACGCCGCCGAACGCGCGCTCGTACACCAGCGGCATTTTCGTGAAGGACGCGGGAGCGCCCGGCCCCAGCGCGCCCCAGGCGCGGTCGCCGAACACGCGCAGGCGCTTGCTGACGCCGCCCACCCGGAAACCGACGTCGAGCGCCGTCACGGGCCGCCCTTCGGGCGCCCAGGCGTGGCCGAGCACGACGATGTCGGTGCGGCGCTTGGCGGGCACCAGGTCCGCCTCGTAGCGGATGCTGCTGGCGCCGGGTTCGCCGAGGTATTCCGGCGCGCGCAGCACTGGCGGCTGTTCCGCCGCCACGGAGGTCGAGCCGTCGGCATGGATGTCGAAGGTGGCCTTGACCGCCACCAGCCACACTTCCGCGCCGTCGCGGTCGCGCGCCCAGCCGCGCTCGGCGGCGAACGGCGTCTCGTTGTCGACCTCCCACATGGCCCCTCCTAGTTGATGTCGACGGCGGCGCCCTTGATCTTGTTGTAGCCGGACGAGCGGCTCAGGATGTAGCTGCCCCTGATCAGGACCTTGCCCGCGCGGGTGAGCGTGAGGCTGGCGTCGCCGCAGCGCAGCACGATTTCCCGCTCGGCGCTGATGAGCAGCCTGTCGTCGTCGACCTGGACCTGGACCTGGAGCGGCGGCCAGGCGTCGGCGTCGGCCGTTACGCCGGTTTCCCCGGCGTCCCGCCGCAGCACGCCGAGGATGATGGGCCGGGCCGGCGCGCCGCCCTCGAACACCACCACCACCTCCATGCCGATCTGCTCCCGCCGCAGCGGGACGGCGGACCGCGCGGCCACGATCTGCCCCGGCAGTCCGGGCACGCCGCAGACCACCGGATCGTCCTCGAGGCTGAAACCCACGAAGCGCACGACCGCCGCGCCCGCCTCCCGGGCCTGGGGCGGCGCCGGCGCGTCCTGGCCGCGCCGCCCGTCTATCACCAATTGTTCCATGCTTCCTCCCGCCGCCGGCGTCAGTTGATGCCGACCTTGCTGCCCTTGACCACCACGTCGCCGCCCGCCTTCACGCTGACGCCCCCCGAGCCGTTGATGGAAATGTCCTTGCCCTTGATCTGGATGGTGCCGTCCTTTTTCATGGTGATGCTCGCGGCGCCGGTCGTGATGGTGACCGAGTCGCCCGCGTCGATGACGAGCTTTTTACCCACGCGCAGCGCGTCGTCCTCGCCCACCGAGGCGCTGCGGCCCTTCGCCACGGAGCTGGACTGCGCCCCGCCGATGTCCTCGCTCATGTCGGCGCCCACGCTGACGCTCTGGGCGTCGCCGACGTTGACGGTCTGCGACGCGCCCACCGTCACCAGTTGCAGCGCGCCGATCGTCACCTCCTGCGCCGCGCCGACCGTGATGGTCTCGTTCACGCCCACGCTGTGGGTGCGCTGCAGCGCCACGGTGGCGGTCTCGCTGGCGCCCACGGTGACGCCGCGGTTGCCCCCAATGGCGATGGTTTCGTTCGCCCCCACCGTCTCCGAGCGGTTGGCGCCGATGGCGATCGTCTCGTTGGCGCCCACCCGTTCGGAACGGTGCGCGGCGATGGTGATGGTCTCGTTGTTGCCCACGGTCTCGCTGCGGTCGCGCCCCACGCCGGTGGCCTCGTCGCGGCCGATGGTCTTGCCGCGGTCGCGGCCCACGGCGTGCGCCTCGTCTTGTTCGACCGAGATGTCCTGGTTGCGTTCCGCGTGCAGGTAGACCTGCTCGGCGCCCGTCTTGTCCTCGAAGCGCAGCTCGTTGGCGTTGGCGCCGCCGCCGCCCTTGGACGAACGGCTCAGCATGCCGGTGCGCGTCATGTTGGCGGGCAGCGTCCAGGGCGGCATCTGGTCGGCGTTGTAGACGCGGCCGGTGACGATGGGCTGGTCCGGGTCGCCCTCGATGAAGTCGACGATCACCTCCTGGCCGATGCGCGGGGTGGCGATCATGCCCCAGTTCTTGCCGGCCCAGGGGTGCGACACGCGGATCCAGCAGGAGCTGTTTTCGTTCTTTTGGCCGTAGCGGTCCCAGTGGAACTGCACCTTCACGCGGCCATAGCGGTCGGTGTGGATTTCGTCGCCGGCCGGGCCGACCACCACGGCGGTCTGCGGTCCCCGCACCAGCGGCGCCGGGGTGAGGCGCGGCGGCCGGAATTGCTGGCCGGCGCCGAGCGCGGTGAATTCGCAGGCGCAGTCGGTGCCGGGCGGCTCGTCGCCGTCGCCGCCTTCCTGGCCGCTTTCGTAGCCATTCTGGACCAGCCGGTAGTCCACGGCGGTCAACAGGTATTCGCGGTTCTGGTCCCCGCGCGGCTGGCCGGTGAGCCGGAACAGCGCGCCGGCGGCCAGCCCGCGCGCGTTGCTGGCGCCTTGCGCGGTGTCGAAGCCGGCCTGCATCTCGTCCAGCCTGGTGTCGGCGTATTGCTCGCCGTCGGCGCTGTCCAGGTGCGGGCCCGGGTAGTCGTAGACCTCGTAGTCGTCCAGCGCGTGGCCGCGCGCCTGGGCGGCGCGCGCCGCCAGGCTGGCGCCGGGCCGTTCGAAGTCGTAGGCGGTGGTGGCGTAGCGGCCCGGCTGGATCTCGCAGGCGCGCAGCCAGCGGTTGATGTATTCCTGTCCGGGCCGCGCGGCGCGCGCCACGTCGATGAAGGGCAGGCTCTCGTAGCCCGGCGCGCCGCGGTGGGCGCCTGCGCCGTCGGCCAGCACCATGGTGTGGCGGCCATCGGCGTGCGTGAAGTAGTAATACATGCCCTCCTGTTCCATCAGCCGGCTGACGAAGTCGAAGTCGGTTTCGCGGTATTGCACGCAGTAGCCGCGCCGGCGGTAGCGGCCGCTCAGCTCGTCCTTGATGTCGGCGACGCTGTGCTCGCCGCACACGCGCTTGACGATGTCCGGCGCGCTCAGGTCCTGGAAGATGCGGCAGTCGGCGGTGCGGGTCAGGAACCACAGCCAGGGCCGCACCGTGGCCTGGTAGGCCTGGTAGCGGCCGTGCGTCCCCGCCTGGCGGAAGGCCGTGACGTAGCCGTTGAAGTGGCGCACCCGCCGTTCCGCCAGTTCCAGCTTGACGGTGACGTTGGCGCCGAGGATGGCGGTGGGGGCGATGTCCCCGCGCTCGCTGAGCAGGTCGATCTCGAATTCGCTGAGCCGGCCCAGTTCCTCGCGCGCGCGCATGCGGTGGAACAGCAGCGCCTCGTCGCCCAGCGGAGTCGTGATTTCGATCATCCTGCGCATACCGCAACCCTCTATGGTGAGGCCGTACTCCGATAAATCATAGGCCCCGATCGGCCGATTCGATTGATCTTTCGCAAACGCCGGGCGCCCCGCCGGGAGGGACGGACGGGCCATGGCGGGCGGGGTCGAGGATCAGGTCGGCCGCCGGCGCGCGCTCGCGGTAGGCACCCAGCCAGCAGCTCCAGCCCAGCCGCGCGCGCCGCTCGCCGGGCCGCGGCGGCGGCACCTCCTCGGGCTTGAGCAGCAGCCGCAGGTCCCAGTCCAGCTCGAAGCCGAGGTAGAGGCGCACCCAGGCCGCCAGTTCGGCCAGCGCCGGGCCGCCGGGCAGGAAGCGCTGGTAATCGGCCAGGGTCAGCGGGCCGATGTGGATGCGGAACTTGTGCTGGCGGTCCCACACGCGCCCGCCCAGCAGCGCGCCTTGGCCCAGCGCGGCGCGGGGCTGCGCGCCGCCAAGGCGGCTGCGTTCGCCCGGCGGCAGCGTCATCCAGTGGCCGACATGCTCCTCGATGCGGACCGGCAGGCGGAAGTAGCCGCCCAGCAGCGCCTCCAGTCCGTCGCGGTTGCGCACCTGGCGCGCCAGCAGGCCGGCGTAGAACAGCTTGGCGTCGTCGGCGACCTTGTCGCGCTCGCGCAGGGCCTCCTCGCCCAGGCCGAACAGGGAGCCGACGTACACCGCGAAACGGTCCTCGCGCGGTCGGTCGCGGCTGACGGTGGGCCTGGCCTGCGCCCAGGCGCGGTAGAACAAGGCCAGGAAGCGGTGGTTGATCAGGTCCAGGAAGCGCAGCAGCGCCGTGTCGCCCGCCCGCAGCGCGCGCTCGCGCGCGAACTCGGCCAAGTGCAGCGGCATCGGGCCGTTGGGTCCCAGCAACCCGAAAAAGCGCACCTGCAGCAGCGGCGGTCCGCCGCCGGGCGGCGGCAGCAAGGCGCTCAGCGTGGCCGGCGCGAAGGTCAGCGCCGGGTCCTGCCCCAGGCGGATCGGCTCGTCGGCCGGGCGCGGCGCCTGGCCGATGCGCGGCAATTCCGGAAACAGGCACTCGACGCGGCGCAGCGCGTGGAAGAAGTCGTGCCGGTATGGCCGCTCCGCCAGCGCGCGGAAGAAGCTCACAGGATCGGGCGGTGTCCGCATCGCGGCCCCCAGCGCATGATCTCGCCGCGCCCGCTGGCGCGCAGCACGGTCTCGGTGAAACCGTTGAGCGAGGCGTGGCGCGCGAAGAAGCGCTCGAGCACGCTGCCGAACAGGAAGGCGCTGCCGCCCTGAAAGCCGAGCTCGTCGACCTCCAGTTCGATGCGCACGCCGCGGCCGTAGCATAGCGGGCCGGGCGGCGGCAGGCGCCGCACCGAGGGCGTGGCGCGCACCGACAGCACGGCGTCGATCTGCCGGGCGAGCGCGGGCGCGTCGCCGGCCGCGTACAAGCCCAGGATCTGGCGCAGCGCCGCCGCGCCCTGGCGCGCGTCGGTGTCGAGCAGGGACAGGTGGTTGAGCGAAAGCTGGCTGATGAAGCGCCAGGCGCGCGCGCCCTCCGCCAGTGGCGAGCGCGGCGGCGACGGCCCCTTGACGCAGCGGATCGCGGCCAGCGGCGCGGCGGCGTCGAGCGTGAAGTCGGTCGGCCCCGCGCCCAGCGGCATCGACAGCGGCAAGTCGCGGTTGGTGCACACCGTCCGCACCGACAGCTGGCGCAGCTCGTCCCGGTATGGCGCCTCCTCCGGGTCGACCAGCGACAGGAACACCTCGCTGCCGAGATAGGCGGACCGCGGACCGTCGCGCGACGGGGACGGCAGGCGCGGCTCTCGCTCGACGCTGAAGTAGGCGGTGTGGCCGGCCGGCCCCGCGTGATACGCCGCGTACAGCGGCAGGAATTGCTGCTCGCCGTCGCCGCCATGCCCGTCCACCCCGCTCACCTCGGCCACCTCGTAGTCCATCGGCCGCGTGCGGTCCGGCACCACGTGGAGGGCCGCGCCGTCGTCGGCCAGGTGGATGCGGTCGGCCCGCTTGGGGAACAGGTTGACCGCCGGCGCGCAGAACAGCGCGAAGTTGGCGGCGTCCACCACGCCCTCGAGCGCCGGATCGCCGCGCGCGAACGGCAGCACCAGTTCCAGTTCGGCGCCGTCCATGCGGCGCAGCGCCGGTGCCAGGCCCAGCAGATCGAAAAACAGGAAGCGCTGCGGCAGGGCCGCGTATTCCTGCAGCAGGCGGCAGCCCTGGAACAGGCGCGGCGTGACCGGCAGCAGCGCCTGCTCGTCGGCGTAGCCGACCGGGACGACGTGGTCCGCGCCCAGCCAGGCGTGCCAGGACCGGGGCCGCGCCGCCGATGCCAGGGCCTGGCCGAGTCCAATGCCCAGGCCGGCGCCAACGATCAGCTCGTGCAGCTTGTAGGCGATCTCGTCGCTGCCGGACAGGTAGAATCGCAGCCGGTCCAGGTCCAGGTCGCGCCAGGCCAGGCCGGCGCCGCAGCGCAGCCGCAGCCGCACGCCGCCGCGCGCGCGCCGGGCCTCCGGCGGCAGGTCCGGCGCGTGGGAAAAGTACTCGGCCGCCACCAGTTCCAGCGGCCACAGGGTGACGTCGTGCGCGGTGCGGAACTCGCAGGCCGTGCCGTCGGGCCTTGCCGGGTGGCCGCGCAGCGCGCTGCCGCGGGCGATGGTCGCGCCGCGCGCCAGGTTGGGCTCGTCCGGCTGCGGGTGGAAGCGGGCCACCAGCATGCTGGGCGTGGGCGCCAGCATGTTGGGGTACAGGATTTCCAGCAGGCGCCGGGTGAAGCGGGGGAACTCGGCGTCCAGCTTGAGCTGCACGCGCGCGGCCAGGAAGCCGGCGCCCTCGAGCAGGCGCTCGACGTAGGGGTCGGCCACCTCGATGCCGTCGATGCCGAGCCGGCCCGCGATCTTGGGGAACTGGCGCGCGAACTCGGCGCCCATCTCGTGCAGGTGCTGCAGTTCCTGGTTGTAGTAGCGCAGCAGGCGCGGGTCCATGGCGGCGTCACCCTTCCTTGCCCAGGTCGCGGATCTCGACGCTGCCGGTCTCGAGGTCGACATCGGTGCGCAGCAGCAGCGCGATCGGCGCCGGCTGCGCCCACAACTGGCCGCTGATGCGGATGCTGACGATGTTGTGCCGCTCCAGCAGCGACCCGGCCGCCAGCGCCTCCACCCGCAGCGTGGCCGGTGCGACGCGCGGTTCGAAGTCGACGATGGCCTGGTGGATGGCCCGCTCCAGCGCGGCCGGATCGAGTCCGGAGGCGGTCTCGCCGGCCAGGGCCGGCAGGCCGAAATTGACGACCGAGCGGCGCGCGCGGGCGCAGGCGCCGAACTCGGCGTCGCCGCCCAGCCGGGTGGTGTTGAACAGCCAGGCCAGGTCGCGCAGCACCGCCTCGCGCAGCCGCTGGCGGGTGATCAGGCGCTCCGCGGGCGCCTCGCGCGGGTGGCCGGGCTCGGCGTCCACCAGGCGGTCCAGCAGCGCCGGCTGCAGCCGCCCTGCCGCGCCAGCCTGCGCGTTCGGCTCGGTTGCGGCCACGGCGCGCCCCCGCTAGCCCTTCTGGTTGGCGGCGATGTCCCAGGCCGCCTCGACCGCCGCGTCGCCACTGCCGTCCGCCTTCTGCGGCGTGTACTCGACCTTGAACCAGGAGAAGTTGAGGGTGATGTTCTCGGTCAGCCGCTCCTCGCCGCCGCTGCCGCCGGTGGCCACCTTGGACACCAGCACCTCCTTCATGGTGACCTTCAGGTATTCCAGCGGGTTGTCGCCCGCCTTGCGCACCGTCAGCAGCGCCTCCTTGAAGTGCTTGCCGCTGCAGGTGGCCATGATCAGGTTGGGCGAGGCCTTGTCGACCCACTTGGTGATCGACAGGTCTTGCACGCTGACCTTGCCGGCGCCGCCGCCGCCGCCGGTGTGGGTGGTGCCGGCGTTGGCGGCGCCGAAGCTCCAGGCCAGCACGTCGACCTCGTCCTTGTGCTTGCCGTCGCGGGACTCGCCCTTCACATCGTCTAATTTCAGAAACATATCGACTGCCATGACATTCTCCTGGTTGGCGGCTGGCGTGGCCGCGATTGTGCTATGCCGCCTTCGCCGAAGGCAGCTTCGATACCAGCCGCAGCGACACGGTCAGCCCCTCGAGCTGATAGTGCGGGCGCAGGTGGAAGGTCGCGTTGTAGTAGCCGGGGTTGCCCTCGACCTCCTCGACCTCCACCTCGGCCGCCGCCAGCGGCTTGCGCGCCTTGGTGTCCTCGGCCGAATGGGCCGGGTCGCCGTCGACATAGTTCATGATCCAGTGCTGCAGCCAGCCCTGCATGTCGGCGCGCTCCTTGAACGTGCCGATCTTGTCACGCACGATGCACTTCAGGTAGTGGGCGAAGCGGCAGCAGGCGAACAGGTACGGCAGGCGCGCCGCCAGTTTGGCGTTGGCGGTGGCGTCCGGGTCGTCGTACTCGAAGGGCTGTTGCAGCGATTGCGCGCCGATGAAGGCGGCGAAGTCCGAATTCTTGCGGTGCACCAGCGGCATGAAGCCGTTCTTGGCCAGTTCGGCCTCGCGCCGGTCGCTGATGGCGATCTCGGTCGGGCATTTCATGTCCACCCCGCCGTCGTCGGTGGGGAAGGTGTGGGTCGGCAGGCCCTCGACCGCGCCGCCGGCCTCGACGCCGCGGATGCGCGAGCACCAGCCGTACAGCTTGAACGAGCGGTTGATGTTGACGGCCATCGCGTAGGCGGCGTTGCACCAGGTGTAGCGGCTGTGGTCGGCCGCGCCGGTGTCCTCCTCGAAATCGAACTCGGCCACCGGCGCGGTGCGCGCGCCGTAGGGCAGGCGCGCCAGGTAGCGCGGCATGGCCAGGCCGATGTAGCGCGCGTCGTCCGATTCGCGCAGCGCGCGCCAGCCCGCGTACTCGGCGGTCGTGAAGATCTTGCTCAGGTCGCGCGGGTTGGCCAGCTCCTGCCAGCTCTCCATCTGCATCACGGCCGGCGCGGCGCCTGCGATGAAGGGGCTGTGGGCGGCGGCCGACACCTTGGCGACCTCGCCCAGCAGTTCAACGTCCGGCGGGCTGTGGTCGAAGCTGTAGTCGCCCACCAGGCAGCCGAAGGGCTCGCCGCCGAAGGCGCCGTATTCCTCCTCGTAGATGCGCTTGAACAGCGGGCTCTGGTCCCAGGTGGTGCCCTTGTAGCGTTTCAGCGTGGCGGCGAACTCGCCCTTGGAGATGTTCATGAAGCGGATCTTCAACATCTCGTCGGTCTCGGTGTTGTTGACCAGGTAGTGCAGGCCGCGCCAGGCGCCCTCGATGCGCTGGAAGTCGGGATGGTGCAGGATCAGGTTGACCTGGGCGGTCATTTGCTTGTCGAGCTCGCCGATGAAGGCCTCGATCGACTTGATCGCGTCGTCGCTGACCAGGGTGGTCTGTTCCAGGGCCTGCTCGGCCAGCGAGCGCACCGCCCGCGCGACGGCGGTCCTGGCCTCCTCGCTCCGCGGGCGGAATTCCTTTTGCAGCAGCCTGGAGAAGTCGTCGCCCTCCGTCGCCGCTGGCGCGGCCTGGGGAGCGGCTGGGTCCATGTCGGGCATGGCGGTCTCCTTTCATCGATGTGTGGTGTGCGGGGCTCAGGGCGCGGCGCCGCCCGGCTCCGTCGGCTCCGCGGGCGCCGTCGGCTCGGCCGGTTTGGGCTCGGCCGCCAAGGTCCGCAGCAGGGCCGGCTTCCTCAGCACCTCGTTGATGAGTTTCTCGGCGCCGGCTTTGCCGTCCATCCAGGTCAGCAGGTTGGACAGGTTGCGGCGCGTCTCCAGCAACTGTTTGAGGCCGTCGACCTTGCGCGCCACCGCCGCCGGCGAGAAGTCGTCCATGTTCTCGAACGTCAGTTCGACGGGGAGGTTGTCCTTGCCGGACAACAGGTTCGGCACGTGGAAGGCGACGCGCGGCTTGACGGCCTTCATGCGGCTGTCGAAATTGTCGACGTCGATGTCGAGGAATTTGCGCTCCTCGACCGGCGGCGGGGCGCTGGCCGGCTTGCCGGACAGGTCGGCCAGCACACCCATCACGAAGGGCAGCTGGATTTTCTTCTCGGCGCCGTACAGTTCGACCTCGTATTCGATCTGCACCCGCGGTGCGCGGTTGCGGGCGATGAACTTCTGACTGCTATCCTTGGCCATGACACGCTCCTATTCATTCTCGATGCCGACGATCGCCCGAACTTGCGCCAGGCTGTCCGGCGCCAGGTCTTGCAGGATTTCGACGAAGGACTTGCCGATCAGGCGCTGCGCGCGCCGGATCAGCAGGGGCGCCGGATTGCCCGGCTCGGCGCGCTCGTAGTACAGGCACACGGAGTCGAGGGCCTGCATGGCGTCGGCGCGGTTGCGGATGGGGCCGGACGGGACGGGGTCGCCGGGGGCTGCCGCCGGCGCGGCGTTGGCGGTGTTCGGGGCGGCTTCGGCGACTGCGCCGCCGCCGGCGCCTGGCATTCCAGCTGCGCCGGCCCGTCCGGTGTCGGCGCCTCCTGGCGCTCCAGCGTGCCCGGCGACTCGCCAGGCCTCCGCGGCGCGGTCAGCCGTCGCCGCGGGGGCCGCAGCCGAGGCTCCGGGCACTCCGGCCGGGGTGCCGGGCGCCGCAGCCGAGACTTCGGGCATTCCGGCCGGGGAGCCGGGTGCCGCAGTCGGGGCGCCGGGCATTCCGGCCGGGGTTCCGGGCGCGGCGGTCGAGGTTCCCGGCGCCGCGGTGGGCAGGGCCGCCGTCCAAGCGGCCGCCACCGGCTTGAGCACGTCGAACAACGGCGCCAGCTCGGGCGCGGCGATGTCGCCGGCGGCTTTTTCGCCCAGCAGCGTTTCCAGCGCCGCGAGCGACGCCAGGCAGGCCGCCGCGTCGTCCGGGGCGCCCTCCCGCGCGGCGGCGGCGATGGCGTCGTCGATGCGCGCCTGGCTGGGCACCGCTTCGCCGGGCGCCGGCTGCTGCCGGCCGGTCGCCAACAGGATGTCGCGCACCGTCACGCGGCCGTGCGGTCCAGCCGCCACCACCTGCGCGCCGCGCACGTCCGCCAGCAGGCCCGTGCGGTCGGCCAGCCTGGCCAGCACGTTCATGCGGGTGACGAGGTCGCGCGGATCGGCCGGATTGGGCACCGGATGCACCTGCTCCCAATAGCGCTCGATCAGCCCGCGCAGCAGCGCCAGGCCGTCGCGCAGGCCGGCCAGCTGGTCGAGCCGGACCAGGGCGCGCGTCAGCAGCAGCGCCACCCGCAGGTCCTTGCTGTGCTCCAGCAAGGCCTCGGCCTGCCAGCGCACCGAACTCCAGTCCGGCTGCTCGGCCGGCACGATGTGCGCGCCCATGCGCCGTTCCGGCTTGCCGGCGGCGTCCAGGGACAGCGCGATGAAGCGCCGGTCGTATTCGAGGTCGGGGCCGCACGGCGGCGGGTCCGTCGCGGGGCTCAGCAGGGATGCGATGTCGCTCATGGCCGGTTCCCTTCAGAAGTCGCCGCAGCCATGGCGCAGCACCAGCCCGATGCAGTTGCTCAGGTTGGGCTTGTCGCGCACGCGCGCCCAGTCGGCCGCCAGCGGATCGGCGGGGTCGGCCGCGCCCGCCGCCCGCGCCAGCGGCCCGGTGCCGGGGCACAGGCGCTGGAGCACGATGTTCCCGCCATACGGCGCGCTGCTGTCGAAGCTCACGTCGCGCGTGAAGCTCGGCGCGCTGAACGGGACCGGCACGACGCGCAGCGTGCCGGGCGCGGCCGCCACCCGGTAGCCGGCCGGCGACGCGAAGCCGCCGGTGACCGGGTAGGTCCGCGCGGGCGACGCGGCCGTGGCGGTCGTCGCGTAGGCGCCGCTCACCGCGGCGGCCGGTGTGTCGCCCTTGACCAGGCCGCTCACCGTGAAGTCGAACGGCGGATTCTCGCCGCCGACGAAGCGCGATTGCCGGGGCGCGACCAGGGCGATGTCCAGCAGCGGCTGCTGGCGGTAGACGAAAAGGTTGTCGCCGGCGGGCAACGCGGCCACGCACGCCGCCCCGTAGGCGCAGTTGTAGCGGTTCGGCCGCGGGCCGGACCCGGCCAGCGGGCCCGCCTGTTCGCCGATCCAGGTGTCGGCGTACACCCGCCAATGGCCGCCGGCCGGCAGCAGCGCGGCGTTCGCCGGGTTGCCGAACACGCGTCCGGCCACCAGGGCGATGTCGCCGTTCAGCGTGCGCGCGTCGGCGCGCAGGATCAGGTCGCGGCCGGCGCGCGCGGTGAGCTTGCCCCCCGCCACGACGGCCGGGGCGTCGATCGCGAACGCCCGGTTGGTGGCGGCGTCGAAGCCGGCGCCGCTCAGCGCGCCGAGTTCGAGGTCGCCGCTGTTGGCGTAGTCGACGGCGCCGGAACGCGCATCGCCACCCGCCGCGGCCCGCGTGAAGTGGACGCCGAGGCGCCCAACGGCGTTGCGCGTATGGGTCAGCTGGAAGCTGGACTCCGGCTGGGTGCCGTGCAGCAGCAGGGCGCCGGCGGCGACCGGGCCGCCCTGCCCGACCGCGCCGCCACTGGACAGCACCAGCGTGCGGCCGGGGTTGGCGATGCCGCCCGGCAGCGCGATGCCGGCGCTGCCGGCGCCGCCGTTTTGCAGCGTCACATCGTAGCTGCCGGGCAGCGTCCCGCCCGCGTGGACCGTGATGGGCCCGGTGTGGCCGGCGCCGCCGATGACGACGGTCGCGACGCGGGGGCCGATTGCCTGGTTCAGTTCGGTCTGATCGAGCGCGAAGCCTGTTCCGTCGCCGAACAGCGCGATGGGCGTGGCCGGCGCGGCGGTCAGCGCGCCGTCCGGCGAGACGCCCCCGGGCAGCAGGGCCAGCGCGCCGCCGCCGTCGATCGCGCCGCCCAGCTGGATCATGTCGCCACCGGCGCCAGCCGAGGCGGCGCTGACGGCCCGGATCGTGATGTCGCCCAGGCTGGTCGGGCCGCCGATCACGCTGGCCGGGTCCAGCCGCACGCCCGGCGTGGCCGCCCCCGTCTCGCCGCTGATGGAGACCGGCCCCGCGCCGTCCGCGCTGGCGATCACGGCGGGCGGCACCGGTTCGCCGTAAAAGCTCACGCCGATCAGCACCCCGGCCGGCGCGGTTTCGCCGGGCGGGCCGGCGCGGCCGCGGATGTCGATCGCGCCATTCCGGCTGTTGAGCACCCGCGACTCGCTCACCACGACGCCATAGGTGTCGCCGACGCCGGTCAGCTTGACCGGCCCGGCGGTGTTGGCGATGGTGGAGTCGTACAGCACGGTCACGCCCGCGTAGCCGCCGTGGCCGGTGATCTCGACGGGCGCGGACGAATCGCCCGTGCCGTTGACGCGGCCCAGCACGGCGGCGCCGTCGAACGCGACGCCGCTGCCGCCGCCGGCGCCCCGGATGGCGACGGGCCCCGCCTCCGACCACACCGCGTACGTGGCCGCGCCCTGCCCGGACGGCAGCCCGCCCAGCATCGCCACGCCGTCGCCGAACGCGCCGGCGGCGCCGTCGATGGTCACGCCGCCGCCGCCCGCCCTGATTCCGGAACCCTCGAGCCGGACGCCCGCGCCGTGGATGGCCACGCCGCCGTCGGCGGAGGTGGCGCCCTGGCCCCGTATCAGCACCGAGCCGCCGGCGCCGGCGCCGGCCGACGAGGCGGGCGTGGTGTCGATGGCGGCTCCGCTCAGGCGCACGCCCTCGGGGCGGCGCAACGAGTGGCCGGTGGCGCGGCCGGCCACCGGGTCGCCCTGGCCGTACAGGCGCAGGTCGCCGCCGTTGGTGGCGATGGACGCGCCGCTGTCCAGGAAGATGGCGCCGCCGTTCACGCCGTCCAGGTCGGCGTTCAGGTCCACGTGCAGCTTGCCGCCGGGCGCGCCGGCGCCGACGCGCACGCCGGCGGCCAGGACGATGTCGCGCGCGGCGTTGAGCGTCAGCCTGGCGTCGCCGCCGGCGCTCTTGAGGATGGAGGCGTTGACGGCGATGTCGCCCGCGCCCTCGCCGCCGGCGCCGGTGGTCACGCTCACGCTGGTGCCGGCGTTGAGGGCGTTGACGATGGACTGGCGCCAGATATGGGCCGACGCGCCGCCGCTGACATAGTCGGGGCTCGCCGAGACGCCGGCGTCCGCCCGCCTGTCGTCGATGGCGATGCTGTACGGGTCGAGCAGCCATTGCCCTGCCCTGCCGAGCGTGGCCGGGGCGCCGATGCGGGCGCCGTCCACGCTGAGGAACTTGCCGGAGGTTTCGATATTGCCGCCGTCGCCGCCGCCGGGGCCGCCGCCCGCGCTGACGGCGCCGAACACGCGGGTGGCGTCCCGGCTCCAGACCACCACCGTGCCGCCGTCGCCGCGGCCGGTGGCGTCGGCGCGCAGCGCGGTCGCGGGACCGGCGTATACGGCCTCGGCCTGGCGCGCTTGCGGCCCGGAGCCGCGCGCGTCGCCGCCCACCAGGATGACGCCGCCGCCCGCGTCGCCGCGGGCGTCGATCAGCGCGTCGCCGTCCAGGCCGACATGGTGGCCCAGCACGGTGGCGGCGCCGCCGCCCAGGCCCGCCGCGGCGCCGGACACGTCGAGCGTGCCGCGCACCAGGGTTTCGCCATGGGTCCCGCCGTCGAGCAGGATGCGGCCGTCGCGTTCCTGCAAGGAGCGCGCGCGCACCACGCCTTGCTGGTTGAGCACGGTCCCGGCCAGGGCTTGCGCCGCCCGCGCCGTCAGGATGGCCTGGCCGCCGTCGGCGATCAGCGCGCCGCCGTTGGCGACCAGCGCGGCGAGCGCGCCCCGGTCCACGCGCAACTTGGTCAGGCCGTCGCCGCCGAAGTCGAGCGCGATCTTGTCGCCGGCCGCCAGCGCCACCGTGCCCAGCCGCGCGGTGATGGTGCCGTCGTTGTTCACCTTGCCGCCCAGCAGCGCGACCGTGCCGCGCGGGGCCGCTTGCAGCCGGCCGGCGTTGGCGACCAGGCCCGCCGCGCCGCCGGCGCCGGAAAAGTGGTAGCGGCCGGCGCTGAAGTCGGCGTCGGCGAGGTCCAGCGTGGAGGCCACCAGGCCGCCCACGTCGACCCGCGCCGTGCGGCCGAATAGCACGCCGGCCGGGTTCACCAGGAACACGTGGCCGTTGGCCGTGAGGCTGCCGTGGATTTCGCTGGCCGCGCCGCCGGTGACGCGGTTAAGCATCACGCTTTGCGCGCCGGGCTGGCGGATGTCGACGCGCTCACCGCCGGCGATCGAGAATTGGCGCCAGTTGACGATGGCGCTGGCCGAGCCTTGCGTGAGCACCGTCGTCCGCGCGTCCGGGCGGGTGACGGCGACCTGCCCGGCGGCCACGTCGGCGCCGGCGGGGCCGGCCTGCGCCGCCCCGTGCCGGGCCATGGCCAGCGCGGCGGGCAGGCAGGCCAGCGCGCAAGCCAGCTTGCGGCGCGGTGGAGTGGAGGTGGCTGGGGTGCGCATGGTGCGGTGCTCCATTCAGAAGGCCTGGACGATTTGGGCGAACAGGCGCGGCGAGCGGCTGTCCCCGCCGGGCTCGCGCCGGCTGGCGCGCCAGGCCAGGCTGGCCTGCAGCGTCAGGCCGGGGCGCGGGTTCCAGTACAGGCTCGCGCCGAGGCCGCGCAGGGTGAGGCGGTTGGGGACGCCCGGTTGCGGGTCGCGGTGGATGGCGCGCACCCAGCCGATGTCGTGGAACAGGCTGGCCACGGCCTCGGGCCGGAAGTTCCAGCGGTACTCCACGTTCAGCACGTGCACCTCGTCGCCCAGCCCGGCGGACGAGGGGTAGGCCCGCACCGCGCGCGGACCGCCGGCGGCCAGCTGCTCCGCGCTGTCGAGGTTGCGGCTGGCCCACTGGCCCGCCAGCGCCACCAGCACGCTGGTGGCGGCCGACACCGGTTGCAATCGCGTGGCGTGGTACACCAGCCGCAGCGCGCGGCCGCTGGCGGGGGCGCCGTCGGCGGCCTGGTCCGAGGAGAGGTCGGACGCGAGGCCCGGCGCGGTGGCGCGCTTCAGGCGACCGATATACGCGCTCAGGCCCGCGCCGGTGTAGCCGCCCCCTGCGCCGTCGTCCCTGCCCTCGTACACCAGGCCGGCCCCGACGCTGCGGATGGTCTTGCCGCTGGTCTGCGCCACCACGCCGATATGGTCGTCCAGCTCCTTGCGCTCGGCGCTGAGCCTGGCGAACAGATTGCGCTGGCGCGAACGCAGCAAGGGATAAGCGAGCGAGAGTTCGAGCACCTCGGCGCGTCCGCTGGCGTCCAGCGGGGCCAGTTCGTGGCCCAGCGCGTAGTCGAGGCGCGCGTAGGCGACGCCGGCGCGCAGGCCGGCGGGGCCGATCGGCGCCTCGTAGCCCGCGCGGCCGAAGGTCAGTCCCTTGCCGGACGAGGTCAGCAGGCGCAGGTCGAGGTTGTCGCCGATGCCGAACGGGCTATTCACGCGCAACTGGCCACCCAGGCGGTGGGCGCCAGTGGCGCGCGTGCCGTGGTTGTCCGCGTCGACGCTGAAGTTCAGGCGCGGCGCGGGCCTGAGCTCGACCACCAGGTCGAAGCTGCCCGGCTCGTCGCCGGCCTCCAGCGACGATTGGGGGGCCAGACCCGGCAAGTCGCCCAGCAGCAGCATGGCCCGCTCCAGCGCGGCGCGGCGCAGCGCTTGGCCGGGCTCGAGGCCCGCGACGGTGCGCCGGACCGTGTCCTCCGGTACGGGAATCGCGCCGGCGGTCTCGATCCGCATACGGCCCAGCCTGCCCTCGACCACCGAGTAGTCGACCACCCCGTCCCGCACCTCCTGCTGCGGCAGAACGGCCTGGGCCAGCACGTAGCCGGCGGCCTGGTAATGCTCCGTGACGCGGCCGGCCAGCGCCTGCAACTCGGCGAAGCCGACCGGCCGCCCGATCCGGTCGGCCATCAGCGCTGCCAGCGTGGGCCCGTCGAACACGCTGTTGCCGCTGAAACGGACCTGGCGCAGGATGAAGACAGGGCCGGCGGGCGCCGGTTCCCCGGGGGCCGTGGGTTCGGCCCCGGGGCTGGATGCCGAGGCGGACGGCCCGGCGCATGGCGACATGGACGGGCAAGCGGATGGCCGGGCGGGTGGCGTTTGCGCCCACAGCGCCGGCGTGGCCAACACCAGCGCCGCCAGCCAGAGCGGATCGCGCCGCGCGGCGCGGTCCAAGGTCCCGCCGCCGCGCGCCCGGGGGCTGCGGCATGCCCGGCTTGCCCGGATGTGGTCTGCTGGTTGCACTGCGCTCTCCCGGTGGCTTGCTTGGATTCAGACGCGGATCCGCAGGCGCCAGTCGCCCACCAGGTCGAAGGGCGCCCAGAAAAACGGATCGGCGAATCGCGGCTGGCGCAATACGGCGATCTGCGCCGCCTGCAACGCCAGCGCGGCCTCCGTGCCGGCCGCCATCTCGCTGTACAGGGCCGTCATCAGCGGCTCCGTCGATTGGTCCGCCACCGGCCACAGCGACACGAACAGCGTGCCCGCGCCGGCGCTCAGGAAGGCGCGTGTGAAGCCGAGGATCTCGTCGCCGCGGGCAATGCGGCCCAGCCCGCTCTCGCAGGCGCTCAGCGTCACCAGCGCTACCCGGTCGAGATCGACCTGGTAGACCTCGCGCGCGCTCAGGAAGCCGCTGCCGGTGCCCGGGCTCTGTTCCGGCTCCGGCTCCGGCGCCAGCAGGATGCGCGACTGCAGCGGATCGATCACGTCGACCTGGGCGTGCGCCGCCACATGCAGCACGCCGGCTCCGGCGGCGCTGGCGCGGAACTGGCGCGGCGAGGCCGCCTCCCGCACGAACACCCGCTTGTCGCTGAACAGGCCGGCGATCCGCTCGACCTCGCGCTGCGCGGCCGGCAGCGCGTATTTGGCGTCGGTGCCGGGATTGCCGAAGGCGGCCAGGCTGACATGGCCGGGTTCGCCGCGCCGCGCCAGCTGCAGCGCCACCCCGGCCGACGGCGCGTAGGCCAGCGCGTGCGATTCGATCAGGTAGCCGGCCCCGTCGCGCAGGGCCTGGAACGGCAGGTAATGCAAGGCGCCATGCGGCACCAGCAGCAGGCGCTCGCCCGGCCGCAGGCCCAGCGGTTCGAGCAGCAGCGCGTGCAGGGCCCGGGCGGGCGCCGCCACGGTCTTGCTGCGCGTGAGGATGGCGTCGCGGAACGCCCCCACCCGCTCGCCCAGGGCCGCCTGCCCCACGGCCAGCGTGTGGCCCTTGACGCCGGAGCGGCGCACCACCCATGCCAGCAACCGGTCGTCCAGGGTGTGGAATTCGACCAGGGCCTCGCCGTCGCGCAGCGTGGCGCGCAGTCCGGCCAGGTCCGGCGCCGCCTCGCGCAGGGGCGCCGTGGCGCCCGGCCGGCTCAGCGCCGCGCGCTCGCGCACCACGTCGAGCAGCGCCCGGGAGCGGCTCGCCTCGCTCAGATTCCAGGCCCCGGCCGTGTCGCCGGCCTCCATCGACAGGCCGATGGCCTGGTCGAAGATGCGCTGCACGTCGCCGAACAGGCCGGTCTTGAACTCCTCGCTGCGGAAGCGCGCGCGGATCGCCTCGGACGCGCGCGCCGCCGCCACGTACGCGGCGCGCGCGCCGGCCCGGTCGCGCAGCGCGAGCAGCGCGGCGGCGCGCCCTTCCAGCGCCCACAGCCGGTGATAGGCGGCGTCGGCGCCGTCCGCCTGGGCGGCGGCGCCGTCGAACAGCCGGATCGCGGCGGGCGCGTCGCCCTCGGCCAGCGCGAGCTTGCCCAGTCCGCGCAGATAGGCCTGGCGCAAGACGGTGGAATCGAATGACGCCGCACCGGACGGCGCCAGACGCCCGAACAAGGCGCGCGCCTGCGCCAACTGGCCATCGGCCACGTAGGCGTTCGCCAGCGAGATGTCGACCAGCGGCCGGAAGCGGGCGCTGGCGGCCTCCCGCGCGCGCTGGTAGCCGGCGACGGCCTCGGCCAGCCGCCCGCGCCGCACGGCCACGTCGGCCAGGGTTTTGTGCGCGGGGCCGGCGACGGCCGGGTTGGTCCGCCCCGCACCGGCCAGCGCCTCGCCGGCGTATTGCGCGGCGCGCTCGAGGTCGCCGGCGTAGCTGTAGGCGATGGCCAGGTCGCGCTTGGCCGACGCGGCCAGGACCTGGTCGCCGCCCTGCCCGCTCAGCACCAGCGCCTTGCTGGCCGCCTCGATGGCGAGCCGGAATTCGCCCCGTTCGGCCAGCGCCACCGATTGCGCGCAATACATGGCGCCGGCGAGCTTGACGCGGTCCTTCTGGTACAGCAGTTGTCCCTCGGCGCTGAGCGCCTTGATGGTCTCCGCGTCGCGCAGGCGGGCCTGGGCGCGTTCGAAGGCGCTATCCGCGCCGTTCGCCTGCGCGGCCACCACGCCCGGCGCCAGGGCAGGCAACGCCAGCAACGCCAGCAAGCTCGCCGCGATGGCGCGCCGGACGGCGGCGGCGGCCCGCATCGGCCGCGTCAGCCCAGGCTGCATGCTTACACGCCAGCGCGGCATAGCTCTCTCCCGGATTCCATCGAGCCCGGCGTTACGCAGCCGGCTTGAATTGCGGGCCAAGTTTGCGGCAACCGACATGTGCCGGTTTGATTTAGATCAATCGCGCGCGGGTGTCCGGCTGGGGCCCTGGCCCCGCCCGCAGCGGCCGGGCGCGCATACTCCGCTCCAGCGTTGACGGCGACGATGACCCCATCGGCGCGCGGCGCGCCGCGCCGTGAACCAGGAAAGCCGCGCATGACGAACCAGCACAAGGTCATCTGGTCCGAGGGCATGTTCCTCGAACCCCAGCATTTCCAGCAGCAGGACCGTTACCTCGAGCATCTGATCGAGGCGCGGGTGGGCCCGGCCGCGCCGCACGGCTGGGGCTTCGCGCGGCTCGCGCTGGACGAGCCGGCGCTGGCGCTGGGCAAGGTCGCGCTGGCCTCGGCCACCGGCATCTTCCCGGACGGCACCCCTTTCGATTTTCCCGCCACCCAGCCGGGGCCGCCGCCGCTGGACGTGCCGCCCGACACGGCCGACCAGCTGGTGCTGCTGGCGCTGCCCTTGCGCCGCGCCGGCGTGCGGGAGGCCGAGCCGGAGGACGCCGCCGAACCCGGGCTGGCGCGCTACGCGGTGGAGCGGATCGAGGTGGACGACAGCGGCGCGGACCGCTCGGCGCTGGTCGAGGTCGGCCGCCCGCGGCTGAGGCTGTTGCTGGAGAATGAAGCCAGCGACGCCTATGTCTGCCTCGGCGCGCTGCGCCTGCGCGAGCGGCGCGCCGACCGCCAGGTGGTACCCGACCCGCGCTACATTCCGCCCACGCTGCGGGTCGGCGGCAACGCGCTGCTGGCCGGCTACGCGCGCGAGATCGCCGGACTGCTGCACCTGCGCGGCGAGGAGTTGGCCGGGCTGGTCGGCCAGCCGGGTCGCGGCGGGGTCGCCGAGGTGGCCGATTTCCTGCTGCTGCATACGGTCAACCGCCACGAGCCGGCCTTCCTGGCTTATAGCCGCGCGACGCTGCTGCACCCGGCGCGCCTGTTCGCCGCCTGCCTGGAGCTGGCGGGGGAACTGTCGACTTTCAGCCGCGAGGGGCGGCGTGCTCCCGCGTATCCGGACTATCTGCACGACAACCCGGAGCGCTCGTTCACGCCGCTGATGGACGACCTGCGCCGCTCCTTTGGCATGGTGCTGCGGCGCGGCGCCGTGCGCATCGAGTTGCAGGACCGCCAGGCAGGCGTGCGGGTGGCGCAGCCCACCGACCGCGCCCTGCTCAAGAGCGCCAGCCTGGTGCTGGCGGTGGGGGCCCAGGCGCCGCCCGAGCTGCTGCGCGCGCGCTTTCCGGCCCAGGCCAAGGCCGGGCCGCTGGAGCGGATCGGCGACCTGATCAACCTGGCCCTGCCCGGCATTCCGCTGCGGCCGATGCCGGTGGCGCCGCGGCAGGTGCCGTTCCACGCCGGCTACAACTATTTCGAGCTCGAGCGCGGCGGCGAGCTGTGGGGCCAACTCGAGCACTCGGCCGGCCTGGCGCTGCACATCGCCGGGGACTTCCCCGGCCTCGAGCTCGAATTGTGGGCCATCAAGGGGGCGCCATGAGCGGCGACGATCCCTTCGCCCTGCCCGACAACGAGCGCACCGTCATCATGCCGGCGCCGGGCGGCCGCCGCCCCCCGGCCGCCGCGCCGCCGGCCGGGGACGGCGCGCTCCAGGCGCCGTCCGACGCGGGCGGCCTGAACCCGCTGGTGGCCGCCGCCAATCCCTTGCTCGACCTCGTTCCACAACTGCGCGCGACGCTGCACCATCCCGATCCGGCGCGCCTGCGCGAGGCGCTGGCCGAGGCGGTGCGGGCCTTCGAGACGCGGGCGCGGGAGGGCGGCGCGCGTGCCGAGCACATCGTCGGTGCCCGCTACGCCTTGTGCAGCCTGCTCGACGAGGCGGCGGCGGGAACGCCGTGGGGCGGCGCCGGCACCTGGGCCAGCCAAAGCCTGCTGGTGCTGTTCCACAACGAGGCCTGGGGCGGCGAGAAGTTCTTCCTGCTGCTGTCGACCCTGGCGCGCGACCCGCGCGCCAACCTCGACCTGCTGGAGCTGATGTATGTCTGCCTCGCGCTCGGCTTCAAGGGGCGCTACCAGGTGCAGGACAATGGCATGGCCGCGCTCGACGCGCTGCGCGAACGGCTCGCCGGCATGCTGCGCCGGCAGCGGGGGGAGTACGAGCGGGCGCTGTCGCCGCACTGGCAAGGGGCCGGCGCGGCGCGCCGCACGCTGTCCACCGCGCTGCCGTTGTGGATAGCCCTGGCCGTCCTCAGCCTGCTGGCGGCGCTCGCCTACCTCGCCTTCTCGCTGGCCCTGAACCGGCACTCGGACCCGGTGTACGCGCGCATCGCGGCGCTCGGCCGTCCGGAGTTCGCCGCCGCCGGGCCCGCGGCGAATCCGGCCGCGGGTCCGGCCTCGAATCCGGCGGCGGCGCCTCTATCCGCCGAAACCCGCCTGGCGCCGCTGCTGGCGCCGGACGTCGCGGCAGGAACGCTGTCCGTGCGCGACGAGGCCGGCCGCAGCGTGGTGACGCTGCGCGGCGACGGCCTGTTCACGCCCGGCGGCGCCCGTGTGGCGGACGGGTACGGCGCCGCCCTGCAGCACGTGGGGCGGGCGCTGCGCGCGGTGCCCGGGCCGGTGCGGGTGCTGGGCCACACGGACGCGCAACCGATACGCTCGGCGCGCTTCCCTTCCAACTGGCATTTGTCGCAGGCGCGCGCCGAGGCGGTGGCGGCGCTGCTCGCCGCGCAGGCCCCGCCGCCGCAACGCTACAGCGCCGAGGGCCTCGCCGACACCGAGCCGCTGGGACCGAACACCACCGCCCAGGACCGCGCGCGCAATCGCCGGGTGGACATCGTCCTGACCCCGAAGGCGGCGGAGGCGCGATGAGCAAGCTGCTCGCGCCGCTGGGGCTGGTCGCGGCCGGCCTGCTGGTGTGGCTGGTGGGGCCGCTGGTGGCCGTCGCCGACTACCGCCCGCTCGAATCGGCGCGCGCGCGCCTGGCGGCGATCGGGCTGGTGGCCGCGCTGTGCGTGGGAAGGATGGCCTGGGGACTGTTCAAGGCGCGGCGCGCGAACGCGCGGATGATGGCGGGCCTGCTGGAACAGCCCGAGCCGCCCGGGCCCGCGACACCGGCGCCCGGCACCGAGGAGGTCGCCCTGCTGCGGCGGCGTTTCGAACAGGCGCTGGCGGTGCTCAAGCGGGCCCGCGTGGGCGGCGCCGGCGGAACGCTGGCCAGGATGGCGCGGCCCTGGGTGTACGAGCTGCCGTGGTATGTCTTCATCGGCGCGCCGGGCAGCGGCAAGACCACCGCGCTGCTCAACGCCGGGCTGCGCTTCCCGCTGGCCGAACGGTTCGGCCAGGGACCGCTGGCCGGCGTCGGCGGCACCCGCAACTGCGACTGGTGGTTCACCGACGAGGCCGTGCTGCTGGACACCGCTGGCCGCTACGCCACCCAGGACAGCGAGCCGCCGGCCGACAGCGCCGCCTGGAACGGCTTCCTGCAACTGCTGGTCCAGTTCCGGCCGCGCCGTCCCGTCAACGGCGTGCTGCTGACCCTGAGCGCGACCGAGCTGCTGGAACCGGACCCCGGCCGGCGCGCCGCCCACTGCGCGGCGCTGCGCCTGCGCATCGAGGAGCTGCACCGGCGGCTCGCCATCCGCTTCCCCGTGTATGTGCTGGTGACCAAGACCGACCTGCTGGCCGGCTTCGCGGAGTTCTTCAGCGAGTTCGGCCAGGACGAGCGCGAGCAGGTCTGGGGCGCCACGCTGGCGCTCGACACCAGCGCGCCGCCGCGGGCCGCCTTCCAGGAAGAGCTGGAGGCGCTCGGGCGGCGCATCGACGCCGGCCTGCTGGACCGGCTGCAGCGCGAACGCGATCCGCAAAACCGCGCCCGCCTGTATGTCTTCCCGCAGCAGTTCGCCGTGCTGCGGCACGCGCTGGACGGGTTCCTCGAGGCCCTGTTCGCCCCGTCGGCCTTCACCGAGGCGGCGCAGGTGCGCGGCGTGTACTTCACCAGCGCCACGCAGGAAGGCAGTCCGATCGACCGGGTCATGGCCGCCTTGGGGCGGGCGTTGCAGCTGGAGCGCCAGGTGCTGCCGCCGCAGCGTCCCGCCGGCAAGAGCTTCTTCCTGACCCGGCTGCTCAGGGACGTGGTGTTCCGGGAAGCGGGTCTGGCCTGCGTCAACCCGCGCCGCGAGCGCCGCCGCCAGCTGGGCCAGGCCGCCGCGCTCGCCGCCGCGCTGCTGCTGGCGTGCGGCGCGATCGGCGCCTGGAGCGTGAGCTATCTGCGCAACCGCGCCTATGTGGAAGAGGTGGACGAGCGGCGCGCGATGCTGGCCGCGCGGCTGCAGCCTGACCCGGGATCGCCGGCATCGCGGACGCTGCCGGCATTGCTGCCGCTGCTGGACGCGGCGCGCGGCCTGGCGGACATGCCGGGCCACGACACTCCCCCGCTGTCGATGGGCTTCGGGCTGTACCAGGGCGACAAGCTCGGCGCGGCGGCGCGCGACGCCTATTCCAGGTTGTTGCGCGAGTTGCTGTTGCCACGCCTGGCGCTGCGCCTGGAACAGCAATTGCGCGGCGAGGTGCGCGGAACGGCCGGCGACCCCGAATCGCTGTACGCGCTGCTGAAGGCCTACCTGATGCTGCACGACCCGCGTCATTTCGACGGCGCCGCGTTGAAGTCCTTCATCGCCGCCGGCCTGGAGGACGACCTGGCGCGCGAGCTGGAGGGAGAATCGGGGGAAGAGCCGGGTGCCGAGCGGCGCGGCGCGCTCGACCAGCATCTGGACGCGCTGCTGGCGCGCGGCGACATGGCCGCCACCGCGCACCAGCCCGATCCGCGCCTGGTCGCCGAGGCGCGCGCGGCGGTCGCCGCCACGCCGCTGGCCGAACGCATCTACCGCCGGCTTGCGCGCGATGGCCTGGGCGCAGGCCTGCCCGAATTCACCATCGCGCGCGCGGGCGGCCCCTCGGCCGCGCTGGTGTTCACGCGCGCCAGCGGCAAACCGCTGTCGGCCGGCGTGCCGGGGCTGTACAGCCATGACGGCTACCACACCGCCTTCGCCGCCGCGTCCGAGCGCGCGACCGCGCAACTGGCCGGCGAGGAGGCCTGGGTGCTGGGCAACGCCGGCGGTCCGGACGCGGCCGACCCGGCCGACCCGGCCACGCGAGCGCGCCTGCTGGAGCAGGTGCGCCGGCTGTATTTGCAGGATTACGCGCGGGTCTGGGAAGGCTACATCGGCGACATCCGGCTGGTACGGGCGGGCAGCCTGCGGCAAAGCGTGGAACTGGCGCGCATCCTGTCCGGGCCGGAAACGCCGCTGCCGCCGCTGCTGCGCGCGATCGTCAGGGAGGTGACGCTGCGGCCGGCGGAAGCCGCCGGCAAGACGGCGCTCGAGCAAGCCGGCGAAACGGCGGACAGCGCGCGCCGGCGGCTGCGCCAGCTGTTCGGCCGGCCGTCTCCACCGGTCGCGGCGGCGGCACCCGACCGGCCGGAGGACATCGTCGACCGGCGCTTCGAGGACCTGCGGCGGATGGTGCGGGCCGATCCCCCGGGGACGCCGCCGCCCGTCGACGCCGCCATCGGCCTGGTCAAGGAGCTGTACACGCTGCTGACCGCGACCGAGGCCGCCCTCCGCGGCGGCACGACGCCGCCGCCCAGCGAGGTGCCGGTGAAGATCCGGGCCGAGGCCGGCCACCTGCCGGAGCCGGTGCGCTCGCTGCTGCTGAACCTGGCCGGCGCCGGCGCCACCCAGACCATGGGTCTGACCCGCGCCCAGCTCGGGCGCGAACTCCGCTCGGCCGTTTTCGAGTTTTGCCGCCAGGCCATCGCGGGGCGCTATCCCTTCACCCGGAACAGCCAGCGCGACGTCACCCCGGAGGACTTCCGGCGCCTGTTCGCGGCAGGCGGCGTGCTCGACGACTTCTTCCAGAAGCGCCTGGCGCCCTACGTCGACACCAGCGCCCGGCCCTGGCGCTTGCGCGACCTGGGCGAGGCCGGCCTGGGCGCCGGGGACTCTCCGGCGCTGGTCCAGTTCCAGCGCGCGCAGGCGATCCGGGCCGCCTTCTTCCCGGGGACGTCGCAGGACGCGGCCCTGCGGCTGGAATTCAAGCCGCTGGCGATGGACGCCGCCATCAGCCAGTTTCTGCTCGATGTCGACGGCCAGCCGGTCAAGTTCAGCCAGGGGCAGGCGCCGGCGCCGGTGCCGGTCCAGTGGCCGGGGCCGCGCGGCGGCGGCCAGGTGCGGGTCCAGCTGACCCCGCCGGGGGCGCAGGCCGCCGGGCTGCTCTACGAGGGGCCGTGGGCGCTGTTCCGCATGTTCGACCAGCTCCGTATCGATGGCGGCGCCCAGGCCGAGAAGTTCGTCGCCACCTTCGACATCGACGGCCGCAAGGCGCGTCTCGAGGTGCGCGCGGCCAGTGTGCGCAACCCTTTCCGGCTGCGCGAACTGGAGCAGTTCGAATGTCCGGGCCAGCTGTGATCGCTCCGGGCAACGGCGCGGTGCCGGAGCCGCCGTCGGACGCCGGCAACGCCCTGCCGCCCGGCACCCGGCTGGGCGAATTCGAACTCGCCGGGGTGATCGGGGCCGGCGGCTTCGGCATCGTCTACCGCGCCTACGACCACTCGCTGCAACGCCACGTCGCCATCAAGGAATACATGCCTGCCAGCCTGGCGGCGCGGCCGGGGCGCTCGCGCGTGGAAGTCAAGTCCGCGCGCCACGCCGAGACTTTCCATGCCGGCATGCGCAGTTTCATCAACGAGGCGCGGTTGCTGGCACGCTTCGACCATCCCGCGCTGCTCAAGGTCTACCGCTTTTGGGAAGACCACGGCACGGCCTACATGGCGATGCCCTGTTACCAGGGCCGCACGCTGACCCAGACCCTGCGCGAGATGGGCGGCGCTCCCGGCGAGGCCTGGCTGCGCGCCATGCTGGCGCCGCTGCTGGACGCGCTCGAAACCATGCATGCCGAGGATTGCCTGCACCGCGACATCGCGCCCGACAACATCCTGATGCTGGCCAACGGCCAGCCGCTGCTGCTCGACTTCGGCGCCGCGCGGCGCGCCATCGCCGGCATGGCGCAGAATTTCACCGTGATCCTCAAGCCCGGCTATGCGCCGGTCGAGCAGTACGCCGAGACCGGCGCGATGCCCCAGGGGCCGTGGACCGATATCTATGCGCTGGGCGCGGTGCTGCATTTCGCCATCACCGGCCGCCCGCCCGCGCCGTCGGTGGCGCGCATGGTGGCGGACGCGCAGCCAGCCCTGGCGGGCGTCGCGGCCGGGCGCTACAGCGACGCCTTCCTGGCCGGCATCGACCGGGCTCTGGCGGTTCGGCCCGAGCACAGGCCGCAAAGCATCGCCGCCTTGCGGGACGTGATCGGCCTATCCGGCGCGCCCCGGCCGCCGGAACCGTTCACGCCGGAGCCGCCCCCGCCAAGCCAGTGGCGCGCGGCCGAACCGACCGGCCCGCGCGGGACCGAGCCGCCCGGGCCCTCCCTTTCGCAAGGAACCGGCGCGCCGGAACCCCGCATGCCACAAGGCCCCGGGCGGGCCAGGCCGCGCGCTGTGGGACATACCTCGGCCATCCTGGCCACCCGGGCGCGCCGCGCGGCCGTGGCGGCGCTGTTGCTTGCGGCGGCGGCCGGCGTTTATTTGGCCACGCGCGAATGGAACGCCCCGTCACGACGCGCCGCGTCGCCGGCGCCAACGCAGACGCCAACGCCACCCCCAACGCAAACGCAAACGCAAACGCGGCCCCCGGCCGGGGATACCGCGCCGGCTCCCCTCGATCCGATCGCCGTGCTCGACCGCATCGCGCTCGCCAGCAACCGGGACCACGCCGTGACGGTCGGCGTCGCGCAGCCGCGGGTGCGCATCGGCGTGGACCGGCTGCGCTTCTCGGTGCGTTCGTCCCGGGCCGGCTACGTCTACCTGCTGATGGTCGGCACCGACCGCTCGCAGTTCTGGCTGCTGTTCCCCAACCGGCTGGACGGCGACAACCGCGTGGACGCGGGCGGCGCGCTGGCGCTCCCGCGCCCGAGCTGGCGCATGACGGCGGCCGGCCCGCCCGGCGTGGACCACTTGCTGGCGCTGGTGTCGGAATCGCCGCGCGACTTCAGCGCCGCCGGCCTGCGGGCGAACCCGCCGTTCGCCGAGTTTCCGGTGGCGGCGCTGGCGCGGGCGGCGGGCGACGCGCGCGCCGGAACGGTCTTCGCCGGCGTGCCGCGCTGCCCGGCCGGCGCGGCCTGTCCCGCGTCGTATGGGGCCGCGCTGTTTTCGATCGAGGAGACGGCGGCGCCGTGAGCGTCGCGCGTCGGTTTTTTGTCAGGAGAACACGTTTCAGGAGAACGACATGGGCTACGAAGGCGAACTACTCAATTCATGCGGGGCGATCCATATCGACCCGTCCAGCCTGCAGGTCGTCGCCGTCAGCGGCGACGGGCCGAATTTCTGCGGGCACCTGCTGCTGCACACGCCCAAGGGCGGCGGCTACTACTTTCACGTGGTGGGCCTGCGCGGCAACCCGCGCTACATGAACGAGGCCGGCTACCAGCGCTATCTGAAGGAGGCGAAAAAGTCCGAACTGCGCCGCAGATCCCTCGACCTGCCCAATCCGCAGGGCGCCCTGCTGCACATCGAAAGCCTGCTGGCCGAGCCTTGGACCTGGGGCGGCGTGCCGCACAATTGCGTGACCTTCGTCGAGGGGGTGATCAAGGCCGGCGGCGGCAACTGGGGTTCGTACAGCAACTGCCCGGCGCTGGCCACGGCGGACTCGGTGTCGGACCGCATCAACGCCTTCTTCCGCTGGATGGAAAGCGGCGTCCGCGGCCTGTATGGCGCGCCCTGACGGTCAGGCCACCTGCCAGTAGCGCTGGAAGGCGTCGCGTATGGTCTTGCGCAGGTTGGCGTCGTCCCAGGGTTTGGTCATGAACTTGAAGACCGCGCCCTGGTTGACGCTTTCGGTGACGGCCGCCAGGTCGGTATAGCCGGACAGCATGATCCGTATCGTGTCCGGATACAGGTCCTTGACGATGCCGAGGAACTCGGAACCGGACATCCCGGGCATGCGCTGGTCCGAGATGATCACCTGCACCCGGTGCAGGGACAGCAGCCGCAACCCTTCCCGCCCGCTGTCGGCGGTCAGCACCCGGTAGCCCTCCCTGCGCAGCGTCCGGTTCAAGGCGGCCAGGTTGTTCGGCTCGTCGTCGACGATGAGCAGCGTGTCGCCCTCCTCCCCGCTCCCGGCGGCGCGCAGCTGCGTTCCCTCGCGCAGCATGGCCTCGAACGCCGCCGCCGGCACCGCCGGGCTGAAGAAATAGCCCTGCATCTCGTCGCAGCGGCGCTTGCGCAGGAATTGCAACTGCCCCTCGGTTTCCACGCCCTCGGCCACCACGCGTAGGCGCAGGCTGTGCGCCATGGCGATCACGGCGGTGACGATGGCGGCGTCGCCGGGGTTGCTGGTCACGTTGGCGATGAAGGAGCGGTCGATCTTCACGTAGTCGAAGGGAAAGCGCTGCAGATAGGCCAGCGAGGAATAACCGGTGCCGAAGTCGTCGAGCGCCAGTTGCACGCCCAGCGCCTTCAAGGCCTTCAGGTTGTACGCCGCCTCCTCGGGATTGCCCATCACCATGGACTCGGTGAGTTCGAAGGAAATGTGCTGCGGCTCCAGGCCGTGGCGCTCGAGGGCGTCGCGTATGGTCTGCAGCAGCTTGCCCTGCTTGAACTGGACGGCCGACAGGTTGACCGCCACCGGCACCACCTCGAGCTGGCGCGCGATCCACTCCGCCTGCTGCACGCAGACGGCGTCCAGCACCAGCGCGCCGATGGGAACGATCAGGCCGACCTCCTCGGCCAGCGGGATGAAGGCGGCCGGCGCCACCAGGCCGCGCTGCGGATGGCGCCAGCGCACCAGTGCCTCGGCGCTGACGATGCGCCCGCTGCCCAGGTCGACCTTGGGCTGGTAGAACACTTCGAATTGCCTGGCCTCCAGCGCGTGCCGCAACTCGTTTTCCAGTTCCAGCCGCACCGAGTGCGCCGCGTTCATCGCGGGGGCGTAGTAGGCGTAGCGCTCGCCGGCGGCCTTGGCGTTCTTCAGGGCCACCTCGGCGTGCTTGAACAGGGTTTCCGCGTCGCCGCCGTCGCCGGGGAACAGCGCCAGGCCGGCGCGCGCCGAGACGCGCGCCTCCTGCCGGTCCATCACGAAGGGCTGGACGAAGCACTCGAGCACGTCCTGCTCCAGCACGCGGCCGAAGTCGGTGTCGCCGTGCGGGTCCGGGATGGCGACGGCGAAGGTCGAGCCCGAGATCCGGGCCAGGCTGTAGCCGCCCTGCAGCGCCTCGTCCAGGCGCGCCGCCAGTTGCTTGAGCAGTTCGTCGCCCGCATGGCGGCCCAGCGCGTCGTTGAGCTGGGCGAAGCGGTCGACGTTGACCAGCGCCACGCCGACGCCGCGCCCCTCCGCCTTGGCGGCTTGGATGAACTGCGCCAGCCTGTCCTCGAACAGCTTTGCGTTTGCCAGCCCGGTCAGCGAATCGTAATAGGCCAGGTAGCTCAGGCGTTCCTCGTTGTCGATGAATTGCAGCGCGAAAGTGAGGTCGCCGACGACGTCGTCCAGCAGCTTCATCTCGGCCTCGTCGAAGAAGCCGGGCACGTCGGCCAACAGCGAGAACACGGCCACCGCGCGGCCGTTGCGGATCAGCGGCAACGCCACCGCCGCCCGGTGGCCGCGCGCCAGCAGGTCGGCCGAGAGGAAGGCGATCGACGGATCGCTGGCGATGTCGTTGCAGATCACCGGCCGCATCTCGCGCACGGCGGCGCTGGCCGGGCGCGAGCGCTCCGGCGCGTCCTCGCGCGCGGTCAGCAGGATGTTCTCGGCGATGCCGGGCGCGCCGCCGAACCAGGCCACCACCCTGCCCTCCAGCGTTTCCGGATCGACGACGCCGATCCAGGCCATGCTGAAGGCGCCGTCGTGCACCGCCACCCGGCAGGCCTCCTGGAACAGCTCGTCGCGCTTGTGGATGCGCACGATGGCCGAGTTGATGCCGCTGGAGACGGCGTAGATGCGGCCCAGCCGGGCGATGCGGGCCTGCTGCTGGGTCTGCTCCGTGACGTCCTGGATGGTGTTGAACCAGCGCAGCGCCGCGCCGGAGGCCACCGGCGGCAGCGGTTCTATCACCTGGCGCAACTGGACCCAGGCGCCGTCGCCGCGCCGCAGCCGGTACTCGGCGCCCACGCGCGTCCCCTCGCGGGCGGCGGCGATGCAGTTGTCGCGGAAACGGGCGCGGTCGTCCGGATGCACCAGCTCCAGCCATCGCCGGGTGTCGGCCGGGATGTCCCGGGGCGCCAGGCCGACCAGCAGCGGCAGCGTGTCGGACCAGCTTTCGAAGACACCGCCCGGGCCGGTGATCACGTGCGCGCTCTTGTTCGTCACCTGCGCCCGGCGCAGGCCGGCCTCGCTCTCGGCCAGGCGCTTGGTGGTGCGCAGCAGTTCGGCTTCGCGCTCGATGAATTGCAGCGCGAAGGAAACATCGGCGGCCAACTCGTTAAGCAGCCGCAACTCGGCCTCGTCGAAATAGCCGACCACCGTGGTGCACAGCACCAGCACGCCGGCCACCCGCTGCCCCGAAAACAGCGGCAGCGCCGCCAGCGCGTAGCGCTTGCGCTCGCCCACCCGCTCCAGCCAGTCGGCCAGGGCGGGCTCGGCGTGCAGGTCGTTGTAGACCACGGCGGCGCCCTCGCGCGCGGCGCGGCTGGCGGGCCGGGCGCTGTCGGGCGCGTCGGCGCGCGCGCTGAGCCGCGTCTGGTCCAGCAGCGGCAAGGCGGCGCCCGCGCGGGCGGCGATGGCGCCGTCCAGCGTGTCCGGGTCGATCTCGAAAATGTAGGCGGCGACGAACTCGCCCTCCTCGATGGCGATGCGGCAAGTCTCGTGATACAGCTCGGCGCGCTCGCGGGTGCGGATGATGGTGGAATTGATCCGGCTGAGCACGGCGTAGATACGATTCAGCCGCGCGATCTTCTCCTCCGCCTGGGCGCGCGCCGTGACGTCGTGGGCCAGCACGAATTTGCAGTCGCGGCCATTGAAGTACAGCGGATGGGAGGTGATGTCGACGTCGATCGGCGTGCCGTCCTTCTTGAGGTGCCGCCAGGTCCCCGATTTCTCCAAGGCGTGCAGCGGCGCGGCGCGCAGGTTGTCGCGCAGCCTGGCCAGCTCGGTTTTGGGCCGGATGTCCTTGATCGTCATGCCGAGAAATTCGGCCTCGGTGTAGCCGTAGTGGGTGATGGCGGCGGTGTTGACCGCCTGGAAACGGAGTGTTTCCAGGTCGTACACCCACATCGGAACGGGGTGAGCCAGAAACAGGGCGATAAAGGAAGAATCGTCTTTCTGTATCATGCGGATCGCCGGGATTTTCGTTACCCAATTCTACTGGATATCCCAGCGTCATGCTCCTCCGTTTCCTGGAGGACACACCCCTCGTCCCGCCCCGCGACGCTAGGTGGCGGGCCGCCCGTTGACCGAGGAAATGATCTCGTCGTGCCGCTGGTTGTCGGTCTTGTGCAGATAGGCCGCCGTGGTGGCGATGCTGGCGTGGCCCGCCGTGTCCTGCAGCGTCTTCAGTTGCACGCCGTTGTTGGCGTGGTTGGTCAGCATGCTGTGGCGCAGCCAGTGGGCCGACGCCTGCCGCAGGCTGGCCGCGGTGTCGCCGTCGCCCAGCGCGGCCGCCGCGTCGCCGGCCGCCGCGAACACTCCCTTCAGCGCCCCGGCCGCCGCCTCGTCCGTGATGCGGGACGGCGCCGCGCCCCGGCTGGACAGCACCAGCGGCATGGCGTCGCCGCGCGCGGTCTGCGGCAGCAGGCCGAAGGCTTGCCGGTAGGCGCGGTAGGCGTCCAGCATCTCGTCCGGCACCGGCAGGCGGCGCGGCTTGCCGCCCTTGCCCATCACGTCCAGCCACCAGCGGCCATGGCCCTCGGTGTACAGCGCCCCCATGGCGGCGCTGACGATCTCGTTCAGCCGGGCGCCGGTGTGCGCGTACGCCAGCAGCAGGAAACGGTCGCGCGCGCGGCGGCGCTGCGCGGCCGGCGTCCCGGCCTCCCGCGCCTCGACGGTGGCCAGCGCCAGCGCGATCGCCCGCGGCGTGAGGTAGCGCGTGATGCGGGCGGCGGTGGCGACCTTGACGTTCCTGACCAGCGCGCCGGGATCGCGCCGCAGGTAGCCGGTCTGCTCGGCGAACGCCATCAAGCCCTTCACGGCGATCATCGCCTGGCGCCGGCTGGCATCCGACAGCGGGCCGCTGAATGGCCGGTAGCGCTCGTCCGAGCGCGGCCACTTGGTGTGGCACACCCAGTCGGCGGGCGGTGCCTTGAGGAACTCCTTGTAGCCGTTCAGGTCGGCGACGGTGAGCTGGCGCAGCGTCTTGCCGGCCTCCTCCCTGCACCAGGTGAGGAAACGGAACAGTTCCTTTTGCGTGTTCGCCATCGATTTCGGGCTCAGTTCCCCGTGGGCGATGAATTCGCGGGCGATTTCGCTGTCCGTGCGCGCGTCGGTGATGGCGTCCTCGGCGATGCCGCGGTGCTCGGCGACGCGCCGCCTGCGGTGTTCGGCGTCGGCGGAAAGCGACGCCGTGGGTTGCAAATCGATCAATGCGAATTTACTGGTCATGCGTACAGTATAGCATACAGTGTTTCATACAGTTGTTTTAATGAAATTAATAATGCTTGTTTTAATATCCCGCTGCTATAAAATTTATCAATGCCCCGTTCGTCTTAAATCCGTCTTTATTCCCGCCAATAAGGAGAAAGTAATGGAAATCGCGTCGCCCGACCATACGCCGGTAATCGATCAATGGCAGCAACGGCGCCAGAAGGCTTTCAAAACAGTACCCGAGGAAGGCAAGCGTATTAAATACCTGGGCAAGGAATTCCTGGTGTATCCGGACACGTTCTGGCCGTACAAGGACAGCCAGCCGCTGGTGCGGCATTTCCGCGTCCGCCCCGGGGAGCACGTGCTGGACGTGGGCACCGGATCCGGCGTGATCGCCATCTTCGCCTGCTACCAGGGCGCCGGCCGGGTGGTGGCGGTGGACGTCAACCCCTCGGCGATCCGCAGCGCCACCCACAACGCGCGCCACCATGGTTTCGACCACCTGATGGAGGTCAAGCAGTCCAACCTGTTCGAACAGCTGGGCGACGAGCAGTTCGACGTCATCACCGCGAACCTGCCGTTCCGCAACAAACCGGCGCCCGACGTCGTGGCCCGCTCCCAGTGGGACACCGATTTCCGCACCAACACCCGTTTCTTCGAGGAAGTGGCGCGCCACCTGAAGCCGGGCGGCAGGATTTACTTCTCCCAGTCCAATTTCGGCGCCATCCCGGAAGTGAAGCGGCTGGCGAAGGCGGCCGGCTTTTCCATCCGCAAACTGGCGGACGACAGCAACAGCAAGGACGAGAACAAGACGTTCTACGCCTTCGTGCTGAGGAAGGTCGACCGGGCGCCGGAGGCATGAGCGCGTTGATCGACACGGTCAACCGGCTGCGCGCCGTGCACGGCCCCGCGATGGCGGCCGAGGTGCGCTCCGTCTGCGTGATCCTGTGCAGCTCCCGCTCGGGCTCCAGCCTGATGCACAGCGTGCTGGCCGGCCACCCGGACATCGCCACGCTGGACGGCGAGATCGAGCCCTTCCTGGCGCTGACGGGCAACGGCTTCGGCTACTCGTCCGACAGCGACGCGCTGGGCACGCTGGTCCACCGCGACGAACTGGCGGCAAACCTGCTGGACGAGGCCAGCGTCCACGCCGACGGCAGCCTGCCGCCGGCGGCGCTGAGGGAACGCTGGCGCAAGCGCTGCCTGCTGCAGTTTCCCGCGCTGTTCACCCAGCCGGCCGCCCACCGCCACCTGCGGCAGGCGCTGGACGCGGCGCTGGGGGACGCGCAGGACGGCGTGCCCGGCGACGAGGCCGCGCTGCAAGCGGCGGTGCTGGAACGGCTGTACCGGGAGTCGCCGTGGCGCATCGGCTGCTACGACGGCCAGGGCGAGGCGGTCGGCGAATGCCGCTTCGACGAGCTGGAAAAGATCGAGGAGCCGCCGTTCGTGCTGCCGCGCCATTTCTGCACGCCGCTGGCCGAGGCCGGCGCGGACGGCAAGGTGCTGCTGTTCAAGGCGCCGTCGGACGCCTACCGCATCGGCATCCACCGGCAACTGTTTCCCAACGCGGACATCCGCTACATCCACCTGACGCGCGGCTACGCGCAGACCGTGAACGGCCTGATGGACGGTTGGCTGTCCCCGCGCGGCTTCTTCTCGCACGACATGCGGCGCGCCGGCGTCTCGCTGCGCATCCGCGGCTATTCCGACCAGACCCCGTTCGGCGAGCGCTGGTGGAAGTTCGACCTGCCGCCCAACTGGCGCGACTGGGTGCACGCCCGGCTGGACCAGGTGTGCCTGAACCAATGGATGTCCGCGCACCATGCCATCCTCGACAGCGGCCTGCCCTGCCTGCGGCTGGCGTTCGAAGACTTCCTGGACGATCCGTCCGCCACCATGCGCCGCCTCACCGACTACCTGGACCTGCCGCCGGCCGACGTCCCGGACGCCATGCCGGTGCGGATGGCGACCGAGCGCCCGCGCCGCCAGCGCTGGCGCAAGCGCGAGCGGATGATGCTCGATCTCGGCGAAAGCGCCGGCGTGGCCTCCATGATGGACCGCCTGGGCTACCGCATGGCGCCGGAGACTTGGCCATGAACCGCCACCTGGTCACACCCTACCTGATGGGGCAGCGTCGCGACGGCCTGGCCCGGGTGACGGAACTGGACCATCACGGCTGGGACGTGCTGCTGCGGCCGGACTACGACGCCGTCCACCTGGACGGCGCCAACGAGAAGCTGCGCCGCATGGGCGGCGTCTATGCGCTGCTGGCCGGCGCCGTCGAGCGCGTGGCGCGCGCCGGCCAACGGCCGGTGAGCGTGGCCGGCGATTGCGTCTCCACGCTGGGCGTGCTGGCGGGGCTGCAGCGGGCCGGCAAGACGCCGGACCGCATCCTGTGGCTGGACGCCCATGGCGATTTCCACACCTGGGCCACGTCCCAGACCAAATACCTGGGCGGCATGCCGCTGGCCATGCTGGTGGGGCGCGACGACCGCCGCCGTGGCGAGCGCAACGCCATCGACGCCATGCGGCGGGAAATCGGCGTGCAACCGTATCCCGAGGAGCGCATCATCCTGTCCGACGCGCGCGATCTCGATCCGGGGGAAAAGGAATCGCTGGAGGCGAGCGCGATCACCGTGTGCGATATAGAAGAGATACCGGGTTATTTATTGCAGCATGAAAGTTTATACCTGCATTGGGACACCGATGTCCTGGACGCCAGCGTTGAATTACCCTCGCTTAAATACCAGGTGAGCGGTGGACCGGGAATCGCGCAATTGGCCGAATTGTTCCGCCTATTAAAAAGTTTCCCGTTGCTCGCCGTTTCTGTTTCCGCATGGCATGAAGAGCAGGACACCGGCGACCGTGCCGCCAGTGCCTGCCTCGCCCTGCTCTCCGAGCTGGATTAGAACTTATACGTCGCGCCGACGAAATAGCGGCGGCCGGACCAGGCCAGCTCGTTGCGGCGCGCCGTCGAACCCGAGTTCAGATACTGCCCCTCGTCCGACAGATTCTTGCCCTCGAACGAAATGGTCAGCTGGTCGTTGACCCGGTACTGGATCTTCGCGTCCAGGAAACCCACCGCCTCGCCGTACACCGGCAACTGCGCGTTGGCGTCCACCGAGCCGGTGTAATAGCCGTCGCGGTAGTTGTACGCCAGGCGCGCGTTCCACTGGCCCAGGTCGTACCAGACGCCGATGTTGTAGCTGTCGCGCGACATGCCGGGATACGGCAGCACCGAGTTGTCCAGCGGATTGAGCAACTCCTTGCCCGGCGCGTACTTGAAGCTCATGCGGGTGTAGTTGGCGTCCAGGCCCAGGCCGCCCAGCACGCCCGGCAGCATGGTCAGCGCCGTGCGTCCCGCCAGTTCCCAACCCTTGGTCACGGCGCCCTCGCTGTTGATCGAGGTCTTCAAGTCCCATAGCACGCCGTCGCCGAACACGTTCTGGTTGGGCAGGATCACGTCGTTCTGGATGTAGCTGCCGATGTCCTTGCGGAAGAAGGCCAGCGACAGCTGCGAGTCGCGCGACGGATACCATTCCACGCTGACGTCCTTGTTGGTGGCGCGGAACGGTTTCAGCTTGGTGTTGCCGCCGGTGCAGTCGTCCGCGCTGCCGTCGCCGCCGAAGCGCGACTGGCCGCTGCCCTGGATGCAGTTGACGGTCGGCGTCAGGCGGTCGATGAAGGGACGGGACATGACCTTGCCCCAGCCCACGCGCGCCACCAGGGTGTCCGGCACCAGCCAGCCGGCCATGTTGAAACTGGGCAGCACGTCGCTGTATTCGTTCTCCACCGTGACGATCCGGTTCTGCAGCACGCGCTCGATGCGCGAGCCGCCGGTCGGATTGTCCTCGTAGCGGCGGTAGGAGCTCAGGCCGGTGGCGCGCGTCTTGGTGCCGGCGTAGCGCAGGCCCACGTTGCCGTCCAGCTCCACGCCGAACAGCTCGTGCGAGAAGTCGGCGCGCACGTAGAAGGCCTTGATCTTCTCGGACACCGCGAACTGCGGCGGCATCGCGTACACCTTGCCGTCGCTGCCGATGGATTCGCGCAGCAGGTCGTGGTTGTAGCGCGACAGGTCGAAGAATTGGGCCGAGTTGGCGAAGCTGGGCGCCATCCAGCCGGTCGGATAGCCGCTCAGGCCGTCGTAGCCGTTGAGGAAGGTGCCCGGCGTGTTGACGCGGATCTGGTCCACCAGCGACGACATCTGGGCGGCAGTCACATAGCGGGTGGTGTTGTTGGCCGTTAGTCCGGTGCCCGGGATGACCTGGCCGTTGTTGCGCAGCACGCCAGAGGTGTTGAGTGGATCGAAGATGATCTCGTGGCGCACCTCGGGGCTGCGCACGACGATGTCGTCGGCGGTGCTGGCCAGGTCCGCGCCCGGGCTGGCCATGTAGCCGGTCCAGCGGTACTGCTCGGAGGTGGACTTGCGGCCCTGGCCGCCGAAGGACAGCGCCTTCAGGAAGGCCATGTCGGTGCGGTATTTCAGGTCCAGCTTGAGCTGGTCCTCCGTGTTGTCGGTCAGCGAGGGCTGGTAGTTGGAGACGATGCGGGTGTAGGTGCCGCTCTTGCCCGGGTCGTAATTGGCCGGGAAGGTGAACTTGGGCAGGCCCTGCTCGTCGAACTTGACCTGCAGGCCGGGGATGTTGGCGTCGAGCACGATGTTATTCGTGTGCAGCTCGTAGTAGGAGCTGGTCTTGGCCACCAGGCCCTCGGCCGACCAGGCGCCGCTCTTCCAGTTGAAGCCGCCGGAACGGTAGTTGGAATTGATCTTCAGCGCGAAGTCGCGCGCCGCCGTGTTGAAGTTGTAGGAGGCGCCCTCGCCCGGCACGTTCATGCAGGTGCCGGAGGAAAAGGCCGTCATCACGTGGTTGGCGAAGCTCATGCCGGGCGGCGTGACGCCGGTGGCCGGCTCGGCGCAGGAAGCGGCCGGCGTGCCCAGCGGCGCGCCGTTGGCGCCGTACACGGGCGCGGTGCCGGAGGTGGAGAAGCGCTTGACGGCGCCGAAGTCGGACACATAGTTGCGGTCGTTCAGCATCTGGTCCTGGTTGTTCTTGTTGTAGCGGGCCCAGACGTTCAGTTCGTTGCTGACCTTGTACTGAGCGGTCAGTTCGGCGCTGGAGCGCTCGTGGTCGCGGGTCCAGATGCCGTAGCGCGGCACGCCCGGCGAATAGTCGAACCACTGGCTGTCGCAGGCGGTGCGGTCGGCCCCGGCCAGCGCGGCGCAGCCGGCCTTGCCCGTCACGGCCGAGGCGCGCGGATTCAGGCTGACGTTGGTCTTCTCGGGCGACTGGTCCCAGTCGCGGAAATAGCGCCAGTTGCTGTTGCGCACGTAGTCGTTCTGCGTGTAGACCTTGTCGTAGACCAGGTTGGCCATCAGGCCCAGGCGGCCGTCGAGGAACTTGTCGGCCCACAGCAGGCTGCCGCGCGGCTGGGCGCCGCCGCGGTTGGTGCTGCGCTCGCCCTCCAGTTTCATCACCAGCGTGCGGGTCTTGAAGTCCAGCGGCAGGTTGGTCTTGATGCTGACGGTGCCGCCGATGCCGCCCTCGGTCTGGTCGGCCGTCACGCCCTTGAACACGTCGATGGATTTGATCAGCTCGGCCGGCAGCTCGCGCAGCTCGGCGCCGCGGCCGGCCGTGCCGTTGGTGCTGAGCACGGACAGGCCGTTGATCTCGATGCGGTTCAGGTTGGCCTCGACGCCGCGGATGTTGACCTGCGAGCCCTCGCCGAAATCGCGCGACAGTTGCACGCCGGTCACGCGCGACAGCGCCTCGCCGACGTTCTTGTCGGGAAACTCGCCGATGTCCTCGGCGACGATGGAATCGACCACCGTGCTGGCGTTCTTCTTGCGGTCGATCGCCGAGGCCACCGACTGGCGGGTGCCTGAGACGACCACGACATTGGCCTGGTCGGCGGCGGTTGCCTGCTGGGCGCGGGCGTCCTGCGCCAGCAGGGTGACGGCGGCCGCGACGGCGGCGGCGCAAACGGTGGGACGGACGCGGTGGTGCGTGCTGCGGTTCGATGGCATTGAGTGGTCTCCGGATGTTTTTATGACGACAACCTTGCTAGTTGCTGTCCCAATTCTAGGAGAACCGACTTTTCAAAAACCGCCGCGCGCCCAAACGCTCAGCGAGATGAGTGTTAGGCGGGGAAGAGTATCAATCAAGCAACACCCTCCCGTATGCGGGATTGCCGTGGCCCGGAAAGCGCATTAGAATCCCGCGCCCGGGCGGGCCGTCCGCAACCGCGCGCATCAGCTCGCTGGCCGGCACCGGGCGGCCGAACAGGTAGCCCTGGTAGCGCCGGCAACCCAGCTTGGCCAGCAGTGCGCGCTGGGCCTCGGTCTCCACGCCCTCGGCGATGACCTCCAGCTTCAGGCTGCGCGCCATGGCGATGATGGTCAGCACGATGGCCTGGTCGTTGCCGTCGCCGACCAGGTCGCGCACGAAGGACTGGTCTATCTTCAACTGGTCCAGCGGCAGCCGCTTCAGGTACTGCAGCGACGAGTAGCCGGTGCCGAAATCGTCCAGCGAGAGTCGCACGCCGATGCGCTTCAGCCGGTGCATGGTGGCGATGGTCCGCTCCATGCTCTCGAGCAGCATGCCTTCGGTCAATTCGAGTTTCAGGACGCCCGGCGCCACGCCGTGGCGCGCCACCGCCGCGGCGACCCGCTCGCAGAAATCGGGCTGGTGGAACTGGCGGGCGCTGACATTGACCGCCACCGTCAGGCCGCGCGTGCCGGGCAGGCGCTGCCACTCCTTCCACTGGGCGCAGGCGCGCTCCAGCACCCAGCCGCCCAGCGCGAGGATCAGCCCCGTCTCCTCGGCCAGTGGAATGAAGCGGGACGGCGGCACGCAGCCGCCGTTCGGGTGGTTCCAGCGCACCAGCGCCTCGGCGCCCACGATGCGGCCGCGCTGGTCCACCTGCGCCTGGTAGTACAGCTCGAACTCATCCCGCTCCAGGGCCAGCCGCAGTTCGCTCTCCAGCCGCACGCGGGCGCTGATGGAATCCTGCATGCTCTGGTCGAAGAAGCGCACGCCGTTGCGCCCGGCCTGTTTGGCCTGGTACATGGCGATGTCGGCGTGCATCAGCAGCTCGTCCGGACGCTGCGGGTGGCCGTGGTGAAACAGCGCGACCCCGACGCTGGCCGAACTGTGGCACTGGTGCGCCCCCAGCCTGTAGGGCTCGTTCAGCGCGGCCAGGATCTTGCCGGCCACGCCGTCGGCCTCGGCCGCCGCGTCCAGCGGCTGGCCGCCCAGGCCCTCGAGCAGCACAACGAACTCGTCGCCGCCCAGGCGCGCCACCGTGTCGCCCTGGCGCAGGCAGGCTTGCAGGCGGGCGGCGACCTGCTGCAGCAGCAGGTCGCCGACGTTGTGGCCCAGCGTGTCGTTCAGGGTCTTGAAGTTGTCCAGGTCGAGGAACATCAGCGCGCCGCCGTGGCGCCCGGCGGCGGCGGCGGCCAGCGCCTGGTTCAGGCGTTCCAGCAGGAGCCGGCGGTTCGGCAGGCGCGTCAGGGGATCGTAAAAGGCCAGCATCTTGATCTCGTCGCTGGCCGCCTTGCTGACGGTGATGTCGGTGATCGCGGCGACGTAGTTGGTCACCGCGCCGTCGCAATCCTTGACGGCCGCGATGCTGAGGCGCTCGGGGTAGACCTCGCCGTTCTTGCGCCGGTTCCATATCTCGCCCTCCCAGCCGCCGTGCTCGTTGATGCAGCGCCACATCTCCCGGTAGAAGGCGGCGTCGTGGCGGCCAGAGCTGAGCACGGCGGGCCGCTGGCCGACAATCTCCGTCGCGCTGTAGCCGGTGATGTTGCAAAACGATTGGTTGACCTTCAGGATGACGCCGTGCTCGTCGGTCACCATCATGCCGTCGGACGAATCGAAGGCGATGGCGGCCACCCGCAGGCTGGCCTCGGCCTGGCGCCGCGCCGTGATGTCGCCGTGCGCCACCACCGCCCCCGCCCAGCCGTGCGCCAGCGGCGTCACCGACATGCCGAACCAGCGCTGACGCTCCTCGCTGTGGCAGGTGTACTCCATGGAGAAGCCGTCGCGCTCCCCGGCCAGCACCGCCTCGATGCCGGCCAGCGCGTCCGCCGCGCCCTCGGCGCCGCGCGCCGCCGCGCGCCGGCACTCGTCCAGGTAGCCTGCGCCGACGCCGCAGCGCACCGGCGGCGTCCGTTGTTCGTCGGCGAAGCGGCGCCACGCGGCGTTGACCGCGACGATGTCGCCGCCGGCGTCCAGCACCGCGATCTGCTCGGGCAAGGCGTCGAGTATGGCGCAGGCGAAGCTGTGGCAGGCCGCGGGTGGTGGCGTCTCGCCCCGGCGTTGGGCGCAAAGCGCAATCGGGGCGATGTCGGTTGCTGAACTCATGGCGGGACTCGCTATGCATTGATGTGCAGTCAGAGTAATGATTTGGAGCAAGAAAAAAATTGACCCAGATCAAAAATCCCAAACAAATCCGCGTTCACCCCGCCTTGCCGCTGGACGCCGGCCCTGCCCGTCCCTACGCTGGGCCGACCTGTCACCACAAACGGAGCACCGCCATGTCCTATCGCACCATCCTCGTCCACGCCGACACCTCGCGCCACGCCAAGGACCGCATCGCGTTCGCCGCGACGCTGGCCCGCACCTACGACGCCCATCTGGTCGGCGCCGCGCTCACCGGGGTCTCGCGCTTTCTGCCGCCGGTCGCCATCGAACAGGGCGGCCAATTGGTGGCCGAACAGATCGCCCTCATGCGCCAGGCCGCCGATGACGCGCTGGCCCTGTTCGAACAGCAGGCCGCCGGCCTCGGGGTCGACTCGCGCGAGGGGCGGCTGGTCAACGACGACCTGGACGGCGGCATGGCGCTGCAGGCGCGCTACGCGGACCTGACCATCGTCAGCCAGACCGATCCCGACGACCCCGCCCTCGGGGCCTGGCGCGACCTGCCCGAGTACGTGCTGCTGAACGCCGCGCGCCCGCTGCTGGTGCTGCCCTACGCCGGACGGCACGAGCACGTCGGCAGCCATGTGCTGGTGGCGTGGGACGGCAGCATGGAGGCCACGCGCGCGTTGGCCTGCGCCCTGCCGCTGCTGCGCGACGCCGCGCTGGTGTCGGTGGTGGTGTTCAATCCCGGCGAGGGCGACGGCGTGCACGGTGAGCAGCCCGGCGCCGACATCGCCATGTACCTGAGCCGCCACGGCGTGCGCGTCGAGGTGTGCGCCCAGCTCACCGGCATCGACGTCGGCAACGCTTTGCTGTCGCTGGCCGCCGACACCGGCGCCGACCTGCTGGTGATGGGCGGCTACGGCCACGCGCGTTACCGCGAACTGCTGCTGGGCGGGGTCACGCGCACCATCCTGCGTTCGATGACGCTGCCGGTGCTGATGGCGCACTAGGCTTGACGGCGCGCCAGGCGTGGCGGCGAGCCGGGCGTGCCCGGCGCCCTCAGCCGCCGCCGGCGCGGCGGAACCGGTCGCGCCCCTCGCGCTTGGCCGCGTACATCGCGCCGTCGCTCAGGCGCTGCAAGTCCCGCGGGCTCTCGGCGTCGACCGGATACAGCGCGATGCCGATGCTGGCCGAGACCGCCGCGCTCCCCCCTCCGGGCAGCGCGACAGGTTCGCGCGCCGCCAGCACCACCCGCTCCGCGATCTCCTCGGCCCTGGCCGGCTCGTCCAGGTCGGCCAGCAGCAGCACGAACTCGTCGCCGCCCACGCGCGCCACCGTGTCGTTCGCGCGCAGCAGGCGCTGCAGCCGGGCCGCCACCGCCACCAGCACCTCGTCGCCCGCCTCGTGCCCGCCGTTGTCGTTGACGGCCTTGAAGCCGTCCAGGTCGATCGCGCACACGGCCAGCAGCGTGCCGTCGCGCCGCGCCCGCGCCAGGGCCTGGCGCAGGCGGTCTGCCAGCAGGCGCCGGTTGGGCAGCCCCGTCAGCGGGTCGGTGTAGGCCACGCGCTCGATTTCCTCCTGCTCCAGCCGCTGGCTGGTGATGTCGGAAAACAGCGCGATGTAGTGGCTCACCGCGCCGCCGGCGTCCACCACCCGGCTGATGGTCAGATAGGCGGCGAACAGCGAGCCGTCGCGCCGCCGGTCCCAGATCTGGCCCTGCCAATGGCCGTGCGCGGCGATGGCCCGCCACATGCGCTCGTAGTACGCGCGGTCGTGCTTGCCCGATTGCAGGATGCGGGTCGATTCGCCGATCAATTCCTCGCGGCGGTAGCCGCTCATCGCCTGGAACGCCCGGTTGGCCTCGACGATGCGCATCTGGGCGTCGGCCAGCACGATGCCCTCGGCGGTGGCGCTGAACACGCTGGACACCAGTTCCAGCCGCGCCCCGGCGGCCTCGCGCGCGGCCTGCATCTCGTTGAAGCGGCGCGCCAGCCGGACGATCTCCAGCGGACCCGTCAGCGGCGCCCGCGCGGATCCGTCGCCCTCGGCGGCGCGCCGCGCGGCCTCCTCCAGCGCCGCCAGCGGCCGCGACACCGCGCGCGCGAAGCGCCAGGCCATGGCGGCGCCCGCGGCCAGCGCGGCCAGCACGGCGGCGACGGCCCAGGCGGAACCGCCGGATTGGCGCAGCGTCAGCAGGAATGCGCCCCCGACCAGCGCGCCGGGCAACAGCGTCAGGGCGAACAGCCACCCCACCCCGCCGCGCGGGCCTTTGTTCGCCGCGGTGACCGCCATGTCCCCTCCCCTGTGGTTCGCTATCACATTATTGGCCGACAGGCATGTTGCAAGTCAAGAACATGCGCGCGCGACCTTGGACGAATTTGATCTGGATCATGGCCGCATGGCGCCGCCATGCGCAGACTGGTCCCATCGGCGCGAATGTCCGGGAAAGGAAAAAGATGCACACATTACTCTGGTCGTCGGCCATGGAGTTGGGCCACGCGGGCATGGATGAATCGCACCGCCTGCTGTTTGAATCGCTCGGCCGCCTGGCGCGCCTGGCCGATCGGGAATTCACGCCGGCCTGGGGCGCCCTGGTCCAGCGCCTGGAGGCCGATTTCCGCGAGGAAGAGGCGCTGATGGAACGGCTGGCCCACCCCGGCCTGCGCGCCCACCGCGAACAGCACGCTTCGATGTTGGCCCCGCTGCATCGCGCGACCGGCGCCCTGCTGCGGGGGGATCCAGCCCCGGCGCGCCAGGCGCTGGCGCAACTGCCGCATTGGTTCGTGCTGCACATCGTCTCGATGGACCTGGCGCTGGCCGAGGCGGCGGCGAACCCGCTTCCGCCGGCGCTCCGGACCGCCTCCGGCCCGCTTCACACATACAACTAAGGAGACCCACCATGTTCAAACACATCCTGCTGCCGGTCGATGGTTCCGAGGCCGGCCGCGCCGCGCTCGAGGCCGGCCTGCGCCTGGCGCGCGACTGCGGCGCGCGCGTCACCGCGCTGCACGTGCTGCCCGACTTCCACGTCTTCACCTACCGCCCGGCGATGCTGGAGGAGACGCGCGAGGAATTCATGCAGGACAGCACCGAGCAAGGCGCGCTGGCGCTGGCCCATGCCAGCGAGGCCGCGCGCGAACTCAGGGTCGAATGCGACACCCTGGCGCTGCGTTCGGACCAGCCGCACAAGCGCATCGTCGAGGCCGCCCGCGAGCGCGGCTGCGACCTGATCGCCATGGCCAGCCACGGCCATCTGGGCCTGACAGGCGTGCTGCTGGGCAGTGTGACGCACAAGGTGCTGGTGCACAGCGGCGTGCCGGTGCTGGTGCTGCGGGGCGCATGAACGCGCCCGAACCCGCCGCCGCGCCGGTCGAACGCGCGGCCAGCGCCTGGCAGGACCACGGGAAGGACGCCACGCGCCAGCGCGAGTGGGCGCACTGGGACCTGTTGCTGAACGCCTGGCTGGGCAAGGCCACCGGCCACCTGTCGCCGGTGGGCGTGGGCCTGGCGTACGCCGACTGGCTGGCGCACCTGGCGCTGTCGCCCTCCAAGCGCGCCGAGCTGGCCGGCAAGGCGGTGCGCAAGCTGATGCGCTGGCAGCGCTACGCCCTGCATCCGGCCTTGGCCGGCGAGGCGGGCGAGTCCGGCGAGGCCGAGTCCGGCGTCGAACCGCTGCCGCAGGACCAGCGCTTTTCCGATCCCGCCTGGCGGCGCGCGCCCTACGACCTGCTGGCGCAGGCCTTCCTGCTGCAGCAGCAGTGGTGGCACATCGCCACCACCGGCGTGCGCGGCGTCTCGCGGCACCACGAGGACATCGTCAATTTCACCGTGCGCCAGTTCCTGGACATGCTGGCCCCGTCCAACTTCGTGCTCACCAACCCCGTGGTGCTGGACGAGACCATGCGCCGCGGCGGCGCCAACCTGGTGAACGGCGCGGCCGCCGCGCTGGCGGACTGGCGGCGCCAGCAGAGCGGCGGCAGCGAGCGCTTCCGTCCCGGCGCGGAGGTGGCGGCCACGCCGGGACGCGTGGTGTTCCGCAACCGTCTGATCGAACTGCTGCAATACGCGCCCGCCGGCGAGCGCGCCCACGCGCGGCCCCTGCTGATCGTGCCGGCCTGGATCATGAAGTACTACATCCTCGACCTGTCGCCGCACAATTCGCTGGTGCGCTACCTGGTCGAGCGTGGCCACACGGTGTTCATGATCTCGTGGAAGAACCCGGACGCCGGCGACCGCGACCTGTCGCTGGAGGACTACCGGTGCGACGGCGTGATGGCCGCGCTGGCCGAGGTCGCTCGCATCACGGGAGCGGCCCGCGTCAACGCCGCCGGCTATTGCCTGGGCGGCACCTTGCTGGCGATCGCGGCGGCCGCCATGGCGCGCGACGGCGACGAGCGGCTGGCCAGCATGACGCTGCTGGCGGCGCAGACCGATTTCACCGAGCCGGGCGAACTGTCGCTGTTCATCGACGAGAGCCAGGTCAGCTTCCTGGAGGCGAGCATGTGGGAACAGGGCTACCTGGACACGCGCCAAATGGCCGGCGCCTTCCAGATGCTGCGCTCGAACGACCTGATCTGGTCGCGCCGGCTGCGCCACTACCTGCTCGACGAGCCCCAGGCCGAGACCGACCTGATGGCCTGGAACGCCGACGCCACCCGCATGCCCTGCCGCATGCACAGCGAATACCTGCGCCGCCTGTTCCTGGACAACGAGCTGGCGCGCGGGCGCTACCTGTGCGACGGGCGCCCGGTGTCGCTGGGCGAACTGGAGCTGCCCGTGCTGGCGGTGGCCACCACCACCGACCACGTGGCGCCGTGGCGCTCGGTCTACAAGCTGCTGCAGCAGACCAGCACCGACGCCACCTTCCTGCTGACCACGGGCGGCCACAACGCCGGCGTGGTGTCGCCGCCCGGCCGCGCCGGCCGCGAGTTCCGCATCGCGCGGCGCGTTCCCGGCGCGCCCTACGCCGACGCCGACGCCTGGCTGGCGCAGGCGCGACGCGGCGAGGGCTCGTGGTGGCCGGTGTGGGAGTCGTGGCTGGCGGCGCAGGCCGGGCCGATGGCGCCGCCGCCGCCGATGGGCCCGGACCTGGGCGCCGCGCCGGGCACCTATGTGCTGCAGCGCTAGCGGGCGCCGCCCGGCCGCCGGCCGCTCCTCGTCAGAGGTGGCGGCGGTGATGGAGGGCGTGTTGCGCCACTGCAAGAACCGCGGCAAAGCTAAATGTCTTCAAATTGTGGCTTCGCCCTTTACCGGGTCAGGATTTCCTTATGGGAATTCAGGGATTCGCTGATATTTTTCTTGGAAATATTGCATTAGAGTTCCGGTTTGAGAATCCGGCGTGTGCATTGCTTCATTCAAAAAAAATAAAGGTTGATGCGTGGAAAATATATTGCGCAAGCCCGCCCGTTGCGCGCCCCGTTGCACTGGCCGCATGGGCTTGATCGATCCGAACCGGCGAGCCCGCGTATCGCGATCGTTTGATTGTTGGCAAATTTGGTCACGAATATCCTTCTCCGCTCGCGCGTAGATCTCGCCCATCGGGGCATCGGATTCGAACTCGGACGGTACCCCGTACCTTCGACCGGCTTGTGGCTTTCAATGATTTACCTCTTCGGCGATTGTGCCGGCACGCTTCCTCCTTTCCGTAGGCGACCGGCGACAGGTCAATGACGCCTATCCGCAATCGATTTTCAAAGCACGTTCCCATTTTTCAAAGGAGTTTTGAGTGAGTACGGTACAAAACGTTGCACCCATAGCCAGTTCTGCGGATGAATCGCGGGTGCCTTCCAAGGCCCTCGAATTTCTCGCCTTTACCCTGGGCGAGGAAGAATACGGCATCGACATCCAGAAGGTTCAGGAGTTGCGCGGCTACGAAGCCGTGACCCGGATCGCCAACGCGCCCGAATTCATCAAGGGCGTCGTCAATCTGCGCGGCATCATCGTGCCGATCATCGACATGCGCATCAAATTCAATCTGGGCACCCCGAGCTATGACCAGTTCACGGTCGTCATCATCCTCAACATCGGCGGCCGCGTGATGGGCATGGTGGTCGATAGTGTGTCGGATGTCATCACCCTAACGGACGAGCAAATCAGACCGGCACCCGACATGGGATCCGAGTTCGATGTCGATTACATGACCGGCCTCGGCGTGGTGGAAGAGCGTATGTTGATCCTGACCGATATCGACAGGCTGATGTCATCCACCGAGATAGGTTTGATCGACAGACTGGCTGCGTAGGAGTGACGTGCCCAGCCGCACAAGAAGAATTTCTTCAAGGGAGGGGATGACAATGAAAAATTTAAAGATAGGCGTGCGTCTGGGATTGGGCTTTGGCGCGATCGTTGCGTTTATGCTCGGCCTCTCTATCATGAGCGTGTCGCGGCTCGGCGCAATGAATGATGGAATGAATCTCATCATGAAAGACCGCTATCCGAAGGTCTTGTTGGCCAATGACACGATTACACTCACGATTGACAATGGACGGATGTTGCGCAGCATGTTGCTTTCCGCCAGCGACGAGGAAGCCGAGAAATTCAAGAGGATCGTCGAGAGCACGAATCGTCCCAAGATTGTCGAAGATCTCGCGAAAATGGAAAAACTGATTAGTACCGAGAAAGGCAAGCAGCTTTTCAAAGAGATCATGGATAAGCGCGCATTGCTCGATCCAAAGTACGACAAGCTGTACGCGTTAGCGAAATCCGACAAAGATGCGGCAGCCGAATTCTTGCGCAACGATTTCGCGGCGACCAACAATGCCTACTGGGCTGCGCTGGATGCGATGGCGAAGTTTCAGTCTGAGCAGATGGACGAGGGAGGGGCGAACGCGGATGAAGTCTATCTGGCGACACGCACCTTGATCGTTGCGGTCACGTCCATCACGCTTGTGCTCGCCGGCCTGGTCGCGTTGGTGATTACGCGCAGTGTCACACGTCCAATGAGCGAGGCGGTCAAAGTCGCACAAACCGTAGCGCGCGGCGACCTGACCAGTCGCATCGAGGTGAGCCGCAAGGATGAAGCCGGTCAACTGCTGCAAGCGCTGAAGGAAATGAACGACAGCCTGGTCAATATCGTCGGTCAGGTGCGCACCGGCACCGACACCATCGCCACCGCGTCCAAGCAGATTGCTAGTGGCAACCTTGACTTGTCGTCCCGCACCGAGCAGCAAGCCAGTTCGCTGGAAGAAACCGCGTCCTCGATGGAAGAAATGACCTCGACCGTCAAGCAGAATGCCGACAATGCGCGCCAAGCCAACCAGCTGGCGATATCGGCTTCTGAGGTTGCCGTCAAGGGTGGCGCAGTCGTGTCGCAAGTCGTCGATACCATGGAGTCGATTAACGCATCGTCCAAGAAAATCGTCGACATCATCGGCGTGATCGACGGCATCGCATTCCAGACCAATATCCTGGCGCTCAATGCGGCGGTCGAAGCGGCGCGCGCCGGGGAGCAAGGCCGAGGTTTCGCCGTCGTCGCCAGCGAGGTTCGCAACCTGGCGCAACGCTCAGCCGCCGCCGCCAAGGAAATCAAGACCTTGATTGGGGATTCCGTGGAAAAAGTCGATATCGGCGCCAAGCTGGTCGATCAGGCCGGATCGACCATGCAGGCCATCGTCGAGAGCATCAAGAGCGTGACCGATATCATGGGCGAGATCACCGCGGCCAGCCAGGAGCAGACCTCGGGTATCGAGCAGATCAATCACGCCATTGCACAGATGGATGAAGTCACCCAGCAAAATGCAGCCCTGGTGGAAGAAGCCGCCGCCGCCGCTGGCTCGCTACAGGATCAGGCAGGCAGCCTGGCTCAAGTTGTGAGCGTGTTTAAGCTCAACCTTACACATGCGACTACCGTTGCGCCGTCGCATGCGGCAAGGCGCTTTGTTCCGGTCTCGATAGGCTCCGTGCCTCTCTAGCGGCCACCACGCGCAATGCCGGGCGTTCGACGAAGAAAGTTAAGCCTTTGAAACAGGTGGCGAATTCGCCCGGCCGCCGCCCGCGGCCGGCCAGGACGACGCCCAGGCCGCCCAGCAGCATCAGCCAGGCCCGCGGCTCGGGTATGGAGCGGGCTGAGCAACAAGGCCTGGCAGCCCGCCGCGTCGCATCCCCAGGCTGCGATCTGGTGCCGGTCGTTGATGCCGCGGGCGCCGGCGATGGTCCAGCCGCCCGGCGCCGCCACCACCGCGTTCAAGTCCAGCAGCCGGCCTTCCGTATACAGGAAGCCGGTGCTGCTCCCGGGCAAACCGCTCTCGGTGCCGACCACCTCGCCCCAGATGTTGATGTCGTGGGCGACGCTGTTGTTGGCTGCGCCGCCCAGCAGTCCCAGATCGACCACCTCGCCGCCGGAGAACAGGACCGCGCGAGAATAGTAGGCGTCGCCCAGCCGCACCAGCGCGTGGCCGGCGGCGTCGCCCCGCTCGTTGACGGCGTTCGCGCCGCTCACCTCGCTGCCCGGCAGCGTTCCCAGCGCCGTGACGGCGCCGTTCTCGTAGCGCACCGCGCTGGCGCCCCGTCCCTCGGGGTAGTCCGACATCCCGACGGCGACGCCGGCGTCGTTGATGTCGTTGGCCGAACTGCGCCGGCCGCCCAGCGTGGGCAGCGCCCGCGTCACGCCGTCGGCGTGGACGAAGCCGAAGGCGAACAGGTTCGGATAGTCGAACGGGCTGGTGTCGATCATGCCCGCCACCATGCCGCTGTTGTTGATGGCGTGGCCGTGGCCGGTGTTCCAGCCCAACGCGCCCAGCGTCGTCGTCACGCCGTCCCGATAAATGTAGGGTTCCGCGTGGGCGAAGCCCGAATACACGGTGCCGGTCAGCGCGCGGGCGTCGTTGACGCCGCCCACCTCGGCGTAGTCGCCGCCCAGCCGGCCCAGGCCGGTCAACACGCCGCCGCTGAAGACAAAGGCGGTGCCGGCGATGTCGCCGGCGCGGTTGATGGCCAGGTCCGCGTGGGGCGCGCCGGGCGCCCCGGTCGGCGTGATGGCGTAGCGCGGCGCGGCGTGGACCTCCCGGGCTGCGGGCGCGAAAAGCAGCGGGAGCGCAAGAGCGAGCGCGAGCGCGAGGGGGCGGGCAAGCGGGCGTGCGGGCGTTTTCATGGCTGATCCTGTCGAGTGGCTGCGGCGGCGGCGGAGGTCAGGGAGGAATCGGCTCGTCGGCCGGTTCAATGCTTGTGTTCCGGCCCATCCTTCTGCTGGCCGTCCCTTTTTTCGGCGTCGTGCGGCTTCTTGCCGTCCGCGTGTCCTTTCATCATCATGTGATGCTCGGCCATCATCTGATCCATCATTTGCCGCATCAGTTGCTGGTGTTCCCTCATCCATTCCTCGCGCTCCTGCACGGTGGTCCCGGGGCGCGGCTCCATCGCGCGCATCCCGTCCATGACCTCCTTCATCATCCGCATATGCTCGCCCATCAATTTGGCGCGCTCGGCGCCCTTGGCCGCCTCCGCCTCGCGCAGTTTGTCCTTGGCGGCCATGGCGCGTTGGATGGCTTGGCGCTGCGCCTCGTCCGGCGCCGCGATGGCGGCGCCGGCCAGGCCGAGCATGGCCGCGGCCGCGGCCGCGAGGAATGTGGTTTTCATTTCGATTCTCCTGGTGTGCGTTGCGAACGGTTAAATCATGGCCCGGCCATTGCCGGCGCGGCCGTCCCGGCGGCCGTCAGCGGCAAGGTGGCCCAAAAGCGCCGGCCGAGGTCGCGCAGTTCCGCGTCGTCGGCGGCGCCGGGCCCCGGCGTCAGCGGCTCCAGGGCCATGCCGCACCTGGGGCAGCTTCCCGGCCGGTCCCGTCGTATCCCGGGGTGCATCGGACAGGTGTAGACCGCCGCGGCGCCGGGCGCCGGTGTCGGCGGCGGACTGGCCGGCGCCTGGTGTTCGTGACGGTCCATGGTTCTGCTCTTCGCGGTGGGCGCGGATGGCCGCGCGTGTGCCCAATGGCGTGCCGGCGCCGCGGCGGTTGCGCGCCACGCGCCGACACTTCGACCCGGAATCAACGAAAACGTTCGGCCGGGCCGCGGCTCCCCCTCATGCGGAGGCCGCGATCGTCACCAGGTTGTCCTGGGACTCGGCGTAGGCCAGCGCGTAGGCCAGTTCGCCGGGCGACTCGGCGTGCAGGGTCAGCAGCGGCTGGCCGACCGCGACCGGCGTGCCCAGCGGCGCGTGGAATTCCAGCCCGGCGGCCGGCGCCCCGGGCGCGCCGGCCAGCCTGGCCACGCGCGCCAGGACCCGGTTGTCCACCGCCACCACCGTGCCGGCGTGGGCCGCGCACACGGCGCGCGTGTAGCGCGCCCGCGGCGGCTCGCGCATGCCGCCCTGGGCCGCGCAGATGGCCTGGAACTTGGTCCAGGCGGCGCCGCCGGCCAGGGTCGCGGCGGCCAGCGCCAGGCCGGCGCCGGGCGCCGCCCTGCCGGCCAGCTCCAGCACGCCGCCGGCCAGCAGCAGCGCGCGCCGGCGCAGGTCGTCCGGCGCGCCGGGCTCGCCGCGCAGCACGGCCAGCACGTCGCGCGCCTCCAGCGCGGGGCCGATGCCGCGCCCCACCGGTTGCGCGCCGTCGGTCAGTTGCACCGCCAGCTTCAGCCCGAAGTGGCGCGCCACCGCCGACAGCCGCCGCGCCAGCGCGCCGGCCTCCTCCGGCGAACGCACCTTGGCCGTGCGCCCGACCGGCATGTCGATCAGCACGTGGGTGGCGCCGGCGGCCACCTTCTTGGACAGGATGGAGGCCACCATCAGGCCGTCGCTGTCCAGTCCCAGCGGGCGCTCCACGCGGATCAGCATGTCGTCCACCGGACTGAGCGCCATGGTCCCGCCCCAGGCCACGCAGCCCCCCTCGCGTTCGAGCACGCGGCGCAGGGCGGGCAGGTCCAGCGCCACCGGCGCCAGCGTCTCCATGGTGTCGGCGGTGCCGGCCGGCGAGGTGATGGCGCGCGACGAGGTCTTGGGGATCAGCACGCCGCAGGCGGCCACGATGGGCACCACCAGCAGCGTGGTCCGGTTGCCGGGCAGGCCGCCCACGCAGTGTTTGTCGGCCACCACCGGCGCGTCCCAGCGCAGGCGCTGTCCGGCGTCCACCATGGCGCTCGACAGCGCGGCGGTCTCGGCCGCGTCGAGGCGCTGGCCGGAGCACGCCGCCACCAGCGCGGCCAGCTCGATGTCGGCGTAGCGCCCGGCGGCGACGTCGCCGACGATGCGCGCGGCCGCGTCGGCGCCGAAGGGACGCCCGTGGATCTTGCCGCGCACCGCGGAAAAGGATGGCGGCGGCGCGGCGTGGCGCAGCCGCAGCGCGGCCCCGTCCGCAGCGCCCAGGGCGCGCCAGGCGGCCTCGGACAGGCCGATCTCGTCCGGTTCCAGCAGGGCCAGGCCGGCGCCGTGCAGCAGCACGTTCAAGGTGGCGGTGACGCAACGCCCGCCGTGCCACAACTCGAGCCGCGAGCGCGACCCGAAGCCCTCCGACTTGCACACGGCGCTGTCGCCGCGGAGGTAGGCCACCGGCTGCTGGCAGGCCTCGATGCCAAGCCGGCGCAGCCGCGCCGTGGGTCCCGCGGCGGGCATGGCCGGCTCCGCTTCGCGCGCGCTCACGACAGCTCCGCCTGGTCGCCGCGGGCGGGGGCCATTCAGGCCGCGCGCGGCGCGGCGTAGTCCGGCTGGTTGCCGGCCTCGCCGCCGCCGACGCCGCCGTCCTCCGCCTCGCCCGCCACGCCCAGCGACAACCGCTCCAGCCCGGCGAGGTCGAGCAGGCTGACCTCGCGCTTGTCCAGGCTGATCCAGCCCTGCTTGCGGAAGCGCGCCAGCAGGCGGCTGACGCTCTCGATGGTCAGGCCCAGGTAGCCGCCGATGTCCTCGCGCGACATGCGCAACTGGAAGCTGGCCGGCGAGTAGCCGCGCGCCGCGTAGCGCGCGCCCATGCTGAGCAGGAACAGCGCCAGGCGCTGCTCGGCCCGCATATTGCCCAGGAACAGCATCACCGACTGCTCGCGCTGGATCTCGCGCGCCATGGTGCGGTGGAAATGCTGCATCAGCGGCGGCACCTGCAGCACCAGTTCCTGCAGGCGCGCGAACGGGATCTCGCACACCTCGCTGTCCTCCAGCGCCACGGCGGCGCAGCTGTGCTGGCCGCTGCCGATGGCCTCCATGCCCAGCAGGTCGCCGGCCATGTGGAAGCCGGTGATCTGCTGCTCGCCGCGGCGGTTGACCTGGGCCGTCTTGAAATGGCCCAGCCGCACCGCGTACAGGCTGTGGAAGGACTGGCCCATGGCGTACAGGCTCTCGTCGCGCAGCACGCGGCGGCGGCGCACGATGATCTGGTCCAGGCGACCCATGTCGTGCTCGTCCAGGCCCTGGGGCAGGCACAGTTTGTTGAAGCTGCACAGGCCGCAGCGCACCTCGGCCCGGGCGCCCGGGCGTTGTGGATTGACGACGGCGATCGGTATGGTTGGATGCATGGTCCAGCTCCTGTTGGGCGCGGCGCGGAGAGCGCGCCGCCAATGGAGCCAGTATCGCCGCCGGCGCGCTTTCCGCCTATCGGGCATCGCCAACACTTTGTGTAGGGGATCCCCCACACGCGAGCCCGGACCTGGTCAGATCAAGCCGTTTTGCAGCGCGTAGCGGGTCAGGTCGGCGTTGCTGGCCATGCCCATCTTCTCCAGGATGCGGGCGCGGTAGGTGGTCACCGTGTTCGGGCTCAGGTGCAGCAGCTCGCCGATGCGCACCAGCGATTCGCCGGCCGCGATCAGCTTGAACACCTCCAGCTCGCGGTTCGACAGCGACTCGTGGTCGCCGCCGCCGGCGCCGCCGATCGCCTCCGCCAGCTTTTCCAGCAGCGCCGGGCTGACGTGCTTGCCGCCGGCGGCGGCCTTGCGCACCGCCGCCACCAGGGTGGCCGTGGGCGCGTCCTTGGTCAGGTAGCCGGCCGCGCCCAGGCGCAGCGCCCGCACCGCGTAGATCTCCTCGGAATAGGTGCTCAGCATCAGCACCGCCATGCGCGGGCGTTCCGCGCGCAGCGTCTTCAGCAGGTCCAGGCCGCTCTTGCCCGGCATCGTGATGTCGAGCAGCGCCACGTCGAAGCTCCGCTCGGCGATGCGCCGCATCGCCTCCTGCGCGTCGCCCGCCTCGCCGTCGACGCGGATGTCGGGGGCCGTGCCCAGCATCAGGCGCACGCCGTTGCGGGCGATCGCGTGGTCGTCCACCAGCAGCACGCGGATCGGTTCATTTGCCATCGTCAGTCGCCATTCCAGGTTGTATTCGCCAGCGGCAGCCGCAGGGCCAACACCGTGCCCCGTCCGGGCGCGCCGCTCATTTTCAATTCGCCGCCGAAACTGCGGCTGCGCTCGTGCATCCCGAGGATGCCCCAGGACTCCCTGCTCAGCAGGCCCTCGGAGTCGATGCCCTTGCCGTCGTCCGTGATGGTCAGCAGCAGCGCGCCCTCCTCCAGTTCCACCGCCACCGTCGCCGCGCTGGCCTCGGCGTGGCGCACCACGTTGGTCAGCGCCTCCTGCGCCACCCGGAACAGCATGGTGCTGCGCTCGGGATCGAGTTCCAGCGCCGCCGCCGCCGCGCCGACGCGGCAGTCGCAGCGCAGCCCCGAGCGCAGCGCCACCTGCTCGGCGTACCATTCCAGCGCGGCCCACACGCCCAGCTGGTCCAGCACGCTGGGCCGCAGGTCGGCGATCACCCGCCGCACCGTGTCGATCGCGGTCTGCGCCAGGCCGGCGGTCTCGGCCAGCAGCGGGTCCGGCGCCCCGCCCTGCTGCGCGCCGCGCTCGATGGCCACCGAGATATAGGCCTTGATGCCGGTCAGCAGGCCGCCCAGCTCGTCGTGCACCTCGCGCGCGATGCGCTTGCGCTCCTCCTCCTTGATGCGCTCCTGGTGCGCGGCCAGCTGGCGCAGCTCGTTCTGCGAGTGGCGCAGCGCCTGCTCGGCCAGCTTGCTGGCCGAGATGTCGATCAGGATGCCCTGCATGAACCATTCGCCGCCGCCGGCGTCCACCCGGTCGGCCTGGTCGCGCATCCACAGTTCGCTGCCGATGCGTGCCCGCAGCCGGTATTCCTGCCGCAGCGGCGTGCCCAGGGCGCGGCTGGCGCGGATCGCGGCCCAGGCGCGCTCGCGGTCGTCCGGGTGCAGGCGGTCGCGGTGCAGCCCGGGGTCGGCAAGCCATTCCTCGTCGGTGTAGCCGAGCGCCCGGATCTGCGGGCTGATGTAGCGCAGCGCGCCGGCCTCGCCGGGATCGGCGATGTAGGTGATGGCCTGGATCTGTTCGACCAGCGTGCGGAACTTGGCCTCGGCCTGCCGCTTCTCGTCGAGCAGGCGCTGCTCGCGCAGCATGCGGTCGATGCCGGCCGGCAGCAGTTCCAGGTAGTGGCCGTCGCCGTCCTTGACCAGGTAGTCGCGCGCGCCGCGCCGCATGGCCTCGGCCGCCACGGTGGCGCTGTCGGCGCCGGTCAGCATCATCACCGGCGGGCCGGCCTCGCCCCCGGCCAGGCCGGCCCTCAGGCGGTCCAGGAATTCCACCCCGGTCAGGTCGGGCAGGTGGTAGTCCAGCAGCACGCAGTCGGGGCGGCGCTCCAGCGCGAGCGCCAGGCCGGCCTCGCCGCTGTCGGCCTCCAGCAGCTCGAAGGGCCTGCCGGCGGCGGCGAACGCGCGCCGGCAGGCCATGCGGTCGACCAGGTCGTCCTCGACGATCAACACCCGCAGCGTCGCTGGGACTCCCATGGCTAGGGCATCTCGCTGATGGTCCAGTAGAGGTCGATCGAGCGCACCACCTCGACGAAGCGCCGGTAGTCGACCGGCTTGGCCATGTAGCCGGCCACGCCCGAGTCGAAGCTGTTGACCTTGTCCTGCTGCTCCTCGGAGGTGGTCAGCACCACCACCGGGATGCGCCGCAGCGCCGGGTCGGCCTTGGCCTCGCGCAGGAACTCGATGCCGTTCATCACCGGCATGTTCAGGTCCAGCAGGATGATGCAGGGACGCTCGTTGGCCGGGTCGCGCAGGTGGTCGAGCGCGGCCTCGCCGTGCTCCATCACCACCACCGGGTTGCCGACGCGGATCTCCTTGAGCGCGCGGCGGATGGTCATCACGTCCACGCTGTCGTCCTCGACCAGCAGGATGGGCTTGCTGGAATTGTTCATGCGGTGCTCGCTCCTTGTGCTTGATGGGATCGTCCCGCCGCCTTGGGCCAGGTGAACAGGAAGGTGGCGCCGGCGCCCGGCGCGGACTCGACCCAGACCCGGCCGCGGTACATTTCCACGATTTTCTTCACCAGCGCCAGGCCGACACCGGTGCTCTCGACGCGGTCGCGCGGCGCCAGCGTCTGGAACAACTGGAAGATGCGCTCGAAGTGCCGCGGCTCGATGCCGGGACCGTTGTCGGCCACGCTGAAGCGCCAGAAGGCGCCGTCGTCGGCGCAGCCGATATGGATCTCGCCGTCCGTCCGGCCGATGTATTTGACGGCGTTCGACAGCAGATTCTGGAACACCTGCTGCAGCCGGGTCGGCTCGCCCACCACGGTCGGCAGGCCGGGCTGGACCGTGACGCGCAGGCCTGCCGGCGGCGCCTGCAGGTCGACCACGTCGGCCAGCAGCCGGTTCAGGTCCACCGCGCCGGCCGCCTCGCGCACCCGCCCCACGCGCGAGTATTGCAGGATGCCGTCGATCAGCGCGCCCATGCGGTGCACGCGGTTGATCAGCAGGCGCATGTGCTCCTTGCCCTCGTCGTTGAACTTGTCGGCGTAGTCGGTGGCCAGCCAGTCCGCCAGCGAGCCGATGCCGCGCAGCGGCGCCTTCAGGTCGTGCGACACCACGTAGGCGAAGTTGGTCAGCTCCTCGTTGGCGCTGCTGACCTCCTGCAGCAGCTGGAGGGTCTTCTCCTCGGCCTGGCGGCGCTCGGTGATGTCGCGCACCAGGCCGGTGAACATGCGGCGCCCGTTCAGCGTCATCTCCGCCACCGCCAGGTCCATCGGGAACACGCTGCCGTCGCGCCGCAGGCCCCGCACCTCGCGGCCCTTGCCGATGATGCGCTTCTCGCCGGTGGCCAGATAGTGGGCCAGGTAGCCGTCGTGCAGCTTGCGGTGCGGCGACGGCATCAGCATGGAGATGTTGCGCCCGGCCACCTCGGCCTCGGTGTAGCCGAACATGCGCTCGGCCGCCGGGTTCAGGCGCTCCAGGATGCCGCGCTCGTCGATGGTGATGATGGCGTCCACCGCCGTCTCGAACACGGCGCGCATGCGCGCCTCGCTTTCCTGCAGGGCGCGCTCGGCGGCCTTGCGCGCGCTGATGTCGTGGATGGTGGCCATCACCATGGTCTGCGCGCCGTCGCTGCGCAGCGGCGACAGGCTGACCTCGACCGGGAACTCGCGGCCGTCGCGGTGCGCGCCGTGCAGCTCGGCGCCGGCGCCCATCGCCCGCGGACGGGGATGGCGCGCGTAGTCGGCGCGCAGCGCGCCGTGGCCGTGGCGGTAGCGTTGCGGGATCAGCACCTCGACCGGTTGCCCTTGCAGCGTCCCCGGATCGTAGCCGAACAGGCGCTCCAGCGCCGGGTTGGCCAGCAGGATGGCGCCGTCGCCGTCGATGATCAGCATGGCGTCGGTGGCGGAGGCCAGCAGCCAGTCCAGGCTCTGCTCGGCGATGGTGGGGTTTTTCACGGCTGCGGCCCGCTAGTGGTATTGCCTCGCATCATACGATCCGTACGCCCTTTGGTAAAGGCCGGGACGACATGGCGCAAGATTTCGCTTCGGAAATTGCTGGCGCGCTTGACCTGGATCAAATCGCGCGCGGGCGGCGCGGAACCGCCTGGTCTACATTGGAGGAACGGCGGCGCCGGGCCGCGGGCTTGGGATATCCGCAGCGTGTCCGCCGCGGGGCGGGCCACGATGCTGGCCGGCAGCGGGGAGCTGGAGCGGGTGACGGCCGCCTTCGTGCGCAAATTCCCCCAGCTCAAGGCGATGGTGCCGGGCGCCAGCCCGATGCCGTGGGGCGGCATCGTCTTCCTGCGCATCGCGCCGCGCGTCATCTCGCTGCTGGACTACCGGCTGGGCTTCGGCCACACCGAGCTGTACGACGTGGCTGAGGGGCAACTGGCGCCATGAGCGGGCGCCGCCGCCGTCAACCGGGGGTGATGATCATCTTCAGGGCCTGGGTCTCGGCCGCGTTGACGAAGGTGGCGTAGGCCTGGACGATCTCGTCCAGCGTGTAGCGGTGGCTGATCAGCCGTCCCGGGTCCAGCCGCCGCCCCTGCACCGCCTTCAGCAACTGCGGCGTCGACACGGTGTCGACCAGGCGTGTCGTGATCGTGATGTTGTGCGACCAGAGCCGCTCCAGGTGCAGGTCCACCTTGCAGCCGTGCACGCCGACGTTGGCGATGGTGCCGCCGGGTGCGACGATGTCCTCGCACAGCTCGAAGCTGGCAGGGATGCCGACCGCCTCGATCGCCGTGTCGACGCCGCGCCCGCCGGTCAGCTCCAGCACCGCCAGCGCGGCCGCCTTGCCGACCGCGCGCACCGTGTGGGTGGCGCCGAACTCGCGGCTGACGGCCAGCCGGTGCTCGTCCAGATCCACCATGATGATCTCGGCCGGGCTGAAGAACTGGGCGGTCATCAGGGCGGCCAGTCCGATCGGCCCGGCGCCGACGATGCACACCACGCCGCCCGGTCGCACCTTGCCGTTCAACACGCCGCACTCGAAGCCGGTCGGCAGGATGTCGCTCAGCATGACCAGCGCCTCCTCGCCGCTGCCGGCGGGGATATGGTGCAGGCTGGTGTCCGCGTGCGGGATGCGGACGTAGTCGGCCTGGGTGCCGTCGATCTTGTTGCCCAGTATCCAGCCGCCGTCGGCGCAGTGCGAATACATGCCGCTCCTGCAGTACTCGCAGCGGCCGCAGGACGTGATGCAGGAGATCAGCACCGCGTCCCCCGGCCGGAAGCCGCGCACGGCGGCCCCGGCCGACTCGATCACGCCCACGCCCTCGTGGCCCAGCGTGGTGCCGGGTTTGCAGCTGGGCACGTCGCCCTTGAGGATGTGCAGGTCGGTGCCGCAGATGGTGGTGTGGGTGACGCGCACGATGGCGTCGGTGGCCTCGCGGATTTCCGGCCGGGGCTTGTCGCGCAGGACCGGCAGTCCCGGGCCCTCGTAAACCAAAGCACGCATGGTCGCTCCTTGAAAAGGTGGTGGCAATGGGACCACGATAGGCCCCTCCGGGGTTCCAGTCACGGGCGCGATTTGACCTGGATCAAGGCCGGGCGATATTCAATCGCCGCTTGACCATCCTTCGCGGCGTTTGATCCAGATCAAGGCGCGCGCCGCCTCCGGGCGCGCACACTGGATCGCACATCCAACCGGGAGCCATCATGTACAAGACCATCCTCACCCATATCGACCAGTTCACCGACTTCGAACCGCGCCTGCGGGTGGCCGCCGCGCTGGCCGAGGCTTTCCAGGCCCATCTGGTCGGCGGAGCGGCCAACGGCGCCGACCAGATGGACCGGCTGCTGTTCGGCGCGGCCGCGCTGGCCAAGCTGCCGCCGGCCCCCGAGCCGCCGCTGCAACGCGGCGCCGTGGAGCAACTGCGGCGCTTCGAACAGGCCTGCGCCCGCCTGGGCGTGGCCTCCTACGAGACCCGTCTGGCCGACGGCGGCGCCCTCGAATCCCTGGTGCTGCAGGCGCGTTACAGCGACCTGCTGGTCACCGGCCAGGCCGACCTGAGCGAGCCGGCCATGTTGTGGAGCGCGCGCCTGCCGGGCTACCTGGCCCTGCGCAGCGTGCGACCGCTGCTGGTGGTGCCGCAGCGGGCCGGCGCCCCGATTCCGGGCCGGACGGTGGTGGTGGGCTGGAGCGGCAGCCCCGAGTCCAGCCGCGCGGTCGCCGGCGCCCTGCCGCTGCTGCGGCGCGCCGACCTGGTCAAGGTGGCGGTGTTCAATCCGCAGCGCGACCAGCTCATGCACGGCGCCGAGCCGGGCGCCGACCTGGCGCACTGGCTGGTGCGCCACGGCGTGAAGGTGGAGGTGGTGTGCCGCGACACCTCGCTGGTGGCCGGCGACGCGCTGCTGCGCCTGGCCGACGACAGCGGGGCCGACCTCATCGTCGCCGGCGCCTACGGCCATACCCGCTTCCACGAGTGGGTGCTGGGCAGCACCACCGGCTCGCTGCTGGGCCAGGATAAGACCGCGGTCCTGCTGTGCCATTGAACGGCCCGCCGCCGCACGGCGGGACGGCGCCGCCGCCGTCGCTCGACAGCGAGGCGGCGGCCCGGCTGCTGGCCGAGCACGGCCCCAACCGGCTGCCCGAGCCGGCCCGGCGCCGCTGGTGGCATATCGCGGCCGGCGCCGCGCGCGAACCGATGTTCGCGCTGCTGCTGGCCGCCGCCGGCCTGTACCTGGCGCTGGGCGAATTGCGCGAGGGCCTGTTCCTGGCCTGCATGGTCGCGCTCACGCTGGGCATCACGCTGTACCAGGAGGGCCGCACCGAGCACGCGCTGCAGGCCCTGCGCGCGCTGAGCGCCCCGGTGGCGCTGGCGGTGCGCGACGGCGTGCGCGTCACGCTGCCGGCCGCCGGCCTGGTGCCGGGCGACCTCATCATCCTGGGCGAGGGAGACCGGGTGCCGGCCGACGCCTGGCTGATCGAGGGCAACGGCGTGCGCGCCGACGAATCGCTGCTGACGGGCGAATCCGTGCCGGTCGACAAGGCGCCGACGCCGCTGCCGGGCGCGCCGCAACCGCCGGGAGGCGACGGCCTGCCGTGGGTCTATTCCGGCACCTTGATCGTGCAGGGCCACGGCATGGCGCGCGTGGCGGCCACCGGCGCGGCCAGCGAGATCGGCAAACTGGGCAGCGCGCTGCGCGAGCTGTCCCCGCCGCCCTCGCCGCTGCAAAGGCAGGGCGCGACGCTGGCGCGCAGGCTGGCGGTGGCCGGACTGGCCGCCAGCGCCCTGCTGACGCTGCTGCTGGCCAGCCGCGACGGACTGTGGGTGCCGGCCTTGCTGGCCGGTATCGCGCTGTCGATGTCGATGCTGCCCGAGGAGTTGCCGGTCATCCTGACCGTGTTTCCCGCGCTGGGCGCATGGCGCTTGTCGCGCCGCCGGGTGTTGACGCGGCGCCTGGCCGCCATCGAGACGCTGGGCTCGACGTCCGTGCTGTGCGTGGACAAGACCGGCACGCTGACCGAGAACCGGATGGCGGTCGGCCGCCTGTGGTGCGCGGGCGGCGACGCCACGCCGCGCGCCGGCGCGTTGACCCCCGAGCAGGAAGCGCTGCTCACGGCGGCGCTGCTGGCCAGCCACCCGCGCTCGCGCGATCCGATGGAGCGCGCGTTCGCCGAGCTGGCGGGCCGGGCCGAGCCGGGCGCGGCGGCGGCGGCGGCCGGGTTGGAATTGTTGCGCGAGTACGGCCTGAGCCCAAGCCAGCCGGCGCTGGCGCAGGCCTGGGGCCGCGCCGACGGCGCGCCTGCGGTGGTGGCGATCAAGGGCGCGCCCGAGTATGTGCTGGGGCTGTGCGCGCTGACGGCGGACCAGCGGGCCCTGGCGCTGCTGGCGGCCGAGGACATGGCGCGCCAGGGCCTGCGGGTGCTGGCCGTGGCGCACGCGACGCACGCGGGCGACGCCTGGCCGTCCGGGCCGGAAGGGTTTTCCTACTCCCTGCTGGGCCTGGCCGGCCTGGCCGACCCGCTGCGGCCCGGCATCGCCGAGGCGGTCGCGGAGTGCCGCGCGGCCGGCGTGCGCCTGCTGATGATCACGGGCGACCACCCGGTCACCGCCTGCGCCATCGCGGCCCAGGCGGGCATCGCCACCGGCGGCGTGCTGCGCGGGCCCGACCTGGACGCGATGGACGACGCGCAACTGGCCAGGGCGCTGGCCGGCGCCGGCGTGTGCGCCCGCGTCCGGCCCGAGCAGAAGCTGCGCATCGTGCGGGCCCTGCAGCGCGGCGGCGCGGTGGTGGCCATGACGGGCGACGGCGTCAACGACGCGCCCGCCTTGCGGGCGGCCGACGTCGGCATCGCCATGGGGCAGCGCGGCACGGACGTGGCGCGCGAGGCGGCCCAGCTTACGCTGCTGGACGACAGTTTCGCCTCCATCGTCGAGGCGATACGGGCCGGCCGCCGCATCTACAGCAACATGCGGAAAGCGGTGGCCTATGTGCTGGCGATGCACCTGCCGATCGCAGGCCTGGCGCTGCTGCCGCCGCTACTGGGCTGGCCGGTGCTGTTGCTGCCCATGCATATCGTGTTCATGGAACTGATCATCGATCCCGCCTGCTCGCTGGCCTTCGAGGGCGAGCCCGAGGAGCGGGACCTGATGCGCACGCCGCCCCGGCCCGCCGGGCGCTCGCTGTTCGGCCGCGGCCTGCTGCTGCGCGCGGTGCTCCAGGGTGGCGCCATGCTGGCGCTGATCGCGGCCGCTTATGGCGCGGCGGCTACGCTGCTGCCGGCCGACCAGGCCCGGGGCTTCGGCTTCGCCGTGTTGGTGCTCGGCAATCTGGCGCTGCTGCTGGCCAATCGGCGCCAGGACGGCGCCGCCGGCGCGCTCATGGTCCGCAATCCCGTGTTCTGGGGCATCGTGGGCGCGGCCCTGGCCGCGCTGCTGGCGGCCCTTTACATGCCGGCGGTCGGCGCCATCTTCCGCGTGGCCCCGCCGACGGCGCCGGTGCTGGCCGCCGCCGCCGTCACCGGGCTGGCGATGATGCTCGCGCTGCACCTGTTGCGGGAACGGCGGCCGGACCCGCCCGCGGCGTCGGCCTGAAGGTCTGCGCCGCAAGCCGACAGCCCATCGGCCTTGGGCGTGGTTCCCAGGCCGCCCGACCGCGCGGGTCCGTCCGGCCCCTATACCAGCGCGCCGGCGTCCGGATGCAGCAGCAAACGCATCTCCGCGGCGTCGTCGCCGGCGGCGACGCTGAAGCCGAGCTCGCGCGCCAGGGCCAGCATGCGGGCGTTGTCCGGCAGCGCCGTGCCGCGCAGTTCGCACAATCCCTCGGCGCGGCAATACTCCAGCAGGCGCGCCAGCAGCAGCCGTCCCAGGCCCCTGCCCTTCAGGTCGGAGCGCACGGTGACGGCGAATTCGCCGCGGATGTTGTCGGGATCTGCCACCACCCGCGCCACGCCCAGCGTCTCGGCCTGGCCGCCGGCGCCGGTGCGGGTGGCGATGAAGGCCATCTCGCGCGCATAGTCGATCTGGGTGAAACGCGCCAGCTGCGCCGGCGTCAGCTCCCGCAGCGCCCCGAACATGCGGAAATGCACGTCCTCCGGCGTCAGCGCGGCGAAGAACGCCTGGTGCGCGGCGCCGTCCTCCGGCCGTATCGGCCGCACCAGCAAGTCCTGCCCTTCCCAATGCACGGTGCGCGCCAGTTGCTCCGGATACGGCAGGATGGCCAGCCGGTCCGCCCCGCGCGCGCCCGGCGCGGCCGGAGCCAGCCGCATGCGCGCGTCCAGGGCCAGCACGCCGCCGGCGTCGGCCAGCAGCGGGTTGATGTCCAGCTCCATCAGCTCGGGCGTGTCGGCCGCGAACTGGCCGATGCGCACCAGCACGTCGCACAGGGCCGCGCGGTCGGCCGGCGGCCGGTCGCGGTAGCCCGCCAGCAGCCGCGCCACGCGGGTGCGGTCGATCAGGTCGGCCGCCAGCACCCGGTTCAGCGGCGGCAAGGCGATGGCCTGGTCCGGCGCGGCCTCGACGGCGACGCCGCCCTGGCCGAACAGCACCACCGGGCCGAACACGGGATCGGTGCTGACGCCGACGATCAGTTCGACCGCGCGCGGGCGCCGCGCCATGGCCTGCACCGTGAAGCCGGCCGTGCGCGCGCCGGGCCGCAGCCGCGCCAGCCGCTCGCCGATGGCCTCGGCCGCCTCGCGCAGCGCGCGCTCGTCGGCGATGTCCAGCACCACCCCGCCCACGTCCGACTTGTGCGTCACGTCCGGCGAGAGCAGCTTGAGGGCGACCGGATAGCCGAGCCGCGCCGCCGCCCGCGCGGCCTCGCCGGCGGTCGCCACCGTCGCCGTGCCGACCACCGGGATGCCGTAGGCGGCGAGGATGGCCATCGCCTCGGGCGCGGCCACCGCCGTCTCGCCGCGCGCGAGCACGGCCCGCACCAGCGCCCGCGCCGCCTCGCGGTCCGGCGCGCCGCTGCCGCCGGCGGACGGCGCCTGCATCAGCAGATTCTGGTTGCGCCGGTAGCGCACCTGCTGCAGGAAGGCCTGCACGGCCGCCTCCGGCGTGTCGAACGCCGGCACCCCGGCGTCCTGGCACAGCCGCCGCGCCTCGGCCACGCTGGCGCCGCCCAGCCAGCACGTGAGCACCGGCCGGTCCGCCGCGCGCAGCAGCGGCAGCAATGTCCGGGCGATCGCGGCGCTGCCGGCGATGGCGGTGGGCGCGTGGATCAGCAGCAGCGCGTCGGAATCCTTGCCCGCCAGCAGGGCCCGCAGCGCGGCCTCGTAGCGTTCCGGGGGCGCGTCGCCGATGATGTCGACCGGGTCGCCGTGCGACCAGTTGGACGGCAGCGCCGCCGACAGCCGGGTCAGCGTCTCCGGCGCGAGCGCGGCCAGCGCGCCGCCGCCGGCGATCAGCGCGTCGGTCGCCATCACGCCCGGGCCGCCGCCATTGGTGAGGATGGCCAGCCGCTCGCCGCGCAGGGGCTGGCGGCGCGACAGCATCTCGGCCGCGTCGAACAGCTCGCCGGTCGAATAGACGCGCAGCATGCCGGCCCGCCGCACGGCCGCGTCATAGACCAGGTCGGACCCGGCCAGCGCGCCGGTGTGGCTGAAGGCCGCGTGGGCGGCCTCGGCGGCCCGTCCCGCCTTGACGATCAGCGTGGGTTTGCCGCGCGCCGCGCCGCGCGCCGCCGACATGAACTTGCGCGCGTGGCGCAGGCTTTCCACGTACAGCAGGATGGCGTCGGTGCCGGGATCGGCCGCCAGGTAATCCAGCAAGTCGCCGAAATCGACGTCGCTGCCGTCGCCCAGCGAGACGAAGCTGGAAAAGCCGATTTTGCGCGCGGCGGCCCAGTCCAGCAGCCCGGTCACCAGCGCGCCCGATTGCGACACGAAGGCCAGCCGCCCGGGCAGCGCGTTGACCGGCGCGAAACTGGCGTTCAGGCCGATGCCGGGCACCAGCAGGCCCACGCAGTTGGGTCCCAGGATGCGCAGCAGATGGGGCTGGGCCGCGTTCAGCATGGCCTGGCGCAGGGTGCCGCCGTGGCGCGCGGCGCCGTCCATGCCCGCGCTGAGCACGACGGCGGCCCGGCAGCCCAGTTCACCCAGCTGGGCGATCAGGCCCGGCACCGTCGGCGCCGGCGTGCAGATCACCGCCAGTTCGGGCGCGCGCGGCAGTTGCGCCAGCGAATGGAACACGCGGCGCCCGTCGAACGCGCTGTGCTTGGGGTTGACCGGATAGATGTCGCCCTTGAAGCCGCCGGCGAGCATGTTGCGGTACACGGTCGCCCCCACGCTGCCGGGGCGCTGCGAGGCGCCGACGATGGCGACCGACTTCGGCGCGAACAGGAATTGCAGATTGCGGATGCTCATATTCTTCCCCACGTAATGGACCGTCCCGCGAGGGTAACGAAAGCGCCTGCAAAGATTCATGATTCAGATCAAAATGACGCGAAAGGATCCGTGCTCGGCTCCGTTCGCGGCGACAATCGCCCCATCACAGAAAGGTGGCTGATGGCAAAACTGATGCATTGGATGATCGCGCTGACCGCGTCGGCGTTCCTGGCGGCACCCGCCATCTCGGGGCAGGCGGTCATCAAGACCGATCACGTGCGCGCCGAACTGCTCGCGCACGCGCCGCAGGGGGTGCGTCCGGGCGGGCAATTCAAACTGGGCCTGCTGCTCGAGCACCAGCCGCACTGGCACACCTACTGGAGCAACCCCGGCGACTCGGGCCTGCCCACCACGGTGTCATGGACCTTGCCCGCGGGAATGACCGCCGGCGGGATCGAATGGCCGGCGCCCCGCAAGTTGCCGCTGGGACCGCTGACCAACTACGGCTACGAGGGCAAGGTCTTGCTGCCGGTGACGGTGGACGTGCCCGCCAGCTACCGGCCCGCAGCGGACGGCAAGGCGGTGGAGTTCTCCCTGCACGCGGAATGGCTGGTTTGCAAGGAGATTTGCCTGCCGGAGTCGGGGGACTTCAGGCTGTCCATTCCGGGCGGTGTCCCGTCCACGGCGTCCGCCGCGCTGTTCGATGCGGCGCGGAGGGCCCGGCCCGCCACGCTGCCGGAGGTCCGCGCCACGGCGCGGGCGGGCGCGGCGACGCTGGCGCTCGACGTGCAGGGCTTGCCCGCCACGCTGCGCGGCAAGGAACTCGACGTGTTCGTGGCCGACGCCGGCGTGATCGACCATGCGGCCCGGGTCGCGCAGCGCTGGGACGGCGGCGTGCTGAGGCTGGCGATCCCGCTGTCCGCGCAACGCAGTGAAAGCCCGGCGAAGATGGAGGCGGTGCTGATCCACCCGGCCGTCGCGGGCGGCGTCGCGGTGCCATTCGCCGTGGACGGCGGCTGGCCGGTGTCCGGCGCCGGCACATCGACCGCGGCGCTTTCCGCCGCCACGCAACCGTCCACGCCCTTCGCGGCCTCCCCTTACGCGGGGGCCGCCGCCGCCCAGCCGTCCACGCCCGGGCCCGCCGCCACCCCGCCGATCGCGTCGGCTGCCATGGCCGGTGCCGGCTCCGGGACTGCGGCGGACGGGGCGTTCAACGCAGGCGCTGGCGCCGCATCGCCATCTTACGCGCCGACGGAGCCGCTATCGATCACCCTCGCGCTCGCGTTCGCCGGCGGGCTGCTGCTGAACCTGATGCCTTGCGTCTTCCCCGTCCTTGCGCTGAAGGTGTTCGGCTTCGCCCAGCACGCCCATGAGCGACGCCGCCTGGCTGCCGGCGGACTCGCCTACACGGCCGGCGTGGTGCTGTCCTTCCTGGCGCTGGCGGCCGCACTGTTGGCGCTGCGGGCCGGAGGCGAACAACTGGGCTGGGGCTTCCAACTGCAATCGCCTGCCATCGTCACGCTGCTGGCCGCCCTGTTCACGCTGATCGGCCTGAACCTGGCGGGCGTGTTCGAATTCGGCGGGATACTGCCGGCCGGCGTGGCCGGCTTGCGCAGCCGCCATCCCATGGTCGACGACGCCCTCGGCGGCGCGTTGGCCGTGGCCGTGGCCTCGCCCTGCACCGCCCCGTTCATGGGCGCCGCGCTGGGCGCCACGCTGACGCAGCCCGCCCCGGCTGCCCTCGCCACCTTCGCCGCCCTGGGCCTGGGCATGGCGTCGCCCTACCTCCTCGCCAGCCTGTGGCCGGGATTGGCCCGGCGCATACCGCGTCCCGGCGCGTGGATGGTGCGTTTCAAGGTGCTGATGGCCTTCCCCATGTTCGCCACGGTGATCTGGCTGATATGGGTGCTGGGCCAGCAGACCGGCATCGACGGCGCGGCCGCCGCGCTGGCCTTGCTCCTGGCGCTGGCGTTCGCCTGCTGGACTTTCGGCACGCCCGCCGCCAGCCGCTGGACGCGCGGCCTCCTGGCCGGCAGCGGCCTCGCCGTGCTGGCGGCCGCCGTCGCATGGACCGGACCCGTGCTGACGAACGTCCAAGCCGCGCCGGAAGCCGCCGCAACCGTGGCCAGCGCGTCCAGCGAGGCCGGCCAACGCTGGCAGGCCTGGTCCGAGGCCGCCCAGGAAACGGCCCGCCGGCAAGGGCGCCCCGTGTTCGTCGACTTCACGGCCGCCTGGTGCGTCACCTGCCAGTTCAACAAGCGCACGGCGCTGGCCGACGCGGCCCTGTTGCAAGCCTTCGACGCCAAGCGGGTGCTGCTGATGCGCGCGGACTGGACCCTGCGCGATCCCGCCATTACCCGCCAGTTGGCCGCGCTGGGCCGCAGCGGCGTGCCGGTCTACGTGCTGTACCGCCCGGGCCAGCCCGCGCCGCAACTGTTTTCCGAACTGCTCACAGCCGAGCAGGTTCGTTCCGCCGTAGCCACACTGTAAGCACCCAACCACAGGAGAAATGCAATGTACAAGGTATTGATCGCCGCCGCATTCATGACTGTTTCCACCGCCGCGTCCGCCCAGGCCGTCGTCGGCCAGGCAGCGCCTGCGTTCACCGCGACGGACACGTCCGGCAAGGCCGTGTCGCTGAGCGACTTCAAGGGCAAGTACGTGGTGCTGGAATGGGTCAATCCCGAGTGCCCGTTCGTGAAGAAGCACTACGACAGCGGCAACATGCCCGCCACGCAGAAGCACGCGAACGGCAAGGGCGTGGTCTGGCTGTCCATCGACACCACCGACGGCGTGGCGGGCAATCCCAAGGCCACCGCCGCGCTGGCGTCCTGGCTCAAGGGCCGCAACGCGTCGCCGAACGCCATCCTGGTCGACAGCGGCAAGATCGGACGCGCCTACGGCGCCCGCACCACGCCGCACATGTACGTGATCGACCCGGCCGGCAAACTGGTGTACGCGGGCGCCATCGACAGCAAGCCCAGCACCAACCCGGCCGATATCCCGGGCGCCATCAACTACGTGACGCAGGCCATCGACGAGGTCAGCGCCGGCAAGCCCGTCAGCCGCCCCATTACCCAGCCCTACGGCTGTTCCGTGAAGTACGCGGCCAGCTGAAATTCGCCAAAATGACCGCTAAATTTTAACAACGTCGGCCATTTTGTCTCAAATTAGACAAACGTTGCGCCAAAGACGCACGCTTTGCCAGAAATTCATGCTTTCGCGTCGAACAATGTTTACCTCGTGTCATGAGTATGTGACGATGTTTTACATGAGCCCGGCTCACAAGGCCGGGCTCAGTACTAAAACATCCCACTTACGGAGAGACACGAATGAACTGGAATCATGTGGTCAAGTTTGGCGGTTCGGTAGCGGCAATGAGCCTGTGCCTGGCGGCGAACGCCTCGAACGGCCTGGTGGCAAGCGTCAGCCTGGATAAACACGCGCTGGGTCCCAGCGACGACGTCGTGGTCAAGGTGACGATGACCAACACCTCGTCCGAGCCGCAGCGCGTGCTGAAATGGCACACCCCGTTCGGCGACATCGAGGAATCGCTGTTTGAAGTGACGCGCGACGGCGTGAAAGTCCCCTACGAGGGCATGCACGTCAAGCGTCCGGCGCCAAAAGCGTCCGACTACTTCGTGATCCAGCCCGGCAAGTCCCACACCGTGACGGTCGAGCTGTCCGCGCTGTACGACATGAGCGCCACCGGCGACTACTCGATCCGCTACCACACCAAGTCCAACAAGCTGTTCGACAAGGCCACGCAGGGCGCCCGCGCCAGCGACGAGAAGCAAGCGACGGTGTTGGAATCGGACGCCGTGTCCGTCTTCATCGAAGGCAACGGCAGCCGCACGACCGCCGCGCAGCAACTGTCCGCGGCGCCGGCGGCGACCCTGGCCGGCAGCCTGAGCTTCACGAAGTGCAGCGCCTCGCAGCAGACCACCATCACCCAGGCCATGGGCGCGGCCACCACCATGGCCAACAATGGCGACGCCTACCTGCAGGCGGGCACCGCCGGAACGCGCTACACCAAGTGGTTCGGCTCCTACGACGCAGGCCGCTACGCCACCGTGAAATCGCACTTCAGCGCGATCAAGGACGCCTTCGCCAACAAGCCGGTGACGGTCGATTGCGGCTGCAACAAGACCTACTACGCCTATGTGTACCCGACCCAACCGTACAAGATCTATGTCTGCAAGGCCTTCTGGACCGCGCCGCTGACCGGCACCGACTCCAAGGGCGGCACGCTGGTGCACGAGATGAGCCACTTCAACGCCGTGGCCGGCACCGACGACTGGGCGTACGGCCAGTCCGCCGCGTCCAGCCTGGCGATCAGCAACCCAACCCAGGCCATCGACAACGCCGACTCGCACGAGTACTTCGGCGAGAACACGCCGGCCCTGCAATAAGCTGAACTGCGCGTCCCGCTTCGAGGGGGAGCGGGACGCGCTTCGGGATGTCTCCCTATTTGTCTCCCCTATTTCGCCTCGTGCGTGAACGTCACCGCCGGCGCCGTCAGCGCCACCTCCGCCCCCGCCGCCTGTCCCAGCTTCTTCAAATCCAGCAGATAACTTCCCTCATAGCTCAGCCGATAGGTGCGCTTGCCCGGCTTGAAGGCGTAGCTGTTCGTGATGTCGATGGTGTTGCGATGCTTGGCCTTGGGCTTCAGCGTCAGGTAATCCTCCGCCGTCATCGGCCCGCGCTTGACCATGATGCCCTGGTACTCGACGGGCTCGCCGGTCGCCGCGTCCGTGATCTCGAACATCTTCCCGAACAACTCGTTCTCGCTGGCCAGGGCGCGCGGCACGTGCACCGCGTGCGCGCTCTGGTTATGCAGGGACACGCCCACCAGCACATGTCCCGCCGCCGACTTCACGCTCATCGTCAAGCTGAGTTCCTTCATGGGTCCCTCTTCCGCGTGCAGCGGCATGGCCGGCGCGATCAGCGCGGCCGCCGCCAGTGTGGCGATAGTCTTCCGGTTCAAGTTTGTCTCCCGTCTACAGTGAATTTGTGTGACGCGTCACATTTAACACCATGTTTGCGTGACGCGTCACATATAATAAGCCCAATCACTTCAGGAGGGCCGCATGGCGGAACAGGAAAAACGCGGGCGCGGCAGACCCGCCAAGGAAGATGCGCTCACTCCCGCCGAGCGCGCCAAGCGCTACCGCGACAACAAGCGGGCCGAGCGGATCGCCATCGCGATTAGCCGTGACGCGTCACGGGAAATGGAGCCGCCGGACGCGCCCAGCCGCCTGTTCGCGGAGCTGGACAAGGCGCTGGCGCGAGTGGATGCCCTGGAGCGGGAATTGGCGCAGGCGCGTGCAGAGATCGCCGCGCTCAAGATCACTAAATAAGCGTGACGCGTCACGAAATTAAAGTGACTTAGTTGCGGCTAGTCAAAGTAGCGCCCCGCCCTGTCCGCTTCCCCTATGCTGGGTTCATTGAAACCGGCACGACGGAGGATGCATGCAAACGGAACGACCCAAAGGCGGCGACGTGGTGCGGCCGATAGGCTGGCGCCAGAAAATGATCGTGGTGGGCGCCGCGCGCAGGACGCCGGGCGTCGAGGACGGCGTGTGCTGCCGCTGGAGCGACGACGACGGCGGCCATGAACAGGTCTTCAGCGCCCGCCAGCTGGAAATCGTCAAGCGCGGCGCCGAGTTCTCGGTCCCGGGACAGCAGGCGGCGCGTCCGCGGCGGCGCCTGGTCCTCCACCGCGGATAGCGCCCCCGCCTACTGCGCATCCCAATAGAACGCCAGCGAACGGTCGCCGTGCCTTGCCACGGTGATGACCTTCTGCTGCTGCCTGCCCGCCGCCGTCGCCGTGACCTTGTAGCGTCCCGCCGGCAATTGCGTGTAGAACAGCGGCCCCGCCTGATCAGCCTGCACCTGCACGCCGCTGCGCATGTCGCGGATGTCGACCGCCACGGCGGAGCGGTATTCGCCGCTGCCGCGGTCGGCGAAGGTGAGTTTCAGGTTGTAGTCCGGGCTCGCGGACTGCATGGCTTGTCGTTCCTCCATGCCCACCCCGCCCGTCACATAGGGTATGCCGTTGACGGTTTTCGGCACGGCGGCGGCCGTGTCCGGCGCCGGCGTCTGGGTCTCGGCCTGCGCCGCCAGCGGCAGCGCCATCGCGCCGGCCAACAGCCAGACGCCTGTCTTCGATCGGTTCATGGTGACCTCCCGGTGTTGTCCAGGAGGCCAGTATCGGATAATCGGCGCCACAGTGGCGCTCGCTTATGCAAGCCGCGCGCTCAGCGTTCGATCAGGATAGGCACTTCCTTGAAGGCAGGCGTGTTCGAGCCGCGCGCCGTCAGGTCCGGCGAGGACAGGGGCGTGAGCTCCGGGAAATAGCCGAACACGTCGTCGTTGAGGATGGGGTATTGCACTAGCCGATAGCCATGCACCACGCGTTCGACGCCGTCCAGGGAGGCCGCGCGCAGGCTCACGATCTCGCCGTCCAGGAAACCCAGCCGGGCCAGCGTCGCGGGACCGATGAACAGCACCTTGCGCGTGTGGTGCACGCCGCGGTAGCGGTCCACCTCGCCGCGCGGATCGTGATAGACCGTGGTGTTGTACTGCCGGTGCGCCCGCACCGTCGCCAGGCACAGCACGCGGTCGCCATGGCGCGCCCGCGCCCTCTGCATGATGGAATCGGCCGGCAAGGCGTGGGCCGCGAAATTGGCCTTGCCCGTGTCGGTCTTCCACACGCGCAGCGCCGCCGTGTTCGGCAGGTGGAAGCCGCGCCGCTGGCGGATGTTGGCGTTGTAATCCTCGAATCCGGCCACCGCGCCCTCGGCCACGCGTTCGATCAGGTCGCGCGTGACGTCGTAATCGCGGCCCATGGCGCGCCAATCGATGGCGGAATCCGGCAGCGTGTGGCGCGCCAGTTCCGTCACGATGTGGGGCTCGGAGCGCAGCTTGCCGCTGGCCGGCCGGTTGCGCCCGGTGGACGCGTGCACCATGCTGGCCGTGTCCTCCACGCTGACGAATTGCTGGCCGCCCGGTTGCTCGTCGTGCTCGGTGCGGCCCAGGCAAGGCAGCAGCAGGCCGATGGCGCCCGGATACAGGTGTGTGCGGTTCAGCTTGGTGGCGATGTGCACCGTCAGCTTGCAGTTGGACATGGCCGCCAGCACGCGCGGGCTGTCCGGACCGGCCACGGCGAAGTTGCCGCCCAGGCCGGTGAACGCGTGCACCGACCCGTCCAGCAGGCCGTGGATGGTGGCCACCGCGTCCAGTCCGGGTTCGGACGGCGGCGTGAAGCCGAACACCCGCTCCAGGCCTTGCAGCCATTCCGCCTTGGGACGGTTGGTCACGCCCACGGTGCGGTCGCCCTGCACGTTGGAGTGGCCGCGCACCGGCATCACGCCCGCGCCGGGCTTGCCCACGTTGCCGCGCAACAGCATCAGGTTGACCAGCATCTGGATCGTGGCGATGGCGTACTCGTGCTGGGTCAGGCCCATGCACCAGGTGGCGATGGTGGCGTTCGATGCGCCGTAGAGCTCGGCGATGTGCTCCATCTGCGCGCGCGACAGGCCGCTGTCGCGCTCGATGGCGTCCCAGGGCTGCGCCTGGACCACGGCCGCCATCTCGTCGTATCCAGCCGTGTGCTCGGCGATGAAGGCGCGGTCCAGGTGCCGGTCCGGCGCCAGCAGCGCCTTGATGATGCCGGTCAGCGCGGCCAGGTCGCCGCCCGTCCGCAACTGGTAATACTCGTCGGCGATGACGGTGCTGCCGCCGGTCAGCATCTCGCCGGCCGATTGCGGATCGGTGAAGCGCTGCAGGCCGCGCTCAGCAAGGGATTGAAGACGACGATCTTGCAGCCGCGCAGCTTCGCGTGGCGCAAGTCCCCCAGCATGCGCGGATGGTTGGTGGCCGGGTTCTGGCCGAACACGAAGATCGCCTCCGCGTGCTCGAAATCCTCGCGCGTCACGGTGGCCTTGCCCACGCCGAGCGACAGGCGCAAGGCGTCGCCGGACGACTCGTGGCAATAGTTGGACGAATCCGGCATGTTGTTGGTGCCGAAGGCGCGCGCGAACAGCTGGTAGGGGAAGGCCGCCTCGTTGCTGCTGCGGCCGGACGCGTAAAACACCGCGCGGTTCGGCGACTCCAGTTCTCGCAGGGCCTTGCCCGCCATGGCGAAGGCGTCGTCCCAGGCGATTTCGCGGTAGGTGTCCGAGGCGCGGTCGTACAGCATGGGGGCGGTCAGGCGGCCGATGGCTTCCAGTTGCCAATCCTCGCGCGTGCGCAGCTCCGTGACCGTATGCGCGGCGAAATACTCCGGCGTCGCGCGCTTGGGCGTCGCCTCGTGCGCGATGGCCCAGGCGCCCTGCTCGCAAAAGTCCACCGACTTGTCGGTCGGCGAATCCGGGTAGGCGCAGCCGGGGCAATCGATGCCCTGCGGCTGGTTCACATGCGGCAGCGCCTTCAGCGCAGGCAGCGGGCCGTTGCCGGTCAGCGCGCTGGCCGTGCCGCGCAGGGAACCGAAGCCGCCAGCGGGCTTGTCGTAGGCTTGAATGGGGATGATTTTGTCTGACACGAGGGCCTCCACATAGGCAAGGCGCGCACTTTACCACAAGGCCCTCCATGCTCAAATCCTAGCACAGCCCCAGCCCCAGCCGAAGCGGCCTGAGCCCCATTTGGGGCCTGGCCCCAAATGGGGCTCAGGCCGCTTGACGCCAGGCCACACTCAGCCGGCGACGGCGCGCGCCGGGGCGGCGGCGGCGAGCAAGGTGGCGCGGTCGGCGGATGGCGGGTAGATCCATTGCGTGTTGATCTTCACTTTCAAGGCCTTGGCGTCGGCACCTGCCATTTTTACTTGACGGTCCCAGCCTTCCGTGTAGACCGCGCCCCACCCGCCCAGGTCCAGGCAGGTCACGTAACGCGGCTGCCGGTAGGCCAGCGTCGGCAGGCCCAGCAGGTCGGCGGCGACGTTGTGGCCGGCGTGGCGGCCCATGTCGAGGGCGTGCTGGCAGGACATCAGCGCGTGCTTGCCCTGGTCGTCGACGACGGCGCTCGCCACATCGCCGGCGGCGAAGACGCCGGGGACGCCAGCGACGCGCAGGTCGTCCTCCACCCGCAGGCGGCCCAGGGCGTCGCGCTCGCCGGCCAGTTGCTCGGTCAGCGCGCTGGCGCGCGGGCCGCCGGTCCAGATCACCGTGGCCGCTTCGACGCGCCGGCCATCCGCCGTGCGCACGCCGCCGGTGTCCACCGCCACCACGGCGGCGCCCAGCACGCGCGTGACGCCCAACTTGTCCAGCGCCTCCTCGATCACCGGGCGCGGTCCCGCTCCCAGGTCCGGACCGATCTCGGCGCCGCGCTCGACCAGCACGATGTCGAACGCCGCATCCCCGCCCAGCGCCGCGCGCAGCCGCGCCGGCAGCTCGCAGGCGACTTCGATGCCCGTGAAGCCGCCGCCGACGACGACCACCGTGTTGCGCGCGGGCGTTTCTGGCAGGCTGGCGAGCCGCTTCAGGTGGCGGTCCAGCGCCACCGCCTCTTCAAGCTGGTCGACGCTGAAGGCGTGTTCGCGCAGGCCCGGCACTTCGGGGCGGTGCATGCGGCTGCCGCTGGTCAACAGCAGGCGGTCGTAAGACAGCGTCAGCCGCCCGCCATCGGCGGAGGTCGCCTCCACGCACTGGTCCCGCTGGTGAATGCGGTCCACCGTGCCCTGGATGTAACGCACGCCCGCCGCTTCCAGCAGCGGCAGGATGGGCGTCGTCATGCCCTCCGGTTCGCTTTCATGCAGCCGGGGCCGCATCGCCAGCACCGGCGCCGGCGAGACCAGCGCGATCTCGACCGGGCCATCCGCGCGGCCCTCCATGTCCAGCAGCCTGGCCGCGCCGAGCGCGCCCCACAGTCCGGCGAAACCGCCGCCGACGATCACAATTTTCCTGCTCATAGTCTTCCCTTTCAGATGATATTAAACTACGACTCGATTAATCGGAGTTTACAATACAACATGAGAGGCGCGCGGGCAAGCGCTTGCCAAGCACGGCGGGAGTGGTTATCCTAAAAACTACGATAGATCAAGTCGGGGTTTTGGATGTCTCATATCAGCACGGGCGTGGAATACGGCCTGCATTGCCTGTTATTCCTGGCCAATCCGGCGGGCGGCGCGAAGGAAGCCAGCGCCAAGGACCTGGCCGACCTGCAGGGCATCCCCGCCGAATACGTGGCCAAGCTGTTCACCAAGCTGAACAAGGCGGGACTGGTCAGGGCGACCGAGGGCGTGCGCGGCGGATTCGCGCTGGCGAAGCCGCCCGGCGAGATATCGGTGCTGGATGTGGTGGAGGCGATCGATGGCAGGAAGGCGCTGTTCGACTGCCGCGAAATCCGCCAGCGCTGCGCCGTGTTCGAGGATGAACAGCCGGACTGGTCGCAGGTGCCGCCCTGCACCATCCACATGGTGATGATGTCCGCCGAGCAGCGCATGCGCGAGGAACTGGCCGGCCACACGCTGGCCGACCTGTCCAGCCGGGTGACGTCGAAAACGCCGCCCGCCTACCACGCGGCCGTGGTGCAATGGCTGGGCAAGCGCGCGGCCGGCAAACGGCCGGGCCGCGCCGAACGGGAGCCGGGCTAGCGCCGCGCGGCCAGTTCCTTGCCGACCCAGCGCATCAAGGCGGCGTCGTCCCCCATATTGCCGGGATACGCCACGTCCGGCGTCATGGGCTCGCGGGTGGCCGTGGACGATAGAAAATACCCGGATGGCACGAACAAGGCCGCCCTGCCGCTCGGCAGCTTCACTTCGGTGGTTTCGCCGTAGGGGGAATAGCCCACGGTGGCTTCGCCCAGCACGACCGCCCCCTTTACGCGCCGTATCTGCTGCAGCACCGACTGGCACGAGCTGAAGCAGTTGCGGTCGATCACGGCGGCCAGTCGCGGCCCGCGTGGCGCGGCCAGGCTGAAGGGCTGCCGGATGGCGGCCGGGTCGCTGTCGTCGCCATCGATCAGGTCCACGGCGCGGCCGGCCTGTCTGGCGGCCGCCAGCTTCGCGGCGCTTTTCAGCAGGTAGTCCTTCATGGGCGCGAAATTGGGATGGGCGGCGAAGCGCGTGAACTGGTCTATCGTCGCCTGGTCCGCGATCGCGTAGCTGGCGGAGCCGGCGCCCTTCTCCAGGCGGTCCGCGTAGCCGCCGCCGTACATCGCGGCCAGCGCGTTCTGGCCCCAGGCGGTCGAGCCGCCGCCATTGCCGCGCAAGTCCAGCACCACCCATTTGGCCCCCTTCAGGGCCCGTAGTTTCGCGTAGACGGCCTCGTAGGCCTTGCCGCCGTCGCGCACGCCGAACGAGGGCATGCCTACCCAGTACATGTCGCGGGGCATGGGATAGACGTCCACCGGACGCGCCACGGCGACGCGGTCGCGGGTGGCGGCGTCCAGCCGGGTCTGGCTGACATCGGATGGCACGCCGCGCAGCGGCAGTTCGTAGGATTTGACGGCGCCATCCCCAAGCACGAAGGTGCAGCGGGCCGGCGCCCAGGCCAGGCCGTTCTGCCGCATGACCTGTTGCGCCAGCAGACTCATGGTGTGGGCGTATTCGCCCGCGTGGTTGACATAGGGCGCGACCCGGGTCTGCAGATAGGTGCCGATCCAGACGCCATCGCAGTCCCGGACCTCCGCGCCCCTGGGCGGCAGCGCCACCGGCCAGTTCGCTTCGCTCCAGGTGACGCGATAGCGGCCGTCCACGCGGTCCAGCATCAATCCGGTCCAGCCGGTGTCCCGCAAGTCGAGCTCCAGCCCGGTGTGCGGATCGCCGAAACCGCTGACGAAGCGGGCCAGCATGCGGTTATAGGCGATTTCATCGCCCACCAGCGCGGCCTCCGCCTGCGCGGCGCGCAGTCCGTGCTCCAGCGGCGCGGTCACGTTCAGGTGGCCGGCCACGGCGCCGAAATGCCGGCCGCGTATGGCATCGGCCGCCGCCCGCAGGTCGCGCTGCGCGAGTTCGGCCCATCCAGCCGCGCCGTCCGGGGTGGCGGCGGATGCGCCGGACAGCGCGCCGAATAGCGTCAGCGCCAGCGGCAAGGCTTTACGATAAGAAATCATGTCGATTTATTAAGAACGAAATGACGGATCGTAAAGCGCGCCGTTCCGGCGGTCAAGTCCCCCCGCTTATTGCAGCGCCTCGGCCGGACCGAAGAACTCGTAGTGGGTCTGCGCCTCCGGAACGCCCAGCTCGCGCAGATGCGTCTTGACCGCCTTCATGAACGGCGTGGGTCCGAGGAAATAGGCGTCCACGTCGCGCGACTCGGGCAGCCAAGCGGCCAGCGTGTCGCGGGTAATGTAGCCGGTGGCATGCGGTGGCACCGCGCCGTTGTCCTCCTCGTACACGTAATAGCGGGACAGCTGGGGATGGTCCTCGGCGAGCTGGTCGATAAGCTGGCGGAAGGCATGCACGCCCGCGTGGCGCGCGGCGTGGATGAAATGCACCGGACGGCGCGTGCGCAGCGCCGCCGACAGCATCGCCAGCGTGGGCGTGATGCCGACGCCGCCGCTGATCAGGACCAGCGGCTTGTCGCCCGTGCGCAGCGTGAACGCGCCGGCCGGCGGGAACAGCTCCACCGTGTCGCCGGGCTGCACGGCATCATGCAGGAAGTTCGACACCTTGCCGCCCGGCTCGCGCTTCACACTGACGCGGTAGGTCTCGCCATTGCTCTCGGCCGACAGCGAATACTGGCGGCGCATCTCCTCGCCATCCACCGTCACCTTGACGCTGATGTACTGGCCGGGCTGGAAAGCCAGCACCTTGCCGCCATCCACCGGTGCGAACACAAAGGACGTGATCTCGGCGCTCTCGGCGGTCTTGCGGACCACCTGGAACTGGCGGCCGCCGCGCCAGCCGCCCTCCGCCTCGGCGTTCGCGTCGTAGATTTGCTGTTCCGCGCCGGCCAGGATATCGGCCAGCTGGCCGTAGGCCGCGCCCCATGCCTCCAGCACCGCGTCGGTCGCCACCTGCGCGCCCAGCACTTCGCGGATGGCGCCCAGCAGCGCCGCGCCCACCATCGGATAATGCTCGCGCTGGATCTGCAGCGACACGTGCTTGTTGACGATGGTTCCCACCAGCGGACCGAGTGCCTCCAGCCGATCGATATTCGACGCGTACATCAAAATGCTGTTCGCCAACGCCCGCTGCTGCGTGCCGCCATGCTGGTGCGCCTGGTTGAAGAACGGCGCCACCTCCGGATACTCCCTGAACAGCTTCTGATAGAAGTGGCGGGTCAAGGCCTCGCCGCCCTCCTTCAAGATGGGGACGGTGGCGGTGACGATGGCGCGATGTTCTTGAGACAACATGATGAGTCCTTTACTGATGAATTACCGGAAGAAGTAAGAAGTTCAGTAGTGAATATACCCGTTTCCCTATAAACATGCAAATATAATATATGTTTAAAGTAAAAAGCGCCCAGGGCTATTTTTCCCGTACGGGAATAAAAGCCCTGGGCGCTTTTCCGGGGGGGCAGTGCTGTGGGGCGAGGCGCCACAGATGCACGGAGGCGACGGCACATGACGGCGCGGAAAAAAGCGCCCTGGGCTATTTTATCCATGCGGGAATAAAAGCCCTGGGCGCTTTTCGGGAGGTTAGCGGTGGGGGGCGAGGCGGGACAGCAGCGCGTCGGCGACGGCGATGGCGGAGGCGGGGTTTTGACCCGTGATGAGCTCGCGGTCGACCACCATGTGCGGCGTCCAGTCGGCGGCGCTGCTGTACTTGCCGCCGGCGCGCTCCAGCGCGGTCTGCGGCGTGTATTTCATTTCGCCGCCCTTCAGCATGGGCTTGGCCGCGTCCTCCTCGGTGTTGCTGATCACCGTCATGCGGTAGTCCTTGTAGATCCAGCCGGCGGCCGGCGCGGCGGAGGCGCCGGATTCCAGCTGGCCGACCAGCCGGCCCTTGTCGTCCAGCGCGGACAGCAAGGCGGCCGGGCCGTGGCAGACCAGCGCGGTGGGCTTGGCCGCCGCGTGGAAGTGCTTGAGCAGGCGTCCCAGCGCCGGGTTGCGCGTCAGGTCCTGCATGGGCGCGTGGCCGCCGGGCACGTACAGCGCGTCGTACCTGCCGTAACCGCCCTGCTCCACGCGCGCCAGGCTCACCACCGGCGAATCGGCCGCCGTGATGCGCAGCTTCTCCATCAGCGCCAGGTGTTCGGCCATGGCCGCCTCGCCGCCGAAGTACGACGGGTCCAGCGAGTTGCGGTCCACCGTGGGCGCCTTGCCCAGCGGCGTGGCGAAGGTGACGCTGTGGCCGGCGTCCAGCAGCTTTTTCACCGGCTGCATCAGCTCGTTGGCGTAAAAGCCGGTCTCGAAGCCGCGCCCGCCGCGCAGCTCCAGCCGGGCCTCGTCGGACAGCACGACCAGCACGTTGGCGGCCTGGGCGCCAGCGGCGGCCAGCAACAGCGCCGCGGCGGCGGCGTGACGGATCGAATGGTTCATGGTTGGGCTCCTGTTGATTTGTTGAATGACAGGCGCCAGTCTATTCATGCCGCTATAATCAATAAACAGCCACACAGACAAATCATTTGTTCCACAGAGATCATAATGCCACGCCAATTCGACTATCTGGGCGACGTGGAAGCCTTCCTCGCCATCATGGACCACGGCACCATCAGCGCCGCCGCCGTGGCGCTGGGCACCACGCCCTCCGTCCTGAGCCGTGCCGTGGCCCGGCTGGAGACGCGGCTGGGCGCGCAGTTGATGCGCCGCACCACCCGCCGCATCAGCATCACGGAGGCGGGCCAGGCCTACCTGGAGCAGGCGCGGGACGCCTTCCGCCTGCTGGCCGGCGCGGAGCGCGCGGCGCAGGGCCAGGGCGGCGAGCTGACCGGCACCGTCCGCATCAGCGCGCCCACCACCTACGCCCACTATCGCCTGCCGGGCTTGCTGCGGCCCTTCATGGACAGGCACCCGCGGGTGGTGATCGAACTGAGCATCGCCAACCGCAACGTCGACCTGGTGTCCGAGGGCTATGACATGGCGATACGCCTGGGCGAACTGAAGGACAGCGGCCTGGCCGCGCGCAAGCTGGAGGATGCTCCGCTGTGCCTGGTGGCCGCGCCCTCCTACTTGGCGCGGGCCGGCGCGCCGCGCGCGATAGCCGACCTGGCCGGCCACGCCTGCCTGCCCTTCGTCATGCCCAGCACCGGCAAGCTGGCGCCCTGGCTGCTGCGCGAGGACGGAGGGGACGTGGACTGGGTCCCGCCCGCGCGCCTCCGGGTGACGGACGACGTGCTGGGAGTCGTATCCTTGGCGCAACAAGGCTTAGGCATCTGCCAAACGTATGAATTCATCGCCGCGGAGCGCCTGGCGCGGGGCGAGCTGGTGGCCGTGCTGCCCGCGAACAGCGGCCGCGTCAGGGCTTTCTCGCTGATCTACCCGCCGCACCGCGGCCTGCCCGCCGCCTGCAGGGCGCTGATCGACGCGATCGCCCATGAAACGCACGGGCCCGCCGCGTAGACTTTCCTACAGCAATTGCGTATGCTTGCCCGGTGAACCTCATTCAACGACACAGGCGCCTTCGTGCGGCTGTCCATCCCTAGCAGACGATGCCGAGAACAGCAAGCTCAGGTAAATACACCTGGTCCGCTCGCCGATGGTTCGCACGCGTCGCCCTGGCGCCCGGAGTTGCGTCCATGCTCGCGTTGGCCGCTCCCCCCGCCCTATCCGCTCCCGCCGCCCCGCCGGCGGCCGACCGCTGGGCCAAGCTGGCCACGCCGCTGTTCGAACATCTGGGCCAGGAGCACGAGCAGGCCATCACGATGGCGCTGGCGCAGGACGGCGACGGCTTCGTGTGGATGGGCACGCAGAACGGCCTGGCGCGCTGGGACGGCTACCGCTTGCGCCGCTTCAAGTTCGATCCCGCCGATCCCGGTTCGCTGCCGGGCGATTTCATCCAGGCGCTGCACGTGGACCGCCAGGGCCGGCTCTGGATCGGCACCACACTGGCCGGCCTGGCCATGTACGACAAGGCGCTGGAGCGCTTCGTGCGCTATCCCGCCAACGCCACCGGCCTGGGCCACGCGGCCGTCAACGCCATCGCCAGCGACGCCCACGGCGGCGTCTGGATAGGCACGGCCGGCGGGCTGGACTACATCAATCCCGCCACGGCCGCCATCGCCCACTACCGCCACGAGCGCGGCGTGGCGGGCGGCCTGCCCGACAACCAGGTCCGCTCCCTGCTGGTGGACCGGCGCGGCGACCTGTGGATCGGCACCGCCACCGGCCTGACCCGGCGCGACGCAGGCAGCGGCCGCTTCCTCGCCGTGCCGGTCGGCGCGGCGCCGGGCGACAACGGGGCGCCCCCGGGCGCATGGCAGGACGCCGTGCTGAGCCTGCACGAGGACAGCCAGGGCGCCATCACCTTCGGCACCCTGAAGAGCGGCATCGGCAAGGTGGACGCGGCGGGCGCGGGGACGGCGGCGGCCGGCCGCATCCTGCAGCTGCCCGGCGTGCCGGACGCGCACGCCAGCATGGTGCTGTCCATCGCCGAGGCGCGCCCGGGCAAGTTGTGGGCCGCCACCTACGGCGGCGGCGTGCTGGAGTTCGACACCGCCGGCGGCCCCGCGCGTCGTATCCAGCACCAGGCCGCCGTGCCCGCCAGCCTCGGCAACGACCGCACCGCCGCCCTGCTGCGCGACCGCAGCGGCCTGGTCTGGGTGGCCAACGAGCGCGGCATCGACTACCACTCGCCACAAAGCCGCGCCATCGGCGCCGTGTTCGGCGGCGAGGGCTTGCTGGAGGCGGCCGTCACGGCGGTGATGGCCGACGGCGCCGGCCGCGCCTGGATCGGACTGGCGGACCAGGGCGTGGACATCGTCTCGCCCGGCGGCGGCCGCGTCGCCGCGCTGCGGCCGGACCCCGCCAAGCCGGACACGGCCCTGCCCAAGCGCGTGGTGCTGGCCCTGGCCGAGGCGCCGGGAAGGGAGGCCTGGATCGGCACCCAGCTGGGCCTGTACTTGAGCTCGGCCGGCGGCACCCGCGTCAAGCGCGTGCCGCTGCCGCTGGAAACGCCCTATCCCCGCATCGGCAACATCCTGCCGCTGGACGGCAAGCTGTGGCTGGGCACCTACGAGGGCCTGCTGCGCTTCGATCCCGCCACGCGCGCGCTGCGCGCCTACGTCCAGCGCCCGGCCGGCGGCGGCGGCCTCACCGACGGCCGCGTCCACGCCCTGCTGCCGGACGGCAAGGGCGGCCTGTGGGTCGGCACGCGCAGCGGCCTGAACCTGGTCGACATGGCCGGCGGCGGCGTGGAACAGATCGCGCCCAACGGGGCCTCGCGCACCGGCTTGCCCGAATCCATCATCACCTCGCTGGCCTTCGACAGCCAGGGCCGGCTGTGGGTGGCCTCCCACGGCGGCGGCATCAGCGTGCTGGAGCGGCGCGGCCCCGGCGGCGCGCCCGAGTTCCGCCGGCTGGGCGTGGCCGACGGCCTGCCCAGCGACGTGGTGCCGGCCCTGCAGCTGGACCGCAAGGGACGCATGTGGGCCGCCACCGCCAGCGGCATCGCCGTGTTCGACACCCAGACCATGAAGGCGCGCTCGCTGGGACGCGCCGACGGCGTCGCCTTCCAGACCTATTTCATCGGCGCCGCCGCGCAGACGGCGGAGGCGGACCTGCTGTTCGGCGCCACCGGCGGCCTGGCCGTGTTCCACCCGGACGCGCTGCAGACCTGGTCCTTCCGCGCGCCGCTGGCCATCACCTCGGTGCTGGTGGACGGCCGCCCCGTCGCCCAGCCGCGGCGGCTGACGCTGGAGCCGGAGGCCAAGGGCTTCGAGGTGGAGGTCGCCGCGCTGGACTATTCGGCGCCGCAGCGCAACCGCTACGCCTACCGGCTGGACGGCTACGACCACGCCTGGACCGAGGCCGACGCCAGCCGCCGCGCGGTCACCTACCGCAACCTGCCGCCGGGCGACTATCTGCTGCGCCTGCGCGGCGCCAACCGCGCCGGCATGTGGAGCCCGGACGAGCTGACGATACCGGTCCAGGTGCTGCCCGCCTGGCACCAGACCGCCTGGGCCCACGGCGCCTTCGCGCTGGCCCTGGCGCTGTTGGCCTGGGGCCTGCTGCGCTGGCGCACGCTCTACCTGCGGCGCGACCAGGCCCGCCTGCAGACGCTGGTGTACTCGCGCACGCGCCACCTGGAGAAGCTGAACGCCATCGTCAAGTCCATCAACGAGCAGCTCGATTTCGACGCGCTGCTGCACACCATCCTGCAGGAAACCACCGTCATCAAGGGCGTCGACGCGGCGCTCGCGCTGGTGCGCAAGACCGGCACCGACACGCTGACGCTGCGCGCGGCCTGGGGCGACGTGGGCACGGCCGACGCGCGCCAGCGCCTGGAACTGGCGGAGGCCGAGGCGGCCTATATGGACGCCGGCGAGCGCATCGCGCCGGACATCTTCCTGGTGCGGGCGGCCGAGGGCAGGATGCTGCACGGCGCCTGCGCTGTGCTGGCCGTGCGCATCTGCGTGGACCGGCACGTGGAGGGCTACCTGCTGTTCGAGAACCACCGCCAGCACGCCGCCTTCGACGGCAGCGACCTGGACCTGCTGAAGGCGCTGAGGGAACCGTTCGTGACGGCCTTCCAGAAGGCGCGCTCGCTGCGCCAGGTGGAGCTGGCGCGCGCCAACGCCGAGGCCGCCACGCGCGCCAAGAGCGAGTTCCTGGCCAACATCAGCCACGAGATCCGCACGCCGATGAACGCCATCATCGGCTTCGCCGGCCTGGGCGTCCAGATGGACCTGCCGGCCAAGCCGGTCGACTATTTCCGCAAGATCGGCCGCGCCGGCCAGAGCCTGCTGCGCATCATCAACGACGTGCTGGACTTCTCCAAGATCGAATCGGGCAAGCTGGAACTGGAGGCCGTGCCCTTCGACCTGAACGACACCCTCACCCAGATCAACGACCTGTTCTCGTGGCAGGCGGCCGAGAAGGGCCTGGAACTGGTGGTGTGGGCCGCGCCCGACGTGCCGCCCCACGTGCTGGGCGACCCGCTGCGGCTGGGCCAGGTGCTGACCAACCTGGTCGGCAACGCGCTCAAGTTCACCAGCCGCGGCCATATCCGCCTGCGCGTGGAACTGGACGACAGCGCGCCCGCCAGCGACGAGAGCGACATGGTGCGGCTGCGCTTCCTGGTCGAGGACAGCGGCGTGGGCATCAGCGCCGAACAGCAGGGCCGCCTGTTCCAGGCCTTCGCGCAGGCGGACGCCAGCACCACCAGGGTCTATGGCGGCACCGGCCTCGGCCTGGCCATCTCCCAGCAGCTGGTGCGCAAGATGGGCGGCGCCATCGTGGTCGACAGCGAACCCGGCCAGGGCAGCCGCTTCGGCTTCGCCGTCTCGCTGCGGATCGCCTCCGCCAGTGCCACGCAGGCGGCCACCGGCCCGTCGGGCGCCGTCAGGCCGGCGCAACGGCTGGGCGGGCTGCGCGTGCTGGTGGTCGACGACAACATCATCAACCAGCAGGTCTGCGCCGAGATCCTGCAACGGGCCGGCGTCGCCGTCGAGCTGGCCGGCAGCGGCAAGGACGCGCTGCGCATGGTGGCGGCGCAGCGCTACGACGCGGTGATGATGGACATCCAGATGCCGGACATGGACGGCTACCACGTGACCGAGCGCATCCGCGCCATGCCCGCGCTGGAGCGCCTGCCCATCATCGCCATCACCGCGCACGCGGTGCGCGGCTACCGGGAACACTGCATCGCCATGGGCATGAACGACTACGTGGCCAAGCCCATCGACCCGGCCACGCTGTACGCCGTGCTGGACCGCTGCACCGGGGGCGGCGGCGCGCTGCACCTGGAACCGGCCCAGGTGGCGTCCCGGCTGACCTTGCCGCCGCTGCCGGGGCTGGACCTGCCGGCCGCGCTGGAACGGCTGGGCGGCAACGCGGCGCTGCTGGGGCGCTTGCTCACCATCTTCATCCACGATTTCGACACCCTGCTGCCGCAATTGCGGCAAGCCATCGCCGCCGCCGAGCATGAACAGGCCGCGCGGCTGGTGCACAAGGTCAAGGGCGCGGCCAGCAACCTGTCGGCCAACGAGCTGTACCAGGCGGCGGCCGCGCTGGAACAGGCGCTGGCCGGCCGGGAATCGGCCGCCTTGCCCGGCCTGCTGGACGCCTTCCTGCGCGCGCTGGCGCAGGCGGGCGACAGCGCGCAGTATTATCTTGAGAAAACAGCGTCCATGTCTTAGGATGGTTGCGGCGGCACACATAAACGCCATCCATCCAACGTGATGAAAGGATTTCAAATGGAAACTGTAATAGGCAGCGATATTGATACCGTCCTCGACAAGCTTTCGCGCGACGACGCCTTCCGCGCCTGGGTACTGGACGATCCCGCGGCCGCGCTGGCCAGCGTGGGCGTCGCCATCGATCCCCGGGAACTGCCCGCGATCCGCAGCCTGCCGTCGAAAGAAGTGGTGATGTCGGCGCGCCTTGCCATCAAGGCCAAGCTGGCCAGTTCCGCCGGCGCCATTCCGTTCTTCCTGTCCGGCAAGCTGTAAGTCGCCTGGACAGTCCGGCTGCGGCCAGCCCGCGGCCGTCCGTTACGCCCCTCCCCGTCCCAAGCACATGTCCGTCCCGGCGGCGGAACCGCGCCGCCCGCTGCACAGTTGAAAAATATGCCATCATAGCGATCCAACAACGAAGGAGAACCCCCATGTCCGAACGCGCCGACGTCCAATTCCACGCCCTGCACGCGGAGGGCTTGCTGCTGTTGTCGAACTGCTGGGATGCCGGCAGCGCCCGGCTGGCCGAGGCGGCCGGCGGCAAGGCGCTGGCCACCAGCAGCGCCGCCGTCGCCTGGTCGCACGGCTACGCGGACGGCAGCCACCTGCCGCTGGAACTGCTGCTGTCGACCGTGCGCGGCATCCGCCGCGTGACCACGCTGCCGCTCACCGTCGACATCGAGGACGGCTACAGCGGCGATCCGCAAGAGGTGGCGGCGCTGGGCGCGCAACTGCTGGGAGCGGGCGTGGTGGGCGTCAATATCGAGGACGGCGCGGACGAGCCGGAACTGCTGTGCCGCAAGATCGCCGCGCTGCGCGCCGCCGCCTCCGCCGCCGGCGTGGACCTGTACATCAACGCCCGCACCGACGTCTACCTGCGCCAGCTGGCCGGCGACGGCGAGCGCGTGGCCGAGACGCTGCGCCGCGCGCGGCTGTACCGCGAGGCCGGCGCCAGCGGCCTGTTCGCGCCCGGCGTGCGCGACGAGGCGGAGATCGCCGCCATCGCCGCCGGCAGCCCGATGCCGCTGAACGTGCTGGTGCGCCCCGGCTTCCCATCGCCGCAGCGCCTGCTCGAATTGGGCGTGCGCCGCCTGAGCGCCGGCTCGGACATCGCCGAGATGTCGCTGAGCTACGTGTCGCACGCGATGCGCCAGTTCCTGGACAGCGGCAGCATCGTCTCGCCGCAGACGCCGATCCTGACCTACCCCGCGCTAAACGGGCTGATGGCGCGCGGCTAAGGCTTTATGATGGGGTTTCCCCGTTTTTCATGGAGCCGGACATGATAGAAGGAAAATCCTTGCGCAGCGACCTGCACCGCCTCGCGCGCGCCCTGACGGCGCTGCACCACGCGATGCCGGACCCTGAGGCGCGGCGCAAGCTGGGCATCCTGATGGCCGACCTGGACGAGTGCCTGGACGACGAGGAGGCGCTGGCGGTGGACATGGAGCGCCGCTTCCATATCGAGGTGGAGCGGCTGCTGGGGCCGCTGCCGCCCGCCGACCCGGCCTTCCGCGAGCGCTACACGGCCATGCTGGCGGCGTCGCCGGCGGTCGCCATCGCCGACGCCGCGCTGCGCGTGGTGCTGGCCCGCATGCCCGTCCCGCCGCAACCTTAGCCGGCCGCCATCCGGCACGGACCGCGCGGCTTCCGGCCCCTCGCGGGTCAGCCCTCGCGGCCGTCAGCCTTTTCCGGCAGGACCACGGCGTGACGCCCCCGGCCGCCGGCCTTGGCCCGGTACAGGGCCTGGTCCGCCAGCCCCAGCAGCTGCTCGAGCGTGCCGCCGTCGCGCGGGCGCATGCTGCTCAGGCCGATGCTGATGCTGACGTTGGGCCCGCTCGGCGAGGCCGCGTGGGGTATCTCCAGTTCCGCCACCCGCTGGCAGATCCACTCCCCGTACTGGTCCAGTTCGTCCGCTCCCGTGTGCGGCAGCAGCACCACGAACTCCTCGCCCCCGTAGCGCGCGACCACCTCGTCGGGCCTGCGCGTGCCGGTCTCCAGGGTGCGCGCCACGTCCTGCAGGCAACCGTCGCCCAGCTGATGCCCGTAGTGGTCGTTGTACAGCTTGAAATGGTCGACGTCGATCAGCGCCACCCCCAGCGCCTCGCCGTGGCGCCGGTGGCGGGCGAACTCCTCGGCGTAGCGGTGGTCGAAATAGCGGCGGTTGTACAAGCCGGTCAGCCCGTCACGGTTGGCCTGGCTCTGCAGGCGGTTCAACGCCGCCTGCAGCCGCAAGTGGGTGCGCACGCGGGCCTGCACCACGGAGGCGTTCAGCGGCTTGCTGATGAAGTCCACCGCGCCGGCCGCCAGTCCGGCGATCTCGCTGTCCGCGCCGCTCTGGGCGGTGACGAAAATCACCGGGCTGTTCTGCAAGTCCGGGTCGGCCGTGATGCGCCGGCACACGGCGAAACCGTCCATGCCGCGCATCTCCACGTCCAGCAATATCAGTTGCGGCCGCACGCGGCGCGCCAGTTCCAGCCCGCTCTTGCCGTCCAGCGCGAACAATATCCTGCCCTGGTCGCGCATGATGGCGCTGAGCAGCTGTATCGTGTCGACGTTGTCGTCGATGATCAGGATCGTGTTGTCGTCGGCCCGAGGATGGTCAGCACGGCGGGAAAGTCCAACCTCGCCATCGCCTCCTGGATCGCGTTCCTCCGTGTGGTGTCCAGGATGCCCAGGCTGTTCTTCAACTGGTGATACTGCGCCACCGCGTCGATGTTGTTTTCGGATAGCAATTTTTTCCATTTTTTCATGGCCAGTTCAAGGTCATCGGGTGCCGGCGCCGCGGTGCGCGCCTGCCTGTCCAGCCAGGCGCGCACCGCCCCGGCCACTTCCGCCAGCTCCGCGCCGGCCCTGGGAAACAGCGTTTCCGCCAATTCGCGCTGTCCGGCCTTGACGGCGGCCTCCAGTTCGCGCGAGGTGGCGGCGAAGGTGTTCGCCCCCAGCGTGCCTATGCTGCCGCGCAAGGCGTGCAGCGCCGCCGCGGCTTCGCGGTATTGCCCCAGGCGGCAGGCCTCGCGGGCCGCCTCCAGGTCGGCGCCGGCCTGCTCGCCCAGCCGCTCCAGCAGCGCCAGCAGCGCCTCCCTCTGGCGCGGCGGGCTGTTCGGCGAAAGCAGGCGCGACACGTCGAAAACGTTGGGAATGCGGTCTTGCCCCGGATCTGGAATGGATGGCATCAATCTCCCCTCAAGAGCTCGGCGGACCCGCCGGCACCGTGATCATACCCGTTATCGGGCTCGGCCAGCAGGGGCAGAACGACCTCGACGGTGCTGCCCAGTCCCGGCCCCGGGCTGTCGGCGCGCAACCGGCCGCCGTGCAATTCCACGATGCTGCGCACGATGGACAGTCCCAGCCCCAGTCCGCCGGCGGCGCGCGCCAGCGGCTGCGGCGCCTGGTAGAACGGTTCGAAGATGCGCTCGATCAGTTCCGGCGCCATGCCGATGCCGCGGTCGCTCACCCGCACGCGGGCCTCGCCGGGATGCTGCTCCAGCGCCAGTTCGATGTCGCCCTCGCCGCCGAAACGCACCGCGTTCGACAGCAGGTTGGTCAGCACCTGCACCAGGCGGCTCTCGTCTCCCAGCACCCACAGCCGGGCCGGCATGCGCGCCAGGATGGGCGGCGCGGGCGAGCGGGTGGCGCGCACCGTTTCCACCGCCTGCCCGGCCACCTGCACCAGGTCCACCGGTTCCATGCGCAGCTCCAGCTTGCCGCGGGTGATGCGCGACACGTCCAGCAAGTCGTCGACCAGCCGCTTCAAGTGGCTGACCTGGCGCCGCATCACTTCGCGCTCGCGCTTGTAGGCGCCCTGCTCGCGCGCCTCCATCAAGTCCAGCGCGGTGACGATGGGGCTGAGCGGATTGCGCAACTCGTGGCCGAGCACGGCCAGGAAGTGGTCCTTGGACTGGCTGGCGCTTTCGGCCCGGGCCAGCGCCTCGTCCTGCGAGCGCACCGCCTTCTCCAGCGACGCCAGCAGTTCGCCCCGTTCCCGCTCGTGCTCGGTGCGCTGGCGCGCGGCCACGGCCAGCGCCCTGCCCATCTGGTCCACCTCGTAGATGCGCGAGGGCGTCACGTCCACCGGCTGACCGCGGCCCAGGCGCGCGGCCTGCTCCTGCAGCGCGGCCATTTCCCGCACCGTGCGGCGGGCGATCAGCGCCGCCAGCGCGGTGCACAGCAGCAGCGAGGCGGCGATGGCCGTGGCGTACACGGCCGCGCTTCTCAGCCACGCGGCGCGCAGGTCCGCCGTCGGCGCGCCCACCGCCACCGCCCAGCCGTAGCGCGACTGCTTGCTGAAGGCGGTCACCACCTCCACCCCTTCCAGCGTGTGGGAGACGCCGACGCCCTCCGGCCCGGTCCCCATCAGCCTGGCCAACGTGGGGCTGGGGCCGGTGCCCATGGTGCGTTCGTGGTCCCTGGAGCGGGCCACGCGCAGGCCGGTGTTGTCGTGGACGGAAATGACCCAGCCGTCGGGTATCTTTTGGCGCTGCACCACGCGCAGCACGCGGCTGGGCTGGATGGCGGCGGTCAGCACATAGAAGCGGTTTGCCGCGTCGGTGACCGGCACGCGCACGGGAAACGCCGCGATGCCCTTCTGGCCGACGGCGATGCGCCCGACCACCGGCACGCGCGTGGCCAGCGCCCTGGACAAACTGTCCGGATCGGCGATCCTCCCCTCGGGCGAGCCGAAGGGTAGCGAGGTCTTGAACAGCAGCTTGCCCCGCGCGTCGCTCAGCAGCACGCCCACCCAGTCCGGCTGGGCGCGCGCCTGCTCGCGCGCCAGGGTGTAAAAGGCCTGCAGGTCGCCGCCCGCCATCGCCGGCGCGTGCGACATGCCGCGCAGGGTGTCGACCCAGCCGTCCAGTTCCGCGTCCACCGCGCTCAGCAGCGCGCGCGACTGGTCCAGCATGGAACGCTCCAGCTCCCTGCGCTGGTAGTCGGCGGCGGCGTGGATGCCCCAGGCGCCGATCAGGGTCACCGGCAGGAATCCGATCACGGTCAGCAGGACCAGCAAGTATCTCAGCCGTAACGGCGCGCGTTTGTCCGGTCTCATCGTTCGGCGGGTCTCTCGTAGGGAGTGTGAATCACAGGCTCAAGGTTGCGCCCGCCACGCGGTATATGCAAGTTGGGTATGAAGTTATAACGCATCTGTATTGGTTATACGCAGCTTGCTGAGGCAAGAATGCGACCTATCCCTTACAATGTTGCCCACGGCATCATTTTTTCAGCAGCATACTCTTTTAGTCAGGATTGTGACACATGAGCAACATGAACGAAGAGCGCGTATTGAGCGTGCACCATTGGACGGACACCCTGTTTTCCTTCACGACCACGCGCGACCCCGCGCTGCGCTTCTCCAACGGCCACTTCACCATGATCGGCCTGCGCGTGGACGGCAAGCCGCTGCTGCGCGCCTACAGCATCGCCAGCGCCAATTACGAGGACCATCTGGAGTTCTTCAGCATCAAGGTGCCGGGCGGTCCGCTGACCTCGCGCCTACAGCACTTGCAGGTGGGCGACACCGTGATCGTCGGCCGCAAGCCGACCGGCACGCTGGTGTCCGACTACCTGCTGCCGGGCAAGCGCCTGTACATGCTGTCGACCGGCACCGGCCTGGCGCCATTCATGAGCATTGTGCGCGATCCGGAGATTTACGAGAAGTTCGACCAGTTGATCCTGGTGCACGGTGTGCGCCAGGTGGACGAGCTGGCCTACCACGACCTGCTGGTGGAGCACTTGCCTAACCACGAATTCCTGGGCGACCTGGTCACCAGCAAGCTGCGCTACTACCCGACCGTGACCCGCGAGGAATACAAGAACATGGGCCGCGTGACGGACCTGATCGAGAGCGGCAAGCTGTTCGAGGACCTGGGCGTGCCCGAACTGAACCCGAACGAGGACCGCGTGATGATCTGCGGCAGCGCCGACATGCTGCGCGACCTGAAGGAAATGCTGGAGGCCCGCGGCTTCAACGAAGGCAACACCTCCACGCCCGGCGACTTCGTCATCGAACGCGCGTTCGCCGAGAAGTAATCCGCATGGCGAAAATAGCCCTGGGCGCTGTTAAAAAGCGCCCAGGGCTATTTATTTAGAACGCGCCGACGTAGTTTTCCGCCAGCGCCGTCATCATGGCGCGCGAGGCGACCACATTGTCCAGCTCGGCCCGCTGCACCTGGCGCTCGAACGCCGACGCGTCCTGGAAGGTGTGCAACATGCTGGTCATCCACCACGAGAAGTATTCCGCCCGCCACACCCGCTTCAGCGCCGTTTCCGTGTAGCCGTTCAGCAGCGCCTCGCCGCCGGTGCGGTAGAAACTGTCCAGCCCCTCGGACAGGATGCGCACGTCCGAGATCGCCAGGTTCATGCCCTTGGCGCCGGTCGGCGGCACGATGTGGGCCGCGTCGCCCGCCAGGAACAGCCGTCCGTGCTGCATCGGCGTGGACACGAAGCTGCGCATGCCGATGATGCCCTTCTGGAAGATCTTGCCTTCGTTCACCTTCCAGCCGTCGTTGTTCTCCAGCCGCAGGTGCAGCTCGTTCCAGATGCGGTCGTCCGACCAGTTGTCGACATGGTCGGCCGGGTCGCACTGGAAGTACAGGCGCTGCACGGTCGGCGAACGGGTGCTGACCAGCGCGAAGCCGCGCTCGTGCCGCGCGTAGATCAGCTCCTCGGACGACGGCGCCGACTCCACCAGGATGCCGAACCAGCCGAAGGGATAGACGCGCTGGAAGTCCTGGCGCCCCTCGCCCGGCATCGACGGACGGGTGACGCCGTGGAAACCGTCGCAGCCGACGACGAAATCGGCCTCGATGGCGTAGCGTTCGCCGCCCTGGGTGAAGGACACGCCCGGCTTGCCGGTGTCGATGTCCTTGAGCGAGACCGCGCCGACCTCGAAACGCAGGTCGCCGCCGGCCGCCAGGCGCGCGGCCACCAGGTCCTTGATCACCTCGTGCTGCGGATAGACGGTGATGGACTTGCCGGTCAGCCCGTGCAGGTCGACGCGGTGGCGCTGGCCGCCGAAGGCCAGTTCGAAGCCGTGGTGCAAGGCGCCCTCGGCGCGCATGCGCTCGCCGACGCCGGCCTCGCTCAGGATGTCCATGGTGCCCTGCTCCAGCACGCCGGCGCGGATGGTGGCCTCGATGTCGGCCCGGCTGCGGGTTTCGATGACGACCGACTCCACGCCCCGCAAATGCAGCAGATGCGACAGCAACAGGCCCGCCGGCCCCGCTCCGATGATGGCTACCTGGGTTTTCATATTGTCTCCTTGATCAATTGGACTTGGACTAAATTAATGCATGTCCGTATCGTATCCCTCCCAAATCGACAAAAGAATGGATTAAGCGGCGAAGTTCTTGTACTATTTTTACATGCACGAGATTCCACAATTCGCCCTGTACGGCGAGCACGGCCCGGTCGACAACGCCGAGTTCGTGCACATCGAGACCATCGAGAAGCGTAGCCGCCAGCACGACTGGCATATCGGCCGCCACACCCATCCCGGCCTGTTCCAGGTGTTGTTCCTGATGGCCGGCCACGTGCGCGCCAGCATGGACGACGAGACCTGGGACCGCGAGGGCCCCACCGTGCTGACCATCCATCCGGCGGTGGTGCACGGCTTCGAGTTCTCCGAGGAGGCGCAGGGCTATGTGCTGACGGTGGACCAGAACATCGTGTTCCTCAGCGCCGGCCTGCAGGCGGACACCTTCGCGCCGCTGTTCATCCAGCCGCTGGCGATCGACCTGGCGGGCGTGCCGGACCTGCGCGTGCGGCTGGAGGTGCTGCTGCGCCAGTTGATCGCCGAGTCGGCGTGGAACCATTACGGCCACACGCTGATGCTGGACTGGCTGGCGCGCGCCGTGCTGATGCTGCTGCTGCGCGCCCACGCCGCCGGCCGCGTCGCGGGCCAGTCTGGCCGGCAGGACTTCGAGCTGTTCAGCCGTTTCCGCGCGCTGGTGGAGGGGCATTTCCGCGACCAGTGGCAGGTGGCCCGATACGCGGACGCGCTGCACGTGACGCCCAGCCGGCTGAACCGCCTGTGCCTCAAGCTGAACGGCAAGTCCGCCTTCGACATGGCCCAGGACCGGCTGGTCCTGGAGGCCTGCCGCAAGCTGACCTATGTGCCGTCCGGCGTGGCCAGCATCGCCTATGAACTGGGCTTCCAGGACCCGGCCTATTTCAGCCGCCTGTTCAAGAAGCACACCGGCATGACGCCCAAGGAGTTCCGGCTGCGCGGGCCCCAGCCGCCCGCCGATGCCGCCGCTTGAGCCAGTGGGCCGTTTCGCCACAGAAACTACGCGCTTGAAAGAATGTCGTTTCGGGAAAAAGCGCCGCGGGAGTAGAATCGGGAAAAAATCAAGTTCCGTGCCCCTCCCAACGCCCAGGTGGAAAAAAATGAACTATAAAAACCTCAAAGTCGGCCAGCGCCTCGCAATCAGTTTCGGCATCGTCATCGCGCTGCTGCTCGCGCTGGCGGTCCTCGCCGTGGCGCGGATCACGGGCCTGAGCGCCGAGCTGGCGAACAACAACGACAACCGCTATCCCAAGACCGTGCTGGCCCACACCATCAAGGATGGCGCCGACGAGGTCGCGCGCAGCATGCGCAACCTGCTGTTGATGAGCGACGAGACGGCGCGCCAGAAGGAGATCGACAACATCACCCGCAGCGAGAAGGAAATCCAGTCCGCATTGGATCAGCTGGCCAAATCGGTGGTATCGGAGGCGGGCCGCGCCAACCTGGCCACCGTCCAGGCCCTGCACCCCAAATTCATCAACGGCCGCATCGCCTTCGACAAGCTGCTGGCCGAGGACCGCAGCGAGGCGCGCGTGTTCCTGCTCAAGGAACTGCACCCCATCCAGGCCGAATACATGGCCGCGCTGGACAAGGTGGTCGCCTTCCACGCGGGACTGATGCGGCAAAGCGGACAGGACGCGGGGCGCCAGGCGGAAACGTCCAAGTACGCGATCGCCGGGCTGGCCCTGGCCGCCATCGCCATCGCCGCCGTGGTCGCCTACCTGGTCACGCGCAGCATCACCGTGCCGCTGGGCGCGGCGGTGGACGTGGCGCGCAAGGTCGCCGACGGCGACCTGAGCAGCCAGATCACCGTGCGCTCCGGCGACGAGACGGGCCAGCTGCTGCAGGCGCTGAAGGACATGAACGCCGGCTTGATGGACATCATCGGCCAGGTGCGCAAGGGCAGCGACACCATCGCCACCGCCTCGGCCGAGATCGCCAGCGGCAACCTCGACCTGTCCTCCCGCACCGAGCAGCAAGCCGGTTCGCTTGAAGAGACCGCCTCCTCCATGGAGGAGCTGACCTCCACCGTCAAGCAGAACGCCGAGCACGCGCGGCAAGCCAACACGCTGGCCGCGTCGGCCTCCGAAGTGGCCGTCCGCGGCGGCGACGTGGTGGCCCAGGTGGTGCAGAAGATGGACGCCATCAACGGCGCCTCGAAGAAGATCGTCGACATCATCGGCGTGATCGACGGCATCGCCTTCCAGACCAACATCCTGGCGCTGAACGCGGCCGTGGAGGCGGCGCGCGCGGGCGAGCAGGGCCGCGGCTTCGCCGTGGTGGCGTCCGAGGTGCGCAGCCTGGCGCAGCGCTCGGCCAGCGCCGCCAAGGAGATCAAGACGCTGATCGACGATTCGGTGTCCCAGGTGGACGCCGGCAGCAGGCTGGTCGACCAGGCCGGCAGCACCATGCAGGACATCGTGGCCAGCGTGCGCCGCGTGACCGACATCATGGCCGACATCAGCGCCGCCAGCATGGAGCAGGAATCCGGCATCGACCAGGTCAACCGCGCCATCACGGAGATGGACGCGGCCACGCAGCAGAACGCGGCGCTGGTGGAGCAGGCCGCCGCCGCCGCCACCTCGCTGCAGGACCAGGCGGCCACGCTGGCGCAACTGGTCAGCACCTTCCGCCTGGACGGCGAGGACGGCGCCCATGCCGAAGCCGGCGGCGGCATGCGCCCCGCGCGGCAGGCTTCCCAAGCGCCGCGGCTGGCCTCGGCCATCTAGTTTCCCCTCCCTCCCCGCCCGGCCGGGCGGGGACGTCTTCCCCGATTCGTCTCATTCCATCCACGATTCCGCCCCGGGCGGGGCATGGTAGCGCCGTCATCAATCAACAACGTGATTCTTTAGACAATACGGGCCTTCCCCGATTGACGGGCATGTGGCTGGAAATGAATACTTGGCTGGCAAGAAAAGATGTCGATAACACAAAAATCGCCACTACAACCAAGGAGACGAGCATGACCACCCAGCATCTGAAAACATCCATCGCCACCCTTCCCCTCTTGACACTGCTGGCGCTGCTGGCTGGCTGCGGCGGCGGCGAAACCGCGGGCGACACGGCGTCCGGCCCGACGGCCAAGCGCATGGGCGCGCCGGAAGCCGGCACCTTCGGCCTGAGCGAGGACGCCAATTTCTACACCGTGGACACCGGCGCCGGCCTTGTGTTCAAGATCCGCCGCCTGGACAACGGTGTCAGCACCCAGTCCGCCGGCGACATCGCCTCCATGATCTACAACGGCGTGCAGTACCAGGACGCGTCCCGCGGCAGCCAGGTGAATTCCGGCTTCGATTTCCTGTACACGGGCGTCTCCGCCGTCAGTGTCACCGCGGCGGTGGTCGGCACGGAGCACGTCAAGGTCACCGTCAAGGCCGGCGACCTGACCCACTATTACATCGTCAAGAAAGGGGTCAACAACATCTACATGGGCACCCATTTCACGAGCGAGCCGAGCACGCTGGGCCTGACGCGCTTCATCCTGCGCGTGCCCATCAACGCGCTGCCGAACGGCCCGGTCCCGTCCGATCTGCGCGGCACCACCAGCACCATCGAGTCCGGCGACATCTTCGGCCTGCCGAACGGGCAGACGCGCTCCAAGCACTATTCGAACATGCGCCTGAAGGACTGGCGGTACATCGGCGCCACCAGCGCCACGGCCGGCATGTGGGTGGTGCGCGACAACAACGAGGGCAACTCGGGCGGACCGTTCTACCGCAGCCTGCTGAACCAGGCCACCAGCACCAACCAGGAGCTGACCTACATCGTCAACTACGGCGAGGCCCAGACCGAGGCCTTCCGCACCAACATCCTCAACCAGTACACCCTTGTGTTCAACGATGGTAGCGCTCCCTCCGTGGGCGACACCGCTTTCCTGGCCAATATGGGCATGGTGGGCTACGTTCCGGACAGCGGCCGCGGCCGCGTGGCCGGCGTCGGCATCACGGGCCGCGTTCCCAACTACGAGTACACAGTGGGATTCGCCAACGCCACAGCCCAGTACTGGACCAAGGCCGACCCCGTCACCGGCCACTTCGACAGCCCGGGCATGCTGCCCGGCACCTACACGATGACGGTGTACAAGAACGAGTACGCGGTCGAGAGCCGCGGTGTGACGGTGACGGCGGGCGGCGTCGAGGCCCTCAACACCATCGCCATCACGGGCGACCCGAGCGCGGCCACGCCGCTGTGGCGCATCGGCGACTGGGATGGCACGCCCACCGAGTTCATCAACGGCGACAAGCTCACCACCATGCACCCGCAGGACGTGCGCATGGCCTCGTGGGTGCCGCCCGACTACGTGGTGGGCACGTCCACCCCGTCCACCGGCTTCCCGGCCTACCAGTGGAAGGACGTGAACGGCACCATCACCATCAAGTTCAACCTGAAGAGCAGCCAGATCGCCAACTACCAGCTGCGCCTGGGCATGACGGTGTCGTACGCGGGCGGACGGCCCAAGCCGCAGCTCAACGGCTGGGTCGCAGCCAACCCGGCCGCGCCCAACCAGCCCAAGACGCGCACGCTCACGGTGGGCACCTACCGCGGCAACAACACCATGTACACCTTCAACATCCCCGCCAGCGAACTGGTGGTGGGCCAGAACGTGCTCACGCTGACGGCCATCAGCGGCTCGAGCGGGGTCAAGTACCTGAGCCCCGGCTATGCGTACGACGCGGTCGACTTCATCAAACTATAAGAGACGGGAACGCGACATGAAGAAAACCATCATCCGCATCGCGCTCGCGGCGGCCGCGGCCGGCCTGGCCGGCGGCGCGTCCGCCGGCGTCATCGCCAGCTTCGGCGCCAATAGCGCGATCCGCTCGCCGACCCATGCCGCCAACTTCGACGCCAACACCACGCTGGCCGGGAACTACGCGGAGAACGGCCTGCTGTTCTCCTACACCGGATCAGCCGGCAACAACGGCTGCGGCTACGCCGGCGTGGACTGCTACGACGACGTCAGCGAACTGAGTCCCGCCTTCCAGGGCAATTACATGGCCACGGCCGGCAACAACGCCTATGTCAGCATCCGGCTGGCCGGCGGCGGGGAGATGTACGGCCTGGAGTTCGCGGCCGGCTCCGGCTACCTCGGCCTGAATGGCTACTGGAAAACCTACAACGACAACCTGCAGACGGGCGCGGGCAACTTCAGCATGCCGGTTGGCGCCATCCTCGGCCTGAGGGACGCGGCCGGCTTCGACGAGGTGCGCTACTACGCCTTCTCCACCGCCAACAAGCAAAGCGGCTTCAGCGCGGCGGCCATCGACCAGGTGCGGGCCGACGTGCCGGAACCCGGCTCGGCGCTGCTGCTGGCGTGCGGCCTGCTGGGCATGGGCGTGGCGCGCCGACGGCGCGAGGGCTGACGCAAGGCTGGCACACCCCGGGCGGCGCGCTAGCGTGCGCCACCCGGGCGTCCTTCCAGCGGTACTATATGCCACATGCGTTTACTCATACTCTCAGACCTGCACCATGAACTCTGGCGCGAGTTCGCGCCCCGCATCGATCCGGCGCGAAGCCGGCCCGACGCGGTCATCCTGGCCGGCGACATCGACAGCGGCGCGCGTGGCGTGGCGTGGGCCGAGCGCACCTTCCCCGGCCTGCCCGTGTTCTACGTGCACGGCAACCACGAGGGCTACGGCCACGACCTGGACACGGTGCAGATCGACATGGAGGCCGCGTCGCAGGCCGCCGGCAATGTGCTGGTGCTCAATTGCGGCGAGCAGATCATCGGCAACGTGCGCTTCCTGGGCGCCACGCTGTGGACCGACTTCCGCCTGTTCGGCGACGACACGCGGCACGCGGCCATGCAGGAGTGCGAGGCGCTGATGAACGATTACCGGCGCATCGGCCTGGCGGCGAAAAGCCGCAAGCTGAACGCCTCGGACACGGCGCAGTTCCACGCGCGGCAGCGCCACTGGCTGGAGCGCAAGCTGGACCAGCCCTTCGCCGGCAAGACCGTCGTCGTCACGCACATGGCCCCGTCCATGCGCTCCGTGGCGGGGCGCTTCAGGACCATGCCGGTGTCCGCCGCGTACGCCTCGCGCCTGGAAGCGCTGGTGGAGCGGGCCGACCTGTGGGTCCACGGCCATATGCACACCTCGTTCGACTACACGGTGGGCAAATGCCGCGTGGTCTGCAATCCCTGCGGCTACATGACGCGCGGCGGCACTCCCGAGAACCCCCGCTTCGATCCCGATTTCATTGTGGACGTCGCCTGAAAACGACATACGGCGCGACAATTCAGCCATGTCTGAACTATTTTTTTGGCACGGGGGCGATTTCCCTTAAGCTAAGTTCAACAGTCGGCCGCGCATGGCCGCCGCCGCGCCCCACCCACCACGAATCGGATTGAATAGATGAAAAAGCACCTCATGGCAGCATCCATCCTGGCCGCCCTCGGCCTGGCGCAAGCCCACGCCGGCGCGCTGGACAGCGGCAACCTCAGCATCGGCGGCTTCGGCACGCTGGGCGTGGCGCAGAGCGATGCCGACGACGTGCAGTTCGCCCGCTACAACCAGGCGGTCGGCGTCAAGGACTCGCCGCGCATCGGGCTGGACAGCAACCTGGGCCTGCAAGCCACCTACAAGTTCAACGACATGTTCTCGGCCACCGCGCAGGTGCTCACGCGCAAGAACACCAGCCCGCAATTCACCACCGACCTCACCTGGGCCTTCGTCAAGGCCAAGCTCAGCGATGAGCTCAGCGTGCGCGTGGGCCGCATGGTGCTGCCCGCGTTCACGATTTCGGATTACCAGAACGTCGGCTACGCCAACACCATGATGCGGCCGCCTATCGAGATGTACGGCCAGGAGCCGATCGAAAACCTGGACGGCGCGGACGCGAACTGGCAGCACGCCTTCGGCGACACCAACGTCACGGTGCAGGGTTTTGTCGGCGTCAGCAGCGGCAAGCTGTTCTTGCCCACCGGCGGCGGGCTGACCGCCAAGTACCGCGCGCCGGCCTACGGCTTCGCGGCCTCGGCCGAGCACGGCCCGTTCACGGTCCGCCTCGGCCACCTGCGCGCCAAGCTCGACAGCGACGAGGTGGTGCCGGTGAACTCGCTGGTCAACGTGCTGACACAGTCCGGCTTCGCGCAACTGGGGCGCGACATCGCGCTGGAGGAAAAACACATCAACTTCACGTCCCTGGGCCTGAACATGGACTGGAACAACGTCGTGCTGCAGACCGAGTACGCGCAGCGCCGCGCGCAGGAACCGGTGTACGCGTCCGACAGCGATTCCTGGTACGTGATGGCCGGCTACCGCTTCGGCAAGGTGCTGCCCTACGCCGCGCACGCCGCGCTGGACGGCAAGGGTTCGATCGTGCGGGTGCCGGCCGCGCTGGCCAGGGCGCCGCAACTGGCGGCGGCCGTCGACAACTTGTTGCTGGGGGCGCGGCAGTCGACCAAGCTGATCGGCGTGCGCTGGGACTTCGCGCAGTCCCTGGCCTTGAAGGTGCAGGTCGACCGCGTCAACCCGAAACGCAAGTCCGGCTCGCTGATCTTCCCGCCCGCCGCCGGCCGGCGGGACTCGCTGACCGTGGTCGCGGCGGGCGTGGATTTCGTCTTCTAGGGAACCGCCATGAAAAGCAGATTCGGCCTTCTGATGTTCGCCGCCGCGTTCGGCGCGGCCCCGCCCGCGCTCGCGGAGACGGTGGTCATCGTCAGCCCCAAGAACCCGGCCACGCGCATGTTCTCCGAGCAGGCGTCGCAATTCTTCCTCGGCAAATCGAGCATGTTCACGCCGATCGACCAGGCCGAGGGCTCGACCATCCGCAACGAGTTCTACCAGAAGGTGGCCGACAAGGACCCGTCGCAGGTGAAGGCGATCTGGTCCAAGCTGGTGTTCACCGGCAAGGCCACGCCGCCCAAGGAATTCAAGTCCAATGCGGAAGTGAAGAAGGCCGTCGCCGACGACCCGAAAGCCATCGGCTACATCGACAAGTCGGCCGTGGACGACACGGTCAAGGTCATCCTGACTTTGCCGTGATGTGATTCCGGACCTCGAGGCTTACCGACTTGCCGGCCCGTGCCAGCATCTCCACCAAGGAATCGATCGTGAATTTGGCGGTTTTCTTGTTGACGACATCGGAAACCCGCGGGCGCGTCACATGGAGGATGTGAGCCGCTTCCGCCTGTTTGAGCTTGTGCTCCTCCATCCACAGCACCAACTCTGCCATGAGCTGTTCCTTGAGCGCCAGCGCCTGCTTGATATGTAGACGGGCCTCCTCATGATATTGCCGCGCCTCCTCTGGCGTGAAACCCAGTTCGGCAAACAGATTGGCCCCGGGCGGAGTTACATGCGCAATCTCAACGTCGATCTTCTTGACTTGGCAACCCTCCTCGCATGCACAACGGCGCGGTAGCGGCAGACCGCGATGTCTTTATCTTCCTTGGCGGTGGCAAGGGACTTCTTCTGAAAGCAATGCAATACGTATACAGCTTCCTCAAACTTCGCTATGTATATGATCCGGTTACGAGGCCCATATGGAAGCGCAAGCAAGTCGCTGTATGCGGTTCCCACCCAACGTATCTCTTTTTCTTCGCCCATTGTATCAAATTTTATACAAGCCGCGTCGCCGGCGAGAGAATCAGGCTACAACCGCCGCAAGGCAGCGCGGGTGACGAAAAGCAAAGCGCCATAGAAAAAGCCCCTATCAAGGGGCTTGGATTTCCAGACGCTGTCGCGCCGCGACAAGCGTTAGCCGCGGGCGGCGGCGTAGGCGCGCAGGGCGAAGGCGACGGCGACCATCAGGTACGGCAGGCTGTGCAGGATCGTTTGCATGGTGGGCTCCTTAAAGTATGTTGCGATGCAATACAGATTAACAAGCGCACTGTGATTCAGCCAATTTTAATTTCCGATATGCCACATTTCGTCTTGTTATAACTGGGCCGCATGGGCGCGGTGGGGTGCTTGCCAGAGTGACATTCGGGTGGGGCCTTGTGCTAGTATGCGGCACCGCTCCGCCAAGCCCCACCCGGGCGCCGGCAAACGCGGTGAAACCTGACGCCAAAAACAAAACAGACGGAGAATAACAGTGAGTATTTTCAGAACGAAGAACCTCGACGACATGGTGGCCGCCAGCAAAGCGCCCGGCGGACTATCGAAAGTGCTGGGCCCATTCGACCTTATATTGATGGGCATAGGGGCCATCGTCGGCACCGGCATCTTCGTCCTCACCGGCACCGGCGCCCTCACCGCCGGCCCGGCCTTGACCATCTCCTTCATCGTCGCCGCCATCGCCTGCGGCTTCGCCGCCCTCTGCTACGCCGAATTCGCCTCCTCCGTGCCGGTCGCCGGCTCCATCTACACCTACAGCTACGCCACCCTGGGCGAACTGGTCGCGTGGATGATAGGCTGGGACCTGCTGCTCGAATATGGCCTGGCCACGTCCGCCGTGTCGGTCGGCTGGTCCGGCTATTTTCAGTCGCTGATGGCCGGCTTCGGCCTCAAGCTGCCGGTGGAACTGACCGCCGCGCCCGGCGCGCTGCCCGGCGTCGCCACCTGGTTCAACCTGCCCGCGCTGCTGATCATGCTGGCGCTGACGGCCATGCTGTCGCTGGGCGTGCGCGAATCGGCGCGCGTCAACAACGTGATGGTCGCCATCAAGATCGGCGTCGTGCTGCTGTTCATCGCGGTCGGCGCCGGCCACGTCAAGCCGGAGAACTGGCAGCCCTACGCGCCGTTCGGCGTGACCGGCATCATGAGCGCCGCCGCGCTGGTGTTCTTCGCCTTCATCGGCTTCGACGCGGTGACCTCGGCCGCCGAGGAAGTCAAGCGCCCCGAGCGCGACCTGCCGATCGGCATCATCGGTTCGTTGGCCGCCTGCGCCGTGCTGTACGTGATCGTCTCGGCCATCATGACCGGCATCGTGCCTTACAAGGAATTCCTGGGTGTGGACCATCCGGTGTCGCTGGCGCTGAAGTACGCGGGCGAGAACTGGGTGGCCGGCTTCGTCGATCTGGGCGCGATCCTGGGCATGACCACCGTGATCCTGGTGATGGCCTACGGCCAGACCCGCATCATCTTCGCCATGTCGCGCGACGGCCTGCTGCCGAAGAAACTGTCCGCCATCCATCCCAAGCACCACACGCCGTTCTTCGCCACCTGGGTGGTGGGCCTGCTGTTCGGCCTGATCGCCGCGCTGGTGCCGCTGAACGTGCTGACCGAGCTGATCAACATCGGCACGCTGGCCGCGTTCAGCCTGGTGTCGGTGGCCGTCATCATCCTGCGCAAAAAGCGTCCGGACCTGCACCGCGCGTTCCGCTGCCCGGGCGTGCCGGTGGTCCCGGCGCTGGCCGTGATCATGTGCGTGGTGCTGATGTCCTTCCTGACCTTGTTCACGTGGATCGCGTTCGGTATCTGGCTGGTGATTGGACTGGTGGTGTACTTCGGCTACGCGCGGCAGCGGTCGCTGCTGCACGTGGCCGCCGCCTAAGGCGGGATCGCCGCCGCGGCCTACTTCGCGGCCGGCCTGATCACCGCCACGGCGCCGCCGTTCGCAGCCATCGTCAAGCGCAGCCGGCCGGTGCGCCGCACCCGCTGCTCACCCGTCCGCAGGGACGAGACGCTGGCGCCGTCCTGCCAGGTGCGCGCCTCGTAGGTCCCGCTGCCGAGGAAGTCGAGCGGGACGGTGACGCTTTTCGCCTGGTCCGTCATCGCCCCGACGTACCATGTGTCGCCCGAGCGGCGCGCCAGGACGATGTGGTCGTCCAGGTCGCCCCGGATGAAGCGGATCTCGTCCCACGAGGCCGGCACCATCTTCAGGAAATCGACACCGTCCTCCCAGCCGCCATCGGCCTTCCGGTACGCCAGGGGGCTGTCGGACACCATCTGGAACGGACTCTCGAAGATGACATACATGGCCAGCGCCGCGCCGCGGGTCGTCATCACATAGGGATCGATGAAGCGCTGCTTCGACGGGAACTGTTCCGGCGTCGCGTGGCGGAAGCCGCCGGGCGTGTAATCCATCGGCCCCAGCAGCCCGCGCGTGAACGCCAGCGCGATGTTGTGCCTGGCCGTGATTCGGCGGCTCCACTTGTTGTTCTCCGCGCCGAGCACGCCTTCCTGCGTCATGTAGTGCGGATAGGTGCGCGTCAACCCGGCCGGCGGGAAGGCGCCGTGCAGGTCCACCATCAACTTGTGCTCGGCCGTCTTGGTCAGCAGGCGATGGTAGAAGGGCATGATCTCCTGGTCGTTGCGGTTGATGAAGTCGACCTTGATCCCCTTGATCCCCCAGCGCTCATAGGCCGCGAGGGCCTGGTCCATCTGCCGCTCCAGCTGCCGCCACTGCAGCCACACCCATACCCCCACTCCCTTGGCCGAGGCGTAGCGGATGATCTCCGCCATGTTCATCTCCGGCTTGGGGCGCGTCACGTCGGCCTGGTCGTTCGGCTCGATCGCCGATCCGACCGACCAGCCTTCGTCGATCAGGATGTATTTCAAACCCAGCTCCGCGGCGAAGTCCACATAGGCCTTGTAGGTCGCGGTGTTCATCCCGGCGCGCTGGCCATCGGCGTTGTGCGGGGCCGGCAAGGCGAACTGGGTGCCGTTCCACCAGTCCCAGGCCGACAGCCCCGGTTGTATCCAGCTGGTGTCGGCCAGCTTCGACGGCGTGGCCAAGGCGTTGACCAGGTTCGATTCGGTGAGCTTGCCGACGCTGTCGCCCAGCATGACCACGCGCCAGGGCGTTTCCGCGCCCTGCGACAGATCGATCTTCGCCGCCACGGTGTTGGCGCGCAGTTCGGGATCGTTGTCCTTGCGTGGCGTCAGCACCAGTTTGAGGCCAAGGCCCGCGTCGCCCAGGCCGGAGAAGTAGGCCCCCGGGTAGATTTTCGGATCGGATTCGGCGATGGCGAAGGCGGCCTTGCCCGTCTTGCACACGAACGGGGCCTGGAACAGATGGAAGGGCCTTACCTGCGAGGCCTTGACCGCGTCATGCTCGCCTTCGAAGGCGTGTTCGAAGCGACCCTGGTTCAGGCCCCGGCAGTTGTAGTCGCCTGCGAAACGGAACTCGGTGGCCTCGTCCTGGATGGAGATGGCGCCCGGCTGCGCGGGCAGCACATAGCGGAACGCGACGCCGTCGTTATAGGCGCGCACAACGATGGTGAAGGTCTTTACCAGCCCATCCTTGACGTTGAAGGTCAGCCGCGATTCGCGGTAAGGCGCCTTGACGTGCTTGGTCTTCCCCACCGGCAGGGTGAATTCATCCACGCCGCTCGCGCCGGACTGCTCCGCGAGGGTCAGGCCGCCGAGCGCCTGGGCCGACGCGGGTTGGTTGTACACGAGGAAGCCGAGTTCCGACGGGGTGATCAGCGTTTCCCGGTGGCGGCTGATCTGCAGCCGCGGCACGCCGGCGTTCAAGCTGATCTCCACACGGTTGCTGCCGTCCGGCGATACGGTGCTGACGGTTTGCGCCCAGCACGGGGCGGCCAATGCCAGCCCAAGGCCCACTGCGCCGAAACCAGAACTTCCCTTCATCTTGCGTCTCCTTTATTTTGGGAGCGCAAGTATCGCCTGATTTAAATATATTGTAAACAATCCGTTAATATTTCGGATGTGTGGCCCGGCGCATCAATGGCTGGCCAGCGTCTCCGGCGCGGCCATGCGCGAGGCGAAGTAGCAAGACCCGGCGGCCTCTTCCAGCGCCTCGCGGTCCAGCACGGCGATCACACCGCGGCGGCATTGGATGATGCCGTCCGTCTGCAGCTTGCCGGCGGCGGCCGTGATGCTTTCGCGGCGCACGCCCACCAGGTTGGCGATCAATTCCTGCGTCACCTTCAGTTCGTCGCACGAGGAGCGGTCCAGGCGCTCCAGCAGCCAGCGGCACAGCTTCTGCTCGATGCTGCTGTGGCGGCTGCTGACCACGTTCTGCGCCAGCTGGGCGAACATGCAACTGGTGTAGCGCATCAGCTGCTGGGCCATCATGCCGCCCTCGGCGAAGGCGTCGCGCAGCGCCTCGGTGCGCATGCGGTAGCCGTAGCCGGGCGTGGTGACCACCGCCGTGTTGCTGGCTTGCTCGCCGCGGTACATCGTCACGCCCAGCACGCCTTCGCGGCCGACCACGGCGATCTCGGTGGTGGCGCCGTCCTCGTTGATGTATTGCAGCGAGACGATGGCGTTGGTGGGGAAGTAGGCGAATTCGATTTTCTCGCCGAAGTCGTACAGGTGCTTGCCGACCGGGAGCTGCACCAGTTCCAGGTGCTCGAACAAACGCTCCAGGTCCCCGCGCGGCAATACGCGCAGCAGGTCGTTCTGCTGGGCGCCGGTGATGCTGATGGGCTGTGCCATCACCGCTGGACGGACGGTGGTTGGCGACGAGATGGACTGGGCGTTATACATGTGAAACCTCCGAGGCGTTTTTGTGTGATTCAGTGCCTCCACTGTAGACCCTGAATGAACTCGACCGTATCGGAGCGCACGAGCAACTCTTGTAGTACAAAAACATGACGGGATGTCATCTCATTCCTACGTGAGTTACCGCACATCCAGAAAGAACCGTTTCACCCATAATACGTAACAGCAGTAACAAATTCCCCTTCAACTACGTACGAATAATGCAGATGGACAACTTCGCACAAGCCCTCTATGCACTGAAACGCCAACGCATCGCAGTCGAGCGCACCCTGGGCGCCGGAACGACGGAAGAATGCGTGGTGGCGTCCCGCTGGGTCACAGCCTGGCAAAAACTGGTGCAGGCCAGGTTGGATCAAGACCTGGCCTCGCCGGTGCAAAACAGGCGCTTTGTGGACCGAAAGACGGGCCAGTATCTGCACTGACCCGTTTGCACTGAACCGTCGCGCCAGTCTCTACACCCGCTCGATCACGATCGCGATGCCCTGCCCCACGCCCACGCACATGGTGCACAGGGCGTAGCGGCCGCCGGTGCGGTGCAACTGGTACATCGCCGTCGTCACCAGGCGCGCGCCGCTCATGCCGAGTGGATGACCGAGCGCGATCGCGCCGCCCAGCTGGTTCACGCGGGGATCGTCGTCGCGCAGACCCAGTTCGCGCAACACCGCAAGACCCTGCGAGGCGAAAGCCTCGTTCAGTTCGATCACATCCATCTGCTCCAGCGTCATGCCCAGTTTGGCCATCAGCTTTTGCGTGGCCGGCACGGGGCCGATGCCCATCACGCGCGGCGCCACGCCGGCCGTCGCCATGCCGACGATGCGGGCGCGCGGCGTCAACCCGTGCTTTTGCGCCGCCTCGGCGCTGGCGATCAGCAGCGCGCAGGCGCCGTCATTGACGCCGGACGCGTTGCCCGCGGTGACGCTGCCGTCCGGCCGCACCACGCCCTTCAGCTTGGCCAGGGTCTCGATGCTGGTCTCGCGCGGATGCTCGTCCTGCGCGAAGAGGACGGCATCGCCTTTCTTCTGAGGGATCGCGACCGGCACGATCTCGTCGGCGAACAGGCCGTCGCGCTGGGCGCGCGCGGTCTTGGACTGGCTGCGCAGCGCGAAGCGGTCCTGGTCGTCGCGGCTGACGCCGTAGTCGTCGGCCACGTTCTCCGCCGTCTCCGGCATCGCGTCCACGCCGTACAGCTCCTTCATCACCTTGTTCGGGAAGCGCCAGCCGATGGTGGTGTCGTAGATGTTGGCGTTGCGGCTGAAGGCCGAATCGGCCTTGCCCATCACGAATGGCGCGCGCGTCATCGATTCCACGCCGCCGGCGATCATCAACTCGGCGTCGCCGGACTGGATCGCGCGGGCGGCCGTGCCCACCGCGTCCATGCCGGAGCCGCAAAGGCGGTTCACGGTGGAACCGGGCACCGACAGCGGCAGCCCCGCCAGCAGCGCCGACATGCGCGCCACGTTGCGGTTGTCCTCGCCGGCCTGGTTGGCGCAGCCGTAGATCACGTCGTCGATGGTGTTCCAGTCCACCGAGGGATTGCGGCGCATCAGTTCGCGCAGCGGGATGGCGCCCAGGTCGTCGGCGCGCATGTCCTTCAGCGCGCCGCCGTAGCGGCCGATCGGGGTGCGGATCGCGTCGCAGATAAATGCATCAACCATTTAGTCTTCTCCTTATTGAGGGCGCAGCAGCGGCGCGCCGGTGGCCGCCTGCAGTTCTTCGAATGTCAGGCCGGCGGCCATTTCGCGCACGGCCAGGCCGGCCGGCGTCACGTCCAGCACCGCCAGGTCGGTGTAGATGCGGTTGACGCAGCCGATGCCGGTCAGCGGGTAGGCGCATTGCGCCACGATCTTGCTCTCGCCGGTCTTGGTCTGGTGGTCCATCATCACGAACACCTGCTTGGCGCCGATCGCCAGGTCCATCGCGCCGCCCACGGCGGGGATGGCGTCCGGCGCGCCGGTGTGCCAGTTGGCCAGGTCGCCGCCGGCCGACACCTGGAAGGCGCCCAGCACGCACACGTCCAGGTGGCCGCCGCGCATCATGGCGAAGGCGTCGGCGTGGTGGAAGTAGGCGCCGCCCGTCAGCAGGGTGACCGGCTGCTTGCCGGCGTTGATCAGGTCCTCGTCCTCCTCGCCCTCGGCGGGCGCCGGGCCCATGCCCAGCAGGCCGTTCTCGCTGTGCAGGAACACCTCGCGGTCGGCCGGCAGGTAGTTGGCGACCTTGGTCGGCAGGCCGATGCCCAGGTTCACGTAGGCGCCTTCGGGAATGTCCCGGGCCACGCAGGCGGCCATCTCATCGCGGGTATATCGTTTCATTTGGAGCTCTCCTTAACAACACGCTGCACAAAGATGCCGGGGGTGACGATCACCTCGGGATCGAGTTCGCCCAGCGCCACCACGCTCTGCACCTGGGCGATGGTGATCTTGGCGGCCGTGGCCATGATGGGGCCGAAATTGCGGGCCGTCTTGCGGTACACCAGGTTGCCCCAGCGGTCGCCGCGCAGCGCCTTGATCAGCGCGAAGTCGGCGTGGATGGGCGATTCCAGCACGTAGTGGCGGCCGTTGATCAGGCGCGTCTCCTTGCCCTCGGCCAGCTGGGTGCCGTAGCCGGTGGGCGTGAAGAAGCCGCCGATGCCGGCGCCTGCGGCGCGGATGCGCTCGGCCAGGTTGCCTTGCGGCGTCAGTTCCAGCTCGATCTCGCCGGCGCGGTACAGCGCGTCGAACACCTGCGAATCGGCCTGGCGCGGGAAGGAGCAGATGATCTTGCGCACCCGCTTGGCCTTCAGCAGCGCCGCCAGCCCGGTCTCGCCGTTGCCCGCGTTGTTGTTGACGATGGTGAGCTCGCGCGCGCCCTGGGCGATCAGCGCGTCGATCAGCGCCGACGGCATGCCCGCGTTGCCGAAGCCGCCGATCATGACGGTGGCGCCGTCGTGCACGTCGGCGACGGCGCGTTCCAGCGATTCGTATGTCTTGTCGATCATGGTCCTGTCCTGTCAGAGTGGTGTACTATCGCATAATGTTCGATTATCGAACATATGTTTGTTTATCGCACACCGAAGTGTATCGACATAAAAGCCCGAAGGTCAAGAAAAAAACTCCTATCGGCTCCGCGAGGGGCCATATAAAATCACGCCATGCCTAAAACACCAGCCAACAAGACCGCCCCCGCCGAGGGCGCGGAGGAACGCGAACCGACCATCGCCGAGGAGATCGACGCCCTCACCGACCCCAATTTCATGACGTCGCTGGCGCGCGGCCTGGCCGTGGTGCGCGCCTTCAGCGACTCGCGCAAGCCGCAGACCATCGCCCAGCTGAGCCAGAAAACCGGCATCCCGCGCGCCGCGGTGCGGCGCTGCCTGCACACGCTGCAGCAGCTGGGCTATGTGGACGCGGAACTGAACAACTTCTCGCTGCGGCCCAAGGTGCTGACGCTGGGGTATTCCTACCTGTCGTCGACGCCATTGACGGTGTCGGCCCAGCCCTGCCTGAACGGCATCAGCCGGACGCTGAACGAATCGAGCTCGCTGGCCGTGCTGGACGACGGCGAAGTGCTGTACGTGGCGCGCGCCGCCACCTCGCGCGTGATGTCGGTGGCGCTGAACACGGGCAGCCGCCTTCCGGCCTACTGCACTTCTCTGGGCCGCGTGATGCTGGCGCAATTGGCGCCCGAGGAACTGGACGCGTACTTCGAAAAGACCAAGCTGCGCCCGATGACGGAGCGCACCGTGGTGTCGCAGAAGCGCCTGCGCGAGATCCTGGCCGAGGTGAAGCGGCAGGGATACGCGATCAACAACGAGGAACTGGAATTGGGACTGCGCTCGATCGCCGTGCCGGTGCGCGGCGCCTCGGGCGTGGTGCACGCGGCGCTGAACGTGGGCGCGCAGGCGGCGCGCGTCAGCGCCGAACAGCTGGAAAAGGAGTTCCTGCCCGTGCTGCTGCGGGGCGCGCAGGAGCTATCGGTGCTGCTGCCGAATTAGATTGATCGACGCCAGGGGAGACAAGCGATGCGCTGCCGGTTGTTGATGGTCTTCCTCGCCCTGTTCCTGCGCCACCACTACGCCGGGGCGGAATCCTACCACTGCGTGTCGTTCGAATATCCGCCGCTGATCAGCCTGGCGCCGGGCGGCGCCGAGCCTTCGGGCTTCGCGGTGGAGCTGGTCAAGCGCGTATTCCAACAGCTCGGCGCGACCGCCGAGTATCGCCACCTGCTGGAAAAATACCGGCTCGAGCCGGCCCCGCCGCGCTAGTCGCCCGCGCCGCTCCAGCGGCTGAACGGGGCGGCGTCCACGCCTTGCGGCACATACCACTTGCGGCGCTTGGGGTCCCAGCGGGCGCCCAGCTGCTTGGCCTCGTCCTTCTCCGCGAAGGGCACGTTCAATATCGTCACCGCCCGCGTGGACTTCACCTCGGCGCGCGGCGCGGGAGCGGCGGAGCGCACGTCCGTCGCTGGCGGCGACGCCTCGACCTGGCTGCCGTCCGCCAGCACCTCGATCCATTTGACACTGCCATCCTCGGCGGCGACGCGGGTTTTGTAGGGCGGATCGAACGGGAGCGTGGAAGTCATGGCGGCCTGGGAGTGAGCTGGGACGGCAATTATCCGGCACGGCGCCCGCCATGGCAAGGCGTGACAATTGGCGAGAATTCCTGGCGGAAAATCGGTATAGCATTATCGCCCCGACAACAATATCGAAAGGGAGGTGCGAGATGAAAGCCGAAATAAGCAACGCGAGTCAGTTGAAGGATTGGCTGGACGATCCGAGGCCGGCGGTATTCCAGGCCATGAATCTGCTGGACGTCTCCAGCGACATGGCGGAGCGCAACCTCAAGGACTGCGCTTTCCTGGGTTGCGTCGTGTCGCCCACCCTCGCGGCGGCGGCGGCGGTGGCGAACTGCCTGGTGCTGCCGCCGGCGCCGGACGTCCCCTTCGACCCGTACATCGCGAGCTTGTACACTCCCGACAAGCTTTATGACAAACTCGATCCAACGGTGCCGGGTTCCTACAACAACTGCCTGGACAAACGGATTTACGACAGCTATGCCGACGCCAAGCAGAACGTGCTCGAAGTGAGCTGCGACCTGATGCTGCTGCGCCGCATGCATGACGCCAGCATCACCGAGTCGCTGGACGACTGGATCGCCAGCCGCAAGCCGCGCACCGTGGCGATCATGGGCGGCCATGATCTGAACCGCGACGATCCGAAGTTCGCCAACGCGGCGCGGCTGGCGATGCGCCTCGCGCAGCAAGGCTTCCTCGTGGCCACCGGCGGCGGCCCCGGCGCCATGGAAGCCGCCAATCTCGGCGCGTACGCGGCCGGATTCGCGGCCCCCGAGCGGGTGCTGGACGCGGCGCTGGCCAAACTGGCGGAGGCGCCGAAGTTCAGCGTCGACATCGGCAAGTGGCTGCGCGTCGGCTACGCCGCCTGGAAAGAGATGGGCGTGCCGGAGTTCCCTGAAATGGGCGAAAACCTCGGCATTCCCACTTGGTTCTACGGCCACGAGCCAGCCAATGTCTTCGCCACCCGCATCGCCAAGTACTTCGAGAACAGCGTGCGCGAGGAAGGCCTGCTGGCCATCGCGCAGGGTGGCATCGTCTTCACCGAGGGGAACGCCGGCACGGTGCAGGAGATCTTCCAGGACGCGTGCCAGAACTACTACCGCACCTACGACAAGTACAAAAGCCCGATGGTGCTGCTGGACCGGGCGTAATGGAACCCGGCCTTCGGCGAGTACGAGGCCCCCGCCTCCAAGGCCAAGCCGCTCTATCCGCTGCTATGGAAACTGGCGACGCTGAAGGGCTTCGACGATTACCTGCTACTGACCGACGAAATCGACGCGGCGGTGCGGTTCATCGTCTCCCATCCGCCAGTCAAACAATGATCGAAGGGAGCGAATAATGAAAGTCTCGATTGCCACATTCAACGCCGAAAACCTGATCACGGCCGGCAAGCCGATCTACGACGAACCCAGGCCGCGCTACACGGCCGAACAGTATCCCCGGAAAGTGGGCTGGATGCGCGAACAGCTGTTGAAAATGAACGCCGACATCGTCGGCTTCCAGGAGGTGTTCGAAGAGCAGGCGCTGCGCGATTGCCTCGAAGGCACGCACATGGCGCAATGGCACCTGCGCACCGCCAATCCGACCGGGCTGGGACCGGTCAACGCCATCCTCAGCAAGTTCCCCATCGTCGACACGCGGGTGGTGGAGGACATCCCCGTGGCCTTCGAGTTCTACGACGACAGGCCCACCCGCGAGGCGCTCGACAGTCAGGCGGTGCCGATTCCCATCCAGAAGTTCTCGCGCGGCGTGCTGATCGCGAAGCTGCAGATCCGGGAGGGACTGGCGATGCAGGTGGTGGTGCTGCACCTGAAGTCCAAGCGCCCCATCTTCCGCGGCGCGGCCGATGGCGACAACGCCGGTTACGCCGAGCTGGCGCAGGGCAACGTGCGCTCGCTGATACGCCGCGCGGTGGAGGCCTGCGGCGTGCGCAAATTGATCAGCGAGGAGCTCGACAAGGACGACGGCACGCCGCTGTGCGTGCTCGGCGACATGAACGACAACGACACCTCCGTGACCAGCCAGGCCATCATCGGCGAGGAACCTTTCCGCAACCTGCCGCCGGCGGAAAAGGAAAAGCGCTGGCGCCACGTGCTGCAGAATTGCCGCGACGTCCAGGCCCGCAAAAGCATCGAGAACTTCCAGTATTCGTACATCCACAACGGCCACTACGAAAGCCTGGACAACATCTTCGTCAGCAACCACTTCGCGGACCTGAACAAGGCGAGGCTGGGACGGGTCATCGATGTGCGGCTGTTCAACGACCATGTCATCGACAGCAAGACATCGCTGGACCGCAAACCCTTCTTCGCCTCCGACCACGGCCAGGTGATGGCCAATCTGGAGATAAGCGACCCGCCACCGGCTTAACTTGGCCCGCCACGGCCGCGCCGCGTGTTTGCGCGCGTAACACTATGTATCAGTCATTTACATGATTACATGTGGGCGGCCGTTGACACTGTTGATCGGAATATCGATACTCGGACCCAAATCAACGCGAGGTCCTTCCATGTCGTCATCCCCCAAGCACAAACCCAGCACCGTCCTGATTTCCGCCCTCTTCGCCGCGGCCGCCGCCCAAGCCGGCGCCGCGGAGAAGCTTTCCATCACCGTCACCCACGAGCTGGCGGCCGCGCGGCCGGCCGAGACCATCGTGATTCCCTGGTCCGAGGTGAACCGCCACCTGCCCGGCGCGATGCTGCAGAAGATCGCCGTCAAGGACGCCGCCGGCCGCGTGCTGCCCTACCAGGTCACCAACGTCGCGCCGCAAGCGAAAGACCCCGAGAACAAGGGCATCGCCTACGGCGAGCTGATTTTCCAGCACGACTTCGCCACCGGCGAAAAGAGCGCCACCTTCACCGTCGAGAAGATCGACACCGTGGCGCCGGTCTTCCCGTCCAAGGTCTCGGCGCGCTACGTGCCGGAGCGCCTGGACGATTTCGCCTGGGAGAACGACAAGGTCGCCCACCGCACCTACGGTCCCGCGCTGGGCGCGCCCGCCGCCCCCGGCAGCGGCAAGGAGGTGCTGGTCACCAGCGGCCTGGATATCTGGTTCAAGCGCGTGGCCTACCCCATCGTCGATCGCTGGTACAACAAGGGCCACGACCACTACCACCACGACGAGGGCGAAGGCATGGACATGTACAACGTCGGCAAGTCGCGCGGCGCCGGCGGCGTGGGCATCTGGGACGGCAAGGCCCTGCACACCGCCCGCAACTACGCGACGTGGAAAGTGCTGGCCAACGGTCCCGTGCGCGCCATCTTCGAACTGAATTACGACGCCTGGGACGCGGCCGGCGTGAAGGTCTCGGAGGTCAAGCGCTTCACGGTGGACGCGGGCAGCTATTTCGACCAGATCGACAGCACCTTCACCTTCGAGGGAGCGAAGCAGCTGACCGCCGCCGTGGGCCTGAACCGGACGCCGACCGACAAGGGCCAGGAGCCGGCCATCGAAGCCATCGCCCCGAACGCCCCGGCCATCGGCCAGTGGGTGGTCCAGAAGAGCAATGGCGCCTTCGGCACCGCGATCATCATCCCCTCGGTGCAGGGGCCCAAGACGGCGGCCGACGACCTGAACCAGCTGATCCTGGCGCCGGTCACCTCCGGCCAGCCGCTGCGCTACTACGTGGGCGCCGCGTGGGACCGCGGCAGCGAGTTCAAGACCCGGGAAGACTGGACCCGCCATGTCGCCGCCCAGGCCGCGCGCGCACAGTCGCCGGTCAAGGTGACGCTGGCAGCCGTCAAGTAAGCGGCGAAGACACACCATCCGCGCGGCGGGCCGGTATCGCCGCCCCGGTATCGCTCCCCGATATCCCGCCGCGCATCCACACATCCCAGATATCATGCCGCCACTTACCCGCCGTTCCTTCATCCAGGCCTCGATACTCGCTTCCCTGCCGCTGGCGACCACCGGCAAGGCGGAGCGGCAATCCCCGGCCACGACGCCTCCCGCCGCCCGCCCCGCCGGGGGCCCGGCGTTCAACCCGGCCGCCGGCGCCGCGCTGCGCTGGCTGGACGGCGCCGTGCCCGCGCTGTCGGCCGGCGCCACGCTCGGCCTGCCCTGGCCGAAAGGCGCTTTCCTTGGCGGCCAGTCCTTCGTGCTGACCGCGCCGGACGGCGCCGAAGTGCCGCTGCAAACCTGGCCCACCGCCTACTGGCCTGACGGATCGCTGAAGTGGACCGCGCACGCGCTTCCGGCCGGCGCCGGCCTGGCGAAGGACCTGGTCATCAAGCCCGGCAAGGCCAAACCGCATGCCGGCCACATGGTGCGCGTACAGGACGGCGCCGAGGCCATCGAGGTCGACACCGGCGTGATCCGCTGCACGGTGCTGCGCTACGGCCCCGAGCTGATACGTTCCATCCGCCGCGACGGCCGCGAGATCGCCCGCGCCGGCCGTCTCGTCGCATTGACCGACGACCAGCCGGACGCCTCCAGCGGCACCGTGCGCCAGACCAGCCATGAAAGCGCCGTCAAATCGGTCACCGTGGAGCAGAACGGCCCGGTGCGCGCCGTGCTCCGGATAGAGGGCAAGCACCGCAGCGGCCAGCGCGAATGGTTGCCCTTCATCGTGCGCCTGTACTTCCACGCGGGCGCCGAATCGGTGCGCGTCATGCACACCTTCATCTTCGACGGCGACGAGCACAAGGACTACGTGCGCGGCATCGGCCTGCGCTTCGGTGTGCCGCTGCGCGACGAGATGCACAACCGCCATGTGCGCTTCGCCGGCGAGGACAAGGGCGTGTGGGGCGAAGGCGTGCGCACCCTCACCGGCCTGCGCCGCGATCCGGGCGCCATGTTCCGCAAGGCCCAGGTGGCGGGCCTGCCGGTGCCGCCGCTGGAGCAGATGAACAAGCAGGTGCGAGAGCGCCTGCACCTGATCCCGGCCTGGGGCGACTTCACGCTGTCGCAACTGTCGGCCGACGGCTTCCAGATCCGCAAGCGCACCAAGCCCGGCCACGGCTGGATCGACGCCGCGTGGGGCCGCCGCGCGCCGGGCTCCGGCTACGTCGGCGGCGTCTCGGGCGGCGTGGCCTTCGGCCTGCGCGACTTCTGGCAGCGCCACCCCACCCAGCTCGACATCCGCAACGCCCACACCGACGCCGCCGAGGTCACGCTGTGGATGTGGTCCCCCGACGCGCCGGCCATGGACATGCGCTTCTACCACGACGGCCTGGGCATGGAAACCCACGAGGACGAACGCGAAGGCCTGGAGATCACCTACGAGGACTACGAAAAGGGCTACGGCAGCCCGGTCGGCGTGGCCCGCAGCAGCGAGATCACCCTGTTCGCGCTGGACGCGACGCCGTCCCGCGAACGCATGGCGCAACTGGCGGACTTCGTGCGACAGCCGCCGCAACTGGTGGCCCAGCCGGCCCACTACCTGGCATGCAACGTGTTCGGCGGCATGTGGACGCTGCCGGACCGCACGCACCCGCTCAAGGCGCGCATCGAGGATGAGCTGGACCGGCGCTTCGACTACTACCGCAGCCAGGTCGAGCAGCACCACTGGTACGGCTTCTGGAACTACGGCGACGTGATGCACACCTACGACGAGGACCGCCACACCTGGCGCTACGACGTGGGCGGCTACGCCTGGGACAATTCGGAGCTGTCGCCGGACCTGTGGCTGTGGTATTCCTTCCTGCGCACCGGCCGCGCGGACATCTTCCGCCTGGCCGAGGCCATGGTGCGCCACACCAGCGAGGTGGACATGTACCACCTGGGCCAGTTCGCCGGCCTGGGCTCGCGCCACAACGTGCAGCACTGGGGCTGCAGCGCCAAGCAGGTGCGCATCAGCGCGGCCGTGTACCGCCGCTTCTACTACTACCTGACGGCCGACGAGCGCATCGGCGACATCATGCGCGAGCTGCTGGACGCGGACGCCAAGCTGGGCGCCGTGGATCCGGTGCGCAAGCTGAAGGACGCGCCGCCGGCCGGCGCCTATCCGGTGCGCGCCGCCTTCGGCACCGACTGGGGCTCGCTGGCCGGCAACTGGCTGACCGAGTGGGAGCGCGGCGGCGACAAGCGCTATCGCGACAAGCTGCTGACCGGCATGCGCGACATCGCCGCCATGCCCAAGGGCTTCTTCAACGCCGAGCGCGCCGGCTACGAGCCGGCCAACGGCCACCTGCACAACATGGTGGGCGAGGACGTGCAGGCGTCGCACCTGAACGCCGTTTTCGGCGCGGTGGAGATCTTCGCCGAGCTGATCTCGGTGACCGGGCGCGCCGACTTCGAGAAGGCGTGGCTGCAGTACTGCGCCATGTACAACGCGCCCAAGGACCTGCAGATCAAGACCCTGGGCAAATCGCACACCGGCACCAACGCGCTGCGCGTGGGCCATTCCCGCCTGACCGCCTATGCCGCGTGGCGCACGCAGGACGCGGCGCTGGCCAAGCGCGCCTGGCGCGAATTCAACGAGCGCCCCGCCCCGCTGGTGCGCACGGTGCGGGTCGGCGGACCGGACGTGCTCAACCCGGTCGACGAGGTGGCGTGGCTCAGCACCAACGACACCGCGCAGTGGGGCCTGGCCGCGATCCAGAACCTGGCTCTGGTCGGCGACCATATCGAATAATCAACGGAACCAACATGAACCACAGATTCCATCCCGCCGCCCTGGCGCTGCTGGCGGTAGCCTGCGCCGCCCAAGCGCAGGCGCCACGCAAGTTCGACTTCAGCGACAAGCCGGCGCCCGGCTACACCGCAGTCTCCCCCGCCACCGACTACACGCCGGCGCGCGGCTACGGCTACGAGGTTCCGGCGGCGGGCGGCAAGCCGTCCTACTTCTCCGTCGACCTCCCCGAGGGCAATTACAACGTCACCGTCACGCTGGGCGGCGCCGCCGAAGGCAGCACCACCATCAAATCCGAACTGCGCCGGCTGATGCTGGAAAACGTGCGCACCGCCGCCGGCGCCACCGCGACGCGCACCTTCACCGTGAACGTGCGCACGCCGAAGATCCCCGCCGGCGCCACGCTGCGGGCCGGCTCGGTCGCCCTCAAGGCCCCGCGCGAGACCGTGCAGGAAGCCTGGAACTGGGACCGGCGCCTGACGCTGGAATTCAACGGCGCCGCGCCCGCCGTGCGCACCCTGGAAATCGCCCCGGCCGAGGTGCCCACGCTGTTCCTGCTGGGCGACTCCACCGTCAGCGACCAGCCGGGCGAGCCTTACGCCAGCTGGGGCCAGATGCTGCCGCGCTTCTTCAAGCCCGGCATCGCCATCGCCAACCACGCGCAATCGGGCGAGACCTACCGCGACTCGCTGGCGCGCCGGCGCATCGACAAGATCCTCAGCGCCATGCAGCCGGGCGACACCGTGCTGATGCAGTTCGGCCACAACGACCAAAAGCAGATCAAGGACGGCAAGGGCGGCCCCTTCACCACCTACAAGGCCGAGATCAAGGCCCACGTCGACGCCATCCGCGCGCACAGCGGCGTGCCGGTCATCATCTCGCCCATGGAGCGCCGCCGCTTCGACGACCAGGGCAAGGCCGGCATCACGCTGCAGGACTACGCGGACGCGGCGCGCCAATCGGCGCGGGAACTGGGCGTGGCCTTCATCGACCTGCACGCCATGAGCGTTCCCCTGTACCAGACGTTGGGACCGGAAGCGTCCAAGGCGGCCTTCGCGTCCACCGGCCCCGGCCACCTGGACAACACCCACCACAGCAACTACGGCGCCTATGAGCTGGCGCAGGCCGTGGCGGCCGGGATGCGCAAGGCCGGCCTGCCCGCCGCCTCCTATATCGCCGATGGTTATGGCGCCTTCGACCCGGTCCGGCCGGACCCGTTCGCGTCCTTCGCCGTCCCGGCGAGCCCCACCCACAGCAATGAGCGGCCGCTGGGCGACGAGACCAACCAATAAAAGAGCCGTGCGGCGCGCGTTGGAAACAATGCGTTAACAATCATGCGCTACGCTGCGCGGGGCGCATGATTGTTAACGCGGATCCGCGCGCGCCGCAACCAAAGAAAATCCGAACAGTGAACCACCTGCCCAAGCCATCGACCACATCCCGGCTCTTGCTCGCCAGTTGCCTATGCCTGGCCGGCGGCGCCCATGCGCAAACGGCCCAGAAGCCGCCAGCGCCGGAGAAGCCCCAGCCGGCCAAACCCAAGCCCGCCCCGGCGGCCGAACCGTCCAAGGCGGCGGAGACGCCGGCCGAAACGCCAGTCGGCACGCAGACCGGCACCCAGGCCCCGGCCGAAATGGCCAGCGTGGTGGTGGCGGCCGAGCGGCAGACCACACGCATCGACCGCGACGTCTACGACGTCAAGAGCGATGCCAGCAGCTCCAACGGCACGGCGGCCGACGCGCTCAATTCCGTGCCCTCGGTGGCGGTGGACCCGGACGGCTCGGTGACCTTGCGCGGCAGCCAGAACGTGCAGATCATGGTGGACGGCAAACCATCGGCCATGATGCAGGGCGATAACCGCGGCGCGGCGCTGATGTCGATCCCGGCCGACGACATCGAGTCGATCGAGGTGATCAACAACCCCGGCGCCCAGTTCGGCAACGAGGGCGGCAGCGGCCCCATACTGAATCTCGTCATGCGCCGCAACCGCCGCGCGGGGGGCTTCGCGGCCATCAACGCCAACGCCGGCACGGCGGGGCGCTACAACACCTCCGTGACCGGCTCGTACAACACTGGCCCGTTCGGCATGCAGGGCGGCTTGAATGTGCGCCACGATGGCCGCGATTCGGTCGGCAGCACGGTGCGCGACCGCTACGACCCGTTCAGCGGCGCCATGCTGCACAGCACCCAGACCGGTAGTTCCACCGGCTTGAACGACACGGTGGGCGTGAACGGATCGGTGCACTACAACGCCACCGCCAAGGACACCGTGGGCGCCAGCTTCTCCTACAGCGGCAGCAGCAACGACAACCAATCCCTCGACCACTACCTGCGCTACAACCAGGCGCGGTTGGTGGACACCGACTATGTGCGCACCAGCGCCCGGAGCGGCGACCGGCGCAACACCGGCTTCGGCGCCCGCTGGGACCACAAGGGCGGCGCGGACGGCGAAGAGTTCAAAATGGACTTGCGCGTGACCGACTCGGACAACACCGCCTTCAATCGCTACGCGAACATGTACGCCCCCGGATCGCTGCGCGGCACCAGTGGCCAAAGCCGCCAGAACAACGAGGCCGACACCCGCATCATCGACTACACCGGCGACTACGAGCTCCCCAGCGACAAGGGCATACTCCGGCTGGGCTACAAGCTGTCGCGCACCCGCAGCGGCAACGACATCCTGGATGTGAACATCGATCCGGCGACGCAGGCCGAAACCGTCAACACGCAGCGCACCAACCGCTTCAGCGTGACGGAAAAGAACTACGCGCTGTACGGCTCCTACGAAAAGCCGCTGGACGCCTACTGGGGCATCCAGGGCGGCCTGCGCGTGGAGCGCACGGAGCTGGACATCCAGCAGCTGACCCAGAACATCGATGCCGCCAACAGCTACACCAACCTGATCCCCAGCGCCTACGCGCTGCGCAAATGGAACGACGGCACCAAGCTGCGCTTCTCCTATTCGCACCGCATACGGCGCCCGAACGGCAACGAGCTCAATCCCTTCATCATCTACCGCGACGAGTTCAATGTCTCTTCGGGCAATCCCAGGCTGAAACCGACGCAGCGCGATTCGATCGAAGTGGCTTACGACGCCAAGTACGCCGGCGTGGACACCAAAATACGCGGCTATTTCAACAAGGAGACCGACGCGATCCTGGAGCGGCGCTACTTCATCAACGACACCGTGCTGCTGACCACGCGCGACAACGCGGGCGGCACCCACAGCGGCGGCGTGGAACTGAACCTGGGCGGCAAGCTGCTGCCGGGCCTGAGCCTGAACGGCAATATGAACCTGCTGCGCACCCAGCAGCGCCTGCTGGAACTCACTGGCGCGGAAAGCCGCCGCATGGTCAACTCGCTGTCGGCCCGCATCCGCGTCAATTACCAGCTCGGCGCGGCGGACCAGTTGCAGGCCATGATCATGGCGCAGGGTAAAACGTTGATGGGGCAGCTCGAACGCCAACCCACCACCACCGTCAACCTCACGCTGCGGCACGCCTTCACGCCGCAGTTCGCCATGGTGCTGAACGTGACGGACGCCTTCGCCGGCAACCGGAATAAGTCCCTCATCGACTCCGCCACCTTGAAGGAGACGCGCATTTTCAGCTACGACAGCCGCATCGTCTACCTGGGGCTGACCTACCGCTTCGGCGGCTTCGCCCCCGCTGGCGGCGGTGGACGCAACAACGGCGGCGGCGGGCGCAATGGCGGCTTGGGCGGTGTTGGCCCCCGGCCCGGCGTGGGCGACTGACGGACGGGGGTAGGCGCCTTCCGCGCCGCACCCGGCCGGCGGCAATCCCCAATTGATTTATTTCTACATAACAAGAAATTCTCTCTCAATCCAACACTTTCCTGATGGTATTGATCTAAAATCGGTGCACGGCCGCAACCGTCGGCTATCACCGCTGGAGATCGTATGAAGCGCACGCTCGACATCAAGACCCGGTTCGCCCTGCTGCTTGGGTGTTTCACCCTGGGTTACGCGGCCTACGGGGCCTGGTCCTTCAAGGTGATGAGCGAAATCAGCGTCGACGGTCCCATCTACGAGCGCATCGTGCAGAGCAAGGACCTGGTGGCAGACATCCTGCCGCCGCCCGCCTACATCATCGAATCCTACCTCGTCACCCACGAAATGCTGGGCGCCGGCCCCGCCGAGCGGGCCCCGCTGGTGGAACGCCTGCGCGCCCTGCAGGCCGACTACGAGACCCGCCACAAGTTCTGGCAGCAGCAGGCGCTGGAGCCGGCGCTGAAACAAAGCATGCTGCAGGACGCCGACCGGGCCGCCCGCGACTTCTACACCGTGGCGCAGAGCGAGTTCGTGCCCGCCGTCCAGCGCGGCGACCAGGCCGCCGCCGCCGCGGCCATGGCGCGCCTGGCGCCGCATTACGCCGCCCACCGCCGCGCCATCGACCAGACCGTCCAACTGGCGAACCAGCGCTATGCCACCGACGAAGCGGACGCCAAGAAACGCATCGCGTCCGCCAACTGGCAGCTGCTGGCGATACTGGGCCTGTCTTTGGCGGCCGGCGTGGGCGTGGCCGTGCAGATCCTGCGCAAGCTTTTCCGCCAACTGGGCGACGACCCGGCCGTGGCGGCCAACGTGGCCAACCGCATCGCGGCGGGCGACCTCACGGTGGAGATCAACCTGCGTCCGGGCGACGACACCAGCCTGCTGCACGCCATGCAGGGCATGCGCGACAACTTGGCCAAGCTGGTGGCGGAGGCCCATAACGCGACCGCGGGCATCTCCGCCGCCTCGGCCCAGATCGCGAGCGGCAACCAGGACCTGGCGCAACGCACCGCCGCGCAGGCCGGCTCCCTGGAGCGCACCTCGCATTCCATGGAGGACTTGACCGAAACCGTGGCGCAGAACGCCGGCCACGCGCGGCAAGCCAACGAACTGGCGGCCGAGGCCTCGGACGTCGCCCGCCGCGGCGGCGCGGTGGTGGCGCAGGTGGTCGGCACCATGGGGGCCATCAGCGACTCCTCCAGAAGGATCGTCGACATCATCGGCGTCATCGACGGCATCGCCTTCCAGACCAATATCCTGGCGCTCAACGCGGCCGTGGAGGCCGCGCGCGCCGGCGAACAGGGGCGCGGCTTCGCCGTGGTGGCGTCCGAGGTTCGCAACCTGGCGCAACGCTCGGCCTCCGCCGCGCGCGAAATCAAGACCCTGATCACGGACTCGGTGCAGAAGGTGGAAGCGGGCAACCTGCTGGCCGGCCAGGCCGGGGAGCTGATGCGGGACGTGGTGGGCAGCGTCGAGCGCGTGACCGGCATCATGAACGACATCACGCGCGCCAGCGGCCAGCAAAGCGGCGGCATCGCCGAGGTGCGCCAGGCCATCAGCGAAATGGACGCGGCCACCCAGCAGAACGCGGCCCTGGTGGAGGAAGCCGCGGCGGCGGCGTGCTCGATGCGCGAGCAGGCCAGTCACCTGGTGGACGTGGTGAGCGTCTTCAAGCTCGGCGCCATGGCGGCCAACATCAGCCCCATCGGCGCCGCGCGCCCCGCCGGCGCGCGGCCGAAACACGCGCCGCTGCGGAGGATCGCCGCCTAAGATCGCGGCGCACAGGGCGCCGGGACTATCCCCCGCCCACCTTTCCGCCCTCGCTGGTCCACACTTTCATGGTCTGCACGGACAGCAGGCGGCACTCGCCGCCGCTGTTCACATAGGTGCGCATGAACTGGTAGCGGTTGGTGCGCCACGTCTTGCCGTCCGCGTTCCACGTGTCCACCGAACTCAGTCCGCGCAGCACCACGGTGTCGCCCAGCACGTGGGCCTTCACCTCGCTGGTGGTGCGTGCCTTGGGGATCGAGGCCGGCTTGCGGGCCCTCGCCAGCAGGTCCGCCTTGGCGTCGATGGAGGACACCAGGTTGTGCACCCACACGAAATCGTCCGCCAGGTGCTTCTCGAGGAAGGCCGGATCGCCGACCCGCATCGCCTCCTCGTACTGCGAATCGCGCGCGATCAGCTCGGGGATGGGGAGGCATGGCGCGGCTTGCGCCACAAGCGGCAGCGCGCCGCACAGGTAGAACAGCAGGGTTGGTTTCATCGCGTCATTTTACGCCGGAGCCGGCGCCCGGCACAACGCCGGCCCTGGTCCCGCCAAGCAGGCGATGCACCTTGAAGCCGCTGATCTCCTGCCGCGAGTGCGTGGTGCGGAAGCCGAAATGCCCGCCGCGCAGTGGGGCCGGGTCCTTGAAGCTGAAGTACTCCCGGCCGTCCACCAGCAAGCGCGTGCAGCCCTGGTAGACATCGATCTGGATCGCGTACTCGCGGTTGGGTTGCAACAGGTGCGCCGCGTCGGCCAGGTCCGCGTGCAGCACGCGTTCGCCGTTGCCCTCGTACTTGCGGAACCGGGTGGTGGTGTTGGTATTGCCGCCGATGCCCGCATAGTAGAGCCGCAACGAATCATACTGGCTGAAGGTGCCGTCGCGCGTGAACAGGTCGGCGTTGCGCGGGTCGGACGCCATCCAGAACTGGTTCATATCGGACAGGCGGTCGTTGGCGCCGCCCGCCATCAGGACCTTGCGGCGGTAGCTGATGCGCACGTCGCCGGTCAGGGCCGGCTTGAACCACAGCGTCGCGTCCCCCGCGAGATCCATCAGCAACTTGCCCTTCTCCGCGGCGATGGCGGAACCTGCGACGGGCTTGAACTCGGATACCCACTGCGCCAGGCCGCCATTGAAGTCGTCCGCGTGCAACTGGCGGCCGGTCTTTCCCCAATCCGAACAGGTCTGCGCATGCGGCGCCGACGCCATGGCCAACAGCGCTAATGTGGCCAGCCGCCTCATGGCACCGCCGCGCCCGGGGACGCGGTCTTGGCCGCCGCGGGCGCCGCGGCCGCAACCGACTGGCCCTGGTTGGACAGCCATGCGGACACGGGATTGTCGCGCAGCCCCTTGAGCACGGCGACCACGCGCTGCGCGTTGAACTTCGCGCCCTCGTCGTTGGTGTGGGTGCGCGCGTCGGAAAAGTATCCGTCCACGACTTGCGGTCCTACCTGGCGATAGCCCTCGCTGATGGCCATGGTGAGGTCGGCGAACTGCGCGCCGCCCGCCTTCGCGACCTCGGCGTCCCATTGCGCGAAGGTGGCGAAGTCGCGCTCCTGTTGCCAGCGGTCCTTGTGCGGAACGGGCGACAGCAGCACCACCGACGCGCCCTTGGCTTTCGCGTCCGCGACGTACTTCGCCATGTACCAGCCGAAGGTGTGGACCTGTTCCTTGGCCCCGTCCGGCCGCGTGTCCTCGACGGTCTCGGAACCGGTGCCGGGCGCCGAGGCGCGATTCTTCATGGCCGGGTCGCCGATGCGGCCGCCGTCGTTGTGGCCGAACTGGATCAGGACCACGTCGCCCGGTTTCATCTGGGCCACCACCTTGTCCCAGCGGCCCTCGGTGAAGAAGGTGCGGCTGCTGCGCCCGCCGATGGCGTGGTTGACGACATTGACCTTGGATGTGTCGAAATACGGGGCGATGCGCTCGCCCCATCCGATCGCGCCGCCCGCGCCGCCGCTGCGCACCGTGGAATCGCCGACGATGAGCAGGTTGGGCAGCGAGGGATCGCGCGGGCGGTCCGCCGGCACCCTGGCCGCGTCCACCACCGGGCGCTCGTCCTCGGCCGGCGCCACGTCGGCGGCCCTTGCGCCCAGCCCGGCGGCCAACACCGGCACGCGCAGCGCCTTGATGCCGGAGACCACCAGGCGCGCGTTGAGCTCCGCGCCGGCCAGGTTGGTGTGCACGCTTTCATCGGGTGTCACCAGCGGGAACATCTTCATCACCGCGTCGCGCCCCATTTCGTCGTACTTGCGCGCCGCCATCTCGTTCAGGTCGATGAAGCCCACCTTTTCGACGCGCGCCACGTCGGCCGCCCAGCCGCCGTAGTCGCCGCGGTTGCGGCGGATCTTGCCCTCGGCGTCCCAGCGCTTGCGCGGAATCGGCGAGCAGATGATGGGGGTGGCGCCCTTGGCGCGGATATCGGCGACGAAGCGGCGCAGATACCAACCGTAGCTATGCACCGTTTCACGCTGGCCGGTCAGCATGTTGTCGATGTCCTGGCTTTCCTCGCCCGTGCCCTTGATGGTGCCGCGCGCGCGGCTGTTGTCGTTGATGGCGCTGCTGTCGTTGTGGCCGAACTGCATGATGACGACGTCGCCCGGCTTCACCAGCGCCAGGGTGCGCTGCCAGTGGCCGCTGGTGACGTAGGTGCGGCTGCTCAAACCGCCCACCGCGCGGTTCACCACGTTGATCTTGGCTGGATCGAAATAGGCGGCGATGGGATTGCCCCAGCCCCACTGCCCTTCCGCGCCCTTGCCCTGGCCGTCGTCCTTGCCGTTGCGGACCGTGGAATCGCCTATGAAAAACAGTGTCGGCAGGGCCGCGTTGGCGGGCTCCGGCAACGTGACCTGCGCTTTCGCCGGATCGGTGTTGACGGCCGCCGGCAGCGGGGTTTGGGCCTGCGCCCCGGAGAGGTTCGCGGAGAGGGCTGTGAAGAGTGCGGCGCAGCCCAGCGCCTTCAGGAATCGGTTCATGGGTTCATTTTATGCGATGCCTTTTCGCGCCCTTCAGCCGGCTTTCAAAGAATCAGTAAGATGAGCAGTCCAGCCCCTTGAAACGGATGACAATCGGACTCCCTACACCTCACATCCCTCAGCCATCATGACATCCCGATCCATCCTGGCAGCCACGCTGCCGGTCCTTCTGGCGCTGGCGTTCAGCACCGCGGCGCACGCGCAGATAGGCAAGCGTTTCCCGTCCGAGCGCAAGGTCGTCAAAGACCCGGTGACCGGCACCATGCTCACCTTCCTCACCAGCAAACCGCAGGGCGATTCCAAGATCTACCCCACCCACCCGCAATGGACCTCGGACGGCAAGTGGCTGGTGTTCCGCTCGAACCGGGTGAAGGGCGAGGCCATGGCCGTCAACGAGGAAACGGGCGACCTAGTGCAGGTGACCGAGGGCGGCTACACCGGCATGCTGAACCTCGCGCAAAAGTCGATGAAGCTCTACTTCATGCGCAACGACAGCGCGCCTGGACGTCTGCAAATCGTGGAAGTGGACCTGGCGCGCCTGCTGGCCGACAGCAAGGCCGGGACGATGAAGCCCGCCGACGCCTACCAGCGCATCTGCGGCACCACCCCGGAGCAACTGGGCGCCGGCGGCGACATGGCGCTGGACGCGGACGAGGAATGGGCCTACTTCCGCGTCGGCGCGGGCGAGGCCGGCAAGCACCTTGCGCCGGGCACCAAGATCGAGCCTGCGTTCGGCCCGCGCAAGATGGGCGCCGGACCGAACGGCATCGCGCGCATGAACGTGCGCACGGGCGAAATCAGGCACGTGGTGTCGGTGCCGTTCCAGATCGGCCATATCCAGGCCAACCTGTTCAATCCCGGGGAGATCGTGTTCTGCTGGGAGACCGGCGGCAAATCGCCGCAACGCACCTGGACCGTGAAGGCGGACGGCACCGGCCTGCGTCCGCTGTATCCTGAGGCGCCGTATGAATGGGTGACCCACGAGGCGGTGATTTCCAAGGACGAGGTGGCGATGGCCATCATGGGCCACCGCCCCATCCCGGGTGGAGGTGGGGGCGTGGACGGGGCGGCCACCGGTGTGGGCGGCGCGAACCCCGGCCAGGAAGAGGGCTGGGGCATCACCGGCACGCGCGAGAAGCCGAGCGGCCTGGCCATCGTCAACCTGCGCACGCGGGAGATGACCATCGCGGGGCAGACGCCGTCCGGCAGCGGCTTGTGGCACGTGCACGGCTCGTCCGACGGACGCTGGGCCGTGGGGGATGATTTCAGCCGCAGCGTCTACCTGATCGACCGCCGCACGCGCGAGATGATCACGCTGACGGCCGGCCACAAGACGACGGCGGCGGACCACCCGCATCCCACTTTCAACGCGGACGGCACGCGCATCCAGATCCAGTCCGCCATGCTGTCCGAGGACGGGCGTTCGATGAACATTTGCATCGTGCCGGTGCCGGAAGCGTGGCTCAAGCGCAAATAGCATCCGCGGGCGCCTGGCCGCCGGGCTTAGTCCAGCGGCGTCAGCGCCACCCCGCGCAACTCGTACGGCGCCCCTTCGAGCTGGAAGCCGATCCGTCCGAACCGCGGGGACGCCTGCGTGACCTTGTTCTGCGCCGCGCCGTTCACCGTCACCTCCACCGTCCCGTCGCGGCTCACGATATCGGCGCTGTTCCACTCCCCGGCCGGCAGTTCGCTGTCCGCCGCCATGCGGGCCTTGATCACCGGCTGGGCACCCGGGGCGCTGGTGGGCGGCTCGGCGAAGCCGTAGCCCGCCATCGGCAGGATGTCGCCCACGCTGCCATGCTTGGTTTGCACCTGCAGGCTCACCGGCCACACCCGGTCCATCGGCCCCGGGCTGATGTGCAGCAGCACGCCGCCGTTGCCCGGCTTGGCGGTCCAGCGCCATTCCACGTGCAGCCGGTAGTTGCGGTAGCTGGCGGTCGTGGCCAGGAAACCGGACGGCTGGCCGCTGGAGGCGATCACGCCGCCCGGCCGCACCGTGAACGCGGCGCTCATCGGCGCCGCCGGCGTGGTTTGCAGCTCCCAGCCGCTGAAGTCCTTGCCATTGAAGAGATCCACCGCCGAGGCGTGGCCCGCCGCCGCTAGCAGCAAAGCCCCGCCACCTAGTACCATACGAACAACCTTCACATTCATCATCTGCTACTCTCCATGAAGAAAATCCTGCTTGCCACGATCATGACCAGTCTTACCGCGTTCGCCTTCGCCAATCCGGCGCTGCCGCTGTGGCCCGAGGGCGTTCCCGGCGCCCGCGCCATCGGCGCCGAACAGCTGAGCGATGGCCGCATTTCCAATGTCAGCGAACCCACGCTGACGGTGTTCCGCCCCGCCGTGGACCGTCCCAACGGCACGGCGGTGATTATCTGCCCAGGTGGGGGCTATGTGCGCCTTTCCGCGGAGCGTGAAGGCGCGCAGTACGCCAACTGGCTCGGCACCCTGGGCGTGACCACCTTCGTGCTCAAATACCGCATGGCGGAGTTCGGGCATCCGGCACCGCTGCAGGACGTGCTGCGCGCCGTGCGCATGGTGCGCTCGCGCGCCAAGGAGTTCGGCGTCGACCCGTCGCGCGTCGGCGTGATGGGCAGCTCGGCCGGCGGACACCTGGCGGCCAGCGCGGGCACGCTGTTCGACCACGCCGCCGGCCGCACCGGCGCCGCGCTGGACGCCATCAGCGGCAAGCCGGACTTCCTGATGCTGCTCTATCCCGTGATCGCCATGGAGGGGCCGGCCGTGCACGCGGGCTCGCGCAAGGCCTTGCTGGGTTCCTCGCCCACGGCGGAGACGGTGCAACTGATGTCGGTCGAGAGGCAAGTCAGCGCCGCCACGCCGCCCACGCTGTTGATCCATACGCAGGAGGATCAGGCGGTGCCGGTCGAGAACAGCATCCTGTTCTACCAGGCGCTGACCCGGGCCAAGGTGCCGGCCGAGATGTATCTGTTCGAGCATGGCGGCCATGGGATGGGGATGAAGGATGGCTTGGGCACGGCCTCCGAATGGCCGCGCCGGGCGGAGGAATGGTTGCGGGGCCGGGGCTTGCTGAGCGCGGGCAAGTGACAGCGGCCACCGGCTCACGCGAAATGGAACATCTGCTCCAGCGGCCATTCGCGCGGACGGTTGCCCGGCTCCACTTCCATCAGGTCCGCCATGTAGTCCCACCACTTCTTCATCACCGGCTTGGCCGGCAATTCCTCGATCTTGTTGTCCGGCCACAGCTTGAGCACCGCGAACAGGTGCAGCGTTTCCTCGTCCAGGAAGATCGAGTAGTCGTAGATGCCCGCCTCGCTCAAGGCCTGGCCCAGGTCCGGCCACAGTTCGTCGTGCCGGCGCTTGTATTCCTCCACCGTGCCGGGCTTGAGCTTCATGCGGAACGCCTTGCTTGTCATTTCATCACCTCCTTCGATGCCGTCATCTTCTTCAATTCGGCGGCCGCCAGAAGGAAGCCGCCCACACCATAGTTGAAACTGGACGCCGGCCGGTAGAACGCCGGTTCGGCGCCGGTCTGCTGGATGCCGCCCAGGCGCCCGTCCGCGTACACATTGCGCAGCAGCCCCGCCCACGCCCGTTCGATCACGGGGCGGTAAGTCTTCTCGTCCAGGTGGCCCCGGTTCACGCCATACGCCATGCCATACACGAACAGCGAGGCGCCCGAAGTCTCCGCCAGCGGGTAGGTGGCCGGGTCCAGCAGGCCGGCGTGCCACAATCCATCCTTGTCCTGCAAGGACGCGATGCGCGCCGACATCTCGCGCAGCTGCTGGATGTAGAACGGCCGCCGCGGATCGTCCGCCGGAATCAGGTCCAGCGAGCGCGCCAGGCCGCCCATCACCCAGCCTTCGCCGCGCGACCAGAAGATCTTCTTCCCATTCGGCTCGGTCTTGCCGATATAGCCCACATCGCGCGCGTACAGGTGCTCCTGCTTGTCGTACAACGCGTCCGAGGTCTTGCGCCACTGCTCGTGCACATAATCCAGGTATTTGCGCTCGCCCGTCGCCTTGTACATCTTCAGCCACACGGGCGGCCCCATGAACAGCGCGTCGCACCACCACCAGGGCAGGCGCTCGTCACCCGGCCGCATGGTCTTCAGGTTGATCAGGATATCGAGATGCTTGCGCGTCGGCGCGATCTTTTCGGGCGACGGGTCCTGGAAATACAGCTCAAGGTAGGTCTGCGCCACGCTCAGGTCGTCAGCGTCCGGATACTCCCTGCGCAGCTCCCAGTTGAACTGCTTGCCCATCGCGTGCATCGCGTCGCGGTACTTGTTGTCGCCGGTGGCTTCGGAGGCCGCCATGAAGCCGGTGAACAGCACGGCCGAGGTCCAGATGCGGTCGACGTTTTTCAGCGTGCGCGCCAGCTGCCAGTCCGCCACCTTGCGCAGCGCCTTGTCGATGTCGGCGTGACGCAAGGCCGGAGAGAGGTCCGTGGCCAGCGGGCCGCCATCGGCGGGCGCGTCGCCGAAATGGCGGCCGGTGTCCTTGTCGACGATGGCCTGCATGGCCGGCGTCGGCAAAGGATACTGCTGGGCGCTGGCCATGGACATGGCGCCGGCCAGCGCGGCGAACATCAGGGATTTTTTCAGCATGTCAGGTCTTGTCCTGTTCCTCGAAACTCTTCTTGGTGGGATCTTCCTTCGCCTGGCGGGCGCGCACCACGGAGGTTCCGGCCGGCAGGCCGCGCACGGAGGTGGCGTTTTCCAGGTCCACCGGCGTCGAGAGCGCCAGCTTCACATCGGTGAACTGCCAGTCCTTCGAGTCGTAGATGTAGCCGCCCTTCTTCGCCTGGATATCCAGCTTGCTCAGGCTGAAACGCTCCAGCGGCGCCTCCTTGTAGCCATCCACCTCGAAAGCGGTGGTGGCGCCCGTGGCCTTGATATTCCAGATCCGCACGTCCTTGAAGCGCGCCATGCCCTTCTCTTTCGGCACCGGCGTGGCCAGCACTTTCCAGTACGGCGGATAATCCTTGATGTCCTTCGGGATCTCGGCGTAGCTGTAGCTTGGATTCCAGTTCATGGTCACGCGCAGAACGACGGGAACATCGGTCATGGTGATGTCGTGGATGCGCAGGTTCTCGCCGAAGCCGCCGCGCGTGTGGGCGGACTTGAACAGGATGCCCACCGGCGTCTTTTTCAGCACCGTGATGTTGTAGACCTCGATGTTGCGGAAGCCCCCCGCCGTCTCGCTGCCGAAGGTGACGCCGGCGGCCGCCTCGCGCACGATGGAGTCGCGGATCACCACATCCTCGGTGGTGCGCGCCACGCGCTGGCCGTCCGAGTCGCGTCCGGCCTTCATGCACAGGGCGTCGTCGTTGACGTCGATGTCCGCGTTCTGCACCAGGATGCGCTTCGATGAATCGATGTCGATGCCGTCGGTGGACGGTCCGAGGCCGCCCTCGTTGTTGCGTATCACCACGCCATCGATGGTGACGTCGATGGAATAGCAGATGTGCAGCGTCCAGAAGCCGGATCGGCGCAGCAGCAGGCCGCCGCCCACCTTCACGTCGGACGAATTGAACACCTGGATCAGGCGCGGACGCTGGGCGTCGTAGTCCGAGGCCCAGCGCAGGCCGCGCGGCTCGTACTGTTTGCGCAGGGTCCAATAGCTGTCCCAGAACACCTTGCCGTCGCCGTCGATGGTGCCCTCGCCTTCGATCGCGGCCTTTTTCTGCTCGTAGACGTTCACCAGCGCGGCCGGCCAGCGCATTTCTATGCCCGCGATACGGGTCGGCAGGACCGGATAGTCCTCCAGCCGCTGGGAACCCAGCAGCGTCACGCCCTTGTCGATGCGCAGCGTCACGCCGCTCTTCACGAAGATCGATCCGCTCAGGTAGGTGCCCTGCTTGAACACCACCGTCCCGCCATCCTTCGCGGCGGCGTCGATGGCGCTCTGGATCGATTTCGTGTTGAGCGTCGTGCCGTCGGCCTTGGCGCCGTATGCCTCGACGCTGTAGTCCTTGGCGCCCGCGACCGACATCGCCAGGGCCAGCAAGCCCCCGGCGGCGGCCCGCATCCAACGTGCATGCATGGTATTCCTCATAGGGTTTTCTCCGACAGCAGGCGCACCGGGCCAAGCATGCCCGAAGGGCGCGGCTCGATCAGATGGGTATCCTGCGGCACGAAGCGCTGTCCGTAACGGGCGGAGAGCAGGCGGTAGTCGGGACGCTCCTGGCCGGCCATGCCGTTCAGCGCCAGGTTGGCCACACGCACCTCGATGCGGTTCGCGCCGGCCTTGAGCAGCGGCGTCACGTCCAGCTGGTATGGCGGACGCCACACCGAACCGGCGCGTTGACCGTTCACATAGACGACGGCGGCTTCGCGCACCGGGCTGTCCAGCATCGCGCGCATGCCGCTCGGGACCTTGGGCGTGGATTCCAGCGGCGTACCCTGGCCGAAGTCCAGCGTCACGCGGGCGCCCTGGATGCCGGCGGCGTCCAGGTTCACGTCCCTGGTGTAGACGCCCTCGCCCGAATAAAAGCGGGTGGCGGCGTCGTCGGTCCAGGAGCGCAGTTCCGGCATCGCCGCCGGTTTCTCCCCGGCGATGGCGAACCGCCAGTCGCGGCCGAGATCCGCCAGCACCACGGGCGCGGCCAGCCTGGGCGCCGGCGCGGCGGCTTGCGGCTTGTCCGTCAACACCAGCACGCGGGACTCGTACGGCGCCAGGCGCAATTCCAGCGACGGTTTCACGGCAACCGCCGTGGCCTTGCCATCATGCGGATTCCACCACACCGCGTTGGAGCGCGGCGCGCGCAGCGTGGCGGTGGTGCGCACCTCGCGGTTGCTGGTGTTGGCGATGAAGTAGATGTCGCCGTCCGCCAGTTTGCGGCGAATGAAGCCCACGTCGGATGCGTTCGACGCGACCCGGAAATCGCCGGGCAGCGCCTTGGCGACCGCCGCGCCCACCGCGGCGTCGTCGGCCACGAGCTGCACCACCGGTCCGGTGAACAGCGCGCGCGACGCGGCCGCCACCTGCGCGGAGACACGCCTGGCGTCCACATAGCCGGGCGCCAGCGATGGCGTGCCGCCGACGGCGATGATCTTGCCGCCGCCGCGCACGTAGTCGGCCAGCTTGGCCAGCACTTCCGGCGCCAGGCGCGTCACGTGCGGCATCACCAGCACGGGATGGCGCAGGCCCAATGCGAGGATGGATTCCGCGTCCACGTAGTCCAGATTGTGGCCGGCGTCCAGCACCTGCTCGATCAGTCGCGGCGTGACGTGCTTGTGCATCTCGGCCGACAGCGAGACCTTGCCCGGCGTGAGCGCGGCATAGACATCGTCGTTCGGCAGGAACACCGCCACCTCGTTGGCGGGCCGGCCCTGGCGCAGCAGGTAGCTGGTGCGGTGCAGATAGGCGTTCACGTCCGGCATCACGCTCCACCATGGCTGGTGGTCGTTGAACACGGCGGCGGCGTAGAAGGCGTAGCCGGGTTCCTGCGTGCCGGGCGGCGTGTAGGGCCAGCCGTGACCCACGAACTGGTTCACGCCCTGCAGCAGCATGCGGTCCGCCTCGGCCTTCATGTCCAGCGGCGTGGCGCTGAAGGCGGGGGAATTGAGCCAGGTCCAGGTCTCGGCAGAGATCACCGGACGGTTGTACAGGTGGCCCGCGGACGTGGCCAGGCGCGTGAACGAGAAGGTGCGGAACTGCGGGCCCTCGCCTTCCGGCAGATGCACCAGGCGGTTGCTGGACATGGACACTGCGGGCTCGCCGTAGGTCTGCGAACGGAAACGCGTGTTGCGGGCGGCAGCCCAGTCGTTGACCGGCGTGAGATAGCGCTCGTTGACGAGCTCCGTCTGCGTCAGCGCCCAGTCGCGGCGCAGCGCCGGCGCGTCCTCGCCCTGTCCGCTGTAGATCGCGGGCAGGTGCGGTTTGATGTCGTAGCCGCGGCGGCGCTTGAACTCGGCGATGAAGTCGTCCGTCCAGTCGGTGCCGTAGACCTCCAGGCTGTCCGAGAACACGGCGTATGGCGGCTTGTCGCCGAAGGCCTTCAACAGCGGCTCGGCCACCGTGTTCAGGTGGCGGTCGATGGCGCTGCGGCTCAGGTGGTCCAGCACGAAGCCCTCGGCGCCGAGCGCGGCGCGCTTGACCTGCTGGCCGGTGCGGCTGGCGATATAGAACACGACGACGCGATTTTGCGTTGAAGCCGCGATCGTCGCGCGCGCCGGCACCCGGGCGATGCCCGGGCCGACAGCACCGCCGGTGGCCGGAACGGCGCCCTGCGCTGGCGGCTGCGCGCCGCCGTTGGCGGGATTCTCGGCGCCATCTAGCAGGCGCAGACGGGTCGCGTCGTATTGCTTGTCGTTGCCGTCGCCGATGAAGGAGGCGATCAGCCGCTCTCCGCTCATCACCGATGGCATGGCGTAGGAGTCGGCGCCGGGCGGCACCACGGCCGTGGCCACGCGGATGCGGCCCGCGGCCTCGGTGACCGGCACGTTGGGGCCGCCGTAGGGCCAACCGCTGGCCAAGGTCATGTCCACGCGCAGATTCTGCTCATGGGCCTTGTTGTTGACGAAGGTGACCGCGTCCAGGAAGTCCGGCGACAGGTAGGGCACGTTGCGGATGCCGCGCGCCGGGTCGTCCAGTTCCATGGGGTAGACGGGTTGAATCTCGAAACCGCCGAAGCCGCCGGCCTTCATGGCCAGCATTTCGCGTTCGAGCTGGGGCTTGGAAACGGCCGGGCCGAACCACCACCAGCGCACCATGGCGCGGGCGTCGTCCGGCGGCGCCGCCAGCCGCGCCGCCACGTCGGCGATGCGGTTGGACAGCACCGGCTCGCCGGCCAGCGTGGCGGCTGCCGTGGCCATCGCCGTGCGTGCCGGGGCGGCGGCACCGGACGCCCCTGTAGCCGTGCTTGGGCCGGCGCCCTGGGCATACGCCGCCGATAAAATGGCCCCGCCGCCGGTCAGCGTCGCCGCCGCCAGCCATGCGCAGGGAATCAAACGGGCGGCCGCCGTCCTGCGCATCACGCGCTCGCTCATATCCTCGGACTCCGCGGCGGTTTAAACGATGCCGCTGCTGCTGGCGCCAGCCTTGGCTGGACGGTTCACGGCCGCCTGCTCGCGGTAACCGGACGCGCGGTACAGCGCCACCGGATCGGCCGCGCCGCCCGAACGCACGCGGGCCATGGCCAGGATGGCGCTGACGTCGGTGCGGTAGGCGTGCTTCAGTGCCTGCGCCGATTGCAGCGCGTCGTTGTTGTCCTGGTGCCGCTTCAGCGCGTCGCGGTCCACCAATGCCGCCTGGACAAAGGCGCGCTGCACTTCCACCGCGCTGTTCATCAGGCTCTCGATCGGATCGGTCACGTTGTGGGACTGGTCCAGCATGTAGGAAGGCTTGAAGCCGGCGCCGTCGCGTTGCGCCGCGTCGGCCAGCTCGTTGAAGACCAGGAACAGCTGGAAGGGATTGATGCTGCCCGAGTCCAGGTCGTCGTCGCCGTATTTGCTGTCGTTGAAGTGGAAACCACCCAGCTTGCCGAATTGGGCAAGGCGCGCGACGATCATTTCGATGTTGGTGTTCGGCGCGTGGTGGCCCAGGTCGACCAGGCACTTGGCCTTGGGACCCAGTTCGGTGGCGCAGGCGAAGCTGGTGCCCCAGTCGGCGATGGTGGTGGCGTAGAACGCCGGCTCGAACAGCTTGTGTTCGATGTACATCAGCCAGTCGGCCGGCAGCGCGGCGTAGATGCCGCGCATGCTGTCCAGGTAGCGTTCCAGCGCGCCGCGCAGGTTGTGCTGGCCGGGGAAGTTGGCGCCGTCGCCGACCCACACCGTCAGGCCCTTGGAGCCGAGCGCCTGGCCTAGTTCGATGCATTCGATATTGTGCGCCACCGCTTGCGCGCGGGTGGCCGCGTTGTTGGAAGTCAGGCTGCCATATTTATATGTGTGTTCCTGGCCCTGCTGGTCCTGGAAGGTGTTCGAGTTGACGGCGTCGAAGCCCAGGCCGTAGCCATTGGCGATTTCGCGCAGCGCTTTCGGATCGTCGGTCTTATCCCACGGGAAGTGCAGCGACACGGCCGGCGTGGCGCGCGTCAGTTGGTGGATCACGCCGCAGTCTTCCATTTTTTCAAACACGTTGCGCGGCTCGCCCTTGCCCGGGAAGCGCGCGAAACGGGTACCGCCAGTGCCGACTCCCCAGCTTGGCAGCGCCACCGCGAAGCTCTGCGCGGCGGCCGTCAGCTTTTCGATGTCCTGTCCGCGGCGGGCCAGGATGCCGGCCAGCGCGTCGTAGTCGGCTTGCAGGTTCACCTGCAGTTTGGCGTTATGCTCGGCCACCAGGCCATTGTCGATCACTGCTTTCATGCTTGTCTCCTTTATACGGACGATCCGGCGCGGGGCCGGATCGTCCTATTTTCGTCTATCGACTAATTAACGCGTGAACGCGGCGGCGTTGCCGGCATCCACGTTGATGATGTTGCCGGTGCTCTTGCCCGCCTTGTCGCTGGACAGGAAGTACACGGCTTCCGCGATATCCTCCGGCAGCACGCTCAGTTTCAGCATGCTGCGCTGGCGGTAGAACTCTTCGATGTTGTCCGTATCGATCTTGTTGGACTGCGCGCGCTCTTCCTTCCACTTGCCGTCCCAGATGCGCGAGCCGCGGATGACGGCGTCTGGATTGACGACGTTGACGCGGATGCCGTGCGCCGCGCCTTCCAGCGCGATGCAGCGCGCCAGGTGGATCTCGGCGGCCTTGGCGGTGCAGTAGGCGGACGCGCCGGCCGATGCCACCAGGCCGTTCTTGCTGGCCACGAAGACCATGCTGCCGCCCAGTTTCTGCTGCTTCATGACGCGGAAGGCCGCGCGGCTGACCAGGAAGTAACCGGTGACCAGGATGTCCTGGTTGCGGTTCCAGATCTCCAGCGTGGTCTCGTCCAGCGGCGCCGAGGAGGCGATGCCGGCGTTCGACACCAGCAGGTCCACGCCGCCGAAGCGCAGTGCCGCCTCTTCCAGTATGCCTTCCACGGCCGCTTCGCTGGTCACGTTGGCGACGATGCTGGCCACGTTGTCCTTGCCTGCCACCTTGGCCAGCGACTTGTGCGCCTCGGCCAGGGCTTCGCCGTCGATGTCGGTCAGCAGCACGCAAGCGCCTTCCCGCAGCATCTGGCGGGCGACCGCCTGGCCGATCCCGCCGGCGCCGCCGGTGACCAGCGCGATGCGGCCGGCCAGGCTTTTCGGCTTGGGCATGCGCTGCAGCTTCGCCTCTTCCAGCAGCCAGTATTCGATGTCGAAGGCTTCCTGTTCCGGCAGGCCGACGTAGGTGTCCACGCCGTTCGCGCCGCGCATCACGTTGATGGCGTTGACGTAGAACTCGGCGGCGATGCGCGCGGTGGCCTTGTCCTTGGCGAAGGACAGCATGCCGACGCCGGGGATCAGGTAGATGATCGGGTTGGCGTCGCGCACGGCCGGGCTGTTGTCATGCTTGCAGCGCTCGTGGTAGGCGCGGTAGTCGGCGCGGTACTGTTCCAGCGCCTCGTCCAGGCCGCCCACCAGCTTGTCGAAGTCCGGCTTGGCCGGGTCGAAATCGACCACGAAGGGGCGGATCTTGGTGCGCAGGAAGTGGTCCGGGCAGGAGGTGCCCAGCGCGGCCAGCGGCTGCAGGTCTTTGCTGCAGACGAATTCCAGCACGGCGTCGCTGTCGTCGAAGTGGCCCAGCTTGAATTCATCCTTGCTGATTTTGCCGCGCAGCAGAGGCATCAGGCGCGCGGCCAGGGCGGCGCGCTCGCCGGCCGGCAGCGCGGTGGCGCCGGCGCCGCCGAACACGGGCTGCTTGACGTTGGCGGCCAGCCATTCCTCGGCGCGCTTGATGATCGCCAGCGTGGTCTCGTAGCAGGACTTGGCGGTGTCGCCCCAGGTGAACAGGCCGTGGCCTTCCAGGATGATGCCTTTCAGCTCGGGTTGCGCTTTCGACAGCGCTTCCAGTTTCAGGCCCAGGTCGTAGCCTGGACGCTGCCATGGCAGCCAGCCCAGTTCACCCTCGAAGATCTTGGCGGTCAGTTCCTTGCTGTTCTTGCAGGCGGCGATGGCGATGCAGGAATCCGGGTGCATGTGATCGACGTGCTTGCGGTCGATGTAGGCGTGCAGCGGCGTGTCGATGCTGGCCGCGCGCGGATTCAGGTTGAAGGTGCAGTGCGGCAGGTAGGCCACCATCTCGTCCTCCAGCGCCAGGCCGCGGTAGCGCCCTTTCAGGGCCTGCAGCTTGCTCATGTACAGGGTCGAGAAGCCATCGAGCTTGATGCTGCCCAGGTCGCCGCCCGAACCCTTCACCCACAGGACTTCCACCGTCTCGCCGCTCAGCGGATCGGTCATCGCGACCTTGGCCGAGGTGTTGCCGCCGCCAAAATTGGTGATGCGCAGATCGGAGCCGAGCAGGTTGGAACGGTACAGCAGCAGTTCCGGCTCGCTCATCGCGGCCGCTGCGCTGTCATCCCATAGAGACGTGATCGGTTCTTTCTGCTTTGCTTCATTCATTGCTGTTCTCCATCGTTGGTATGTGTGCAGTTTTGTGATGCCTTTTAGCCTCGTGGGCCACTGCAACCAGTAGAAATCAGCGGGCCATGGGGTGTCAATGCGCAAGCAATCAACATGGTGACTAAGAGTGAAATAATCATCTGGTTGATTGTAATCACGAAAGCGCGGCGCGGCGCGTCGGAAATAATCAACTTATTGATTGCTCGTTGATTGACTGGCGGGATCGAAGTGATTAGTCTCTAATTAATAAAGCGATCAACCCGGGATGGCCAACGGCGCCGCAAGCCGTAGCGAAGACCGGAGTAGGTTAATAAAAGGAGACGAAAATGGTAAATCACAAGCGCCGTAAACGTTTGTTGAAGCTGCTCGCCGAACATAATACGGCCAGCGTTCCCCAGTTGGTGGAGTGGCTCAACGCTTCCCCCGCCACCGTCCGGCGCGACATCAGCTGGCTCGCGATGCGCAATCTGCTCACCCGCACCCGGGGCGGCGCCGCCAACCTGCAGCAGAAGAAGCGCGGCTTCCCGCTCACCAGCGAGACCTTCCAGAACAACATCCAGGCCCACGCCGACTGCAAGCGCGCCATCGCCCGCTACGCGGCCGGCATGTGCACCGACGGCGAAACGATCATCATCAACGGCGGCACCACCACCTTCATGATGGCCGAATTCCTGGTCGACCAGCACCTCAAGATCCTGACCAATTCCTTCCTGATGGCCGAGCGTCTGCTCGTCTCCAGCGAAAACGAGATCATCCTCCCCGGCGGCAAGGTGTACCGCGAGCAGAACGTGATCCTCAGCCCCTTCGACAACGACATCACCCAGCACCACTACGCCGCCAAGATGTTCATGAGCGTGTACGGCCTGTCGCTGCTTGGCCTGATGGAGGCCGATCCGCTGCTGATCCAGGCCGAGAAGCGTTTGATCAGCCAGGCCGAGGAATTGATCGTCCTGGCCGACAGCTCCAAGTTCGCCAAGAAGGCGGGCCTGATCCTGTGCGGCCTGAATCGCGTGTCCACCGTGATCACCGACACCCACGCCTCCGACTCCGCGGTGCAACTGATGGAGCAATCCGGCATCCGCGTGGTGACGGTCGAACCCGAAGCCATGCCGCCGCAAATGACCACCGCCCCTTTTAATCCGGCGTTCGACTTCCAGTCCCCAGCCATGTTCCAATCGGAGACCTCGCATTGAAACTCAAGAAACTCGTATTCGCGGCCGTCGCCGCCTCCCTGCTGGTCGGCGTCGCCGGTTGCAACAAGCAGCCTGAAAAAGTCCGCATCGCCATGGTCGTGAAAAGCCTGGGCAACGGCTTCTTCGACGCGGCCCACGCCGGCGCCGACGAGGCGGCCAAGGAATTGAAGGACGTGGAGATCATCTACACGGGTCCGACCACGCCGAACGCCGAGGGACAGATCGAGATCATCAACTCGCTGATCAGCCAGAAGGTCAACGCCATCGTCATCTCCGCCAACGACCCGAACGCGCTGGTGCCGATCACGAAGAAGGCCATGCAGCGCGGGATCAAGGTGATTTCCTTCGACAGCGGCCTGGCGCAGGAAGGCCGCTTGATGCAGCTGAATCCTTCGAACGCGGGGCTGATCGGCCTGAAGCAGATCCAGATGGCGTCCGACGCCATCGGCGGCGCCGGCGAAATCGCCATCCTGTCCGCCTCCGCCCAGGCCACCAACCAGAACATCTGGATCAACGTGATGAAGGAACAGCTGGCCAAGCCCGAATTCGCCAAGCTGAAACTGGTGGCCACCGTGTACGGCGACGACCAGTCGGACAAAAGCTACCGCGAAGCCATCGGCCTGTTGCGCAGCAATCCCAACCTGAAAGCCATCATCGCCCCGACCACGGTTGGCATCAACGCCGCCAGCAAGGCCGTGGTGGACGAGAACCTGGTGGGCAAGGTGTACGTGACCGGCCTGGGGCTGCCATCCGAAATGGCGGGCCACGTGAAGAGCGGCGCCGTGCGCGAGTTCGCGATCTGGAATCCGATCGACCTGGGCTACGCGGCCACCTACGCGGCCTACCAGTTCGTCAAGGGCGCTCCGGAAGCCAAGGCGGGCGGCAACGTCTCGGCTGGCCGCATGGGCACCATCGCCATCGACGCGACCGGCGAAGCCGCCATGGGTGCGCCGTTCACTTACAACAAAGAGAACGTCGACAAATTCGCCAAGATCTTCTGACCAGGAAGCTGTATGCAACTGAATTTAGCAGACGGCGCGCCGCCGGCCATGCGGGCGGCGACGCCGCATGGCGCCGCGGGCGGCACGCCGCTTGATACGGCGCCCCCGGCCACGCTGGCCGAGCCGATACTGGCGCTGGAGGGCATCACCAAGCGCTTCGCCGGCATCACGGCGCTGAACAAGGTGGCGCTCACGGTGCGCGCCGGCGAGGTGATGGCGCTGATCGGCGAAAACGGCGCCGGCAAGTCCACCCTGGTGAAAACGCTGACCGGCATCTACCAGCCCGACGAGGGCAGCATCACCCTGGGCGGCCAGCGCGTGGCCTTCGGCAGCGCCCAGGAAGCCATGCGCGCCGGGATCACCGCCGTGCACCAGGAAACCGTGATGTTCGACGAGCTCACCGTGGCCGAGAACATCTACGTGGGCCGCCAGCCCTGCCGCGGCCCCGCCGGCCGCGTCGACTGGCGCCGCATCGAGGCCGAGGCCGAGAAGCTGTTCGAGCGGCTCGAGGTCGCCCTGCCCGTGCGCGCCAAGGTCAAGGACCTGAGCGTGGCGCAGCGCCACTTTGTGG
>NZ_FPBO01000083.1 GCF_900116645.1 Pseudoduganella namucuonensis | reverse complement strand
TTACCCGGACGTCTTGGCAAAGTACACCGCGGCTTTTTTCAAGATGTCGCGCTCCTCGGTTACTCGCTTCAGCTCTGCTTTCAAGCGTCGCAGTTCATCATCTTTAGCATCTGCCGCAGCCCGCTCCGCCGGTGGCGTCTCATAGCGCTTTACCCAGGCGTAGATGCTGTGAATGCTGACGCCAAGTCGCTCGGCGACTTCGCTGACTGGATGACCACGCTCAGTTACCTGCTTGACTGCCGCAATCTTGAATTCTTCGGTGTACCTCTTGTCGCTCATAACTGCTCCTTTGCCCTAAATTATGGCTCAGGAGTGTCTACAATACTCGTGGCGATTCACCATGAACACTTGAAGAATTCTGGACACGCTTGCTTTGCATTGCATGGGCGGATGAAGCAGAAAGGACGCCACTATTCGTACTGCATTCACGAGCCATCCTCGGCACGCGCCATGCCACGGCGCGCGCTAGGCGCCGCCAGAGGCCAAACCGAACACCTCGTCGAGGCTGGCGAAGCAATGCCGCGCGTAGCGGCCGACGGTCCGTTCGCTCAGATAGACGGAGGCACCGCGCGCCTCCCCGGACGCCAACAGCAGATAACGGCTGACCTCGGCGTTCGCCGTGTCCATCAACGCGCACAATACAAAGTCCGCCGCGCTGCCCGCGGTCAACGGCACGCGCCAGCGATGCCACGCGCCGGGATAGCACCGGCACGAGGCGATCGACACCTTCACGGTCAGCGATTGGTTGAGCAGCAGCACATTCCACACCCGCGTTCGGTGGACGGTGGCGCCGGCCCGCTCGGCCTTCTCCGTCACCCGTGCCAGCATGGCCTCGACCAGCGTGCGCATGGTGCGGACGCCGAGCGCGCCAGCCTCGGTGTGCTGCGGCGGCAGCCCGGCCGCCGCGTAGGCCGCCACGTAGCCGCCGAACAGCCTGCGCATGGTTTCGCGCCCGGGCAGGCCCGCAGCGACACACAGCGCCGCACTGATCGCGCCGTGGCGCCGGTGCAGCGCGCGCAGCAGCTCTAGGACGTCCTCGCGCTCCGGGCCGCTGGCCCGCCCGGCGCGGATGCGCCGCGCCGTCTCGAAGGCTGCGCGCGTCACCATCGGCGCCAGCGCGCCATCGCAGCGTATCCATAGCCGCTCCGGGTTCCGCGTCACTGGCCCCCGCAGTCGGCGGGTGGTCTGGTTGTACACGATCTCGCCGCAATACCGCCCATTTATCAGAATGCGGCGCACGGAGTTGGGGTCCCACGACTTGCCCAGGTGGTTGATGCGCCCCTCGGCGCGCAGCTGCGCCGCGATCCGGGTGTCGTTCCAGCCCTCTTCCGTGTACAGCCGGAATATCCGGCGCACCAGCGCCACCTCGTCCGCCGTGCCATGGACCAGCGTCACGCGGTCGGTCGTACCCGGCTTACGCTGTCCCGCCCGCAACTGCGCGCCGATCTGTCCGTCGGCGGCCACCGCCAACCGGCGCAGGCCGAATCCCGGCAACCCGCCCTGCTTGTAGCCCATGCGCGAGAATCGGCACTGCGCCAAGTGCACCTTCACGCCCAGTTCGCGGCTGTACTCGGCCGCCATAATGCGCTTGACGCTTTTCATGAGGGCCACCATCGGCGAACCATCGTTGACGAACTGTTCGGCGCAATACACCACCGACACGCCCGCGCGGCGGCACAGGTGTTCGTAAAACGCGCTCTCGTCGGTATCTTGGAAGCGTCCCCACCGGCTGACATCGTAGACCACGATGACGGAAAAGGCGCAGGCCGCGCCGGTGGCCTCGGCCAGCAAAGCTCGCAGGCCCGGCCGGTTCTCCAGCGACAGGCCGCTGCGTCCCTCGTCGACAAAGGTGCGCACCACCGCCAGCCCGCCGGCGGCCGCGTAGGCCTGAATACAGTCCAGCTGATGCTGCACCGAGTACTGTTGCACGTCCCTGGACATACGCGCGTAGGCGGCGGCGGGAACCGTGGCGGCCCCTGGCAATGGTGGCTCGGTGCGTGTCATGTCAGCTCCGGTGGGTAGGCAAGTCGCGGCAGTATGCGCGCGTCGGGTGGCCGCCGCCATCCGCTTGGCGTCCGGGCGAAAGCGGCGCGGCCACCTCGGCTGCATCGGGCTGCACGGCACACCGGCCACGGCCACATCAACGTTTCCCGGTGATAGTGGACGGACTACGCCGCCGAGCCGTGCGGCATGATGCTCCACCGGATCCCTCATCAGACCACATGGGCTGTCCCGTCCATCGCCGGCTTGACGCCGTTGAGCTGCCTCACTGATGAAAGTGGGTGTCTGCCATCGCATGGTCGATGCAACTGCGACGTCGGCCCCCTTGGCGACATATCGCGACGGCACCGAGGCGATGATATCGTATGACTCGCAAGGCAAGGGTTGGGAGTCGAAAGACTGGCGTGCCAAGGCGAGCGAGTGCGCAATTCATGCCCGAGGACACCGCCCTGCCCCGGCTGATTTGCAAGGAATTGTCACGATTTAGCGAAAGCCTGCAAATCCCGGAGTAAATTTTTACATTTCAATAACAGAATCAAGCGGTTATGAGTTGCGCGGGGTTGTTACTTTCATTATGCAATTATTGAAAAATTACAACAAAATCCAGCTCGCGCTTCTGCATGGTTGATGTTTGTCAATTCGTGCCAACAAGCACTAATATACCTTTAAGTAACTTAATGTTTGCAAATGCCGGGGGGCGTACATGGAACGACGCAAAAACAGCCATAAGCGTGATGTAGTGGACAAAGCCATAGCCAAGCTGACATTGGACAATCACCAAGAAGCGGTTGAACTTATGAGCCGCGAAAAAGTGTCAATTGATGTCATTTCAAGGATTATTTTTCTACCGCACCAGACACGGCGCCCCCACAGCGTTTACTCCTTGACAAGCCGTAATCCTTTTTCCTTGCTGACACGCATCATATCTAAACGAATACGGATCGGACATCCACTCCGAACACTCCTGATGCGACCAACACAATCCGGATTCCGCCACCCCAGCCGGGCGAAATAGTTCCAAAGCAACGACGCTCCTGCGGATATTGCTCAGTACAGAGTGAAGTGGCACATCGGTCAAGACAATTCTCAGCGAGTTTAAGCTGTGTCCGTTTCACCACTGCAGCTGGTCGGCGCGGCCCCGTCGTACTTTCTCCGTGCCGCTGGAGGGCTTTACCCTCCAGTGGGAATAGACGTAGGTCGGCGTCCGATATGCGCGGGACTAGTGCGGCCGCTCCGCGTTGTAGAATGCAAAATATTTGCGCCAGTCCCGCCATCAGCCCGCCGATGTTGGCGTAGCCCTTCCGGTACACGTCCTCGTGCTTCACGTTACTCCGCAGGCGCTTGACGAAGATGTTGTCCAATGCCAGGCCCTGCCCGTCCATGCTACCGCCCTCCTTCGCGATTTAGCACGTCCGTGAAGGCCTCGCTCGTGGACTGCGTGCCCTGGCTGCTGAACACTTCGGTTTGCCATGCTCGCGCAGGGCATCCTCCAGACAATCCACGTAGAATGACGCGTCCATACCGTTCAGCCGCCAAGACAGCACTTTGCGACTATACCAATCGATCATCGCCATCAGATTGGCGATGCCGCCCGCCAATATATGTCAAGTCTGTGTTCGGCCACGTCACGGCACGCCTCGCAGCAGATAGGGTAGACATTGTCCTTCGGATGCGTCGTCCACATTTTCGGCAGCGGCGCCGTGCCCGCCAAGCCCATGCCACGCATCGGTCGCGCACACGTTTCCGTTTTAAGGTGGCCCGCACCGCGCAGGAACACCACCTTGCGCCAGCCACCTTACTACGGCCGGTTCGTGATTCCTCGTCGATCAGCCTGCACAGCAGCAGATCTCCGCGTCCGCTTCTTGCGGCACCTTGGCGGTGAGGCGCCTGTACACCGTCTGGCGCGGCACTTCCCAGATTTGCTGTCCTGTGACTTGATTGCAATCAACGTGTGATGCAACCAAGGGAGGTATAGTAAGGGCATCACCGCAAAGCGCATGAGGCATGAAATGAACAGCAGTCCCGGCACCAGCGTCCCCATCCTCTTTGATGGCGATCTTCCTCGTTGCAGTGCGGCTCTATCACCAGAAACACAGGAGACTATAGAGCATAGCAGGAGCGACGCTGTTGACGACGCAACGCTGTGCAACCGCCATCCCCCAACACGTAGAATCGATGCGCTCACCGCCACGGTGTTCGACCGTGCACGAGCTATTGCAGGCATTTCCGGTGTCGAAGATGCAAAACTCTATTTGCAACTGAAGAACATTCCGTTTCATCTTGTCCAGCGCGCAATATACGACGATGGGTGCCGTGTTCGATAGCGTGGCTTGCGGGCTCTTTGCTACTGTGGTCAAGCCTAACTTCTCCGACCGTTTACCATCGGCTTGGGCTCCTCGCCGATGCGAACAGTCCGGTACGGCGTCTGGCCGACCGAAAGATCTACTTGTTCCGGCGCAAGGCGTGTACATGCATGGCAGGTTCTATGACCAGGCCGGAGCGTCGCGCGCTAGGAAAGCGCTGAATAATTCGGTTTCGAGCACCTCCGGGCAGATGCAATCAGCTTGGCGACACCTTGATTGACAAACACAAGAAGAACGGACCGATATGAGGCTGGAAACGACTCTTTGGGCTTACCCTTTGCCGTTTTTTCACACTCGATACGTAGCTTGGGTGTGTTGGCTGCCGAGGAATCCGCGTGCCAGCACTAGACTTGCGAAAGCAAACAGCGAGAACAGCTGAAGGTGGCGCGGCGATCAAGGTTGCGTCGACGATCATCCCTTCCCGCGTCGTCAGGGCTTTGCTGGCCAGGTGGGTGCTGATCTCGTTGAAGATGCGCTGTGTCGGTTTGTTCTGCTCCAGCAGGCGCCGGAACTTCAGCAAAGTCGTCGCGTCAGGTGCCGACTCGCGCGTCAAGTCGATGCCAACAAAGCCTCGAATTGCCTGCCTGTGATAGAGCGCATCTTCAACACCTTCGTCCGACAGACCAAAGTACTGCTGCGCGATGTACATGCGCAGCTTGCGTTCCAAGCCAATCGGCGGACGGCCGCGCCCGTCGCCCTTGGGGTTTTACGGCAAGATGGCGGCCGACGCCGGCCACTGCGTTGCGGCTGCGATCTCGGCCAGGAAAGCGGTCGCGCCGTGTCAGCTTCTTTTTGCCGGCGCACTCGGCATCCGAAAAACTCGATTGCATCGTTAGTTCTCATGTGGAATGGAGCAGCAGCTATTGTGGCTGCGTGCGGATCGCCTTGACCTCCGCGAGGCGTCCATATAAGCGCTTCCCGAACAGAATCAATCAATGAGGAATTGCCCAACGCGGACTACTGAGATTTCTCAACATCCGTCACTGAAAACCCTTTATATTGGTTAAGTCAGCTACCAATCTGGAGCGTCGAATGCAATCTGATCAAAAAGCCTCCGCCGCGCAGAGGACCAATTCCGATACGGCGCTGTTAATAACCTCAGAAAAACGCCAAACCGTGCAATTCCGGCGGAGAGTGACACATTCTCTCCTCCATACCGGGATGGCATGCTCAACGCGGGCTTTTCCTGAAAGACGGCACAACATGCGCACGGCTACCATCTTTGACCGCGCGCATGCAGTTTTGGTTCACTCCGGCCACGATGACGCCGAACAGTACATGGTTCTCGGAGGAATGCCAGAAGATCTCATCGACCGAGTGCTTTATGTTAGTCAACATCGCGGAATGCATAGAGGTTAATCGGTCAGAAAATATCTGAGCTAACGGCAGCGCGCTGCCATCAATTCACAACTCCCTTTGTTTCTGAGGAGCGATAACGTGAATACAACATTACCATTCCTGAATCGCCCACCCCAAGTTTAATTGTCGTGCTACTTTCGAGCACGGCGATGCGTTGTTCCGTCCAGTTCTACGGATTCAGCCGATAGTTGCAGGTCCTCGAGGAAGGCGAGGGCGAAACAGTCACCATGAGTCGCTCGCATTTCGGCGGCGACGGCTCTAAAACGGATCAACATCCAAGAGGAATATTCACCGTCCTTGCGTATCCTATCGTGGTTAGTTTTCACATTATCTCCTTGGCGTATACCTGACATGACCAACGATGATATCGTGCCGCAGCGCCCGGCGTTTCTGTTTGACAAAAATCAAATGCCAGGCGGGATTTTTTTGTTATGTCCATGACATCTGGCGTACGACTGTATTAAGAGGCAGTTCTTCGCAGCGCCAAGCGGTGCGAAGGACTAACAGCAGACCGGCACAACACCTCCCCCAGCCGCTCGCCTCATGTGCGCTGATAGGCGTCCTCGAAACGGACGATGTCGTCCTCCCCCAGGTAGCCGCCGGACTGGACCTCGATCAGGCGCAACGGCAGTTTGCCCGGGTTCTCCAGGCGGTGGGTCATGCCGATGGGGATGTAGGTCGATTCGTTCTCCGTCAGCAAGGTCACCTTCTCGCCGCAGGTCACGCGCGCGGTGCCGCTGACCACGATCCAGTGCTCGGCGCGGTGGTGGTGCATCTGCAGCGACAGCTTGCCGCCCGGGTTGACGGTGATGCGCTTGACCTGGAAGCGCTCGCCGACGTCGATGCCCGCGTAGCAGCCCCATGGACGGTACACCCTGGTGTGGTGCAGGTGCTCGGTGCGGTCCTTGGTCTTCAGGTGCTCGACGATCTGCTTGACGCGCTGCACCTG
>NZ_FPBO01000016.1 GCF_900116645.1 Pseudoduganella namucuonensis | reverse complement strand
GGTCTGCTGCTGCGCGGCACCAAGCGTGAAGACGTGCAACGTGGTCAAGTTCTGGCGAAGCCAGGCTCGATCAAGCCGCACAACCACTTCACCGGCGAGATCTATGTGCTGTCGAAAGACGAAGGTGGTCGCCACACCCCGTTCTTCAACAACTATCGTCCACAGTTCTACTTCCGTACCACCGACGTGACCGGTTCGATCGAACTGCCAGCGGACAAAGAAATGGTTATGCCAGGCGACAACGTGTCGATCACCGTCAAGCTGATCAACCCGATCGCGATGGAAGAAGGCCTGCGTTTCGCCATCCGTGAAGGCGGCCGTACCGTCGGCGCCGGCGTGGTTGCAAAAATCCTGGCCTAATTAGCCCGGGTTGGACAAGAAGGCAGTGCCGTTCGCGGCGCTGCCTTTTTTTGTCGCCAGGCCGAGCATGGCCGCCGTTTCGGTGGTATCATCTCGCCTCTTAGCTGTACCGGTAGTCTTTTCACTTATTGCCGCGCGCCCCGCGCCGGTTCGTTCTTTTAAGGAAATACCATGTCCGCACCAAACCAGAAAATCCGTATCCGCCTGAAAGCTTTCGACTACAAGCTGATCGACCAGTCCGCCCTGGAAATCGTTGACACCGCCAAGCGCACCGGCGCCGTGGTAAAAGGCCCAGTGCCTCTGCCAACCCGCATCCAGCGTTACGACGTGCTGCGTTCCCCGCACGTCAACAAGACCTCGCGCGACCAGTTCGAAATCCGCACCCACCAGCGCCTGATGGACATCGTCGATCCTACCGACAAGACCGTTGACGCGCTGATGAAGCTGGACCTGCCAGCTGGCGTGGACGTCGAAATCAAACTGCAATAATTGGTTTCAGGCAGACCGCGGCGCACGCCGCGGTCGCCAGGAAAGGCCGGTGCCGCTCGCGCGGACCGGCCTTTTTCTTTGCGCCGGCCATGATGGCTGGACAGGGCGGGGCGGCATGGGTACAGTTTGCGGCATGTTGAACCATTTGAAACGCCATGGCCCGCACCATCCTGATCGTTGAGGACGAGCAGGCGATCGCCGACGGCATCGCCTACGCGCTGCGCACGGACGGCTTCGCGCCGCTGCACGTGACCCTGGGCGAGCAGGCGCTGGCCGCGATGCGCGCGCCGCAAGCGCCGGAGCTGGTGGTGCTCGACATCGGCCTGCCCGACATCGGCGGCCTGGAGGTGTGCCGCCGGCTGCGCCAGTTCTCCGACGTCCCCATCATCTTCCTCACCGCCCGCAGCGACGAGATCGACCGCGTGGTCGGGCTGGAGATCGGCGCCGACGACTACGTGACCAAGCCGTTCTCGCCGCGCGAACTGGTGGCGCGCATCCGCGTGATCCTGCGCCGCATGGCGCCACCCGCGCCACGCCCGGCGCAAGCCCAGGGCGCCGGCGACGCGGCCGGCGCGTTCGAGCTGCGCGCGCACGAGGCGCGCATCGTGTTCCGCGGCCGGCCGCTGGACCTCACCCGCTACGAGTACCTGCTGCTGAAAACCCTGATCGAGCATCCCGGCCACGTGCTGTCGCGCGCGCAGTTGATGGACCGCGTCTGGACCGACGCGCCGGACACGCTGGACCGCACCGTCGACGCCCACGTGAAGGCCCTGCGCGCCAAGCTGCGCGCCGTGGCGCCGGACGCCGACCCGATCCACACCCATCGCGGCATGGGATACAGCCTGGCCCTGGCATGAGAATCGGCCTGCGCATCCTGCTCGGCTACCTCGCGGTGGTCGGCCTGGCGGCGTGGTTCCTGTTCAATGTGTTCGTGGCGGAGGTGAAGCCGGGCGTGCGCGCCACGCAGGAGGACACACTGGTCGACACCGCCTACCTGCTGGCCACCGTGTTCGCCGACGACGTGAAGGCCGGCACGCTGCAATCGTCGGCCATCCTGCCGCGCATGCGGGCCTACGCGCGCCGCGACATCGACGCCAGCATCAGCGGCGTGGCCAAGCGCAGCCTGGACTACCGCGTCTACATCACCGACGCCAAGGGCATCGTGCTGTTCGACAGCGACGGCCGCGACGTCGGCAAGGACTATTCGCGCTGGAACGACGTCTACCTGACCCTGCGCGGCAAGTACGGCGCCCGCAGCACGCGCTCCGATCCGGACGACGAGGCCAGCACCGTCATGCACGTGGCCGCGCCCATCCTGGACGGCGGCAAGGTGATCGGCGTGCTCACCGTGGCCAAGCCCAACGCCAGCGTGCAGGCCTTCGTCGAGCGCGGCCAGCAAAACATCCTGCGGCGGGGCGCCGTGCTGCTGGCGCTGTCGCTGCTGATCGGCGTGGCCGTGGCTTGGTGGTTGTCGCGCGCGCTGGGCAAGCTGATGACCTATGTGGCGGACGTGGAGGCCGGCCGCAAGGCGGCGCTGCCGGACCTGGGCAACAACGAGATCGCCACCCTGGGCCGCGCGTTGGAGGCGATGCGCACGCGCCTGGAGGGCAAGGAATACGCGGAGCGGCTGATGCACACGCTGGCCCACGAACTGAAGTCGCCGATCGCCGCGATCCAGGCCTCGGCCGAGCTGCTGCGGGAGGAGATGCCGGAGCAGGACCGCAAGCGCTTCCTCGGCAATGTGCTGGAACAGAACGCCCGCCAGCGGCAGCTGATCGACAAGCTGCTCGCGCTGGTGCGGGTCGAGCAGCGGCAGCGGCTGGACGTGGCCGAGCCGGTGGAGCTGCGCGCGCTGGCAGGACAGGTGGCCGCCGACTTCGCGCCGCAACTGGCCGCGCGCGGGCAACGCGTGGAGATTGTGGCCGGTCCCGCGCTGACGGTGCGCGGCGACGCGTTGCTGCTGCGCCAGGCGCTGGGCAACCTGCTGGACAACGCGATCGCCTTCGCGCCGCGGGGCGGCACGGTGCGCATCGAGCTGGGACGCGACGCCGGCCAGGCCATCGTCTCCGTTCGCGACGACGGCCCGGGCATCCCCGCCTACGCGATGGCGCGGCTGTTCGAGCGCTTCTATTCGCTGCCCCGGCCGGATTCCGGCAAGAGCACGGGCCTGGGCCTGCCGTTCGCGCGCGAGGTCGCGGCGCTGCACGGCGGCGCGGTGACGGTGGAGAACGCGGAGCAGGGCGGCTGCCGCGCCACGCTGGCGTTGCCGCTGCCGCTTTCGATGTAGGGACTTCACACAGGGCGCATCGTCACCGCACACAAGGTTTTTACACTGGCGCCATCCCAACCCAAGGAAGCGCCATGCAAAAGAAACTGATATTCAAACTGGCCATCATCGCCGCGCTGATGCTGCTGATCGGCGTGCCGCTGCTGATGATACAGGCCACCATCCGTGAGCGGATGGCCTACCGCGACGAGGCCGCGCGCAGCATCGCCAGCGACTCCGTCGGCCAGCAGACGGTGATCGGCCCGGTGCTGGTGATTCCCTACACCGAGACGGTGGACGTGCGCGGGCGGGATGGCAACGGCAATCCGACCGTCACCGCCAGCGCCACGCGCCGCCAGCACCTGGTCTACCCGAACGAGCTGCGGGTGACGGGCAGGATGGGCACCGAGCGGCGCTACCGGGGCATCCACCAGGTGCTGGTGTACGGCGGCCAGTACGACTTCAGCGGCGACTTCACGCTGCCGACCATGGCGGACCTGCCGCGCGCCGACGCGCAGGCGCGCGTGGCGCTGGCCGGCCGGCCGTATCTGTCGCTGCCGATCGAGGACGTGCGCGGCCTGCGCGACATCCCCCGCGTCAACTGGGACGGCCAGCCGGTGGAGTTCGAGCAGGGCGCCCGGCTGGGCCAGTTCCAGAAAGGGCTGCACGCCCGGCTGGGCGAGCAGGCGCTGGCCGCGCCGGCGCAGGTGAAGTTCGCGTTCGCGCTGAACCTGGCGGGCATGGAGCGCCAGCATTTCGTCCCGGTCGGCAAGAACAACATCGTCAGCCTGACCTCGGGCTGGCCGCACCCGCAGTTCGGCGGCCGCTTCCTGCCGGAGCAGCGCAGCGTGACGGACGCCGGCTTCCAGGCGCGCTGGCGCGTGCCCTCGCTGGCCAGCAACGTGCAGCAGCAGCTGACGCGTATGGCGCAGGCGGGCTGGAACGCCGAGGGCGGCGCGCAGGGCTCTCCGGGCACGCCTGGCGCGCAGGCGGCGCCGCGCGCGGGTGGCGCGGATGAACTGGACCACTTCAGCGTCGCCTTCGTCGAGCCCGTCAACATCTACAGCCAGGCCGACCGCGCCACCAAATACGGCCTGCTGTTCGTGGCGCTGACCTTCGCCGCCTTCTTCGTGTTCGAGGTGTTGAAGCGCCTGCCGATCCACCCGGTGCAGTACGCGCTGGTGGGGCTGGCGCTGGTGCTGTTCTTCCTGCTGCTGGTGAGCCTGTCCGAGCACTTCCCCTTCGTCGCGGCCTACCTGGTGGCCAGCGGCGCCTGCATCGCGCTCACCGGCTACTACCTGGCCCACGTGCTGCGCGACTGGCGCCGGGGCCTCGCCTTCGGCGCCGCGCTGACCCTGCTCTACGGCGCGCTGTACGGCCTGCTCAGCTCGGAAAGCAACGCGCTGGCGCTGGGCGCGCTGCTGTTGTTCGCCACGCTGGCGGCCGTGATGGTGGCCACCCGCAAGGTCGATTGGTACCAGATCGGCGACTGAAAACCGGCGGCGAAACCAGGGGTCCGACCCGCCGGCTCGGACCCCGGACGTCGCTGTTGGTTCGGCCCGAAATATTTGCCATACCTCGTACTAAGTTGTTGCGTCAAGGGGCAAAGCGAAGTACACTAGCTGGCTTCGGTATGGATACGTCTTTTTATTTGATCCGTATCACTTTTTGGTAGTTCAACAAAGCCCCGCCCAATCGTAGGTGGGAATGGAGAAAAAATGAGCCTAGGCCTCCTCGGTCGCAAGGTTGGTATGATGCGCATCTTCACCGATGACGGGGACTCGATCCCGGTCACCGTGCTGGACGTGTCCAACAACCGTATTGCGCAAATCAAAACTCCTGAAACGGATGGTTACACCGCTGTTCAGGTCGTATTCGGTCAACGTCGCGCCTCCCGCGTGACCAAAGCCGCTGCGGGTCACTACGCCAAAGCTGGTGTCGAAGCCGGTACTCTGCTGAAAGAGTTCCGCATCGACGCAGCCAAGGCCGCTGAACTGAAAGCTGGCGAAGTCATCGCCGCCTCCCTGTTCGAAGTCGGTCAAAAGATCGACGTGCAAGGTGTGAGCATCGGTAAAGGCTACGCCGGCACCATCAAGCGCCACAACTTCGCTTCCGGTCGTCAGACCCACGGTAACTCCCGTTCGCACAACGTACCAGGCTCGATCGGTATGGCGCAGGATCCAGGCCGTGTTTTCCCAGGCAAGCGCATGACCGGCCACATGGGTGACGTCACCGTTACCACCCAGAACCTGGAAATCGCTCGCATCGACGCCGACCGTCAGCTGCTGCTGGTCAAAGGCGCCGTGCCTGGCGCGAAGAACGGCCAAGTGGTCGTGTCGCCCGCAGTCAAAGTTAAAGCAAAGAAGGGAGCTTAAACGATGGAACTCAAGCTCTTGAATGCTCAAGGTCAAGCCTCCTCGAACGTCGCCGCCGCTGACACCGTTTTCGGCCGTGATTACAACGAAGCGCTGATCCACCAGATCGTGGTCGCCTACCAAGCCAACGCTCGCAGCGGCAACCGTAAGCAGAAGGACCGTGAAGAAGTTCACCACACGACCAAGAAGCCATGGCGCCAAAAAGGCACCGGCCGCGCTCGTGCCGGTATGTCGTCGTCGCCACTGTGGCGCGGCGGTGGTCGCATCTTCCCGAACTCGCCCGACGAGAACTTCACCCATAAAGTGAACAAGAAGATGTACCGCGCGGGTATCTGCTCGATCCTGTCCCAGCTGGCTCGCGAAGAGCGCCTGGTCGTGGTTGAAGATTTCGCTATCGAAGCTCCAAAAACCAAACTGCTGTCGCAAAAGCTGAACAGCATGGGCCTGGAATCGGTACTGATTATCGCCGACAACATCGAAGAAAACCTGCTGCTGGCTTCCCGTAACCTGCCGAACGTGCTGGTTGTCGAGCCACGTCACGCAGATCCAATGTCGCTGGTCTTCTACAAGAAGATCCTGGTCACCAAGGCGGCACTGGCCAAGATTGAGGAGATGCTGGCATGAGCGCAGTCATCAAACACAGCGAAGAGCGCCTGATGAAGGTGCTGGTAGCTCCGGTAATTTCCGAGAAGGCCACCATGGTCGCGGAAAAGAACGAGCAGATCGTGTTCAAGGTTCTGCCTGACGCGACCAAGCCGGAAATCAAGGCCGCCGTTGAACTGCTGTTCAAGGTGGAAGTGGAATCGGTGCAGACCGTCAACCGCGAAGGTAAGGTCAAGCGTTCGGGCCGTTTCATCGGTCGCCGCAACCACACCAAGCGTGCTTTCGTGTGCCTGAAACCTGGCCAGGAAATCAATTTCTCCGAGGAGGCTAAATAATGGCACTCGTAAAGATGAAGCCAACCTCCCCAGGCCGTCGCGGCATGGTGAAAGTGGTCAACGCCGACCTGTTCAAAGGTCGTCCGTTCGCCGCCCTGGTTGAGAAAAAATCGAAGACCGCCGGCCGTAACAACAACGGCCACATCACCACCCGCCACATCGGCGGTGGTCACAAGCAGCACTATCGCCTGATCGACTTCAAGCGTCAGAAGGACGGCATTCCAGCGAAAGTGGAACGTATCGAATACGATCCGAACCGCACCGCGAATATCGCCCTGCTGTGCTACGCCGACGGCGAGCGCCAGTACATCATCGCCACCAAGGGCATGAGCGTCGGCGACAGCGTGATGAACGGTTCGGAAGCGCCTATCAAGTCGGGCAACTGCCTGCCTATCCGCAACATCCCGGTCGGTACCGTGATGCACTGCGTCGAAATGCTGCCAGGTAAGGGCGCCCAGATGGCCCGCACCGCCGGCGCCGGCGTCGTGCTGATGGCCCGCGAAGGCACCTACGCTCAAGTGCGTCTGCGCTCGGGCGAAGTGCGCCGCGTGCACATCGAGTGCCGCGCGACCGTGGGCGAAGTCGGCAACGCCGAACACAGCCTGCGCAAGATCGGCAAGGCCGGCGCGATGCGCTGGCGCGGTGTTCGTCCCACCGTTCGCGGTGTGGTCATGAACCCGGTCGATCACCCGCACGGTGGTGGTGAAGGTAAAACGGCGGCTGGTCGTCATCCAGTGTCCCCATGGGGCCAGCAGACCAAGGGCAAGAAGACTCGCAGCAACAAGCGTACTTCTTCGATGATCGTCTCGCGCCGCGGCAAGAAATAAGGATAAACCATGACTCGTTCATTGAAAAAAGGGCCGTTCTGCGACGCCCACCTGGTGAAAAAAGTCGAAGCCGCGCAAGCGACCAAAGACAAAAAGCCAATCAAAACCTGGTCCCGTCGCTCGACGATCATGCCTGACTTCATCGGTCTGACCATTGCCGTGCACAACGGCAAGGTGCACGTGCCCGTGTACGTCTCGGAGAACATGGTTGGTCACAAGCTCGGCGAATTCGCGCTGACCCGCACGTTCAAGGGCCACGCTGCTGACAAAAAGGCTAAGAAATAATGGAAACCAAAGCTATCCTCAAAGGCGTGCGCCTGTCGGATCAAAAAGGCCGCCTGGTGGCTGACCTGATCCGTGGCAAAAAGGTTGACGCTGCGCTGAACATTCTGCAGTTCAGCCCGAAAAAAGGCGCGGCCATCATCAAGAAAGTGCTGGAGTCCGCGATCGCGAACGCCGAGCACAACGATGGTGCCGACATCGACGAGCTGTTCGTGAAAACGATCTACGTCGAAAAGGGCCCGATCCTGAAGCGCTTCACCGCTCGCGCCAAAGGCCGTGGTGACCGTATCTCGAAACAATCCTGTCACGTTTACGTGACCGTCGGAAACTAAGGAGCCACGATGGGTCAGAAAATTCATCCAACCGGCTTCCGTCTGTCGGTTACCCGTAACTGGGCATCGCGCTGGTACGCCGGCAACGGCAACTTCGCCGCCATGCTGAACGAAGATCTGAAGGCGCGCGCGTTCCTGAAAAAGAAGCTGAAGAACGCTTCCGTCGGCCGCATCGTCATCGAGCGTCCCGCCAAGAACGCCCGCTTCACGATCTACAGCTCGCGTCCGGGCGTGGTCATTGGTAAAAAAGGCGAGGACATCGAGGTTCTGAAGTCCGCGCTGACCAAGATCATGGGCGTGCCTGTCCACGTGAACATCGAAGAGATCCGCAAGCCGGAAATCGACTCGCAGCTGATCGCCGATTCGATCTCGCAGCAGCTCGAAAAGCGCATCATGTTCCGCCGCGCGATGAAACGCGCGATGCAGAACGCCATGCGTCTGGGCGCCCTGGGCATCAAGATCATGTCGTCCGGCCGTCTGAACGGCATCGAGATCGCGCGCAAAGAGTGGTACCGCGAAGGCCGCGTGCCTCTGCACACCCTGCGCGCCGACATCGACTACGGCACATCCGAAGCCTCGACCACCTACGGCATCATCGGTGTCAAGGTGTGGGTATACAAAGGCGATCGCTCGCCGACCGGCGAAGCGCCAGTCATCGATACCCCAGCGGACGAGAAGAAACCACGCGGCCCACGCCGTGACGACGGCAAGCCATCCGGCCGTCCACGTCCAGGTCCAGGCGCCAAACCAGGCGCGCCAGCCGCCCGCCGCGCCGCCAAGCCGGCGGTGGCTGAGAAAGCAGGAGAATAACCATGCTGCAACCAGCACGCAGGAAGTACCGTAAGGAACAGAAAGGCCGCAACACCGGCATTTCGCACACCGCGGGCACCGCGGTGTCGTTCGGCGAGTTCGGTCTGAAGGCGGTCGCTCGCGGCCGTATCACCGCGCGCCAGATCGAGGCGGCACGTCGCGCCATGACCCGTCACATCAAACGTGGCGGCCGTATCTGGATCCGCGTCTTCCCGGACAAGCCGATCTCGAACAAGCCAGCCGAAGTCCGCATGGGTAACGGCAAGGGTAACCCAGAGTACTACGTCGCTGAAATCCGTCCGGGCAAAGTCCTGTACGAAATGGATGGCGTCGCAGAAGAACTGGCGCGCGAAGCGTTCCGCCTGGCTGCTGCCAAACTGCCGCTGGCTACCACCTTCGTGGTGCGCCAGGTTGGCCAATAATAGGAGTGAAATATGAAAGCATCTGAACTCCGCGGCAAAGACCAGGCAGCTCTGCAAAAAGAGCTGAACGATCTGCTGAAGGCCCAGTTTGGTCTGCGTATGCAAACCGCTACGCAACAACTGAGCAACACTTCGCAGCTCAAGAAGGTACGCCGCGACATCGCGCGTGTAAAAACGGTAATGAATCTGAAGGAAGCCAAATGAACCAACCAGTGAAACAGTCGCTCAAGCGCACGCTGATCGGTAAAGTGGTGTCCGACAAGATGGACAAGACCGTTACCGTTCTGATCGAACGTCACGTGAAGCACCCTCTGTACGGCAAGATCATCGTGCGCTCGGCGAAATACCACGCGCACGACGAATCCAACCAGGTCAAGGCCGGTGACACGGTCGAGATCCAGGAAGGTCGTCCGATCTCCAAAACGAAGGCGTGGACGGTGACTCGTGTAGTGCAAGCTGCACAAATCGTTTAATTGAGCCCCGCCCCCGTCCCCGGATGGGGGCGGTTTTCAATTAGTTCTTGCAAGCCCGCAGGTTGTGTGTAATACTTGCGGGCTTCGTTCATGTAACGCCGCAAAGTGTCTCTCCGCAGACATGGACCGCGGGTCAGTACTTGTATGAAGGTCAAGCACCCAAACAGCGTGCCAGCGATGGCGCAATGGCGGGACCAAGACTGACCGAGAGGTCCATATTGTGTGGATTCTTCGGCTTAAGTTGGGAAAGAGAATACTATGATTCAAACTGAAAGCCGGCTCGAAGTGGCCGACAATACCGGTGCCAAGGAAGTCATGTGCATCAAGGTGTTGGGCGGCTCCAAGCGCCGTTATGCAGGCATTGGCGACGTGATCAAGGTGACCGTCAAGGTTGCCCAGCCACGCGGCCGTGTCAAAAAAGGTGAAATTTATAACGCTGTGGTCGTGCGCACCGCCAAAGGTGTGCGCCGCCAAGACGGTTCCCTGGTCAAGTTCGACGGCAACGCCGCCGTTCTGCTGAACGCCAAGCTGGAACCGATCGGTACCCGTATCTTCGGACCTGTCACGCGCGAACTGCGCACTGAGAAGTTCATGAAGATCGTGTCCCTGGCACCGGAAGTCCTGTAAGGAGTCAGTAAATGGATAAGATTCGTAAAAACGACGAAGTCATCGTTTTGACCGGTAAAGACAAGGGCAAGCGCGGTATCGTGCAACAGCGTGTAGACGCTGAGCGCGTCGTGGTTGAAGGCGTCAACGTCGCTAAAAAAGCGACCAAACCGAACCCGATGACTGGTGTAACTGGCGGCATCGTCGACAAGACCATGCCTATTCACGTGTCCAACGTTGCTCTGTTCAACGCTGCGACCGGCAAGGCCGATCGCGTGGGCTTCAAGGAAGTGGATGGCAAAAAAGTCCGCGTCTTCAAGTCCTCCGGCGAAGTAGTGAAAGGGTAATGGGAAATGGCCCGTCTGCAAGCAGTCTATAAAGACAAAATCGTTGGCGAACTGACCGAGAAATTCGGTTACAAGTCCGTCATGGAAGTGCCACGCCTGACCAAGATCACCCTGAACATGGGTGTGGGTGAGGCGATCGCCGACAAGAAAGTGCTCGAGCACGCCGTTGGCGACTTGACCAAGATCGCCGGCCAGAAGCCAGTGACCACCAAATCGCGCAAGGCCATCGCGGGTTTCAAGATCCGCGAAGGCTATCCGATCGGTACCATGGTGACCCTGCGCGGCGCCCGCATGTATGAGTTCCTGGATCGCTTCATCACCGTGGCCCTGCCGCGCGTGCGCGACTTCCGTGGCGTGTCCGGTCGTTCGTTCGACGGTCGCGGCAACTACAACATCGGTGTCAAGGAACAGATCATCTTCCCAGAGATCGAGTACGACAAGATCGATGCGCTGCGTGGTATGAACATCTCGATCACCACCACCGCGAAGACCGACGACGAAGCCAAAGCGCTCCTCGCCGCCTTTAAATTCCCGTTCAGGAACTAATAGATCATGGCAAAACTCGCACTGATTAACCGTGAACAGAAGCGTGTCGACCTGGCAAACAAATTCGCTGCCAAGCGCGCCTCGCTGAAGGCCATCATCGACGACCAGTCGAAGACGGAAGAAGAGCGTTACGAAGCCCGCCTGAAACTGCAGGCGCTGCCACGCAACTCCGCTCCGACCCGTCAGCGCAACCGTTGCGCCGTCACCGGTCGTCCACGCGGCACCTTCCGTAAATTCGGTCTGGGCCGTATCAAGCTCCGTGAATTCGCCATGCGTGGCGAGATTCCGGGTATGACTAAAGCCAGCTGGTAATAGGAGAACAAGCAATGAGTATGAGCGATCCTATCGCCGATATGCTGACCCGCATTCGCAACGCCCAAGGCGTTCAAAAAACGACCGTGGCCATGCCATCGTCGAAAGTCAAAGTAGCGATTGCCAACGTCCTCAAGGACGAGGGTTACATTGAAGATTTCGCAGTCGCCGAAGCCGGTGGCAAAGCGGAACTCAAAATCGGTTTGAAATATTATGTAGGCCGTCCTGTTATCGAGCGCCTTGAGCGCGTGTCCCGTCCGGGCCTGCGCGTGTACAAGGGCAAGGATGAGATCCCAACCGTGATGAACGGCCTGGGCGTTGCCATCGTGTCGACCCCGCAAGGCGTCATGACCGACCGCAAAGCGCGCGCCACCGGCGTGGGCGGCGAAGTCATCTGCTACGTCGCGTAAGGAGCAATAATGTCTCGTGTAGCTAAAATGCCTATCGCTGTGCCAGCTGGCGCTGAAGTCGCCATCTCCGCAGCAGCGATCACCGTAAAAGGCCCGCTGGGCGTCCTGACCCAGGCCCTGAACGGCCTGGTCAAGGTGGAAAACAACGCTGGCACCCTGTCCTTCGACGTGGCCAACGACAGCCGCGAAGCGAACGCCATGTCCGGCACGCTGCGCGCCCTGGTGAACAACATGGTCACCGGCGTCACCAAGGGCTTCGAGAAGAAGCTGAACCTGGTCGGCGTGGGTTACAAGGCGCAAGCCGCTGGCGACAAGCTGAACCTGTCGCTGGGCTTCTCGCACCCGGTTGTGCACGCGATGCCAGAAGGCATCACCGTGGCAACCCCGACCCCGACCGAGATCCTGATCAAGGGTATCGATCGTCAAAAGGTCGGCCAGGTCGCCGCTGAAGTTCGCGCTTACCGCGCCCCCGAGCCTTACAAGGGCAAGGGCGTCCGTTATTCGGACGAAGTGGTTAAGATCAAAGAAACCAAGAAGAAGTAATTAGGGGCTGACGATGGATAAAAAAGAATCTCGTCTGCGTCGCGGACGTCAAACCCGGATCAAGATTGCACAGTTGAAAGTGAACCGCCTGTCGGTCCACCGCACCAACCTGCACATCTACGCAAACTTGACCTCCCCGGATGCCAAAGTACTGGTTTCGGCCTCGACCGCGGAAGCGGAAGTGCGCGCCGAACTGGCCGGCAAATCGGGCAAGGGTGGCAACGCCGCCGCCGCCGCACTGGTCGGCAAGCGCGTCGCGGAGAAGGCACTGAAAGCAGGAATCACCGAGGTCGCGTTCGACCGCTCCGGTTTCCGTTACCACGGCCGTGTGAAGGCGCTGGCAGAAGCCGCGCGCGAAGCCGGTCTGAAGTTCTAAGGGTACGATCATGGCAAAAATGCAAGCTAAAATGCAAAGCGACAAGCCGGACGACGGCATGCGCGAGAAAATGATCGCGATCAACCGCGTGACCAAAGTGGTCAAGGGTGGTCGTATCATGGGCTTCGCGGCGCTGACCGTGGTTGGTGACGGCGATGGCCGCATCGGCATGGGCAAGGGCAAGTCGAAGGAAGTGCCGGTCGGTGTGCAAAAGGCGATGGAAGAAGCGCGCCGCAACCTGATCAAGGTGCCGCTGAAGAACGGCACGCTGCATCACACCGTCACGGGCCGTCACGGCGCGTCGAAAGTGATGATGAGCCCGGCCAAACCGGGTACCGGCGTGATCGCCGGCGGCGCCATGCGCGCGATCTTCGAAGTGATGGGCGTGACGGACGTGGTGGCGAAATCCACCGGTTCGAACAACCCGTACAACCTGGTGCGTGCCACCCTCGACGGCCTGTCGAAGATGAGCACCGCTTCCGACATCGCCGCCAAGCGCGGCAAGTCGGTCGAAGACATCCTGGCCTAAGGGGAACCGCATGAGCACTATCAAAGTTAAACTGGTGAAGGGCCTGATCGGCACCCGCGAAGACCACCGCGCGACCGTGCGCGGCCTGGGCCTGCGCCGTGTCAACTCGGTACGCGAGTTGCAGGACACCCCATCCGTCCGCGGCATGATCAACAAGGTCAGCTACCTCGTGAAAGTCGTGTCGTAAGCCCCCGGGCTTGCGATCTGGAGAAATACATGGAATTGAATACCATTCAACCAGCAGAAGGCGCCAAGCACTACAAGCGTCGCGTTGGCCGCGGTATCGGCTCCGGCCTCGGTAAAACCGCCGGCCGTGGCCACAAGGGTCAAAAATCGCGTTCGGGCGGCTTCCACAAGGTCGGCTTCGAAGGCGGTCAAATGCCTCTGCAACGCCGTCTGCCGAAGCGCGGTTTCAAGTCGCTCAACGCCACCTTCAAGGCTGAAGTGCGTCTGTCCGACCTGAACGGCCTGGCCGTGGGCGAAGTCGACATCCTGGTGCTGAAGCAAGCCGGCGTGCTGAGCGTGCTGGCGCGCGACGTGCGTGTGATCGCCTCCGGCGAGATCACCAAGGCAGTCATCGTCAAGGGCCTGAAAGTCACCGCGGGCGCGAAAGCGGCCATCGAAGCGGCTGGCGGTTCGGTCGCCTGAGTTGACGCACACAGCCTGATCGGAGCGAAAATTGGCGACCAATCCACAACTTGCTAAGAGCGCCGCGGCCGGCTTCCCCTGGGGGCGCCTGTGGTTCCTGCTTGGCGCATTGGTGGTGTACCGTATCGGCGCTCACGTTCCTGTGCCGGGCATCGACCCGGTGCAGCTCGCCGCACTGTTCAAGTCGCAGGAAGGCGGCATCCTGGGCATGTTCAACATGTTCAGCGGTGGCGCCCTGTCGCGCTTCACGGTGTTCGCGCTGGGTATCATGCCGTACATCTCGGCCTCGATCATCATGCAGTTGCTGTCGATCGTGTCGCCGCAGATGGAAGCGCTCAAGAAGGAGGGCGAATCCGGCCGCCGCAAGATCACCCAGTACACGCGGTATTTCACCGTGGGTCTGGCGCTGTTCCAGGCGCTGGGTATCGCGGTGGCGCTGGAGTCGCAGGCCGGCCTGGTCCTGGAACCCGGCATGGGCTTCCGCTTCGTCACGGTCGTCACGCTGTTGACCGGCACCATGTTCCTGATGTGGCTGGGGGAGCAGATCACCGAGCGCGGTCTCGGTAATGGCATCTCCATCATCATCTTCGCCGGTATCGCCGCCGGTCTGCCGGGCGCGCTGGGTGGCTTGTTCACCCAGGTGTCGCAAGGCGCGATCGGCAGCTTCTCGGCCATCATCATCGTGGCACTGGTGGCGGTCGTCACCTACGTGGTGGTGTTCGTGGAACGTGGCCAGCGCAAGATCCTGGTCAACTACGCCAAGCGTCAAGTCGGCAACAAGATCTACGGTGGCCAAACCAGCCACCTGCCGCTGAAGCTGAACATGGCTGGCGTGATCCCGCCGATCTTCGCATCGTCGATTATCTTGTTCCCGGCTACCATCGTGGACTGGTTCTCGAAGGGCGCTGATTCGTCCAACCCGGTGGTGCGGTTCCTCAAGGACCTGTCCGCCTCGTTGGCACCCGGCGAGCCTATACATGCATTGTTGTACGCCGTGGCAATCGTGTTCTTCTGTTTCTTCTACACCGCGCTGGTGTTCAACAGCAAGGAAACAGCGGACAACTTGAAGAAGAGCGGGGCCTTTGTGCCAGGGATTCGTCCCGGTGAGCAGACTGCCCGCTACATCGACAAGATCCTGACGCGATTGACATTGGCCGGCGCCGTCTACATCACGCTGGTGTGTTTGTTGCCGGAATTTATGCAAGCCCAGTGGAAGGTGCCGTTCTATTTCGGCGGCACCTCGCTGCTGATCATTGTGGTGGTGACCATGGACTTCATGGCCCAGGTCCAGAACTACGTGATGTCGCAGCAATACGAATCGCTGCTGCGCAAGGCGAACTTCAAGGGCGGAATTCCGACGCGATAAGCGGAGCAAACTAACGAAAATGGCAAAAGACGACGTCATACAAATGCAAGGCGAGATTCTGGAGAATCTCCCCAACGCAACATTTCGAGTGAAGCTGGAAAACGGCCACGTGGTACTAGGGCACATTTCGGGTAAAATGCGGATGAACTACATCCGCATCCTTCCTGGCGACAAGGTGACGGTCGAGCTGACACCTTATGATTTGAGCCGGGCCCGCATCGTGTTCCGGACCAAGTAAATTTAAAAAATCGTACTAGAAGAGAGTGCAAAAATGAAAGTTAACGCTTCAGTCAAGCGCATCTGCCGCAACTGCAAGATCATCAAGCGCAAAGGTGTGGTCCGCGTAATCTGCGTCGAACCGCGTCACAAGCAGCGTCAAGGTTAATAACCGTTATTTATCGAGGAATAACGAATGGCACGTATTGCAGGGGTTAACATCCCAAATCACCAGCACACCGTTATCGGCCTGACGGCCATCTACGGTGTCGGCCGCCCGCGCGCGCAGTTCATCTGCGCCCAGACGGGTGTACCAACCAACAAGAAGATCAAAGACCTGGACGACAGCGAACTGGAAAAGCTGCGTGATGAGATCGGCAAGTTCGTCGTTGAAGGCGATCTGCGCCGCGAACTGTCGATGAACATCAAGCGTCTGATGGACTTGGGTTGCTATCGCGGCATGCGTCACCGCAAGGGCCTGCCGGTCCGCGGCCAGCGTACCCGCACCAATGCACGTACCCGCAAGGGCCCGCGCAAAGCCGCTCAATCGCTGAAGAAATAATCTAGGAAACTACTATGGCTAAGCAACAAAGCAGCGCAGCAGCAGCACGCGTTCGTAAGAAGGTCAAAAAGAACGTCGCTGAAGGCATCGCACACGTGCACGCTTCCTTCAACAACACCATCATCACCATCACCGACCGCCAGGGCAACGCCCTGTCGTGGGCGACGTCCGGTGGCGCTGGCTTCAAGGGTTCGCGTAAATCGACCCCGTTCGCGGCGCAGGTTGCTGCTGAAGCCGCCGGCAAAGTGGCTGTGGAATGCGGCGTGAAGAACCTGGAAGTGCGTATCAAGGGCCCCGGTCCTGGCCGCGAATCCGCTGTTCGCGCACTGAACAACCTGGGCATCAAGATCACCGAGATCCAGGACGTGACTCCAGTGCCGCACAACGGCTGCCGTCCTCCTAAGCGTCGTCGCATCTAATGGCGCTTGCCGGCGGTGGGGGTTGTCCCCGCCTCCCGGCGTCTTCCTGCTGGAAGTAAAAACCGCTGGAACAGTGGGCCGGAAACGGCTATACTGTCCGGCTGTTCTCGCCTGTCGAATGATTTCGGCGGGTTTTTCGTTTTGAGCCACCGTCCAAGCCGAAAGTGGGCTGGACTAGCGCCTAACCGCATTCCGATGCGGCTGGGGCGTCATCATCATTAAAGGAAATCACCGTGGCACGTTATATCGGACCAAAAGCAAAACTGTCCCGCCGTGAAGGCACCGATCTGTTCCTGAAGAGCGCCCGCCGCTCGCTGGACTCGAAATGCAAACTGGATGTCAAGCCAGGCCAGCACGGCGTGAAATCCGGCGCCCGCACCTCGGACTACGGCAACCAGCTGCGCGAAAAGCAAAAAGTGAAGCGCATGTACGGCATCCTGGAACGCCAGTTCCGCCGCTACTTCGCCGAAGCCGACCGCCGCAAGGGCAACACCGGCGAAACCCTGCTGCAACTGCTGGAAACCCGCCTGGACAACGTCGCCTACCGCATGGGCTTCGGCTCGACCCGCGCTGAAGCGCGTCAGCTGGTGTCGCACAAGGCTTTCACCGTGAACGGCAACGTCGTGAACATCGCCTCCTACGTCGTGAAGACCAACGACGTGATCGCCGTGCGCGAAAAAGCGAAAAAACAGACCCGTATCCTGGAAGCGCTGTCGCTGGCCGAACAAGTCGGCATGCCAGCCTGGGTGTCGGTCGACGCCAAGAAAATGGAAGGCACCTTCAAGTCCCTGCCAGAGCGTAACGAAATCGCCCACGACGTCAACGAATCGCTGATCGTCGAACTGTACTCGCGTTAATCGTAGTCGTAATAACCCGCCCACTCCCCGGAGTGGGCGTTTTCACTAATGCCATCAGCCTTATCGGTGTAATGAGCCGAGGGTATTGAAAAGGACATTTCATGCAAAACAGTTTGTTGAAACCACGTATCATCGATGTAGAAGCCCTGGGCGCCGGTCACGCGAAGGTCGTGATGGAGCCGTTCGAGCGCGGCTATGGCCACACTCTGGGCAACGCGCTGCGCCGCGTGCTGCTGTCGTCGATGATCGGCTACGCGCCGACCGAAGTGACGATCGCCGGCGTAGTGCACGAGTATTCGTCCCTGGACGGCGTGCAGGAAGACGTGGTTGACCTGCTGCTGAACCTGAAGGGCGTGGTGTTCAAGGTGCACAACCGCGACTCCGTCACCCTGACCCTGAAGAAGGAAGGCGAAGGCGCCGTCCTGGCATCGGACATCGACCTGCCGCACGACGTCGAGCTGATCAACCCGGACCACGTGATCGCCCACCTGACCGCGGGCGGCAAGCTGGACATGCAGATCAAGGTGGAAAAAGGCCGCGGCTATGTGCCGGGCAACGTCCGCCGCCTGTCCGAAGACACCAACAAGACCATCGGCCGCATCATCCTGGACGCGTCGTTCTCGCCAGTGCGCCGCGTGTCGTACGCGGTGGAATCGGCCCGCGTGGAACAGCGCACCGACCTGGACAAGCTGATCATCAACATCGAAACCAACGGCGTGATCACGCCCGAGGAAGCGATCCGCCAGTCGGCCCGCGTGCTGGTTGATCAACTGAACGTGTTCGCCGCCCTGGAAGGCACGGAAGCGGCCGCCGAAGCGCCATCGCGCGCTCCGCTGGTCGATCCTATCCTGCTGCGTCCAGTGGACGACCTGGAGTTGACCGTGCGTTCGGCCAACTGCCTGAAGGCGGAAAACATCTACTACATCGGCGACCTGATCCAGCGTTCGGAAAACGAACTGCTGAAGACGCCGAACCTGGGCCGCAAATCCTTGAACGAAATCAAGGAAGTGCTGGCTTCGCGCGGTCTGACCTTGGGCATGAAGCTCGAGAACTGGCCGCCGGCGGGTCTGGAGAAGTAATTGCAGCACCCGTCCGCGGCATGTGCCGCGGACGTTCAACCCTTATGAACCGGTCCGCGCCTCGGCGAAAGTCTCTGGCGATCGAAGAACTCGGCATTAAACACACTCGAAAGGAAGTACCATGCGTCACCGTCACGGCCTCCGTAAGCTGAATCGCACCTCGTCCCACCGCCTGGCTATGCTGCGCAACATGACCGTTTCCCTGCTGCGTCATGAAGCCATCAAAACCACCGTTCCTAAAGCCAAGGAACTGCGTCGCGTGGTCGAGCCGATCCTGACCCTGGGCAAGACCGACACCCTGGCCAACAAGCGTCTGGCTTTCGCCCGTCTGCGCGACCGCGAAATCGTGCAAAAGCTGTTCGCCGAACTGGGCCCACGTTACGCTGCGCGTAACGGCGGCTACCTGCGCATCCTGAAAATGGGTTTCCGCGTGGGCGACAACGCTCCCATGGCCTTCGTCGAATTGCTGGACCGTCCAGAAGTCAGCGATACCGCGGAAGTTCCAACCGCCGAGTAATCAACGGCGTGCATGAAAAAAAGCCAGGCTCAGCCTGGCTTTTTTTTCGCCCCGCGTGGGGAAAGCGCTTGGCCGGCCTGGCCTTGGCTGCGCCCGGCAACCCCGCCTACGGCCGGCGCTTGAACTCCGAGGCGGGCTTCCATTGGGGCCAGGTCTTGCCCTGGGCGACGTCGTAGCCGACCTGGAACAGCAGCTGGATGTCCTGCACGCCGCCGCTGAAGTCCCAGTCGCCGCGCACGTCGTCGCTGACCTTGTGGTAGTCGTGCGCCACGTAGTGGTCCACCACCTCGCGCGCGTAGCCGGCCGGCTTGCCGATGTAGTTGCTGCGCGCCTTGGTGTACAGCACCGGCACGCCGACGCGGGCGAACTCGAGTTGGTCGGCGCGGTAGAAACTGCCCAGCTCGGGCCGCGAATCCGGCTCCATCCTGCGCCCCTGCTTTTTCGCGTACTTTTCCAGCAGCTCGTCCAGCGTTGAATGGCCGGACGTCACGTTCTCGATCTGCGCCGTCCGGCCCCAGGCGTTGACGCCGTCGATGTTGATGTTGGCCAGGGTGCGCTCCAGCGGGTACAGCGGGTTCCGGGCGTAGTATTTCGCCCCCAGCAGCCCGCGTTCCTCGGCCGTGGTGGCGATGAACACGATGGACCGTTTCGGCGCCTTCGGCAGCGCCTTGTAGGCCTTGGCCAGCTCCAGCAGCGCGCCGGTGCCGGAGGCGTTGTCCAGCGCGCCGTGGTAGATCTGCTTGCCGCGCGGCCCCGGCAGCTTCTCGTCGATGCCGAAATGGTCCCAGTGCGCCGTGTACACCACGTACTCGTGCTTCAGTTTCGGGTCCGAGCCCTCGATCATCGCCACCACGTTGCGCGAGCGCACCGTGCGCGCGACGTTCTCGACCTGGAAGGCGGCCGTCGCTTTCAGGCTCACGGGGCGGAAATCCTTTTTCAGCGCCGCCTGCTTTAGCATGTCGAAATCGTGGCCGGCGGCCGCTATCATGTCCTTCGCGCGGTCCAGGTGGATCCAGCCGGGGATGGTGGGCGCGTCCGGGTCCGGCCCGTCGCGCAGCAGGCTGAAGTTCTCGCCCGTGCCGCCCGTCTTCACCACCTCGTAGGGATAGGCGGCGGGCTTGGTCTCGTGCACGATGATGGCGGCCGCGGCGCCCAGCCTGGCGGCGATCTCGTACTTGTAGGTCCAGCGGCCGTAGTAGGTCATGGCCGCGCCCTTGAACATGGACTTGTCCAGCTGCGCGGGATCGCGCGGGTCCGGGATGGCGGGGTCGTTGATCAGCATGAGGAGGGTCTTGCCGCGCACGTCCATTCCCTTGTAGTCGTCCCAGCCGTATTCGGGCGCGACCACGCCATAGCCGACGAACACGATCTCCGAATCGGCCACCTGGACGCTGGTCCGCGGCGCCGTCGAATGGGCCACGTAGTCGTCCGGGAAGCGCAGCGGCACGGTCTTGCCGCCGATCTGGTAGCTGAAGGCGGGTGTGGGCGTCAGGCCGCGCATCGGCACTTGCTGCACGTAAGTGCCGTCGGGATTGCCGGGCTTCAGGCCCAGTTTCCGGAATTGCTGTTCGAGGTAGGCCACGGTTTTTTCTTCGCCGGCCGAGCCGGGCGAACGGCCCTCGAACTCGTCGGACGCCAGCGTCCTGATGTGGCCCAGCAGGCCTTGTTCGGAGATGGCGCCCAGCGCGGCGGCGGGGGCCTGGGCCGAGGCCTGGCTCGCCGCCAGCGCGAGTATGGGGAGCAGGGAGGGACGGAATACTGCCATATCGGTGTCCGGTCGGGTTGCGAGGCGGCCAGTTTCGCATATTTCCCCGGCACATGAGGCGCGATAAGGATGCCGGGTGTACCATATCCGGTTCCGGTCGCGGTTGCATCGTTTGATTTTGAAAAGGCTGTCATGTTCCATCGTTTTGCACGCTTGTTCGCGCTGTTGATCCTCATGCTGGGCATACCGGCCCACGCGGAGGAGGAGTTCCTCAACCCGGAAGTGGCGTTCAGGTTTTCCGCCCGCATGGTGGACGACAAGACGCTCGCGGTCACCTACGACATCGCCGACGGCTATTACATGTACCGCGAGCGCTTCGCCTTCGCCGCCCAGGGCGCCACGCTGGGCAAGGCCGACATCCCGCCCGGCAAGGTGAAGTTCGACGAGACCTTCAACAAGGAAGTGGAGACCTACCGCAAGCAGGTCGTCATCACCATCCCCGTCGACACGGCCGGGGCCTTCACGCTGACCGCCACCTCGCAGGGCTGCTCGGACAAGGGCTTGTGCTATTCGCCGCAGGAAGCCCGGGCCAGGCTGACGGGCGCCGGCGGCAGCGCCGTCGCGGCGACGGCTTTGGACGCCGCGGACGGGGGGGGCTCCGCATCGGATGGCGCCGCCGCCGCGGCCAATGTCGCCAGCCCGGACCAGGGCAGCGAACTTGGCCGCATCGAATCGGCCCTGAAGGGCGGCCGCCTGCTGGTGATCCTGCCGCTGTTCGCGCTGCTGGGCCTGGGCCTGTCGTTCACGCCCTGCGTGCTGCCGATGGTGCCGATCCTGTCGTCCATCGTGGTGGGCGAGGGCGCCGGCACCAGCCGCGCGCGCGGCCTGCTGCTGTCGGTGACGTACGCGCTGGGCATGGCCATCGTCTACACCGGGCTGGGCGTCGCCGCCGGCCTGATCGGCGAAGGCCTGGCCGCGGCGCTGCAAAACCCCTGGGTGCTGGGCGCCTTCGGCCTGCTGATGGCGACGCTGGCGCTGTCCATGTTCGGCTTCTATGAATTGCAGGTGCCGGCCGCGCTGCAAAGCCGGCTGAGCACCGCGTCCAACCGCCAATCCTCCGGCAAGCTGGCCGGCGTGTTCGCGATGGGCGCGATCTCGGCGCTGATCGTCGGCCCCTGCGTGGCGGCGCCACTGGCCGGGGCGCTGGTCTACATCAGCCAGACGCGCGACGTGCTGATCGGCGGCGGCGCCCTGTTCGCCATGGCGGTCGGCATGAGTGTGCCGCTGCTGCTGGTGGGCGTGTCGGCCGGCGCGCTGCTGCCGCGCGCGGGCCGCTGGATGGAAAACGTCAAGCGGTTCTTCGGCGTGCTGCTGCTGGCCATGGCGCTGTGGCTGGTGTCGCCGGTGCTACCGGCGTGGCTGGCGATGGCCGGCTTCGCGCTGCTGGGCATGGGCTACGGCGTGTACCTGATCGCCTTCGCCTCCAGCCGCGCCGGCCTGGGCGGCAAGCTGGCCGCCGCCGTGTTTTTCCTGTTCGGCGGCCTGCAACTGGTGGGCGTGGCCACCGGCGGCACGGACGTGCTGGCGCCCATCGCCCACCTGACGGGCGGCGCGCACCGGGGACTGGAGTTCAAGCGCATCAAGACCGTCGCCCAGCTGGACGCGGCGCTGGCGCAGACCGGCGGCAAGACCGTCCTGCTCGACTTCTACGCCGACTGGTGCGTGTCCTGCAAGGAGATGGAAAAGCTGACGTTCGTGAAGCCGGAGGTGCGGGCCAAGCTGGCCGACACCATCCTGCTGCAGGTGGACGTGACGGCCAACGACGAGGACGACAAGGCCATGCTGAAACGTTTCAATCTGTTCGGGCCGCCGGGCATCATCATGTTCGATGCCCGGGGCCGGGAAATCGCGGACGCGCGCGTGATCGGCTTCCAGGACGCGGACACCTTCCTGAAGTCGCTGGCCAGGCTGCAACCTTAAACCAGGGGCGAAACCTGGGGACATCAACGGAAGGTCTGTTCCTTCGGAATCGGGAATGGCCCCACTGGGGCCATTCTCCCCCCCCGGCCTTTGCCGCAGGTCTGGGTGCTTACACGTCGCGGTGCTTACACGCCGCGGTGCATGCCGCCCATATGGTGGCCGCCGTGGCCGCCGTGGCCGCGGCCGTGCATGCGGTGCGTGGCGGCGTCGAAGGTTTTCTTCTGCTCGGCCGTCAGTTGCGCGTAGAAGGTCTTGACGGCGGCCAGGCGGGTTTCCTGCTTGACCAGATGCTGCTTGTGCAGCTCCAGGCGTTTCTCCATCCGTTCCGGCGCGCTCAGCTGGGCCAGCGCGGCGCGGTCCACGGCCGGATGCGCCAGGGTGGGCGTGGTGGCGGACACAAACGCCGCCCAGGCCGGTTCCTGCGCCGCGGTCAGCTTCAGGCTGTCGTGCAGCGCCTGCTGATGTTTAGCTATCCTTTCAGCAAGTTTGGCCTTATGCTCAGCCATCTTCGCGGCGCGCTGTTCCTGGGTCAACGCGTGGCCATGGCGGCCCTGCGCGTCCGCCGCGTGGGCGACGACGCCCACCGTGCCCAGGCTCAGCGCGGTCATGGCTACCATCAGGGATTTGCGTATCGTGTTCATGGTGTTTCCTTCGTCTAAGTGGAAGTGGGATTGATCGATGTGCGGTGCACATGAAGCCATCTTGGCGCCCCGGTGTTGCCGCCGCATGTCCCGGGCGCCGGACTTTGTATCAAACTGTTTCCCCGCGGGCGTTTTTTCCTTCATATACAAGACGATACAAACGGTCATTGGCCTTAGCCAGTCGAACTAAGGATAATCGAGGCCATGGAACCCATTTCTACCATCCTGATCGTCGACGACGACCGCGATATCCGCTCCCTCCTGGCGGATTACCTGGAAGGCAACGGCTACCGCGCCCAGTGCGCGGCCGATGGCGCCGCCATGTGGAGGCAGCTGGACGAGGCCCGTCCCGACCTGATCGTGCTGGACTTGAACCTGCCCGGCGACGACGGCCTGACCCTGTGCCGCAAGCTGCGCGCCACCTCGTCGCTGCCGGTCATCATGCTGACCGCCCGCAGCGAGCCGCTGGACCGCATCCTCGGCCTGGAAATGGGCGCCGACGACTATCTGCCCAAGCCCTTCGAGCCGCGCGAGCTGCTGGCGCGCATCCGTAGCGTGCTGCGCCGCAGCCACGCGATGCCGTCCAACACCGGCTCGGACAAGGTGCAGCGGATGCGCTTTTCCGGCTGGACCCTGGACCTGACCGCGCGCCACCTGCTGAACCCGGACGGCATCGTCATCATGCTGTCCGGCGCCGAGTTCCGCCTGCTGAAGGTGTTCCTCGAGCACCCCAACCGCGTGCTGAACCGCGACCAGCTGCTGAACCTGACCCAGGGCCGCGACGCCGACCCCTTCGACCGCTCGATCGACATCCAGATCAGCCGCCTGCGCCAGAAACTGGGCGAGGACGCGCGCGTGCCGCAAATCATCAAGACCGTGCGCAACGGCGGCTACGTGCTGGCCGGCGCCGTCGCCGTGGAACCGGGCCCGTGAAAGCGTTCTGGACCTCGATGACGGGCAGGGTGTTCTTCGTCCTGCTGCTGGGCATCGTCGCCTCCGCCGCGCTGACGCAATACCTGGCCGTCAACGAACGCCAGCGCACGCTCGAGCGCTACCGCGATTTCCACGCGCTGGAGCGCGCCGAGGAGCTCATTTCCATCGCCGATGTGGTGCGGCCGGAGTCGCGCGGCGTGTACCTGAAGGTGGCCAGCAAGGGCAGCGTGCGGCTGGAGCCGTCCGCCGACGCCATCGGCGCCAGGGCGGGCGGCGCCGACGCGCAAACCGACTTCTCCAAGCAACTGGCCGCGCGCCTCGGGCCGGGCTACCGGCTGGCGCCGCTGCCCGAGCGCCCGGCCGCCTGCGACGAACCGCGCCGCATCAATTCCATCTTCGGCCCCGCCCAGTGGCGCGGCACCTGCGAGGCCATGAACGTGGGCATGCGCGACGGCCAGGTGCTGCGCCTGACCGTGCTGCCGCCGCGCTCGCCGCCGCCCACCGGCCAGAACGAGATCTACACCATCCTGCCCTTCGTGCTCAGCATGGTCGGCCTGGCCTTCCTGGTCACCCGCATGACAATGCGCCCGCTCAAGCGGCTGGCGCAGGCCGCGCGCGACCTGGGCGACGACTTCAACCGGCCGCCGCTGGCCCTGCGCGGCGCCGGCGAGATCCGCCAGGCCACCGCCGCCTTCAACGCCATGCAGGCCCGCATCCGCCAGTACATCTTCCAGCGCACGCAGATGCTGGCCGCCATCACGCACGACCTGCAGACGCCGCTCACGCGCATGCGGCTGCGGCTGGAGAAGGTGGCCGACGAGGACTTGCGGGAAAAGCTGCTGGGCGACCTGTCGGCCACCCAGCAAATGGTGAAGGAGGGCCTGGAGCTGGCGCGCAGCATGGACAGCACCGAGACCATGCAGGCGCTGGACCTCGATTCGCTGCTCGACAGCGTGTGCTCCGACGCCGCCGACGCCGGCCAGGACGTGGCCCTGAAGGGCCGCGCCGCCATGGCGCTGATGGCCCGTCCGCTGGCGATCCGGCGCTGCCTGGTCAACCTGCTGGACAATGCCGTCAAATACGGCCACAGCGCCAGCGTCACGGTGGAGCGGATGGCGGGCGCGGCCCGCATCAGCATCCGCGACGGCGGCCCCGGCATCGCCGTCGACCAGCTGGCCAAGGTCTTTGAACCGTTCTACCGCATCGAAAGCTCCCGCTCGCGCGCCTCCGGCGGCACCGGGCTGGGGCTGACCATCGCCCGCAACATCGCCGAGCAGCATGGCGCCAGCCTGGCGCTGGCCAACCACCCGGACGGCGGCCTGGAAGTGGTGCTGGTCGTTCCCGAATACTACGCTGGTAAATAACAACGACATCATGAAGAAATCCTCTCTGGTACTCCTGGCAATCGCCGCGGCCGTGATCGGCGCCGGCGCCTGGTATTACAACAAACCGGCGGCCGACGCGGCGTCCGGCGGCGCCTCCGCCGCCGCGCCCGGCAAGGGCGGCGCCGGCGGCCCGAACGGCGGCCAGGGCCCCACCTCCGTCAACGTGGTGGCGCCCAAGCGCCAGGACGTGGCCGTGATGCTGCAGGCCAACGGCACCGTCACGCCGATCAGCACGGTGGACCTGCATCCGCAGACCACCAGCACCATCGTCAAGGTCCACATCAAGGAAGGGCAGTTCGTCAAGCAGGGCGAGACCATGTTCACGCTGGACGCGCGCAGCGAAACGGCCAACGTGGACAAGGCCCAGGCCCAGGTGATGCGCGACCGCGCCGGCCTGGCCGACCTGGAGCGCCAGTACAAGCGCAGCCAGGAACTGCTGGCCCAGAACTTCATCGCCCAGGGCGCCGTGGACACGCTGCGCAGCCAGGTGGACTCGGCGCGCGCGCTGCTGCAGTCCGACCTGGCCGCCCTGCAGGCGGTGAAGGTGGACGCCAGCTACGCCACCATCCGCGCGCCGCTGACGGGCCGGGTGGGCGCCATCAACGTCTATCCCGGCAGCCTGGTGCAGCTGTCCACCTCGCTCACCACGGTGACCCAGCTCAACCCCATCAACGTCGCCTTCACCCTGCCCGAAAGCGCGCTGGGCGCGCTGCTGGCGGCCAAGCAGGCCGGCAAGGTGCCGGTGCGGGTCACGTCCGGCGGCCAGGACTTCCAGGGCAACCTCACCTTCATCGACAACGCGGTCGATCCGGTGGCCGGCGTGATCCGCGTGAAGGCCGAGTTCGACAACAGCCAGACCCGGCTCTGGCCCGGCCAGTACGTCAACGCCCAGCTCACCGTGCAGACGCTGAAAGACGCCCTTGTCGTGCCGCAAAACGCTATCATTAGCAACACCCGGGGCACCTTCGTGTACACCGTGGCTTCCGATCACACAGCCAAGGTGGCCGACGTCAAGCGCTTGCATTCGTTCGGCGCGTTCGCCGCCGTGTCCGGCCTGAACGGCGACGAGCAGGTCATCGTGGAGGGCAAGCAAAACCTGCGCCCCGGCGCCAAGGTGCGCGTGGCGGAGGCGGCCGGCAAGCCCCCCGGCAACAAGAAGGACAAAAAGGATAGCGTATGAACCTGTCCGAACTATGCATACGCCGTCCGGTGATGGTGGTGCTGCTGTCGCTGAGCCTGATCCTGGCCGGCGTGCTGGCCTATGCCCACATCCCGGTCGCCGCGCTGCCCAGCTATAACACCCCCGTCATCAACGTCAGCGCCGACCTGCCCGGCGCCAGCCCGGACACCATGGCCTCGTCGGTGGCGCTGCCGCTGGAGAAGCAATTCTCCACCATCGCCGGCGTCAGCCTCATCACCTCCACCAGCGTGCAGGGCAACACCTCGCTGACGCTGGAATTCGACCCCAGCATCGACGTCAACGTGGCGGCGGTGGACGTGCAGGCCGCGCTGCTGCGCGCGCAGCGCTCGCTGCCGCAGGAAATGACGGACATGCCGTCCTACCGCAAGGTCAACCCGGCCGACGCGCCGGTGCTGTTCATGGCCATGACGTCGCCGTCGCTGTCGCTGTCCGAACTGAACGACTATGCGGAAAACCTGATCGCGCCCAGCCTGTCCACCTTGCCGGGCGTGGCCCAGGTGTCCGTCAACGGCCAGAAGCGCTTCGCCGTGCGGGTGCGCGCCAAGGCCGACCTGCTCAACGCGCGCGACCTCACGCTGGACGAGCTGGCCACGGCCATCCGCGCCGCCAACACCAACACCCCGCTGGGCATCCTCGACGGCCCCAGCCAGAGCCTGACCATCCAGGGCAACGCCCAGCTGATGAAGGCGTCCGAATTCGCCGAACTGATCGTCGCCACCCGCAACGGCCAGCCGGTGCGCCTGAAGGACGTGGCCACGGTGGAGGACAGCTTCCAGTCCGTCAAGGCGGCCGGCAGCTACAACGGCGAGCGCTCCATCGTGTTGCTGGTGCAGCGCCAGCCGGACGCCAACACGGTGCAGGTGGTGGACGGCGTGCGCGCGCTGCTGCCGCGCTTCCTGGCCCAGCTGCCCGCCTCGGTCAAGATCAACCTGGTCAACGACCGCTCCGTCTCCATCCGCGAGGCCATCCACGACGTCAACCTGACGCTGGCCCTGACCGTGGTGCTGGTGGTGCTGGTGATCTTCCTGTTCCTGCGCAAGGCGGCCGCCACCTTCATACCGGCCGTTACCATGCCGATCTCGCTGCTCGGCGCGCTCAGCCTGCTGTACACCTTCGGTTACAGCCTGGACAATGTTTCCCTGCTCGGCATCACGCTGGCGGTGGGGCTGGTGGTGGACGACGCCATCGTGGTGCTGGAGAACATCGTGCGCCATATCGAGATGGGCAAGAAGCCGCTGCAGGCGGCGCTGGTGGGCGCGCGCGAGATGGGTTTCACCATCGTCTCGATCTCGATCTCGCTGGTGGCCGTGTTCATCCCCATCTTCTTCATGCCGGGCGTGATCGGCCTGCTGTTCCACGAATTCGCCGTGGTGGTGGCGCTGTCCGTGCTGGTGTCGGCGGTGGTGTCGCTGACCCTGGTGCCGATGCTGGCGGCGCGCCTGCTGCCGGCCGAGGCGCACCACGCCGAGAGCGACACCTCCCTGGTCGGCCGCTGGTTCGAGGCCGGCTTCTCGCGCCTGCGCGACGGCTACGCCGGCACGCTGGACGTGGCGCTGCGCCACCGCCACGTGGTGCTGGCCATCGCCGTCGGCACCTTCGCGCTGACGATCTGGATGTACATCGACATTCCGAAGGGCTTCTTCCCCGAGGAGGACTTGGGCCAGATCCAGGCCACCACCGAGGCGTCGGAGGACATTTCCTCGGCCGCGATGATGGAATTGCAGATGCGGGTGGTGGAAGTGGCGCGCGCCGACCCCAATGTGCGCGATGTCACCTCCTTCGTGGGCGGCAGCAACACCGGCCGCATGTTCCTGGTGCTCAAGCCGCGCGGCGAGCGCGCCAAGATGCCCGAGGTGCTGGACAGCCTGCGCAAGTCGCTGCGCCAGGTGGCCGGCGTGTCGGTCTACCTGCGCCCCACGCAGAACCTGCAGCTGGGCGGGCGCCCCAGCAAGAGCCGCTACCAGTACACGCTGCAGTCGGTCAGCCCGGACGCGCTGGGCGACTGGGCCGGCAAGTTCCAGGAGCGCATGCGCGCCGATCCAGCCTTCCGCGACGTGACCAGCGATTCGCAGAACCGCGGCCTGCAGGCGTCGCTGAAGATAGACCGCGACAAGGCCAACACGCTGGGCGTGGACATGGGCGCCATCCGCAACGCGCTGTACCTGGCCTTCGGCGAGCGCCAGGTCTCGACCATCTACTCGTCCGCCGCCAGCTACTTCGTGATCCTGGAGGCGGCCACCGAGGACCGCCAGTTCGACGACGCGCTGACCAAGATCTCGGTGCGCAACAAGGCCGGCCAGCGGGTGCAGCTGTCCAGCTTCGCCACCGTCGAGCGCACCGTGGGGCCGACCTCGGTCAACCACCAGGGCCAGCTGCAGGCCATCACGCTGTCGTTCAACCTGGCGCCGGACGTGCCGCTGGGCGTGGCCACCGGCAAGATCGACAAGATGGGCGTGGACATGGGCCTGCCCGCGTCCATCATCACCACCTACGGCGGCGACGCGGCCGTGTTCCAGAGCTCGCAGGGCAGCCAGCTGATCCTGATCATCGCCGCGCTGGGCGTCATCTACGTGCTGCTGGGCGTGCTGTACGAGAGCTACATCCACCCGCTGACCATCCTGGCCGGCCTGCCGTCGGCGGCGGTGGGCGCGCTGCTGACCCTGCGCCTGTTCAACCTGGACCTGACGATGATCGCCATCATCGGCATCCTGATGCTGATCGGCATCGTCAAGAAGAACGCCATCATGATGATCGACTTCGCGCTGGACGCGCAGCGCAACCGCGGCATGGCGCCGGCGGACGCGATCCGCGACGCCTGCATCCTGCGCTTCCGGCCCATCATGATGACCACGCTGGCCGCGCTGATGGGCGCGCTGCCGATCGCGCTGGGCCTGGGCGCGGGCGCCGAGCTGCGCCAGCCGCTGGGCCTGGCCGTGGTGGGCGGCCTGGTCTTCTCGCAGGTGATCACGCTCTACATCACCCCGGTGATCTACCTGTTCCTCGACAAATACAGCGGCAGCGGCCCGATGGGCGAGGCCGAGCTGGCCGACGGCGACGGCGCGCCCGCCAAGGGGCCGGTGGAACTGAAAGCTGTCAGCCTCGGCAAGCACTGATATCATACGGCGGCCGGATACCCCCGGCCCGTTCGCGTTTGATTCCCCGGTGATACATACAGTTACATCCGTCAAGACCAGTTACAGGTAAGCTGGCGGCTTCTGGTGGCCCACCGTTTGTGCAGAAAGTCCGTTTATCTTGTTCCAGTTCAGCCATTCCCATTCGGGCGACCACGAGTACTGCGAGGCATGCGGCCAGCGGCTGCCACGCGACGGCTATGGCTACGGCGGGCCGAAAAAGCACAACCGGGCCGGCATCGCGGTCTCCATCCTGGTGCACGTGCTGGTGCTGGTGTACGCGCTGTTCATGCCCAAGGAAAAGATCACGCTGAAGCCGCCCGCCAAAGAGGGCGAGCTGGTGTACATCTCGCCGCTGCCGAAATCGAAGCCGGCGCCCACCCCGAAGCCGAAGCTGGAAACCAAGCCGATCGAGGCCGCCAGGGCCAAGCCGCAGCCGCGCCGCGACAGCCGGGCCATCACCAAGGCCGCGCCGCCCAAGCTGGAAACCTTCGTGCCGCCGGTGCAGGCCACCATGCAGCCGCCGACCCCGGTGCAGGAGGAGGACATGCAGGCGCGCGTGGAGGCGGCCCGCAAGCGCCGCGCCGACGCCAACCCGCAGCCGCAGCAGGAGCCGCAGGAGAGCGACAACGACCGCGCGCTGCGCGTGGCGCGCGCCAACATCATGGGCGCGCAGGGCCGCAACGCGGCCGGCGAGCGCGAGGACACTGGCGGCGTGTTCTCCATCATCAATAAGAGTTCGCTCAGCGCGGACATCAAGTTCCGCGGCTTCAGCGCCAACTTCAAGCGCCAATGGTCGCAGCAGGTGCACGTGGAACTGGGATCGGAGCTCGACATCGAAACCGCCATCGTCAAGCGGATGATCGAGCTGATCAGGAAAGAGAAGCCGGGCGAGTTCCAGTGGGAATCGCACCGGCTGGGACGCGTGGTGCCGATGAACGCCGGCCGCCAATACCAGGCGGAGCTGGAAGCCTTCCTGTTGAAGGAATTCTTCCCCAACTACCGCCGGTAGGCGTTTAGCCGGCTTGGCCGGCCTTCAGCTTGCGCGCGATGTCGAGCGCGAAGTAGGTCAGCACGCCGTCGGCGCCGGCGCGCTTGAAGGCCAGCATGGACTCCATCATCACCTTGTCGTGGTCCAGCCAGCCGTTTTGCGCGGCGGCCTTGATCATCGCGTACTCGCCGCTCACCTGGTAGGCGAAGGTCGGCACCTTGAACTCGTCCTTCACGCGGCGCACGATGTCCAGGTAGGGCATGCCGGGCTTCACCATCACCATGTCCGCGCCCTCCCGCAGGTCCAGCGCCACCTCTCGCAGCGCCTCGTCGCCGTTGGCCGGGTCCATCTGGTAGGTGTTCTTGTCGCCCTTGCCCAGGTTCTTGGCCGAGCCCACCGCGTCGCGGAAGGGGCCGTAGAAGGCCGACGCGTACTTGGCCGAATACGCCATGATGCGGGTGTGGATGTGGCCCTTTTCCTCCAGCCCGGCGCGAATGGCGCCGACGCGGCCGTCCATCATGTCCGACGGCGCCACCACGTCCACGCCGGCGTCGGCCTGGGTCAGCGCCTGGCGCACCAGCATCTCGGTGGTGACGTCGTTCAGCACATAGCCGTTGTCGTCGATCAGGCCGTCCTGGCCGTGGCTGGTGTACGGGTCCAGCGCCACGTCGGTCAGCACGCCCAGCTCCGGGTAGGCCTGCTTCAGCGCGCGCACCGCGCGCGGCACCAGGCCGTCCGGATTGGTCGCCTCGATCCCGTCCGGCGTTTTCAGGGCGGAGTCGATCACGGGGAACAGGGCCAGCACCGGGATGCCCAGCGCCACGCACTCGCCGGCCACCTTCAGCAGCAGGTCCACCGACACGCGCTCCACGCCCGGCATCGACAGCACCGGCTCGCGCTGGTTCACGCCCTCCAGGATGAACACCGGGTAGATCAGGTCGGAGGCGTTCACCGCGTTTTCGCGCATCAGCGCGCGCGAAAACGGGTCGCGGCGCATGCGGCGCATGCGGATGGCGGGGAAGGGCGTGCCGTGGTTGGCCATAGGTTGCGGTTCCTTAATGATGGGTAATCAGGCTTGCGGCGCGCCGTCTTCGTCGCCGTCGATCCGCTCGGCCTGTTCGGCGGCCTCGTCCTGGTCCAGTCCGGCCAGTTCGATGATCTTGGCGGTGGCCTCCTCGATGCCGATGCGCTTGAGCGCGGAGAACAGTTGCACGGTGAAGGGGAAGCCCTCGCCGTCCTCGTCGACGTAGCTGTCCAGCTTGGCTTGCGCCTGGCGCAGCGCGGTGGTCGATTCGTTGCGCGTCAGCTTGTCGGCCTTGGTCAGGATGCAGTGGATCGGTTTGCCGGTGGGGGCGAACCATTCCAGCATCTGGATGTCCAGGTCGGTGAACGGGCGGCGCGAGTCCATGATCAGGATCAGCGCGGCCAATTGCTCGCGGCGCTGGATATAGTCGCCCAGCAGGCGCTGCCAGTACAGTTTGACGTCGCCGGACACCTCCGCGTAGCCGTAGCCGGGCAAGTCCACCAGCATGGCGCGGATCTCGTCCACATTGGTGGGGTCCTTGCGGTGCATGGCCACGTGGGCGCCGCCGATGGAGAAGAAATTGATGTGCTGGGTGCGCCCCGGCGTCTTGGACGCGAAGGCGAGGCCCTTCTGGTTGCACAGAATGTTGAGCGAAGTCGATTTGCCGGCGTTGGAGCGGCCGGCGAAGGCGATTTCGGGCACCGTCGTCTTGGGCAGGTCGCGCAAATGATTGACGGTGGTAAAGAAGCGGGCTTGCCAGAGTTTGGACATGGGGGTGGGCAGAAATGCAACAATGAGAGGTATAACGCAGAAAAGCTATTGTACAATAAGGGGTTACGAATTGTTGTTATGCATAAAAGCAATAAGAGTGCATGGACGCGTACAAACTCAGCGTGCATGGCTAGCGTTATCCAACCATTTTTTTCACTAGGCTCAGGGTGTTTGAATGAATCGTGCGTTTTCTCCGTTTGTAAAGTCCTTGCTCGTTGCAGTGCTTGCCGTGTCGGGTTCCGCATCGGCTTCCACGGCTGCCCCCGCGCCGAAGGCGGACGCGGCCAAAGGCGCCACCCTGTACGCCGACGGCGACAACGCGCGCGGCCTGCCGGCCTGCGTTTCCTGCCACGGCGCCGCCGGTAACTCGACCATCGCCGCCAACCCGAAACTGGCCGGCCAGCCGGAAGCCTACCTGTACAAGCAGCTGCTGAACTTCACCACGCCGTCGCGCAACAACCCGGTGATGACGACCTACGCGAAGATGCTGACGGACGAAGAGAAAAAGAACATCTCGGCCTACCTGAGCACCCAGGCGCAGAAACCCGGCGCGGCCAAGAACAAGGACACCATCGAACTGGGCAAGAAGATCTACCGCGGCGGCATCGCCGAGAAGAACGTGCCCGCCTGCGCCAGCTGCCACGGCCCCGCCGGCGGCGGCATCCCGGCCCAGTACCCGCGCCTGGCCGGCCAGCACCAGGACTACACGGCGGCCCAGTTGACCACCTTCCGCACCGACGCCCGCAAGAACAGCGCCGAGATGAGCACCATCGCCAAGCGCCTGTCGGACGACGAAATCAAGGCCGTGGCCGACTACGTGGCAGGCTTGAAGTAAGCCGGCGTTCGCGCCCCCGGGGCGCGATGCGGTAAAAAGGGGCGGCCGCGCAAGCAGGCTGCCTTTTTTATTGGTATTCTCCTGCGGGCATCCCTTCCGCCCCCCAATTTGAGATAGTGTCGCGCATGAGCACCACCAGCACCGCCGGTATCACCGTCAAAACCCGCCGCCCGGCCTTCGACAGCCTGGTCGAATTGCTGTCTTCGATGCGCTTCGCCATCAGCCTGCTGACCCTGATCTCGATCGCGTCGGTGATCGGCACGGTGATGCAGCAGAACCAGCCCATGGGCAACTACGTCAACCAGTTCGGCCCGTTCTGGTTCGAGGTGTTCGGCAAGATGAGCCTGTACGCCGTGTATTCGGCCTGGTGGTTCATCGCCATCATGGGCTTCCTGGTGACGTCGACCTCGCTGTGCATCATCCGCAACTCGCCCAAGATGATGAAGGACATGCGCTCCTGGCGCGAGAACGTGCGCGAGCAATCGCTGCTGAACTTCCACGACAAGGCCGAGTGGCAGTCGCCACTGCAGCGCGCCGCGCTGGCGCAGCAGATGGCGCAGCGCCTGGGCCACGCCGGCTACCAGTCGCGCATCGTGGAAAAGGAACACGCGACGCTGGTGGCCGCCAAGCGCGGCGCCGGCAACAAGTTCGGCTACATCTTCGCCCACAGCGCCATCGTGGTGATCTGCGTCGGCGGCCTGCTCGATTCGGACATGCCGATCCGCTTCCAGGAGTGGTTCCTCGGCAAGACGCCGTTCGGCGGCAGCGGCCTGATCTCTGCCATCCCCGCCCAGCACCGCCTGGGCCTGGGCAACCCGACCTACCGCGCCAACACCGCCATCCCCGAGGGCCAGGCCAGCAACACCGCCATCATCCCGCGCGCGGACGGCGTGCTGATCCAGGAACTGCCGTTCACCATCAACCTGAAGAAGTTCAACATCGACTTCTACAGCACCGGCATGCCCAAGCTGTTCGCCAGCGAGGTGGAGGTGCGCGACCACGAGACGGGCGAGACCGTCAAGGCCGTCATCGAGGTCAACAAGCCGCTGATCTACAAGGGCCTGGCGGTCTACCAGTCCAGCTTCGAGGACGGCGGCAGCAAGCTCAAACTGACCGGCTGGCCCATGGGCGGCACGCGATCGGCCAGCTTCCCCTTCGCCGGCGAGGTGGGCAACGCCACCAAGCTGGACGACAAATACACGGTGGAATGGTCCGGCTTCCGCCCGTTCAACGTGGAAAACATCGCCTCGCAGGACGCGCGCGCCGTCACCAAGGGGGAGAAGCTGGAGGAGGGCTTCGCCCGCAGCCTGGACAAGCACACCGGCTCGGCGGCCAAGAACGCCAACAACAAGGACTTGAAGAACGTCGGCCCCAGCGTGCAGTACAAGCTGCGCGACCAGACCGGCCAGGCCCGCGAATACCAGAACTACATGCAGCCGGTGACCATCGACGGCGCCACCGTGTTCCTGGCCGGCGTGCGCGCCAATCCGAGCGACCAGTTCAGCTACCTGCGCATCCCGGCGGACGACGGGTACACCGTCAAGGAATGGATGCGCCTGCGCGCGGCCCTGAACGACCCGGCCCTGCGCGCGGCCGCCGCCGAGCGCTACGCGCGCCGCGCGATGCCGCAGTCGCCCACCTCCGAGCCGCTGCGCGCGCAGCTGCGGGAATCGTCGGCGCGCAGCCTGGGCCTGTTCGCGGGCGAGGGCAAGGAGGGCGGCTTCATGGCGATTTCCACCTTCCTGGAGAAGGTGCCCAAGGACGAGCAGGAAAAGGCGGCCGACATCTTCATGAAGATCCTGAACGGCAGCATGTGGGAACTGTGGCAGGCGGCGCGCGAGCAGGCTGGCCTGGCGGCGGTCGAGGCGGACGAGAAGCACGGCCGCTTCCTGCAACTGGCCACCAACGCCCTGTCGGACAGCTATTTTTACGGCGCGCCCGTCTACCTGCAGCTGGACGACTACACTGAGGTGAAGGCGTCCGTGTTCCAGGTGACGAAGTCGCCGGGCAAGAACGTGGTGTACCTGGGCTGTCTGTTCCTGGTGCTGGGCGTGTTCGCGATGTTCTACATCCGCGAGCGCCGGCTGTGGATCTGGATACGGGACAACGGCGGGGAAGGCGGCAGCCACGCGCTGATGGCCATGAGCACCCAGCGCAAGACGCTGGACTTCCACAAGGAATTCGAGGAACTGAAGCAAAAACTGCCGCAACCGGCGTAAGCTGTGGGCGGACACGGAGACAGATGATGGAAATGACACAAAGCTACACCCAGGCGCCGGGCTACTTCAAGCGCCTGAACGCCCTGGACTGGGTCTTCGCGCTGGCGCTGGCCGGCGGCGCGCTGTTCGCGCTGAGCCGCTACGGCGCCTACATGGACATCTACGAAAAGGTGATCCTGCTGGCGGCCGCGCCCACCTTCGCCGCGCTGGGCTGGCACTGGAAGCCGGTGCGCTGGCTGATGCCGCTGGCGGCGCTGCTGTCGCTGTGGGCGATTTCCATGTACGCCGGCGGCCTGGAGATGGCCAACACCAAATTCTGGCTCAAGTACATGCTGTCCAGCCAGTCGGCGATCCTGTGGATGAGCACGTGCTTCGTGCTGTCCACGCTGTTCTACTGGATCGGCCTGGTGGCGCGCTCGTCCATGGGCTTCACGGTCGGCTCCAAGCTGTGCTGGGCGGCCGTGGTGCTGGGCCTGACCGGCATGCTGGTGCGCTGGTACGAGTCCTACCTGATCGGCGCCGACGTGGGCCACATCCCCATTTCCAACCTGTACGAAGTGTTCATCCTGTTCGCGCTGATCACGGCCATGTTCTACCTGTACTACGAGCAGCGCTACGAGACCCGCCAGCTGGGCGCCTTCGTGCTGCTGGTGATCTCGGCGGCGGTGGCCTTCCTGCTGTGGTACACGGTCTCGCGCGACGCGGCCGACATCCAGCCGCTGGTGCCGGCGCTGCAGAGCTGGTGGATGAAGATCCACGTGCCGGCCAACTTCATCGGCTACGGCACCTTCGCGCTGGCCGCGATGGTGGCCACCGCCTACCTGCTCAAATCGTCCGGCTACCTGGTCGACCGCCTGCCGTCGCTGGAGGTGCTGGACGACGTGATGTACAAGGCCATCTCGGCCGGCTTCGCCTTCTTCACCATCGCCACCATCCTGGGCGCGCTGTGGGCGGCCGAGGCCTGGGGCGGCTACTGGTCGTGGGACCCGAAGGAGACCTGGGCGCTGATCGTCTGGCTCAACTACGCGGCCTGGCTGCACATGCGCTTGATGTCCGGCCTGCGCGGCCGCGTGGCGGCCTGGTGGGCGCTGGTGGGCCTGCTGGTCACCACCTTCGCCTTCCTGGGCGTCAACATGTTCCTGTCGGGCCTGCACTCCTACGGCAAGCTTTAACCAGGACTTCAGAAAAAAGGTGTAAGGTTTCGGGACGCTAGCCGACCAAGTCCCAACCCCGCACCTTTCCTGGAGTTGCCATGCTGATCCAACGTAGTCCGAACGGCGTCGACCTGCCGTTTTCTTCCGAAATCACGCCGCGCGAAATCTACGAAGCGCGCCGCGCCTTCATCAAGCGGGTGGCCGTCGGCGCCATCGCCGGCGGTTCGCTGCTGGAGATGGCCACCCGCGAGGCCTTCGCCCAGGGCGGCAACCCCAAGCTGGCCGCCAAACTCAATCCCGCCTATTCCGCGCTCGACAAGCAGACCGCCTACAAGGACGCGACCACCTACAACAACTTCTACGAGTTCGGCACCGACAAAAGCGATCCGGCGGAGCACGCCCACACGCTGCGCACCCGTCCCTGGACGGTGTCCATCGAGGGCGAGGTCAAGAAGCCGATGACGCTGGACATCGACCAGCTGCTGAAGCTGGCGCCGCTGGAGGAGCGCGTCTACCGCCTGCGCTGCGTGGAAGGCTGGTCCATGGTGATCCCGTGGGTGGGGTATTCGCTGTCCGAACTGATCAAGAAGGTCGAGCCCACCGGCAACGCCAAATACGTGGAATTCGTCTCGCTGGCCGACAAGGGCCAGATGCCCGGCGTCGGCAGCCGCGTGCTGAACTGGCCGTATGTGGAAGGCTTGCGCATGGACGAGGCCATGCACCCGCTGGCGCTGCTCACGGTCGGCATGTACGGCGAGGTGCTGCCCAAGCAGAACGGCGCGCCGGTGCGCATCGTGCTGCCGTGGAAATACGGCTTCAAGTCCGCCAAGTCCATCGTCAAGATCCGCTTCGTGAAGGACCAGCCGCGCACCGCCTGGAACGTGTCCGCCCCGTCCGAATACGGCTTCTATTCCAACGTCAATCCGGACGTCGACCACCCGCGCTGGTCGCAGGGTTCCGAGCGCCGCATCGGCGAGGACGGCTTCCTGGCGCGCAAGCGCAAGACGCTGATGTTCAACGGCTACGCCGACGTGGCGCCGCTGTACGCCGGCATGGACTTGAAGAAGTTCTTCTGACATGGCCTTCAATCCCACACCGAGGCAGCTCGCGGCGCTGAAGGCGGCGGTGTTCGCGCTGTCGCTGCTGCCGTTCTTCAAGCTGGTGTGGCTGACCGCCAGCGACCAGCTGGTCGAGCCGCTGCAATACATCACGCGCGCCACCGGCGACTGGACCCTGTACTTCCTGTGCATCACCCTGGCGGTGACGCCGCTGCGGCGGCTGACCAAATGGAACTGGGTGCTCAAGCTGCGGCGCATGCTGGGACTGTACGCCTTCTTCTACGCCGTGCTGCACTTCACCACCTTCCTGTGGTTCGACCATTTCTTCGACCTGGCGGAAATGTGGAAGGATGTGCTCAAGCGGCCCTTCATCACGGTCGGTTTCACCGCCTTCGTGTTGTTGATCCCGCTGGCGCTGACCAGCACCAACGGCATGGTGCGGCGGTTGGGCGGCAAGCGCTGGCAATGGCTGCACCGCCTGGTCTACGTGGTCGCGCCGCTGGGGATATTGCATTTCTGGTGGATGAAGGCGGCCAAGCACGACTTCTCGCAGCCGATCCTGTTCGGCCTGATCGTGCTGGCGCTGCTGGGCGTGCGGGTGTACTGGAGCCGCGCCAAGGCGGCCGCCAGCACGCGCGCCGCCGCGTGACACGGCGGCGGGGGAGGCTTATTTGATCAACGATTCCAGCGCGAACAGGTCGGCCGGGTTTTCGCGCCGGCGCACCAGGTGCACTTGCTCGCCGTCGACGATCAGCTCGGCGGCGCGGCCGCGGGTGTTGTAGTTGGACGCCATCGTCATGCCATAGGCGCCGGCCGTCTTCATGGCCAGCAGGTCGCCCGCCTGGACCGACAGCGCGCGGTCGCGCGCCAGCCAGTCGCCGGACTCGCACACCGGACCCACCACGTCGTAGGTCGCAGCGCCCGTGTCGGCCTGGACCACGGGCTGCATGTCCATCCAGGCCTGGTACAGCGCCGGGCGCGCCATGTCGTTCATGGCCGCGTCGACGATGCAGAAGTTCTTCTCCTCGCCATTCTTGATGAATTCCACGCGCGTCAGCAGCACGCCGGTGTTGCCGACGATGGAGCGGCCCGGCTCGAAGATCACCTTGATCGGTTTGCCGCCGTGGCGCTCGGCGCGCCAGCCGTCGATGCGCTTGAACACGCGGCCCAGGTAGTCGCCCACCGGCACCGGCGCGCTGTCCTCCTCGTCGCCGTAGTCGATGCCCAGGCCGCCGCCCAGGTCGAGGTGGTGCAGATGGATGCCCTCGGCGCCGAGCGCGTCGATCAGCTCGATCAGGCGGTCCAGCGCCTCCAGCAGCGGCGCGTCGTCCAGCAGCTGCGAGCCGATGTGGCAGTCGATGCCGGCCACTTCCAGGTTGGCCAGCTTGGCGGCGGCGCGGTAGGTGTCCAGCGCGTCGTCGAAGGCCACGCCGAACTTGTTGGCCTTCAGGCCGGTGGCGATGTAGGGGTGGGTCTTGGCGTCCACGTTCGGGTTCACGCGCAGCGACACGCGCGCCACCTTGCCCATGCTTGCCGCCACCTCGTTCAGGCGGTGCAGCTCGGGGATGGACTCCACGTTGAAGCACAGGATGCCGTGGGTCAGCGCCAGGCGCATCTCGTCGACGGTCTTGCCGACGCCGGAGAAGATCACCTTGGCCGGGTCGCCGCCGGCGGCCAGCACGCGCAGCAGTTCGCCGCCGGAGACGATGTCGAAGCCGGCGCCGCGGCGGGCCAGCAGGTCCAGCACGGCCAGGTTGGAGTTCGCCTTCATGGCGTAGCACACCAGCGCGTCGCGGCCGGCGCAGGCGTCGGCGTAGGAATCGAAGTTGGCCAGCAGCTGGGCCTTGGAGTACACATACGTCGGGGTGCCGTATTGTTCGGCGATGGCGGACAGCGACACGCCCTCGGCGTGCATCACGCCGTTGTTATAAGTGAATTGCGACATGGATTATTGTTGGGAAGCGGGAGGAGTGGACGGTACGGGGGCGGAAGGGGGCGCGACGCCGGGCTTGCCTTGGGTGGCGGCAGGGGAGGCGGGCTTGGCCGGCTGTTTGGGTAGGTACAGCGGACCGGGCTGGCCGCAACCCGCCAGCAGAGCGGCGCAGCACGCCGCCGCGGAGATATGCAGCGCTAAAGTGGACTTCACGATTAGAATCACGGTTTGACAAGAGAATCCTGGAGTGTAGCATGACCGAATCCGAATTTTTGGCGCTGGCCGACGCCACCCTGAACGCCATCGAGGCCGCGCTGGACCGTTTGAACGAGCAGGACATGGTCGACGTCGAATGCAGCCGCAGCGGCAACGTGCTGGAAATCGAGTTCATCGACAACGGATCCAAGGTCATCGTCAACAGCCAGGCGGCGATGCAAGAGATGTGGGTGGCGGCGCGCTCGGGCGGCTTCCACTACCGGCACGTGGACGGCCAATGGCTCAACACGCGCGACGGCTCCGAACTGTTCGCCGTGCTGTCCGAGATCACCACCGCGCAAGGCGGCGCCCCCGTCGTCCTCACCCCCAACCCGCAATAAGTTGCACCCTAACATCGGTGTCAGGCGCGACATTCGGACACGGCCTCAACGGCAGCGGACATTCCGTGCGCTATGCGCACAAAATGTCCGAATGTCGCGCCTGACACCGATGCAATTAGAACAACTCGTTCTTGACGGCGTCCTTGGCTTTTTCCTCGGCCGGGGTGCCGCGGCTGGCGCCTTCCAGGCTTTGCACGCCCATGCCGGGCGGGTTTTCGGCGTAGTAGTATTCGCCGTCGACCACCATCATGCCCTCGGGCACGGCGCGCTCCTCGATCGGGATGTTCTTCAGCGCCTTTTGCATGTAGCCGATCCAGATCGGCAGCGCCAGCCCGCCGCCGGTCTCGCGGTTGCCCAGGTTTTTCGGCTGGTCGAAACCGATCCACGCCACCCCCACCAGCTTGGGCTGGTAGCCGGCGAACCAGGCGTCGATCGAGTCGTTGGTGGTGCCGGTCTTGCCGGCGATGTCGCCGCGCTTCAGCGACAGCGCCTTGGTCGCCGTGCCGAAACGCACCACGTCCTTCATCATGCTGTCCATCAGGAAGGCGTTGCGCTCGTCGATCACGCGGTTGGCGGCGTCGCCCGCCTTGTCCGGCGCGGCCTGCGACAGCACCTTGCCGTTGGCGTCCGTGACCTTGGAGATCAGGTAGGGCGTGACCTTGTAGCCGCCGTTGGCGAACACCGCGTAGGCGCCGGCCATCTGCAGCGGCGTGACCGCGCCCGCGCCCAGCGCCAGGGTCAGGTAGGGCGGGTTCCTGTCGGCCTCGAAGCCGAAACGCGTCGTGTATTCCTGCCCGTACTTGGCGCCGATGCGGTGCAGGATGCGGATCGAGACCATGTTCTTGGACTTGGTCAGCCCGCGCCGCATGCTCATCGGCCCCTCGTACTTGCCGTCGTAGTTCTTCGGCTCCCAGGCCTGGCCGCCGGTCTGGCCGGCGTCGAAGGAGATCGGCGCGTCGTTGATCATGGTGGCCGGCGACAGGCCGCGCTCCAGCGAGGCGGAGTAGATGAAGGGCTTGAACGAGGAGCCCGGCTGGCGCCAGGCCTGGGTCACGTGGTTGAACTTGTTGCGGTTGTAGTCGAAGCCGCCCACCATGGCCTTGATCGCGCCGTCCTCGGTGGAGGCCGAGACGAAGGCCGATTCCACCTCCGGCATCTGCGTGATCTGCCAGTCCTTGCCCTCCTGCAGCACGCGGATCACCGCGCCGCGGCGCAGCCGCTTGTTGGGCGCGGCCTTGTCCGACAGCCAGGACTTGCCCATGTCCAGCCCGGCGCCGGTGATGGCGATCTCCTCGCCGGACGCGGTCACCGCCGTCACCTTGGACGGCGTGGCCTGCAGCACCATGGCGGCCACGATGTCGTCGCTGTCCGGGTGCGAGGCCAGCTCGGTCTCGATGGCGTCGTCGGCCTCCTCCTTGTTGGCCGGGATGTCGATGTAGGCCTCCGGGCCGCGGTAGGCGTGGCGCTTCTCGTAGTCCATCACGCCGCGGCGCAGCGCCAGGTAGGCGGCGTCCTGGTCGGCCTTGGTGATGGTGGTGAACACGTTCAGGCCGCGGGTGTAGGTGTCCTCCTTGAACTGCTCGTACACCAGCTGGCGCGCCATCTCGGCCACGTACTCGGCGTGCACGCCGAACTCGCTGCTGTCGGTCTTGACCCGCAGCTGCTCGGCCTTGGCGGCCTGGAACTGGGCCGGCGTGATGTAGCCCAGCTGCGCCATGCGCTGCAGGATGTATTGCTGGCGCGTGCGGGCCCGCTTGGGGTTGACCACCGGGTTGTAGGCCGACGGCGCCTTCGGCAGGCCGGCCAGCATCGCCGCCTCGGCCACGCTAATGTCTTTCAGATTCTTGCCGAAATAGATCTGGGCGGCCGAGGAAAAGCCGTAGGCGCGCTGGCCCAGGTAGATCTGGTTCATATAGACCTCGAGGATCTGGTCCTTGCTGAGGTTTTTCTCGATCTTCCAGGCCAGCAGCACCTCGTACAGCTTGCGCTTCAGGGTCTGCTCGCTGGACAGGAAGAAGTTGCGCGCCACCTGCTGCGTGATGGTGGACGCGCCCTGGCGCGCCCCGCCGGTGGCGTTGTGGAAGGCCGCGCGCAGGATGCCGGTGTAGTCGACGCCGCCGTGGTCGTAGAAGCGGTCGTCCTCGATCGCCAGCACGGCCTTCTTCATCACGTCGGGGATGTCCTTGATGTGCACCAGGTTGCGGCGCTCCTCGCCGAACTCGCCGATCAGCACGTTGTCGGCCGAGAAGATACGCAGGGGCATCTTGGGCCGGTAGTCGGTCAGCGAGTCCAGCTCGGGCAGGTTGGGGTAGGCCAGGGCCAGGCCGAACACCAGCAGCAGCACCCCCACCAGGGCCAGGCCGACCACGGAGGCCAGGGCGGTGAGCAGGAGCTTGCGGGGTTGGGCGGGGCCGGTGTTTCCAGGTTGTGCTGTGGTCATGCGCATTCTTTCGCAGTCTTCGGGGCGCGCCGGGTCGTGCCGGGCGGGGCTCATTATAAGCGACCGCTGATGGCTGCGGCGCGCCGGCAAAACAGGCAACGGGCGCGAAAGATTTACTGTGAGCAACTAAATAACTTAGTTATCCGACGTGCCACAGAGTGGAGGGCCAGTGTGGCTAAACCCGCACAAACGCGGTTTTGTGCACGGTAGAAATACCTTTACACTGCATCGGGCTTATTGCTAGGATTTAATGTACTGTCTCAGTTCCGCCCCCTAAACGCTGGTTTTCAAACGAGTTCCCATATGCAATCACTAACGGTGTGTGTCCAGCAGCAACATTGCGGCGGCGCCAATCATGGCGGCGGGGACGGCGCATGAACCTGGACCTGGGCTCGCTGTTCGGCGGCGGCAATCCACCGCTGGTGGGGGTGGACATCAGCACTTCCAGCGTGCGCCTGGTGGAATTGGCGCAGGCCGGCAAGGAGGGCCTGCGGCTGGAGCGCTACGCGTCCGAGCCGCTGCCGCGCGGCGCCGTGGTGGACGGCAACATCGAAAACATGGAGCAGGTGGTGGAGGCGCTGCGCCGCGTCTGGAAGAAGAGCGGCACGCGCGCCAAGCTGGTGGCGCTGGGCATGCCGCCGGCGTCGGTCATCACCAAGAAGATCATCCTGCCGGCCGGCATGTCCGAGGACCAGCTGGAGGTGCAGGTCGAGTCCGAGGCCAGCCAGTACATCCCGTTCGCGCTGGACGAGGTCAGCCTGGACTTCGACGTGCTGGGCCCGGTGCCCAACTCCGAGGAGGACATCGAGGTGCTGCTGGCCGCCTCGCGCCGCGAGAAGGTCGAGGACCGGGTCGCGATCGCCGAGGCCTCCGGTCTGAAGGCCACCGTGATGGACATCGAATCCTACGCCGCGCGCGCCGCGCTGGACCGCGTCACCGCGCAGATGCCAGACGCCGGCGCCGGCCAGATCGTGGCGCTGTTCCAGATCGGCGCCCAGGTCACCCACATCTCGGTGCTGCTGGACGGCGCCGCCATCTACGAGCGCGAGCAGCCCTTCGGCGGCAACGCGCTGACGCAGGACATCGTGCGCGCCTACGGCATGGCCTTCGAGGAGGCCGAGTCGCGCAAGAAGTCCGGCGACCTGCCCGACAACTACGGCGCCGACATCCTGGCCCCGTTCCTCGAGGGCGCGGCGCTGGAAGTGACGCGCGCCATCCAGTTCTTCTACACCTCCACGCCCTACACGCGGGTCGACCAGCTGTTCCTGGCCGGCGGCTGCGCGCTGCTGCCCGGCCTGCTCGACATCGTGGCCGGCCGCACCAAGATCAACAGCGCCGTGATCTCGCCGTTCAAGGGCATGCAGCTGGGCCCGGGCGTGCGCGAGCAGGCCCTGCGCGCCGAGGCGCCGGCCTACCTGGTCGCCTGCGGCCTCGCCATGCGGAGGTTTGGCTGATGATACGGATTAACCTGCTGCCGCACCGCGAGGAAAAGCGCAAACAGAAAAAGGCCGCGTTCTACGCGCTGATGGTGCTGGGCGCGCTGGCCGGCGCGGCCATCGTGCTGGTGGTGGGCGGCTACAACGCGCGCGCCATCGCCATCCAGGACCAGCGCAACAAGGTCATCAAGGACGCCATCGTCGAGCTGGACAAGAAAATCGCCGAGATCGCCACGTTGAAGACCGAGATCGAGGCGCTCAAGGCGCGCCAGCAGGCCGTGGAGGACCTGCAGGGCGACCGCAACCAGCCGGTCTACCTGCTCGACGAACTGGTCAAGCAGACCCCGCCCGGGGTCTACCTGAAGGGCTTCAAGCAGGAGGGGCAGCGCGTCTCCATCCAGGGCTACGCGCAGTCGCAGGAGCGGGTCTCCGAACTGCTGCGCAACGTGGCCGGCGTCTCGCCGTGGCTGGAGAAGCCGGACCTGATCGAAGTGAAATCCACCGGACTGGGCCAGGGCAAGACCGCCAAGAAGGTGGTGGAGTTCAACCTGATCGTCAGCATCAAGCGTCCGCGCGACAAGGACAAGCCGGCCGATGGCAAGCCGGCCAAGATGGCCGCGGGTGCCCCCGCGGTGCGGCCCTGAGAGAGACTATGGCGACCGACCTCAAACAATTCAGCGCGGACCTCTCCGCCCAGTTCCAGGGCCTGAAGGGGCGCCATCCCGGCCAGTGGCCGCTGGCGCCGCGCCTGCTGTGCGCGCTCGGCGCGGTGGCGGCCGTGGTGGCGCTGGGCTGGTACGGCTACTGGGACGGCCAGTTCGACGCCCAGGAGGCCGGCGCGGCCGAGGAGATCCGGCTACGCGGCGAATACACCACCAAGACCCAGCAGGCGGTCAACCTGCCGGCGCTGCGCGAGCAGAAAGTGCAGGTCGACCAGTACGTGGAGCGCCTGCAGAAGCAGCTGCCCAGCAAGGCCGAGATGGCCGCGCTGCTGTCGGACATCAACCAGGCCGGCCTGGGGCGCGGCCTGCAGTTCGAACTGTTCAAGCCCGGCCAGGTGGTGGTCAAGGATTACTACGCCGAACTGCCGATCGACATCAAGGTCACCGGCAGCTACCACGACATCGGCGCCTTCGCCGGCGACATGGCCAACCTGCCGCGCATCGTCACGCTCAACAACATGGCGCTGACCACCGGCAAGGAGGGCGGCCTGACGCTGGACGCGGTGGCCAAGACCTTCCGCTACCTCGATCCCGAGGAGGTGGCGGCGCAGCGCAAGGCCGCCGCCGACAAGAAGAAGGGGGCTAAGAAATGAGCGCCCGCCACATGACATCCGCGCTGCTGGCGCTGGCGCTGGCCGGCTGCGGCGACAGCGACGTGCAGGAGGTGCGGCAGTGGATGAAGACGACCGACGCCCAGGCCCACGTGGCCGTGACGCCGATCGCCGAGCCCAAGACCTTCATCCCCTTCGCCTATTCGGCCGGCGCCGAGGTCGACCCGTTCAGCGCCAACAAGCTGCTGGCCGAGCTGGCCAAGCAGGCCAACGCGGGCGGCGGCGTGCGCCCCGACACCACGCGCCGCAAGGAATTCCTGGAGAGCTTCCCGCTGGACGCGGTGAAGATGGTGGGCACGATGGAGAAGGCCAAGGTCATCTACGCGCTACTGCAGGTCGACCGCTCGGTGTACCAGGTCCGCCCCGGCCAGCACGTGGGCCAGAACTTCGGCCTGATCACCAGCGTCAGCGACGACGCCGTCACCGTCAAGGAAATCGTCCAGGACGCGACCGGCGACTGGGTCGAGCGCATATCGAAGTTGGAGTTGCAGGAAAGCAAGGAGAACACGCAATGAACGCATACACCACCCCCGCGACGCTGCGGACGGCCTGCCGGGCGTTCCTTGCGGCGCTGCTGCTGGGCATGGCCGCGCTGGCGCAGGCGCAGGGCAACGCCATCGAGTCGATCACCTCCAACCAGCAGGGCGCCAACGTGATCGTCAAGATCGCGCTGAGGAACGCGCCGGACAAGCTGCCGATCGGCTTTTCCATCACCAACCCGGCCCGCATCGCGCTGGACTTCGGCGCCACCGTCAACCTCACCGGCAAGAACACCCACGAGATGAACCAGGGCGACCTGCGCAGCGTGAACGTGGTGCAGGCCGGCGAGCGCTCGCGCCTGGTGTTCAACCTGAAACGCACGCTGAACTACGCCACCGCCATCGACGGCAACGCCATCATCCTCACCATCGACGGTTCCGGCGGCCTGGCCACGGCGGTCGATTCCACCGGCATGCCGGTCGCCAGGGCCGCCGCCGCCGCGGCCGCGCCGGCCCGCCAGGTCTTGCGCGACATGGACTTCCGCCGCGGCGCCAACGGCGAGGGCCGCGTGGTGGTGGACCTGCCGAACAGCCAGGTCGCCGTCGACGTGCGCCCCAACGCCAACGGCCTGGTGATCGACTTCCTCAAGACGGGCGTGCCGGAGACGCTGCGCCGCCGCCTGGACGTGACCGACTTCGGCACGCCGGTGTCGCAGATCACCACCGTGCCGCAGGGCGACAACACGCGCATGACCATCGAGGCCAAGGGCCTGTGGGAGCAGAGCGTGTACCAGAGCGACACCCAGCTGGTGGTGGACGTGAAGCCGATCAAGGAGGACCCGAACAAGCTGACCCAGGGCACCCAGGGCTACCGCGGCGAGAAGCTGTCGTTCAACTTCCAGAACGTGGAGGTGCGCGCGGCGCTGCAGGCGATCGCCGACATCTCCGGCCTGAACATCATCACCAGCGACAGCGTGGCGGGCAACCTGACGCTGCGCCTGCGCGAGGTGCCGTGGGACCAGGCGCTGGACGTGGTGCTGCAGGCCAAGGGCCTGGACATGCGCAAGAACGGCTCGGTGCTGTGGATCGCCCCCAAGGAGGAGCTGCTGACCAAGGAGAAGCTGGAGCTCGAGCAGCGCGCCCAGATCGCCGACCTGGAGCCGCTCAAGTCCGAGATCTTCCAGCTGAACTACCAGAAGGCCGAATCGTTCAAGAGCGTGTTCGGGCTGGACTCGGGCGACACCAAGAGCCGCGTGCTGTCCAAGCGCGGCAGCGCCATCATCGAGCCGCGCACCAACCAGCTGTTCGTCACCGACATCGCCTCCAAGATCGAGGACATCCGCAAGCTGATCCAGAAGACCGACATCGCCTCCAAGCAGGTGCTGATCGAGGCGCGCATCGTCGAGGCCAGCGATTCCTTCACCCGCAACCTGGGCGCCAAGCTCGGCTTCGCCGACCTGCGCACGCTGCGCGGCGGCGACTCCGGCTACCAGATCGGCAACAGCAACACCCGGCTCGGCATAGGCGGCAACATGCAGGGCGTGGGCGAGACCACCGGCCAGGTGTCGGAGTCGCAGAACAGCTTCAACAACACCCAGTTCATCAACCTGCCGGCCGCGCCCATCAACGGCCTGTCGGCCGGCAACCTGGCGATCAGCCTGTTCTCGTCGGCCGCCAACCGCTTCCTGAACCTGGAACTGTCGGCGCTGGAGGCCGACGGCACCGGCAAGATCATCTCCAGCCCGCGCGTGGTGACGGCCGACAAGGCCATCGCCACCATCGAACAGGGCCTGGAACTGCCCTATCAGGTGGCCACCAGCAGCGGCGCCACCTCCATCGTGTTCCGCAAGGCCAACCTGCGCCTGGAGGTGACGCCGCAGATCACGCCGGACGGCAACGTGGTGATCGACGTCGACGTCAACAAGGACAGCGTCGGCCAGGAGACCCGGGCCGGCTTCGCGATCGATACCAAGCACGTGAAAACCCAGGTCATGGTCGAGAACGGCGGCACCGTGGTGCTGGGCGGCATCTACCAGCAGATCGAGCGCAGCACGGTCAGCAAGGTGCCGCTGCTGGGCGACGTGCCCGTGCTGGGCTACCTGTTCCGCAATACCGGCCGCACCAACGACAAGACCGAATTGCTGGTGTTTATCACCCCGAAGATTGTCGCCGAGCGGCTTTCAGCCCGATAATGCCGGCTCGCGCGGCGAGCCCCCTGCGAGCGTGAAAAAGGATCCCCCATGTTTACAACGGAAAACGGCTACATGAACAAATTCAAAAAATGGATGGCCCTGTCCCTGTGCGCCAGCCTGCTGGCCGCCTGCGGCGGCGGCGGCGGCAACCCGGGCAGCACCAACAACGGCGGCAGCAACAACCCGGCCAAGGTGACCTCGGTGGTGCTGACCGCGAGCGCGGCCACCATCGACTCCTCCGGCGCCGACGGCACCGAGGTGACGCTGACGGCCATCGTCAAGGACGCCAACAACGCGGCGATGTCCGAGCAGACCGTGGTGTTCAAGGCCGATTCCGGCAGCATCAGCAGCAGCGCCAAGACCACCGACACCAGCGGCGCGGTGTCCGAGAAGCTGAGCGTGAAGGGCGATCCGAGCAACCGCACCATCACCGTCACCGCCACCAGCGGCGGCGTGACCTCGGCGCCGATCAAGATCAACGTGGTGACCGCCATGCCGGTGCTGTCGCTGACCGCCGACGCCGGCGTGCTGCAGTCGGCCGGCGCGGCCGGCGCGGAAGTGACGCTGACGGCCCTGGTCAAGGACGCCTCGAACAACGTGGTGCCGGGCGTGAAGGTGGACCTGTCGGCCGATTCCGGCAGCCTGACCCTGGGCACCCGCATCACCGACGCCAACGGCAAGGTCACCGAGAAACTGAGCACCGGCGGCGATCCGACCTCGCGCGCGATCAAGGTCACCGCCAAGGTGACGGGCACCCAGCCGGTCACCACCACGGTCAACGTGGTCGGCACCCGCGTGCAGGTCAATTCCAGCAGCATCGTCAACGTCGGGTCCGTCACCGACGTGGCCGTGAAGGTGGTCGACTCCGCCGGCAACGCGCTGGTGGGCAAGCCCGTCACCTTCGGCTCCAGCGTGGCCGGCCGCCTGACGGTCAAGGGCGGCGGCGCGGCCGTCACCAACACCGGCGGCCAGTTGACCCTGAGCTACACCGCCACCGGCGCGGCCGGCGCCGACACCATCACCGTCGGCTCGCTGGGCGAAACCGCGACCTTCGCGATCTCGGTGAGCTCCGCGAACTTCTCGGTGGCGGTGGTGTCCGGCGGCGTGGTGCAGACCCTGGCCGCCATCAACACCTGCCACATGGTCGCCATCCACAGTGACACCGGCGGCGTGGCGCAGACCGGCAACGTGGCGCTGAGCACTTCGCGCGGCGACGTCTACAGCGACGCCAATTGCACCACCCTGCTCAACGGCCCGCTGACCCTGGTGAACGGCAACGCCACCGGCTATGTGCGCGCCACCGGCCCGGGCGTGGCCACGCTGAACGCCACCACCTCGGCCAACGGCGTGACGGTACAGGGCGTGATCGAATTCGTGGCGCCGTTGACGGCCGCCTCCACCGTCAGCATACAGGCCGACCCGGCCGTGGTCGGCGCCAACACCGCCGGCAGCACCGCCCAGCAGACCACGCTGCGCGCGCTGGTGCGCGATGGCACGGCGCAGAACAACCTGGTCAAGAACGCGCAGGTGACGTTCTCCATCCTGACCGACCCGAGCGGCGGCACCCTGACCCAACCGTCGGTGGTCACCACTGGCAGCGACGGTTCGGCTTCCGTCAGCTACATCGCCGGCACCACCGCCACCCAGTTGGACGGCGTGCAGATCCAGGCGCGGGTGCAGGGTGTCAACGCCTCCGCCATCGCCCGCCTGACCGTGGCCAGGAAGTCGCTGTTCATCAGCGCCGGCACGGGCGCCACCGTGGCTACCCCGAACAGCTCGACCTACCGCCTCGACTACTCGGTGTTCGTCACCGACGCCGCCGGCAACCCGGTGCCCGGCGTCAACGTCACCGGTTCGGTGCGCCCACGCACCTATCACAAGGGCACGCTGACTTATATCGGCCTGGACGGCCCATGGCAGTACACCGGCGGCCTTGGCGTGCCGGCGGCGTCCTGCGCCAACGAGGACGTGGACAGTGACGGTATCCTGAGCGGCGGCGAGGACTTGAACGGCAACGGCGTGCTCGACCCGGGCATCCCGGTCATCGTCACCCCGGCCGTCACCACCGACGCCGGCGGACAGGCCCTCGTGTCGCTGACCTACGCCCGTGACCGTGCCAACTGGCTGGACGTGGACCTGACCATCCGCGGCCAAGTGTCGGGCACGGAAGCGCGTTACAATGGCTTGGTGCGGCTGCCCGGGTTGGCGACGGACTATGGCGATGCGGGTGTGTCACCGCCTGGCCGGAACAGCCCTTATGGCGTGTCTTCCTCCTGTTCCAACCCGAATTAACTGGGAATGTAATGCCGAATGTGTTTTTAGTAGGGCTGATGGGGGCGGGCAAGACCACGATAGGCCGCCTCCTGGCCCGCAAGCTGGGCCTGCAGTTTGTCGATTCCGACCACGAGATCGAGGCCCGCACGGGCGCGTCGATCCCGTGGATCTTTGAAATCGAGGGCGAGCCGAGCTTCCGCCGCCGCGAGGCCGAGGTGATCCGCGACCTCACCGCCCAGCAGGGCATCGTGCTGGCCACCGGCGGCGGCGCCATCCTCGACCCGGACTCGCGCGCGCTGCTGCGCGAGCGCGGCACCGTGATCTACCTGCGCGCCAGCGTCTCCAGCATCCTGCAGCGCACCGCGCACGACAAAAACCGGCCGCTGCTGCAAACGGCCGATCCGCGCAAAAAACTGGAGGAATTGATGCTCCAGCGCGAACCCCTGTACGAGGAAATGGCCCACATCGTCATCGACACCGGCCGACCTAACGTACAATCGATGGTTCACACAATTCTGAACCAGCTGGACGTCCTGGCCTGCCAGGCCGCGTCCAACTGTGTCACACAGGCACAACCATCGATGAGCGAACAAACCACCATCCTCCTGAACGTCGACCTCGGCGAGCGCAGCTACCCCATTTCCATCGGCCCCGGCCTGCTGAACGACGGCGCGCTGCTGGCGCGCCACGCGGTCGGCAACAAGGTCGCCATCGTCACCAACACCACGGTGGCGCCGCTGTACCTGGACACCGTGCGCGACGCGCTGCGGGCCAACGGCAAGGAAGTCATCGAGATCATCCTGCCGGACGGCGAGGAGTACAAGAACTGGGCCAGCCTGATGCAGGTGTTCGACAGCCTGCTGGCGCACAAGGCCGACCGCAAGACCACGCTGCTGGCGCTGGGCGGCGGCGTGATCGGCGACCTGACCGGCTACGCGGCCGCCAGCTACATGCGCGGCGTCGACTTCATCCAGGTGCCGACCACCTTGCTGTCGCAGGTCGACTCCTCGGTGGGCGGCAAGACCGGCATCAACCATCCGCTGGGCAAGAACATGATAGGCGCGTTCTACCAGCCGCGCGTGGTGATCGCCGACACCTCCAGCCTTGAAACCCTGCCGGACCGCGAACTGTCGGCCGGCCTGGCCGAGGTGATCAAGCACGGCGCCATCATCGACGCCGAGTTCTTCGACTGGATCGAGGCCAACATCGACAAGCTGGTGGGCCGCGACAAGGGCGCGCTGGCCTACGCCATCGCCCGCTCCTGCGAAATCAAGGCCGACGTGGTGCGCCAGGACGAGCGCGAGGGCGGCCTGCGCGCCATCCTCAACTTCGGCCACACCTTCGGCCACGCGATCGAGGCCGGCCTGGGCTATGGCGAGTGGCTGCACGGCGAGGCCGTCGGCTGCGGCATGGTGATGGCGGCCGACTTGTCGCAGCGCATGGGCTACATCGACGCCGAAACCGTCGAGCGCCTGCGCGCGCTGGTGGCGGCGGCCGGCCTGCCGGTGGCCGCGCCCGACCTGGGCGCCGAGCGCTGGCTGGAACTGATGGAAGTGGACAAGAAGAACGAGGGCGGGGCGATCAAGTTCATCCTGCTCAAGCCGCTGGGCGCGCCGAAGATCACCAACGCGCCGCAAGAGCTGCTGCTGGCCACGCTGGCCGCCAACGTCGTCCGGTCCGCCTAGGCCATGTCCAGCGAAGCGCACCTCGCCCCCTACGCCGTGCGTTCGGACCAGGGCGGGGGGCGCCGCTACGAGGAGGCCCCGCACGCCTCGCGCAGCCAGTACCAGCGCGACCGCGACCGCATCATCCACTCGACCGCCTTCCGGCGGCTCGAATACAAGACCCAGGTCTTCCTCAACCACGAGGGCGACCTGTTCCGCACCCGCCTCACGCACAGCCTGGAAGTGGCCCAGATCGGCCGCTCGCTGGCGCGCAACCTGCGCCTGAACGAGGACCTGGTGGAGGCGGTGGCGCTGGCGCACGACCTGGGCCACACCCCCTTCGGCCACGTCGGCCAGGACGTGCTCAACGAATGCATGAGGGAGCACGGCGGCTTCGAGCACAACCTGCAGAGCCTGCGCGTGGTGGACGAGCTGGAGCAGCAATACGGCGGCTTCGACGGCCTGAACCTGATGTTCGCCACCCGCGAGGGCATCCTCAAGCACTGTTCGCTGGCCAACGCCCGGCAGCTGGGCGCGGTGGGCCGGCGCTTCATCGACCGCACCCAGCCCTCGCTGGAGGCGCAGCTGACCAACCTGGCCGACGAGATCGCCTACAACAGCCACGACATCGACGACGGCCTGCGCTCGGGGCTGATCACGATAGAACAGCTGGAGCAGGTGGACTTCTTCGCCCGCCTGTGGCGCGACGTGCAGCGCGCCCATCCGGGCCTGGCGGGCCGGCGCGCCATCTACGAGACGCTGCGCCGCGTGATCACGGCGCTGGCCGACGACCTGCTGGCCACCTCCGGCGAGCTGATACGCGAGGCCGCGCCGAAGAGCGCGGACGAGGTGCGCGCCGCGCCGCCGCTGATCCGCTTCTCGCCGGCGATGCGCAAGGACGCGACCGAACTCAAGCGTTTCCTGCGCGCCAACCTGTACACGCACTACAAGGTCAACCGCATGCGGGTGAAGGCCAGCCGCATCGTGCGCGAGCTGTACGAGGCCTTCATGACCGACCCCGTGCTGCTGCCGCCCGACTACCAGGACGGCTCCGGCGACGTGACGGCGCAGGCGCGCAAGATCGCCGACTACATCGCCGGCATGACCGACCGCTACGCCTTCCGCGAACACCGCCGCCTGTTCTCGTTGGACGAACTGTAGGGCGGAATAGCGCATACGCGCTATTCCGCCCTACGGTGCCGGCGCGCGTCAAGCGCTCCGGGCTAGAACATCCGCGCCTGCGCGGCGCCGCTGTCCCCCATCAATTCCAGCAGCAGTTTCTTGACCGGCGCGGGCAGGGCTGCGTCGGCAACGCGGCCGCCGTCCAGCCAGGTGTAACGCGATTCCCCGGCGAAGGGCGCCCGGCGCGCCAGGGTCACCAGCAGCGGGGCGATGTGCAGCTTGTAGTGCGTGAACACATGCGTCACCGTCATCAGCCGCTCGTGCGACTCCATGTCGCCGAACGGCAGCACCGCCCGCGCCAGCGCCGCCGCATCCACTTCCGGAATCTCGTCGTCCCCGGCCGGCGTGTGGCCGTCCAGCTCCGGCAGCGACAGCAGGCCGCCCCAGATGCCGCTGGCCGGACGCTGCTCCAGCAGCACCTGCCCGCCGTCGATGACGACCAGCATGGCCGCGTGCTTTTCCGGCGAGGCCTTCTTCGGCTTGCGCACCGGCAGCTCCTTGGTCCGGCCGGTGGCGTGCGCCACGCAGCGCGGCCGCATCGGGCAGCGCGCGCAATCCGGGCTGCTGCGCGTGCACAGGGTGGCGCCCATGTCCATCAGGCCCTGCGTGTACGACTCCACGCCCTGTTCCGGCAGCAGCGCCTCGGCGCGCAGCCACATGGCTTGCTCCACCTTTTTCTCGCCCGGATAGGCGTCGATGCCGAACACCCGCGCGAACACGCGCTTGACGTTGCCGTCCATGATGGCGGCGCGCGTGCCGCTGGAAAACGCGGAGATGGCCGCCGCCGTCGAGCGGCCGATGCCCGGCAGCTCGGCCAGCAGCGCCGGGTCGGACGGGAACACGCCGTCGTATTCGGCCACCACGCGCCGCGCGCACTGGTGCAGGTTGCGCGCGCGGGTGTAGTAGCCCAGGCCGCTCCACTGCGCCATCACGTCCTCCACCGGCGCCCCGGCCAGCGAGCGCAGGGTGGGGAAGCGCTCCAGGAAGCGCGCGTAATAGCCGAGCACGGCCGAGACCTGGGTCTGCTGCAGCATGATCTCGGACAGCCAGATCAGGTAGGCGTCGCGCGTGTTCTGCCACGGCAGCGTGTGGCGTCCGTGCTGTTGCTGCCAGGCGATCAGGGTGGCGGAAAAAGTGGGATCGGCGTAGTCCGCCGCGCCTTCGGGCGCGAGCGGATGGGTGAGGCGTTTCATGTGCTTCCTGTGCTGTTTATGCGGCCGCTTCCAGCGCGACGAACTCGGCGTTGATGGCGATGCTGATGTTGCCGGCCAGCTCGGTGAGCCGCGCCTTCTGTTGTTCGAGCTCGGCCTGGCTTTGCTCGAAGGCCTCGATTTTCTGTTCCAGGCTGTCGGTGGCGTCGTGGATGCGCTGGATCGACGCCAGCCGGTGCTTCAACTGGTCCTTGTGCTGGCGGATTTGCGCCTCCAGCGGCGCCATGATGACCTTCAGCCATGCCTCGGCGTCCGCGTTGGCGGCCTTGAAGCAGCGCTTCACCGACGAGGCGATGGAGTCGAAGAAGCGCTCGATCAGCACCACCCGCCGCGTCATCAGCAGGGTCACGGTGCCGAACTGCTTGTCGTACACCTCCTCGATGTCGGCGATCTCGTCGCGGTACTTGTCCAGGGTGAAGGCCATCGGCGGCGCCAGCGTCAGGCCGTGCTCGCTGGAGAACTTGCGGTACATGACGTCCATCATGTCGCGGATCTCCGTGGTCTTCTGCTCGGACACCCGCAGGTCGCGCCGGATGTCCTCGAAGAAGGCCTTGACCACCTCGCGCATGCCGGTCGAGAAGCGGCTGCCGTCCATGGCGCGCCGCACCTCGTGCACGTGGTCGCGCAGCACGTCCATGCCCAGGCTGGTGTACAACTCGGTGGACAGCCGCGTGAACACGGCGCGCGTGGCCTGCAGCTTGAACAGGCTGCTGTCGAACTCCTTCTTTTCCGCGTCCACCCGCCGCATCATGTGCGCGATCACGCTCTGGTTCTTGCCGCGCAGGCTTTTCAGTTCGTGCAGCTGCTCGACGATGCCGCGCATGCGCGCCGCCACCATGGCCTGCTGCGCGCCGCTCAGCGCGTTCAGGTCGCGCGCCAGCTGCTTGCGCACGATGTCTTTCTTGGCCGGGATCAGCTCGTCGAACAGGGCCCGCTCCAGCAGGCCCAGGCGGCTCTTTTCCAGCAGCGCCGCGTCGCCGTTGATCTTGCCCACCAGCGCCTTCTGCGCCGAGACGGGAAACACCTGCCGCGGCTCGAGCGCCAGCATGTGCGCCGCGTGCTCCTGCTGGCGCGCGATCTCGGCGTTCACCTCCTGGTCGCTGCGCAGCTCGTCCCACATGCTGTCTATCTTGTTGAGCACGACCAGGCGCCCGCTGCCGCCGCCGATGTGCTTGCGCCAGACCTCGATGTCGCTCTTGGTCACGCCGGTGTCGGCGGCCAGGATGAACAGCACCGCGTGCGCGTGCGGGATCAGGTTCAGCGTCAGTTCCGGCTCGGTGCCGATCGCGTTCAGGCCCGGCGTGTCCAGGATCACCAGCCCCTGCTTGAGCAGCGGATGGGGGAAGTTGATGATGGCGTGGCGCCACAGCGAGATCTCCACCAGGCCGTCGTCGTCCAGGGTGACCGGCATGTCCGGGTCGTTCTCGTCGTACAGGCCGTAGCGCTTGGCCTCCTCCACGCTGACGTGGCGCGTCAGGCTGACCTGCTTGAACACCTCGTGCATGGCGTCGGCCGCGGCCAGGTCCAGCGGCAGCATGGTCCACGCGGCCGGGTTGTCGCGGTAGTCGCTGGTGGACAGGTTTTCGGCCCGCGTCTCGATCGGCAGCAGGCGGATGCAGGCCGGCCACGCCGGGTCGTACATCAGCTCGGTCGGGCACATGGTGGTGCGGCCGGCCGCCGAGGGCAGGATGCGCTGGCCGTAGTCGGCGAAGAAGATGGAGTTGATCAGTTCGGATTTGCCGCGCGAGAACTCGGCCACGAAGGCGACCGACAGCTTGTCGTCGGCCAGCCGCGCCAGCGTGCGGGCGATACGCTGCTCGGTGGCGGCGTCCGCCAGTTCGGCCGCGGCCACCCAGTGCCGGTACTGCTGCAAGGCCACCACCACGCCCTGGCGCCACGCGCTGTATTGTTCGAGATCCCTGACCATGCGAGTTTCCTGTTTGTCTACCTGTTTATTATTTCTGGCACTGCACGCAATAAAAGGTCGAACGCTGCCCCTGCTTGATCTGCCGTATCGGCGTGCCGCAGACGCGGCAGGGCACGCCAGTACGATCATAGACGAAATAGCTCTGCTGGAAATAGCCCGATTGGCCGTTCACGCTGATAAAGTCGCGCAGCGTGCTGCCGCCCTGCACGATGGCCTCGGCCAGCACGTCGCGCACCGCCCGCGCCAGTTTTTCATAGCGCGCCAGGCTGATGCGCCGGGCCGGAGTCTTCGGATTGATGCCGGCCCGGAACAGGCTTTCCGAGCAGTAGATATTGCCCACGCCCACCACGATGTCGCCCGCCAGCAGCACCTGCTTGATGGCGGCGCCGCGCTGGCGGGTGTGCTGGTGCAGCAGCTTGCCGGTGAAGCCGGCCTCCAGCGGCTCCACGCCCAGCCCGCGCAGCAGCAGGTGGCCGTCCAGTTCGCCGTCCTCCCGCGCGTGCCACAGCACGGCGCCGAAGCGGCGCGGGTCGGTCAGGCGCAGCACCTGGCGCAGGCCCGCGTCCTCCACGACGAGGTCGAAATGGTCGTGCTTTTGCGGCGGCGTGTCCGGCGGCAGCACGCGCAGGTGGCCGGACATGCCGAGGTGGATGATCAGGGTGCCGTTGTCGAACTTGAGCAGCAGGTATTTGCCGCGCCGGCCGGTGCCGGCGACGGCGCGCCCGGTCAGCGTCTCGGCCAGGCCGGCGGGGAAGGGCCAGCGCAGGCCGGCGCGGCGCAGCACCACGGCCCGCACGGTGCGGCCTTCGATATGCGGCGCGACACCGCGCCGCGTGACTTCGACTTCTGGCAATTCTGGCATGACGGACTCGAATAAAACTTGTTACACCTGCAAACGTACGCGCGCGGTGGGTTGGCGTAAAATCAGGGTTAGTTTCCGACCAGCCAGGACTATCCTTTGAAAAACGCATTCGTCATTGTAACTCTGTCGGCTGTGCTGTCCGCGTGCGCTGTTGCGCCGCAAAAACAACCCGATGACGCCGCGACCGCGCCGGCGTCCGCGAATCCAGGCGCGCCGGCCGCGGCCGATGACACCCGCGACACCCCCGCCACCCAGGCCGTGGCCGCCGCCGCCGCGGTCCAGGCCACCGAACCGCTGCCCACCGTCGAATTGACCAGCGACCTGTTCTACAAGCTGACCAAGGCCGAACTGGACTTCAAGCGCGGCCAGTGGCAGAGCGCCTACGTGACCATGATGGTGCTGGCGCAGCAGACCCGCGACCCGCGCCTTGCGCAGCGCTCGGCCGAGATGGCGCTGGCCGCCAAGCAGGGTGGCGAGGCCATGGCCGCGATCCGCCTGTGGCGCGAACTGGCGCCCGATTCCGACGAGGCCGCGCAATACTTCCTGGGCTTCTCCGTGCTGGGCGACGACCTGGCCGAGTCCGAGCAGGTGTTCGTGCAGCGCCTGAAGAAGAGTCCGGCCGGCACCCGCGGCCTGGTCATGTTCCAGATGCAGCAATTCCTGCTGCGCGCCAAGGACAAGGCCGCCGCGTTCGCGCTGATGGAGCGCGTGCTGGCGCCCTACGCCCAGCAGCTGGAGACCCATCTGGTGCTGGCGCAGGGCGCCTACTCGAACGGCGACGCCGCCCGTGCCGCCAGCGAGGCGCAGCTGGCGCTGCGCATCAAGCCCGATTCCGAGCTGGCGTTGCTGACGATGGCCCAGGTCACCCCCGATCCGGAGGCCGTGACCAGGCTGGTGACCGGCTTCCTGGCCAAATACCCGAACGCGCGCGAGGTGCGCGCCGCCCACGCCCGCATGCTGGTCGAGCAAAAGCAGTACGGCAAGGCGCGCGACGAGTTCCAGGTGCTGCTCAAGCAGCAGCCGGACCACCCGGCCACGCTGTACGCGCTGGGCATCATGTCCATGCAGTCCGGCGACACGCCCGCGGCCGAGGGCTATTTCAAGCGTTTCGTCGACGTGCTGGGCAAGGACGCCGGCGACGACCGCGATCCCACCAAGGCCTTGCTGATCCTGGCCCAGATCGCCGAGGAGCGCGGCGACTACGCCGCCGCCCAGGCCTGGCTGGACCAGGTGGACGGCGCCGAGCCGCGCCTGATGCTGACGGTGCGCTTGAAGCGCGCCCAGCTGTCCGCGCGCATGGGCGACCTGGACGGCGCGCGCAAGATGCTGGCCGACATCAAGAGCGAGGACCCGGCCGAGCTGGCCCAGGTGGTGCAGACCGAGGCCCAGTTGCTGCGCGACGCTGGCAGCGCGGCCCAGGCCTATGCGGTGCTGGAGGACGGCGTGCTGCGCTATCCGAACAGCCCGGACCTGCTGTACGATTTCGCGCTGGCCGCCGAAAAGGCCGGCAAGCTGGAATTGATGGAAACCAGTTTGCGCAAGGTGATGGAAATCGCGCCGGAGAACCACCACGCCTACAACGCGCTGGGCTATTCGCTGGCCGAGCGCAACCAGCGCCTTGAGGAGGCCTACTCGCTGGTGGAGAAGGCCATGCAGATGGCGCCGGGCGACCCCTTCATCATGGACAGCATGGGCTGGGTGCAGTTCCGCCTGGGCCGCCTGAAGGAGGCCGAGGAGCTGCTGCGCCGCGCCTACCAGCTGCGCAACGATCCCGAGATCGCCGTGCACCTGGGCGAGGTGCTGTGGGAGCGGGGCGACAAGGCCGGCGCCCATCAACTGTGGCGCGAGGCGCGCGCCAAGGATCCGCAAAACGATGTGCTGAAAAGCACGCTGGCCCGCTTGAACACTGGTTTGTGACATGACGAGAAAACTCCCGGGCGCCCCCGCGCTGCTGGCGGTCCTGCTGGCCGCCCTCATTTCGGGCTGCGCCACCACCCCCGCCATCCCGCCATCCGCCGCCCCGGTCGCGCCCTACAGCGACACGCTGGACCTGGCCGGCAAGCTGGCCGTCACCTACAGCAAGGACGGCAAGAGCGAGTCCATGTACGGCCGCTTCGCCTGGCAGCAGAGCGCGGCCCGCACCGACGTGACCATCACCGCGCCGCCGCTGAACCAGACGGTGGCCACCATCAGCGTCGCGCCGGGTCGGGCCACGCTGACCGAAAGCGGCAAGCCGCCGCGCACCGCCGCCGACATCGACACCCTCAGCGCGCAGGCGCTGGGCTGGACCCTGCCGGTCTCCGGCCTGCGCGAATGGCTGCAGGGCTACGCCACCGCCGCCGGCGGCAAGCGCTACACGGCCAGCCCCGCCGCCAACACGGTGACCACCGCCGACGGCTGGCGCCTGACCTACGTGTCCTGGCAGGACAGCCCCGGCGCGCCGCGCCCCAAGCGCATCGACGTCGAGCGGGGCGCCACCGGCCAGCTTGACGAAATGACCATCCGTATCGTGATCGACTCCCCCGCAACATGACGAGTAGCCTGAAGAATTGCCCGGCCCCGGCCAAGCTGAACCTGTTTTTGCACGTCACCGGCCGCCGCGCCGACGGCTACCATCTGCTGCAGACTGCGTTCCAGTTGATCGACCGTTCCGACCTGCTGCATTTCACCGTGCGCGAGGACGGCCTGGTCCGCCGCGTCAACGACGTGCCCGGCGTGCCGGAGGCGCAGGACCTGGTGGTGCGCGCGGCCCTGCTGCTGCGGGCGGAAGTGCTGCGGCGGCGCGGCGGCGAGCGGGGCGGGGCGCGGGCGCCCGGCGCCGACATCACGGTGGAAAAGGTGCTGCCCATGGGCGGCGGCCTGGGTGGCGGCTCGTCCGACGCGGCCACCACGCTGATGGCGCTGAACAAGCTGTGGGACGCCGGCCTGGACCGCGAAGAGTTGATGGCATTGGGCCTGCCGCTGGGCGCGGACATTCCCTTTTTCATTTTTGGCGAGACCGCCTTCGCCGAGGGTGTCGGCGAAACGCTGCGCCCGGTCGATGCGCCGGATTGCTGGTATGTCGTCATCGAGCCGGGCGTCTCGGTGCCGACCCCGGAAATATTCCGTTCCGAGCATTTGACAAGGAATACTTCGCCCGTCATAATAACGGACTTTTCCAGCCACTACGCGAATCGAAACGATGCGACGCAGTTCGGCGGGAACGATTTGCAGCAGGTGGCGATGCGTTTGTATCCACCGGTCGCGCATGCGATAGAATGGCTGCGAAGTTTTGGCGATGCCAGGATGACTGGCTCCGGCGCTTGTGTGTTTTGCGCCGTTGAAAATGAAGCCCAGGCCGACGCGGTGCTGAATGAAGCACGCGGAACCTGGACGGCATGGAAAGCCAGGGCGCTGAAGCGGCATCCAATCGCCGCGATGTTGTAAGTAAAAAAGATTTTGCTTTGCGTTAAATAGGTTGTATAATACGGCCCGTCGTAACGACAAGCAGCAAGTTTTAAGCGTAGGGGAATCGCCAAGCTGGTTAAGGCACCGGATTTTGATTCCGGCATACCAAGGTTCGAATCCTTGTTCCCCTGCCACCAATTCTCCCGGAACTGTCGATGCGTCAGCGTCCAGCCGGGGTAAAATACAGATGCCGCCGGCATCGCTGCCGCAATCAAAGCTTTCAGTGCCAGGTGCAACCTGGCTGTCAATTTTCAAGAATCAACGCTTACTTCTCTGGGACTCCCTATGGCTTACGAAAACCTGATGGTTTTTACCGGCAACGCTAATCCTGCGCTGGCAGAGGGGGTCGCAAAAAACCTCGGCATTCCACTCGGCAAGGCCGTCGTCTCGAAGTTCTCGGACGGCGAAATCATGGTCGAAATCAATGAAAACGTCCGCGGCAAAGACGTGTTCGTGCTGCAGTCGACTTGCGCCCCGACCAATGACAGCCTGATGGAATTGATCCTGATGGTCGACGCGCTCAAGCGCGCCTCCGCCGGCCGCATCACCGCCGCCATCCCTTACTTCGGCTACGCCCGCCAGGACCGCCGTCCGCGCTCGGCCCGTGTCGCGATCTCCGCCAAGGTCATCGCCAACATGCTGGAAAGCGCCGGCGTCGAACGCGTGCTGATCATGGACCTGCACGCGGACCAGATCCAGGGCTTCTTCGACATCCCGGTGGACAACATCTACGCCTCGCCCATCCTGCTGGGCGACCTGCAGAAGAAGGACAACGAGGACCTGCTGGTGGTGTCGCCCGACGTCGGCGGCGTGGTGCGCGCGCGCGCGCTGGCCAAACGCCTGGGCTGCGACCTGGCCATCATCGACAAGCGCCGTCCGAAAGCCAACGTCTCCGAAGTGATGAACATCATCGGCGAGGTCGAGGGCCGCAACTGCGTCATCATGGACGACATGGTCGACACCGCCGGCACGCTGGTCAAGGCCGCCGAGGTGCTGAAGGCGCGCGGCGCCAAGAAAGTGGTGGCGTATTGCACGCACGCCGTGCTGTCCGGCCCGGCCATCGAACGCATTTCCGGCTCCTCGCTGGACGAGCTGGTCGTGACCGACACGATCCCGCTGTCCGACGCCGCCAAGGCTTGCGGCAAGATCCGCCAGCTGACCTGCGCGCCGCTGCTGGCCGAAACGTTCAAACGCATCATCAAGGGCGATTCCGTGATCTCCCTGTTTATCGACTAAGTTTCGTAAACAAAGCGATTTCTTCAGCGGCGCGACCGGTTTTTGCCGGTTGCGCCGCTGTTTTTCCGGAGCGTCCTGGTCGCGGGACGCTTCTTCACACAGGGTGCAAGCCCTGTTTATATTGGAGTCTCAAATGAAAGTTGTTGCATTCAAACGCGAACTGCAGGGCACGGGTGCGAGCCGCCGCCTGCGTAATTCCGGCCAAACCCCAGGCATCATCTACGGCGGCACCGAAGCCCCCGTGACGATCTCCCTGGACCACAACGCGCTGTACCACGCGCTGAAAAAAGAAGTGTTCCACTCGTCCATCCTGGACCTGGAAATCGACGGCGCCGTGCAAAAAGTGCTGCTGCGCGACTTCCAGATGCACGCGTTCAAGCAACTGGTGCTGCACGCCGACTTCCAGCGCGTGGACGCGTCGACCAAGGTGCACATGAAAGTGGCACTGCACTTCGCCAACGCCGACGTATCGCCAGCGGTGAAACTGCACGGCGCGACCATCAGCCACGTGGCCAACGAGATCGAAGTTTCGTGCCTGCCGTCGGACCTGCCTGAGTTCATCACCGTCGACCTGTCCAACATCGACGTCGGCCACTCGCTGCACATCGGCGACCTGACCCTGCCAAAAGGCGTGACCGCGATCACCCACGGCGCCAACCTGACCATCGCCACCGCTTCGGTGCCAGCCGGCCACGTCGCCGCTGAAGCCGCAGCCGCCGCCCCGGCGGCCGATGCCAAGCCAGCCGCCAAAGGCAAGAAGTAATCGCTGAAACGGCCGCGGCGACGCGGCCTTCCGGTGAAAAAAACCCCGCTCGCCGGGGTTTTTTTGTATCCTCTCCGCTCCCGAACCAGAACACGCGTCCGCACCCATGTCCATCCGCCTGATCGTCGGCCTCGGCAACCCCGGCCCCGAATACGAACAAACCCGCCACAACGCCGGCTTCTGGCTGGTCGACAACCTGGCCAACAGCCTGCCCGGCGCGCGCCTGCAGCGCGAGTCGCGCTTCAACGCGCTGGTGGCGAAGACCTCGGTGGCCGGCAACGAGGTGTGGCTGCTGGAACCGCAAACCTATATGAACCGCTCCGGCCAGTCGGTGGGCGGCCTGGCGCGCTTCTACAAGATCAATCCGGACGAGGTGCTGGTGGTGCACGACGAGCTGGACCTGCCGCCCGGCGCTGCCAAGCTGAAGAAGGGCGGTTCCTCGGGCGGCCACAACGGCCTGAAGGACATCACCTCCGCGCTCGGCACCCAGGACTACTGGCGCCTGCGCATCGGCATCGGCCATCCGCGCACCCTGAACCTGGCCCAGCCCGTGGCCGACTTCGTGCTGCACCGCGCGCGCCGCGACGAGCAGCTGCTGATCGACGAGGCGGTGGAGAAAAGCCTGCGCGTCATCCCGCTGCTGTGCGAAGGCAAGTTCCCCCTCGCCACCACGCAGCTACACACCGCTTGATTCGCTGGGCTTGGCGCCGGTGTCGAAATAGTAGCTGACCCGCTTGCGCGGGCTCAGGTAGGCCAGCACCTCGGGCGGCACCTGCCCCGGGCGGAGCGCCTTGACGATTTGCAGATCCGTGTCCCGCTCCATGTCCACCATGATGGCCTCGTTGCGCGGCACGCTGGCGTCGTGGATCACCAGCATGGGTTTCATCGGCAGCGCCGTGTTCACCGTCGTCACCATGCCGGTCATGCCGTTCGACAGCTGCACGATGGTGCCCGGCGGATAGACGCCCAGGCAGCGGATGAACATCTGCAACAGCTTGGGATCGAACTTGGCGCGGTGCTTGGCGAACATCATCGACAGCGACTCGTGCGGCGTCAGCGCCTGCGCCGCCACCAGCGGATTGCACAGCTCGTCGTAGTAGTTGGCGATGGCGACGATGCGGGCCAGCACGCCGATCGCCTCGCCCTTCAGCCGGCCCGGATAGCCGCCGCCGTCGAACAGTTCATGGTGGTCGCGGATGATGGCCCCGATCGCCGCCGGCAGCCGCAGCCGCTGCGCGATATCCATGCCGTACTGCGCGTGCATCTCGTACAGGTTTTGCTCGGACTGGGAATAGGGATCGATCTTGGTCAGGATCTTGTCCGGGATGTTCTTGCGGCCGATGTCATGGAACAGCGCCCCCAGGCCCAGCACGTTGGCCAGTTCCGCCGGCAGCTGCACCTCGCGCGCGATCATCATCGACAGCATGGTGACGTTGAGCGAATGGAAATACAGCTCCTCGTTGCCCAGGCTGTCGCCCATCACGTGGATGGCCAGTTCCGGCGCGCACAGGATGGCGTCGGTGATGTGCGTGACCAGCGCCGTGGCCTGGCGGGTGGCGTCCTCAGGGCGGGAAAACAGGTTCTTTTCGATCTCGCGGATGGTGCGGGCCGTGCTGGCGAAGGCGCCCTCGATGCGGGCCGTGTCCTCGCGGTGCCGTTTCAGGCGCTCCATCATGGCGCGCTTGGCCAGCAGCGCGGGCGACACGTCCGGCGGCGGCGCCTCCGCCGCGCCGGCCGCGGCCTCGTCCCGGTCGGCGCCCTCTGGCGGCGGCGGCGCCACGTCGCTCAGGTCGGGATGGTAGCGCACGGTCGCCAGGCCCAGGCCGCGGATGGTGCTGATCTGTTCTTCCGACTTGATCTTGAAGCGGCTGAAGGTGAACGGATGCTCGAACCACTTCAGGTCCAGCTCGATGTACAAGCCCACCCGCAGCTGCTTCATGGTGATAGTCGCATCATCCAACATCGGCGGATCTCCCAAGGACTGCCGGACACATGATTCGTAGGAAACAGTTCAGGTTTCCAGTGTATACGTTCGCCGTCCCGATGGCATCTGTGTAATACAAGCTCCGCCGAACGCCGGGGGCGTGTCCGCCGCACCCGTTGCTTTTTTGGAACTTACGCGGCCAGCGCCCAGGAAAGCGATGCCTTGCCAGCACGGGCCGGCCGCCGCCCGACGCGTCTGACAGCGGGTATTTGCATCATCATCCGCGTGGGCGTACGATGCAATCAATGATTGCAGATAGGAGAATGCCATGGCGACGAATCTGGTCGTGCGCAATGTCGATGAGGAGGTTGCCCTCGCCTTGAAACAAAGAGCGGCGGCCAATGGCCGGAGCGCCGAGGCGGAGCACCGGGAGATTCTGAAAGCCGTGCTGCAACGGCCCCGCCGGCGCAGTGTCGCCGATGTGCTCGCGAGCATGCCCGATGTCGGTGAGGACGCCGATTTTAATCTGCGGAATGGCTAGGACGGGTCATGTATCTGGTCGATACGAATGTGATCAGCGAGGCGCGTAAGGGGATGAAAGCCAATCCGGGGGTGAGGCGCTTTTTTCAATCAACGCAAGCCGGCGAACGCCACCTGTCTGTTCAAACGGTAGGAGAAATCCGGCATGGCATTGAGAACATCCGTGGACGAGGCGATCGCACACAAGCCGCCCGGCTGGAGGACTGGCTCGGTCTGGTCTTGGATGAATATGCCGATAGGATCTTGCCTTTCGACGCGGACTGCGCGCAGGTTTGGGGGCGCCTGATGTCACCACAGGCCAGCCACCCCGTCGACAAGCAAATAGCCGCAATCGCATTGATATACGGGCTCGAGCTTGTGACGCGCAATGTCCAGGATTTTTCCGCCACGGGCGTCAGTGTGCTGAACCCCTTTAGCTAGGAACACGGGTTCATCGCGAAGGGGTATCGCCGCTCAGGGTTTCGAGCACGGCGCGGGTCGATGCGGGAATCGGCACCGAGCGGTTGCTGCCGCGTTCGACGTAGACGTGGACGAAATGCCCCGCCGCGCAGGGCAGGGCGTCGTCGTTGCGGTACAGCGCGATCTCGTAGCGCACGCTGGAGTTGCCCAGCTTGCCCACGCGGACGCCGGCGTGGACCACGTCCGGGAAGGAAATCGAACTGAAATAGGCGCAGCCGCTGTCGACCACGAAACCGACGACGCCGCCCTGGTGGATGTCGAGCACGCCTTTTTCTATCAGGAACTGGTTTACCGCCGTGTCGAAGTAGGAATAATAGACGACATTGTTCACATGGCCGTAGATGTCGTTGTCCATCCAGCGCGTCGGGATGGCCTGGAAATGGGGGAATTGCGAGCGGTCGGCGTCGCGCAGCGTCATGGAAGCTCCTCGTTCTGGGTTACAATTGACCCCTTACGCGCCCGGACCCACTGCCAGCGGCGCAGCAAAACAATACCATCATTAAAGGTTTTCCATGAGTCTCCAATGCGGCATCGTTGGCCTGCCCAACGTCGGCAAGTCCACCCTTTTCAATGCACTGACCAAGGCCGGCATCCCGGCTGAAAACTATCCGTTCTGCACCATCGAGCCGAACGTCGGCGTGGTCGAGGTGCCGGATCCGCGCATGGCCGCGCTGGCGGACATCGTCAAACCCGAGCGCATGGTCAACGCCATCGTGGAGTTCGTGGACATCGCCGGCCTGGTGGCGGGCGCGTCGCAGGGCGAGGGCCTGGGCAACCAGTTCCTGTCCCACATCCGCGAAACCGACGCCATCGTCAACGTGGTGCGCTGCTTCGAGGATGAAAACGTGATTCACGTTTCCGGCAAAGTCAGCCCGCTGGACGATATCGAAGTGATTCAAACCGAATTGGCGCTGGCCGATTTGGGCACCGCTGAAAAAGCGCTGCACCGCGAAAACAAAAAAGCCCGTTCGGGCGACAAGGACGCCGCCAAACTGGTTGCGCTACTGGAAAAGATTATTCCGCAATTGAATGAAGCCAAGCCGGTGCGCGCCATGGGCCTGGACGCGGATCAAATGCTGCTGATTAAACCGCTGTGCCTGATCACCGCCAAACCGGCCATGTATGTGGCCAATGTGTCGGACACCGGTTTCACCAATAATCCGCTGTTGGATCAATTGACCGAATACGCGAAATCGCAAAACGCCCCCATCGTCGCCATTTGCGCCGCGATCGAAGCGGAAATCGCCGATCTGGACGACGCCGATAAAACCGCCTTCCTGGCCGATATGGGCATGGAAGAGCCGGGCCTGGACCGTTTGATCCGCGCCGCTTATAAACTGCTGGGTTTGCAAACCTATTTCACCGCCGGCGTGAAAGAAGTGCGCGCCTGGACTATTCACATCGGCGACACCGCTCCACAGGCGGCCGGTGTTATTCACACCGACTTCGAGCGCGGCTTTATTCGCGCCCAAACCATCGCCTATGACGACTACGTCGCCTATAAGGGCGAGGCCGGCGCCAAGGAAGTGGGCAAGATGCGCGCCGAGGGCAAGGAATATGTCGTCAAGGATGGCGACGTGCTGAACTTCCTGTTCAACGTCTGATTATCCGGCGGCCCAGCCGCCGAATATCGAAAGCCGCGCGCGACGCGGCTTTTTTTACGTCCGGAGTAAAGGAGTTCGGGCCCCTTCCGCGCGGTCTATGCCCATTCCATGCCAATTTCTGGCGCGATCGCGCTAAAAGTTAGCGTGTATTACTTGGCCGGCACGGGCTGGGCCTCGAATTCGGCGATGGCCTTGGTGAATTTGTCCATCAATGGATTCGGCACCGCCAGCGACAGCTGGTAATGTTCGATTTGAAAACCATCGGCCGAATGGTGGATGACGCCGCTGGCCTGGCATATGCCCATTTGCGTATTCAATTGCTCGTCGAACCACGCGTACTTTTTATCTGGCGAGAAATAAACATTGCGCTTAATGGCGGTGAAAGCCCAGGCTTTCTTACGGTCGAAAAACGGCTTGGCCCAGGCGCGGAATTCCTCTCTCGTCCATATCTCGGATTTGTCGGTGCCGATATATACGCCGGCCGGCGCCATTTTGTCGAAATACACGGAATCGGCCCTGGCCGCGTCGGCGTGCCATTGATCGACAAAGCCATGGACGCGCTGGCGGAAGGCGTCGTCGGATAGCGCGTTTTGCGCGCAGGCGGCGCCCGCGCACAGCAGCAGGAAAAGGCTGGCGAACAGTTTTTTCATCGGGACTCCCGGGTGAGTGGCGGAACGATCATACATCAGTGCAATCCACCGGCATCGACGCACTGTATAATCGTCTGGTTCCGCTGCCGGCGTGCCGCGCTCCAGCCTTCTCTACATCACTGAAAAGAACCAACACATGGCTTCATCCAACGATAACGTCAGCATGGCGCTGTTCTGCGACTTTGAAAATGTCGCCCTCGGCGTGCGCGACGCCAACTACGAAAAATTCGATATCAAGCCGGTGCTGGAGCGCTTATTGCTCAAGGGCAGCATCGTGGTGAAAAAGGCCTATTGCGACTGGGACCGCTACAAGGGATTCAAGGCGCCCATGCATGAAGCCAATTTCGAGCTGATCGAGATTCCCCACGTGCGCCAGTCCGGCAAGAATTCCGCCGACATCCGCATGGTCGTGGACGCGCTCGACCTGTGCTACACCAAGGCCCACGTCAACACCTTCGTCATCATTTCGGGCGATTCCGACTTTTCGCCGCTGGTGTCGAAACTGCGCGAAAACGCGAAGAAGGTGATCGGCGTCGGCGTCAAGCAATCGACGTCGGACCTGCTGGTGGCCAACTGCGACGAGTTCATCTTCTACGACGACCTGGTGCGCGAAGTGCGCCGCGCGGCCGCCAAGCGCGACACGCGCGAGGGCCAGCCGGCCGTCAAGCGCACGCCCGAGGAGGAAAAAGGCCGCCGCGAGGAAATGGACAAGCGCCGCAGCCAGGCGGTGGACATGGCGGTCGAGACCTTCGACGCGCTGGTTTCCGAGCGTGGCGATTCCGGCAAGATCTGGGCCTCCGTGCTGAAAGAGGCGATCAAGCGCCGCAAGCCGGACTTCAGCGAGTCCTATTACGGTTTCCGCACCTTCGGCAACCTGCTGGAGGAGGCCAAGGCGCGCGGCCTGCTCGAATTCGGCCGCGACGAGAAATCCGGTGCCTATGTATACCGCAGCAGCGGCGCGTCCGCGCTGGGCGGCGAGCAGCTGGGCTCGGTTGTGGAGTCCGGCGGCGCGCCTGAGGCGCAGGAGGGCCGCCACGAGGGCCGTCGCGGCCGCGGCCGCGGCCGCAACCGCGGTGGCGAGCGTCACCAGCCCGCCGAGGCGGTGGCCGAGGAAGTGGCGGCCGAGCTGCGCCTGGCGCACGACGAGAACGCCTATTCGGAAGCCGAGGCGGTGCACGCGGCGGAAGACGCGGCCTACGCGCAAGACCAGCAGGACGAGCAGCCCGCCGAGTCCGAGACCGGTGCCGAGCCGGCGGAGTCGGAAGAACTGCTGGGCGGCGAGCCGGAACAGTCCCCATGGGCCACGGCCGCCGCGGAGCAGGCCAAGCGCAAGCCGCCGAAGATCCCGGCCCGCCAAGCCAAGGCCGCCAAGCTGAAGGCGGCCCAGCAGGCCGCCGCCGAGGCCGCCCCGGCCGGCCACGAGCCTGCGCCGGAAGCCCAGCCGGTGCTGGAGGCGGTAAGTGATGTTTCCGAGCAACAGCCAGCCGAGGCGGAAACCGCGTCGGCGGACGAGGTGGTGGAAGCGCCCGCCAAGCCGGCCAAGGGCCGCGCGCGCGCCCCGGCCAAGGGCCGCGGCAAGGCCGGCGCCTCGCGCGTCGGTGCCACCGCCGAAGCCGCCGCCGCCGCCGAGGCGCCGGTGCCGCGGAACAGCGGCCGCCAGCGCCGCGCACCCGCCGCGCCGGCCCCGGCGCTGGTGGAGGCCGTGCAAGCCGCCGCTGCGGCGCCGGCGCCCGCGCCCGCCGTCGCCGACGCCGGCCAGGCCGATGGCGGCGAGGGCCAGGCCGCCAAGCCGGCCCGCAAGCCCGCCGCGCGCGGACCGCGCCGTCCGCGCAAGCCGGACGCCAAGCAGGGCGGCTAAGCCGTCCCCGCCGCCGGCGCGCCGTGGCGGGCGCGTCCGGCGCCCGGTTGCACGCGTGCCGCGCCCGCCCGGCCGCGGATTTACTGCCGGGCACTTTACTGCCATACTGCCAACTCGAATAACATTTTGGCAGTGTTCCCCCGCTGCTGGAAAGCGGCGCATGGCTATCCTCTCCGAAATCAACCTCTACCCGATCAAATCCTGCGCCGGCATCGCGCTGCGCGCGGCGACGCTGACGCGCGCCGGCCTGATGTCGGAACAGATTTACGACCGCGAATGGATGGTGGTGGACGAGGCCGGCGTCGCCATGACGCAGCGCGAGCATCCGCGCATGGCCCTGATCGTGCCGCGCCTGAAGGCGGACACGCTGGAGCTGCGCGCCCCCGGCATGCTGCGCCTCGATCTGGAACTGGGGCTGCCGGACCCGGAACTGGCGCCCAAACTGAGCGTGCGCGTGTGGGACGACACCGTGCTGGCCTACGACTGCGACGCCACCACGGCCGCCTGGTTCAGCAACTACCTGGGCGTGCCCTGCCGCCTGGTGCGCTTCCACGCCAACGCCCACCGCGCCGTCTCGGCCAAGTGGACCGGCGGCGTGGCCGCCACCACCCTGTTTTCGGACGGCTACCCGGTGCTGGTGGCGGGCAGCGCCTCGCTGGCCGATCTGAACGCCAGGCTGGTGGCCGCCGGCCGCGACGCGCTGCCGATGAACCGCTTCCGTCCCAACCTCGTCGTCAGCGGCGTGGAGGCCTTCGAGGAGGATTACGCCGAGTCCTTCCGGCTGGGGGACGCGCTGCTGAAGCCGGTCAAGCCCTGCCCGCGCTGCCCGATGCCGTCGATCGACCAGGCCACCGGCGAATTCGGGCCGGATCCGCTGGACATCATGCAAGGCTACCGCGCCAAGCCCGAGCTGGACGGCGCCCTGTGTTTCGGCATGAACAGCATCCTGATCGAGGGCGAGGGCCAGCAGTTGAGCGTGGGCCAGGAAATTGAGATTACACTGGCGTTCTGAGTTCCTTTCATTACAGGATCGACATGACGCAAATCACGACGCCCGAACTCGCCGAACTGGTGGCCGAGAACCAGGCCCTGCGTTCGCGCATGGCCTACCTACTGGAGCAGGCCGAGCGCAATCATTCCATCATGATGCGCCACCAGGCCTTCGACCTGGAAATCGTCGGCTCGTCCACCTTCCCCGAGCTGGTGGGCGCCATCTTCCGCAACCTGCCCATCGTGTCCGACCTGGACGCGGTGACGCTGACCCTGATGGACGAGGGCGCCGACATCATGACCGTGATGGCCAAGCTGGGCGTGGACTTCGCGGCCTTCCCTGACCTGACCTTCGTCGACAACGTGGAAGCGCTGGGATTCGACCTGGGCCGCCGCAACGCCTACACGCCGCCGCCCAAGCCGCAGCTGTGCATGTTCGACCCGGCCAGGCACTGCCACGCCTTCCCCGACGCGCCCGCGCGCCTGCAGAGCGTGGCGCTGGTGCCGCTGCTGCGCAACAAGCGCATCATCGGCAGCCTCAACCTGGGCAGCGTGGACCCGGCCCGTTTCACGCCCAGCCTTGGCACGGATTTCGTCGAGCACATGGCGTCCATCATCGCCATCTGCCTGGAAAACGTCATCAGCAACGAGATGCTGAAGTACATCGGCCTGACCGATTCGCTGACGGGCGTGTACAACCGGCGCTACCTGGACCGGCGTCTGCTGGAGGAGATTTCGCGCGCGCGGCGCCAGGACTACGACATTTCCGTGATGTACCTCGACATCGACCATTTCAAGCGCGTCAACGACACGGTCGGCCACCACGGCGGCGACGAGGTGCTGCGCGAGGTGGCGGCCCGCATCAAGGCCGAGCTGCGGCTGTCGGACGCGCTGGCCCGCTTCGGCGGCGAGGAGTTCGTGGTGCTGCTGATCAACGCCAACCTGGACAGCGCGTCCTTCGTGGCCGAGCGCATCCGCGCCAGCATCGCCGCCAGCATGATCGAGGTCTCGCCCAGCGTGCGGGTGTCGGTGACGGCCTCGGTGGGCGTGGCCTGCCTGGACCGGCGCGACAACGGCGCCACGGTGGATGCCGCCGCCGCCGAACTGATCGCGCAGGCCGACTCGGCCCTGTACCAGGCCAAGGACAGCGGCCGCAACCGCATCGTCAGCTTCCGCCCCGCGGCCTGATAGAGCGAGCTGAGCCCCATTTGGGGCCAGGCCCCAAATGGGGCTCAGCTCGCTTGCGCTCAGGCCAGCAGCTGGTGCTCGGCGCGCGCGACGGCGTCGGCGGTGCCGCGCAGCACCACCACGTCGCCCGTTTCCAGCACCGTGCCCGGCGCCACGTCCAGCCGGCCCTTGCCGCGCCGGATCGCCGTCACCTCGGCGCCGGCGCCTTCCACGTCCACGTCGCTCAACTGCTTGCCCAGGCAGGAGGCGCTGTCGCCCAGCGTGACCGAATGCAGCCGCACCAGCTCGCCGTCCTCGTCGGCGTCGCTGGAGCCGTGGAACCAGCCGCGCAGCGAGGCGTAGCGCGCCTCGCGCGCCGCCTGCACCCGGTGCACCACGCGCCGCAGCGGCACGCCCAGCATCACCAGCGCGTGCGAGGCCAGCATCAGGCTGCCCTCCATCAGTTCCGGCACCACCTCGGCGGCGCCGGCTTCCTTCAATCGGTCCAGGTCGGTGTCGTCGTGGCTGCGCACGATCACCGGCAGCGCCGGCGCCAGTTCGTGCACCAGGTGCAGCACCCGCAGCGCCGACGGCGTGCTGGCGTAGGTGATCACCACCGCGCTGGCGCGGTAGATGCCGGCCGCCACCAGGCTCTCGCGCCGCCCGGCGTCGCCGTAGGACACGTTGGCGCCCGCGCTCTGCGCCTCCTGCACCCGTTCCGGGTCCAGGTCCAGCGCGTGGTAGGCGATGTTTTCCTCGCTCAGCAGGGTGGCCAGGCTTTGTCCGCTGCGGCCGAAGCCGGCCACGATCACGTGCTTCTGGGTCGACATGGTGCGCGTGGCGATCTTGGTCAGCGCCAGCGACTGCATCATCCATTCGTTGCTGGAGATCTTCATCACCAGCTGGTCGGACTTTTCGATGATGAACGGCGCCAGCAGCATGGACAGCACCATCGACGCCAGCACCACCTGGATGATGAACGGGTCCATCAAGGCCATGCCGCCGGCCAGGTTCAACAGCACGAAGCCGAACTCGCCGGCCTGCGCCAGCGCCAGGCCGGTGCGCATGGACACGCCGTCGGACGAGCCGAACAGCTTGGCCAGGCCGGCGATCAGCGCGAACTTCAGCAGCACCGGTCCCGCCAGCAGCACCAGCACCAGCCACCAGTGCTGCACCACCAGCCCCAGGTTCAGCAGCATGCCGACGTTGATGAAGAACAGCCCCAGCAGCACGTCGCGGAAGGGCTTGATGTCCTCCTCCACCTGGTGCTTGTATTCGGTTTCCGAGATCAGCATGCCGGCCACGAAGGCGCCCAGCGCCATCGACAGGCCGGCCTTCTCGGTGATCCAGGCCGCGCCCAGGGTGATCAGCAGCAGGTTCAGCATGAACAGTTCCTGCGAGCGGCGCTTGACCACGATGGCGAACCAGCCGCGCACCAGTTTCTGGCCCACGAACAGCAGCAGCACCAGCACCAGCGTGGCCTTGCCGGCCGCCCAGGCCAGCGTTTCGACCAGGTCGTCGGGGTTCTTGGACAGCGAGGGGATCAGGATCAGCAGCGGCACCACGGCCAGATCCTGGAACAGCAGGATGCCCAGGATCTTGCGGCCGTGCTCGCTTTCCAGCTCCAGCCGCTCGGTCAGCATCTTGACCACGATGGCGGTGGACGACATGGCCAGCGCGCCGCCCAGCGCGAACGAGGCCTGCCAGCTGATCTTCAGGCCCGGCATCTGCGTGGTCAGCAGCCAGCCCAGGCCCATGGTGGCGGCGATGGTCATGCCCACCTGCGCCATGCCCAGCCCGAACACGATGTTGCGCATGGCCATCAGCTTGGGCAGCGAGAACTCCAGCCCGATCGAGAACATCAGGAACACCACGCCGAACTCCGCCAGGATGTGGCTGGCCTCGCTTTGCTCCGCCAGCCCCAGCGCGTGGGGGCCGATGACGATGCCCACCGCCAGGTAGCCCAGCATGGGGGGAAGATGCATCATCCTGAACGCGACCACGCCCAGCACGGCGCTGCCTAGCAGCAAGAGGGTCAGTTCAAGCGGTGAAAACATGCATGGATTCCGTTGTTTGTTTGGACTGGCAAGTTTTTTGCTTTCGCAATTCGGCTATACTTCCGGCATGAGTGTAACCGATGAAAAACCCATGCTGAAAGCTTTTGACACCGATACCGCGGCGCGCGCGCTGCAACTGGCCCGCGAAACCCTGCAAATCGAGGCGGACGCCATCTCCGCCCTGCACGCGCGCCTGGCCACCGACGACAGCGTCGGCAAGGCGGTCGCCCTGTTGCTGAATTGCAAAGGCCGTGTCGTCGTGTCCGGCATCGGCAAATCTGGCCACATCGCCCGCAAGATCGCCGCCACGCTGGCCTCCACCGGCACGCCGGCGCTGTTCGTGCACCCGGCCGAGGCGGCCCACGGCGACCTCGGCATGGTGACGGCGGACGACGCCTTCATCGCCATTTCCTATTCCGGCGAGAGCGCCGAGCTGATGGCCATCCTGCCGGTCGTCAAGCGCATGGGCGGCACGCTGATCTCGATCACCGGCAAGCCCGGCTCCAGCCTGGCCCAACTGGCCGACGTGCACCTGGACGTGGCGGTGGACAAGGAAGCCTGCCCGCTGAACCTGGCGCCGACCGCCAGCACCACCGTGACCCTGGCGCTGGGCGACGCGCTGGCCGTGGCGCTGCTGGACCTGCGCGGCTTCAAGGAGGAGGACTTCGCCCGCTCGCACCCCGGCGGCGCGCTAGGCCGCCGCCTCTTGACCCACGTGCGCGACGTGATGCGCAGCGGCGACGCCGTGCCCGCCGTCGGACCGGACACGCGCCTGCCGGACGCGCTGCTGGAAATCACGCAGAAGGGCATGGGCATGACCGCCATCGTCGACGCCGACAACCGCCCGATCGGCGTGTTCACCGACGGCGACCTGCGCCGCATGATCGAAAAGGTGCAGGACTTCGGCAAGGTCGTCATCCGCGACGTGATGCACGCCAACCCGCACAGCATCACCCCGGACAAGCTGGCGGTGGACGCGGTCGCCATCATGGAACAGTTCCGCATCAACCAGATGCTGGTGGTGGACGCCGACGGCAAGCTGGCCGGCGCCCTGCACATCCACGACCTGACCCGCGCGAAAGTAATCTGAGGAACCAATGAACAAGTCCTGCAACCTGGAAAACGTGGCGCGCGCCGCCAAGATCAAGCTGATGATCTTCGACGTCGACGGCGTGCTGACCGACGGCAGCCTGCACTACGGCGCCGAGGGCGAGCTGATGAAAACCTTCAACGTGCAGGACGGCCTGGGCATCAAGCTGGTGCAGGAGGCGGGCATCCTGACCTCCATCATCAGCGCGCGCCGCGCGCCGCAGGTGGTGGCGCGGGCCAGGGACCTGGCCATCGAGTTCGTGCACCAGGGCGGGCACGACAAGCTGACCCCGTTCAAGGCTCTGCTGGCCCAGACCGGCCTGACCGAGGAGCAGGTCTGCTTCATCGGCGACGACGTGGTCGACCTGCCCATCCTGAGCCGGGTCGGCTTCGCGGTCGGCGTGCCGAACGGCCGGGCCGACGTGCTCGGCCGCGTGCACCACGTGACCGAATGCCACGGCGGCCGCGGCGCCGTGCGGGAGGTGTGCGAATTCGTGCTGCGCGCCACCGGCCAGTACGACAAAGTCATGGCGCAGTTCCTGGTTTAGTGGACGGGTAGCCATGCGTAAAGAACGTAGCGCGCACCGCCTGCGCCTGACCCTGACCCTGACGGCCCTGACGCTGGTCGCCTTCGGCTCGTTCTGGCTGCTCCAGCTGCTCAACCGCAGCGGCGACGAGCTGCAAGCCGACAAGCGCTTGAACGAGCCGGACTACATCATCGAGCAGTTCAGCGTGGTGCGCATGACCGGCGAGGGCAAACCAAGCTATATTGTGTCCGGCGACAAGCTGACGCACCGCCCCATCGATGACTCATCCGACATCGACAAGCCGGTGGTGCGCAATCTGGGCGGCGAACATCCGCCCATGGACATCAAGTCCGACCGCGCCCGGATCGACGAGAACAACACCCGCGTGCAATTGCTGGGCAATGTGCGCATCCACCGCGCGGCCGCGGCCAAGAGCGCGGCCATGGACATGCGCACCGACGCGCTGACCCTGTACCCGGACGAGGACCGCATGACGACGGACCGCCCGGTGCGCCTGGTGTCGGGCAACGCCACCGCCGACGGCGTCGGCCTGCGGGCCAACAACGCCACGCGCCAGCTGTCGCTGGGCGGCCGCGGGACCATCGTGTACCCGCCGCCGCAGCAGCCGCGCCAATAAGATCGATCGTATATACCGAATGGATAGATGATGAAAAAACTCCTGATATCGGCCGTCCTGCTGCTGTCCGCGGCGGGGCTGGCCCGGGCCGAGAAGGCCGACTCCTACAAGCCCACCGAGATCAGCTTCGACCAGGCCGAACTGGACGACGTGAAGCAGATCCGCACCCTGACCGGCAACGTCGTGCTCACCCGCGGCACGCTGCTGATGAAGTCCGCCAAGGCGGTCGTCACGCAGGATCCGGAAGGCTACCAGTACGTCACGCTGACCAGCGTGCCCGGCAAGCCGGCCACCTTCCGCCAGAAGCGCGACGGCGAGGGCGAGCAGTGGATCGAGGGCGAGGCCGAGCGCATCGAATACGACGGCAAGGTCGAACTGGTGAAGCTGTTTTCCAAGGCCAAGGTGCGCCGCCTGGAGGGCAAGAAGCCCAGCGACGAGGTCGATGGCGAGTTCATCCAGTACGACAGCCGCCGGGAATTCTTCAGCGTGAAGAACACCGCCAACGGCGACAGCAAGCCCGGCGGCGGACGCGGCACCATGGTGATCCAGCCGTCCAGCAAGCAGCCGCCACCCGAGGCGGCCGGCAAATGACGGCGGCGACCCTGAACGCGGCGGCCGTCAACGCGGCGCCCACCGGCCCGGCCACCTCCAACGCGGCGCCCGGCTGCGCCAGCACGCTGGTGGTCAGCGGCCTGCAGAAATCCTACGGCAAGCGCCAGGTGGTGCACGACGTCTCGCTGCAGGTCGAATGCGGCGAGGTGGTCGGGCTGCTGGGGCCCAACGGCGCCGGCAAGACCACCTCCTTCTACATGATCGTCGGCCTGGTGCCGTCGGACGCCGGCCGCATCGACATCGCCGGCACCGACGTCTCCAGCATGCCCATCCACAAGCGCGCCACGCTCGGCCTGTCCTACCTGCCGCAAGAGGCCTCGGTGTTCCGCAAGCTGACGGTGGAGGCGAACATCCGTGCCGTGCTGGAGATCCAGAAGGTCGACGGCAAGGCCCTGAAGAAGGCCGACATCGACGAGCGCCTGAACCGCTTGCTGGCCGACCTGCAGATCGAGAAGCTGCGCGAGAACCAGGCGCTATCGCTGTCCGGCGGCGAGCGGCGCCGCGTGGAGATCGCGCGCGCGCTGGCCACCAATCCGCGCTTCGTGCTGCTCGACGAGCCCTTCGCCGGGGTCGACCCGATCGCCGTGATCGAGATCCAGCGCATCGTGCGCTTCCTGAAGGAGCGCGGCATCGGCGTGCTGATCACCGACCACAATGTGCGCGAGACGCTGGGCATCTGCGACCGCGCCTACATCATCAACCAGGGATCGGTGCTGGCCTCGGGCCGGCCGGACGACATCATCGCCGACGAGTCGGTGCGGCGCGTCTACCTGGGCGAACACTTCCGCATGTAGCCGATGAACAAACCATGAAACAGTCACTGCAACTCCGCACTTCGCAGCACCTCGCGCTCACGCCGCAGCTGCAGCAGTCCATCCGCCTGCTGCAACTGTCCACGCTGGAACTGCACCAGGAACTGGAGCAGATCCTCGGTGAAAACCCCTTGCTGGAGCGCCTGGACGACCCGCTGGACCGCTCGCTGCGGCTGCTGGGCGACGGGGCCATCAGCCAGCAGGCGTCCAGCGGCGCCGAGGCCGCGCCGGACACCACCGCGCCGCTGCAGCAGGACGGCCCCGCCGCGCCGGCCGACGAGCCGCCCTACGAAGGCGGCAGCGCCGACGGCGAGAGCGCCAGCGGCAACGACGCCGATTCCGACTGGAGCGACGCCGGCCGCGGCAAGGCGCCGGACGACGAGGATTCCCGGCCCCAGATCGAGGCCAGCCAGTGCACGCTGCGCGACCACCTGATGGAGCAGATGCGCGTGACGGTGCAAGAGCCGCGCGACCGCGTGCTGATGGAGCTGATCATCGACGCGCTGGACGAGAACGGCTACCTGGAGGAGCCGCTGGAGGAGATCCACGCCCGCCTGCCGGAGGAGGCCGACGTGGAGCTGGAGGAGCTGCGGACGGCGCTGACGCTGCTGCAAAGCTTCGACCCCATCGGCGTGGGCGCGCGCAGCGCCTCGGAGTGCCTGTCGCTGCAGATCAGGCGCATGCCGGGCGTCCCGCTGGTGACCCGCCGCATGGCGATCTGCATCGTCGAAAAGCACCTGGCTTGGTTCGCGCAGCGCGAGTTCAACAAGCTGAAAAAGGCGCTCGACTGCGACGACGAGGACCTGCGCGAGGCGCAGACGGTGATCCGCCAGTGCAACCCGCATCCGGGCGCCGAGTTCGCCTCCGACGTGTCCGACTACGTGGTGCCCGACGTCATCGTCAAGAAGGCGCGCAACGGCTGGCAGGTCAGCCTGAACAACGACGTCATGCCGCGCCTGCGCGTGAACGCGCTGTACGCCAACCTGCTCAAGAGCGGCAAGGGCGAGACCGCGATGGGGGCGCAACTGCAAGAAGCAAAGTGGTTGATCAAGAATATGCGCCAGCGATTCGACACGATCTTGCGCGTCGCCCAAGCGATAGTAGAAAGACAAAAGAACTTTTTCTCCCACGGCGCGGTTGCGATGCGACCCCTTGTGTTGCGTGAAATTGCTGATACACTGGGTCTACACGAGAGCACTATTTCTCGCGTAACAACTCAGAAATACATGCTGACTCCGCATGGGATGTTTGAGTTGAAATATTTCTTTGGCAGCCACGTCGCCACCGAAGCAGGAGGAGAAGCGTCCTCGACGGCGATACGGGCGCTGATAGTGCAATTGACAGGAGCTGAAGACCCTAAAAATCCTTTATCCGACAGTAAGATTGCGGACATGCTGGGGGAACAAGGCATGGTAATTGCGCGACGGACTGTTGCCAAATATCGCGAAGCGCTGAAAATCCCTCCCGTAAGTCTGCGTAAAGCTTTGTAGTTTTACTTGGGTTCCCATGCGCCCCCAGCCAGCGAGTTCCTCTCCGGACGGCGTACGAACCCTCATCTTTAGGAGTGTGTATGAATCTCACCATCAGTGGACATCATCTCGAAGTGACCCCGGCCATTCGTGAATACGTACAGAACAAACTGGAGCGGGTAAAGCGCCACTTCGATCAAGTTATTGATATTGCTGTCATCCTGACCGTAGATAACCTCACCGAGAAAGAAAAAAGGCAGAAAGCGGAGATCAACCTACGCATGTCCGGCAAGACCGTGTACGTGGAAAGCCTGTCGCAAGACCTGTACGCTGCCATCGATACGCTGATCGACAAGCTGGATCGCCAAGTCATGAAATACAAATCGAAAGTCCAGGAGCATGGCCACGACGCCATCAAGCACATTCCTGACAACTACGAGCCTGCCCCCACCGCTTAGGACGGTCCCGGGCACGACTGAAAAGGGCGCATCTGGCGCCCTTTTTTGCGCCCGCGCGATTCGGCTCCCCCGCAAGTGACTTGTCATATGGTTGTCATCCCCCTGTAGTTTTTGTTTGTTTTAATGCACTTATTCAAGCAGCAACATTGGCGCCGGCGTGCCGGCACTTCATCCGTTTTTTGAATAAGGGTCAGCATGAACAACAACGATACTTCCGCGTCCCGGCGCAATTTGCTCAAGGGCCTGGCGGGCGCGTCCGTCCTGCCGTTCGTCGGCGCCTTCACGGCGCTGCAATCGCGCGAGGCGGCGGCCGCCAACGGCGCCACCACGCTGATCGCCAGCCCGTACGGGCCGATCGCGCCGGTCAAGGACATGACCACCGGCCTGCCGCTGCTGCAACTGCCGCCGGGTTTCAGCTACAAGAGCTTCGGCTGGCGCGGCGACCCCATGACCAACGGCTTGCCTTGTCCCGCGGGCCACGACGGCATGGGCGTGATCGTGTCGCGCAAGGTGGGCCGCGGCACCGAACTGGTGCTGGTGCGCAACCACGAAGTCGGCGCCGTCTCGTCGGCCAACTTCATCAACGCGCCCGGCGTCTACGACGGCGGCAACGTCAGCGGGTCGTCGAGCAACAAATCCGGCGGCGGCACCACCAACCTGTTGTTCCGCGATGGCAACTGGGTCAGCGTGACGCCGAGCCTGGGCGGCACCCAGACCAACTGCGCCGGCGGCATCACGCCGTGGGGCACCTGGCTGACGTGCGAGGAGGTGGGCTCGGACGCGGTCACCGCGGCCGGCAAGAAGCACGGCTATGTGTTCGAAGTGACCGCCGACCCGGCCCAGACCACCGGCCTGCCCATCATCGGCATGGGACGTTTCGCGCACGAGGCGGCGGCCGTCGACCCCGCCACCGGCATCGTCTACGAGACCGAGGACAGCTCGGGCAAGTCCGGCTTCTACCGCTACGTGCCGCACATCGCCACCGGCGCTCCCGGCTCGCTGGCCCAGGGCGGCGTGCTGCAGATGGCCAAGGTCAAGGGCGTGGCCAACGCCAACCTGGCCACGGCCCTGGTGAACGCGACCTACGAGCTGGAGTGGGTCAATATCGCCAATCCCGACCAGAACCGCGGCAACGCCACCGGCCCCACCGGCATCGCCATCAGCGGCGCCGCCGGTCCCTTCGTCCAGGGCTGGACCCAGGGCGGCCTGCGCATGAACCGCGGCGAGGGCATCTGGTACGCCCAGGGCAAGATGTTCGTGATGGACACCGCCGGCGGCGCCATTTCGCGCGGCACGATCTGGGAACTGGACCTGGCGACGCAGGTGCTGCGCTGCATCTACTCCAGCCCCAACATGGTGATCGGCAACATGGGCGACAACCTGACGGTCAGCCCGCGCAACGCCATCCTGATCTGCGAGGACGCCTCCACCGCCGCCACCGACTCCTTCGGCTTCGGCCAGCGCCTGATGGGCGTGACGGGGCAGGGCGACGCCTACATCTTCGCCAAGAACAACATCGTGCTGACGTCGGCCCAGCTGAACGGCGCGGGCAAGCTGGCCAGCCTGCAAGGCGACCACCGCGGCAACGAGTTCGCCGGCGCCTGCTTCGATCCGACCGGCCGCTACCTGTTCGTCAACATCCAGACCCCGGGCGTGACCTTCGCCATTTCCGGGCCCTGGGCGCAAGGCCCGCTGTAACGCTCCGCCAGACTCCGATCCCCGACAAGGCAAACCACCATGAACATCGTCAAACCATTGATCTCCCTGCTGGGCGCGCTGGCCATTTCCGGCGCCGCCAACGCGGCCGTGCTCACCAGCTCCACCGGCCCCGCCTCCAACGTCGTCGCCGACTACAGCGGCGCCTCGCTGGTGTCGTTCGACCTGGACCTGGCCAGCTTTTCCCAGACCCGGCTCGACTTCGTCGTCGAGGACGACGACCTGCTGCTGCCCTACCTGAGCCTGAACGCCATCGTGCGCAACCTCAGCGGCCACGGTTTCGATCGCTTCAACTTCACGCTGGACGGCATCGCCTTCGCCGGCGCCGGCAGCGTGACGCCGACCTTCGGCGTCCTCGGCGGCACCGCGTTCAGCGCCAACCGGGCCAGCGTCGATTTCAGCGCGCCCGAGTGGGCCGAATTCCACTTCGGCAATCCACTGGCGGCCGGCGGCGCGGCCGACTGGCTGCTGTCGACCCAGGGCCTGCGCGCGGGCGACGCGTTCTCGATCACGACCTCGGTGCCGGAACCGGCGACCATCGCGCTGATGCTGTCGGGCCTGGCCGTGATGGCGTACAAGCGCCGCCGCGGATAAGGCGGGGGGGCGCGCGGCGCTCCTTTTTTCATGGTCCCCACGGTATGATATGCGTCCAAGATCGCATCCAACACGCATACAACACGAGGGACACCCCACCAATGAGCGAACACGTCGTCACCAGCATCGGCAACGGCACCGGCTTCATCACGCTGGACCGTCCCAAGGCGCTTAATTCCCTGTCGCTGGAGATGGTGCGCGCGCTCACCGCCGCGCTGCTGGCCTGGCGCGACGACGGCCGCGTGGCGGCCGTGGTGCTGCGCAGCAGCAGCGCCAAGGCGCTGTGCGCCGGCGGCGACATCCGCTTCTTCCACGACGCCGGCCGCGCCGCGCCCACCGGCGGCAGCGCGCTGCTGGAGGACTTCTTCACCGAGGAATACGCGCTCAACCACCTGATCCACCACTACCCGAAACCCTACGTGGCGCTGATGGATGGCGTGGTGATGGGCGGCGGCATGGGCGTCGCGCAGGGCGGCCCCGGCTGCGGCGTGCGCATCGTCACCGAGCGCACCAGGATGGCGATGCCGGAAGTGAACATCGGCCTGTTCCCGGACGTGGGCGGCAGCCATTTCCTGTCGCGCGCGCCCGGCCAGTTGGGGCGCTACCTCGGCGTGACCGGCTTGACCATCGGCGCGGCCGACGCGCTCCACGTGGGCCTGGCCGACCACTACGTGCCGTCGGCCGAGCTGCCCGCGCTGGCGGCGCTGCTGGACGCCACGCCGGGCGCGCGACTGCGCGAGGCCGTCGCCGCCTTCGCCGCGCCGTTCCGCGCGGCGGCGGGCGCCAGCGAGCTGGAGGCGCAGCGCGACGTCATCGACCGCCACTTCGGCGCGGACAGCGTGCCGGCCATGGTGGCCTCCCTGGCCGGCGACGCCGGCGCCTTCGCGCAAAAGGTTTTGCAGGCGATGCGGGGACGTTCGCCGCTGATGATGTGCGTGACGCTGGAGTTGCTGAAGCGCGGCGCCTCGCTGGACGTGGCGGACTGCCTGCGCATGGAACGCACCGTGGTGCGCCACAACTTCGAACACGGCGAGGTGCTGGAGGGCGTGCGCGCGCTGGTGGTGGACAAGGACAACGCGCCGCGATGGTCGCCGGCCTCGCTGGACCAGGTCACGGACGACATGGTGGCGCGCTTCTTCCGTCCCGTGTGGCCGGATTACGCCCATCCGCTGCGCCACCTGTCGTAAGCGATGGAGCTGGACCGCCTCGACACGCAGATCCTGAACATCCTGCAGGACGACGCCGGCGTGCCCCTGCGCACGCTGGCCGGCATGGTGCACGCCTCGGTCGCCACCTGCCAGCGCCGCATCGCGCAGCTGCGCGCCAGCGGCATCCTGATCAAGGACGTGGCCCTGGTCGACCGCGTGCGCGTGGGCAGGCCGCTGACGGCTTTCGTGTCGGTGGTGCTGGACCAGCAAAACACCGCGCTGCTGAAGATGTTCGAATCGCTGATGCGCGCGGAGGAAGACGTGATGGCCTGCTACGAGGTGGCGGGCGAGTTCGATTTCATGCTGGTGGTGACGGCGGCCTCGATGGAGTCGTACCACGAGTTCACGCGCCGCGTGTTCACGTCCAATAACAACGTGCGCAACTACAAGAGTCTGTTCGCGATGAACTGCGCCAAGTTCGAGACCAGGGTCCCCTTGGGATAATTTCCCGTTCGCGCCCCGCAATCAGGGAATTCGTCTCACGCGCGGTCCGTAAGATGTGGGCATACGCAACCACATCGGACATCATCATGATCGATCACGCATCCATCGGCACGCGCGACCTGGCGCGCTCCACCGGGTTCTACACCGCCTGCCTGGCCACCCTGGGCTATACGCTGCAGCACGGCGACGTGTCGCAATCCATTTACGGCGCGGACGGGCGGTGGAGTTTCGCGCTCTATCCGGCGCCACAGGACGCCGTGCTGGCGGGCAGCCGCGCGCATATCGCCTTCACCGCGCCGTCGCGCGAGGCCGCGTGCGCGTTCTACGAGGCGGCGATGGCCAGGGGCGCCGGCAAGCTGCGCGAGCCGGGCCCGCGGCCCGACATCAACGACGCCTACTACGGCTTGATGATCCAGGACCCCGACGCGCACAGCATCGAGGTCGTGCACTGGAGCCGCTGAACGGTCTTCAGGACTGTTCGCGGTGGCGCAGCACCACGCGTTCGCTCTGGTGGAAATGGCGTGCCAGGCGTTCGGCCATGTACACCGAGCGGTGCTGGCCGCCGGTGCAGCCCACCGCCACCGTCAGGTAGCTGCGGTTGTCCGTCTTGAACGACGGCAGCCACTTGGCGATGAAGTCGCGGATGTCCTTGAACATCTCCTCGGCGCTGGGCTGCGCGTCGAGGAAGGCGATCACCGGCGCGTCGCGGCCGTTCAGCGGGCGCAGCGCCAGGTCGTAATACGGGTTCGGCACCGCGCGCACGTCGAACACGAAATCCGCATCCAGCGGCACGCCCAGCTTGAAGGCGAACGATTCGAAGAACAGCGTCAGCGGCGCGTTCTCGCTTTGCACCAGGTCCTTGACCCAGGCGCGCAGCTTGTTGGCGCTGAGTTCGGAGGTGTCGATCACGTGGCCCAGTTGCTCGATGGCGGACAGGCGCTCGCGCTCCTCCGAGATGCACTCGATCAGCGTGCGGCGCGCGGCCGGGTTCTGGCCCGGTTTCAGTTCGTGCGACAGCGGATGGCTGCGGCGCGTTTCCGAGAAGCGCGCCACCAGGGAATGGGTGTTCGCGGTCAGGAACATGATCTTCACGTCGTGTCCCTGTTCGCGCAGCTGGTGCACCGCGCCCGGCAGGCTCCCCAGCGACTCGGCGCTGCGCGCGTCCACCGCGACGGCCAGCGCTTGCGCGCCCTCGTCCGTCAGCTGCGTTACGAGATGGGATAGCAGCGCGGGCGGCAGGTTGTCCACGCAATAGTAGCCTGTGTCCTCGAGGACGTTCAGGGCGACGGATTTTCCGGAGCCGGATATACCGGTAATGAGCACTATTCGCATAGGTGGATAATACCCCAAGACCTTGCGGCATGGTTGCGGCGCACCATCGCGGCCGGGGGCCGCTTAATCGCCACTCATTGCTTGGCGCTGACGGTGTAGCAGGGAATTCGTGGAGCGCAGCTCCGCGCCTGCGGAACGGATGCGCCTTGCAAGGCGCATTTCCTTAGGCAGCGATTCAATCCCCACTCATGGCTTGGCGCTGCCGTTCCATGAATTCCTGCAGCGTGTCGATGCCGCGCAGTTGAAGGATGGTGTTGCGCACCGCGGCCTCCAGCAGCACCGCGATGTTGCGGCCGGCCGCCACCGGGATCACCACCTTGCGCACCGGCAGGCCCAGCACGTCCTCGGTGGGGAAGTGGAAGGGCAGGCGCTCGACCTCCTCCTCCAGCGCCGAGCGCCGCACCAGGTGCACGATCAGCTTCAGGCGCATCTTGCGCCGCACGGCGGTCTCGCCGAAGATGGCCTTGATGTCCAGCAGCCCCAACCCGCGCACCTCCAGCAGGTTTTGCAGCAGGGCGGGGCAGCGGCCCTCGATCATGTTCGGCGCGATGCGCGCGAATTCCACCGCGTCGTCCGCCACCAGGCCGTGCGAGCGCGAAATCAACTCCAGGCCCAGCTCGCTCTTGCCCAGGCCCGAGTCGCCGGTGATCAGCACGCCCACACCCAGCACGTCCATGAACACGCCGTGCATGATGATGCGTTGCGCCAGCTTCTTGGACAGGTACACGCGCAGGAAATCGATCACCTGCGCGGCCGGCAGCGGCGTGGAAAACAGCGGGATGTTCTTCTCGTCGCAGATCGCCAGGATGTCCGGCGGCGTCTCCAGGCCCTGCGCGATGATCAGCGCCGGCGGTCCGCCCGCGATCAGCTCGCCGATCACGTGGGCGCGCGTGAGCGATTTCAGGCGCTGGTAGTAGTTGATTTCCTGGTGCCCGAAGACCTGGATCCGGCCCGGGTGGATGGTGTTCAAGTGGCCGACCTGGTCGGCGGCCGAGGCCACGTCGCCCGAGATCAGCCGCTCGCCGCCCGGAAAACCGGCGAACCATCCCAGCTGCAAACTTTCACGATTATCGTCATACAGGCGTTGTATCGTCAGTGGCGTTTGCAGCATGGGCGTGGTTGTTTAGGACGGGAAAGTCCGTAGTTTAACCCGCGGCTTGCAAGCTGGGTTGCCAATTGACGATACGGGAATGTACCGATTGCGGATCCGGATCGGCCAGCAGGGCCGCGCGGAAGGCGTCGTCCGAGAACATTTCCGCGATCTCGGACAGGATTTCCAGGTGCTGCTGCGTCACGTGGTCCGGGATCAGCAGGAAGAACAGCAGGCTGACCGGCTTGCCGTCCGGCGACTCGAACGGGATGGGCTCGGCCAGGCGCACGAAGGCCGCCAGCGGCGACTTCAGGCTTTTCATGCCCTTGATGCGCCCGTGCGGGACCGCGACGCCGTGCCCCAGCCCGGTGGAGCCCAGGCGCTCGCGCGCGAACAGGTTGTCCGACACGGTGGAGCGGGCGATGCCGCAGTTGTTCTCGAAGATCAGGCCGGCTTGCTCGAAAGCACGTTTTTTACTGGAGACTTCTAGATCCAGCTGGACGTTTTCGAGGGATAGGATTTTGCTCAGGTTATTCATAACGCGACGTGGAATGGTGCGGCGCACAAAGGTGGCTTGCGAGCAGAATTATAGGCTTGTTTTTTCGCCGTGTAACATGAATTCGCTTGCGCCAAGGCTGGCTCCACAATCCGTCACGTTCCGGCTTGACGGGATCGTGACGTTGTTAAATTCACACTGGCAGGGGTAAAAGCTCGCCGCACGCACTTTTCAGGGTAAACGCCAGATATTTACCTGAGAGAATGCAGTTTCGCCAATTTTTCAACGTCTAAAAAGGTTAACGGCAGCAGCTTCGAAATCTGCAACAGTTATTGATTCATTGTAAGACAAAAAACGGGCGGGTGATACACGTTTGCGCCGCGCAACGCGGGAGGAAGGAAAACCCCAGTTGCCGCCGAGCATCACTGGCGCGCGTTGCGCAGGTTGGACGGCTTTTGCCCGGTGCTGTAGTTGCTGCGCCATGGATTGATGTCCAGCCCGCCGCGGCGCGTGTAGCGCGCGTAGACGGACAGTTGCTGCGGCTGGCACTGGCGCAGGATGTCGACGAAGATGCGCTCCACGCACTGCTCGTGGAATTCGTTGTGCTCGCGGAAACCGATCAGGTATTTCAGCAGGCTTTCCTGGTCGATCTGCGGGCCGGCGTAATGGATCTGCACGCTGCCCCAGTCCGGCTGGCCGGTGACCAGGCAGTTCGACTTCAGCAGGTGCGAGACGAAGGTCTCCTGCACCGGCAGGTCGTCGAGATTGGCCTTCAGGATGTGCGGCTGCGGCGCGTAGCTGTCGACCTCGATGTCCAGGCGGTCCAGCAGCAGGCCGTCCAGCTCGCCCATCGCCAGCGTGCCGAATTCCTCCTGCGGGGTGATGGCCACGTGCACATTGGCGCCGACGGCGGCCGACAGGTCCTGGATCAGCAGCGATTTCAGCGCGTCCGCGTTGGCCAGGCGGGTCTGGTTGAAGGAGTTCAGGTAGAGCTTGAACGATTTCGATTCGACGATGTTGGGTGAATCGGCCGGCACGGTGACGCGCGCCACGGCGATCTGCGGCTTGCCGCGCATGTTCAGCCAGGACAGCTCGTAGGCGTTCCAGATGTCCACGCCGAAGAAGGGCAGGGTGCCGGTCAGGCCCAATTCGTCGCGCTTACCCTGGCGCGGGATGGGGAACAGCAGTTCCGGCGCGTAATCGGTGCGGTAGGCGGAATTCTTGCCCAGCGGGGACAGGTCGGCGGTATTGGTCATGGCGGCATCGAAGCGTGGGGCGAAGGACGCATGGTAGCGCAAATGCGTCCCGCCGGCATATGTGTCCGCGCATGGTTGGCGTGAAACCGGGGACAGACCATCCGCGCCACACACCGCCATCCTGTCGGCGGCGCCGGTCGCGGGTCTGTCCCCCGAGTGGCGGCGCGGATTAACCCAGGAACAGCTTGTAGACCGGGTTCTGCGTCTCGTCCCAGTAGCGGTAGCCCAGGGTGGCGAGGAAGCCGGCGAAGGCGTCCATCTCTTCCTGCGGCACCTGCAGGCCGATCAGGATGCGGCCCACGTCGCCGCCCTGCGAGCGGTAGTGGCACAGCGAGATGTTCCAGTTCGGCGCCATCGAATCCAGGAAGCGCATCAGCGCGCCCGGACGCTCGGGGAACTCGAAGCGGTACAGCAGCTCGTCCTTGGCCAGCGCGCTCTTGCCGCCCACCAGGTGGCGCAGGTGGGACTTGGCCAGCTCGTCGTGCGTCAAGTCCAGCGTCTTGAAGTCGTTGGCCTCGAAGTTGCGCGCCAGCGCGCCCGATTCGCCGCGGTCCGAGATCTGCACGCCCACGAACACGTGCGCGTCCTGCTCGTCGCTGATGCGGTAGTTGAACTCGGTGACATTGCGCGGCCCGATCAGCGAGCAGAAGCGCTTGAAGCTGCCGCGCTGCTCGGGCAGCGTGACGGCGAACACCGCCTCGCGCGATTCGCCCAGCTCGGCGCGCTCGGCCACGAAACGCAGCCGGTCGAAGTTCATGTTGGCGCCGCTGGCGATGGTGATCAGCGTTTCGTTCTTGATCGGCTCCTTGGTCAGCTCGGCCCGCTCCACATAGGCCTTGGCGCCGGCGATCGACAGCGCGCCGGACGGCTCCAGGATGCTGCGGGTATCGGTGAACACGTCCTTGATGGCGGCGCAGATGGCGTCGGTGTCGACGATGATGATCTCGTCCACGTACATCTGCGCCAGGCGGAAGGTCTCCTCGCCGGCCAGGCGCACGGCGGTGCCGTCGGCGAACAGGCCGACGTCGGCCAGGGTCACGCGCTCGCCCGCCTTCAGGCTGCGGCCCATGGCGTCGGAGTCGAAGGTGTGCACGCCGATGATCTTGATGTCCGGGCGCACCTGCTTGACGTAGGCCGCCACGCCGGCGATCAGGCCGCCGCCGCCGATCGGCACGAAGATGGCGTGGATGGGGCCGGAGTGCTGGCGCAGGATCTCCATGCCGATGGTGCCCTGGCCGGCGATCACGTCCGGATCGTCGAAGGGGTGCACGAAGGTCAGCTTCTGCTCTTTTTCCAGCGTCAGCGCGTGGTTGTAGGCGTCCGTGTACGACTCGCCGTGCAGCACCACCTCCACGTTGGCGCCGCCGCGCGCGCGCACCGAATCCACCTTCAATTGCGGGGTGGTGGTGGGCATCACGATGGTGGCGCGCACGCCCAGTTTCGCCGCGGAGAAGGCCAGACCCTGTGCGTGGTTGCCCGCCGACGCGCAAATGACGCCGCGCTTCAGCTGCGCCTCGCTCAGGTGCGCCATCTTGTTGTAGGCGCCGCGAATCTTGAAGCTGAACACGTCCTGCATGTCTTCGCGCTTGAAGTAAATTCGGTTCTGGTAGCGCTGCGACAAGGTCGGCGCCAGCTCGAGTGGCGTCTCGTGGGCCACGTCATAGACGCGGGCGGTCAGGATCTTCTTCAGGTAGTCGATAGTCATAGTCTGCGATGTAGTGGGGCCGATGGCTCTGATAAGCGCTGCAAGGACATGCTCTCAACGGCGGGTAACCGCGATGGGGCTGCGAACCTTCGTCCGCGCGGGTGGCGCGGGATTGAGCGGGCGCCGCATGGGTTATCCCTGCGGTACCTCGTGCGGTATGCGCTTTCATTATAATGGACGAATGATCGAATCCACCATCCGCTGGCTGCTGGACCTGCTGGCAGCGCCGGAAGTCGGGCTGACCTCGGTTTTCCTCATCAGCTTCGTGTCCGCCACCCTCGTGCCGCTGGGCTCGGAGCCCGTCGTGTTCGCCACCATCAAGGCCAACGGGGCGCTGTTCTGGCCGGCGATCGCGGTCGCCACCTGCGGCAACACGCTGGGCGGCGCGGTCGACTACTGGCTGGGCTACCGCGCCAAGGTGGCTTTCGCCAAGGAGCGCGAGAGCCGCTGGTTCGCGTGGCTGGCGCGCTACGGCGCGAAAACCATGCTGCTGTCCTGGGTGCCGGGCATCGGCGACCCCCTGTGCACGCTGGGCGGCTGGCTCAAGCTGCCGTTCTGGCCCTGCATCGCCTACATGGCTGTCGGCAAGCTGGCGCGCTACCTGACGATGACCACTTTGTTGCTGTATGTGCCGGACGGCGTCTGGAAAAGCATCGCGCGCGTGCTGGGCTGAGCGTCGTCGGGCTATTTTGCTTGGGGGCGCAAATGGCAAAGGAAAAACGGCTGGATGGCCACCATTGGTATTAAATTGCTAGGAAGTTGCCGTTTTTCGTATAAATTTCGGCGCCCGGCCCCTCGCGCAACCTTGCGGCGCCGAAGGCTAATGGGACGTGGTGCGGCGCAATAAGATAGAATGTTCATCCTTATGGTCAGTCCGCAGTCCCTCAAACCATGAATGCCCCAGCACAAATCCAAGCATTGCTCGCCGAGTCGCCCAACGGTCCCGCGCCCACCCGGCTGCGCGAAATCCCTTACAACTACACGTCGTTTTCCGATCGCGAGATCGTCATCCGGCTGTTGGGGGAGGAGTCCTGGCGCCTGCTCGACGAGCTGCGCGCCGCGCGCCAGACCGGCCGTTCCGCGCGCATGCTGTACGAGGTGCTGGGCGATATCTGGGCCGTGCGCCGCAATCCCTACCTGCAGGACGACCTGCTGGACAATCCCAAGCGCCGCCAGGAGCTGATCGACGCCCTGCACCACCGCCTGCACGAGGTGGACAAGCGTCGCCTGGCGGTGGACGCCGGCGGCGACCAGGCCCGCAGCGAGAACGTGGAAAAGCTGCTGAAGGCGGCCAACCAGGCCGTGGCCGACTTCGGCGCCGAGTTCCGCCAGATGTACGACCTGCGCAAGCGCACCACCAAGGTGCTGGGCCGCTACACGGAAAAGCACAACGTCTGCTTCGACGGCATGAAGCGCATCTCGCACGTGACCGACGCCACCGACTGGCGCGTCGAGTACCCGTTCGTGGTGCTGACGCCCGATAGCGAGGACGAGATGGCCGGCCTGGTCAAGGGCTGCATCGAGCTCGGGCTGACCATCATCCCGCGCGGCGGCGGCACCGGCTACACCGGCGGCGCCATTCCGCTGACGCCGCTGTCGGCCGTCATCAACACGGAAAAGCTGCTCAACATGGGCCCGGTCGAGATGAAGACCCTGCCCGGCGTGGACCGCGAATACGCGACCATCTACACCGGCGCCGGCGTCATCACGAACAAGGTGTCGGAAGCGGCCGAGAAGGCCGGCTTCGTGTTCGCGGTCGACCCGACCTCGGCGCACGCCTCCTGCATCGGCGGCAACATCGCGATGAACGCGGGCGGCAAGAAGGCCGTGCTGTGGGGCACCGCGCTGGACAACCTGGCCTCGTGGAAGATGGTCGACCCGAACGGCGACTGGCTGGAAGTGACCCGCCTGGACCACAACCTGGGCAAGATTCACGACACCCCGCTGGCCCGCTTCAAGCTCGAGTGGACCCACCCGAACGCGCGCGGCGAGTCGAAAGGCGAGCCGTTCAAGACCGAGATCCTGGAGATCGCCGGCCGCGTGTTCCGCAAGGAAGGCCTGGGCAAGGACGTCACCGACAAGTTCCTGGCCGGCCTGCCCGGCATCCAGAAGGAGGGCTGCGACGGCCTGATCACGTCCTCGCGCTGGATCCTGCACAAGATGCCCAAGCACGCGCGCACCGTCTGCCTGGAGTTCTTCGGCCAGGCCCGCGACGCGATCCCGTCGATCGTCGAGATCAAGGATTACCTGGACGGCCTGCCCGCCAAGGGCGAGCAGTTCGCCACGCTGCGCCTGGCCGGCCTGGAGCACCTGGACGAGCGCTACCTGCGCGCGGTCGGCTACGCCACCAAGTCGAAACGCGGCGTGCTGCCGAAGATGGCGCTGTTCGGCGACATCGTCGGCGACGACGAGGACGCGGTGGCCTTGGCCGCCTCGGAGGTGGTGCGCATCGCCAACACCCGCGTGGGCGAGGGCTTCGTGGCCGTGAGCCCGGAGGCGCGCAAGAAGTTCTGGCTGGACCGCGCCCGCACGGCCGCCATCGCCAAGCACACCAACGCCTTCAAGATCAACGAGGACGTGGTGATTCCGCTCAACCGCATGGGCGAGTACACCGACGGCATCGAGCGCATCAACGTCGAGCTGTCGATCACCAACAAGCTGCAGCTGGCGGCCGAGCTGCGCGAGTTCTTCGCCGCCGGCAACCTGCCGATCGGCAAGAGCGACGACGCCTCCGACGACAAGGTCGGCGACGCCGAGATGCTGGGCGACCGCGCGCAACAGGCGCTGGCGCTGCTGGACCTGGTGCAGGAACGCTGGAAGGTCACGCTGGCGCAGCTGGACACCCCGCTGGCCTCGCTGCGCGAGCAACTGCGCGCGCTCGGCCTGGAATCGCTGGACGCGGCCTTCGACGCGCGCCTCGCGCGCCAGCCCGACGCCACCCTGTTCGACGTGGTGCAGGACCGCACCGTGCGCATCAGCTGGAAGCAGGAAATCCGCGCCCAGCTGCGCCACATCTTCAGCGGCGCGGCCTACAAGCTGATCCTGGACGAGGCCGCCGCGATCCACAAGCGCGTGCTGCGCGGCCGCGTGTTCGTGGCGCTGCACATGCACGCCGGCGACGGCAACGTGCACACCAATCTGCCGGTGAACTCGGACCACTACGAGATGCTGCAACTGGCGCACAAGGCCGTGGCGCGCATCATGGCCCTGGCCCGTTCGCTGGACGGCGTGATTTCGGGCGAGCACGGCATCGGCATCACCAAGCTGGAATTCCTCACCGAGGACGAGATCGGCTCGTTCCGCGAATACAAGAAGCGCATCGACCCGGAAGGCCGTTTCAACAAGGGCAAGCTGCTGAACCTGCCCGGCATGGACGCCGACCTGTCCAACGCCTACACGCCGTCGTTCGGCCTGATGGGCCACGAGTCGCTGATCATGCAGCAGAGCGACATCGGCGCCATCGCCAACAGCGTCAAGGACTGCCTGCGCTGCGGCAAGTGCAAGCCCGTGTGCTCGACCCACGTGCCGCGCGCCAACCTGCTGTACTCGCCGCGCGACAAGATCCTGGCGACCTCGTCGCTGATCGAGGCCTTCCTGTACGAGGAGCAGACCCGGCGCGGCATCTCCATCAAGCACTGGGAAGAGTTCGAGGACGTGGCCGACCACTGCACCCTGTGCCACAAGTGCCTGACGCCGTGCCCGGTCAACATCGACTTCGGCGACGTGTCGATGAACATGCGCAACCTGCTGCGCAAGATGGACAAGAAGTCCTTCAACCCCGGCACGGCGGCGGCCATGTTCTTCCTGAACGCGACCGACCCGATGACCATCAACGCCACCCGCGCGGTGATGAAGAACGTGGCCTACAAGGCGCAGCGCCTGGGCAACGACGTGTTGAAGAAGTTCGCCAAGAAGCAGACCAAGGCGCCGCCGCCGTCGCTGGGCAAGCCGGCCATCCGCGAGCAGGTGATCCACTTCATCAACAAGAAGATGCCGGGCAACCTGCCGAAGAAGACCGCGCGCGCGCTGCTGGACATCGAGGACGACAAGGTCATCCCGATCATCCGCAATCCGAAGGCCACCACGGCCGACACGGAAGCGGTGTTCTACTTCCCCGGCTGCGGCTCGGAGCGCCTGTTCTCGCAGGTGGGCCTGGCCACGCAGGCCATGCTGTGGGAAGTGGGCGTGCAGACCGTGCTGCCGCCGGGCTACCTGTGCTGCGGCTATCCGCAGCGCGGCGCCGGCCAGTTCGACAAGGCCGACAAGATGATGACGGACAACCGCGTGCTGTTCCACCGCATGGCCAACACGCTGAACTATCTGGACATCAAGACGGTGCTGGTCTCCTGCGGCACCTGCTACGACCAGCTGGCGACCTACGAGTTCGACAAGATCTTCCCCGGCTGCCGCATCATGGACATCCATGAATACCTGCTGGAGAAGGGCGTCAAGCTGGAAGGCGTCAACGGTACCCGCTACATGTACCACGACCCTTGCCACACGCCGATGAAGATGCAGGACCCGCTGAAAACGGTGAACGGCCTGATCACGACGGTGGATAGCACCAAGATCGAGAAGAACGACCGTTGCTGCGGCGATTCCGGCACCCTGATGGCCTCGCGTCCCGACATTTCGACGCAGGTGCGCTTCCGCAAGGAAGAGGAGATGGTCAAGGGCGCGGACAAGCTGCGCGCCGACGGCTTCACCGGCGAGGTCAAGGTGCTGACCAGCTGCCCGGCCTGCCTGGGCGGCGTCACGCGCTACAGCGAGGACGCCGGCACCACGGCCGACTACATCGTCGTCGAGATCGCCAAGCACCTGCTGGGCGAGAACTGGCTGCCGGCCTACGTCGAGAAAGCCAACAACGGCGGCATCGAGCGGGTGCTGGTGTGACGTCCGGCGCGCCGGCCAGGCCGTGCGACCTGTGCGCGCTGTTGTCCACCCCCGTGGTGGCGCCGGCGTCCGCGCCGCCGGCCGCCGATGGCGGCCCGGTGCTGGTCTGGCGCGACGCGCTGCTGTCCGTGGTCTTCGTCGACGAGCTGAACTACCCCGGCTTCACGCGCGTGGTGTGGAACGGGCACGTGAAGGAAATGACGGACCTGGCGGCCACCGACCGCGAGCACGTGATGTGGGCGGTGTGGCAGGTGGAGGAGGCGCAGCGCGCCGTGATGGCGCCGGAAAAGGTCAACCTGGCCAGCTTCGGCAACATGACGCCGCACGTGCACTGGCACGTGATCCCGCGTTATGCGGACGACGCGCACTTCCCGAATCCAACCTGGGCCGCGGCCCAGCGCGAGCCCGATGCACAGGGGCTGGCCGCGCGCCGCGCCCTGCTGCCGCGATTGCGGGCGGCGATCGTGGCCAATCTGAACAAATAATATGAAAAATCCCACCGGCCTCACGGTCCACAGCAAATCCCGCATCCTCGAAGTGAGCTTCGACGACGGCGCCAGCTTCAACATCCCCTTCGAGCTGCTGCGCGTGTACTCGCCGTCGGCCGAGGTGAAGGGCCACGGCCCGGGACAGGAAGTGCTGCAGGTCGGCAAGCGCGAAGTCGGCGTCAGCGCGCTGGACCCGGTCGGCAACTACGCCGTCAAGCCCACCTTCACGGACGGCCACAGTTCCGGCCTGTTCACCTGGGACTACCTGTACAAGCTGGGCGCCGAACAGGAAGCGCTGTGGCGCGATTACATGGACCGCCTGCACGCCGCCGGTTTCGACGGCGACAGCGGCCGCGAATCCGGCGCCGCGCTGCCCTCGGCCAAGCCCAACCACGGCTGCGGCCACAAGCACTGACCCCGATCCCGCCCCGAGCGGGATTTTTTCTGGCGAACCGAGCCCCATTTGGGGCCAGGCCCCAAATGGGGCTCGGTTCGCTTTGCGGCATCCTGCTGGCGCGCTAGCGAGGGACGGTCCGGTTAATGGTTACACGTACTGCTTGTATAATGAGGGAAGATCAACCGGCAGCCCATCCATGACCAATACCACCCATTTCGGCTACAAGACCGTCAACGAAGACGATAAAGTGAAGGAAGTCGCCAAGGTGTTCCACTCCGTGGCCGCCAAGTACGACGTGATGAACGACTTGATGTCGGCCGGCATGCACCGCCTGTGGAAGACCTTCACCATCGCCAATGCGGCCGTGCGCCCGGGCTTCAAGTGCCTGGACATCGCCGGCGGCACGGGCGACCTGGCCAAGGCCTTCGCCAAGCAGGCCGGCCCCACCGGCGAGGTCTGGCTCACCGATATCAACGAGTCCATGTTGCGCGTGGGACGCGATCGTCTCTTGAATCGTGGTATGGTCACCCCCACGTTGTTGTGTGACGCGGAGAAACTGCCGTTCCCGGACAACTATTTCGACCGCGTCAGCGTCGCTTTCGGCCTGCGCAACATGACCCACAAGGACCAGGCGCTGGCGGAAATGCGCAGGGTGCTGAAGCCGGGAGGCAAGCTGCTGGTGCTGGAATTCTCGAAAGTGGCGGAGCCGCTGCAAAAGCCGTACGATCTGTATTCGTTCTCGGTGCTGCCGTGGCTGGGCCAGAAGATCGCCAACGACGCCGAGAGCTATCGTTATCTCGCCGAATCGATCCGCATGCATCCGGACCAGGAAACCCTGAAAACCATGATGCAGGACGCGGGCCTGGAGCGGGTCCAGTATTACAACCTGACGGCAGGTGTGGCCGCTTTGCACACTGGTATCAAACTGTAAGGACAGGAACTGCCATGAACATGAAAAAATTGATGATAGGCGCCACCCTGGCGCTGATGGTCGGCACGATGATGACCGACGCGCTGGCCCGTCCCATGGGCGGCGGCCGCAGTGTGGGCCGCCAGTCGCAGAACGTGAGCAAGATGGCGCCGCAACCGGCGCCGCCGGTCGCCGCGCCCGCCCCGGGCCGCCAGGCCGCGCCGGCCGCCACGCCGAACGCGCCGGCCGGCATGCCGGTCAAGCCGCCCAGCCCCTGGAAGGGCATCCTGGGCGGCGCGCTGCTGGGCCTGGGCCTGGGCGCGCTGCTGTCGCACTTCGGCCTCGGCGGCGCCCTGGCCAGCGCCATCGGCTCCATCCTGACGATCGCGCTGATCGCCGGCGCGGCCTTCCTGATCTACCGCCTGGTGCGCAGCAAGATGGCGCCGCGCACCGCCTCGCCGGCCGGCTTCGGCAGCAACATGGGCAACAGCGCCGGCGGCAACGCCTGGCAGCAGCAACCCGCCGCCCGCACCCCGGAGATCGGTTCCGGCCTGCCTCCGCTGCAGCCCGCTTCCGGCCTGAACCTGAGCAAGCCGGGCGCGGCGCCCGCCGCGCACACCCCGTGGGGCGTGCCGTCCGACTTCGACACGGCGGCCTTCCTGCGCCACGCGAAGAGCAACTACATCCGCCTGCAGGCGGCCTGGGACAAGGGCGACACCGCCGACATCCGCGAATTCACCACGCCGGAGGTGTTCGCTGAAATGCGCATGCAGATCCAGGAGCGCAACGGCCAGAACGATTACACCGACGTGGTCACCATCGACGCCGAACTGCTGGGCATCGAGAACGACGGCGAGAGCTACCTGGCCAGCGTGAAGTTCTACGGCACCATGAAGCCCGCGCCGGACGCGCTGGCCGAGCCGTTCCAGGAAGTGTGGAACCTGGCCAAGCCCATCCACGGCGACAAGGGCTGGTTGCTGGCCGGCATCCAGCAACTTGCCTGAGACACTGAACATCAGTCCTAGTCTTTGCTAAGATCGAGACCGCCCAGTGTGCCTGGGCGGTTTTGTTTTTTTAAGCGTCCACGCATGTCATCCACCATCCCGAACCTGCCTTCGCCGCTGGCGCCCGTCGCCGCCACCATCAACCACTTGCTGGCGCAAGAGCCCTGGGCCCGCGAGGCCTTGCGCCTGCACGCGGGCAAGGTCGCCTGCATAGCAGCCAGTCCGGTCGTGCTGCGCCTGCGGGTGACCGCCGACGGCATGACCGAGGCCGCCGAGGGGGGCGATGGCGCCGCCAACGTCACCATCCGCCTCAAGCTGTCGGACCTGCCGCTGATCGCGCAAAACCGCGAGCGCGCCTTCTCCTATGTGCAGATCGAGGGCGACGCCGAGTTCGCCAACACGATCTCGCAGCTGTCCAAGTCGCTGCGCTGGGAGGCCGAGCACGACCTGGAGAAGCTGTTCGGGCCGATCGCCGCCAGCCGCCTGGTCGACGGCGCCAGGGCCGCCTTCGGCGCGCTGCTCACCGGCCAGCGCAAACTGGCCGAGAACGCCGCCGAATACTTCCTGGAGGAGAACCCGGTGCTGGTGCGCCCGGTCGTGACGGGGGAATTCGGCGCCGGCGTGACCCGGCTGCGCGACGACGCCGAGCGCTTCGCCAAGCGCCTGGCCAACCTCGAGAAGAAACTGGCGCAGCGCGCGCCCAACCCCACGGACGCCGACGGAAAGCCGACATGATCCTGAAATTCCTGCGCCTGCAACGTATCCTGCGGGTCGCGATCCAGTACGGCCTCGACGAAATCGCCATCTCCGGCCTGGACGTGCCGCGCACCTCCAAGCTGATGGACAAGCTGTTCTTCTGGCGCGACCTGAGCGCCCCGCGCGGCCGCCGCCTGCGCATGGCGCTGGAGGAACTGGGGCCCATCTTCGTCAAGTTCGGCCAGGTGCTGTCCACCCGGCGCGACCTGATCCCGCTCGACATCGTCGAGGAGCTGGCGCTGCTGCAGGACCGCGTGCCGCCCTTCGATTCCGACCTGGCCATCGCGCAGATCGAGCGCTCGCTGGGCGGCCATCCGGACCAGCTGTTCGCCAGCTTCGAGCGCATCCCGGTGGCGTCCGCCTCCATCGCCCAGGTCCACTTCGCCACGCTGAAGGACGGCAAGCAGGTCGCCGTCAAGGTGCTGCGTCCCGGCATGAAGAAGCTGATCGACGAGGACGTGGCGCTGATGCACCTGGCGGCCGAGTTCATCGGCCGCATCTGGGCCGACAGCAAGCGCCTCAAGCCCAGGGAGGTCGTGGCCGAGTTCGACAAATACCTGCACGACGAGCTGGACCTGATGCGCGAGGCGGCCAACGCCAGCCAGCTGCGCCGCAACTTCGCCGAGGGCGCGCTGCTGATGGTGCCGGAGATGTACTGGGACTATTGCTCCTCGGACGTGATCGTCATGGAGCGCATGCACGGCATTCCCGTGTCGCAGATCGAACGCCTGGCCGAGGCCGGCGTGGACCTGAAAAAGCTGTCCAGCGACGGCGTCGAGATCTTCTTCACCCAGGTGTTCCGCGACGGCTTCTTCCACGCGGACATGCACCCCGGTAACATCCTGGTGTCCATCGACCCCGCCACGTTCGGCCGCTACATCGCGCTGGACTTCGGCATCGTCGGCACCCTGAACGACTTCGACAAGGACTATCTGTCGCAGAACTTCCTGGCCTTTTTCCGGCGCGACTACAAGCGCGTGGCCGAGGCCCACATCGAGTCCGGCTGGGCGCCCAAGGAGACCCGCGTCGACGAGCTCGAGTCCGCCGTGCGCGCCTGTTGCGAACCCATTTTCGACCGGCCGCTGAAGGACATCTCCTTCGGCCAGATCCTGCTGCGCCTGTTCCAGACCTCGCGCCGCTTCAACGTCGAGGTGCAGCCGCAACTGGTGCTGCTGCAGAAGACGCTGCTCAACATCGAGGGCCTGGGCCGCCAGCTGGACCCGGACCTGGACCTGTGGAAGACCGCCAAGCCCTACCTGGAGCGCTGGATGGCCGAGCAGGTGGGCTGGCAGGGCATGCTGGAGCGCCTGAAGGCCGAGGCGCCGCGCTACACCCATGTGCTGCCGCAGCTGCCGCGCCTGGTGCACCGAGCACTGACCGTGGCCAGCGAACCGAACAACACGAACAACGAGCTGCTGCGCGTGCTGATCGACGAGCAGCAGCGCACCAACCGCCTGCTCAGCTTTGTCATCTATTTCGCCGGCGCCTTCGTGATCGGCGCGGTCGGGCTGCGGCTGTACTTCCAGTGGCGAGGGATGCTGTGAACTTCCAGAGCCGCGACCCGCTGTCGCCCGCGTTCTGGGACGAGCGCTTCGAACAACGGTTCACGCCGTGGGACAGGGGAGGGGTGCCGGAGCGGCTGCGCAGCTTCGTGGCCGACTCGTCATTCCCGGACGAGCCGCCGGCGGTGCTGATCCCCGGCTGCGGCTCCGCCTGGGAACTGGCCCACTTCAGTGAATCGGGCTGGAGCGCCACCGCCATCGACTTCTCTCCCTCCGCCGTGGCCGCCGCGCGAGCCGCCGTCGGTCCGCGATGGCAGGAGCGGGTGGTGGAGGCCGACTTCTTCGCCTGGCAACCGTCGACGCCGCTGCGGCTGATCTATGAACGCGCCTTCCTGTGCGCCTTGCCCCGGGAAATGTGGCCGCGAGTGGCCGCGCGCTGGGCGGAACTGCTGGCGCCGGGCGCCTTGCTGGCTGGCTACTTCTTCTTCGACGACAACGAAAAAGGCCCGCCGTTCGGCATCGCCCGCGAGCGGCTCGATGCCTTGCTGCAAGCCTCCTTCATCCTGGTCGAGGACGAGCCCGTCACCGATTCCATCCCCGTGTTCGAGGGCAAGGAGCGCTGGATGGTGTGGCGTCGAACCTGATATCGCGTTACGGCCGGGAAAAGGCTTTATAATTCAGGGTTTTGATGATTTTTGCGGAGTAATTGATGCCTATCTACGCTTACCGCTGCGATGATTGTGGCTTTAGCAAGGATGTCTTGCAAAAGATGTCCGATCCACAACTGACCGACTGCCCCACCTGCGGCAAGGCGGCGTTCAAGAAGCAGCTGACGGCCGCCGGCTTCCAATTAAAGGGAACCGGCTGGTACGTGACCGATTTCCGTGGCGGCGCCAAGGCCCCGACCACCGCGGTCTCCGGCGCCCCGGCCGGCGGCGGCGCCGCGCCCAAAGCCGACGCGCCCAAGGCGGACGCCCCGGCCGCCGCGGCGGCGCCCACGCCGGCGCCCACCAAATCCGACTGAGCGGCAAGAGGAACACTAGAGGAACACGATGCGCAAATACTTCATTACCGGACTGCTGATCCTGGTGCCGCTGGCGATCACCGCCTGGGTGCTGAGCCTGGTGATCAGCACCATGGACCAGTCGCTGCTGTTCGTGCCCGAACGCTGGCAGCCGCGCACCCTGATCGGTTTTGACATCCCCGGCCTGGGCACCATCCTGACCGTGCTGATCGTGTTCCTGACCGGCCTGCTGACCAACAACCTGGTCGGCAACTACATCGTGCGCCTGTGGGAAAAGCTGCTGCACCGCATCCCCGTCGTCAGCTCGCTGTACGGCAGCGTCAAGCAAGTGTCGGACACCTTGTTCAGCTCGTCCGGCAACGCCTTCCGCAAGGCCGTGCTGATCCCGTATCCGCACCAGGACTGCCGCACCATCGCCTTCCTGACCGGGGTGCCCGGCGGCGACGTGAAGAACCACCTGGAGGGCGAGTACGTGAGCGTGTACGTGCCCACCACGCCGAACCCGACGTCGGGATTCTTCCTGATGCTGGCAAAAAAAGATGTCATCGAACTCGACATGAGTGTCGATGCCGCCCTGAAATACATCGTATCGATGGGTGTGGTTGCGCCCGAATGAACCAAATTAACCTGAACTGAGAAATAAACCATGTCTATGCGCACTCACTACTGCGGCCTCACCACTGAAGCCCAGCTCGGACAAACCGTCAGCCTGTGCGGCTGGGTACACCGTCGCCGCGACCACGGCGGCGTGATCTTCATCGACCTGCGCGACCGCGAAGGCCTGGTTCAGGTGGTCTGCAATCCGGAGCAGGCCGAGGTCTTCAAGACCGCCGAATCGGTGCGCAACGAGTACTGCCTGCGCGTGACCGGCGTGGTCAAGGACCGCCTGGCCGGCACCGTCAACGCCAACCTGAAATCGGGCAAGATCGAAGTGGTCTGCTCGCAACTGGAAGTGCTGAACGCCTCCGTGGCCGTTCCTTTCCAGCTGGACGACGACAACCTGTCCGAGACCACCCGCCTGACCCACCGCGTGCTGGACCTGCGCCGTCCGCAAATGCAGAACAACCTGCGCCTGCGTTACAAGGTCACGATGGAAGTGCGCAAGTACCTGGACGACCTGGGCTTCATCGACATCGAAACCCCGACCCTGACCAAGTCGACCCCCGAAGGCGCGCGCGACTACCTGGTGCCGTCGCGCGTCAACGCCGGCAACTTCTTCGCGCTGCCGCAGTCGCCGCAGCTGTTCAAGCAACTGCTGATGGTGGCCAACTTCGACCGCTACTACCAGATCACCAAGTGCTTCCGCGACGAGGACCTGCGCGCCGACCGCCAGCCCGAGTTCACCCAGATCGACTGCGAAACCTCGTTCCTGAACGAGCAGGAGATCCGCGACCTGTTCGAGGACATGATCCGCAAGGTCTTCAAGAACACCATGTCGGTCGACCTGCCTAACCCGTTCCCGGTGATGGACTTCTACGAGGCCATGGGCAAATACGGTTCGGACAAGCCGGACATGCGCGTCAAGCTCGAGTTCACCGAGCTGACCGAGGTGATGAAGGACGTCGACTTCAAGGTCTTCGCCGGCGCCGCCAACATGCCGAACGGCCGCGTGGTCGGCCTGCGCGTGCCGAAGGGCGGCGACATGCCCCGTTCGGAAATCGACGCCTACACCCAGTTCGTCGCCATCTACGGCGCCAAGGGCCTGGCCTACATCAAGGTCAACGAGAAGGCCAAGGGCCGCGACGGCCTGCAATCGCCGATCGTCAAGAACCTGCACGACAACGCGCTGGCCAAGATCCTGGAACTGACCGGCGCCGAGGACGGCGACCTGATCTTCTTCGGCGCGGACAAGGCCAAGGTGGTGAACGACGCCATCGGCGCGCTGCGCGTGAAGATCGGCCACTCCGAGTTCGGCAAGAAGGCCGGCCTGTTCGACGACGTGTGGGCGCCGCTGTGGGTGGTGGACTTCCCGATGTTCGAATACGACGAGGAGGCGGACCGCTGGACCGCGACCCACCACCCGTTCACCGCGCCGAAGGACGGCCACGAGGACATGCTGGAAACCAATCCGGGCGCCTGCATCGCCAAGGCCTACGACATGGTGCTGAACGGCTGGGAACTGGGCGGCGGTTCGATCCGTATCCACCGCGAGGAAGTGCAGTCGAAAGTGTTCCGCGCGCTGAAGATCGACGCCGACGAGGCCCGCCTGAAGTTCGGCTTCCTGCTGGACGCGCTGCAATACGGCGCGCCTCCGCACGGCGGCCTGGCCTTCGGCCTGGACCGTATCGTGACCCTGATGACCAAGTCCGATTCGATCCGCGACGTGATCGCCTTCCCGAAAACCCAGCGCGCCCAGTGCCTGCTGACCCAGGCGCCGTCGGAAGTGGACGAGAAGCAGCTGAAAGAGCTGCACATCCGCCTGCGCGCGGCCGAGCCGAAAGTGGCTGGTTGATGTAGCAATGGAAAAGGCGCCTCGGCGCCTTTTCTTTTATGTGAACGCATGAAGCCCTACAAGATTCCCGAATCCGTCCTGGTGGTGATCCACACCGCCGACCTGCAGGTGCTGCTGATCGAGCGCGCGGACAAGCCCGGCTATTGGCAGTCCGTGACCGGCTCGCTGGACGCGGTCGACGAGCCCTTGCTGGCCACGGCCACGCGCGAGCTGTTCGAGGAGACCGGCATCGTCGCCGACGGCGAGCGCGTCGTCCTGCGCGACTGGAAGCTGTCCAACATTTACGAGATCTACCCGGTCTGGCGGCACCGTTACGCGCCGGGCGTGACGCTGAACACCGAGCACGTGTTCAGCGTCGAGGTGCCGCGCGACATCCCCATCCTGCTCAGTCCGCGCGAGCATGTGCAATACAGGTGGCTGCCCTACCTGGAGGCGGCCGACCAGTGCTTCTCCTCGTCGAACGCCGAGGCGGTGCTGCAGCTGCCGCGTCAGCTGGCGTCCTTCCGCTAGGCGTCGATCGCGGGTTGCCGGCCTGGCCATTTTGCTTTATCGTCAAAGTCCCACACCTCTGCGAGACGACGCGATGACCATCCTGATCCTTGGCCTGCTGCTCTTCCTGGGCGCGCATTCCGTGCGCATCTTCGCCGAGTCCTGGCGCACGCGGATGCGCGCCCGCCTGGGCGAGAACGGCTGGAAGGGCGTGTATTCGCTGGTCTCGATCGCCGGCTTCGCGCTCATCGTCTGGGGCTACGGCCTGGCGCGGCAGGCGCCCGTGGTGGTGTGGGTGCCGCCGACGGGCATGCGCCACCTGGCCGCGCTGCTGACGCTGTTCTCCTTCATCTTCATCGCGGCCGCCTACGTGCCGCGCAACGGCATCAAGGCCAAGCTGCACCATCCGATGGTGCTGGGCGTGAAAGTGTGGGCGCTGGCGCACCTGCTGGCCAACGGCAACCTGGCCGACATCGTGCTGTTCGGCGCCTTCCTGCTATGGGCCGTGCTCGACTTCCGCGCCGCGCGGCGGCGCGACCGGCACACGGGCGCGGTCTATCCCGCCGGCACGGTCTCCGGCACCGTCGTCACCGCCGTGGCGGGCATCGTCGCCTGGGCCGCGTTCGCCTTCTGGCTGCACGCCAAGCTCATCGGCGTGCATCCCTTCCTGGTCTGACGAGCGCATCAACCCGCGAGTTGCTGCTCCAGCGTCTTGGTGTAGGGCATATCAACATCGCCCGTGTGCTTGGTGGTCACGGTTTCGATCAGCATGATCCAGCACTCCTCGTCGGCAACGGGCTTGTGCTGGACGCCGCGCGGCACCACATGCAGCGAACCCTGCGGCAAATCGACCACGCGGTCCTCGTAATGGATACGCAGATGGCCGCGCACGATGTAAAACAGTTCGTCCTCGTGCTCGTGGCTGTGCCAGGTGATCTCGCCTTGCACCTTGGCCAGCTTCACATATTGGTCGTTCACCTGCGCGATCACCTTCGGCGACCAAAGTTCGTTCACCGTGCCGAACGCGGCGGCAAGATCGACTGACTCCGCAAAAGTTTTCATGGCTGCTCTGTTGGTAAAAGATACACTATAGCATCCCGTTCCCGCCCGGTATATTCAACCATGCCTGGCCAGGGAGCGCTCTTCATGGCCGCCTGGCGTGGCGTCGGACCGGGCCAGCGGCGCCGTCAGCAGATAGGCCTGGACCGGGCCGATGCCCTTGACCTCGATCTCGCCGCGCGCCTCGAAGGCGAACCGGTCGGCCAGCCGCTGATAGGCGGATTCGGAAGCCTGCACCCGGTTCGGCAGCCCGCTGGACTCCATCCGGCTGGCCATGTTCACCGACTCGCCCCACATGTCGTAGGTGTAGCGGTTCTTGCCGATCACGCCGGCCACCAGGCTGCCGCTGTGGATGCCGACCCGGACCCCGATCGGCAGCTTGTACTTGAGCGCCACCGCGCGGGTGATTTCGATCATCTCCAGCGCCAGTTGCGCGATCAGCACCGTGCGCCGCTCCTCCGCCACCGGCGGTCCGCAGGCGGCCATGTAGCCGTCGCCGATGGTCTTGATCTTTTCCACGCCGAGGCGCTCGGCCGCCAGGTCGTATTCGAAGAACAGCTCGTTGAGCAGTTGCACCAGCGTGCGCGGCGCGATCTGCTGGGTGAGCGTGGTGAAGCCGACCAGGTCCGAGAACAGCACCGCGATCTCCGCGTGCGAATCGGCGATGGGGAACTCGCCGCCCTCGATGCGCGTGGCGATCTTGTGCGGCACCAGGTTGTACAGCAGCTCCTTGTAGCGCTCCTTTTCCATCTCCAGCGTGCGCAGCGTGATGAACTGGCGCCGGCGCAGCATGTCGAACAGGCAGCAGGTGGCGGCGCCCAGCGCCATCGTCATGACCGCGTTGGAGAAATGGCCGTTCAGGAACTGTTCCGTGTCCACGGCGGTCCACAGCAGGTTGCCGGCCGTGTAGATCGCCAGCACCGCGGCCGCCACGCCCAGCGCCCACGGCGGCCGCAGGCAGGACAGCGTGAACGTGGCCAGGATGATCATGATGAAGTTGCCCTCGCCGACCGAACCGGACAGGCCGTAAAAGCCCGGCTCGAACACCAGGAAGATGGCCGCGATCAGCACGGAATACAGCAGCAGGAAGCTCGAGATGATGAGCTCCGCGTAGCCCAACAGCGGCCGCTGCCGGAGCGCGTACCACGTGCCCAGGCACAGCGGCACCACCAGGTAGATGCGGATGTTGGTGGCCACGTGGCCGTTGGACGACAACATCGTGTCCTGCCACATGAAGGCCAGCGCCAGGATCAACGCCACCAGCAGGCCCCAGCGCGAGGCTGCGACCAGCTCCTCCCGCTGCGCCTTGCGGTACAGCGCCTCCCAGGCCGGGTCGCTGAAGCGCAGCCTGCGCCGCGCCTGCCGCGGCACGCCGGCCGGCCCGGCGCCTTCGTCCGGAGTGGGGCGCTCGTCCCTCACCAGAGTATCCCCACCGAGAAGTTGAACAGGCTGGAGCGTCCGAACTCGGGCCGCAGCTCGGGGAACATGTCGCGCTGGTAGGCCAGGTCGATGACGAGGTAAGGGGCGGGCGTCAGGCCCAGGCCCAGGGTCTGGCCGGTGTGGCCGCCGCGGTCGTGGGCCAGGCCGCCGCGCAGGAACAACCAGGGCCGCAGCTGCTGTTCCAGCCCGGCGAACAGGATGCGCGATGTCATGGCGCCGTCGATCCCGGTGTAGCGCGCCCGCAGCACGTCGGCGTACACCGATGATTGCCCGTCGTACGCGTAATTGAGTCCGGCGCGCACGGCGCGGCTGTGGCTGCGGTCGCTGAACCGCACGCTGCACAGGCAGCCCGGATCGAGCGCGGCGGTGTCGGCCCGCGCGCGGGCGTAATCGGCCATCAGGCCGGCCGACAGCCGCGCCGACGGGACCCACAGCAGACCCAGCTTCAGTCCGTCGGTCTCGGTGGCGCCGTCGGCCAGCAACATGCCGCCCAGGCCGGCCCTGCTGCGGAAGCGGGACGTGTTGAGGTTGACGCCCAGGGCCAGCTCCCCGCCGAGTTTTCCGCCCCATTGCAGTTGGGCAGCGTGGCCGTCGAGCAGCAGGAAATCGCCGCGCTGCGGGCCGTCGTTGGCGATGCGGGTGTAGGAGGGCTGGAAGCCTCCCAGTCCCGGCACGCTGGCGCCGGCGGACAAGGTGGAAATCTTCAGGTCGGGCGCGTTGGCGAAACGCAGGCGGCTGTATTGCGGGCTGAGCACATAGCCGCCGCCCTGCGGCGCGATCCAGTCCGTGGCCGCCGGATTGACGCTGCTGGGGTAGCGGCTGCCGGCCGAGGCGCCGCCGTAGCCGGCCACGTCGCCATAGGACGAAAACCTGGCCAGCGCGGCCGGGAAACGCAGGGCGAAGCCGTGCGCGGCGTAATCCTCGGCCAGCGCCGGATTGGCGGCGAAGGCCATCGCCGCCATGGCGCAAGCGCGCGCTTTTCGACCCCACATAAGCGATTCCTCCTTGGCAACTTATCTAGAATATATGAAGAAGGCGAAATTCCATACAGAAATAGCGGCGTTGTTGCAAGGCCGCACAGGGTGGCGGGCGAGCCGCCTAGCTTGCCGGACCGGCCGCGTCTGTGGTCCGCCGCACCGAAGCCCCCGCGCACAATAGCTGTACGGCAAGCAAGCTGTTGGGGTTAGAATGGGTTCATGAAAATCCGTGTTGCCACCTATAACATCCACAAGGGCATGTCATACCGCAGCCATCCGCGGGTGCACGCGCTCAAGCAGGCCATCGCGCAATTCGATGCCGATGTCGTGTTCCTGCAGGAAGTGCAGGGCAAGCACGACCGCATCGCCGAGAAGTTCGGCTGCGAGACCAACGGCCACCGCCACTGGCCGCAGGCGGCGCAGCACGAGTTCTTCGCCGACGACGGCCGCCACGTGGCCTACGGCATGAACGCGGTCTACGACCACGGCCACCACGGCAACGCGCTGCTGAGCAACTTCCCCATCGCGCATTGGAGCAACACCGACATCTCGGACCACGCCTACGAGGCGCGCGGCATCCTGCACTGCGTGATCGAGACGGAACACGTGCCGGTGCACTGCTACGTGGTGCACCTGGGCCTGTTCGAGGGCGGGCGCACCCGCCAGGTGCAGGCGCTGATAGAGGCGGTCTCGTCCACCGCGCCCAACAACGAGCCGGTGATCATCGCCGGCGATTTCAACGACTGGCGCAACACCCTCAGCGCCACCCTGCGCAAGGCCCTGGGCGTGGTCGAGGTCTTCGACGAGATCGGCTCGAACTCCGCGCTGGGCGACCTGGTCCGTACCCTGGCGCGGCGCAAGGCCGCCCTCAGTCCCGCCCGCACCTTCCCGGCGGCCTTGCCCTTCTTCCGCCTGGACCGCATCTATGTGCGCGGTTTCCAGGTGGAGGCGGCGCAAGTGCTGCATGGCGCGGCATGGGCTAAACTATCGGACCACTCGCCCATCGTGGCGACCCTGCAACTGAACTGAAGGGCGTATGCGCTCGGTTAATTTCATCGCTGACAACGAAGTCAGGCTGTTGTACTGCGGCACGGATTACTTTCCCGCCCTGGTGGAGGCGATCAACGCGGCGCAGTACGAAGTCTATTTCGAGACCTACATCTTCGCCGGCGACGAGACGGGCCAGTCGGTGCTCTCGGCGCTGACCGCCGCCGCCCGGCGCGGCGTGGTGGTGCGCGTCATCACCGACTGGTTCGGCACCGGCCACACGCAGGCCGCGCGCATCGACGCCATGCTGCGCGAGGCGGGCGCCGAGCACCGCATCTTCAATCCCTGGTTCAAGCGCGGCGTCACGCGCACCCACCGCAAGATCTGCGTGGTGGACCGCGACGTGGCCTTCGTCGGCGGCATCAACATCAACGACGACATGTTCTGCGACTACGACCACAGCATCTGCCTGTCCGCCCCGCGCTGGGACTTCGCGGTGGCCGTGCGCGGGCCGCTGGTGCACTCCATCCACCAGGAGGCGCAGACGCAGTGGCAGCGCCTGGGCAAGATGAGCCTGATCAAGCGCATCGGCCTGTACAACGAGATGCGCAAGGTCAACAAGATCGCCCGCCAGAGCACGGTGCAAGCCGGCTTCGTGGTGCGCGACAACCTGCGCAACCGCGCCACCATCCAGCGCGCCTACCTGCAGGCGCTGGGCCGGGCGCGCAAGAGCGTGCTGATCGCCAACCCCTATTTCGCGCCGGGGCGCAAGTTCCGCCACGCGCTGGCCAAGGCCGCCCAGCGCGGCGTGGAAGTGGTGCTGCTGATCGGCGTGGGCGAGATCTGGCTGCAGGACGCGGTGGCCCATTCCTTCTATCCCAAGCTGCTGGCCGCCGGCGTCAAGGTGGTCGAGTACCACAAGACCCAGCTGCACGCCAAGGTGGCCGTCATCGACGACAACTGGGCCACGGTCGGCTCCAGCAATGTCGACGGCCTGAGCCTGTTCCTGAACCAGGAGGCCAACGTCGTCATCAAGGACGCCGACTTCGCGCGCAGCCTGCGCCGCCACATCGAACAGGCGATCGCCGACGGCGTCGTCATCCATGAACACGAATACGCCCACGTGGGCGTGTTCCGCCGCGTCGGCTACGAGGCCGCCTTCGTCGTCTACAAGCTGCTGATGCGGATTTTCGCGGTGGGGAAATACGCGTGAAAGACAATGTGCGCATCGACAAATGGCTGTGGGCGGCCCGCTTCTTCAAGACCCGCTCGCTGGCCGCCGACGCCGTGGAAAGCGGCAAGGTCAAGGTGGGCGGCGACAAGGTGAAAACCGCGCGCGCCGTCAAACTGGGCGACAGGCTGGCCATCGACAACGGCTCCGACGAGTGGGAAGTGCTGGTGTTGGGGATTTCCGACAAGCGCGAAGGCGCGCCCGTGGCCCGCCTGCTCTACGAGGAAAGCGAGGCCAGCGTGGCCCGCCGCGCCGCGGAGCAGGAGCGCCGCAAACTGTTCCGCGAACCCGGCGCCGACTTCAAGGGCCGTCCCACCAAGCGCGACCGCCGCGAGCTCGGCCGCTTCCACGACGAATAGGCCGCCCGAAAAAACACCCCAGGGTTAATTTTCAACCCCGGGGTGTTTTTCCGGCGGCGGCGGGCGTTGCGGAAAACGCACGACTGCACTAATTCCGCCCGCCGCGTGTTGCGACGCACCAATAGTGTCCCGCCTCTAACGAAGCCGTTTGACTTTTATCCGCCCGTGGATAATAGTACGAGCGTTCGCAATTCTTTTCACACGAAGCAAATCCAAGTGGTGGAAAATAAGCTCTCCGACTTGGATTACTACTTTGAGTGGCAACTATTAATACTTCAATCAAATTTATGCGCAAGGGCGAATTAACTCGCGCAGCCATCCTGGACACGGCGCTGGAACTGGCCAGCCGGGACGGTTTGGAAGGCCTGACCATCGGCTTGCTCGCGGACAAGATGAACATGAGCAAATCGGGGGTGTTCGCGCACTTCGGTTCGCGCGAGGACTTGCAGCTGGAAGTCTTGAAACTGTATCACCACCGTTTCGAGCAGGAGGTGTTCTTCCCCAGCATCAAGGAACCGCGCGGTTTGCCCCGCCTGCGGGCCATGTTCGCGCACTGGATTTCGCGCGTCAGCGAGGAGATCGCCTCCGGCTGCATCTACATCAGCGGCGCCGTCGAATACGACGACCGCCCGGGACCGATCCGCGAGGAACTGGTGTCGATGGTGTCGGCCTGGCAGGGCGCCCTGCTGCGCGGTGTGCAGCAGTCGATCGAGACCGGCGATTTGAAGCCGGGCACCGACGCGCAGCAGCTGGTGTACGAGATGTACGGCCTGATCCTGGCGGTGCATCACGATGCGCGCTTTCTCCGTACCCCGGGGACGGTCGAGCGGGCGAAGGCGGGCTTTGAGCGTTTGATTGAGACATACAGGAATTCGTAGCCGCAGCAGTCGGGCGGCCGCACGGCAGCCGCGGGCGAACCGCAGCCAGCCTTCACTTAATTTGTAATTAGCCGTCAGGAGATAATCATGGGTCAATACGTCGCACCAATCCGGGATATGCAGTTCGTGCTGCACGAGTTCTTGAAGGTTGAAGAGCAGCTGAAGGAACTGCCGGCCCACGCCGACACCGACGCCGACATCATCAACCAGGTGCTGGAAGAGGGCGCGAAGTTCACCTCCGAGGTGCTGTTCCCCCTGAACCACTCGGGCGACCGCGAAGGCTGCCACCATGACGCGGCCACCAAGTCGGTGACCACTCCGAAAGGATTCAAAGAGGCTTACAAGCAATACGTCGAAGGCGGCTGGGCCGCGCTGGCGTGCGACCCCGAATTCGGCGGCCAGGGCCTGCCCATCGTGCTGAACAACTCCTTCTACGAGATGCTGAACTCGTCGAACCAGGCCTGGACCATGTACCCCGGACTGTCGCACGGCGCCTACGAGTGCCTGAAGGAACACGGCACCGACGAGCAGAAGCGCCTGTACCTGCCGAAACTGGTCTCCGGCGAATGGACCGGCACCATGTGCCTGACCGAACCGCACTGCGGCACCGACCTGGGCATGCTGCGCACCAAGGCCATCCCGAACGCGGACGGCTCGTGGAACATCACCGGCGCCAAGATCTTCATCTCGGCCGGCGAGCACGACATGTCGGAAAACATCCTGCACCTGGTGCTGGCCCGCGTGCCGGACGCGCCCGAAGGCTCGAAAGGCATTTCGCTGTTCCTGGTGCCGAAGTTCCTGCCGACCGCCGACGGCGGCATCGGCGAGCGCAACCCGATCACCTGCGGCGCCATCGAAGAGAAGATGGGCATCCACGGCAACTCGACCTGCCAGATGAACCTGGACGGCGTGAAGGGCTGGATCATCGGCCAGCCGAACAAGGGCCTGAACGCCATGTTCGTGTTCATGAACGCGGCCCGCCTGGGCGTGGGCATGCAGTCGCTGGGCCTGACCGAGGTGGCCTACCAGAACGCGCTGGTGTACGCCAAGGACCGCCTGCAGATGCGCAGCCTGTCCGGCGTGAAGAACCCGGAAGGCCCGGCCGACCCGATCATCGTGCACCCGGACGTGCGCCGCATGCTGCTGACCGCCAAGGCCTACGCCGAGGGCGGCCGCGCCTTCACCTCCTACGTCGCGCTGCAGATCGACCGCGAACTGAACCACCCGGACGAGGAAGTGCGCAAGGAAGCCGCCGACGAGGTCGCGCTCTTGACCCCGATCGTCAAGGCCTTCATCACCGACAACGGCTGGATCGCCACCTCGGAGGCGATGCAGGTGTTCGGCGGCCACGGCTACATCTCCGAATGGGGCATGGAGCAGTACGTGCGCGACGCGCGCATCAACCTGATCTACGAAGGCACCAACACCATCCAGGCGCTGGACCTGCTGGGCCGCAAGATCCTGATGGACAACGGCGCCAAGCTGCGCAAGTTCGGCGAGAAGGTCAAGGCCTTCGTCGAGGAAAACGGCACCGACGAGGCCATGTCCGAATTCGTCACCCCGCTGGGCGACCTGGGCGACAAGGTCGGCAAGCTGACCATGGAAATCGGCATGAAGGCCTTCCAGAACCAGGACGAGGTGGGCGCCGCCGCCGTGCCTTACCTGCGCGTCGTGGGCCACATGGTGTACAGCTACTTCTTCGCGCAGATGGCGAAGATCGCGCTGGAGAAGCAAGACAGCGGCGACAACTTCTACAAAGCCAAGCTGGCGACGGCGCGCTTCTACTTCGCCCGCCTGCAGCCGGAAACCGCAACCCTGATCCGCCAGGCGCGCTCGGGCGCAGCCAACCTGATGGCCCTGGACGCCGACCTGTTCTAATTAAAGGAAAAACATGAGCAACTTCAACGTGAAAAAAGTAGCCGTGCTGGGCGCGGGCGTGATGGGTGCGCAGATCGCCGCCCACTGCGTCAACGCCAAGGTGCCGGTCGTCCTGTTTGATTTGCCAGGCAAGGAGGGTACGCCGAAGAACGGCATCGTCCTGCGCGCCATCGAGAACCTGAAGAAGATGTCGCCGGCGCCGTTCGGCGACAAGGCCGACGCGGAACTGATCCAGGTCGCCAACTACGAGGACAACCTGGACCTGCTGGCCGGCTGCGACGTGATCATCGAAGCCATCGCCGAGCGCATGGACTGGAAGCACGACCTGTACAAGAAGGTCGGCCCGCACATCGCCCCGAACGCGATTTTCGCCTCGAACACCTCGGGTCTGTCGATCAACAAGCTGGCCGAGGGCTTCAGCGACGAACTGAAGGCGCGCTTTTGCGGCGTGCACTTCTTCAACCCGCCGCGCTATATGCACCTGGTGGAACTGATCCCGACCACGTCGACCAAGCCGGAGATCCTGGACCAGCTGGAAGCGTTCCTGACCACCACCCTGGGCAAGGGCGTCGTGCGCGCCAAGGACACGCCGAACTTCATCGCCAACCGTGTCGGCGTGTTCGGCATCCTGGCCACCATCCACGAAGCCGAGAAGTACGGCCTGTCGGTGGACGTGGTCGACGACCTGACCGGCTCCAAGCTGGGCCGCGCCAGCTCCGGCACCTTCCGCACGGCGGACGTGGTCGGCCTGGACACCATGGGCCACGTGATCAAGACCATGCAGGACTACCTGCCGGAAGATCCGTTCGCGGCCATCTACAAGACCCCCGAAGTGCTGAGCAAGCTGGTGGAAAAGGGCGCGCTCGGTTCCAAGACCGGCGGCGGCTTCTACAAGAAGGTCGGCAAGGACATCCTGCGCCTGGACTTCGCCACCGGTGAATACGTGCCCGGTGGCGCCAAGGCGGCCGACATCATCGCCCGCATCCTGAAGGAAAAGGATCCGGTCAAGAAGATGAAGGCGCTGCGCGAGTCGACCAACCCGCAAGGCCAGTTCCTGTGGGCGATCTTCCGCGACGTGTTCCACTACATCGCGCTGCACCTGGAAAGCATCGCCGACAACGCGCGCGACATCGACTTCGCCATGCGCTGGGGCTTCGGCTGGAAAACCGGCCCGTTCGAAACGTGGCAGGCGGCGGGCTGGGGCCAGATCGCCCAGTGGGTCAAGGAAGACATCGACGCCGGCCAGGCGCTGTGCGGCGCGCCGCTGCCGGCCTGGGTGTTCGAAGGCCAGGTCGCCGAGAAGGGCGTGCATACGCCTGAAGGTTCGTACTCCGCCATCTCCAAGGGCTTCGTGCCGCGTTCGACGCTGGACGTGTACAAGCGCCAGGAATTCCGCGCGCCGGTGTTCGGCAGCGGCGCCGTGGACGGCACCAAGGCCGGCACCACCGTGTTCGAAGACGACTCGGTGCGCCTGTGGCACTCCGGCGACGAGGTGCTGGTGATCTCGCTGAAGACCAAGATGCACGTGATCGGCGACGGCGTCATCAAGGGCTTGAAAAAAGGTTTGGAAGAAGCCGCCCAAGGCTACAAGGGCCTGGTGATCTGGAGCGCGGACGCGGCCGACGGCGGCGCCTTCTCGGCCGGCGCCGACCTGCAATCGGCACTGCCGGCCTTCATGGCCGGCGGCGCGAAGGCGGTCGACCCCATCATCAAGGAACTGCAAGACACCTTCATGGCCATGAAGTACTCCAACGTGCCCGTCGTGGCGGCGGTGGCTGGCCTGGCCCTGGGCGGCGGCTGCGAGCTGGCGCTGCACGCGTCCAAGCGCGTGGCCTCGATCGAGTCCTACATCGGCCTGGTGGAAGTGGGCGTGGGCCTGATCCCGGCCGGCGGCGGCCTGAAGGAAGCGGCCGTGCGCGCCGCCAGGGAAGCCAAGGGCAACGACATCCTGCAATTCCTGAAAGCCGGCTTCACCAACGCGGCCACCGCGCAAGTGTCCAAGTCCGCGCTGGAAGCGAAGGCCATGGGCTACCTGAAGGAAGACGATGTGATCGTGTTCAACCCGTACGAACTGCTGCACGTGGCCAAGGTGACCGCGCGCTCCATGTTCGACGCGGGCTACCGCGCGCCGCTGCAGCGCCCCGTGACCGTGACCGGCCGCTACGGCTGGGCCACCATCAAGGGCCAGCTGGTCAACATGCGCGACGGCGGCTTCATCTCGGCGCACGACTTCAAACTGGGGGACATGATCGCCGAGATCGTGTCCGGCGGCGACATCGACCAGGGCAGCGTGGTGAGCGAGCAATGGCTGCTGGACCTGGAGCGTAAAGCCTTCCTGGAACTGCTGAACCATCCGAAGACGCAAGAGCGCATCATGGGCATGCTGCAGACCGGCAAGCCGGTGCGGAACTAATTCGAGAGCACACAATGAGCAAACAACTTCAAGACGCATACATCGTCGCGGCGACCCGCACCCCGATCGGCAAGGCGCCGCGCGGCATGTTCAAAACCACCCGTCCGGACGACCTGCTGGTCGCCGCGATCAAGGGCGCCATGGCCGCCGTGCCGGGCCTGGACCCGGCGCTGATCGTCGACGCCATCATCGGCTGCTCGTTCCCGGAAGCGGAGCAGGGCTTCAACATCGCCCGCAACTCGGTGGTGCTGGCCGGCCTGCCGAACACCGTGGGCGGCGTCACCGTCAACCGCTACTGCGCCTCGGGCATCACCGCCCTGGCCATGGCGGCCGACCGCATCCGCGTCGGCGAGGCCGACGTGATGATCGCCGGCGGCGTCGAATCGATGTCGATGGTGCCGATGATGGGCCACCACCCGTCGATCAACATGGACACCTTCAAGGACGAGAACGTGGGCCTGGCCTACGGCATGGGCCTGACCGCCGAGAAGGTCGCCCAGCAATGGAAGATCTCGCGCGAAGACCAGGACGCCTTCGGCCTGGAATCGCACCGCAAGGCGATCGCCGCGCAGGAAGCGGGCTACTTCAAGGACGAGACCACCCCGGTCGAGATCATTACCCGCACCCCCGACCTGCGCACCGGCGAGATCAAGGTCGGCAAGCGCGTGGTCGACAAGGACGAGGGCGCGCGCGCCGACGCCACCATGGAAACCATGGGCAAGCTGAAGCCGGTCTTCGCCGCCAAGGGCACCGTCACCGCCGCCACCTCCTCGCAGATGTCCGACGGCGCCGGCGCGCTGATCGTGGTGTCCGAAAAGATCCTGCGCGAACACAACCTGACCCCGCTGGCCAAGTTCTCCTCGTTCGCCGTGCGCGGCGTGCCGCCGGAGATCATGGGCATCGGCCCGAAAGTGGCGATTCCAGCGGCCTGCGCGGCCGCCGGCATCACCCAGGACCAGCTGGACTGGATCGAACTCAATGAAGCATTCGCCGCCCAGGCGCTGGCCGTCATCCGCGACCTGAACCTGGACACCAGCAAGGTCAACCCGATGGGCGGCGCGATCGCCCTGGGCCACCCGCTGGGCGCCACCGGCGCCATCCGCGCCGCCACCGTGGTGCACGCCCTGCGTCGCAACAGCCTCAAATATGGCATGGTCACCATGTGCGTAGGCGCGGGCATGGGCGCGGCCGGTATCATCGAACGCGTATAAGCACCGCCGCATACCAAAACGAAGGCGCCGAGGCACAACCCCGGCGCCTTTTTTTCAATCACAAGGAGACTGGATTTATGGATATTCTGAGCAGCAAAGCGAACGGCGTCCTCACGCTCGAATTCAACCGCCTGGAGCGCAAGAACGCCATCACCACGGCCATGTACCAGGCCCTGGCCGACGCGATCAACGAGGCCGAGCGGGACGTGTCCGTGCGCGCCATCCTGATCACCGGCAAGCCGGAGATCTTCACCGCCGGGAACGACCTGGACGACTTCCTGAAAACGGCGCAGCCGGCCGCCGACGCGGTGTTCACCGACCGCCCCGTGTTCCAGTTCATGCGCGCGCTGAGCGGCGCCAGCAAGCCCGTGGTGGCGGCGGTGTCCGGCGCGGCCATCGGCATCGGCACCACCCTGCTGCTGCACTGCGACCTGGTCTACGCGGCCGACAACGCCAAGTTCTCGGTGCCGTTCGCGCAACTGGGCCTGTGCCCCGAGTTCGCGTCCAGCGCCCTGCTGCCGCAAATCGCCGGCCACGCACGCGCGGCCGAGAAGCTGATGCTGGGCGAGCCCTTCCTGGCGCAGGAGGCCTACGACATGGGGCTGGTGTCGAAAGTGCTGCCGGCCGCCGACGTGCTGGCCTACGCGCAGGCGCAAGCGGCCAAGCTGGTCGCGCTGCCCGCCACCTCGATCCGCAACACCAAGCGCCTGATGAAGTCCGCCAAGGCCGACGCGATGCAGACCGTGATGCTCGCCGAGGGCAAGCTGTTCGGCGAGATGCTGCTGGCGCCGGAAGCCAAGGAAGCCTTCACCGCCTTCTTCGAGAAGCGCAAGCCGGATTTCAGCAAGTTTGCTTGAACGATTGAGCGGGCCCTTGCCGGGATGACGACGCCCTGAAACTATGATTGTCTTTGACGAGGTTTAGGCACCGCCCCGAGTCGCAGTCCTAACGGGCGCAGCAACTTGTCGGCGGTGGCCAAGGTCGGGCTGGATTCTTCGCGCTCGACATCCTGCAAGGTCCGTGCGGACACCCCGCATAGCTTCGCGTACTCCGCGATGGTGAGGCGCAAGGTCGTACGGATCTTCCTGATCACAATCGGAATCGGCATCGCGGGATCGGCCGCGAGTTCATCGGCCAAGGCGCGTCGCGCCTGCAGTTCCTCCGCCGGTGTCAACGGATTGAATCGCTTGTCCATTTACAGGCGCTCCAATTGGGCGCGGACAATGTCCACCTTTTTTTCCAGGGGCGACAGGAATTGCTCGTCTATTCCCAAGGCGCGCGCATCCGCGAGCAGTGTCGCCATTGGCATCGCCATCGCCTGGACGCCGGCGCGGACGGCGCCCCGATCCAGCTTCGCCGCCGCGCAGGCCTGGTCGACGACGCTGGCCCAGTCGGGGGAGCCGCCATCGTCGGCTACCCAGCGGATGCGCCTTGCTATCCCATCGGGATGGAGCCACATGGGAGCGAAATCGAACAGCGGCGTGAGGGAGACGGTGCCATCGTGCCTGCGCTGAATCGCCGTGTTGCGGGCGTGATTGTCCTTGTTGCCAAGGGCGATGTTCGCGATATCGCGTTTGATGTACTCGATCACTTCGCCTGCCGGATCGGTGCATACCTCGCCCAGCCTTTCGCAGACCTCATTGTGCGTGGGCGCGGCCCCGAATCCACCCATGCCGCAAAGCGAAGCGATACTCTCCTGGCCATGGCGCACCACTCGGCCATCCGCCACCGAACGGTCGAAACGCGGTATGAACAACGCCCGCCCGCGCAACGTCAGGTCGGCGTGCACCTTGAGTCCCAGCCCTTTGGCAAGGAGCATGTAGGGCGCCTCCAGCCTGAGGATGCTGGCCAACGATTCGTCCTTGCCCCGTCCGAATTTGACGATGAAGTGTTCGCGCGCCCGCTCGTCGGGCAGCGTGTGGTCGAGATAGAGCAGGCCGTCGTCCGCGCGCGTGAGCAGGATCTTCGGCCATTCGCCTTGAATGCCGGAGGAGCCCGCGATAAAGAGTCCATGCTGCGCCAGGAATTCGCTGAAGTCGCCGGCGCGGGATGCGACTTCCGCCATCGTGAAGCCACGCGTCGCGCTGCCGTTGCGCGCCGCCACCCACTCGTATGCCTCCTTGACCCGGACGTTCCCGACAGGATTGCCAGCGCCCGCGCACAGCAAAGGCCAGTCGGAGGCCGGACCGGTGGACTGGCGTGGTTCGATCAGGGGAAGTAATTCAGCCCGGCCGTATCCTTGTGGCAGCAAGTCAACCAGAAACGGAGGCCAAGCCCCTGCCGGGTAGCTGCTCAAGTCCACCGGGAGGTTCACCGACAGCGCCGCGGCGTCGGTCCTTTCCCAGTATTGGATCGCATATCCGGGCAGGTAGATCAGATAAGTGGACGCGTCAACCCCGCGCGCCGGATCGCCCGTCAAGTCGAGCGCTGCCGCATCGCGCCAGGCATTGTCAATGAAGACCTGCAGCGTACATGTGGGGTTCATATGCGCAGAGTACTATCACCATTACCGCGATGTCCATCCCTATTCACGATATTAAACTGCGTAAAAGCGCGGCGCGCCTGGTCGAAGATTTCCAGCTTGCCATGCTTATTGTTCGGTATTGCATGTAAAATACGCGCAATTACGTGAATGGTGCCCTCCCGCTTGTCGGCCGGAGGGTGAAACGGGAAGCCGGTGATGCGCGAGATTTTCATTTCGCGCCAGTCCGGCGCAGCCCCCGCTGCTGTAAGCCTGACGATTTCGATCACACGCCACTGTGCCCCGCGCGGGAAGGCAAGGTCGAATGAGGATGAGGGCAAGCCAGAAGACCGGCCAGTCACGATTTGATGCCGCGAGACCCGGGGTGTGGTCTCGCGATTGGTTGTTCGTTGTTCCCCCTGTTTGAGAAACGCACGCCGTCGTGCGCGCATCCGCGCGCGATCGGCCCGCGCGTCCCGTGGCAGGAACGCGAGCGCCTGCTTATCATGCGCGCCCGGCGCGCAGTCACTGGTCAAAGTTCAAATTGAGCGCTTCCAAACTTGTTCGGCTTCTCACCGTCCTGCTGTGCGTCCTGGCTTGCGCGCCCGGCCGGGCCGCCACCCTGTTCGCGATCGTGACCGAAAGGGCCGCGCCGGCGGCGATCGAGGCGGCCCACCGCCACCTCGCCAGCCATCCCGGGGACCGCATCGTGCTGCGCACGCCGGCCCAATGGATGGCCGCAAGCGACCGCGAAGCCGGCCTCTGGATAGCGCAGGCGGACAGCGTCCTGGCGGTGTCCTTGTTCGGCGACCCGGCCCGCCGCCTGAAGGATGCGCTGCCCCGCCATGCGCGGGCGCAGGCGGCCGTGCTGGCGTTCAACGGCGAGGCCAGCCTCAGCCTGATGAGCCGCGACCGGCGGGGCGCGCTGCGCGACTTCCCGCCCGAAACGCTGCGCGAGCTGGCGACGGAAACGCCCAAGGACGCGGCCCTGCAAGCGGCGCAAGCGCATCCCGCCGCGCGCCACTGGCTGGCGGCGCGCACGCTGTGGCAGGCCGGCGGCGCCGACAACACCGCCGCGCTGTTCGCGCACCTGCTCGACCCGGCCGTGGCGCTGGCCGGCCCGCTGCCCGAGCCGACGCTGCGCCTGCGGGTGGGACAGCGCGAGCTGAGCGGCGCGGCGGCCTGGGGCAATGCGGCGCAACTGGGGTTGAAGGCGCAGCCGGCCGTGGTGGTGCTGGACCTGGCCAATATGGACGGCGCCGTTCCCGCCGCCGTCTGCCAGCGCGTCGAGCAGCGCGGCCAGCCGTGCGTGCAGGTGCTGACGCGCTGGGGCGGCGCCTCGCGCGAGGCGCTGGAACGGCTGCCGGAACTGATCGCGCCCGCCCAGCCGGCTGCGCTGATCGTGCTGCAGGATTTCGTGGTGGGCGCCGCCGAGGGGCGCGAAGCCGTCACGGAGGCGTTCAAGCGCCTCAACGTGCCGGTCTTCAAGGCGATCCGCCTGTCCGACCGCACCGCCGTGCAATGGCGCCTGTCGCCGGACGGCCTGCCGCCGGACTCGGTGCAGTACCGCGTCGCGCTGCCGGAACTGCAGGGCATAGGCCAGCCCATCGTGGTGGCCGCGCTGGGCCAGGCGCGGCGCGACAGGCTAACCGGCATCGAGAACCGGCCGCCGGTGATGCTGGCGGAGGAGGCCGACCGCCTGGCCGGACGCGTGGGCCGCTGGCTGGCGCTGCGCGCCAAGGCCAACCGCGACAAGCGGGTCGCGCTGATCTATTACAACCACCCGCCCGGCCGCCAGAACATCGGCGCCGACAACCTGGACGTGCCGGCCTCGCTGTTCGACATGCTGCACGCGATGAAGAACGCCGGCTACACGGTGGGCACCCTGCCCGAAACGCCGGAGGCGCTGCTGGACATGATCATGGCGCATGGCGTCAACCTGCCGGAGGACCGCGCCGCGCTGCGCGAACTGAGCGGCACGGTCAACAGCGTGGCCGCCGCCGACTATGCCCGCTGGTTCGCCACGCTGTCGCCGCGGGTGCGGGGCGAAATGAGCAGCGGCCTGCTGGGCCGCCTGCATGCCGACGTGCTGGAGGCGGAGGCCAGCGGCGAGCGCCTGCTGGGCCGCAAGCAGGCCGACGTCATCATCAAGGAATTGCAGCACCTGGTCGAGGGCGCCGACCACCCGAAACGGGAGGCGGCGATCCGCGACCTGGCCGCGCTGGCGGACGGCTACAACGCCTGCCTGGACGCGCGCGCGAACGCGGGCAAGGCCGGCCGCTGCGCCGCGCTGGCGCCGCTCGGCCGGCGCCTGGGCGGCTACGGCATCGAGGGCTTGAAAGGCTGGGGCGCGGCGCCGGGCCGTATCATGGTCGACAGCGGCAAGTTGCTGGTGCCGGGCCTGGTGTTCGGCAACGTGTTCATCGGCCCGCAGCCTCCGCGCGGCTGGGAGGTGGACGAGGAACTGCTGCACGCGAACACCAGCATCACGCCGCCGCACCAGTACCTGGCCTTCTACCATTGGCTGCGCGACCGCTTCAAGGCCGACGCGCTGGTGCACGTCGGCCGCCACTCCACCTACGAATTCCTGCCCGGGAAGGCGGTTGGCCTGGCCGCCGACGACTATCCCAGCCTGATCGCGGGCGACCTGCCGGGCATCTACCCCTACATCGTCGACGGCGTGGGGGAGGGCACGCAGGCCAAGCGGCGCGGCCTGGCCGTCATCGTCGACCACCTGACGCCGCCCCTGGCCACCACGCCGCTGTACGACGAGTTGCTGGCGCTGCGCCAAGTGGTCGAGAGTTTCGAGGCCGCCAGTTCGGAGTCGCTCAAGGCGCAGGCCGCGCGGCTGATGCGCGAGCGCGTCAACGCGCTGAACCTGAAGCAGGAACTGGAGGCCTCGATGGCCGACGTGCTGGCCGTGCGCGGCATCGGCTTCGACGCGGCCGACGACGACCTGCTGGCCCACGAGGTCGGCCACTATCTCACCAAGCTGCAGGAGAAGTTCATGCCCTTCGGCCTGCATATATTCGGCCGCCCCTGGAAACAGAAATCGATCGACCTGATGCTGGACTCGATGCGCAAGGGCGGCATCGATGGCCCGGACATCGCCGCCAGGCTGGCCGATTCGCCGCGCCGCGAGATGCTGGCGCTGCTGGCCGGCCTGGACGGCCACTACATCGAACCGGGCAAGGGCAACGACCCGCTGCGCTCCCCGGAGGCGCTGCCCACCGGACGCAATTTCCACGCCGTCGACGGCGACATCCTGCCGACCCGCCTGGGCTACAAGCTGGGCGAGCGCATGGCCGCCAAGGCCGACGCGCGCGACACGGCGGCCAAGGGCAGCGAGGGCATCATCCTGTGGGCTTCCGACGCGGTGCGCGACGAGGGCGTGATGGTGGCGTTCGCGCTGGCCATGATGGGCGCCGAGCCGGTGTGGAACGCGCGCGGCATCGTCACCGACGTGCGCCTGAAACCCGGCGCGGCGCGGCGCGACGCCCTGGTCACCACCTCGGGCCTGTTCCGCGACCTGTACCCGAACCTGATCCGCCTGATCGACCGCGCCGGCCGCATGGCGCTGGCCGCGTCGGCCGGCGCGCTGGCCGAGCGCGACCCGGCCTTGAAGGAAGCCCTGCGGGCGGCGCTGGCGCCGCTGCCCGGCGCGGCCTGGGGTTCCGAGGACCCGGCGCGCAACCGCGTGGCGCGCGAATGGCTGGCGCGCCAGCGCGCGCTGGCCGGTGCCGGCATGTCCGCCGGCGAGGCGGGACTGGCCGCCGCGCAGCGCGTGTTCGGCGACGCGCCGGGCGCCTACGGCGCCGGCGTCAACCGCCTGACCGAGCGCTCCGGCGCCTGGCGCGAGCGCGACGAGATCGGCCGCGCCTACCGCAACCGCATGGGCCACGCCTACGGGCTGGACGCCAGCGGCGAGGCCAGCCACGCCGCCTTCGACGTGGCGCTGGACGGCATAGCGCGCACCTACCACGGGCGCGCCAGCAACCTGTACGGCCTGCTCGACAACAACGACGCCTTCGACTACCTGGGCGGCCTGTCGCTGGCCATCGAGGGCCGCACCGGCCGCGTGCCGGAGGCCTTCATCCTGCAGCACGCGCAGCCCGGCCGCGCCGACGTCGAACCGCTGGCCTCGGCCCTGCTGGGCGAATTGCGCGGCCGCTTCCTCAATCCGGCCTGGCTCAAGCCGCTGATGGGCCATGGCTACGCCGGCGCGCGCACCATGGGCCAGGAATTCCTGGAGAACCTGTGGGGCTGGCAGGTGACGCGTCCCGACCTGGTCAAGAACTGGGCGTGGGACGAGGTGAAGTCGGTGTACTTCGACGACGCGCACAAGCTGGGCCTGCCGCAATTCCTCGGCCAGAGCCACAACGCGCACGTCAAGGCGCACATGCTGGCCGTGTTCATGGTGGCCGCCGAGAAGGGTTTCTGGAAGACCGACCCCGCCACTATCAAGCGCATGGGCGGCGAACTGGCGCGGCTGGTGGCCGGCAACGGCCTGCCGGGCAGCGGCCACGCCGCGCCCAATCACCCGATGTGGGATTGGCTGGCGCCGCGACTGGACGGCGCCGACGCGCGGGCGCTGGCCAAGGCGCGCGGCGAGACGCTGCCCGCCGCCGCTCCGCCCGACGCCGGCGCGGCCACCCTGGCGCGCCGCGTGGAACCGGCCGCCGCGTCCACGCGGGCCGCCATGTCGGCGGCGCTCGCCGAACGCGCGCCGGCCCCCGCCGCCGCGCCGCCGCGCGTGTACGAATTGCACCGGAAAGCCGAGCCGCCGGAGGCCGCCGCCGCGCGCGCGGTCAAGCTGCTCGGCGCGCTGGCCGCCTGCCTCACCCTGTTCGCGTTCGGCCTCTGGCGCGGACGCCACGTATCCCAACCTGTAAGGAGTTCCACATGATCGAAACCTTGTCCTACGCCTGGCTGCACGACGCGGTCAGCTGGCTGCTCGCGCCGGCCCTGGCCACCCTGCTGATCGGCTGCGCGGTCGCGGTGGTGGAGGCCGGCATCGCCGTCGGCGAGCGCTTCCACGGCCTGGCCAAACTGGGCGCCACCGGCGACGTGGCGCGGGTGCAGGCCGTCGCCCGCCACCGCCTGGAGCGCGCCGACCTGCTGGCGCGGATACCGCCGATGCTCGGCCTGATGGCCACCATCATTCCGCTCGGGCCCGGCCTGGCCGCGCTCGGCCAGGGCGACCCGGCCCAGCTCGCGAGCGCCGTGACGGTGGCCTTCGACGCCACGGTGCTGGGCCTGGTCGCCGGCATCGGCGGCCTGGTGATCGGCAAGCTGCGCCGCCGCTGGTACGAGGAGACGCTGGAAGCCATGGAGCGCGCGGCCATCGGCGGCGCGGGCATGGAGCGTGTGGCGTGAGCGGCCAGCCCGCGCGCCAGCGCATGCGCCTGTATTCCCGCCTCGACGCCCGCTTCGACGACAGCGACGAGGATCCGCGCGCCAGCCTGGTCAACCTGGTCGACGTGATGCTGGTGTTCGCCTGCGGCCTGATCGCCGCCATCGCCGGCGCGCAAGGCGCGCTGAAGGCGCCCAAGCCGGTGGAGAAGGGCAGGCAGATCGAACGCCCCGCGGCCGGCGTGAGCCAGGACGGCAGCGGCTACGACCGCGTCGGCGAGGTCTTCCGCGATCCCAAGACCGGCCAGCTGGTGCTGATCGAGCCGGCCGGCAAGAACAAGGAAGCCAAAACGGCGCCATAGCGATGGTGGATATCCACGCGGGGCCGGCTGGTAGCGTTTGCTTACATACGGCGCCGCGGGCGACACAGTGCGCGCACCCGGATTGCATATAATCGCCCCGCGGGCGATAACGGGAGTACGGAATGAGGGTGAGCGAATCGGTGTTTGTGGAGCTGCAGTTTTTCGTGCTGGTCGCGCTGTCGCTGCTGCTGCCGGCGGCCATCTACGGCTACATGATGTGGAAGCGGGCCTTGTCCCGGCTGGCGGTGTTCGGTTTCGGCATCGGCCTGCTGGTGCTGGCCGGCGCCAACCTGGTGCTGCTGCGCACCCTGGCCGAGATGGCCACCAAGACCCCGTCGCTGCGGGACGACCTGCTGTTCTCGTCCGAGCTTTCGGTGGCGCTGTACCTGTTCCCGGCACTGTTCGCGGGCGTCGGCATCAACATCATCTCGCACTTGCTGGTGAGCCACCTGACCGAGGCGGAGCGCCGCTACAGCAGGGAGCATGGCGAACGCTGACCGTCGGCGCGCCCCGTCCACCGGGCCGTTCAGCCGTAAGGCGTGTAGTGGAAGCCGTTGGCGATCAGCGCGGCGACGGCGCTCTTGTTCTCCGCGCCCTCGCTGAACGCCGCCAGCACCTCGGCGCGGTCGGCGCCCTGCCGCAGCACGCCGGTCCAGTAGTCGACCCCGGCCTGCTCGCCAGGCCGGTGCAGCACATTCTGGTACAGGCGGCCGACGAAGTCCGCGTCGCCGGGGTTGTGGCCGTACAGCCCGCGGAACTCCTCGCTGGCGACGAAGCCCCGCGCCACCTGCAGCAGGCTGGCGCCGCGCTCCATCGCGGCCATCCAGTAGCCCACGCCCGCCGAATCCGGCGTGCGGTCGAAGGCGCTCTGGTACAGGCGGTAGGCGCGGCCGCCGACGCCGTCGACATCGAGCGCGATCGCGTCGCTGCCGCCGGCGATGAACACGCGTTCGATGCCGGCCAGCGTGTCCGCCCTGGCGCCGGCGGCCGACGGGGTGGCGGTATGGCGGCCGGCGACGACGCCGATCGTCACGCCGTCGCCGTACACCACGCTGTCCAGGCCCGCGCCGCCGTCGATCACGCTGCCGTCGCCGCGCCCCGCGTAGACATCGGCGCCGGCTCCCGGCGCGGTGGCCGCGGCGGCGGCGTTGACGGTGAACCTCAGGTCGCCGGCCAAGGCGTTGCGGGCGGCGTCGGTGACGAAGCCGGACGACAGCGCCACGCTGTAGCTGGCGCCGGGCAGCAGGGCGGTGGACAGCTTGAGGGTCAGCGTGTCACCCGACAGGCCGACGGCCTGGCTGTCCGCCGGGACCGACAGCACGGTGTTGCCGCCCTGGTCACGCACTTCCATGGAACCGCCGCCGCGCGCCACCGTTTCGCTGAAGCGGACGACGATCTCGCCGCCCACCGCCGCCACGGCGTCGGACATGGACAGCGCGCGTGGCGCCGTCACGTCGGGCGTGAGGTCGGTGGCGCGCAGCGTGTAGCCGCCGTCGGCGTAGTCCGCCGTCCACGACCAGGTTTCCGAGCCCGCCCCTCGCCCGGCGGTTCCGGCCAGCTGCGCGTAGTAGGTGCCGCTGGCCTGGGCGGTGTACGTCAGCCTCATGCCGCTGTAATAATTGCCCGTTGCCAGTTCGTTGCCGCCGGCGTCCAGCAGCGACAGCAGCATGTCGCGGTTCACGGGCCGGGCGGCGTCCAGTTCGATGCGATAGGACTTGCCGGCCTCCAGTGAGATCGCGAACCAGTCGCGGTCGTCGTATGAGCGCAGCACGCCGCTGGCGCCGCCGCCCGGCGCCAGCCTGCCGGTGGTGGCGGCGTTGGCGCTGTAATCGTCCGTCACGGCCAGCGCTTGCAGCGTGTAGGCGCCCGCGCTCTGGAATCCCCTGACGTAGGCGTGGTTGGCCGTTCCGGCGGTGGGTGTCACGAGGTAGCTCGCGTGCCCGCCGCCGCCCCAGCTGGCCGATGCGATCGGCGCCACCAGCAGCGCGTTGAGGCCGGCCAGCTCGCCGCCCGCGCGCACCTCGTACGACACGCCCGCTTGCAGCGCCAGCGCGAAAACGTCGATGTCGGAGGGGCGGTCCAGCACCGCCGAGACGCTGGCGCCGGCCGCCAGCGCGGCGGCGTGGGCGGCGTCGTCGCCGGCGTCGTCGGTGCCGACGTCGGTCGCGGTCACACGATAGCCCTGGGGGGCGCCCGAATTGCGCGCGGTCAGCGCCACTTCGCCGTCGCCCAGCGCCTTGAAGGTGATCGCCGCCTCCGTCGAGCCCTGCCCGGAGAGGCCGCCCGGTGTCTGGAGGCTGGTCGCGTCCAGCGCCGACAGCGTGGCGCCCAGGTCGTACCGCGACTGGCCGGCGGCGCTGTCCGTGCTGAACGCGACGCGGTAGGTGTGCCCGGCCTGCACCGCCATCCTGAAGGCGTCCGCGTCGCCGATGTAGTCGAAGCGGGCGGCCAGCGAGGCCCCTGCCGTGAGCGTGCCGGCGCCCTGGCCCGGATTGTCCGTGTAGTCGTCGCGTAGCGGGTTGACGCTCAGCGTGTAGGCGCCGGCGGGGCCTTGCACCTCCACGTGGTAGTCGCCCGCCGCGTTCGCGTAGACCAGGGCGCCGCTGGCGATGTCGCGGCGCGCGCCGTCCGGCCCGATCAGGGCCAGCGCGGCGCCCGCGCCGCCGCCGAGATCGAAGACATAGGGCTGGTTCTCCGCCAGCGCCACGCGGAACCAGTCGCGGTCGTTCGGCGCCTCGATGTTGCCGCTGGCGCTGGCGCCCACCGTCAGGCGGCCGATCGTGGCGCTGTCGGCGCTGTAGTCGTCCGTGACCAGCGCCACCGACAACTGGTAGGCGCCGGTTCCCAGCCAGGAGGAGACGTCGAGATAGTAGTCGCCCGACGCAAACGGCGTGCCGGACAACGCGTAGCTGTTGCTCTGGGGGCCCGGCGTCTGCGCCACATCCACCGGGTTGCCCTGGCCGTCGCGCAGCAGCAGGTCCAGCTGGCCGGCCGCCCCGTCGCCCTGGTCGCGCAGGACCGCGCTATACAGCTTGCCCGCCTCCAGGCGAACCTTGAACCAGTCGTGATCGTTGACGGCGGCGATGGCGCCGGACGCGCTGGCGCCGATGGCGAGCGCGCGCGCGCCGGGCGCCGTGTCGCCCACGTCGTCGCGCGTCCCGGTCGCCACGCCCAGCGTGTAAGTCGCCTCCAGCGCCCCCTGGGCGGAGACGAAGTAGTCGCCGCTGGCGCTTGGAGTGAACGGCAGCGCGGGCAGATGGCCGGCCGCGCCGGTGACCCCGCCCCATGGCGAGGCGCGCTGGCCCGCCGTGTCGTACACGGTCAGCATGGCGACGCCGTATTCGGGATCGCCCTGCAAGGTGCCCATGCCGGAAGCGGCGCCGTACATGGTGAAATTGTAGGTGACGCCGGCATCCAGGTGCACCCTGAACCAGTCCGTGTCGCGCGCCTGCTCGAAGGTCGAGCTGGCGGTGGCGCCGACGGCGACGCCGCCGGCGGTCTGGAGGTCTGCGGAGAGGTCTGCTGTGGTGGCCATGACAATTGCGTATCGAAAGTTGGTCGAAAGCAATTATATCGTCGGTCGCGAACCCGATCCAGCCCGCCGGGCGCCGCGCCCTAGCCCATGCGCCGCACCGACTCCCGCACCATCAAGCTCAGCGGCGGCGCCGGGAACTCCGGCTGCGGCCGGCCCAGCATGCGCAGCATCATGCCGCCGATGCACAGGCCGACGTCGTACAGCGGCTGGCGCACGGTGGTCAGCGGCGGGGTGGTGTACATCGAGCTGTCCAGGTCGTCGAAGCCGACGATGGAGATGTCCTCCGGCACGCGGATGCCGCGGCGGTACAGCGCCAGGCGGGCGCCGTAGGCGGTCAGGTCGTTGCAGGCGAACAGGGCGGTGAAGCGCTGGCTGGTGGCCAGCAGCTGGTTCAGCGCCAGCAGGCCGCCCGATTCGGAAAAGTCGCCCGGCACCACCAGCGCCGGATCGGCCTCCAGCTTGTGCCGCGCCAGCGTGTCGCGGTAGCCCGCCAGGCGCGCGCGCGCGTCCACGTGGTCGGCCGGGCCGGCGATGAAGGCGATGCGGCGGTGGCCCTGCTCGATCAGGTATTCCATCGCCTGGCAGGCGGCGCCGTAGTTGTCCAGGCAGAAGCCGTTGATGCGCTCGCCGTGCAGGTCGCGCCCGAAGGCCACGATGGGCACGCGCCGCGAGAAGCCCATGATCTGCGCGTCGTCCATATTGCCGGTCAGGATGGCCACGCCGTCCACGCGGCGCCCGATCAGCAGTTCCACCCGCTCGGCCTCCTCGTCGGCGTGCCAGTGGCCGCTCATGATCAACAGCGCGTAGCCCGATTCCTTCATCGCGTCCTCGATGCCGGTCATGGTCTTGTTGAAGTAGCCGCTTTCCAGCGACTGCGTCAGCACCCCGATGGTGCGCGTGCTGCCCATCTTCAGGCTTTGCGCCAGCTGGTTGGGTTTATAGTTCAGTTCGCCGATCACGCGCTCGATGACCTTGCGCTTGTCGTCCGAAACCTTGGCCGTGCCGTTCAGGAAGCGCGACACGGTGGCCGGCGACACGCCGGCCGCGTTGGCGACCTCGTGCAGGGTGGTGGTGCTGCGCTGGTCGTTTTTCATGGGTGGTTGCGCCGCTAGCGGAGGAAATGGTGTTGGCGTTGGCATAATGGAATCGCGGCGAGTATATCACGCGAACGTTAACTCCCCGCAGGCCCATGATACCGATTTCAGCGGATATCGGACGCTGTGGCGCGAATTCCTCCGCAGGCATCCCGACGCAGATTTAAGTTGACTTTATTTCGCCTAGAAATGTAACATGAAATCGTTTTCAGATATCGTGAAAACGATTTCTTAATCATATACCCATATTTCCAGCCCGCAGAGCGATCATGACCCAATCCAACAACTTCCCGCCGGACTTCACATGGGGCGTCGCCACCAGCGCCTTCCAGATCGAAGGCGGAGCCACGGCCGATGGAAAGGGTCCGTCGATCTGGGACACCTTCTGCGCCGATCCCGCCAACATCAAGGACCACAGCGACGGCACCGTGGCGTGCGACCACTACCACCGCTACCGCGAGGACGTGGGCCTGATCTCCTCGCTGAACGTGGACGCCTACCGGTTCTCGATGGCGTGGGCGCGGGTGCAGCCCACCGGCAAGGGCGCCTGGAACGAGGCCGGCTTCGCCTTCTACGACCGCCTGCTGGACGAGCTGGCGGCCAACAACATCAAGGCGCACCTGACGCTGTACCACTGGGACCTGCCGCAGGGCCTGCAGGACGACGGCGGTTGGCTCAACCGCGAGACCGCCCACCGCTTCGCCGAGTACGCGGGCGAGGTGGCGCGCCGCTTCGGCGACCGGCTGGAGGCCATCGCCACCCACAACGAGCCGTGGTGCACGGCCAACCTCGGCTACGGCAACGCGCAGTTCGCGCCCGGCGTGGCGGACGCCAAACAGGCGATCCAGGTCTCGCACCACCTGCTGCTGTCGCACGGCCTGGCGATGAGCGCCATGCGCGCGGCCAACACCTCGGCCAAGCTGGGCATCGTGCTGAACCAGTGGACCGCCGACCCGGCCACCGACTCGGCGGCCGACCGCGCCATGGCGGAGCTGGAGTACGCCCGCTCGGTGCAGTGGTTCATGGACCCCATCTTCAAGGGGCGCTACCCGGAACTGGCGCTGCGCGCGCACGGCGACAACGCGCCCGTGGTGCACGAGGGTGACTTCGACGCGATCCGCCAGCCCATCGATTTCCTCGGCTGCAACTACTACTTCCGCTCCTGGTGCAGCGCGGCCACGCCGCCCGTGCCGCCGCCGGCCAAGCTGGGCCTGACCGACATGGGCTGGGAAATCCATCCCCAGGGCCTGACCGAGCTGCTGATCAAGCTCAAGGAGGAGTACCCGCTGCCGCCGATCTACATCACCGAGAACGGCATGGCCAATCCGGACACCATCGTCGGCGGCGGCGTGCCCGACCAGGCGCGCATCGACTACGTGCGCAGCCACCTGGACGCGCTCAAGGCCGCCATGGACCTGGGCGTGGACGTGCGCGGCTACTTCCTGTGGAGCCTGCTCGACAACTTCGAATGGAATTCCGGCTACGCCAAGCGCTTCGGCATCATCCACGTGGACTACGCGACCCAGAAACGCACCCTCAAGCACAGCGCGCTCTGGTATCGTGAGTTCATTTCCGCCCGGGGCTGAGACACCCCGCAGGGCCCATCACCAAAAATACAACGGATTGCCACCATGAGCGTTTCCCGCCCGCCCGCCTCGCCGCTGCTATGGGTCCCCACCGGCTATTTCACGATGGCCCTGGGCTATGTCATGCTGACCAGCGTGACGGCCATCATGTTCAAGAACCTGGGCATGGACAACGGCAGGGCGGCGCAGTATTCCAGCATGCTGATCCTGGCCTACACCATCAAGCCGCTGTTCGCGCCCTTCGTTGAAATGTACCGCACCAAGAAGTTCTTCGTGCTGTGCGCGCAGGTCATGATCGGCCTGGGATTCGCCGGCGTGGGGCTGGCCATGGCGCTGCCCGGCTACATGCTGTTCCTGATGGGGATCTTCTTCGCGCTGTCCTTCGTCGGCGCCACGCAGGACATCGCCAGCGACGGCGTCTACGTCACCTCGCTGGACTCGCGCGCGCAGTCGCTGTACTGCGGCATCCAGAGCCTGTCGTGGAACATCGGCCCCATCGTGGCCTCGGGCGGCATGGTCTACCTGAGCGGCCTGCTGCACACCCGCGTGTTCGGCCACGACGCGGCCGTCTTCGGGCCGGACTGGATCGACGCCTGGCGCGTGATCTTCTTCCTGGTGGGCGGCATGACGCTGCTGATGGCGCTCTGGCACGCGCGCGTGATGCCGGACGGCGCGCGCGCCGAGAACACGCCCACCAGCGTGGGCGAGGGCGGCCGCATCCTGCTGGACGCCTTCGTAACCCTGTTCCAGAAGCGCGGCATCTGGCGCATGATCGCCTTCGCCTTCCTGTTCCGCCTGAGCATAGGCTTCCTGGAGAAGATCGGACCGTTCTTCATGGTCGATCCCGTGTCCAAGGGCGGCCTGGGCCTGTCCAATGAACTGTTGGGCATCATCTACGGCACCTACGGCCTGGCCGCCGTGCTGCTGGGATCCCTGCTGGGCGGGCTGTACGTGGCCAAGCGGGGGCTGAAGGCCACGCTGTTCGTGCTGTGCTGCGCCGTCAACATCCCCAACGCGACCTTCCTGCTGATGGCGGTCTACCAGCCCGCCGACCTGTACCTGATCGGCGCCGGCGTCGTCGTCGAGAAGTTCTTCTTCGGCTTCGGCGCGGTCGGCTTCATGATCTACCTGATGCAGCAGCTGGCGCCGGGCAAATACAGCACCACCCATTACGCCTTCGGCACCGGCGTCATGGGCTTGTGCGGGCTGGTCACCGGCGTCGTCAGCGGCTACCTGCAGGAGTGGCTGGGCTATGTGAGCTATTTCGTGTTCGTGATGGTCGCCACCATCCCGTCGTTCGTGGCCACCTGGTACGCCCCCTTCCACCACGAGGAGGCGCCCGCCGGCGGCGGCGCGCCGGGCAAGGCGGTGGCGGCGTGAAGCCGCCGGCGCTGGCCTGGCTGGCGGCGCTGGCCGCCGCCACGACCGCCGCCGCCGAGCCGGCGCCCGCCATCCGCGTCAACCAGCTCGCCTTCCCGCCCATGGCCGGCAAGGTCGCCGTGGTGGCCGATGGCGCGGCGACGTCTTTTGAAGTGGTGCGCGCCGACGACGGCAAGACCGTGTTCAAGGGCGCGCTGGGCGCGCCGCTGGCCTGGGCGCCGTCCGCCGAAACCGTGCGGCTGGCGGATTTCTCCGCGCTGACCGCGCCCGGCGACTACCGCGTCAAGCTGACCGGCCAGCCGCCGTCCGACCGCTTCGCGATCCGACCGCGGGCCTACGCGGGCCTGAACGCCGCCGCGCTGAAGGCCTTCTACTTCAACCGCGCCAGCGCGCCGCTGCTGCCCGAGCACGCCGGGGTCTACGCCCGTCCCGCCGGCCACATGGACGACCGGGTGCTGGTGCACGCCTCGGCCGCCTCGGCCGCGCGCCCGGAGGGCACGGTGATCAGCGGCGCCAAGGGCTGGTACGACGCGGGCGACTACAACAAATACGTCACCAACTCGGGCATCAGCACCTACACGCTGCTGGCCGCCTACGAGCACTTCCCGCGCTACTTCGAGCGCCAGCGCCTGAACATCCCGGAATCGGGCAACGGCCTGCCGGACGTGCTGAACGAGGCGCTGTGGAACCTGGAGTGGATGCTGACGATGCAGGAGCCGGCCGACGGCGGCGTCTATCACAAGCTCACCAACCTGGGCTTCGACGGCATGGTGATGCCGCACCAGGCCACGGCGCCGCGCTACGTGATCCAGAAAAGCACCTCGGCCACGCTGAACTTCGCGGCCGTCATGGCCGTGGCCAGCCGCGTGCTCAAGCCGTACGAGCGGCAGCGTCCCGGCCTGTCCGCCAGGATGCTGGCGGCGGCGGAGGCGGCGTGGCTGTGGGCGCGGGCCCATCCCGCCGCGACCTTCAAGAATCCCCCCGGCGTGAGCACCGGCGACTACGGCGACGAGCACCTGGACGACGAGCGCGCGTGGGCCGCCGCCGAGCTGTACATCACCACCGGCAAGGACGCTTACTACCGCGCGGTGAAGGCGGAGTCGCTGCCGGCCGCCACCCCCTCGTGGTCCGACGTCGGCGGCCTGGCCTGGATGTCGCTGGCGCGGCACCGCGACCGCCTCACGCCGCTGGCCGACCGCAAGCTGATCGCCGCCCGCGTCGACGCGCTGGCGGCCGGCTTGGCCTCGGCGTGGAAAGCGTCCGCCTACAAGGTGGCGATGACGGAGCCGGACTTCGTCTGGGGCAGCAACGCCGTGGCGCTGAACCAGGCCATGATGCTGCTGCAGGGCTATCGCCTGAACGGGCGGGCGGACTACCTGCACGCGGCGCAGTCCGGGCTAGACTACGTGTTGGGCCGCAACGCCACCGGCTATTCCTTCGTCACCGGTTTCGGCGCGCGTCCGCCGCTGCATCCGCACCACCGGCCGTCCGAAGCGGATGGGGTGGCGGCGCCGGTGCCCGGCTGGCTGGTGGGCGGTCCGCAGCCCAAGCAGCAGGACCGGAAGGATTGCCCGGTGCGTTACACCAGCGGTTTGCCCGCGCTGTCCTACCTGGACCATCTGTGCAGCTACGCCAGCAACGAGGTGACCATCAACTGGAACGCGCCGCTGGTGTACGTGACGGCCGCGCTGGACGAACTCACGCCGTCGGCGTCCGCGCCGAGTCCTCGCTGATCCCGCGTCCTCAGGGCAGGCGCTTGCCGGTGAAGCTGCGCCCGCCGTGTTCCACCGTCACCTGGGCGGCGCCGTCCTGGGCGATGCCGAAGCGCAGGTCGGCGCCCGCCTCCTCCGCGCTGAAGCGGTCCTCCGCCAAGGCCAGCAGCGGCAACGCGCCTTTTCCCTCTGGTCCCGCCGCCAGCACCTCCCCCTGCAAGCGCACTTCGAAGAACTTACCCGGCATGATCTCGTAGCGGCCTACCCAGCGTTGCAGCGCGGCTTGCGGCAGCTTGAGCGCGCCGGGCTTGGGCAGGTCGCCGCTGCGGGCGTGCACCAGCGCGTTGCCGTTGTCGGTGATGGTCGCCTGGTCGACCTTGCCGTCCGCGCCGCGCCGGAACTCGACGCGGATCTGGCTGTCGCCGATCAGGAAGGCGTTCTGCGCGACCGGCGCCAGCGCGGCACGGGGGCGGCCGGTGGCCTGGATGGTCAGCGGACCGCCATCGGTGCGTTTGACCACATGGCTGCTCTGGTCGTCGATGCGGTAGACGCCGGTGAACTGGCCCAGTTCGGCCGCCGTGTATGGCAGATTCTTACCCAGCGCCAAGGCGGCCGCATGCTGGGCGACAAACTCCGGCGCGGCCGCGCCGCCCTGGGTGTTGGACAGCACGGCGACGAACAGCTTCTGGTCCGGTACCCGCAGCACCGACGAAGTGTAGCCGTTGATGGCGCCGCCGTGCTGTTCCGTCTTGTGGCCTTGGAAGGTGGAGATGAACCAGCCGTAGCCATACGGACCTGGTTTGCCATCGGCCAGCGGCTGGGCGGTGAAGGCATCGGCAAGGCGTGCGGGCCTGAGCAGTTTGCCCGAATCCAGCGCCGCGCTCCAGCGCGCAAGGTCGTCCACCGTGGAGACCAGGGCGCCGGACGCATACGGCTGGGTGAGGCTGAGCGGCTTGGCGGGTTCGAAGCGGGCGACTTGGTGCTCGTGGCCGGCGGCGCGCTTGACCGGTCGCCGTTCGTAACCTTCGTAGGCCGTGTCGGCCATGCCGGCCGGGATGAAGATGCGCTGCTCGACGAACTTCGCGTACGGCATGCCGGACACCTTTTCGATGATGGCGCCCAGCAGGAAGTAGTTTGAATTGCTGTACTCGAAGCGCGTCCCGGGAGGGAACCGCAGCGGCTCGTTCTTGAACGTGTCGATCAGTTGGGCCGGGGTGAGATCCAGCTCCATCTGCGCCACGAAGCCCGGGCGCCCCGTGTAGTTGACGATGCCGGAGCTGTGGATCAGGAGGTGGCGCAGGGTGATCGGCGTGGGCTGGGCTGGGTACTCGGGCAGGTAGCGGCGCAGGTCGTCGTCGAGTTTCAGCTTGCCCTGCTCGGCCAGCATCAGGATCGCGACCGCGGTGAACTGCTTGGTGACCGAGCCGATGCGCATCGACATGGCCGGTTCGAGCGCCGCGCCGGTGCCGATGTCGGCCAGGCCGTAGCCTTGGCGCAGCACGGTGCGACCGTCGCGCACGACAATCACGGTGGCGCCCGGCGCGTCCGGTTTGAAGTGCTGCCGCAGGGCGGCGTCGAGGCTCGCGGCCAGCGCGTCGGTGGGGGCGCTCGCGGCGGACGCTGTGGCGGCGTTTGCGCCCAGCATGGCCAGCGGGGCGCTCAGGGTGAGCAGGGCAAATGTCAGGGCGCGAAGGCGCGGCAGGGCGGGTGCGGGCATGGTCGGGTCTCGGGGTGGGTTGAACATGGGCGCACTGTAATGACGGGGGCGACCGCCAGCAACAGGCCAGCGATGAATGGTAGAAATGGCAGCTTGAACTGCCGGTTCAAGCCCGCCAGTTGACTGCCGCTAACGGCCGCGCCCTATATCGCGACCGTCAGCTCACGGCCGCGACAGCGACCACTGCTGGTTGGTGCCGTTGTTCTGCGTGTACTGGATGATCTGCGCCCCCTCGGCCAGGCTCTTGCCCGACACGTCGAGCACGAATCCGCTCAGCAGGTTCTTCACCGCGTAGTAGCCGGTGGCCGGGCTGGAGACGCTCCACTGCTGCCCGTTGCCCGCCCAGTAGCCCCACTGCGCGATATTGGTGCCGGCGGTGGTCGAATTGCCATAGTTGTCCAGGCTGAGCAGGCTGTTGGCGTTGATGAAGCTGTAGTTGCCGTCGCCATGGCCCACCACGTACCACTGCTGGTTCTTGGCGCCGGTGTAGCTCTGCTGCTGCACCATCGCGCCGTTGGTCTTGGACGCCCCCGCCACCGCCAGCGCCTTGCCGCTCAGGCGCGACGACGCCACATACAGGGCGTCGCTCAGGCCGCCGCAGCCGTTGAAGTTGCTGAAATTGCGCGTCAACACGGGCCAGCCGCCGCTGTAGGTCATGCGCAGGAAGTCCAGCTTGGCGGTGCCGCCGTCGTTCAGGTCGTAGTAGTGGGTGGAGACGAAGTTGCAGCCGTCCTGTTTCAGCACGCCGATGTGGCCGGGACCCTTGTATTTGCCGTCCACGTTGGGCAGGACGGTGCGGGTGCCGCTGTACGGGCCGAACGGGCTGGTGGCGCGCTGCACTTCCACGTAGTAGGTGCTGTTCACGTCCTTGCAGCAGGCGCCGCGGTTGACGAACAGGTAGTAGTAGCCGCCCTCGCGCACGATGTAGGGCGCCTCGATGTCGGCGAAGCCGCCGCCCAGCACCTTGGTGACGTTGCCGGCCAGCTTGCCGGTGCCCTGGTTGATCTCCGCCACGCCGATGCCGCCGAAGAAGGAGCCGTAGGACATGTAGATCTTGCCGTCGTGGTCGCGGAACAGGGCCGGGTCGATGGCGTTGATCTCGTTCTGGCCGCCGAACGATTCGACCACGATGCCCAGGTCGGTCCAGCTCGGATTTTTCAGCGAGGCCGAACGCGCCACCCCGATCGCCGACACCGACGTGCCCCAGCTCGACACCGAGTAGTACAGGTAGTAGTAGCCGTTCATGTGGATCACGTCCGGCGCCCAGAACGAGCCGCCGAAATTGGGGATCTTGTTGCCGATCCACGACGGATAGGTGGTGAACACGGGCGCCGGGCCGCCCGACCAGGTGGTGAGGTCGGTCGATTTCGAATACCAGATGCCGGTGCCGGTGGTGAAGTTGAACCAGGTGTCGCCGTCCTTGGTGACGGTGCCGGGGTCGTGCGCGTTCTGCAGCCCCGAGAGAGTGACGGCGGACGCCGAAACGGCGCACACCGCCAGGCAAAGCATTGCCAGCAGTTTCTTCATAGTCGTCTCCATTATTGTAATCATTATTTTTTTACCGCCACGCAAGAGTAGGACGGACGGCGTTCGCCTTCCAATCATATTTTTGTCGCGAACGATGTCAGCTTTGGTATTGATGCGAAGCATGGTTCCGTTAGAATGGGCTGGACACCAGGAGCCATCGCATGACCGAAACCACCGCCGAATCGTCCGCCGAACTGTCCGCCGAAACGGCCCCGGCATTGCCCGGAACGCACGTCCGCCATCTGCGCCAGGTGCTGCTGTGGCCCTTGCGGCTGATGCCCGGCACCGGCGCGGACCAGACTTCGCAGCGGCCCTGGGAACTGCTGCGCGGCATGGCGGACGACGGGGGCGCGAACCCGTGGCGCGAGGTGGTCGACGAATTCAACGGCGACGCCGCCAACTTCCACGAACGCCACTACAACGAGTTCGTCACCTTCCTGCCCTTCGTGCAGCGCTTCCTGTACGGCGAGGCGCGCGCCGGCCGCGCCGAGACCGGCGGCGCCGGCATGCGCGTGTTCCGCCGCCACGACGTGGCGCGGGCGCGCGTGGTCGCCAAGCCGGGCGACGCGCCCCGGCTGCTGGACATCGTCCACATCGACCTGTACTTCTTCTTCGACGTGGACGTGGTCATGCTCAACGTGGAGGTGGCGGCCAGCGACCTGGAACTGGCGCAGGCCCAGGAACTGCTGTACCGCTTCGGCCGCGGCTACCCGGCCGGCTGGGACGAGCAGGGGCAGGCGCTGCACTGCATGAGCAGCGTGGAGTGGCTGGACGCGCGAGGGGATGTGTTGTCGCGCTCCGATGCCCAGCAGCGCGACGCCTTTCTGGCGCACGTGTGCGAAAAGCGCGCGCCGCGCATCGCCGCGCACTGGCAATTCCTGCTCGAGCCGCTGGTGTACGACCTGAGCGACCGGGCCGGCCCGCTGCGCTACCGCCAGATCGAGTACTACCGCATGCCGGTGATGGCCTTCCTCGCGGTCGACGATCCGCGCGCGCTGTCGCGCGAGGACTTCGTGCGCCTCGGCCTGGTCACGGGACAGAACGGCGGCGCGCTGCCGTATTCAGGGCAGCACCTGGGCGACTTCGAGCGGCAGGTGTGCTACGACCGTTTCTGGACCGGCGAGGGCGCCGCGCCGAACACGCGCTACCTGTGCAGCGGCCTGTCGCTGATCGTGGTGGGCGACGCCAACGCGGACTTTTTTTGCTGCCGCGACCGGGGCGTGCTGGCGCAGTTCCGGCACCAGCACTTCCTGGTGTTCATGATCGCGCACCTGCAGAAGTCCTCGCTGCTGATGTTCTCGGACCGGCTGGCCGAGGCGCTGAACTGCCTGAACGTGGTGGACGCGAACAGCGTGCGCCGCTTCAAGCGCCGCATCCGCTCGTCCTTCGAGGGCTTCCTGCGCTTCACGCACCGCTACTGGTTCAAGGACATCTCCGAGCAGGCGCTGGTGCGCGCGCTGTACGACATGTGCTCGACCCAGCTGGGGCTGGAGAAGCTGCACGCCGAGGTCAAGGTGCGGGTCGAGGACATGAACGGCTACCTGGAGGCGGACAGCCTGCGGCGGCAGGCCAACACCGTCGTGCGGCTGACGGTGGTGACCATATTCGGCCTGATCGGCACCGTCACCACGGGCTTCCTCGGCATGAACCTGCTGGCCGAGGCCGACGCCCCGATGGATCGCCGCCTGACGATTTTCGGCGTCACCTTCATCGTCACCACCGTGCTGACGGCCTACACCATGGTGAAGTCGAAGCGGCTGTCGGACTTCCTCGACGTGCTGTCCGACGAGCGCCTGCCCTTGTGGACCAAGGCCAAGGCGCTGGTGGCGGTGTGGCGGCCGGAGAAGGATTGACGGGCATATGCCACCAGGCTAGGCAAGGCCATCCAGCAGTCCGTCGGCGGCGAGCAGGTCGACGATGCTTTGCTCCTCGATGATGTAGACCCCGCGCGCCGCGCGCCACACCAGCTTTTTTTCGTGCAGGGCGATCAGCGCCTGCCTGCTGCGCGCCGGGCACGTCGGCTTTCGCCTCCTCCGGCGGCAGTCCCGCCAGCAGCATGGCTTTGCGGTACCGCTCCAGGGGCCCGCCTCGACAAACAAAGGCCATACCCGCTCGGCTTGCAGGGGAAAGGGGAGGGCGGCTTTGCCGCAGAACCAGTCCACGAAATCGCGCCCGAGGGTGGGAAAGTTGACCATGGGCGCGGCGAAGAAGGCCTGCTCCTTGCTGTTGCGCAGCATCGCCAGCTTGTCGCGGCTCAAGCGGTGCAGACCACGCGCAAGCCGCGCATTTCGGCGTTCAGCCGGGTTTGTGCACCATCAGCCAGTACACCACCAGCAGCGCGGCGAAGGCGGGGAAGCCCAGCGCGGTCCAGATCCGCTCGTAGCGCCAGTAGCGCGGCGGCAGGGCGGCTCCCGTGTCCGCCGCGATGGCGGCCATGTCGCGCATGCGTAGTTGCAGCCACACAACGGGCAGCCAGCAGGCGCCCGCCAGCAGGTAGAGCGCGATGGACCAGGCGATCCAGGTGGACGACATCGGATAGCCCGCCATGTGGATCATCCACAGGCCCGACAGCGGCTGGACGATGACCGACGGCGTGGTGAACCACCAGTCCGCGCGCGCGACCCATTTCGTCACGACCGCGATGGCCTGCGTGTTGCCGCTGCGGTTGGCGACGAACATGTAGAAGGCGGTGCCGAAGCCGGTGCCGAACATCAGCGTGGCGGACAGGATGTGCAGCCATTTCAACGCCAGATAGTCCATCTCAATTCCTTTCGTCGTGCAGCCGCCACAACACCAGCATCAAGGCCAGCAGCGGGATGTTTTTGCTCAGCGGCCCGAAGGGATGCAGCCAGAATTCCGGCAGGCAGAGCGTCATGGCCGCCGTGTAGCCGCCCACCAGGCACAGTTGCAAAGGCCACAGCCAGCGGCGCGGCCGCGGCAGCAGGGCGCAGCCGATGGCGGCGTCCAGCGCGCTCGCGCCCAGCAGCGCCGGCACGCGCAGCGCGGCGGGGACGCCGCAGGCGGCCAGCCACGCCAGGCTGTCGTTGTGGGGCCAGCCGAACCAGGAAACCCAGGCGGTCCACAGCCACAGGGCCGCCAGGCTGACGCGCGCCAGTGGCAGGGTCCAGGCCAGCACCGCGCGCGGCTTGTCGGCCGGCGCGGCGAAGGTGGCGGGATCGCGCGGCGGGCGGCCGAGCAGGGCGGCCATGCCGGCGGGATCGGCGGTGTTCGCCCCGGCCCCGCCCGCGTCCAGCATCGCCAGCGCGTCCGGCGTCAGCGGGCTGGCGGGATGCAGCGCGGCGAGGCGCGCGGCCAGGCCGGCCAGCGCCATGGGCAGCTTCAACGTGAGCGCCGTTCCTGCGCGCATGCCGCGCCGCAGGTCCGCCAGATACTCGCCGATGGCCAGCGCGCGCGGGCCGACCGCGGCCAGTTCCCTGATGCCGCCGTGCTCCGGACGCAGCAGCGCGGCCACCGCCGCCGCCAAGTCGTCGACGTGCACGGGCTGCACCAGTGCGCCGCGCGCCTCCGGCAGCGCCACGGCGGGCATCGTGGCCAGCGCCAGGAACAGCCGGCTGCTGGCGCCGTCCGCGCCGTAGACCAGGGATGGCTGGACGATGGTGTAGTCGAGGTCATGCCCGCGCAAGGCGTCCTCGCCCGCGCCTTTGCTGCGCCAATAGGCGGTCGCCGCGCGCGCGCCGCTGCCCAGCGCGGAAACGTGGATCACGCGGCGTAGGCCCATGCGCTCGCACGCTTCGAACAGCGCGGCGGGCGCCGTGTGGTGCACGCGCTCGTAGCCATCCGGTTCGCGGGCGCGGAAAACGCCGACGCAGTTCACCACCGCGTCCATGCCGGCCAAGTGCGGCGCCCACGCCGCGGCGGTCGCGAGGACCGTGAAATCAAGCTCGCGGCCGGCGCCCGTCACCGCGTGCCCGTCGGCGGCGAGCGCGCGCGCGATGTGGCTTCCTAGCAGGCCGGTGGCGCCGAGTATCAGGATACGCATCTTGTTTCCGTTATTTCTGTCATTACAGAAATAATAGAATGAAAGCCGTGCCAAGTCAAAGCCAGTTCTGTTAATGTGCTGCTTTTCCCGTTTTGGCGATCGCGATGACCTCCAGTTCCCCCCATGCCGGCCAATTGCTGCAACAGGCCGTGGCGCTGCACCAGCGCGGCGATCTGTCGCAAGCGCAGACGCTGTATGCGGAGGTGCTGCGGCGCGAGCCGGCCAATTTCGACGCGCTGCACATGATGGGCGTGCTGGCGCGGCAGGGCGGGGCGCCGGAGGCGGCGGTCGAACTGATCGGCCGGGCCATCGCCGTCGACGCCGGCAAGGCGGCGGCGCACTGCAACCTGGGCGCGGCCCTGCAGGACATGCGGCGCCACGAGGAGGCACTGGCCAGCTACGAGCGCGCGCTGGCCCTGCAACCGGACTACCCGATGGCGCTGGCCAACCGGGGCAACGCGCTGCGCCGGCTGGGCCGCGCGGAGGAGGCGCTGGCCAGCTACGACGCGGCGCTGGCGCTGCGGGGCGCCTACCCGGAGGCGCTGTGCAACCGCGGCGTCGCGCTGCATCTGCTGGGACGGGGCGGGGAGGCGCTGGACAGTTTCGGCCAGGCGCTGACGCTGCGTCCAGGCCACGCCGAATCCTACTGCGGCGCGGCGGTCGCCTTGCAAAGCCAGGGACGCCACGAGGAGGCGAAGGACGCCTACCGCAAGGCCATCGAGCTCAATCCGGACTACGCGGAGGCGTGGAGCGGCTACGGGACCCTGATGCAGCGCATGGGCGAATACAAGGAGGCGCTGGAGCGCCACGAGCACGCGCTGCGCCTGGATCCCGGCAGCGCGCCGGCGCGGCTGCACCGGGCCAACGCGCTGCGCGCGCTGAAGCGCAACGACGAGGCGGTGGCGGCCTACCGCGACGCGCTGGCCTGCGGGGCGGACGCGGCGTCGGTCGCCTACCAGCTGGCCGCGCTGGGCGAGCGGGAGGCGCCCGCAGCGCCGCCGCCGCAATACGTGGCGGCGCTGTTCGACCAGTACGCGGACGATTTCGACCACCACCTGCAGGACGTGCTGCAATACCGCGTGCCGCGGTTGCTGGCGCAGGCGCTGCAAGCGCATCTCGGCGCGGCGCCGGTCGACGCGATCGACCTGGGATGCGGCACCGGCCTTTGCGGCCCGCTGCTGCGCCCCCATGCGCGCGCGCTGGCGGGCGTGGACCTGTCGCCGCGGATGCTGGAGCTGGCGCGCCGCCGCGACGTCTACGACGAACTGGCATGCGGCGACGTCGTCGAATACCTGCACGACAGCCCGGGCGCATTCGGCCTGGCGGTGGCCGCCGACGTGTTCGTGTACCTTGGCGATTTGCAGCCGGTGTTCCGCGCCGCGCGGCAAGCGCTGCGGGGCGGCGGCCTGTTCGCCTTCTCGGTGGAGCGCCTGGACGCGGGCGACTACGCCTTGCAGCCCTCCGGCCGCTACGCCCACTCCGAGGCCTATCTGTGGTCGCTGGCGCGGGCGCACGGCTATACCGTCCACAGCCTCGCCCCCGCCACCCTGCGCCAGGACGAGGGCCGGGACATCCCCGGCCTCGTCGCCGTCCTTGCCAAGCAGCTTTGACTTCACTCAACGTGGGGCGGACGCAAGCGTCGCACAGTGGTGCTTTGCTTCTTGCGAGGTGTGATGTAATGCGTCACAATGGATATGATCAAGAGCTTCCGGCACAAAGGCTTGCAGGCGTTCTTCGAAACAGGCTCGACAAAGGGAATCTTGCCCGCGCACGCCAAACGGTTGGCGCGCATGCTGCTATTCATTGCCCGGGCAAGAGCGCCAGATGAGCTCGATATTCCTGGCTGGCGCCTGCATCCATTACACGGGCGCCTGCAGGGCTGGTGGTCGCTCACCGTCACCGGCAACTGGCGATTGATTTTTCGATTTTCCGGGACGGATGTGGAAATGCTGGACTATCTGGATTACCACTGAGAGGGGGGCGTCATGACTCAATTCAATCCTCCCCATCCGGGCGAAATTTTGCTGGAGGATGTGCTGCCCGCATTGAACATGAGTGGAACGGAGTTCGCGCGCCGGCTGGGGCTGGCGCGTGAAACCCTGTCTCGCATTATGCATGGCCGGGCGCCCATCAGTCCGGATCTGGCTGTACGCCTGGAGCGGGCGGGCGTGGGCAAGGCGCGGGTATGGCTTGCGGCCCAGGCGGACTACGATTTGTGGCATGCCGAACGTCGTCCGCAGCCCGCCATTGAACGGTTCGCGTCGATCGCCTGAACGTCGACCCGGACCGGGCCTTACTTCAATTCCCAGACGTATCGCATCTTCATCCAGGACCGCACCGGCTTGCCCTTGCTGGTGCCCGGCTTGAAGGCGCACTGCCGGATGCCTTCGCGCGCCGCCTCGTCCAGCGCCGGGTGGCCGCTGGATTTGTCGACGGTGGAATCGACCACCTTGCCGTCCTCGCCGATCAGGAACTTCAGCGTGACGGAGCCGGTTTCCTCGGCTTTCAGCGAGGCCTCCGGCCATTTCGGCTTGGCGCATGAATTGAAGTCGACCACGGCGCGGACGTCCGCCTTGACGGCCTTGGTTTCCGCCGTGGCGTTGGCGAGCCCGCCGAAACAGGCGACGGCCAGGCCGAGCGCGGGAATGGCGGCCTTCCAGTTGGCGCCTTGCGCTTCGGGACGTAACAGGCGTTTGATGCGTTCCATGAGATCTCCTCCATTGGCTGCGAGAGCCAGTTGCTGTGTTGAGAACTGGAGACGTTCCAGCTCCGAAAGGGCAAGGGCCAGGCGCCGCGGTTCGCCGAGCTTGCTTGCCGCGATATCGTCCGCGATCAGTTCGCGCTCGGCGATACGGCTGGACAGCCACCACACGGCGGGGTGGTAGAACAGCAGGATCTCGACCGCGTTCTGAAGCAGGTTGACCAGGTAGTCGTGGCGGCGCACGTGCGCCAATTCATGCGCCAGCAGCGCTTCCAGCAGGTCGGGCGGCATGCCGGTCAGCAGCGCGCCCGGCACCAGCACCACGGGCCGCCACCAGCCGGCCGTGACCGGGCTGGCCAGGGCGTCCGACACGCGCAGCCGCACGGGGCGCCGCACGCCGAAGCGCAGCGCCAGCCGGGACAGGCGTTCCTGCCAGTGCGGATCGGGCCCGCCATGGCGCGCGGTGCGCGCGATCCAGGCCAGGCCGGCGCCGGCGCGCAGGCTCAGCACGGCGATGCTGAGCGCCCAGGTGCCCACCAGCAATTCCAGGTGGCGGCCCATGGCGTCCAGCACGTGCATGCCGGCGGCGGAAGGCAGCGCCTCCGCCAGCGCGCTGGAATCGGTGCCGGCCGACGCGTCCATCAGCCGCCGCGCCAGCTGCAGCGCGGGCCAGGCCAGGCACGCCAGCAGCGCGGCCAGCACCAGCGCCTTGGCCGAGCCGGCGAAGGCGCGCTGCAGCAGGTACTGCAGCATATTGGTCTGCATCGCGTCCTTGGCCTGGGCGGCGCGTAGGTGTGAGAGCGCTGGCTTTCGTCCCGTATCAGCAGGCCCTTGCCGTGCATGATCTGCATCAGCCGCAGCACGGTGCCGTAGGCCACGTCCGGCCGCTCCAGCCGCATCGCCTCGTGCACCTGCTTGACGGTGGCAGAACCCAGGGGCCACAGCGTTTGCAGCAGGTCCAGTTCGGCGGGCGCGGGTTTGGGCGGGTCTACATCGATTGCAGGGCGAGGTGCAGGCGCGGCGCGGCCTGGGTGTAGCCGTAGTCGGCGGATTGCCGATGCAGGGCGCGCAGGCGGGCCCGCGGCGCGTCGCCCGGCGCGCGCAGCCATTGGGCGTACACGCGTATCAACTCGGTGTGGTGCGCGATCCAGGCGCAGCTTTCCTGCGCCGCGTAGGCCGCCAGCTGGTCCGCGTAGAACTCGGCCGCCACGGTGTCGCCGTCCAGCAGCGAGACCTCGGCCGCGCTCAGGTGGAAGCGGTAGCCGTTGTGCGCCAGGCAGTCGCGCGTCAGGTGGGCCGCGCCTTGCAGCAGCGCGCGCTTGCGCGTGGCGGGGTCGCGCGTGAACAGCGCCAGCGTGCCCAGCACCCAGGGGCCGATGAAGTTCTGCAATCGCAGCCGCTCCATCTGCTGCGCGGTGGCCAGGATCTGCCGCTCCGCCCGCGCGTGGTCGCCGCGCAGCCAGGTGACGCGGGCCTGGCTCTCCATCAGGAAAGTTTCGAAGCGGGAGCTGCCCAGCGCGCGCGCCAGGTCCAGGCCGTGTTCGACCTCTTGCGAGGCCTGGTCCAGCCGGCCGTCGGCCACAAGCGCCCAGCCGGCCGTCATGCGGGCGAAGGTCTCGGCGCGCTGGTTGCCGACCTGGCGCGCGATGGCGGCCGAGGCCAGCGCGTCGCGCGCGGCGCCGGCGGCGTCGCCGAGGTAGATGCGGGTCGAGCCCAGCGCGGCGCGGTTGGACGCCTCGATGTGCACGTAGCGGTGCCGTTCGCACATGGCCAGGCACTGGCCGAACAGCTCGTGCGCCTTGCGCATGCGGCCCTGGGCGTAGTACGAGTCGCCCACGCCGCTCAGCGCGCGCGCCTGGGTCTCGCTGGTGTCGCTGGCCTGCGCGTAGCGCGCCGCGTCCTCGTGGTAGCGGCGGCACTCGGCGTAGTTCCCGCGCGGGAAGTAGATATTGCCCTTCAGGTAGAGCAGCTTGCCCAGCGCCGCCTCTGCGCCGATCTCCAGCGCCAGCGGCACGGTCTCGTCCAGCAGCCGCTCCTCCTCCTCCAGCTCCTCCAGGATGTTGAGCGCGCCGGCCAGGCCGATCACGGCCTCGATCCGGTCGGCAGGGCGCCCGGCCAGCATCATCGCGTGCCGGTAGTACTGGCGCGCGTTGCCCATGTGGCCCATGCCGGCGCTGGCGTGCGCGCGCAGCAGGGCCAGCGGGAAGCTGCTGAAGCTGGTGGAGTCGGCCGCGTTGCAGGCCGCCGTCAGGTCCAGAGCGGCCTCGAACTGGTGCCGCTCCAGCCGGCCCCGGATGGCGGCCAGCATCATGTCCAGCGCGCCGGCGTCGTTGGCGCGGTACAGGTGGTGCGCGCACTGCGCGGCGTCGCGCGTGCGCCAGGCCTCGGCCGCCACCTTGTGCAGCTGGCGCAGCTGCGAGGGGTCGATGGTGTCGTAGATGCAGTGCATGACCAGGTCGTGCACGAAGCCGTACTCGCCGCCGCCGGCCGGCCGCAGCAGGCTGTCGCGGCCGTCCCGCGGCGCGTAGTCCGGCTGGCCCAGCGCGTCGCGCAGCAGGTCCAGCTGGAAGCGGGCGCCCAGCACGGCGGCCATGCGCAGCGCCCGCGTCTGCGCCGGCGGCAGGCCGTCCAGGCGGGCCTGGATCAGGTGCTTCAGGCTGTCCGGCAAGTGCTGGCCGGGGCTGGCCAGCAGCTGGGTCAGGAACAGGGGGTTGCCCTGCGCGCGTTCGACGCAGCGCCGGCGGTAGGCCGGATCGACGTCGCCGAACTGGTCGGCCAGCGCCGCCGCCTCGCGCGCCGCCATCGGCGCCAGGTCGAACACGGTCAGGCCCAGGTCGTCCATCTGCTGGCGCAGCGCCGTTTCCAGCGGATCGTTCTCGACCCGGGACGTGACCACCCACAGCACCGGCGCCTCGCGCGACAGCGCCAGCAAGGGGCCCAGCGCCTCGAACAGGTAGGGGTCGCCCCAGTGCACGTCCTCCAGCGCGATCAACTGCGGCTCCGTCATGGCCAGGCGCAGCACCAGCACCCGCAGCGCCTGGGCCCAGCCCTGTTCGCGCACCTCATGGCTCATGGCCGAATACAGCGCCTCCTGCTCCCCGCTCAGGCGCACGCCCGTCAGCACGTGGTAGAACAGCGCGGTGTCGGCCGGCAGGTAGAGCCGCGCCACCATCTCGGCGATGGCCTGCGAGTTGGCGGGCGCCTGCGGCCCCGGCGAGGCCGTCGGCGCGCCCAGGCCCAGCAGGCTGCGCGCCAGCTGTTCGAGCGGCGCGCGCCAGCCGTGCTCGGCGCCGGCGTCCTGCACCTCGGCGCGGTGGCAGCGCATGCCCTGCTGGCGCGCGATGTCGGCGAATTCCTGCGCCAGCCGGCTCTTGCCCACGCCGGCCATGGCGCGCAGGTAGACGACGTGGCCGCACTGGCTCTCGACCACGCTTTCGGCCACCGCCTTGAACTGGCGCGTCTCGGCGTAGCGGCCGATCAGCGGCGGCAGCCGGCTGGCGTCGCTGGCGGCCGGCTTGCTGAAGGCCAGGTAGCCGGCCAGCTCCCTGGCGTGGCCGGCGGGGCACTCCTCGAACAGGAAGCGTTGGTCCAGCAGCGGCAGCAGGTTGCGCGCCACGTACAGCGGCAGGCGGAAGGGCAGCACGGTGTGCGCCTGGGCCTGGGGCTGGGCTTGGCGGCCGCCGGCGCCGGGCAGGCGCAGGTCCGGCGCGCGGCCCTCGGCGGCGCCGTATTCCCAGCGCGCCAGCCGCAGCGCCATGGCGCGGCCGCCGTGGGTCAGCAGGTGGCGGTTCAGTTCGATGGCGCAGCGCATGCAGCGCTCGGCGTCGCTGCGGTAGGCCTGCGGCAGGCCGAACACGGCGGACAGCTGGCGGTCCCGCAGCGCGACCATGCGGCCGCCGAACTGCTGGACCACGCCGGCGATGTCGCGCACGGCCAGGCTGTCCGGCCGGGGCGGGGTGGCCAGCTCCACGTGCAGCATGACCACGTAGCGCACCACATCGTCGGCCACGGCCGCCGCCGGGCGGACTTGGGCGACGCCGTCGTCCGGCCAGGCCGCGTGCACGGCGGCGCCGGTGGACGGGGACGCGACGGGGAAAGTGTGGTCCAGGGCGTTCGCCGCCAGGGCGGCCGCGATGCGGGCGGGCAGGGCGGCGGGCGGGACGTCGTCGGTGGCGCCGGGGTCGGCCGGGGCGGCCGGGCCGGCGCCGGCCATCATCTGGTCCAGCGCCACGTTGAACACCTGCGCCAGGTGGCGCGCGGTGCGGTACAGCACGATCTTGCCGGTCTCGGCGCGCTTGATCGACGCGATCGACACGCACAGCTGGCGCTGGAAGCACAGGTCGGCCAGCGCCTCCTGGCTCAGTCCGCGCGCCTTGCGCAGGCGCTTGAGCAGGGCGGCGTCCAGCAGCACGCGGCCGTCCTGCGGCGGCGGTGTTTCAATGTTGTCAACTTGCGTCGTGTCGGGATGCATGGCCGTGCCACTATATCACCGGCCGGACGGCGGGCGCGCACTGGCTTGCGCATTGATATCAATACGCCACGATCCCGGCCAGCGGCCGCAGGGGCCGCAAAATGCGCTTGGCGGGGTTGGGCGCGGGGTCGTGCGGGACGAAGCCGGCGGTGAGGCTGTGCGCGTTGGTGCCCAGGTAGTTGCCGCGGATGGCGCCCACCACCCGCGCGCCCGATTCGAAGCGCAATTGCCCGACCAGCACGTAGGGCACCGACACCGTCGAGTACGTCAGCGCGATGGTGGCGCGCACCGAGGCGCGCGGCGGCACGTTGTAGGGCGTGTCGAAGGCCCAGTCGGTCAGGCGCGTGATGGCGCAGTTGGCCACGTACTCGACCGGCTCGTCCGACATCACGAAGCTGTCGCCGGACACGGCCGGCACGCCGTGGCGGTACTCCACGTCCGGCCCCAGCGCGGCGGCCGGGGTGTTGGTCCAGGACGACGTTTCCGTCACCGCCACCGAGCCGGCCAGCGTGCGCGCGGCGGTGGCGGCGCCGGGGTTGACGACCGTTTCGCTGTACTGGCTGGCCGGGCTGGTGCGCAGCACGCAGGCGTTGCCGAAGTCGTATTCGATGTGCAGCACCTCCTCGATGCTGAGCACGCGGTCGGTGACGGTGGAGGCCCACACCACGCCGCGGCTGTCGTCCGGCCCGGCGCCGGCGCGGATCGAGAAGTTGCCGTCGTCCTGCATGGCGGCGTAGAAGCGCCGGCCCTGGGCCGTGATCTGCGTGCCCCAGTGCCAGCCGCAGTTGTGCGCCAGGTCGGCGCCCTGGTAGATGCAGAAATTGCCGTCGCTTTGCACCAGCGCGAAGTAGCGGCCCCGGTCGCCGCCCTTGCGGCTGCTCCACAGCAGGCCCTGCTCGTCGGTGGCGTCGATGCCCCGGTACACGCGCACGGTGCCGTCGCCCTGCAGCGTGGCGAAGAACAGGCCGTTGTCGGACACGATGTAGTCGCCCACGTGCATGATCTGGTTCATCGGCAGGTGGCCGTTGAAGCGCCGTCCGCCATGGGAGGGGCAGGGCGGGGAGGCGATGACGTCGTGTTCGAGGTGCATGATGGGGCGGCGGAGGTGGTCAGCCCGCAGTATCGGCCGCCCGGGACGCCGCGGACAGGGCAGCGCGGTCTCAGTTCGGTATCAGTTGCGTTTGGCCATGCCCTGGCCGAGAATGGCTCACCGCATCCGGCGCAGTGCCGGGCCGGATCTCGCGCAAAGGAACACGCTTGGCATCCCATCTGGAACTGGCCGCGAACGCGGTGATGACGCTGGCCATCGTCCTGGCCGGCCGCAACAACATCCATTCGTGGTGGCTGGGCGTGCTGGGCTGCGGCCTGTTCTCTGCGCTGTTCTACGGCGTCCAGCTGTACGCCGACGTGGCGCTGCAGCTGTTTTTCATCGCCACCTGCCTGATCGGCTGGCGCCAGTGGGCGCGCGGCGGCGGCGGGGCGCCGCTGCCCATCGCCTCGGTGCGGGCGGCGACGATGGCGTGGATGACGCTGGCCGGCGTGGCGGGCGCGGCCGCCTACGGGCTGATGCTGCACCGCTACACCAACGCCTACGCGCCCTTCGTCGATTCCACGGTGCTGGCCTTCAGCATCCTCGCGCAGCTGCTGCTGATGGCGCGGCGCGTCGAGACCTGGCCCGTGTGGCTGCTGGTGAACGCGATCTCGGTGCCGCTCTACCTCAGCCGCGGCTTGCGGCTCACCGCGCTGCTGTACGCGGGCTACTTCGTCAACGCGCTGGTGTCGTGGTGGTGGTGGCGCCGGCGCATGGCGGCCGGCCAGGCGGCCTAGCCGGGCGGGCAAGAGCGGGCGGGCAAGAGCGGGCTCAGCCGCGGGACGCGTCGTCCGCCTCGGCGCGCTGGCGGTACACGCTGGGCGTCACGCCCATGCGTTCGCGGAAGGCGGTGGCGAAGTTGCCGGCGTTGTTGAAGCCGATCAGCAGCGCGATGTCCTGGACGTCGATCTCGGTGTCGCGCAGCAGCTGTTCGCCGCGCAGCAGGCGCTCCTCGCGGATGAAGGCGAACACCGTCATGCCGGTCCGCTCGCGGAACAGCTGGGACAGCTTTTCGCGGTAGGTGCCCACGCTGCGGGCGATCTCGGACAAGCTGGGCAGGGCCGCCAGGTTGTCGGCGATCAGGCGCTTGGCGGCGCTGACGATCACCGCGTCCGGATCGGCGGGCGCCTCGGGCGGCGCGGCGGCGCCGGCCTGCGCGGCCGGCGCCCGGCGCATCAGGTTCAGGTGCACGTGGATGCGCGCGGCCAGTTCGCCCGGGGTGAAGGGCTTGGCGACGAAATCGACGCCGCCGATCGACAGGCCCATGATGCGGTCCTCGGCCGCGTCGGCGCCGCTGAGGAAGATCACGGGGATGTCCTGCGTGGCCGGGTTGGCCTTGAGCAGGCGGCAGCAGGTGTAGCCGTCCATGCTGGGCATGCGCACGTCCAGCAGGATCAGGTCGGGCTGGTTGGCCAGCGCCAGCTGGTAGCCCTGCAGGCCGTTGAAGGCCACCGAGACGCGGTAGGGCAATTCGCTCAGCAAGTCCACCAGCATGCGCTGCTCGAACGCGGAATCGTCCACGATCAGGATACTGCGTACTTGAACGTCGCTGGAAAGATACATGGCCGACAGAAAAAAAAGTTGACACCGCGTTGTTGCCTATTATGCCTATCTTTCAAAAAAAGTTACTGCCTTTCTCCGCTTGCAAAAGTGTTGTCGCGTTTGGCAAAAGCGCGCGGCGCGCGAATGGCCAATAATTGGCCCGGTAAGTTGTAACTCGGTAATTCAGAAGCGGGTCGGATCGCCGCCGCAAGGCGCCGGAAGCTACCAAATAACTAGGCTGTGGTTTTTGGATAGACTTTTGATGCCTTTTACGGGGGAAACTCTTACCTGCGCAGATCACCCATACCGCGTGATCTGGTCGACCGTGAACTAAGGAGAAGCATATGAAACATACCGATTTTGGCCGCATGCCTTGCCCGATTGCCCGCAGCCTGGGAAAAGTGGGGGAGTGGTGGAGCATCCTGATCCTGCGTGACGCCTTCTACGGGCTGACCCGTTTCGACGAGTTCGAGAAGAGCCTGAAGATCGCCCCCAACATGCTGACGCGCCGCCTGGCCGGTCTGGTCGAGGGCGGACTGATGGAGCGCCGCCAGTACAGCGCCCGGCCGCCCCGCTACGAGTACGTGCTGACCAAGGCGGGCCGCGATTTCAAACCCGTGCTGCTGGCCTTCGTGGCCTGGGGCAACGACCATCTGGCCCCCGAGGGCGCCAGCCTGCTGGTGGTGAGCCGCGAAACCGGCAAGCCGGCCGACCAGGTGCTGGTGGACGCGCGCACCGGCCTGGCCATCAACGACGAGGACTACATGTTCGCGCCCGGCCCGGCCGCCAACGAGATCATGCGCATGCGCCTGGACGAGATGGGGCGCCGCGGCGTGCAGTGAGTGTGACGAAACGGACCCGCGGGTCCGTTTTTTTTTCACCGTTTTTTCACAGTTGCTCGTGGACGGCGTTGGCGACCCTGGTCAGTTCGGTCTTGTCCAGGACGCCCGACAGCGCGTAGCCGTAGCTGCCGTCTATCCAATAGAACACCCGCACCTGGCCCTCCTGCGCGTAGCGGAAGCCGGTGTCCTTGCCGCCGTGCTGGCCGGACGACACATACAGCGTCAGCCGCTGTCCGGTGGCGTCGGCGTACATGAACTGCGCCACCGGCCCGCTGTCGCCCGGCAGCAGCCTGCCGCCCACCAGTTCGTAGCCCAGCGGTGTCAGCCGCGGCGGCCGCAGTTGCGTGCCCAGGCGTTTCGACAGCCACGCCACCAGGTGCGCCTCCTGGTCCGCGCCCACCTCCACCGGATGCCGCACCTCGGGGCTGTACACGCTGTGCGCCAGCGCGGCGCGGTAGGCCAGGCCGGGGCCGCCGGACGCGCGCGTCTGGGCCACGACGGCCGCGTCCTGCGCCAGGTTGTCGTGCGCCACCCAGCCCAGCGCGGCGCCGCCGAACATCAGCGCCAGGCCGGCGGCGTAGCGCCGCGCCGGCCAGCCCCAGCGGTCCCAGCCGCGCGGACGCAGCATGCCGCGCGGTATCGTCTCGTCCAGCACCGGGCCGTACAGCGCGCGCAGCGCCACGTTCTGGCGGCGGTAGGCGTGCAGCCGCTCGGCCTCCTGCGGATGGTGCTCCAGGTAGTTGTCGACGTCGGCGCAGCGCGCCGGCGCCAGGCGGCCGTCGACCCAGGCCTGCAGCTCGGCTTCCGTCACGGGGTTCATTTCACCACCTTCAAGGTCGTGACCGGGGCCTGGCCCAGCATCAGCAGCCGCAGCCGCTCCCGCGCGCGCGACAGGCGCGACATCACGGTGCCGGGCGGGATCTGCAGCACGGCGGCCACCTCCTGGTACGTCATCTCCTCCAGCGCCACCAGCAGCAGCACCTCGCGCTGCTCGGCCGGCAGCTGCTGCAGCGCGGCCTGCATGTCGCGGATCTCCAGGCGGTCCGTGTGCGGCGTGGACTGCTGCGGCTCGGCGCCCAGCTCCTCGGTCTGCAGCGACGGCTGGCGCAGCCGGTCCACATGCAGGTTGTGCATGATGCCGAACAGCCAAGGCCGCATGTCGCTGTCCCGGTGCCAAGACGACAGCTTGCGCCAGCCGCGCTCCATGGTGTCCTGCACCAGGTCGTCGGCGCTGGCGCGGTCGCCCAGCAGCGCGCGCGCGTAGCGCCGCAAGCGGGGGATGCACGCCACCAGGCTGTTGCCGTCGTCTTGCACGATGCGCTCCTCGGTTCCGGTTTAGTCCTTCACGACGTGCCACACGTCCTTGAAGTTGTCGCCGGTGCGCTCGCCGGGTTTGGCGTCCTTGGCGAACAGGTACAGCGGCTTGCCCTTGTAGGCCAGCTGCTTGCTTCCGTCGTCGCGCGTGACCACCGAATACGGTTCGCTCACCTTGTCCGGCGCCGGCACGGCGGGCCAGTTCTGGATGCACGGGCCGCTGCAGGCGCTTTTGCCGGCGCTGTCCTTGTCGAAGGTGTAGACGGTCATGCCGGCGGCGTCGACCAGCACGCCGTCGACTTTTTTCAGCTGCGCGTGGGCGCTGCCGGCGAGGGTGAGCGACAGGACGGCGGCGGCGGTGGCGAAGATTCTCATGGCGGCTCCTATATACGGTTGGATTGAATACGGTTGGATTGATTCCGTTGGTTTGGGGGACTTGCCATTGCGTATACGTAAGCTGCGGCCCCTTTATTCCATCCCGCGTAGAATTTTGTGCACATTAGAAGAATAGATCAAAAGCAGGGACCTGGTAGTGACGTTCAACCAACACAGGAGATCCATATGAACAAGGCAAAACTCGCGATCGCCATCGCGGCCATGCTGGGGGCCATGGGCGCCCAGGCGGAGACGCTGGCCAAGGCCGACCAGCGCATGCTGGCGCAGATGGCGCAAGCCAACATGGCGGAGATCGAGGCCGGCAAGATCGCGCTGCAGAAGTCGCAGAACAACGAGGTGAAAGCCTTCGCCCAGAAAATGATCGACGACCATGGCAAGGGGCTGCAGGAGGTGCAGGCCGTGGCGCAGAGCAAGAACGTGACGCTGCCGACCGAGCCGGACGCCAAGCAAAAGGCGCTGGCCAAGAAACTGAACCGCCTGTCCGGCGACGCCTTCGACCGCACTTACACCGCCGAGGCCGGCGCCAAGGCGCACAAGGCCACCCACGCCTTCGTGCAAAAGGTGCAGACCGACGCCAAGGACGCCGACGTGAAGGCGCTGGCCGCCAAGCTGGAGCCGACCGTGGCGCAGCACCTGGGCCATGTGGAGACCTTGACCGCCACGCTGCAGAGCGGCGCCCCGCGCACCGCCGCCACTCCCGACAACGCGATGGACACCAGCGGCGCCTCGGGCGCAACCAGCGCGACCGGCGGCAGCGGCGCCGGCACCAGCTCGGCCAAGACGCCCAAGCCCAAGGCGTCCGCCGACAAGACCAGCGGCAACACCGACCATCCGGACAATCCGCAAAACCCGGTCGGCAAGTCGCCCGTCAAGCAATAGGCAAGCGGGGGATGGCGGACGCGGCCCGCACGCGCGGCGGCGCCATGGGTACAATGGTTGCCCATGCTCGCCATCCTTTCCGTCACCTTCCCCTTCTTCGCGCTGGTCCTGTGCGGCTACGTGGCCGTGCGGCGCAAGATGCTGCCGCTGTCGGCCATTCCCGGCCTGAACAGCTTCGTGCTGTTTTTCGCGCTGCCGTGCATGCTGTACCGCTTCGGCGCCGGCACCCCCATCACCCAGCTGCTGGACGTGGGCGTGCTGACCGTCTACCTGGGCGTCGCGCTGCTGATGGTGGCCATCACCACCGCCGCCACGCTGAGCCACCGCATCGACTGGAACAACGCCGCCTTCGGCGCGCTGGTGGCGGCCTTTCCCAACAACGGTTTCATGGGCGTGCCGCTGCTGCTGGCGCTGGTCGGACCGCGCTCGTCGGGGCCGGTGATCCTGTCCATCGTGGTCGACATGGTGATCACCAGCTCGCTGTGCATCGCGCTGTCGCGGCTGGGCGTGGGCAACTGGCGCAGGGCGCTGGTCAGCGCCCTCAAGGGCGTGCTGACCAATCCCATGCCCTGGGCCATCGCGCTGGGCGCGATCACGTCGGCGGCCGGCCTGGCCCTGCCCAAACCGATGCTGCAGACGGTGGGCCTGCTGGCCGACGCCGCGTCGCCGGTGGCCCTGTTCACCATCGGCGCCGTGCTGGCCCGGTCCCAGATGAGCACGGCGGACCCGACCCCGCTGCGCGAGTACGTGCCGGTGGCGCTGAAGAAGCTGGTGCTGCATCCGCTGCTGATGTGGACCGTGGGCCACGGCGCCATCATGCTCGGCCTGCCGCTCGAGCGCGACGCCTTGACCGTCATCGTGCTGGTGGCCTGCCTGCCCAGCGCCAGCAACGTGGCGCTGCTGTCCGAACGCTTCGGCGCCAACACCGGGCGCATCGCGAGGATTATCCTGGTGTCAACTAGTTTATCTTTTTTTACATTCTCGGCGGCGGTCGCAGTATTCCGCTGAACTGTGGAATAATGCGTGGGCGCCGATTAGTGCGCTGCGGCAATAAGCCTTGAGGGATGTGGTTTTGGAAATGTTCGCGCTCGATGAAGCGCTGGCGCGTTGGGACCTGGAGTTGCCTTCTTTGCAAGGCGCTGCACGGCTGGCGCGGCTGGCGGAGCTCGCCTGGCATCTGCGCCAGCGCGACGTCGCGCGCGCGCGCGCCCTGGGCCTGGAGGCGGCCGCCCTGATGCCGCCGGCCCCGCCCGGGGAGGACGGCCCGCCGCTGGCCGCCCGCTTCGCGCTGATCGAGGCCGAGGCGCAATGGCTGGCCGGCCGGCTCGACCAGGCGCAGGCGCTGGCGGCGCAGGCGCTGCTGGCGTTCGAGCGCCAGGGCGACGCGCTCGGCCGCGCCGACGCGCACTGGCTGCAGGCGTGGATCGCCACCGACCGCGGCGACTCCGCCGTCAGCGACGGCGAACTGGCGATCGCCTCGGCCGACGCGCGCGCCGGTGGCGACCTGGTGCGCGCCGACGTGATCGACGCCGCCGCCGCGCTGTTCTGCGTGTTCCGCAACCTGCAGGAGGCCAACGCCCGCTGGGGCCAGCGCTTCGGCGATGTCGCCGACGCCCATCCGGCGGTGGCCGGCTGGGTGGCCGACTACCACGGCGTCAGCGCCTTCCAGGCGGCCGACTTCGGCCGCGCCGTCGGCCAGCTGATGCTGGCCTTCGAGGCGGCCATGGCCACCGGCCAGCTGCGCCGCGCCATCAACATCGCCACCAACATCGGCAACGGCTTCACCAGCCTGAACGCGCACGACGCCGCGCTGGAATGGATGCAGCGCGCCCTGGCGCTGGCGCGTCCCACCGGCTGGCCGATGAGCGTGGGCCTGTGCCTGATGCAGACCTCGGAAACCCTGCGCCACCTGGGCCAGCGCGAGGCGGCCAAGGAATTGCTGGCGGAGGCGCTGCGCACGCTGGAGCCGCTGTCCGGTTCGCGCGCCTACGCGGTGGCGCTGGAATACCAGGGCGACCTGTGCCTGGACCTGGGCGACGCGGCGGGGGCGCTGCGCAGCTTCACGCTGCTGCGCGAGCGCGGCGAACAGCTGGGACAGAGCGACTTCAAGAGCGGCGCGCGGCGCGGCCAGGCGCACGCGCTGTCGCAGCAGGACCGCGCCGAGGAGGCGCTGGCGGCGGCGCTGTCGGCGCTGCGGCTGGCGCGCGACGTCGACGACGTCTACAACCAGATCGCCGCGCTGCGCGTGCTGGCGCAGATCCACTCGCGCCACGCGCTGCCGGCGCCGCCGGACATGGCGGCGCCGAACCCGGTGCTGCACTACCTGCAGCAGGCGATGACGGTGGCCGCCACCCTGGACGGCTACCCGGTGCCGGCCGCGCTGCTGGACGCGGCCGCGCGCGAATACGCCGCCACGGGCGACCACGCCAGGGCCTACGCGATCGCGCTGCAGGCCTGCGCCGTGCGCGACCAGACGCACAGCCAGGAGGCCACCAACCGCGCCATCGCCATGCAGGTGCAATACCAGACCGAGCGCGCGCAGACCGAGGGCGAGCACCACCGCCAGCTGGCGGCCGCCGAGGCCGAGCGCGCCGAGGTGCTGCAGAGCACCAACGCCACGCTGGCCCACCTGAGCGCGATCGGCCAGGAGATCACCGCCCACCTGGACGCCGCCGCCGTGTTCCGCGCGCTGGACCGGCACGTGCACGGCCTGCTGGACGCCACCCATTTCTCCATCTTCCTGCTGGAGCCGGACGGCGGCACGCTGCGCTGCGCCTTCGGCGTGGAGGCCGGCTTCATGCTGCCGGCGACGCGCTTCGCGCTGGACGATCCCAAGGCCAATTCGTCGCGCTGCGTGCGCGAGCGGCGCGAGATCATGATCGAGCTGGAGGAGGACGGCGACACGCCGGCCCTGATCCCCGGCACGCTGCAGACCCTGAGCCTGCTGTTCGCCCCGCTGCGCGTGGGCGAGCGCGTGCTGGGCGCGATGACGGTGCAATCGCTGCACGCGCACGCCTACGGCGAACGGGAACTGCTGATCTTCCGCACCCTGTGCGCCTATGGCGCCATCGCGCTCGACAACGCCAGCGCCTACCGCCAGGTCGCCGCGACGCAGGCGCAGCTGCTGGAAAAGAACGTCGAGCTCGAGCGCGCCTACAAGGCGCTGGAGGAGGTCAGCCTCACCGACCAGCTGACCGGGCTGCGCAACCGCCGCTTCTTCCTGCAGCACGTGGACGGCGACGTCGCCATGGCGCTGCGCCGCTACGACTACCCGATGCTGCAGGACGCCGATCGCGACGCCTGCACCGACAAGGACCTGGTGTTCTTCATGGTCGACCTGGACCACTTCAAGGAAGTGAACGACCGCTACGGCCACGCCGCCGGCGACGCCGTGCTGGTGCAGGTGCAGGAGCGGCTGCGCGAGGTGTTCCGCGAGTCCGACCACCTGATACGGTGGGGCGGCGAGGAGTTCCTGGTGCTGGCGCGCGCCACCGACCGCGAGGAGGCCAAGGTGGTGGCCGAGCGCGTGCGGCGCGCGGTGGCCAACCGCGACTTCCAGCTGCCGGACGGCACCACCCTGAGCAAGACCTGCTCGATCGGATTCGCCTGCTTCCCCTTCCTGCCGCTGCAGCCGCGGTTGCTGAGCTGGTCGCAGGTGGTCGAGCTGGCCGACCTGGGACTGTACATCGCCAAGCACTCCGGGCGCAACGCCTGGGCCGCGCTGTACGGCACCGAGACCACGCGCGCCGAGGGCCTGTTCCAGCGCATGACGCAGCAACTGGAGCGGACCGTCGCCGGCGGCGAGGTCCGGGTCGTCACCAACCTGGTCCATCCCCCCATGCTGCGCGGCGAGCGCCGCCGCGTCGGCCTCTCCAGCGACCTCGCCTAGCGGCCTGCCCGTCCCCAAGCGCCCAGGGCCTATTTTCCCCCGCGGCAAAAAGCGCCCAGGGCTATTTGCCGCCGCAATACCCCGTGCGGACTAGCCGCGCCATAGGGGGCGGGCTGTGGAACTGGCGCCGCGGGCCGTAAATGGCCCTGGGCGATTTTTTCCGGGTGGGAATAATAGCCCTGGGCGCTTTTTGGCGTCAGGAAACGGGGGGCTCGATGGCGATCTCGGCCTTCAGGGAGTTGGCGATGTAGCACTTGTCGTGCGCCTCGTGGTGGATGGCGGCGATCTCGTCCTCGTCCGGCCAGTCGGCGCCGGCGAACACGATGGCCGGGCGCAGCGTGATGCTGGTCATCGCCATGCGGCCGGCGCCGTCTTTTTCCAGCAGGCCGATGGCGTGGTCGCTATAGCTTTCCACCACGTGGCCGCGCCTGGCCGCCAGCGACAGGAAGAACAGCATGTGGCAGCTGGAGGCGGCCGCCACCAGCGCCTCCTCGGGGTCGACGTTGTCGGCGTTCGACATCGGCAGCGGCACCGACAGCGGCGACGAGGACGCCGGCACCCGCAGGCCGCCGTCGAATATCCATTCATGCGCGCGGCTGTAGCGCTGGTCGAGGAAGTTCTGGCCGTTGCGCTGCCATTCCAGTTTCGCTTCGAATTCCATGACGGTCCCCCAGGCTGTATTGGAGCCGCTATCTTAATGTAGACTGCTCGCCTCCGCCGCACTTCCCGCATAGCCATGACCATACACCGCTGCAACTGGGCCAATCCCGCCAATCCGCGCTACGTCGCCTACCACGACGAGGAGTGGGGCCTGCCTTGCCACGACGAGCTGCGCCTGTTCGAGATGCTGAACCTGGAGGGCGCGCAGGCTGGACTGAGCTGGGAGACCATCCTGAACAAGCGGGACGGATACCGCGCCGCCTTCGACAACTGGGACGCGGAGAAGATCGCCGCCTACGGCCCGGACAAGGTGGCCGAGCTGCTGGCCAATCCCGGCATCGTGCGCAACCGGCTCAAGGTGGCGGCGGCCATCACCAACGCGCAGGCCTATCTGCGCCTGCGCGCCGAGGGTGGCAGCCTGGACCGGCTATTGTGGGACTACGTCGACGGCAAGCCCATCGTCAACGACATCGCCAGCCAAGAGGACCGCATGGCCAAGACGGCGCTGTCGGACCGCATCTCCAAGGACCTGGCCAAGCGCGGCTTCAAATTCGTGGGTTCGACCATCGTCTACGCCTACATGCAGGGCATCGGCATGGTCAACGACCACGACGCGGCCTGCTTCCGCCACGCCGAGTGCCAGCTGCCGTGACGCGCCGCTTCGTCCTGCTCGACACCGCCTTCGGCGACGGCGGGCATTTCCTGGCCACCCGCGCGGCCTGGACCGCCCGCCCGGACCAGGCGCACGCCTTGCACTACCTGGCGCTGCTGCCCGCGCTGCCGGACGCCGCCGCCATCGCCGACGCCGGCCTGCGCGCGGTCTGGCCCGTCAACGTGCCCGGCTTCCACCGTCTGGCGCTGGACGATGGGCGCGTCACCCTGGATCTGCTGGTGGGCGACATCGAGGAGACCCTGCCGCAGATTGAGGCGCGGGTGGACGCCTTCCATCTGCCGCGGCCCATCGCGCCCATGCGCGCGCTCGCGAAGCTGGCGCTGCCCGGCGCCACCTTGCGGCTGCTCGGCGCGTCCGAGGCGGATTTGAAAGCGCTGCGTTCCGCCGGTTTCGAGTGGCAGCCTCCAACCTCGGCCGCGCCAACGCCAACGCCAACGCCAACGCCAACGCCAACGCCGACGCCGACGCCGACGCCAACGCCAACGCCAACGCCAACGCCAACGCCGACGCCGACGGCCACGCCCATGCCGACGCCGACGCCGACGGCCACGTCCGCGTCCACACCTGCGGCCACGCCCGCGTCCTCGCCTGCGGCCACGCTTGCGTCCGCGATTCAGCCCGGCGCGCACGAGGTCAACGCCATCTTCACCAGCCGCAAGCCGCAGCCGCCCCGCGCGCCGGAGCCGCTTAGGGAGGCCATCGTCATCGGCGCCGGCATGGCGGGATCGGCCGCGTGCGAGCGTCTGGCCGCGCGCGGCTGGCGCGTCACGCTGATCGAGCGCCACGCCGCAGCCGCGCAGGAAGCGTCCGGCAACCGCGCCGGCATCTTCATGCCACTGCTGTCGAAAGACGACAACATCCCCACGCGCCTCAGCCGCGCCGCCTACCTGTACGCGATGCGCCACTGGGCTAGCCTGGGCGGCCTGCTGCCGACGGCCCCGCTCGGCGCCGGAGACGCGGGCGACGCGGGTGCCAGCCAAGGCCAACCAACTGGCCCCGGCCCATCGCGCGATCCGGACCGCCCGGGCGGCGCGCCTGCCCAGCCCATCGCCGGCCATGCCTGCGGCGTCCTGCAACTCGCCCGCGACGCCGACCACGCCGAGCTGCAACGCCAGATCGTCGCGGCCTGGAACTACCCGCCCGAATACGTCCGCTGGCTGGACGCGCCGGAGGCCGCCGGCCTGCTGGGCGCGCCCACGCCCCATGGCGGCTGGCTGTTCGGCCAGGGCGGCTGGGCCAACCCGGCGTCGATCTGCCGCGCCATGCTGGACGCTTGCGGCACGCAACTGACGCGCATTTACAACGCCGAGGCGCTGCTGCTGGAACGCGACAACGGGCTGTGGCAAGTGCGCACCGCCGGCGGCGCCCTGCTGGCCTCGGCTCCCACGCTGATCCTGGCCAACGGCGCCGGCGCGCGCGCGATCGCGCAAAGCGCCGATCTGCCGCTCTACACCATGCGCGGCCAGGTCACCCACCTGGACGAGCGACAATTCCCCCGCCTGCCGCTGGTGGTCTGCCGCGAAGCCTACATGACGCCGCCCGTGCAGGGCGTCGCCAGCGTCGGCGCCACCTACGACAGCGACACCGACCCGGCCCTGCGCCCCGCCAGCCAGCGCGAGAACATCGAGCGCGCCCGGGAAATCCTGCCCGGCGCGCTGCCGGACGAGCCGCCGCTGGCCGGCCGCGTGGGCTTCCGCTGCATGGCGCCGGACCGCCTGCCCCTGGTGGGCGCGCTGCCCGACCACGCCCACGCCTCCCGCGTGGAGCGCCTGCGCGACGTGCCGCGCCACCCCGGCCTGCACTGCCTGCTGGGCTACGCCTCGCGCGGCCTGATCTGGGCGCCGCTGGCCGCCGAGCTGCTGGCGGCGCGGCTGGAAAACGAGCCGCCGCCGCTGGAGGCCACGCTGGCGGCGGCGCTGGATCCCGCGCGTTTCCTGCTCAAGTCCCGCCGGAAAGAGCGTGCATAGGTATAATGGATGGTCGGTATTTATTGCCCCGTGGAGACACACCCTATGGAAGACCAAGCGGGTTCACCCGAGCTGTTTCTGTTCCTGGCATCGACCGCGCATGACATGAAGAACTCGATCAGCGTCCTCAGCGGCACGCTGGAGAGCCTGCTGGGCAACGCGGATGAACAGGACGCCAACCACCCCGCTTATCCGCGCATGGCGCAGATGCTGTACCAGACCAAGCGCCTCAACGACAACCTGATGCAGTTGCTGGCCCTGTACAAGCAGGTCGGCAAGCCGTCCTATCCCTTCGACCCCCATCCGCAGCGCGTCTCCGAGCTGGTGCAGCAGGTGGCCGGCCAGTCGAAGGTGCTGCTGGCCTCCAAGGGCATCACGCTGCAAACCGAGTTCTCCGACGACCTGATCTGGACCTTCGACGAGGACCTGATCATCGGCATGCTGGCGCACGCGATCAACAACGCGGTGCGCTACACGCACGACACGATACGCGTCGCCGTGGCGGAAAAGGACGGCTACCTGGAGGTGCGGGTCGAGGACAACGGCGCCGGCTTCCCGGAGGCGATGGTGCAGGCCGGCGTGTCGGCCATGAACGGCGCCACCAGCGGCGTCGACTTCATGACCAACAGCAGCGGCCTGGGCCTGTATTTCGCCAGCGAAGTGGCGAAAATGCACAAGCACCGCCAGCGCGGCGGCGCGATCCGGCTGGAAAACGGCGGCCCGCTGGGCGGCGGCTGCTTCGTGCTGACTTTGCCCTGAGGCGCGGCATGCAGATGTTCGCCAAGCCCGCCGCCGTCGAAGTCGCCGCCATCGACTGGACCGAGAAGCGCTACCTGATCGTCGACGACTTCGTCGGCATCCGCCAGCTGCTGCGCGAGACGCTGCGCAACATCGGCGCCAAGCACTTCGACCAGGCCGCCAGCGGCGGCGAGGCCATGATCATGCTGGGCAAGACCCAGTACGACGTGGTGCTGTGCGACTACAACCTGGGCGAGGGCAAGAACGGCCAGCAGGTGCTGGAGGAATGCCGCATCCGCAACCTGCTCACGCCCAGCAGCGTGTGGCTGATGGTGTCGGCCGAGAAGAGCGTGGAGTCCGTGATGGGCGCCGCCGAGCACCAGCCGGACGCCTACATCATCAAGCCGATCACCGAGGGCGTGCTGCTCACGCGCCTGAACCGCGCGTGGCAGAAGAAGCAGATCTTCGCCGAGATCGACCAGGCCTTCATGGAGAAGGACTACCTGCGCGCGGCGCGCCTGTGCGACGAGCAGATCGCCGTCAACAAGCTGCACGAGGTGGACCTGCTGCGCATGAAGGCCACGCTGCTGCTGAAGGCCGGCGAGCCGGAAAAGGCGCGCAAGGTCTACGAGCGGGTGCTGGACGAGCGCGAATACAACTGGGCCCGCACCGGCTTGGCCAAGATCCGCATGAACAACGGCGACCACGAGACGGCGCGCCAGATGTTCCAGGGCGTGATCGGCGAGAACCGCTTCTACATCGACGCCTACGACCAGCTGGCCAACGCCTACCAGCTGATGGGCAAGCTGGAGGAGGCCTGCGACGTGCTGGAGAAGGCGGCCAAGCTGTCGCCCAACTCGGTCACGCGCCAGCGCAACCTGGGCAACATGGCGCTCAAGCTGGGCAACATCCCGCTGGCCGAGCGCGCCTTCCGCAAGTGCATCCAGATCGGCGAGTACTCGGTGCTCAAGACGGTGGACGCCTATTTCGGCCTGGCCCGCGTGTGCGGGCAGAAGAACGATCCGAAGGAGGCCTTGCAGGTGCTGACCATCGCGCAGCGCGAGTTCACCGGCGAAATGGTGCAGCTGCGCTCGAAGATCACCGAGGGCCTGGTCTACCACGAGAGCGGCGACTACCGGCGCGCGCGCAAGTCCGGCGACGAGCTGGAGGAAATGCTGAACGACGACCCCGAGCGGCCCGACACGCCCACCTGCATGGAGATGGCGACGCTGCTGTTCGCGGTCGGCGTCAAGGACGCGCCGGTGGAGCTGCTGTGCTACGTGATCCGCAACAACCACGACAACATGGTGCTGCTGGAGGAGGTGCAGGGCATCTTCGACAAGGCGCGCATGAGCGAGGAGGGCGCGGAGCTGATCCAGTCCTCGCGCAAGGAGGCGGCCGACATGATGAACAAGGGCGTGCTGCTGTGGAAGACCGGCAAGCTGTCCGAGGCGGTGGACTGGATGCGCACGGCGCGCGAGGCGCTGCCGAACAATATGCGCATCCTTTTCAACTCGGCGCAGATACTGATTTCGTTCATGCAGAAGAACGGCTTTTCCCAGCCGCTGATGGACGAGGCCAATGGGGTCCTGATGCACGTGGACCGCATTGCGCCGGGCCAGCAACGGTTCGCTCAACTGATCGAACAGCTGGCCATGCTGATGCCGTCGCGCCATGCGCACGACGAGGCGGAAGGCAACAACGAGGACGAAGACGAGGCCGAGGCTGACACCGAAGAGTAGTTGATGTCGTTTTTAAAATCACAAAAAGGAGGGCGACACATGCGCGATATCGCGAAAGAGGTCTACGATAAAATGAAGGTTGGCGCGGCGGCCTGGATACGGCCGGTGGCGGCCAAGGGCGACACCATCGAGAGTTTCCAGTCGGCGTACGACAGCGCCAAGGCGCTGGCGGACGAGGAATTGATCCAGATAGTGAAGGTGCAGCGGAAGGACGGGCAGATCGAGGCGATCCGCATACAGCGGCTGGCCTGACGCCGGCGCAACACGGCGGCGCTCCCCAATGCCGTCAAGTTAAGCGGCGGAAGTCGTTATCTCGCCGTCCCCGCGCAGGCTCCCCACCTGCGCCCGCGCCTTCGCGCCCAACCTTGCGCCTCCAGCGTGCGGGCCGCCGCGTTGCCGGCGGTTCCGCGCACAGCGCCGCCCGGTGCTGCTTGTTGATTCGACGCAACTTGCCAGCGTGCAAAACCTCAATAATGGGCACTCGATACGATTTGCTGTACGGAATCCAAGGGGGCAGCCATGGACGCAGGCAGGACGATCACCGGCTTGGAGGCGCTATCCATCCTGGGCCTGGAGAGCCAGGGCAACCGGCTGCTGCGCATGGCCTTCCCGCGGGGAGACGGCCCTAAAGGGACGGTCATGCTGGTCGACACGCTGGACGCGGAGGAATCGATGTCGCGTGACTTCCGCTTCGAGGTCGGCGTGCTGTCGGACGACGCGCGCATCCCGCTCAAGGCCATGATGGCGCGGATGGTGACGGTCTCGCTGGTGCGCGACGACGGCACGCTGCGCCACTTCAACGGC
>NZ_FPBO01000050.1 GCF_900116645.1 Pseudoduganella namucuonensis | reverse complement strand
GCCGGCACCGAACTGGCCCGAGCCTGCACCGCGACGATCCGCGTCAAGCTGCTCAAAATCGGCGCGGCCATCGTGCGCAACACCCGCCGCGTGCGCGTGCTGCTTGCCTCGCAGCATCCCCTCAAGCACGTCTTCATCAGCGCCGCTCGCGCAATGGCCCCATAGCGCATGACAAGTGCTGTCCCCGGCACGCTATAAACAATGGGGGTAGGGGAAATTGCGTCTTGCGCTGCCATTTCCCCCTCAATCTCGTCGAAAACAGCCGACCTGGGCACCCTCGCCACCTCTGCACCGAATCTCGCCAGGGCAGAGACTCACTGATGAAATATCCGGGCTAGCGCAAACACCAGCGGCCCCCTTGCCGCCGCGGGGGCCGGCTCCCAGGAGCTGGACCGATCCGAAGACCGGCCGGCGCATCGTACGCGTCTCCGACGAGGACGGTTCCGGAGTGCTCTACTTCTACCGCCACGCCTACACGCCCGAGGGCGATGTCATGGTCATCAAATCGCCGTCGGGCATCGCCGCCGTGCGACTGACGGACTGGAAGACGACGCCGCTCATACAGGGCAAGGAAAACGAACTCCTGTTCATGCTGCGCACCACGCGCGAGGCGGTTTACAGCGTCTCCGATCCCGGGGAGGCGCTGGACCGCCCGAAGACCATCTACGCCATCCACGTCGACACGAAGAAGGTACGCCGGCTGGCGCGCATACAGGCCGGCGGCATCACCGGCGCCAACGCCGACGACACCATGCTGCTTGGCCAGGTGGCCTACGGCGCCAAGCCGCTGCAGCCCAAGGACCCCGCCAGCGTGGAGAAGTTCGGCCAGGCCGAATACGCGGCCCTGGGCCCGGACGGCAAGCCGCTCAACTTCGCCAAGGCCAAGGGCGTGCGCATGCTGGAGCGATGGGCCGCGCGCGTGCCGGCGGAGCTGTTCACCATCGATATCGCGACCGGCGCGCGCAAGGTCCTGCACCAGACGGAGGAATGGATAGGCCACGCGCAGTTCTCGCCCACCGATCCCAAGCTCATACGCTTCTGCATGGAAGGCCCGTGGCACCGCGTCGACCGCATCAAGTTGATCAAGGCCGACGGCACCGGCCTACGCAGCGTCCACACCCGCACCATGAACATGGAGATCTGGGGCCACGAGTTCTTCAGCCATGACGGCAAGTGGCTGTGGTACGACCTGCAGACCCCGCGCGGCCAGGTGTTCTGGGTGGCTGGCCTGGAACTGGCCACGGGCAAGCGCGTGTGGAAACGCCTGGAGCGGGACGACTGGGGAGTCCATTTCAACATCGCCCCGGACAACAAGACCTTCGCCAGCGACGGCGGAGACCTCGACATGGTGGCGCACGCCCCGGACGGCAAATGGATCTCGCTGCTACGGGCCTCCCCCATCGTCGACGCCGACCCGGCGTCCGACGACGGGAACCTCGTCACCATCGAGAAGTTCGCGTCGACACGGCTGGTGGACATGTCGGCCCACGATTACAGGCTGGAGCCCAACCTGCGCTTCACGCCGGACGGCAAGTGGCTGGTGTTCGCCTCCAACATGCATGGCGCCAACCATGTCTATGCCGTCGAGGCAGGCACCAATTCATAACAAGAGGAGACAAAATGGTACAAGCAACACACCGCGGGGCGCACATTCCAAACACCCGGCTGCGGCACATGGCGCTGGGCGCGATCGCGCTGGTGGCGGCGACGCAGGCGCAGGCCCAAGCTCAAACCCAGCGCGCGAGCACGGAAGTGGCGGCGGAAAACACGGTGGTGGTCAGCGGCTTCCGCGAAAGCCTGAACAACGCGCTGAACATCAAGAAGAACTCGGACGGCATCATCGACATCATCAAGGCCGAGGACGTTTCCAAGTTCCCGGACGCCAACCTGGCCGAGTCGATGCAGCGCGTGCCCGGCGTGTCCGTGGCGCAGGGCGACGGCGGCGAAGGCAAGCAGATCACCGTGCGCGGCCTGAACGCCGGCTTCACGCGCGTGCGCATCAACGGCATCGAGGGCACCTCGGCGACCGGCGCGTCCGACATCAACGGCAGCACCAACCGCGGCCGCGCCTTCGACTTCAGCGTGTTCTCGGCCGAACTGTTCAACAGCCTGGCCGTGCGCAAGACCTCCGAGGCGGGCATCGAGGAAGGCTCGCTGGGCGCGACCGTCGACCTGCGCACCGCCCGCCCCTTCGACTTCAAGGGCGAAACCGCCAGCATCGGCGCCCAGGGCCTGTACAACACCGTCTCTGAGAAAACGCAGCCGCGCCTCACCGCCCTGTATTCGAACCGCTGGGACACCGGCATCGGCAAGGTCGGCGCGCTGGTGTCGCTGGCCTACGCCAAGCGCAGCGCCATCGAGGAAGGCTACGAGGCGGTGGACATCGTCGCCGCCTCCGTCAACGGCGGCTTCTGCTCGCCGATCGGCGCCGCCACCCAATACCCGCTCAACAACCCGGCCAAGGGCATCGACGCGCGCAACTGCGGCTTCGGCGTGCCGCGTTCCGGCGACCTGGCCGTCTACAACAGCGTGATCGGCCGCAAGGACGATTTCGGCGGCACGGTGGCCAGCCCCCTGGGCGGCTCGGGCGCCTTCCATCCGCGCATTCCACGCTATCGCCGCTCGCAGACCGAGTACGAGCGCGCCGGCATCACCGGCACGCTGCAATGGCGCCCGGACCGCGCCACCGAGCTGAATCTGGACCTGATGGGCGGCCGCTACAGCAACAAGCGCTACGACAACTACATCCAGGCGATTTCCTTCGGCCGCGACATGGTGGAAAACGGCAAGGGCCAGACCTCGATCGTGGACGCGCGCTTCAACGAGAACGGCAGCTGGACCTACGGCAAATTCAACGGCGTCGACATCCGCAGCGAAGGCCTGGTGGACGAATACACCACCCTGTTCAAGCAGGGCGTGCTCTCGGCCCGGCGCGACATCACCGACCGCCTGGCCGTGGACGTGATGCTCGGCGTGTCCGATTCGCGCCTGAACAACCCGCACCGCGCCACCGTGCAGATCGACGCGCCCAACGTCAACGGCTTCACCTGGGACTTTTCGAAAGGCGGCGTGCCGGCGCTGGACTTCGGCATGGACGTGTCGAACCCGAACAATTTCTCGTTCGGCCCGCAGGGCGCCGACGGCACCGTGCACGGCAACTTCGTCGGCCGCTACCTGCGCACGTCGAACCGGCTGAAAACCAACGCCGTCAATCTCAGCTACGAGCTGACGGACAAGTTCACCATCCGCACCGGCTTGTCCGCCCGCAGGAACAGCTGGTTCAACTACGAGGTCCCCTCCGGCGGCATCCCGATCAAGGGCCTGCCGGCCGGCGTCTCGCTGGCGGACCTGACCCGCCAGATCTCGGGCTTCGGCAGCGGGCTGGGTAGCGGCGTGCCCACGTCGTGGGCGGCGGTGGACATGGACAAGTTCCAGTCCGTGTACAACACCGAGTGCCACTGCGCCGACGTGCCGCTGTCCGAGTATGTGCTGGCGAACCAGGTGAAGCGCCAGGTGGACGAAAAGATCGACGCGCTGTACTTGTCCGGCGACTTCAAGCTCAAGGCGTGGAGCGTGCCGCTGCGCGGCAACGTGGGCGTGCGCGCCGCCGACACCACCACCACGGCCATGCAGCTGATACGGGACCCGGCCGGCCAGCTGGTGCCGCGCGTGGTCGAGCACTCCTACCGCGACTGGCTGCCGGCGTTCAACGTGACGGCCACCCTGCCGAAAGACCTGCTGGTGCGCTTCTCGGCCGGCAAGACCCTGTCGCGCGCGGAATACGTGGACTTGTCGCCATCGGCCTCGATCAACCTCACCGGCCAGTCGGTCTCGGTGGGCAACCCGACGCTCGATCCGATCCGCGCCAACACCTACGACCTGCAGGCCGAGTGGTATTACGCGAAGAACGCGATGATTTCGGTGGGCGCCTTCCACAAGAACATCAAGACCTTCATCCAGCGCACCAACGAGCTGATGTCGTACGCGGAGACCGGCCTGTCCAACGCCTACCTGACCGGCACCGGATGCTCGATCACCGGCGGCACGCCGGCGTGCCAGATCCAGCCGGACACGCAGGTCAGCGTCAGCCGCATGGTCAACACCAAGGGCGGGCCGCTGGACGGCATCGAGGTCAATTGGCAGGTGCCGTTCACCTTCCTGCCCGGCGCGTGGAGCAATTTCGGCGCGCTGGCCAACTACACCCATGTGGAGTCGAAGATCACCTACATCACGCGGGTGGACAATCCGCGCACGCCGGCCAACGAGCAGTTGACCGAGGAGGCCAACTTCATCGGCCTGTCGCCGGACGCGTACAACCTGACGGTCTACTACGAGGACAAGAAGTTCAGCGCGCGCGTGTCGGCCACGCACCGCTCCAGCTTCATCCGCGACGTGCTGCGCAACGCCAACGGCAGCGACCATTCGTTCGCGGTCCCATCCACCCGGGTGGGCCTGTCCATGTCGTACAACGTGACGCCGCAGCTGCGCGTGTCGTTCGAGGCGCAGAACCTGACCGACGAGCCACTGCGCTATGGCAAGGACACGGAGCGCGACGACACTCTGCTTTACGGCAAATCCGGCCGGTCTTATGTGCTGGGCGCGAACTACAAGTTCTGAGCCTGGCCTTCAGTGAAACCGCGCACATGAGGCGCGGTTTTTTTCGGGATGCCCCTATCGATCCATCCTTCAGCGAGCAGCCAAACAATCCAACAGACAATCGAGGGACTGCCGATATTGCTCCTGTATAGTCCAGGCCTCCTCCTGCCGCTCAAGGCTCGCGGACGGAGGCAGGCCGCTGCCATGGGCGTGGTCGATCAGGATGTCGCGCCACAAGCGGGGCTGGGTCGTGACCTCTTCCAGCAGCGCGGTCAAGCGATCCGTGATCTGGCGAGTCACGCCGGCAAATGCCTCGGGCGAGGCGAAGATCGCCAGCGTCAGTTGCGGATGTCGGCGCACGGCGTCGTGATAGCGCGTGAGGATCGCGTGGATTTCCGACCGGCGGTCCGCTGATTCGCCCGCCCCCTCCAGCACCCCGGCATAGACCCGGTCCGATAGCGCCCGCAGCAGCCCCGCGCGGTCTTCCACGTGGTGGTAAAGGCTCATGGGGGTGACGCCCAGCCGGGTGGCCAGGGAGCGCATCGTCAACCCTTGTCCCCCGCCTTCATCCAACAACGTCAGCGCGGCAGTCAGGATGTCGTCGCGCGTCACCCCCTTCCCTTGCGCCGGACGTCCACGCGGCCGGGTCACGGCGCCAGCCGGTAGGTCGATTGCACCAGGCCCGACGGGAAGCTGCGGCTGGAGACCAGGGACAGGTCGATATCCTTCGGCAGTGTCCCGAACAGCGGTCTTCCAGACCCGATCAGCACGGGAACGGTGGTGATGACCATGTCCGCGATCAGCCCGTCGCGCAGGAACGACTGCACCACTTGCCCGCCATCGACATAAACCCGGCGTACATCCCGCGCCGCCAATTCCGCCATCGCGGACCCTGGCGAACCGTCGGAGAACCGGACCTTCCCCCTCAGCGCCTCGGGCACCGGCTCGCTGGCCAATTGTTTGGACAGCACCAGAACTGGCCGGTCATAAGGCCACGTGTCCAGGGTTAAAACCTTCTCGTAGCTCCCGCGCCCCATCACGATCATGTCCTTGTCGGCGATGAAGGCCGGGTAGCCGTGATCCTCGGCCGGGTCATCCCGCTGCAAGAGCCATTCGATGTCGCCATCCTGACGGGCGATGAAGCCATCCAGACTGATGGCGATGAAAACGTGTGCGGTGATCATTGGACGTCCTTATTTATATACAGTGTATATTTTATCCAAAAACCCACCGCGCACAAGACTCGCGACTCCAAATCAGTCGCCCAACACTACTCCGCCCAGCTGAAACCGTCGCGCGCCAGCAAGGCGAACGATTCCGACGGCCCCGATGTGCCGGCGGCGTAGGGGTACGGCTTCTCGGCCAAGGTGCTCCACCCGTTGATGATAGGCTCAACCCATTCCCATGCGGCTTCCAGCTCGTCGCGCCGCATGAAGTGGGTCAGGCGCCCGCGCACGACGTCGATCAGCAGCCTCTCGTAGGCCTCGGCCCGGCGCTGGGGGAATGCGGACTGCAAATCGAGGTTCAGCGCCACCTGCTGCATCCGCATGCCGCTGCCCGGCTGCTTGGCCATCACCTGCAGCTTGATCGCCTCCTCCGGCTGCAACTCGATCACCAGCCGGTTGGCGACCCCGCCGGGACTTTCGGGGAACAGCGGGAAAGGAGGATTGGCGAACTCCACGACGATCTTGGACGAGCGGCGCTGCATGCGTTTGCCGGTCCGTAGGTAGAACGGCACCTTGGACCAGCGCCAGGTGTCGACATAGGTGCGCAGCGCCACAAAGGTCTCGGTGCTGCTGTCGGCTGGAACGTTGCGCTCTTCCAGGTAGCCGGCCACTTCCTGGTTACCGCTCACGCCACGCACATACTGTCCGCGCACCGTGTCGCGCGCGATGCCGGCCAGGCTGAAACGGCGCAGCGAGCGCAATACCTTGAGCTTTTCATCGCGCACGGCGTCCGGCGCCAGCGACGCCGGAGGTTCCATGGCGACGATGCACAGCAATTGCAGCAAGTGGTTCTGCACCATGTCCCGCATCGCGCCGGCGCTGTCGTAAAACCCGGCGCGGCTGCCCACGCCCACGTCCTCGGCCACCGTGATCTGGACGCTTGAAATATTCGGTGCGCGCCACAAAGGTTCCAGAATGGAATTACCAAACCGCAGGACCATCAGGTTTTGCACGGTCTCCTTGCCCAGGTAGTGATCGATGCGGTAAATCTGCGATTCCGCGAAATGCTTGCCAACCGCTTCGTTGATCTCCACGGCCGATGCCAGGTCGCGGCCGAGCGGCTTTTCCAGCACCACGCGCGCGTTGGCGTCGACCAGGCCGGCTTCGGCCAGCTTGCCGCAAATGGTGGTGAACAGCGACGGCGCGGTGGCCAGGTAAAACACCCGCTCGGCGCCGGGGCGCGAGACGCGCGCCAGCGCGGCCAGGCCATCCTGTTGCACGTCGACGCGCACAAACTCAAGCAATTGCAGGAAGCTGCGCCATGCCTCTTCCGTAAAATTCCCTCCGCTGATGAAGGAGCGCGAATGCTCCTCCACGAAAGCGAGGTAGGCATCACGGCCGAATTCCTGGCGTCCAGTGGAAATAATGCGCGTGCCGGGCGGCAGGTTGCCATGCAAGTGCGCCATGTACAGCGCGGGCAGCAACTTGCGCATGGCAAGGTCGCCCATGCCGCCGAAGATGATCATGTCGAGGGGCAGGCCGGTGTCGGATTGCGAGGAAGTGGTCATATCGATCAAGATGGAGGTAGGTTCCGGTGGCGGGTCAGATGTACTTTCCCGGGTTTAAGGCAAAAGTGCGCTGTTGCCTATCATACCCAAAGTTAGCGCTAGCCACCGGACAGCGCGGTCGTGAAGCCGCCCTCAGTAGCTCCCCATGCTGATACGCAGGACCGTCGGCCGGGCGGGCAGGTTCAGGTCGGAGTCGACCTGGTCGCCATTCCAGTTGCGCTCCATGACCCATTTACCCGACGCGTCGAACTGGCCTTCCTCGACACGGAGGTACATGGCGGGCTTGCCCGCATTGGCGCCGGCACTCCCGAATTTCAGGCGTATCTGCTGGCCGATCACGATGAACTCGTTCTCGCCGATATGGGCGAAGGCGGCGCCGCCGGTCGGAAACTCCGTATTCGGAGGAAAGTCCTGCTTGTTCGCGGAATAGGCCCGGCTCCCCATCTGCCACTCGCGGAAGGACGCCGTGACGTTCCAGTTCCCGAGCGCGATGGTCTGCGGCGTGCGCTCATCGCTTTCGGCGATGCCGGAGGTACGGCCCTCCAGCGACCATTTCGCCCACAGCCGCTCCATCGGCCGGAACGCCGCGTAGATCTTGCCAAATGGCTCGGCCATGCTCTTGTCGTTCGTCTTTCCCCCCAAGGGATAATTGGTGTAGTCGGCATAGTCCACGCCGAACGGCGCGACGCCGATCGCGCCGCGTCCAAGAATCTGGTAGATGTAGCGCGCGAAATACGGCGCGTTCGCCATCTCCGGAACGAACAGCGCGTTGTCCGGGCGCTGGTATTTCGTCAGGTTCCCGGTCACCTGGTCCGACTCCTTGCCGTACAGGTCCGGGGCGGAAATGTCGATATCGGGGGCGGCCGCCTGATAGATGTCGACCACGTCGTAGGTCGGGCCGCCGGCGTTGAAATTGTTCTTCCACGGCGCGGCCGGCTCGACGGCGTCGCGCACGGCGGCGTTGACGAACATCGGCAGGTTGTAGACCGCGCGGCCCGCCTTGGCCACCTTGCCGATGTAGCTGGCCATCGAGTAGGCGAGGAAATACTCGTCCGCATACGGGCCGTAGACTTCGGACCAGGTCCCGCTGGCCGCGCCGCCTTCAACGGACGGCGGCGCCTTCTTTTTCGCCAGCACCGCTTGCGGAACCGGCTGGCGGAACGCCGCCTCGGCCTTCGGACTGTAGTCGCGCGCATTGTTGAACGTGCCGACCTCATTCTGGACCTGCACCAGGATCACGGTGCGGTGCGCCTCGTCGATCTTCTTCAAATGCCCCATGAAGGCGACGAATGCCTTGGTGTCCGCTTTCAGGGTCTCTTCGCCGTGCGGCGACAGGCAATAGGTCACTTTGCCGTTCTTGTCGTGCATGCGGGGGAAGCGCTGGTTGTCGGTCTTGACCCAGGCGGGAGTGTATTGCGGACGCGTGTTTTTCCAGGTGCCGAACCACAGCAGCACCAGACGCACATTGTTCTGGCGCGCCTGCGCCACCAGCGTGTCCACATAGCTGAAATCGAACTTGCCTTCGACCGGCTCGACCTGCTCCCAGGCGACCGGAATCTCGAGCGTATTGGCATGGGCATCCTTGACGGCGGCCCAGACTTTGGCCAGCGCGCCCGGATAGTTGCTCGAGTTGTGGGCCTGCACGCCGAGCATGGTGAACGGCTTGCCGTCGACCATCAGCGCGTGGCGGCCGTCTTTCCGCACAAGGTGAGGAAGGGAGGCGTCGGCTGCGGCGGCGCTGGCGACCACCTGTGCCGAGCACAAGGCGAGCATGCACAAGGCGGCGAAAAGGCGGCTGGAGGTTTTCTTCATGCGGTGGCTGGTCGGTAAAGGATTGGGCGGGATCGGTCACTTGATTGTGACTTGTGGCCCGCGGCGCCGCAATTGCTAAAATCCCCACCGTCACGTATTAAATTTACGACGCACGGCACAAAATCGTAAATCACCAAGGTGATTTTCACCATTGCCGCCCGCATCAGGCATCTGCAAGGATGGCGGAATGAGAAACCATACTCACAACCGCTTGGCGGGCATGGCCGCCCTCCTGCTTGCATCCTCACTAGCCGCGCCGGTGCGGGCGCAGACGGCGCCCCCGGCGTTTGCCGGCATTTTCAGCGACCACGCAGTTCTGCAGCGCGACGAGCCCTTGTCGGTGTGGGGCACGGCCGCCCCCGGCCTACGCGTGACGGTACGCCTGGGCAGCGCAAGCGCCGAGGCAAGCGCGGACGCAAACGGCCGATGGCGGGCGACCATGCCCGCGATGGCGGCGGGCGGACCGCATACCCTGTCCGTCACGGGCGGCGGCGGCGTCACGACGCTCAAGGACATCATGATCGGCGATGTCTATCTGTGCGGTGGCCAATCGAACATGGCGTTCCCGGCGCGGCTCTCCACCGGCGCCTGGCCCGACTTTCCCGCCAATCCGAATCTACGCTTCATCAATATTCAACTCGCCAGCGAACCCGCGGTCCAGGACGACCTGAAACGGCCGGTGGAATGGAGGGTGGTGACGCCAACGACGGCCGGCGAGGCCTCGGCGGTGTGCTACTACATGGCGCGAACACTGCAACAGACCCAGAAGGTGCCGGTCGGTTTCATCGGCTCGACCTGGGGCGGCACCACCATACAGGGCTGGATAGGCGCGTCGTCGTTGAAAACCCTGCCGGCCTACACCAAGAGGCTCGAGGCGCTGGCGGACATGGCGTCGAATCCCGCCAAGGCGATGGCCGACGAAGCGCGTCGCCACGAGCAATGGTGGGACGCGCACGACCCGCGGGCGCACGCGCAGCGCGCATGGCGCTTCCCGGAGTTCGACGACTCCGGATGGCCGGACCTGACACCGAGGGGATCGTGGAAGGATGCCGGCATCGCCGCGTTGGCGGACTTCGACGGCGCCGCGTGGTTCCGGACCAGCCTGACGCTGAACGAGGCGCAAGCGCGAGCGGCGAACGCAATCCAGCTCGGTCCCGTCGACACCTATGACAGCACCTGGGTCAATGGCGTGCGCGTGGGCGGCGGCAGTACCGCGTGGGTGTGGCGGGACTATGCCGTCCCCGCCGGTGTCTTCAAAACGGGCCGCAACGTGATCGCCATCCGCGTTCTTGGTGGCGGCACCGGAGGCGGGCTGACCGGCTTGCCGGAACAGCGTGGCGTCAAGACCGCCGACGGGCAGTTTATTGCCCTGTCCGCGCCATGGAAATACCAACTGGGCATGCGCTCGAAGGGGTTGTCGATCCCGCCGGCGCCATGGGATATACCGACCAGCCTGTCGACTCTGCACAACGCGATGATCGCGCCGCTGGCCGGCTACAAGTTCAAATTGGCCGCCTGGTACCAAGGCGAGTCCAACACCGACGCGGCAAAGGAATACGAGACGCTGCTGCCGCTGCTGATCGCCGATTGGCGCGAGACCTTCGCCCAGCCGGAATTGCCCTTCCTCGTCGCCCAGCTGTCGTCGTTCGGCTCAGTCGCGACCAAGCCCGGGCTATCTAACTGGGCGCAGTTGCGCGAGGCCCAGGCCAGGACCGTTCGGAACGACCGGCATGCGGGGTTGGCCGTCACCATCGACGTGGGCGACCGCACCGACGTTCATCCTCCGCAGAAAGCCGTGGTCGGCGAACGGCTGGCCCGTGCGGCCCGCGCGCTCGCCTACGGCGAGGCGATCGCGCCCGGAGGCCCGGAAGCGGCCGGCGTGACGCGCTCGGGTGAAGACCTGGTGGTCAAATTCAAGAACACCGGCGGCGGCTTGCGCACCTATAGCGCCGGCCATGCGATCGGTTTCGAAGCGTGCGCCGGCGCGGCCTGCGAGTATGCGCTGGCGGTGGCGCAAGGCGACACGGTGACGCTGAAAGGGGCCAATCTGCCGGGCAGGACGCACGTGCGTTATGCCTGGGCCGATGCGCCCTACGTGAATCTGTATGGCGGCGACGACCTGCCCGCGGCGCCGTTCATGATGGAGGTCGAACAAGCGGGCCAGTGAGCTCAGGCGAGAGCCGCCTGACGCAACACTGCAGCAAGCAGAAAGCCTTAGTTCGGAGTGGGTTTGATTTGCCGAGAAATTCGACGCCCTTGGCCTGCACTCCTTCCAAAGCCTATAATTGGATTCTCGTCGAACCGCTCATGTGAAGCAAGGAATCAATTACTCCTTGACATTATTCGCATCCCCTTCGACCCGTATCGGGCGGCCATCTTGCCACATGACTGCGTATTGCCCAAGCTTCCGCTTGCGCTCCAAGCTTTCAGTAACAGCTTGTTGCAATGCCTTCAGCATCGCCTGGGCCTGTGGAGACGGTGTTGATGTCGTGATATTCATGGTTCTGCTTCCTGAAGCAATAGTTGATAGAGCGTCGCGTTAATCACATTGCGCTGATCGCCTTGCTGTTCAAATACAAGTTCCGGCATAGGACCACTGTTCATGAAGCAACTGCACGAGTCTACCGCAGAACTAAAAAAGTTTAGCAAATTTCCCAGACTCCGCGAAAAACGCCGCTCAATATCAGCAGCTGGAATATTATGCCCGCCATGAGCCACACGTTCCGCAACACGAAGATGGGACATATCCCTGCTTGGCAAGGCCAGATAGATCAGGTCCACCCGCCAGCCTTCGGCGCGCAGTCGGCGCACCAATTTCAGGTAACCACGGCCAGCCAACGTCGTTTCGAACGCAAAGTCCTTGCGTTGCCGTATGCAGGCCTCAACCTCTCGCAGAAGCAGACGGCTGGCAGCGAGCAATTCTCGCTCGGGCGCCAACGGCGACAACCCAGCAGCAATCAAATCTGCGTTGATGAACCTGCTGCACTGAGCGACCTTTGGCAAGTAGGTCAGCGCGAATGTGGTCTTGCCTGCACCATTTGGTCCCGCGACTATCCAGCATGTGGGCATTCTGCCCCTCCGTCTATTCCCTCAGCGCGCTCAAGCTTAGCATTTATCACCACCTCCCACACTACTCCGTCCAATGAAGAAGCCCTGTAAAAACAGGGCTTCTTCATCAGTCACGCGACTAAGACTATGCCGAAACGAATCACTCCCACTCGATCGTCGCCGGCGGCTTGCCACTGATGTCGTACACCACCCGGTTCAGCCCGCGCACTTCATTGATAATGCGGTTCGACACCTTGCCCAGCAGCGCGTGCGGCAGGTGCGCCCAGTGCGCGGTCATGAAGTCCTGCGTCTGCACGGCGCGCAGCGCCACCACGTATTCGTAGGTGCGGCCGTCGCCCATCACGCCCACCGATTTCACCGGCAAGAACACCGCGAACGCCTGCGACGTCGCCTCGTACCAGTTCTTCGGCAGCTCTTCCGTGTTCACGGCCTGGCCGGCGATGAACTCGTACGGCGTGTTGCGCAGTTCCTCGATGAAGATGGCGTCCGCGCGGCGCAGCAGGTCGGCGTATTCCTTCTTGACTTCGCCCAGGATGCGCACGCCCAGGCCCGGGCCCGGGAATGGATGGCGATACACCATGTCATGCGGCAGGCCCAGCGCCACGCCCAGCTTGCGCACTTCGTCCTTGAACAGTTCGCGCAGCGGTTCCAGCAGTTTGAGCTTCATGGTGTCCGGCAGGCCGCCCACATTGTGGTGGCTCTTGATGGTCTGGCCCTTCTTGCCCTTGCCGGCCGATTCGATCACGTCCGGGTAGATGGTGCCCTGCGCCAGCCATTTGGCGTTGACCAGCTTGCCCGACTCGGCCTGGAACACTTCAACGAACTCGCGGCCGATGATCTTGCGCTTCTGCTCGGGATCGGTGACGCCGGCCAGGTGGCCCATGAACTGGTCTTCCGCGTCGATGCGGATGACTTTGACGCCCAGGTTCTTGGCGAACATGTCCATCACCATCTGGCCTTCGTTCAGGCGCAGCAGGCCGTGGTCGACGAACACGCAGGTCAGCTGGTCGCCGATGGCGCGGTGGATCAGCGCGGCGGCCACGGAGGAGTCGACGCCGCCGGACAGGCCGAGGATGACCTCGTCGGTGCCCACTTGCGCGCGGATCTTCTCGACCGCCTCGGAGATGTAGTCCGGCATGTTCCAGTCGGACTTGCAGCCGCAGATCTCGTGCACGAAGCGGCCCAGGATGGCCTTGCCCTGCTCGGTGTGCGTCACTTCCGGGTGGAATTGCACGGCGTAGAAGCGGCGCTCCTCGTCGGCCATGGCGGCGATCGGGCAGCTCGGCGTGTCGCCCATCAGCTTGAAGCCCGGCGGCATTTCCAGCACCTTGTCGCCGTGGCTCATCCACACCTTCAGCATGCCGTGGCCTTCGCTGGTGACGAAGTCGTTGATGCCGTCCAGCAGCTTGGTGTGGCTGCGGGCCCGCACCTCGGCGTAGCCGAATTCACGCACCAGGCCGTTCTCGACCTTGCCGCCCAGTTGCGCGGCCATGGTCTGCATGCCGTAGCAGATGCCCAGCACGGGCACGCCCAGCTCGAACACGGCTTGCGGCGCGCGCGGCGAATCGCCTTCCAGGGTGGAGTTGTGGCTGCCGGACAGGATCACGCCCGAGGCGCCGTAGTTGCGCACGAAGTCGTCGCCGATGTCGTAGGGATAGACCTCGGAGAACACGCCGGAGTCGCGCACGCGGCGGGCGATCAGCTGGGTAACCTGGGAACCGAAATCAAGGATGAGGATTTTAGAGTGCATGAATGGGCGCTAAAACGTAGAGGAAAAGAGAAACGCCGGCGGGCAGGCTGCCGCGCCGGCGTCGTGGAAGCGATTAGTCGCCCGAACGGTAGTTCGGCGCTTCCTTGGTGATCTGTACGTCGTGGACGTGCGATTCGCGCATGCCGGCCGACGTGATCTCGACGAATTCCGCCTTCTCGCGCAGTTCGTCGATGGTGGCGCAGCCGCAGTAGCCCATGGACTGGCGCACGCCGCCGACCAGCTGGAAGATGATGGCCAGCACGCTGCCCTTGTAGGCGACGCGGCCCTCGATGCCTTCCGGCACGAACTTGTCGGCCTTCATGGTGGCGTCCTGGAAGTAGCGGTCGGCCGAGCCGTCCGACATCGCGCCCAGCGAACCCATGCCGCGGTAGGACTTGTACGAGCGGCCCTGGTACAGGATCACCTCGCCCGGCGCCTCTTCGGTGCCGGCGAACATGGAGCCCATCATCACGGTCGACGCGCCGGCGGCCAGCGCCTTCGAGATGTCGCCCGAGAAGCGGATGCCGCCGTCGGCGATGCACGGCACGCCGGTGCCCTCGAGCGCCTCGGCCACGTTCGAGATCGCGGTGATCTGGGGCACGCCCACGCCGGCCACGATGCGGGTGGTGCAGATGGAGCCGGGGCCGATGCCGACCTTGACCGCGTCCGCGCCGTATTCGACCAGCGCCTTGGCGGCGGCGGCGGTGGCGATGTTGCCGCCAATGACGTCCACGTGCGGGAACCTGGTCTTGATCCATTTCACGCGGTCCAGGATGCCTTGCGAGTGGCCGTGGGCGGTGTCGACCACCAGCACGTCCACACCGGCGGCGACCAGCAGTTCGATGCGTTCCTCGTCCTTCGCGCCGACGCCGACGGCAGCGCCCACCAGCAGCTTGCCGTGCTGGTCCTTCGAGGCGTTCGGGTGTTCGGTCGACTTCTGGATGTCCTTCACGGTGATCAGGCCGCGCAGGTTGAAGGCGTCGTCCACCACCAGCACGCGCTCCAGGCGGTGCTTGTTCATCAGGCGCTTGGCCTCGGCGGTATCGGCGCCCTCCTTCACGTACACCAGCTTGTCGCGCGGGGTCATCTTGGCGCGCACCTCGGCGTCCAGCTCCTGTTCGAAGCGCAGGTCGCGGTTGGTGATGATACCGACTACTTGTTTGCCCTCCACCACCGGGAAACCGGAGATGCCATACTGTTCCGTCAGTTTGATGACGTCGCGAATCTTCATGTCCGGCGGGATCGTGATCGGATCGCGCAGCACGCCTGCCTCAAAACGCTTGACGCGGGCCACTTCGCGGGCCTGGTCCTTCGGCTTCAGATTCTTGTGGATGATGCCGATGCCGCCTTCCTGCGCCATGGCGATCGCCAGGCGGGCTTCGGTCACGGTATCCATCGCTGCCGACAGCAGCGGAATATTGAGCGAGATGTTGCGGGTCAGGCGAGTTTTGAGAGACGTATCCGCGGGCAGAATATTGGAATACGCTGGGACGAGCAGCACGTCATCGAAGGTGAGTGCTTTTTGAAGTAAACGCATAGTACTTTTCCTATAGGCGCAAAAGTGGATTATACAGGAAGCCACGGAATACGTCTTTACTTGGGGGAAAAAAGGTGCTTACGGTTGACAGCAGGGTGAAATCATGGAGAATCTGCCGCAGATCAAAGGACTATCCGCAATGAAACATTTACCGATGAGCTTACTGGTGGCGGCCGCCCTGGCCATGCCCGCGCTCGCCCAGGCGCAATACATGTGGCTGGACGAGAAGGGCATGAAGCAGCTGTCGGACCAGCCACCGCCGCCCTCGGTGCCGCAAAACCGCATCCTCAAGCAGCCCCGCCAGGCGGCGGCCGCAGCCGCGAACGCCGCCGCCGCGCAAGCCGCCGCGCCGGCGGACGCGCCGCCCGCCCCCGCCCCGGCCGACAAGGCCGCCGCGGACAAGAAGGCCCCGCCGTCCATCGCCGAGCGCAACGCCGACTTCAACAAGCGCCGCGCCGAGGCGGCGGCGGCCGAACAGAAATCCCAGCAGGAAGCCAAGCACAACGCCGACACGGCCGAGAACTGCGCGCTGGCGCGCAGCTTCAGCCATTCGCTCGACTCGGGCCGCCCCATCAGCGCCTACGACGACAAGGGCCAGCGCTACTTCCTGTCCGATGAACAACGCGCCCAGCGCGCGAAACGCAACGCGGAAATCCTGTCCAAATGCCCGAAATAAAGGGGCGCAGGATCGGAGTACGTCACTGTTACCGCTATCAAAATAAGAAGAAATTCCCGGAATGAGCAAATCACCCAACGGCAAGAGCCGCGCCAGCGGCCGTGTCACCCTCGCCTCGGTCGCCGAACACGCGGGCGTCGCCACCATGACCGCCTCGCGCGCCATCAGCCAGCCCGAACTGGTCTCCCCCCTGCTGCGCGAACGCGTGGAAAAAGCGGTCGAGGAACTGGGCTACGTGCCCAACCGCGCCGCCCGCGCGCTGGCCTCGTCGAAGTCGAACGTCATCGTGGTGCTGGTGCCGTCGCTGTCGAACACGGTGTTCACCGCCGTGCTGCAGGGCATACAGGACGCGCTGGACCCGCACGGCTACCAGATCCTGATCGGCAACACCCGCTACTCGGACGCCGAGGAGGAAAAACTGCTGAACGTGTACATGCAGTCGAATCCGGACGGCATCCTGCTGTCCGGCCTGTCGCACAGCAAGGCCGTGCAAAAGATGCTGGACACCTCGCGCGTGCCGGTGGTGTCGATGATGGACCTGAGCGCCGACCCGCAGCAACTGTCGGTCGGCTTCTCGCAGACCCAGGCCGGCCACACCATGACGCGCTACCTGATCGACAAGGGCTACAAGCGCATCGGCTTCATGGCCGCGCAGCTGGACGAGCGCACCATCAAGCGCGCCGAGGGCTACCGCAAGGCGATGGACGAGGCGGGACTGGCCGACCCGCGGCTGGAGCTGATGGTGGCCGATCCGTCCACCATCGCGCTGGGGGCCGAGCTGGTGGGACGCATGCTGTCGCTGGTGCCGGACATGGACGCCATCTTCTGCTGCAACGACGACTTGGCGCACGGCGCCATCTTCCAGTGCCAGCGGCGCGGCATCAGCGTGCCCAGGCAGCTGGCCATCTGCGGCTTCAACGACCTGCCCGCCTCCGCGTGGATGAATCCATCGGTGACGACCATCGCCACGCCGCGCTACCGCGTCGGCTACGAGTCCGCGACGCTGCTGCGCTCGGTGATCCGTGGCGAAGCCCCCGCCCATACCCATGTCGACCTAGGCTTTACCGTGATGGCGCGCGAAAGCGCCTGAGGCCCACTGCTCACGCCGCTTTGGGGTCTGACCCCAAAGCGTTGTTGACGCCGCTTGACGCCGCGATGCTGCACCGCAACATCGATAGCGCTTTACAAAATCCGCTGAAGCGTTACACTGCCGTGACTGATAGCGCTACCATAGCACTATCGCCAACCGGCGGGAAATATGAAAAGAGAGACGAATGCCAGCAACGCTCCTCTGTCGTGGCGCGAGAAGATGAGCTACGGCGTCGCCGACATGGGCTTCAATTTCTATTGGACCAATATCGCCACCTTCCTGCTGTTCTTCTACACCGACGTGTTCGGCATCTCGGCCGGCGCCGCCGCCTCCATGCTGTTCATGATCAAGATCGTCAACGCCTTCACCGATCCGATGATAGGCGCGCTGGCCGACCGCACCACGACCCGCCACGGCAAGTTCCGCCCCTACCTGGTGTGGATGGCGCTGCCGCTGGCCGCCGCCGCCGTGCTCACCTACACCACGCCCGACCTCGGCCACGACGGCAAGCTCGCCTGGGCCTACGGCACCTATCTGCTGATGATGGTCTGCTACACCGGCGTCAACATCCCCTACAACGCGCTGTCCGGCGTGATGTCCGGCGACCCGCAGGAACGTTCCACCATCAACGGCCTGCGCTTCATCTTCGCCTTCGCCGGCAGCACGCTGGTCACGGCCGCCACGCCGGTGATGGTCAAGCTGCTGGGCGCGGGCGACGAGCAGCGCGGCTGGCAGCTCGCCATGCTGGCCTGGGCCCTGGCGGCGACCGCGCTGTTCACGGTCACCTTCCTCAACACCCGCGAGCGCATCGCCCCGCCGCCCGCGCAGAACAGCAACGTGGCGCAGGACATCAAGGACCTGGCGCGCAACCGCCCGTGGGTGGTGCTGTTCTTCCTGGCCCTGATCATCATGGTCACGATCACCCTGCGCACCACCACGGCCGCCTACTACTTCAAGTACCACGTGGGGCGCCCGGAACTGCTGGCCACCTTCATCCCCGCCTACATGATGGCGGCGGCGGCCGGCGCCGCGCTGACGCCCTTGATGACGCGCTTCGTCGACAAGAAGAAGCTGCTGATGATCTTGATGAGCGCCACCGCCCTGCTCTCCAGCGCCTTCTTCTTCGTGCCGAAGGACGCGGTGTGGCTGATGTACGCGCTGCAGGTGGCCATGGGCTTCGTGCTCGGCCCCAAGTCGCCGCTGGCCTTCTCCATGTACGCCGACACCGCCGACTACAACGAGTGGCGCACCGGCCGCCGCGCCACCGCCATGACCTTCGCCGCCGCCACCTTCTCGCAGAAGCTGGGCACCGCGCTGGCGGTGGCCGTGATCGGCTCCCTGTTCACCGCCCTGGGCTATGTGCCGAACGCCGCGCAGACCCCGGGTTCGCAGGCCGGCATCGTCTGGCTGATGTCGGTGATCCCCGCATTCTTCGCCGCGCTGGCCGTGGCGGTGATGTTCTTCTATAACCTCGACAAGCAAACGCTGGCCCGAATCCAGTCCGAACTGAGCGCACGCAAGCCATGACCCTATTACACCCCACCCACAACGGCGACCGCTACGAACTGACCAGCCCCACGGCCATGCCCAAGGCCGGCGGCTTCCTGTGGAACCGCAAAATGATGATACAGGTGACCTGCCGCGGCTACGCCACCGCGCAGTTCATGCAACCCGAGCCGGCCAAGTACGCCTACGCGCCCAACCTCGAGGCGAAGACCTTCATGCAGCCGGAACAGAACTACTACGCCCACCATCCGGGCCGCTTCGTCTACATCAAGGACGAGGACGACGGCCAGCTGTTCTCGGCGCCGTACGAGCCGGTGCGCGCGCCGGTGGACAGCTTCCGCTTCTCGGTCGGCAAGAGCGACATCGCCTGGACCGTCGAACACCTGGGCATCCGCGTCGAACTGACACTGGGCCTGCCGACCGACGACGTGGTGGAGCTGTGGACGCTCAAGGTCGTCAACCTGTCCGGCCGCGCGCGCCGCGTCAGCGTCTATCCCTATTTCCCGATCGGCTACATGTCGTGGATGAACCAGTCCGCCGAATACCGCGCGGACCTGGGCGGCGTGGTGGCGAGCTGCGTGACGCCCTACCAGAAGGTGGCCGACTACTTCAAGAACAAGTACTTCAAGGACAAGACCTACTTCCTGTGCGAGACGCCGCCCCACTCCTGGGAAACCGTGCAGCAGGCCTTCGAGGGCGAAGGCGGCCTGCACGCGCCATCCGCGCTGCGGGGCGCGGAACTGGCGCGCGGCGAAGCGCGCTATGAGACGCCGGCCGCCGCGGTCCAATACCGTCTTGAACTGGATGCGCAAGGCGAGCGCGAATACCGCTTCCTGTTCGGCCCCGCCCACGACGACGCCGAGATCCTCGCCATGCGTGGCAAGTATCTGAACCCGCGGGCGTACGCGGACACGCGGCGCGACTACGCCGAGTACATCGAACAGGGGCGCGGCTGCCTGGAGATCGAGACGCCGGACCCGGAGCTGGACAACTTCGTCAACAACTGGCTGGCGCGCCAGGTCTACTACCACGGCGACGTCAACCGCCTGACCACCGACCCGCAGACCCGCAACTACCTGCAGGACAACATGGGCATGAGCTACATCCGGCCCGCCGTCACGCGCGCCGCCTTCCTGCACGCGCTGTCGCAGCAGGAAGCCAGCGGCGCCATGCCGGACGGGATCCTGCTGGCCGAGGGCGCCGAGCTCAAATACATCAACCAGGTGCCGCACACCGACCACTGCGTGTGGCTGCCGGTCTGCCTCAAGGCCTACCTGGACGAAACCGCCGACCACGCGATGCTGGACGAGATCGTGCGCGGCGCGGACGACGGCCAGGGCGCCACGGTGTTCGAGCGCATCGGCCGCGCCATGGACTGGCTGTTGGAGGCGCGCGACGAGCGTGGCCTGAGCTACATCGCCCAGGGCGACTGGTGCGACCCGATGAACATGGTCGGCTACAAGGGGAAAGGCGTGTCCGGCTGGCTGACCGTCGCCACCGCCTACGCGCTGAACCTGTGGGCCGAGGTGTGCGCGCGCCGCGGCGACGAGTCCCGCGCTGCGCACTTCCGCGCCGGCGCGCAAGCCGTCAACGACGCCGCCAACCAACACCTGTGGGACGGCGACTGGTACGCGCGCGGCATCACCGACGACGGCGTCACCTTCGGCACGAAGCGGGACCACGAGGGGCGCATCTGGCTCAATCCGCAGGCATGGGCCATACTCGGCGGCGCGGCCAACGCGGAGCGGCGCGAAAAAATGTTGGCAGAGGTCGACGAGCAATTGAGCACGCCGTATGGCGTAGCCATGTTCGCGCCGCCCTTCAGCGCCATGCGCGAAGACGTGGGAAGGGTGACGCAAAAGCATCCCGGCTCGGCCGAGAACGGCGCCGTCTACAACCACGCGGCCGTGTTCTACATCTACAGCCTGTACACGGTGGGGGACGCGAACCGCGCCTACAAGCTGCTGCGCCAGATGATCCCCGGGCCGGCCGAGGAAGACTACCTGCGGCGCGGGCAACTGCCGGTGTTCATCCCCAACTACTACCGTGGCGCGTACCACCAATACCCCGGGCAGGCGGGCCGCTCCAGCCAGCTGTTCAACACCGGCACCGCATCGTGGGCGTACCGCTGCGTCATCGAAGGCCTGTGCGGCCTGCAAGGCGACGGCGACGGCCTGCGCATCAACCCGCGGCTGCCGGACGGCTGGGACAAGATGAAGGTGACACGGCTATTCCGCGGCGCCAAGTTCGTGCTCGACATCCGCCGCGGCGACGTGCGGGAAGTGACGGTCACACAAGGCGGCCAGCGCCTGCCCGAAGCGCGCGTAACCGGCATCGCCCCCGGCGCCGTCCACCACCTCACCGTCCTCGTCCCGACTTAACAAAAACACATCGGTGTCAGGCGCGACATTCGGACATTTCCAGCGAAAAATGTCCGAATGTCGCGCCTGACACCGATGTTTGTTTGATAACGTTAGGCGTCTTTGCGGGGGCGGCGGCTGCGGCGGGCTTGCTTGGGGTCGGCGATCAGGGGGCGGTAGACTTCGACCCGGTCGTGCTCGCGCAACACGGTGTCGAGCGTCTTTTTCTTGCCGTGGATGCCGACCGCCATCGCCGCCAAGTCGATGCCCGGCACTTCGATCGCCAGCCCGCTCACGTCCAGCGCGCGCCGGATCGTGGCGCCCGCCTCCAGCCGCAGGTCCCGCAGGAACGTCAGCGTGTCGGTGGCGTAGCACACTTGCACATTGATCTGGTCAGCTGCCATATACCGTTTCGGCCCGTTTGCAGAAGGAATCGACCATGCTGTTGGCGATCATGCCGAACACGGGGCCGATCACCTGTTCCAGTATACGGCTGGCGAATTCGTAGTGCAGGTCCAGTTCCACCTTGCACGCGTCTTCGCGCAGCGGCTTGAAGGTCCAGGTGCCGTCCAGCGTCTTGAAGGGTCCGTCCACCAGCGTCATCTTCATGCTGCTGGGCCGCGTGTTCACGTTGGACGTGGTAAAACTCTGGTGGATGCCGTGATAATGGATCGCCAGGCTGGCCACCAGCGTGTTGTCGCCGCGGTCCTTGATGTCCACCCCGCCACACCATGGCAGAAATTTGGGATAATCTTCGACCTTGGCCACCAGTTCGAACATTTGTTCGGCGCTGTATCCGAGGATAACCGACTTGTGCACTACTGCCATTGTGTTACCGTTTGATATTATGTTGGTTTATCCGCGCCCCGCGCGCAGGAACCGTAGTTTAACCGACCCGCGCTTATTTACCCACCCATGACAATTGCCGATAACAAAAAAGCCTTTCACGACTACTTCATCGAGGACCGGTTCGAAGCCGGACTCGTGCTCGAGGGCTGGGAAGTGAAGGCAATCCGCGACGCGCGCGTGCAGATCAAGGAAGCCTACGTGACCATCAAGGGCGACGAGCTGTATCTGTTCGGCGCCCACATCAGCGCCCTGCCGACCGCGTCCACCCACATCAGCCCGGAGGCCGTGCGCACCCGCAAGCTGCTGCTGCACCGCGCCGAACTGGATAAACTGATCGGCAAGGCGACCCGCTCCGGCTACACGCTGGTGCCGCTGAACCTGCACTACAAGGGCGGCCGCGTGAAATGCGAGATCGGCCTGGCCAAGGGCAAGAAGCAGCACGACAAGCGCGCCACCGAGAAGGATCGCGACGCGTCGCGCGAAGTGGCGTCCGCCATGAAGCAGCACCGTCGTTAATGCACCACGACAGAGCACCGGCCCGGCCCCGCGCCGGGCTTTTTCATGCCTGTGGAGTTTCTAAGCAGAAACGCACGTGGTAAACTGGGCGGGCACACCCTATGAACGACGAGGAATCCATGGCCCCGAAAATCGCAGTAACCATTATGTTCGGCGCCCTGCTGACCGGATGCGCGGCGCGCTATTCGCCCACGCCACTGGCGACCGATTTCCCCGCGTCCAGGCAATACCAGCTGCAGGCCGCCGCCCACTGGGGCGCGATCGCCGGCCATCTGGAAAAAGGGCTGACGGACGGCATCCGCAAGGGTCCGCAGCGGCCGGTGTACGTAGCCGAGCCGTCGTCCAAGGCGTCGCCCTTCGAGCGCGCGCTGGCCACGCACATCACCTCCATCCTGGTGCGGAACGGCTACGTGGTGTCGCGCCACGAGGCCGGGTCGCTGAAGGTCGATATCGACGTGCAGGCGCTGGTCTTCAGCCCGGACCGCGTCCAGACCCGCTTCGAAGGCGAGGTGGCCGTGATCGCTCCGGGCGTGCTGGCGGTGGCGGCGCTGCCGCCGGCCGGCGCGGCGATGGCCATCGCGGGCGCTTATGAATTCAACCAGTTCCGCCAGGCGCATCTCGCCGCCGGCGGCACGCCGAAGACGGAGCTGATCGTGACGGTGTCCGTGTCCGACCAGTACCGCTACTACGCGCGCAACAGCTCGGCCTATTACGTGTCCGAGGGCGACCGCAGCTTGTACGGCATCCCGGACGATCCGGCGGACGTCAGGCACATGAAGACCTTCCAGGTGCGGGGTGACAAATGATGCGCAAGCTGGCGTCGCTGTCCCTTTCGTTGTCCCTTTCGCTGCCCCTGCTGCTGGCCGGCTGCGCGAGCGAGCCGCCCAAGGAACAGACCAATTACTCGACCGTCTCGTCCAACCAGTTCATCGCTTCCAATTACGCGGTGGCGGACGTGCTGCTGGCGCAGCTGAGCGGCAAGCTGCTGGCGGACAAGCCACTGATCATGGCCACCGTGGTCAACATCGACGCGCTGGAGCAGACCACCACCCTGGGCCGGTTGATCTCGGAGCAGATCTCGACGCGCCTGTCGCAGGGTCGCCTGAACATGCTGGAGATGAAGCTGCGTAACAGCGTCTACCTGAAGCGCAACCAGGGCGAGATGATGCTGACGCGCGAGATCACCGATGTGGCGCACAACCACAGCGCGCAGGCGATCGTGGTGGGCTCCTACGCGGAGACCAGCGACATGGTGTTCGTGAACATCAAGGTGATCCAGCCGAACACCAACTACGTGCTGGCCGCGCACGACTACGCGCTGGCGAAGGAAGGCATTGTTCGATCGATGCTGATGCATTGACCCAGAGGCAACATCCGGGGTCAGACCCGCCGGGTCTGACCCCAGCCTTCGAGTCCGGGTTTGGCTAGCATAGGCAGCACGATTTCGGCGGAGGCCGCGATCTTCAGTTCCATCAGATCGTCCGCGCGGGTCTTGCCCGCGTTGATCGCGGCGATGGGCTTGCCCGCCGCCGCCGCGAGCTTGCAGAAGCGGTAGCCCGAAAACACCATCAGCGACGATCCCACCACCAGCAGCGCGTCCGCCTCCGCCATCCAGCGCAGCGCCTCTCCGGTGCGTTCGGGCGGCACGTTATCGCCGAAGAACACCACGTCCGGCTGCAGCACGCCGCCGCATCGCGCGCAATGCGGGACGTGGAAATCGTCCAGCGCCTCCGGTTCGAGTTGCGCGTCGCCGTCCGGCAGCGGCTGGGCATTGGTTTGCGCCAGCGCGGGATTCTCGCGCAGCAGCTGGCGCTGGATGTCCACGCGCGCGTATTGGGCGCGGCATTCGAGGCACACCACGCCGTGGATGTTTCCGTGCAGTTCGATCAGCCTGCGGCTGCCCGCCCGCTGGTGCAGGCCGTCCACGTTCTGCGTGATGATGGAACCCAGCCCGCCCCGCGACTCCAGCTCCGCCAGCGCGACGTGCGCGGCGTTCGGCGAGGCCTGCGCCAGGGTCGGCCAGCCCACCATGCTGCGCGCCCAGTAGCGGCGGCGCACGGCGTCCTGCTTGCGGAATTCCGGCCCCTGCACGGGCGCGCGGCCGCGCCGCACGCCGTCCTTGTCACGGTAGTCCGGTATGCCGGACGCGGTGCTGATGCCCGCGCCGGTCAGCACCAGCACGTTGCGGTGCCGGGCCAGGAAGCCCGCCAGTTCAGCCGCTCCCGCCTGCGCCTCGTGTTCGCCGAAGATCAGCATGGTGGCGGCGCCGGGGATGTCAGGCCGCTTCGAGCGCCTGCGCGGCCTGGCACACGTCCACCCACTCGCCGGCCGTGAGCTCGGCCAGCATGGGCAAGGTGACGCGCACGGCGCTGTTGATGGAGCCGGCCGCCGGCAGCACCTCGTCGTAGGCTTGCAGCGACTTGTCCAGGTAGATGGGCAGCGGCCGCGCCAGGCCGAAGGGGCAGACACCTCCCACGGGATGACCGGTCAGCTCCACCACCTCCTCGGCGTTGAGCATCTTGCCCTTGCCGAAGGTGTCCTTGAACTTCCTGTTGTCGATGCGGGCGTCGCCGCTGGCCACCAGCAGGATCACCCGTCCCTCGGCGACACGGAAGGCCAGCGTCTTGGCGATGCGACCCGGCTCCACGCCGTGCGCCTCGGCGGCCAGCGCCACGGTGGCGGTGCTGGCTTCGAGCTCGATGATGGGGATGTCCAGCTGGCGGGACGAGAAGAACTCGCGTACGGATAAAAGACTCATTCGTCGTTCTATTTGGTTTGGGGGAAGCTGAAGCCGGGCTGGTACTGGTGGTAGCCGTCGAAGTCTTCCTTCCCGACCGGCACGCCGTGGCTGCGCAGGATGGAGTGCGCCGTCACCAGGTGGAAGAAGAAGTTGGGCAGCGCGTACGACAGCGCGAAGTCGCTGCCCGAGAACACTGGCGAGACCAGCCCGGCCTGCGTCACCACCTGCATGTCCTCGGCGGCGTTGATGGGCTCGGCCGGCACCTGTTCCAGCCACGCGACGGTGGCCTCGACGCGGATGCGCAGGGCGTTCCAATCCTGGTCGCCGCCGGCCAGCACCGGCGCGTCCGCGCCCAGCAAGGGGCAGCAGGCGCGCACGGTGAAGCCGCAGGCGGTGGTGACCTGTTGCGCGAACGGGAACATGCCCTCGGCCAGGCCCGCGCGCAGCAGCGGCTTGCCGGTGCGGCGCTCATGATTCTCGGCCACGGCCAGCGTCGCGTGCAGTTGCCGCAGGTAGTGGATGAAGACCGGTACGAAGGCCGAATACAGCGTAGTGCTCACGATGGTTCCGTTGATATTGTCGTCAGGCTACACAATGCCACTTCGAACGGGCATTGGCAACCCGCGCACGTTTGTCCTGATCAAATATTCAGGCGCTGACGCGGGTCCGCAGCGCTTCCACGGCGGCGCGCCAGCTGTCGTAGTCGTCGCCGTCCGCCCACAGTTCCCGCAGTTCCGATTTGTCCGACAGGATGTGGTCGATGGCGCGCTGCGCTTTCTCGACCAGGTCCGGACGGCGTTTGAACTTCGCGCGCACCTCGTCCACCCAGGCATCGATGCCCTCCTCCGCCTCGCCGGGCTGGCCCTGCAGCCGCGCCAGCACCTCGATCGCCGCCAGCCCCTCGGCCGCGAACGGCGCCTCCAGGTAGGCGGCGCTGTCGGCCGACAGCACGTTGTTCAAGGTGTTCTCGATAAAGTAGAGATCCTTCGATTCCTGCAAGTCTTCCGCCCAGTCCAGCGCGATGTCGTTGCCGAAAGCGTCTATTGCCCAAGTACCCATTTCATTCCTTCCTCAAACCTCAAGTGTTGGCATCGTGCTGGCGGCCGGCGGCGACCACGCTCGGCTTCTGCGTCTTCACCACCTGCATCGCGGTGGCGATCAGGCTGCTCATGTCGCCCACGTTGGCGGGGACGATCAGCGAGTTGTTGGTCTTGGCCAGCTTCTCGAAGGCCTGCACGTACTGTTCGGCCACCCGCAGTTGCATGGCCGACTCGCCGCCCGCCGACTGGATGGCCGTGCCGACCTGGCGCAGCGCGTTGGCGGTGGCCTCGGCGATCGCGACGATGGCGGCGGCCTGGCCCTCGGCGCGGTTGATGGCCGACTGCTTGTCGCCTTCCGAGCGCGCGATCGAGGCTTCGCGCTCGCCGTTGGCGATATTGACCTGCTCCTGCTGGCGCCCCTCGGAGGCGGCGATCAGCGCGCGCTTTCCCCGCTCGGCCGTGATCTGCGCCTGCATCGCGTGCAGGATCTCGGACGGCGGCGTCAGGTCCTTGATCTCGTAACGTAGCACTTTCACGCCCCAGTTGGCGGCGGATTCGTCGATGGCGTTGACGATGGACGCGTTGATGTGGTCGCGTTCCTCGAAGGTCTTGTCCAGCTCCATGCGGCCGATCACCGAGCGCAGCGTGGTCTGCGCCAGCTGCGTGATGGCGGAGATGTAGTTGGACGAGCCGTAGGAGGCGCGCATGGCGTCCGTGATCTGGAAGTACAGGATGCCGTCCACCTGCAACTGCGTGTTGTCCTTGGTGATGCAGACCTGCGACGGCACGTCGAGCGGGATCTCCTTCAGCACGTGCTTGTAGGCGATGCGGTCGACGAAGGGGACAACGATGTTCAGTCCAGGACCCAGCGTGGCGTGGTACTTGCCCAGCCGTTCGACCACCCACGCGTGCTGCTGCGGCACCACGTTGATGGTCTTGAAGACGAAGACCAGCGCCAGGATGAAGATGATGACGCTCACGTTGCCTATGCCTATTTCCATATGTGCTCTCCAGGTTGACTCAAAAGGGAATTGCCAAATCAAGCGCCGACGATCAGCCGGCTGCCGCGCACCTCGCGTATCGTGTACTGCCCGGGCGCGGACGCGCTGCCGGGCGCCAGTTCCACGTCCCACAGGGCGCCGCGGTACATCACGCGAGCCGCGCCGTCCTGCCACTGCGGCACGGTGACGGTCTGGCCGATGTCCATGTTGACGTTGGGGTCGGCCGTGGCGGCGATGGTGCGCGCCCTGCCGTACTTGCTGTGCCACAGCATGCCCGTGGCCAGCACGCCGACCACGGCCGCCGCCAGCGTCTGCAGCGGCGCGGAAAAGCCCGCCAGCGCCACCAGGCCGCCGGCGGCCAGGCCGATGGCGACCATCAACAGGTAGAAGGTGCCGGTCAGCAGTTCCATCACCACCAGCGCGCCGGCGATCAGGAACCAGATACTCCATTCAGCCATGATGCACTCCCGAAAAATAAAACCCAGAGGCAGAATCCGGGGTCAGACCCGATGGGGGTAGGAGCCCCGGTGGGGCTCCTACCGATCCCGGAGGGACTGACCCCGGCCTTTGCATTTGGTTGATAAAAAACCCCGCGGCCTGAACAGGCGGCGGGGTTTGAGCGTTACGTGGGGCTAACCCCGCCGCCTGCTTACTGCATTGTAGCCAGCTTTTGCCAGGTATCGATCACCGAGTCCGGATTCAGCGACATGGACTCGATACCCTGCTGCATCAGCCAGACCGCCAGCTCGGGGTGGTCCGAAGGCCCCTGGCCACAGATGCCGATGTATTTGCCATGCTTGCGGCAGGCCTGGATCGCCATCGACAGCAGCGCCTGCACCGCGGGGTCGCGCTCGTCGAAGTCGGCGGCCAGCAGTTCCATGCCGGAATCGCGGTCCAGGCCAAGGGTCAGCTGGGTCAGGTCGTTGGAACCGATCGAGAAGCCGTCGAAGAACTCCAGGAACTGCTCGGCCAGCACCGCGTTGGACGGCACTTCGCACATCATGATGACGCGCAGGCCGTTCTCGCCGCGTTTCAGGCCGTTGGCGGCCAGCAGGTTGATGACCTTCTCGGCCTGGCCCAGGGTGCGCACGAACGGCACCATGATCTCGACGTTGGTCAGGCCCATGTCGTTGCGCACGCGCTTCATGGCCGAGCATTCCATCTCGAACGCGCCGGCGAAGTCGGCCGACAGGTAGCGCGCCGCGCCGCGGAAGCCCAGCATCGGGTTTTCCTCGTCCGGCTCGTAGCGCGAACCGCCGATCAGCTTCTTGTACTCGTTGGACTTGAAGTCCGACAGGCGCACGATGACTTTCTTCGGCCAGAACGCGGCGGCGATGGTGGCGATGCCCTCGGCCAGCTTGTCGACGTAGAAGGCCTTCGGCGAGGCGTGGCCGCGGGCCACCGATTCCACGGCCTTTTTCAGGTCCGCGTCGATGTTCGGGTATTCCAGGATCGCCTTCGGGTGCACGCCGATGTTGTTGTTGATGATGAACTCCAGGCGGGCCAGGCCCACGCCGGCGTTCGGCACCGACTGGAAGTCGAAGGCCAGCTGCGGGTTGCCCACGTTCAGCATGATCTTGGTGTTGATCGGCGGCAGTTCGCCGCGCGCCACTTCCGACACTTCGGTTTCCAGCAGGCCGTCGTAGATCTTGCCCTCGTCGCCCTCGGCGCAGGACACGGTCACGAAGGTGCCGTCCTTCAGCAGTTCGGTCGCGTCGCCGCAGCCGACCACGGCCGGCACGCCCAGTTCACGCGCGATGATCGCCGCGTGGCAGGTGCGGCCGCCGCGGTTGGTGACGATGGCCGAGGCGCGCTTCATCACCGGTTCCCAGTTGGGGTCGGTCATGTCCGCCACCAGCACGTCGCCCGGCTGCACGCGTTCCATTTCGGACGGGTCGCTGATCACGCGCACGGGGCCGGCGCCGATCTTCTGGCCGATCGCGCGGCCCGAGGTCAGCACGGTGCCGGTCGATTTGAGCTTGAAGCGCTGCTGCGCGTCGGTCGATTTCTGCTGCGACTTAACGGTTTCCGGACGCGCCTGCAGGATGTACAGCTTGCCGTCGCGGCCGTCCTTGCCCCACTCGATGTCCATCGGACGCTGGTAGTGGCGCTCGATGATGACGGCGTACTTCGCCAGCTCGACGATTTCGGCGTCGTTCAGCGAGTAGCGGTTGCGCATTTCGATCGGCACGTCGACGGTTTTCACGGAGCGGCCGGCTTTCGCCTCGGCGGTGAATTCCATCTTGATCAGCTTGGAGCCGATGTTGCGGCGGATGACGGGCGACTTGCCCTGCTCCAGCATCGGCTTGTGGACGTAGAACTCGTCCGGATTGACGGCGCCCTGCACCACGGTCTCGCCCAGGCCATAGCTGGAGGTGATGAAGACCACGTCCTTGAAGCCGGACTCGGTGTCGATGGTGAACATCACGCCGGCGGCGCCCACGTCCGAGCGCACCATGCGCTGCACGCCGGCCGACAAGGCCACTTCGGCGTGGGTGAAGCCCTTGTGCACGCGGTAGGAGATGGCGCGGTCGTTGTACAGGGAGGCGAACACGTGTTTCATCGCGTCCAGCACGTTTTCAATGCCGACCACGTTCAGGAACGATTCCTGCTGGCCCGCGAAGGAAGCGTCCGGCAAGTCCTCGGCGGTGGCGGAGGAACGCACGGCGAACGACATCTCGGTTTCCGAGTCGGCCACCAGGCGCGCGTAGAACTCCTCGATCTCGGCCTGCAGGCGGGGCTGGAACGGGGTCTCGACGATCCATTGACGGATCTCGGCGCCGGCTTGCGCCAGCGAGCGGACGTCGTCGATGTTCAAGCCTTCCAGGCGGTCGGCGATGCGCTCGGCCAGCGGCTTGCCGCCGCCGACGCTGTGCGACAGGAAGTCGCGGAAGGCTTGCGCGGTCGTGGCGAAGCCGCCGGGAACACGCACGCCCGCGCCAGCCAGCTGGCTGATCATTTCGCCCAGGGAGGCGTTCTTGCCGCCGACGGACTCGACGTCCGTCATGCGAAGATGTTCGAACGAGGCCACGTACACGGCCTGTCCATCCTGCTGCTCCTTCAAAGTTGCTGCGTTAGACAAGTTGGTCATTTAGACACCCTTACTGATGATAGAAATCTTTACGCAGGCCGCCCCAGCATGATTCTTGTTATTCTTGACGCTGTGCAGCACAATCTTACCGTTGCCTTACATTCTACAGCCTGCCGGGCAAATTGACGATTCACAATATTAAACTGAGTATTCCTACCTATGACCCAAGAACAACGTCCAGCCCCCCTCCCTGCCGCCGCCCGCACGGTGTTCTTCGTCTCCGACGGCACCGGCATCACGGCGGAGACTTTCGGCCACTCGGTGCTGTCGCAGTTCGACCTGCGTTTCCGGCAGATTCGTCTGCCGTTTATCGACACGCTGGACAAGGCTTACGAGGCGGTGCGCAAGATTAACGAGGCGGCGGCGGCCGACGGCCAGCGGCCGATTATCTTTTCCACGCTGGTGAAAACCGAGCTGTCGGAAATGATACGGCGCGCCAATGGCATGCATATGGATTTGATCCAGACTTTCGTGGCGCCGCTGGAACAGGAATTGGGCGTCAAATCCACGCACACGATAGGCCGCTCGCATAATATCGTGGACAGCGAGGAATACAAGAACCGCATCGAGGCGATTAATTTCTCGCTGGCGCACGACGACGGGCAGTCGCACAAGAATCTGGCGTCGGCCGATGTGATCCTGGTCGGCGTTTCCCGTTCCGGCAAAACGCCGACCAGTTTATATCTGGCCATGCAATATGGAATCAAGGCGGCCAATTACCCCTTGATTCCGGACGATTTCGAGCGCGGCAAATTACCGTCGTCGCTGTACGCATTCAAGCCCAAGATATTCGGCCTCAGCATTACACCCGAGCGCTTGTCGGAAATTCGCCATGAGCGTCGCGCCGGCAGTAAATACGCATCGATAGAGAACTGCCGTTACGAGGTGAACGAGGCGGAAATGATGATGAAACGCGAAGGCATACGCTGGCTGTCCTCCACCACCAAATCGATCGAGGAAATATCGACCACGATATTGCAGGAAATCAAACCGAACCGCCGCGAATACTGACATAGGCGTCGGTCATAAGCCGCCCCGCGCAAGCCGGGCGGCTTTTTTACGTCCGAACCAATGGCATCTGAACCGGGGACAGACCCGCGATCGAGCCGCGGCCCCCCGCGTGGAAGCGTGGCGCGGAGGTCTGTCCCCTGGGCCAGGGCCCCTGATTTGCCCAAATCAAGCAAGTTTCTGGCTTGATTATGCTAAAAACTAGCTTAATCTGGGCGAAAAACGACTGCGGCCGCTACTTGCGTGCGGCCGCCGTGGGGACTCAGGGATGGAATGTCAGAAGAACTGGCGCCAGTCGTTCAGCCAGCCGGGGAATTCATCCACCGGCATCGGCTTGGCGATGTAATAGCCTTGGGCATAGGTGCAACCCAGGCCTTGCAGGAAATCCCAATCCTGTTTTGTTTCCACGCCGACCGCCACCGAACGGCGGTCCAGGCTTTTCGCCAGCGTTAAACAGGATTTCAATACCGTGCTGATGGCGCGCCTGCGCGAAGCGCCATCGACGAAGCTGCGGTCTATTTTCAATTCGGTGAAAGGCACGGCCGCCAGTAATTGGAGATTGGAACGGCCTGTGCCATAGTCATCTATCGCCAGGCCGAATCCCATCATCCTCAAACGCAGCAACCGCTCCAGGAAATGCGGGTCCGCGCTCAATACCGCCGATTCCGTCATTTCGAAGGTAATATAATCGGCGAGTATGCGGTGGCGTTCCAGGCAGGCGGTGATTTGGGCGATGAATTGCGGATGCGCGAGCGTGGCGCGGTCCACATTGATCGAGAATGAAATCGGCGTGCCTTTATCATGCAGCGCCCGGCACGCGGCCACGGTTTTCTCTATCATGCTCCAGTCGAGAAAATCGATGCGATTATTCTCTTCCAGGGCGGACATGAACGCGGCGGGGCCCAATACACCCAATTCCGGATGGGTCCAGCGGGCGAACATTTCCAGGCCTTTCACCTGGCCTGTTTCCAATTCTATTTTAGGCTGGAAATAAGGATCGAATTCACGCGCCTGTAATCCGCGCCCCACTTCGGCAAAGCCGAATACCGGGCCGGCGGGTTTCGCGGCGACGGTGCCGGGCACGACGTAATTGGCGATCAGCGATTGCAGGCGCTGCTCGCCGACCGGCTTGGCGATGGCGCCCAGCAAGTCCACACCGTAGGCGTGGGCCATGGTTTCGATGGAAAACAACACGTCGGGCTTTTGCGCGCCTGCAACAATTATTCCGGCGCGGCTACCCAGTTCGGACAGCCGGCGTATCAATTCCAGCGCGTCCATGCCCGGCAGGGCCAGGTCCAGGATGGCGATATTGACGGTGGGCGCGAAGCCTGCGCCCAAGTGGCGCAGCACGGCGTGGCCGTCGGGGACGTCGGCCACTTGCTTGGCGCCGAGGCGTTTCAGCATCTCCACCAGCGCCTGGCGCTGGGCGGGCTCGCCTTCGGCCACCAGGAATTGCAACTGCGCGATGTCCATCCTTGCCCCCAGGGAACGATTTAGCTTTGATTCTGCCTGACTTGCTCGAAAAAGCATACTGCCGCGCAGGCGGCGACGTTCAAGGACTCGACCTGGCCGAGGTGGGGAATGACCACCGTTTGCGTTGCCAGCGACAGCAAATCGTCCGCGACGCCCTGCCCTTCGTGGCCGAACACCCAGGCCACGGGCCGGCGCAGGTCCATCTCGTACAGCCGCTTGGTGGCGTAGCCGCTGGTGGCCAGCGTGGGCACCTTGGCCTTGGCCATCAGGGCGGCGAGGTCCACGTTCTCGAAGATGTCCAGCACAAAGTGCGCGCCCATGGCCGCGCGCAGCACCTTGGGCGACCAGCAAAACGCCGTGCCGCCGCTGCAGAACACCTGCTTGATGCCGGCCGCCGCCGCGCTGCGCAGGATGGAGCCGACGTTGCCGGGGTCCTGCACATTGTCCAGCAGGACGGCCGAGACGGCCAGCGCGTCCGGCACCGCGCGTTCCGGCGTCGGCACCACGAACATCACGCCCACGCCGTGCTCGACCTGGCTGATGGCGTTGTACAGCGCGTCCGGCATGGCGATGCAATGGGCGCGCTGATGCTCGATCTTGCCGACGATTTCGGCCACTTCGGGGTTTTTCAACGCGGTTTCGCTGACGATGCATTGTTCCGGCAGGCCGCGCAGGTCCAGCCAGGCCTGGCACAGGTGCACGCCGTCCAGCAGGGTCAGGCCGGCCTTGCGGCGGGCTTGCGAGCTGGTGGCGAGGTGCTTGTATTCCTTGTACTGCGCGTTATCGCGCGAGGAGATTGTTTTCATGACATTTCATTTCTTGGGCCAGCAGCAGTTCGCGCACCGGCGCGAAGGAGCGGCGGTGCACCGGGGACGGGCCGTGCATTTGCAGGCGCTCGAGGTGCAGCGCGGTGCCGTAGCCTTTGTGCTGGTCGAACGCATACTCCGGAAAACGGACATGCAAGTCCACCAGCGCCGCGTCGCGCGCGGTCTTGGCCAGGATGGAGGCGGCGGAGATCGCGTCTTCCTTGTCGTCGCCGCCGATGATGGCGATGCTTTGTATCTTCATGACCGGGCAGCGGTTGCCGTCGATCAGCGCCAGGGTGGGCGCCACGCTGAGCGCCTCCACGGCGCGCCGCATGGCCAGCATGCTGGCCTGCAGGATGTTCAGCTTGTCGATTTCCTCTTCCGACGCCTGCGCCACGGCCCAGGCCAACGCGTGCAGCTTGATCAGCGGCGCCAGTTCGTCGCGCTTGGCCTCGGTCAGCTTCTTGGAGTCGCGCAGGCCGAGGATGGGGCGTTCGCGGTGCAGGATCACGGCGGCGGCGAACACGGGCCCGGCCAGCGGGCCGCGCCCGGCCTCGTCCACGCCGCAGATGATCTCGTCGGGGGAGCTGGGCAGGTCGTCGAACAGACCGGATTGCGCTGGCATTTCCACTTGTCGGGCCGCTTTCTTCACTTGCCGATCACTTTCATCACCGCCGCGGCGCTTTCCTGGGCGCTGTTGCGCAGCAGGCTGTGGTGCATGGCGGTGAAGCGCTCCGCCAATTGTAAACGGTGCGGCGCGTCGGCCAACTGGCGCCACAGCGCCTCGGCCAGGTTTTCCGGGCTGGCCGCGTCCTGCAGCAGCTCGGGCACCACGAAGTCGCGCGACAGGATGTTGGGCAGGCCTATCCACGGCTGGTAGCCGAAGTGGCGCAGGATCTGCCATTCGGCCGCCATCATCTTGTAGGCGATGACCATCGGCTTCTTGAACAGCGCCACCTCCAGCGACGCCGTGCCGGACGCCACCAGCACCGCGTCGCCGGCGGCGATGGCGGTGTGGGACTGGCCGTCCAGCAGCTGGATCTCGACGTCCTGCAAGCCGGCCTGCGCCACGATCTGCAGGAACAGCTGCCGCTGCTTCTCGCCCGCCATCGGGGCGACGAAGCGCAGCGAGCGGTCGCGTTTCAGCAGCAGCCTGGCCGCGCCGACGAAGGCCGCCGTGTTGTACTTGATCTCGGACATGCGGCTGCCCGGCATGATGGTGACCACGTTGGCGTCCTCCGGCAGTCCCAGCGCGCGGCGCGCGGCGCCCTCGTCCGGGAGCAGCGGAATCATCTCGGCCAGCGGATGGCCGACATAGCTGACCGGCACGCCGGCCTTGCGGTAGATCTCCTCCTCGAAGGGGAACACCACCAGCATGTGCGACACGGCCTTGATGATCTTCTTGATGCGGCCGCCCCGCCAGGCCCAGATCTGCGGCCCGATGTAGTGCACGGTGGGGATGCCGGCGTCCTTCAGCTGCATTTCCAGGCCCAGGTTGAAGCCCGGGTAGTCGGCGCCGATGAAGCAGGACGGACGCTCGGCGATCAAGCGGTCGCGCAGCTGGTTCTGGATGCCCTTGATTTCGCGGTAGCGCGGGATCACGGCCAGCAGGCCGCGCACGGTCAGCTTGTCCATCGGCCAGTGCGACTCGAAGCCGTGCTCCATCATCGCCGGGCCGCCGATGCCGTGGAAGCGCGCCTCGGGCAGGTGGGGCCGCAGGCCGGACAGCAGGCGCGCCGCCAGCACGTCGCCGGACGGTTCGCCGGCGACCAGCGCGACCGACATGTCAGCGGACGATGCCACGATTCGCCGTGTCGAGGAATTCGCGCATGGCGCGAACGTGCGCGGCGGCGTCGGCCGCCAGGGAGCCCTCTTGCTCGATCATGGCCGCCTTGGCCTCCTCCAGCGTCAGGCCGGAGCGGTACAGGGTCTTGTAGGCGGCGCGGATGGCGTTGATCTGCTCGCGCGTGAAGCCGCGGCGCTTCAGGCCCTCGATGTTGACGCCGTGCGCCGCCGCCGGATTCCCGTTCAGCAGCACGAAGGGCGGCACGTCCTGCGTCAGGCTGGTGCTCATGCCGACGAAGGCGTGGGCGCCGATCTTGCAGAACTGGTGCACATTGGCGAAGCCGCTCATGATGACCCAGTCGCCGATCTCCACGTGGCCCGCGATCTGCGCGTTGTTCGAGAAGATGGTGTTGTTGCCGACCACGCAGTCGTGCGCCAGGTGGACGTAGGCCGAGATCCAGTTGTCGTTGCCCAGCCTCGTCACGCCCTTGTCCTGCACCGTGCCGGTGTTGAAGGTGCAGAATTCGCGGATGGTGTTGCGGTCGCCGATTTCCAGGCGGGTCGGCTCTCCGGCCCATTTCTTGTCCTGCGGCGCGGCGCCGATGGACGAGAACTGGAACAACACGTTGTCGCTGCCGATGCTCGTGTGGCCCTCGATCACGACGTGCGGGCCGACCTTGGTGCCGGAGGCGATGCTGACATGGGGGCCGATCACCGAGTACGCGCCGACCGTCACGCTGCTATCGAGCTGCGCTTTCGGATCGACGATGGCGGTTGGGTGGATGTTACCCGATACGTTGCTCATTACTGCCCCGCTGGCTGGCTCGCGTCGGTGCTGCTGCGGATGGTGCACATCAGGTCGGCCTCGACGGCGGTCTGGCCGTCCACGCTGCCGACCGCCTTGTATTTCCAGATACCGCGCGACACGCGCACGATCTCGACATCCATCTTCAGCTGGTCGCCGGGGCCCACCGGGCGCTTGAAGCGCGCGTTGTCGATGCCGACGAAGTAGACCACCGAGTTCTCGTCCGGCTTGATGCCCATGGACTTGAACGACAGCAGCGCGGCGGTCTGCGCCATCGCCTCGATCATCAGCACGCCCGGCATCACCGGCTTGTGCGGGAAATGGCCGTTGAAGAACTCCTCGTTCACGGTCACGTTCTTGATGGCGGTGATGGACTTGTTCTCTTCGTAGCGCAGGACGCGGTCGACCAGCAGCAGCGGGTAGCGGTGCGGCAGGTAGGCCTTGATCTCGCAGATGTCCATCGTCTTGTTGGTGTTGCCCGATTCGGTAGTGGTCATGATTATTGGTCTTTAACTTCGTCTTTTGTTTTGATGTTTTTTTCCAGCGCGCGGATTTTATCGCGCATTCCCGGCAGATTGCGAACTATCGCGGCCGATTTTTCCCAGTCCGCGTTTTTCGCCAGCGGGTAGAAGCCGGTGTACTGGCCCGGCTCCAGGATCGAGCGCGACACCATGCTGGCGGACGAGACGTGCACGCCGTCCACGATCTTCAGGTGGCCCAGCACCATGGCGGCGCCGCCGAAGGTGCAGTGCTTGCCGATGACGGCGCTGCCGGCCACGCCGACGCAGCCGGCCATGGCGGTGTGGTCGCCGATCACGCAGTTGTGGCCGATCTGGATCTGGTTGTCGAGCTTGACGCCGTCGCCGATGATGGTGTCGGCCAGCGCGCCGCGGTCGATGGTGGTGTTGGCGCCGATGTCGACGTCGTCGCCGATCACCACGCGGCCGGTCTGCGGGATCTTGATGTAGACGCCGCCCTCGTTGGCGAAGCCGAAGCCGTCGGTGCCGATCACGGCGCCCGAATGGACGACGCCGCGCTTGCCGATCACGCAGCGCGCATGGAACGTCACGTTGGCGAAGAAGCGCGTGCCCTCGCCCACCACCGCGTCGCGGCCGACGAAGCAGCCATGCTCGATGACGGCGCCGGCGCCGATCACGGCGCCCGCCTCCACGGACACGAACGGCCCGATGTGGGCCGTGGGATCGATCTTCGCGTCCGGGTGCACGGCGGCGGCGGGATGCACGCCCGGCGCCGGCACGATGGCCGTCAGCGACTCGAAGTACTGCGCCGCGCGGGCGAAGTAGACATACGGGTTCTTGACGATGATGCGCGCGCCGCGGTAGGTGGCGGCCACGGTCTCGTCGTCCTGCGCGGAGACGATCAGCGCGGCGGCCCGGCTTTGCCCGGCCTGCGCGCGGAATTTGCTATTGCTGAGAAAGCTGATGTGCGAAACGCCGGCGTCCGCCAGTGGCGCGATCCCGGACACTTCCAGGTTCGCGTCTCCCACCAGCTGCCCGCCCAAGCGTTCGACCAATGCTCCTAGTCGAGTGCCCATCGGGGGTCCAATCTGAGTTTATTTATCTTTGTCCAGCGCCGCCAGCACCTTGTCGGTGATGTCGATGCGCGGGCTGGCCCAGACCGCGTCCTGCAGCACGATGTCGAAGCCTTCGACGATGGCGAGCTGCTTGATGATGCGGGTCGCCTTGTCGGAAATGACGGCGCGCTCCTCGTTGGTGCGCTGGTTCAAGTCCTCGCGGAACTCCCGCTGGCGGCGCTGGAATTCCTTGTCCAGCTCGAAGAACTCGCGCTGGCGCTTGACGCGGTCGGTCTCGCCCAGGGCCGGCAATTCCTTCTCCAGCTTCTCGGACGCCGTTTTCAGGCGGCCGGCCAGGTCCTGCATGGCCTTCTCGCGCGCCCGGAACTCCTCGGCCAGCTTGTCGCCGGCCAGCTTGGCCAGCTTGGACTCGTTATAGATGCGTTCAGTGCTGAGCCACGCGATCTTGGACTGCGCCTGCGCCGGCGCCACCGCGCACAGGCTCAAAGCCAGCGCGGCCAGCGCGGCCATGTACCGGGCAGTCTTAGCGGAAGCAGTCTTCAACGTATTTCTCCGTGTCAATATTAGAAGCCAGTGCCCATCTGGAACTGGAAGCGTTCCAGGCGGTCGCCCGGCTTCGCGTTCAAAGGCTTAGCATAACTCAACTTGAGCGGACCCACCGGGGAAATCCAGCTGATGCCCAGGCCGGTGGAGAAGCGCAGCTCGGAGATGCGCATCTTCTGGCCTTCCTGGTAGACCTGGCCGCCGTCCAGGAAGCCGAACCAGCGCAGGCTGCGGTCCTGGCCGGAGCCCGGGAACGGCATCTGCAGCTCGGCGTTGCCGATCAGGCGCGAGGCGCCGCCCAGGGCGTCGCCGTAGGTCGGGTCGACGATGCCGAGCGAGGAGCTCAGGTAGCCGCGCACCGAACCGATGCCGCCGCCGTAGAAGTTCTTGAACACGGGATAGGGCTTGGAACCGATGCCGTGGCCGAAGTCGATCTCGCCCTTCAGGGCCAGCGTGACCTTCGGATGCAGCGGCTTGTACCACTGCTGCTCGTACACGGCGCGGTAGTACTTCGACTCGCCGGCGATGTCCAGCTCCAGGTTGATGCGCTGGTAGCGGCCGATGGTCGGCGTGATGGCGCTGTCGCGGCTGTCGCGCGCCCAGGCCGCCGTCAGCGGCACGGCGATGGTCTTGGCGGTGCCGATGCCGTCGGCGTTGCCGGTGATGTCGGTCACGTAGTTCTTGTAGCGGAACGGGCTGGTCGCGTCGGTGGTGATCTGCGAGCGTTCCAGGCCGGCGCCGAAGAACACGGTGTCCACCTCGGAGAACGGCACGCCCCAGCTGATACGGCCGCCGTGCTGCTTGATGGTGTACGAGCCGATGTTGAGCGCCGGCGGGTTCAGCGTGCGCAGGTACAGGTCGAAGGAGCGGATCACGCCGTCGTCCGTGTAGTACGGATTGGTGTTCGAGAACTCGATCGTGCGGCTGTACTTGCTGGTGTTCAGGTTGATGCCGACGGTGTTGCCCGAGCCGGCGAAGTTGGCCTGCTGGATCGACGCCGAGAAGGTGAACTTCTCGGCCTGCGAGAACGCGCCGCCGATCTGGAAGTTGCCGGTCGGTTTCTCGACCACGGTCACCTGCACGTCGACCTGGTCGGAGGTGCCCTGCGCCTCCGGCGTGTCGATGGTGACGTCCTTGAAGTAGCCCAGGCGGTCGACGCGGTCGCGCGTCAGCTTGATCTTGTTGGCGTCGTACCAGGACGATTCGAACTGGCGGAACTCGCGGCGTATCACCTCGTCGCGCGTGGTGGTGTTGCCGGCGATGTTCATGTGGCGCACGTAGGCGCGCTTGCCCGGGTCGATGAAGAAGGTGAAGCCCACCTCGCGCTTGTCGCGGTCGATCTCCGGGTTGGCGTTGACGTTGGCGAAGGCGTAGCCGAAGGTGCCCAGGCGGTCCGAAATCAGTTTATTGGTCGCGGTCAGGCGCTCGCCCGAATAGGTCTCGCCCTTGCGCAGCAGGACCAGCTCGCGCAGCTCCTCCTCGCGGCCGAACATCTCGCCCTCGAACTTCACGTCGGCGACCTTGTACTTCTCGCCCTCGGTGATGTTGATGGTGATGTAGATGTCCTTCTTGTCCGGGGTGATGGAGACCTGCGTCGAATCGACCTGCATCTCGATGTAGCCGCGGTTCAGGTAGTAGGACTTGAGCGACTCCAGGTCGCCGGTCAGCTTGGTCTTGGAATACTGGTTGGCCTTGGTGTACCAGCTGAACCAGCCGCCGGTGTTCAGGGCCAGCTGGTCGCGCAGTTCGCTGTCGCTGAAGGTCTTGTTGCCGACGATGTTGATCTGCTTGATCTTGGCGACGTCGCCCTCGTCCACCGCGAACACGATGTTGACGCGGTTGCGCTCGATCGGCGTGACGGTGGTGGTGACCTTGACGCCGTACAGGCCGCGCGACAGGTACTGGCGCTTGAGTTCCTGCTCGGCGCGGTCGACCGACGCCTTGTCGAAGGTGCGGGTCTCGCCGACGCCGATGTCCTTCAGCGCCTTGATCAGCACATCCTTCTCGAATTCCTTGGTGCCCGTGAATTCCACCTTGGCGATGGCCGGACGCTCCTCCACGATCACCACCAGCACGTCGCCGTCCTGCTCCAGGCGCACGTCCTTGAAGATGCCGGTCGCGTACAGGGCCTTGATGGTGGTGACGCTCTTGCTGTCGTCGAAGGTCTCGCCCACGCGCACCGGCAGGTAGCTGAACACGGTGCCCGCCTCGGTGCGCTGGATGCCCTCGACGCGGATGTCCTTGACGGTGAATGGATTGATGGCGAGCGCGCCGCCGGAGCATGCCGCCAGGACGGCGGCCGCGATCAGGCTGCGGCGAAAGGAAGGCAAGGCGAAACGGTCGGAATGTAATTTCATTGGCAAAATCAATGGCTACTCACAGAACTACGTAATTGAAACGAAGCGGAACGAACGCAGGGATCACAGGAGCCGTACGACGTCGTTGAACACGGCCAGGGCCATCAACGTCACCAACAGACCTACCCCGAGGCGCTGCGCGATCTCACCAAAACGCTCGGGCACGGGGCGCCCGGTCAAAACTTCCAGCGAATAATACAGTAAAAGTCCACCATCAAGAACGGGAATCGGTAGCAAATTCATCACCCCGAGACTGATGCTGATGAAGGCGATGAAGCTCAGGTAGCTGGCCACGCCGATGCGCGCGGTCTGCCCCGCGTAGTCGGCGATCGTGATGGGGCCGGTCACGTTTTTCCAGGACACTTCGCCCACCACCATCTTGCCCATCATCTTCAGCGTCAGCACGCTGGTGTCCCACACCTTGGCCGCGCCGCGGGCCACCGCCTCGACCGGGCCGGCGGTCACTTCGATCATATCCGTCGGGGCGGCGGCGTAAGCGCCGATCTTACCGACTGTTACAGTTCCTTGATGGTCCACGTCCGGCGTGGCCGGCACCTCGATGGACTGGCCGCCGCGCAGCACCTGCAGCAGCAGCAGCTTGCCGCCGGAGGCGCGCACCCTGGTGGTGAAGGCTATCCAGTCGGCGACCGGCTCGCCGTTGATGGCGGTGACCAGGTCCCCGCTTTGCAGGCCGGCGCGCTCGGCGGCGCTGCCGGCCATGATCTCGCCCAGCTTGGCCGGCGGGCGCGTCAGCGACACGCCCAGCTTGGCCGCGACGTCGGTTTCCACGTCCAGGCCCTGCATCGCCTCGTCGGCCAGCTCCACCTGGTGGCGGCCGCCGCCCTGGCGCTCCACGTCCAGCGTCACGCCCTTCTTGTCGATGGCCGCCTGGATCAGCTGCCAGCGCAGGTCCGACCACACGCGCACCCGTTCGCCGTTGACGGCGGTGACCAGGTCCCCGCCCTTCAGGCCCGCGCGCGCGGCGGCCGATTCGACGGCCGGCGGCGCCACCTTGGCGGCCGGTTCGGCCACGCCGTGCATGTACAACGCGGCGAACAGGAAGATGGCCAGCAGGAAGTTGGCGATCGGGCCGGCGGCCACGATGGCGATGCGCTTCCACACGTTCTGGCGCGTGAACTCGCGCTTCAGGTCCGCCTCGGACAGCGGCGCGTCGCTCTCGCGGCTGTCCAGCATCTTGACGTAGCCGCCCAGCGGCAGCGCCGACACGGCCCATTCGGTCTGGTCCGGGCCGAAGCGGCGCGACCACACGACCTTGCCCATGCCGACCGAGAAGCGCAGCACCTTCACCCCGCACCAGCGCGCCACCAGGTAGTGGCCCAGCTCGTGGAAGATGATCAGCGATCCGAGCGCGACGACGAAGGCCAGCAGGGTTTGGAGGAGGCTCATTGTGTGTTGGCGCCGGAGAAATTGCCGCCCGCGGCGCGGGCCGCGATGGCGTCGATGACGCGGCCGGCGGCGGCGCGCGCCAGCGCGTCCTGCGCCATCACGGCCTCGATGCTGGCGGCCGCGCCGTGCGGCAGCTCATCCATCACGCGCGCGATCACGCGGGCGATGTCGCGGAAGCCGATCCGCGTGTCCAGGAAGGCCGCCACGGCCGCCTCGTTGGCCGCGTTCAGCAGCGCGGGCGCGGTGCCGCCGGCCTTGAGCGCGTCGAAGGCCAGCGCCAGGCAGGGGAAGCGCTCGAAGTCGGGCCGCTCGAACTGCAGCGTGCCGACCTGGGTCAGGTCCAGCTGCGCCACGCCGGAGGCGATGCGCTCCGGGTAGGCCAGCGCGTGCGCGATCGGGGTGCGCATGTCCGGGTTGCCCAGTTCGGCCAGCACGGAGCCGTCGCTGTAGGAGACCATGGAGTGGATCACGGACTGCGGGTGGATCACCACCTCGATCTGTTCGGCCGGGGTGCCGAACAGCCAGTGCGCCTCGATCACCTCCAGGCCCTTGTTCATCATGGTGGCCGAGTCGACCGAGATCTTGCGGCCCATGACCCATTTCGGATGGGCGCAGGCCTCGTCGGGCGTGACGCCGTCCAGGGTGGCGACGTCGCGCTTGAGGAAGGGGCCGCCGGAGGCGGTCAGCAGGATCTTGGTCACGCCGGCGGCGGCCGGCGCGCGGCCGTAGCCTTGCGGCAGGCACTGGAAGATGGCGTTGTGCTCGCTGTCGATGGGCAGCAGCACCGCCCCGCTCTCCCGCACCGCGTCCATGAACAGCTGGCCGGACATCACCAGCGCCTCCTTGTTGGCCAGCAGGACCTTCTTGCCGGCGCGGGCGGCGGCCAGGGTGGGCGCCAGGCCGGCGGCGCCGACGATGGCGGCCATCACGGTGTCCGTCTCGGCGGCGCTGGCGATGGCGCACAGGGCCCGCTCGCCGTGTTCGACCTCGGTGCGCACGCCGGCGGCGCGCAGCAGCGCCCGCAGGCGCGCGGCCGCGTCGGCGTCGCCGACCACCGCGCGCGCGGGACGGAAGCGCACGCACTGCGCCGCCAGTTCATCGACGCGGCTGTGCGCGCTCAGCGCGTACACCGAGTAGCGCTCGGGATGGCGGGCCAGCACGTCCAGCGTCGAAACGCCGATGGAGCCGGTCGCGCCCAGGATGGTGATGCGTTGCATGGGAATGTCCTTAGAGCCAGTTGCCGATCAGCGCCGCCAGTGGCAGCACCGGCACCAGGGCATCGATACGATCGAGCACGCCGCCGTGGCCGGGCAGCAGCTTGCTGCTGTCCTTGAAGCCGGCGCGGCGCTTGAGCATGGATTCAAACAGGTCGCCGACCACGCTGGCGGCGACGATCAGCAGCAGCAGCGCGACCGTCAGGGCCCAGCCCTTGCGCGCCTGCAGCTGCACGGCGAAGGTGTCCTGCAGCCAGGGCGCGCCGGGGGCCAGCACGATGGTCAGCGCCGACAGCAGCAGCACGGCGACGCCGCCGCCGATGGCGCCCTCCCAGGACTTGCCCGGGGAGATGGACGGCGCCAGCTTGCGCTTGCCGAAGGCCTTGCCGGAGAAATAGGCGCCGATGTCGGCGACCCACACCAGCGCCATGGCCGACAGCAGGAACACCGCCGAGTGCCGGAACAGCACGATGATGGCGACGAAGCAGCTCACCAGCGTGATCGCGTACACGTAGCTCAGCATCCTGCTGGCGGCGCTGTCGATGGCGGGCAGGCCGAACTTGAGCGCCGGCGTGAAGCGCAGCAGCCAGATCGGCACGGCCAGGGCCAGCCAGAAGTTGATGGAGGAATTGAGTTCGCGGTACAGGAAGGTGTAGCCGAAGGCCGCCGTGAAGGCGGCCGCCATGACCAGCGGGCGCTGGTTCTTGAACAGGCGGAAGGCCTCCCAGACCGCGGCGCCGAAGAAGGCCAGCACCACGGCGGCGAAAGCCGGGTAATAGTTGAAAAACAGCACGGGCAGCAATACCGCCAGCAGTGCGACAGCGGTGATGATCCGGGTTTTCAGCATCAGGTGGTCTTTTCCGCCAATTGGTCGCCGGTGCGGCCGAAGCGCCGCTCCCGGTTCTGGTAAGACGCGATCGCCGCGTCCAGCGACTCGATCGAGAAATCGGGCCAGTAGGTGTCGGTGAAGTACAGCTCGGTGTACGCCAGCTGCCACAGCAGGAAGTTGGAGATGCGCTCCTCGCCGCCGGTGCGGATGAACAGGTCCGGCTCGGGCGCGTAGGCCATGGCCAGGTGCGGCGCCAGCTGCTCCTCGCTGAAGTCGGTCGCGCCCGGGTGCGCCTGCACCATCTTGCCGACCGCCTGCATGATGTCCCAGCGGCCGCCGTAGTTGGCGCACACGGTCACCGTCATGCGGGTGTTGTTGGCCGTCTTGCGCTCGGCGTTGGCGATCATCGCGCGCAGCTTGTCGTCGAAGCGCGACAGGTCGCCGACCACCTTCAGACGGATGTTATTGGCGTGCATTTTCGCCACTTCGCGCTCCAGCGCGGTGACGAACAGGCGCATCAGCAGCGACACCTCCTCCTCCGGCCGGCGCCAGTTCTCGGAACTGAAGGCGAACACGGTGAGGTACTCCACGCCGCGCAGCGCGCAGGCCTCGACCACGGTGCGCACGGCCTCCACGCCCTTGACGTGGCCGGCCACGCGCGGCAGGAAGCGGCGCGTGGCCCAGCGTCCGTTGCCATCCATGATGATGGCGACGTGGCGGGGCACCTTGGGCGCATCCGGAACCGCAGTCGTCGAACTCGAATATTTCATGAACTCTACAGCCAAAAAAGTATTGCCATTACGCAAAAATCAAAACCGGGGTCAGACCACGGTTTTTCTGCAATATTGCACGAAAAACGTGGTCTGTCCCCGGTTTTATCACACCGTCAGGACTTCCTTTTCTTTCTCGGCGACCAGCTTGTCGATGTCGACGATGGCCTTGTCGGTGAGCTTTTGCACCTCGTCCGAACCGCGGCGCTCGTCGTCCTCGGAGATCGCCTTGTCCTTGACCAGCTTCTTCAGCGATTCGTTGGCGTCGCGGCGGATGTTGCGCACCGCCACTTTCGCGTCCTCGGCCTCGCTCTTGCACAGCTTGACCATCTCCTTGCGGCGCTCCTCCGTCAGGGCCGGGGTCGGCACGCGGATCTGGTCGCCCTGCGACGACGGGTTCAGGCCCAGGTCCGCGTCGCGGATGGCCTTCTCGATGGTGGCGGCCATCTTCTTCTCGAACGGCTGCACGCCGATGGTGCGGGCGTCCACCAGCGTCAGGTTGGCCACCTGGTTGATCGGCGTCGGGTTGCCGTAGTACTCGACCATCACGTGGTCGAGGATGCCGGTGTGGGCGCGGCCGGTGCGGACCTTGGCCAGGTCGGCCTTCAGCGTCTCGATCGACTTGGCCATGCGGTCTTGGGCGTTTTTCTTAACGTCAGCTACGGACATGCTTTGCTCCTGAATATCGCGAAATTAGCGCAAATGAAATTAAACGTGAACCAGTGTACCTTCATCCTCGCCCATGATCACGCGCATCAGCGCGCCCGGCTTGGTGATGGAGAACACTTTGATCGGCAGCTTCTGGTCGCGGCACAGCGCGAAGGCGGTGGCGTCCATCACCTGCAGGTGCTTGGCGATGGCCTCGTCGAAGCTGATGGTGTGGAACAGCGTGGCGTTCGGGTCCTTCTTCGGGTCGGCGGTGTAGATGCCGTCCACCTTGGTCGCCTTCAGCACGATCTCGGCGCTGATCTCGGAACCGCGCAGGGCGGCGGCGGTGTCGGTGGTGAAGAAGGGGTTGCCGGTGCCGGCGGCGAACACGACGACCTTGCCCTCTTCCAGGTATTGCAGCGCTTTCGGACGCACGTACGGCTCGACCACCTGGTCGATGCCGATGGCCGACATCACGCGCGCGGTCACGCCGGCGTGGCGCATCGCGTCGCCCAGGGCCAGCGCGTTCATCACGGTGGCCAGCATGCCCATGTAGTCCGCGGTGGCGCGGTCCATACCCTGGGCGCCGGGCGCCACGCCGCGGAAGATGTTGCCGCCGCCGATCACCACCGCCACTTCCACGCCCAGTTTCGCGACCTCGGCCACGTCGGCGACCATGCTCTCGATCGTGCTGCGGTTGATGCCGTAGGCATCGTCGCCCATCAGGGCCTCGCCGGACAATTTGAGAAGGACGCGCTTGAAGGCTGGTTTTGACATGAGCTGGGGCTCCTTAATGGGGTTTTTATTCGGGTGAGACTGCCGGGACGCACATGTTATCACTATGTCACCGCGTCGCCGGGCACTGCACCATCCGCCGCCTGGGCGCGCCATGGCGGCGGATGGGTCCAGCTAAAAAAACGGGCCTTGCGGCCCGCTTTCTTCTTTACGCCTTAGGCGCCTTTGGAGGCGGCCACTTGCGCGGCGACTTCGGCTGCGAAGTCGTCCACTTTCTTCTCGATGCCCTCGCCCACCACGAACATCGTGAAGCCCTTCACGCTGGCGTTGGCGGCTTTCAGCATCTGCTCGACGGTCTGCTTGTCGTTCTTGACGAAGGCCTGGTTCAGCAGGGACACTTCCTTCAGGAACTTCTGCACGGAGCCTTCCAGACGCTTGGCGACGATCTCGGCCGATTGCGCAGGCTTGCCGGCGGCGGCGGCTTGGGCCGCGTCCTCGTCGGCCTTGGCCTGGGCGACCGAACGCTCTTTTTCGATCAGTTCGGCTGGAACCTGGTCGGCCGACAGCGACACCGGCTTCATCGCGGCGATGTGCATGGCGACGTCTTTACCCACTTGCTCGTCGGCGCCTTCGAACTCGACCAGCACGCCGATGCGGGTGCCGTGCAGGTAGGAAGCCAGCTTGGCGGTGGTTTCGAAACGCTGGAAGCGGCGGATCGACATGTTCTCGCCGATCTTGCCGACCAAGGCGGCGCGCACTTCTTCCAGGGTCTTGCCGTCGGCCGCCGGCAGGGCCAGCAGGGCTGCGACGTCGGCCGGGTTGTTTTCCGCGGCCAGACGGGCGGCGGTGTTGGCCAGGTTCAGGAAGTCGTCGTTCTTGGCGACGAAGTCGGTTTCGGAGTTCACTTCGACCAGGGCGCCGACGCCGTTGGCGATGTAGGCGGCCACCACGCCTTCGGCGGTGATGCGGGCCGATGCCTTGGCGGCCTTGCCGCCCAGTTTAACGCGCAGAATCTCTTCCGCCTTGCCCATGTCGCCTTCGGCTTCGGTCAGGGCTTTTTTGCATTCCATCATCGGTGCGTCGGTTTTCGCACGCAGTTCGCCTACCATCGCTGCAGTAATCGCTGCCATGTAATTCTCCTGTATTCGGTGGGTTGGTACGGGGGCGGCACAAGCCGGCGACGCCCATACGCTGTCGTTAAAAAAAAGGGGGAGCTGAAGCCACCCCTTTTAAACTGCTGATTGCGCTACTCGGGGTTTCTATCTCGCGATAGAAAACCGATTAGGCCTGTTCGCTGACTTCGACGAACTCGTCGCCGGAGGCGGTCTTGATCGTTTCCAGCACGTCGGCTGCCGAGTTGGCGCGGCCTTCGAGGATGGCGTCGGCGACACCGCGAGCGTACAGCGTGATCGCTTTGGAGGAGTCATCGTTGCCTGGAATGACGTAGGTGACGCCGGCCGGGGAGTGGTTGGTGTCGACCACGCCGATGACTGGGATGCCCAGTTTCGCGGCTTCGGTGATGGCGCCTTTGTGGTAGCCCACGTCCACGACGAAGATCGCGTCGGGAACGCCGCCCATTTCCTTGATGCCGCCGATGGATTTTTGCAGCTTGACCATCTCGCGTTGGAACATCAGCGCTTCTTTTTTCGACAGCTTCTCAACGGAACCGTCTTCGATTTGGGCTTCCATGTCTTTCAGGCGCTTGATCGAGGTCTTGATCGTTTTGAAGTTGGTCAGCATGCCGCCCAGCCAACGCTGGTCAACGTAAGGAACGCCGGCACGTTGCGCTTCGGCGGCGATGATTTCGCGCGCTTGACGCTTGGTGCCCACCATCAGGATGGTGCCACGGTTCGAGGCCAGTTGGCGAACGTGCTTCATCGCCTCCTGGTACATGCCCATGGTTTTTTCCAGGTTGATGATGTGGATCTTGTTGCGGTGACCGAAGATGAACGGCGCCATCTTCGGGTTCCAGAAACGGGTTTGGTGGCCGAAGTGGACACCGGCTTCCAGCATTTCACGCATAGTTACGGACATATTAGCTCCAGGGTTGGGTCTGGAATCCGCCCAGTCACCCTTGCGGGCACCCTTTTTGAACGGATTCGCGTTTAAAAATTAAAGTAATTTACAACATTGCCCGAAAACGAATTCAAGCAACCCGAGATTGTACTCTGAAAACGGGGGGTTGGGCAAGGATGTTGCGGTGCGGCGGGCGGGGCCGGCCGGGGCGCGGGGTAACGGTCCCGTGGGGCGGGCGGCAGGCGTCGGGCGTGTTCCGCGTCGTGGCCGAGCAGAAAGCGATCAATCGGCCGCCAAGTGGCGGTCGCCCACCCCTTCTGTGATACGCACTAGCCTGATCTTGCCACGGAATAGCCCGCCCAGCAAAGGCACGTGCCGGACCACTATGCCCACGGCGAGGCGGTGACCATCGCCATCGGTAACAATGTACTCTTGCCGCCCAATGTCCACCGCTTCCACATACCGCTCGGCCGCCTCGACGGTATCGAAGGCGGAAACATCGCCGTGCTCGGAGACATAAATGGGTGTCTTCACTAGATCGCCCCCGAAGATCCGCCGAGTCGCCATGGCGCATGCTTCTCGGCAATTTTCCTAAAAATTGAGCTTGACATAATTTCCATAAATTCCTTGCCCGGCCGCTCTCCACACTTCCAAGAAATATGTCCAACCCGATCCTTTCCCAGCATGACTTCAAGCATCTCTTCAATCAAATAACAACAACTTACCCACTGCTCATCGGGTGGTACGCGCTTGCATTCAACACAAACCGCAACATCCTTATTGCCATCCTGACAAAGACTCGCTGAATCCAGTCGTAGTTTCCCCATATCACTTCAAAGATGGCAAGCTGAAACCCAACCAAGAACGCCGTGCTTTCGCCCTCATCCTTTTTAAACATTTCCTGTATCCTGAAGCTCAAGCACATTAATCAAGGCGTATTGAAGTGACGACCCCATTGCCCGCCTCTCCCCGTCCTCGTAGCGAAGCCGGTATATTGTGGCGTCCCGTCCGCCGTTTTTTACACCTAACCCGGCGACGCCGTCCACCTCGGCCAAAACATAAAAAATCGCATCCGGCAATACAATTCGTCGGATCTCGCGCACACCGAAAACCGCGCAAACGCCGATTCTCGCGCCGTCCGTCTGAGCAAGCAGCTCAAGATAGTCGCCAGGCAGCAGCGCATCGATACAGCCGAGATAAGTCTCGCGTTCCATTTGTGACGATGGCGCGCGCAACGATACAACTCGCCCTTGGGCGTGCCATTCGCGCAACCACCCAGTGAATGCCGAAGCATCAACAGGCTCGCATTCCTCAACAACATGTGGTTGCATGGGGTTAAAGCAGATCCTTACATCCTCAATTTCGCCTCGTAATGTATCCAAGTCCATGCCAGCATAAAATTGACTTGGCGGGACATTAAATACAAGTGAAAACAATCGCCCTTTTGCCAGCCAGACCTCAGCTCTCAGCTTTGCGGGCGAATTACTCCTCGACAACGTCACATTAGCTAATAACGCCTCATCGGGCGCATTGGGGAAACGAAGGTCATCGTCAAATGCTGGCTTACCATATCGAATTTGATAAAGATTGACCTCCTTACCATTTGACAATCTCTGCACTTTATTAACCACCTCGGCCTGCCGTAACAGTCGCGAACCCGCACTGTCGCTCAAACAACGCCGCACCTTGTCAAGGATGTCTGTCTCGAAAGGGTGAAGGCCAGTTCGCCGGCCAAGAAGTACAGTTAATAGTCTCAACATTATCGGCACCCACAACCAGAATTCACAATTCTTCCGACACCGCCAGCAGCGGCACCCAGCGAGGTGCCTTTGTACGCTTTGGGAATACGAGCCCACTGCTGGCTCATACTACTCGGCATGGGATTGGCTTCTTTCCAAGACCGTGGCATGAACCTATAACGATGCGGGTCGGACAATGCATGCTCAGCGATAGAGACGTAATTCCCATTCCAGAGTGAGCGCGGCCCACCCGCTCGCCCTGGCACCCAGTGCGAAAACTCCATCCCGGCAGCCCTTCCCCCAGCAGCTCTCACCCCGCCAACAAATCCGGTGGCCGCGCCAACAACCACCCCCGCTAGCTCACCAGCGCCATACTCATCGGAGCACTGATTGATACCGCCCTCGACGCCAAAAAAGTCGCGCATGAGTTGCCCCTGCCCAAAAAGGATAACATCTCCCATACCTGCACTAAAATCAATTGCCCCCGGCGGTAGCGAAGGCAAATCCCGGCGTTTGTCAACGTAGTTGTCGTGTCATCTCAAGCTGCTTGCTGTAGTTCTTCTGGCCGAATCCGTTCCGGATTCAACCAGACCTGATCTTCCAGTTTCCAATTCCTCGTGTCCTGCGACCAGCGCTGAGGATTGCGGTTCTTGGCGTCACGATAGACCTGCTCGCGGCGCGCCAGAATGGCCGCATCCTGGCCAGTGTGACGCTGCGCCGGCGTCACAAACTTCAGTCCGCTGTGCTTGTGCTCCTGGTTGTACCAGCGCACGAATTTCAGTGTCCACGCCCGCGCTTCCTCCAAGCCTCCGAATGGTTTGCTCGGGTAGTCTGGACGGTACTTGCAGGTCC
>NZ_FPBO01000048.1 GCF_900116645.1 Pseudoduganella namucuonensis | reverse complement strand
ACGTTCGACGACAACGAACCAAGCGCGGACTGGACAAATGCCAACGCCTGAAAATTCTCAAATTTGATCTCTGCATCGGACATCATGGCTAACGTGAAAAGTAACTGGCTGCCGGAACGCTCAGCTTGGAGGCAGTCCAGTGACTGCCGGGTTGGGCAAAAAGTGGCGCAAACTCTTAATCAACTAACACCCCGTCTTGCCAGTATTCATAAACCGCGCCTGGAGTCTCGACATAAAAAATAATTCGGTCATTCAGAACTTCCAATTCGATAACGGATGGAGCGGTGCCGCCGACAGAAACCACTTCACACTTAGATCCCGCAGGAAGAGAAAACTCCAAGGCCCACGGCTCTATCACCAGCAACAGTTCGCGCCCAGAAGTGTTCGTCATCTTGATCGAGTCGCAGCTTGCCATTCCTATGCCCAACGTGCGAGTTCACCGGACCGCGCGGGTTTTGCGCGGGTCCGGTGGAATGAAAGGTTGGACAGTTTAGATACCATTGAATGCCCCTGCCGGAAGGAACTTGGGGACCTTGGCTTCGAGAAGCCGAACAAGACCAGGATCCATGTACTCATATTCGTCCGGAATCTCAAGGCACACAATCCGCTTTCCATTCAGCGCCGAGCGGAATTTTTTCTGAATTTTATTCCTGTGCGCACGTTCCATGACGATGATGATGTCTGCCCACTCCAATGCCTCCGAAGTCACAGGATTCTCGGCATCGTGGTTTGTACCGGCAGAACTAACTTCAAGCCCCTTCCACGCCGAAAACACTTGTTCTGCCGTAGGGCTTCTAAGCCTATTCTGACTGCAAATGAAAAGTACCTTTTTCATGTGGTCCAACGTGAGAATTCACCGGACCGCGCGGTTTTCGCGCGGGTCCGGTGGAATGAATTGTTATGCGAATGGGTCATGCCGATCCAATAGTTCTGTAACGATTTGATCGAGCCCTTCAGCTTGTTCGCCTGACGTTGGTGCATCAGCTATGCGTTTGAGTTCCGGCTGAAGTAGTACAATCAATTCCTCGAGTTCGAAACGACGCCACTAACAAGGCTCAATTTCCAGATGTCGTCGCTGGATTCAAGAACCAGACGAATTCCCGGCGCCACAACACAACCAGCGCTTGCCAAGAATGGAGCAAGAACCCGTGCGACTGGCCAATTCAGATCTTGTACCCATTCCAATAGGACCGGGTCGGCAGTATCTCCTGAAGTTACGATGGCTTCAGCAGTACTCATATCGAATTTATCGGTGGGCGTCATCGTATCGGGCATAACGTTTGAAGTAACCGGCGCGCCTTAGCGCGTCCGTGTTGACTGAGATGTTAGGCGCTTGTTGCATGACGCGCCTTTCTAAGGCCGATGACTAAGGCTATGAAGGCAACACATAGCCCCGCAGAAGTGGCCAGCTCTGTGGCTGAGGGCGGAAAGACAAGAATGAAGCCCTTGCCCTTGATTAGAGACGAAAAGCTGGATACGCAGAATGGCATGGCGAAAAGGCGGAAGGTTTGCCAGCGATCTCTTGTGGCTGCCCTCAGACCGCCAACACTAAGAATTAGAGCAATACCGATGACTGCACAGATACCAACAGAATTTAGCCAAATGCTAGGTGACGGATCGAAGTGGTGAAGCACAGTGGTGGCCCACCAGATCAAGTAGCACCAAAGCACGACCCTTCCATTGGGGAGGTTCGACAGGTAGCGAATGGTTGGAGCGACCAGATGCATTCTTTAAGCGCCTACGTGCAAAGTGAGCGACTGGCCGCCCGGAAATTAAAACTTGGACCGCGTAGTTTCCGGCAAGTCCGCTCGAATGCTGGGTTGGCACGGAACCACCGCTGTCCAGAAGTGAACCGAAGCCCGAACGCCAAGGCTATCAAGGCCAGGTGCGGCGCCAAGAGCGAACCGAGACCAGACACGAAATACCGCCACGGTAGAGGAAAGGAGCGGGAGCCGCGAAACTCGCGTGCCTGGGGCAAAACGCCAACGAAACCATTGCTAGAAAGATACCACAGGCCAAGACATTTTCGAAGTCGTAGGGCAAGATTTACCACCGGCGCGCTGCGTGGCTTTATCGCGTAGCGTCCAGCGACCGGAGGGAGCGAGGTTGAGCGTGCTGTTATGCATGTTGGCTTGAAGTACGTTGGCGGGCGCCGGGGAGTCTGTTCGTGACAGCAAGATACACAATCAGCGCCACGGAAAATATGAAAAAGTAGGCACCGTACGTCTGCCCGTATTCGTAAGCTTCTTCGTGCGTAATAGTTGGATTGAAGTTCACCGAAAGCTCGGCAAATAGGTTGTTCATGATGCTCAACGTTCGCGCTCAGCGGGCGGCGTGGCCGTCCGCTGCAGCAACAGGTTGGGCGTCATTGCTGCCAGCCCTCGATCGCAGTCTTCAATAACGCCAGCTCCTGCTCGGGAAACGAATGTTCAGCCCACTTCTCTGCATAGCCCTTAGAACCGTACTTCTGAAGTACTTCGTGGGCAGTCGCGAAAACTGCCTCTGCCAGTAGTCGCGGCATGATTTGGAACTCCAGAAGTACCTTGCCTTCTGTATTCGGCTTGTGCCCCCATAGATCGGGAAACTCAAGAATCCTGACCCGCAAAAGGTTCGCATCGATAGTCTCAGCGACCCAACGGTATTCGCCGGGCTCCTCGTCGAATCCGAAAGATGCGGAGTGAAATCCAGACCCGGCGGCAAGAGCAAAAAGAACGAGGTTGCCCAGCGCGTCAGATAAGTAGGACGCACTGAGTTCAGCACGTTGTTCGCCCACTTCTACAAGGCACGTGGACCATCCTGTTCCTACGAGCTCGTAGGTGATCTTGAGCGGTACTGTCATGACGTCCAACGTGTCGGTTCAGGCGCGCCGAAGGCGTCGGCTGGAACAGTTGGTTGGGCGACGAACATGCTTCGTTACTTCTTTCGTGGCCAGGCGGCCGCGACCAGACCACAGACGGTACCAACGGATATTGCGCGATACCAGTCTACTTCCTGAGCCGCACTCAGAAATCCTGTGTATAAAACAATGCCAACAACACCCCCAACAAAAACTGACAAGGCATGAGGTAGGCGTTTCATTGAAGTTCTCATCTTTAGACCCAAAGTGAGGTAGACGCCCCAACCACCGCCGACTCTCCGGACCAAGTCTGGAGATTCCGCACAGAAGGCTAGCGTCTTTATTTATTATCAAAGAGTTACCTCACTGTAACACACCCGAAATTCAAGACCAACCCCACCTTGCCAACCGCGGATGAGGTACGGAACGTATTGGTCCGCCTCGACGGCAGCGGCATGCGCATCAGGGAACCCATGCGGCCCAGAATCCCAACGCTCCGCGCGAATGGGGGAACCGCCGCTCAGCCCGGCCGCCATCCCTCGCTCACCAACGGTAGCGGCGTGACCGTCACCTGCACGTCGAGATCGTGCTTGCCGCCGCCGAGCACGATGCCGCGCATCGGCGTGACGTCGCTGAAGTCGCGGCCCCAGCCCAGCGTGATGTGTTCGTGCTGCACCAGGCAGTGGTTGGTCGGATCGAAATCCACCCAGCCCAGCGCCGGGCAGAACACCGACACCCAGGCGTGCGAGGCGTCCGCGCCGATCAGGCGCGGCTTGCCCTCGGGCGGGTGCGTCAGGATGTAGCCGCTCACGTAGCGCGCCGGCAGGCCGATGCTGCGCAGGCAACCGATCATCAACTGGGCGAAATCCTGGCAGACGCCGCGCCGGCCGCGCAGCACCTGTTCGAGCGGCGTCGAGATGTCGGTCGCCCTGCCGTCGAATTCAAAATCGTCGAAGATCCGGTGGGTCAACTCCAGCGCCGCGTCGAGTTGCGGCCGGCCCGGCGTATAGCTGGCGCGCGCGTACGCCTCCAGTTCCGGGAAGCTGGTGACGTGCGGCGACGCGTACAGGTAGCGGCAGGCTTCCAGCGTGGCGGCGCTTTTCTCCCGTCCCATCATGTCGCGCACGCCTTCCCATGGCAGCGTCCCGGCGATCTGCGTCAGGCCGGGCCGCGCGCTGAGCGCGACCGTCGACTCGGCGTGCACCAGCAGGCTGTTGTGCGGCACGGTGAGGGCGACGTGCCGGGTGCTGTTGCCGAAGTAGTCGATGCCGTCGCGGCTGTCGTTGACGACCGGGTCCAGCCAGATCTGGTGCGATTCGGTTTGCTGGTGGGCGAACGAGCGCGGCGTCATGTGCAGGTATTGCTGCGACAGGGTGACCATGCTTTGATACCGGTAGCGCGTTTCATGGACCACGCGGTAGCGCGCGCACACGCCGGTGGCCGCTGGTGTGTCGATCATGCGTCGCGGCTCCTTTGCTGGCCATTGTCGGTGTAGCTGAAAAATTGCACGCTGATCTGCTCGGACAGGGCCGCGCTGGCGAGCTGGATGCGGTTCAGCAGGTCGCTCAGCCTGGTATTGCCGTAGTTCAGGTCGGCGCCCGGCCGCAGCGCGATCAATTCCGCTTGCAGCGGCGCGAGCTGGTCCTCGCCGCACGCGCCGTAGCTTTGCGCGATCTTGTGGAGGGCGCCCAGGATGCCGTTGATCTGGAACAGGATCGAGCGCGGGTTGGTGGCGTCGCACAGCAGCAGGTCGAGCACCGGCAGCCATTCGGGCTGGGCCCGGTAGCGCGCGCGGTAGGTGACGATGCTGTCGGACAGTTCGAGCAGCCAGTCCAGGTTGCCGTCCTCGTCCATCGCGAGCGCGCGCTGCAGCACGACGCTCTGGAATTGCAGCCGTTCCAGACGGCGCCCGATCGACATGAAACGCCAGCCGAGGTCGCGCGTCATGCCATCGAGCGCGAAGCCGGCCAGCGTCATCAGCGAGGCGGCGGCGTCGTCGAGGATGGTCATGACCTCCGATTGCGAGGGCCGCTCGCCGGGGATGGCCGGCGGCTGCACCATCCGGTTCAGCGCGCGCCAGTTGTCCACCGAGAAGCGCTCGTGCAGCTGGCCGGCGATGCGGTGCAATTGCTGCTGCTGCCTGGCCAGGCCGGGCACGTCGGGCGAGACCACCGCCAGCAGCAAGGCCGACTCGATCTCGGCATCGGTGAAGATGGCGGCGGGCGTGGGGCCGGCCGGGTTCTGGGTCTGGGTTTGGCCCATCAGGCTTTGAGCCTGGCTCTGGCGCGGCGGCGCCGCCTTTTTCTCCGCCGGAATCAACTGGAACCAGATGCACAGCGCCTCGACGGCCGGCCATTCCGCGCCGCGCTGGTCGAAGCGCACATTGAACAGGATGTTGAGGACCACCCGCAGCAGGCGCCCGATATTGTCGCAGCGTTCGGCGTGGCGCCCGAACCACAGCAGGTTTTCCGCCACGCGGCTGGACAAATTGGTGTCTTCGCGCACCAGGTCCTCGCTGCGGGCGCTGCGCTTTTGCAGGCGGTGCGCGTCCGCCTTGGCGCGCGCCTGGACCCAGGTGTCCTTGCTGGCGCCGCCCATTTGCATCGTCAGCACGCGTGCGTCCGGCCCGGTGGCCACCCGGGTCAGGCCGCCCGGCATCACCACGTAGCCTTGCGGGGTGGCGCAGGCGAACACCCGCAAGCCGATGGCGCGCGGCTGCAGGCCGGCCGCCGGGCCGGCCTTCCACACGGGCGCTTGCGACAGCCGCACCAGTTCCTGGGCGATGTAGTTGTTGGGATTGGCGCGCAGGCTGGCGATCAGGGCGGCGCGCGCGTCGCCGTCCAGGTCCTGGCCGAACACCGCGAATTGCGGCAGCTGGGAAAAACTGGGCTTGATGACCAGCCGGTCCAGCTTGCCGATCACCGCTTCCAGCGCGGCCGCCTCGCCGCACCACCAGGTGGCCACCGACGGCATCTTCAGCGGCTCGCCCAGCAGCCGCCTGGACAGCGCCGGCAGGAAGCCGAGCAGGGCGCCCGATTCGAGCAGGCTGGACCCAAGGCTGTTGGCGACCAGCACGTTGCCGCGCCTGGCGGCCTCGGTCAGCCCCGCCACGCCCAGCATCGAGCTGCGCAGTTCGAGCGGATCGCACGATTCATCGTCGACCCGGCGCATCACCACGTGCACCCGCTGCAGGCCCGACAGGGTCTTCAGGAACACCACGCCGTCGCGCACGGTGAGGTCGCCGCCCTCCACCAGCGGCAAGCCGAGGTGGCGCGCCAGGTAGGCTTGCTCATAGTAACTGGCGGTGCGCGGACCCGGGGTCAGCAGCACGATCAGCGGCATTTCGCCGTCGCGCAGCGGCGCCGGGGTGTCGCCCGTGGCGGCGCACTGGCGCCCCCAGTGCACCAGGCTGTCGCGCATGGTGCGGAAGAATCCGCCCAGCGGCTGCACCTTCAGTTCGCGCAGCAGGTCGGGGAAGGTGGGCGCGATGATGGCGCGGTTCTCCAGCGCGTAGCCGGCGCCCGACGGCGCCTGGGTGCGGTCGGCCATCGCCCACCATCGCCCATCCGGCGCGCGCGCCAGGTCGACCGCGTAGAAATGCAGGGCGATGCCGTCGTGGTGCCGCACGTCGTGGCAGGGGCGCAGGAAACCGGCGTGGCCATGGATCAGCGCCGGCGGCAACAAGCCCTCGCGCAGCATCTCCTGCTTGCCGTAGACGTCGCCGAGTATCTTGTTGAGCAAGGTGGCGCGCTGGATCACCGCCGCCTCGATGCCGCTCCACTCCTCGTGCGGCAGGATCAGCGGCAGCACGTTCAGGTCCCACGGCCGTTGCTTGCCGTCGGCGTCGGCCGTGACGTTGTAGGTCACGCCGTTTTCACGCACCTGGCGCTGCACCATTTCCAGGCGCTGCCGCATCATGTCGGGCGCTTCGTGCTCCAGGTTGGCAAGCATGGCGCGCCAGTGCGCGCGCGGCGCCCTGGCCGCGTCGAGCATTTCATCGAAACCATCCGGTGCGGCGGGATAGTTGGCAAGTAGTTGATTGGCCATGGGCGCGCGGCTGCTTTTACGTTCGTCAGGGACAGAACGATAGTTCAATCTGCCTGCCAGCGCAAATCCAATGTCATCGGGAAACTCGGGTTGCGGTCTTCCTTGAACACCGTCATCGGGCCCGGGGTGTGGCCATGCGGCCAGAAGCGCGCGAAACGGCGCGCCTCGGCGGCGTTGGCGTTGACCGGCGCGCCCACCTCGCTGCGCCCGCCCGGATGCGTCACATGGTAGGTGCAGCCGCCGATCGCGCGCCCGCTCCAGGTGTCGACCAGGTCGAACGTCAGCGGCGCCTGCACCTTGATGCTTGGATGCAGGGCGGACCACGGGCTCCAGGCGCGGAAGCGCACCCCGGCCACGTATTCGCCGGGAACGCCGGTGGGATGCAGCGGCAGCATGCGGCCATTGCAGGCCACCACGTGGCGCCCGTCGGTCAGCCCGCGCACCAGCAGCTGCATGCGTTCGACCGACGAATCGACATAGCGCGCGGTGCCGCCGGCGCCGACTTCCTCGCCCAGCACGTTCCACGGCTCGATCGCCTGGCGCAGCTCCATTTCGACGCCCTCGTAGACCACGGTGCCGAAGCGCGGGAAGCGGAACTCGATGAAGGGCTCGAACCAATGCTCCTCGAACGCGTAGCCGGCGGCGCGCAGGTCCCTGGCGACGTCGCGGATGTCCTGGGCGACGAAGTGCGGCAGCATCCAGCGGTCGTGCAGCGCGGTGCCCCAGTGCACCAGCTTGGCCTGGTAGGGCTGGCGCCAGAAGCGCGCGACCAGGGCGCGCAGCAGCAGCATTTGCAGCAGGCTCATGCGCTCGTGCGGCGGCATCTCGAAGGCGCGGAATTCGACCAGGCCGAGGCGGCCGGTGGGGCCGTCCGGCGAATACAGCTTGTCGATGGAGAACTCGGAGCGGTGCGTGTTGCCGGTCAGGTCCACCAGCATGTTGCGCAGCAGGCGGTCGACCATCCACGGCTTGTCGCCCTCGTGCAGGGTCGGCAGCACCCGGTCCATTTGCTGGAAGGCGATCGCCAGCTCGTACAGGTTGTCGTCGCGCGCCTCGTCCACCCGCGGCGCCTGGCTGGTCGGCCCGATGAAGGTGCCCGAGAACAGGTAGGACAGGGCCGGATGGTTTTGCCAGTAGGTGATCAGGCTCTTCAGCAGGTCCGGACGGCGCAGCATCGGGCTGTCCTCGGCGGTGGCGCCGCCCAGGGTGGCGTGGTTGCCGCCGCCGGTGCCGGTGTGGCGGCCGTCGAGCATGAATTTCTCGGTCCCCAGGCGGGTCAGGCGCGCCTCCTGGTACAGGGTGGACATGTTGTAGACCAGCTCGTTCCAGCTGGCCGCCGGATGGATGTTGACCTCGATGACGCCTGGGTCGGGCGTGACGCTGAGCAGCTTGATGCGCGGGTCGCGCGGCGGCGGATAGCCTTCGATCCACAGCTTCATCTTCAGCTTGGCCGCGGTGCGTTCGACCGCCGTGACCAGCGCCAGGTAATCCTCGATGCGCTTGATCGGCGGCATGAAGATGTGCAGGCGGCCGGCGCGCACCTCGACGCACAGCGCGGTGTGGATCACGTCGCGCGGGGCCGGCTCCTGCGGTTTGAAGCGCTCCGCCGACTTGCTTGCGGCCAGGCCCAGCACGGGCCGTTTTTCCTTTTTCTCTCGATGCTCGGCCGGCAGGGCGCCGCGCGGCGCGAACGGATCGGCGTCGAAGTCGGGATCGCGCTCCTCCGGCAGCACCCATGGCAGCGTGGCCAGCGGCAACCGCAGGCCGATCGGCGAATCGCCCTCCAGCAGGTACAGGTTCTCGCGCCGGATCGGCCAGGCCGAGGTGCGCCAGGTGGTGCCGAGCGTGACGGCCGGGTCGTAGTCCCTGGGCTTGAGCGGCAGCACGTAGCCGGCCACCTCGCCGAGGCCGCGCTCGAGCAGGCGCGCCAGCCGGCGCCGCTCCTCCGGCGCCTTCAGGTCGGCTTGCAGCGGGTCCAGGTTGCGCGGCAGCGCCTGCTCGCGCTGGGCCTGCTGCAGCACGTCCTCGTAGGCCGGGATGGCGCTTTCCGGCGGCAGGCCGAGCGACTTGACCAGTTCGGCGGCGAAGCGGCCGGCCTCCTCGCTCCCGTAGCCGTCGTCGACGTGCTCGTCCGAGAACAGGGTGGCGTCGAGCCACATCGGCTGGCCGTCGATGCGCCAGTAGATGTTCAGCGCCCAGCGCGGCAGCGGCTCGCCCGGATACCACTTGCCTTGGCCGTAATGCAGCATGCCGCCCGGCGCGAAGTGGTTCTTCAGCCGCAGCATCAGGTTGCCCGCCAGCTCGCGCTTCTTGTCGCCATGCGCCAGGGTGTTCCACTCGGCGCCGTCCATGTCGTCGATCGAGACGAAGGTCGGCTCGCCGCCCTGGGTCAGGCGCACGTCCTGGCGCTTCAGGTCGGCGTCCACCTGCTGGCCGAGCCGGTCGATCTTCTGCCAGTCGTCCTCCGAGTAGGGCTTGGTCACCCGCGGGTCCTCGTGGATGCGGGTCACCGTCATTTCGTGGAAGAAGGTGACCTCGGCCTTGTCGGTGTAGCCCGACACCGGCGCCGCCGACGACGGCATCGCCGTGCAGGCGAGCGGGATATGGCCCTCGCTGGCGAGCATGCCCGAGGTCGGGTCCAGCCCGATCCAGCCGGCGCCGGGGATGTAGACCTCGGTCCACGCGTGCAGGTCGGTGAAGTCCTCGGCCGCGCCGCTGGGGCCGTCGAGCGCCTCCTGGTCGGCGCGCAGCTGGATCAGGTAGCCGGACACGAAGCGCGCCGCCAGTCCCATCGCGCGCAGGATCTGCACCAGCAGCCAGCCGCTGTCGCGGCACGAGCCGGAGCGCTTTTGCAGCGTTTCCTCGGGCGTCTGGACGCCGGGCTCCATCCGCAGCAGGTAGGCGATGTCGCCCTGCAGGCGCTGGTTGACGGCCACCAGGAAGTCGTTGGTGTTCAGGGGCCGCGCCAGCAGCTCGCGGCGCGCCGCCGCCACCCATTCGATCAACAGCGGGCCGGGCGGCTCGGCCTGCAAATAGGCGCCCAGTTCCGCCGTCAGTTGCGCCGGGTAGGCGAAGGGGAAGGTCTCGGCGTACTTCTCGACGAAGAAATCGAAGGGATTGATGACCGTCATGTCGGCGACCAGGTCGACCGTGAAGTCGAGCGTGTCCGCCTTTTCCTGGAACACGAAGCGGCCGATGTAATTGCCGTAGGGGTCCTGCTGCCAGTTGATGAAATGGTCGTGCGGCTGCACGCTCAGGGAGTACGACAGGATGGGGGTGCGCGCGTGCGGCGCCGGCCGCAACCGCACTTCATGGGGCGACAGGCTGACCGGACGGTCGTAACGGTAACTGGTCTTGTGATGCAGTGCGATGCGGATAGCCATGCGATGGTGCCTTTCGAAGTGGGCGCGATGGCTTTACCTTAAGCATGATTCATACCTGAAATAAAACTCCGCCGCGTCCCGTTCGCAGGACCCGGCTGGCACGGTTCTTGTTAGTACTTTTGACAACAGGAGGAATCGATGCCCAACTTTTACGACGAAATGTATTCCACCTCGGAAACCGTACGGCCGCACTATCACCAGTTCGCGGATTGGATGGCGCGGCAGCCGTCCGAATTGCTCGACCGGAAAAGGGCCGAGGCCGAACTGATCTTCCAGCGTGTCGGGATCACCTTCGCGGTGTATGGCGACAACGCGGGCAAGGAGCGCGTGATCCCGTTCGACATCATCCCGCGCGTGATCCACGCCGCCGAGTGGGCCCGGCTGCAAGCGGGGCTGGTCCAGCGCGTCGCCGCGCTGAACCGCTTCCTGCACGACGTCTACCACGGCCAGGACATCCTGATGGCGGGGATCATTCCGCGCGAACAAGTGCTGAACAACGCGCAGTACCGGCCGGCCATGCAAGGCGTCGATGTGCCCGCCGCCATCTACGCGCACATCGCCGGGGTGGATATCGTGCGGGCCGGCGAGGGCGAGTTCTACGTGCTCGAAGACAATTTGCGGGTGCCGTCCGGCGTCTCCTACATGCTGGAAAACCGCAAGATGATGATGCGGCTGTTCCCCGAGCTGTTCGTGCGCAACCGGGTGGCGCCGGTCGATCACTATCCCGACCTGTTGCTCGACAATCTGCGCACAGTGGCGCCGCAAGGCATCGACGATCCCACCGTGGTCGTGCTGACGCCCGGCATGCACAACTCGGCCTACTTCGAGCACGCCTTCCTGGCCCAGCAAATGGGCGTGGCGCTGGCGCATGGGCAGGACCTGTACGTGGCCGACGACACCGTCTACATGCGCACCACGCGCGGCCCCAAGCGGGTCGACGTGATCTACCGCCGCATCGACGACGACTATCTCGATCCGCGCGCCTTCCGCGCCGAGTCCACGCTGGGCGTGCCAGGCCTGCTGGACGTGGTGCGGGCCGGCCGGGTGGGCCTGGCGAACGCGATCGGCACCGGCGTGGCCGACGACAAATCGATCTACCCCTTCGTGCCGGACATGATCGAGTTCTACCTGGGCGAGAAGCCCATCCTGAACAACGTGCCGACCTACCAGTGCAGGAGGAAGGAGGACCTCGCCTACACGCTGGCGCACCTGCCCGAGCTGGTGGTCAAGGAGGTGCACGGCGCCGGCGGCTACGGCATGCTGGTCGGGCCGGCCTCGACCAGGGCCGAGATCGAGGCCTTCCGCCTGCGCCTGCTGGCCAATCCGTCCGGCTACATCGCCCAGCCCACGCTGGCCTTGTCGGCCTGCCCGACCTATGTCGAGGCCGGCGTCGCGCCGCGCCATATCGACCTGCGCCCGTTTGTCCTGTCGGGCAAGACGGTGTCGATGGTGCCGGGCGGACTGACGCGGGTCGCGCTGCGGGAGGGTTCGCTGGTGGTCAATTCGTCGCAGGGCGGCGGAACCAAAGACACCTGGATACTGGAGAACTGACATGTTGAGCCGCACCGCAGATCATTTGTTCTGGATGGCCCGCTACACCGAACGGGCGGAGAACACCGCCCGCATGCTCGATGTCCGCGTCCAATACTCGCTGATGCCGCAATCTGCGCTCGCCGCCCAGCAGGGCTGGCGCGCCATGCTGGGCGTATCCGAACTCGAACAGGCGTTCGACGCCAAATACGACGGGCCGACGCAAAAGGAGGTGATCGACTTCATGGTGCGCGATCCGGACAATCCATCGTCGATCGCCGCCTGCCTGACGGCGGCGCGCGAGAACGCGCGCGCCGTGCGCGGGACCCTCACCACCGAAGTGTGGGAAACCGAGAACACCACCTGGCTGGAGCTGCAGCAGCACCTCAAGAGCCGCATGTTCGAACACCACCCCGGCCAGTTCCTCGAATGGGTCAAGCACCGCTCCCACCTGTCGCGCGGGGTCACGCTCGGCACCATGTTCCAGGACGAGGCCTTCAACTTCATCCGCCTCGGCACCTTCCTCGAGCGGGCCGACAACACGGCGCGCATTCTCGACGTGAAGTTCAAGTTCCTGGCCTCCGACGCCATCAAGGCCGGGGTGCAGGGCGAGTTCTACTACCTGGCGGCGCTGTTGCGCTCCGTGTCCGCCTTCGAAACCTACCGCAAGGTCTACCGCGACGCCATCACCCCGGAACGGGTGGCCGCGCTGTTGATCCTGCAGGCGAAAATGCCGCGCTCGCTGGTGGCCTGCATGGCGGTCGTCGTCGCCAATCTGCAGGATATCCGCAACGACCTGTCGCAGGACACCGAGCGCCTGGCCAGCAAGCTGCACGCCACGCTGCGGTTCGCCGTCATCGACGACATCCTGGAAGAGGGCTTGCACGGCTTCCTGACCACCTTCCTCGCCTCGGTCAAGGAACTGGGCAACAGCATCAGCGGCGATTTCCTGCTGCCGGCGGCGCCACTTGCCGTGAGCGACGTGCCGCTGGCGCGCAGGCGTCCGGTGAATTACGCACCAACATATGACGCGCTGCACCACAAGAATTGACGGCGCCGACCAGCGTACCGTAATGGTGCGTCAACCCAATCAGAAAGCGCCCCGCCATGTGGCTACGCACCAGTTGCAACCTGAGGTTCACCGCCGGCGGTCCGACGCCGTTCATCCTGATGCTGCGTCCGCGCAGCGGCGCGCAGCAATGGGTGGCGCGCGAAACGTACATCTTGACGCCCAGCGTGCCGGTGGTTGAATTCACCGACGCCTACGGCAACCTGTGCCAGCGCCTGATCGCGCCGCCCGGCGAGTTTTCTATCCGCACCTCGGCCGATGTGATGACCGCCGACACCCTCGACGTCGCGCCCGGCGCGCCGTTCGACGAGGTGCGCAATCTGCCCGACTCGGTGCTGACCTACCTCCTGCCCAGCCGCTACTGCGAATCCGACCGCTTCGTCGACATGGCCAGGGAGATCGTGGCCGGCGCGGCGCCGGGATACGACCAGGTCGCCTGTATCACCGACTGGATCCGGCGCGAGGTGCGCTTCAATTCGGCGTCGATCCACGACCACATGGCCGCCACCGAGGTCAACCAGCGGCGCGAGGGCGTGTGCCGCGACCTGGCGCACCTGGGCATCGCCCTGTGCCGCGCCTTGAGCATTCCGGCCCGAATGGTGGCGGGCTACCTGCATGGGCTGTCGCCCATGGACATGCACGCCTGGTTCGAGGCGCATGTGGGCGGCCGCTGGTACACCTTCGACGCCACCCAGGACGGCCCGCGCGCCGGGCGCGTGGTGGTCGCGTATGGACACGACGCCGCCAACGTGGCGATTTTCACCCAGTTCGGGCCGGCGTTGACGTCGAACGAAATGCGGGTGGAGGTGGAGCTGCTGGAGGCGGCGCCGGCTTGAGCGGGGCCCCATAAGAGTCAGAACGCGGCCACGTCGAGGATGGCTTGCGCGAACTCGCGCGGCGCTTCCTGCGGCAGGTTGTGGCCGATGCCGCCGGTCAGCGTCCGGTGCACGTACTTGCCGGTGAATCGCTTGGCGTAGGCCGCCGGCGGCGCGTGCGGTGCGCCGTTGGCGTCGCCCTCCAGGGTGATCGACGGCACCGTGATCGCGGGCGCATCCGCCAGGCGCGCCTCCAGCGCGTCGTATTTGCGCTCGCCGTCGGCCAGTCCCAGGCGCCAGCGGTAGTTGTGGATGACGATGTCGACGTGGTCCGGATTGTCGAAGGACGCCGCGCTGCGCGCATAGGTGGCCTCGTCGAAGGCCCATTTCGGCGACGCGGTTTTCCAGATCAGGCGGTTGAAGTCGCGGCGGTTCGCCTCGTAGCCCAGGCGGCCACGCTCGGTGGTGAAGTAATACTGGTACCACCAATCGTATTCCGCCTGCGGAGGCAGCGGCTTCCTGTTGCCGGCCGGCGTGCCTATCAGGTAGCCGCTCACCGAGACCAGGCCCTTGCAGCGCTCCGGGAACAGGGCGGCGATGATGCAGGCCGTGCGGGCGCCCCAGTCGAAGGCGCCCAGGATCGCGCTCTTGATGTTCAACGCGTCCATCAGGGCGATGATGTCGAGCGCCACGGCCGTCTGCTGGGCGTTGCGGAAGGCGTCCTTGGACAGGAAGCGCGTGGTGCCGTAGCCGCGCAGGTAGGGCATGAGCACGCGGTGGCCGGCGCCCGCCAGCAGCGGCGCCACTTCCTCGAAGGCGTGGATGTCGTAGGGCCAGCCGTGAAGCAGGATGACCGGCTGGCCGGTGGCGGGGCCCAGTTCGGCGTAGCCGATTTCCAGGTCCGCCGTGCGCACTTGGCGCAGCGTTCCTATCGAACGGCCGGCGCTGGCCGGCAAGGTCGCGGCGAATGAGGCGGTGCCGAAGCCCAGTGCCGACAGGCCCGCCGTCGCCAGCACGCCGCCCATCAGGAAACGGCGTTGTTGATTGATTTTCTCGTCCAAGATTTCCTCCGCGGTGGTTTGTGTTGAGCGGAAGTATGGGGAGGAAATGTATCTCGATTATGTCAAAGTATGTTCACTACGATGGTCATCCGGTAAAGCGCGCGGAGAGGGGGTGTTGGGTGGCGTCGAGTACGAAGTCGCGCACGTCCGAGAACGCGGCGCCAAACGCCGGCCGCTGCGAGAGGTGTGACACGTATCGCTGGAATATCTCGTCGCGGCACAAGCCATAGCCGCGCGCCCAGAAAACGGTATGGCCCACGATGCAGTCCGCCGCCGTGAATTCCGGTCCGCAGATGAACGGCGCCCGCTCCAGCCGCGCCGCAAGTTGGGGTTCAACCTCCTCGCGGAACTTCTTGCGGTATCTCGCCACCGTGCGCGGGTCGCGCTCCGGCTCCGGCAAGACATGCTCGTGGGCGCGGATTTGCCACAGCATCATGTCCATCCAGGTGGAGCCGAAGTGCAGCATTTGCAGGTAGTCGGCCCGCTCCGGCGATGCCCCGGGGGAGGGCGCCAGCCCGGCTTCGGGGAACGCGTCCGCGAGAAAGGCGACCATGGCGGCGCTTTCGAGCATATGCCGCGACGCGCCGTTGTCCCATGTGACCTCGAGCACGGGCACGCAATGGTTGGGGTTCAGGCGCAGGAACTCGGCGGAATACTGGACGGCGCCGTAAAGGTCCACTTTCTCGACTTCGAAGGCGTCGCCGACGACCTCATGCAACATCCATTTGCTGCGCGCGCTTCGGCTGGCCGGGTAGTGGTACAGCTTGAGGTGTTGAATTGGCATGGTTTTCTCTGGTGTTTGGGAGTGGGCAGTTTGGCGTTTCGCGACGTGCCGGTGAAGGATCAAATTTGACATTTTTTATGTCAAAATGGACAAATGAAAACAGTCACGGTCCTGGTGTTGGATGGCATGTTCGACAGCAGCTTGTCGATCACGCTGGATACCTTGCGCGCGGCCCAGTCCATCGCGGCGCGCGGCGGCGCGCCGCAGGTGCGGGTCCGGACCATCGCCGCCAAGGCTTGCGTTACAACCGGCGCCGGATTGCGGCTGAAGGCCGACCTCCAGATCAAGGCGGCAAAACAGGCGGAATCGGACTGGATCATCGTTCCGGGCCTGGGTTATCGTTCGGATCGGGAGCTCGGCGAATGTTTCGCGCGCGGCGACACCAGGCGGGCCATGTCCTGGCTGGCCGCCGAGGGAGCGGGCAAGGCGAAGATCGCGGCGTCGTGCAGCGCGGCGTTTCTGCTGGCGCAAGCCGGTTTGCTGAACGGGCGCAAGGCCACCACGGCATGGTGGCTGGCCCCGGCGTTTCGCGCGCGCTATCCGGACGTGACGCTCGACGAGGCGCGCATACTGGTGCGCGACGGACCGTGCCTGACCGCGGGCGCGGCCCTGTCGCAGCTGGATTTGATGCTGGCCATCGTGTCGGACGTGTTGGGGGAGTCGGTGGCGCATTTGTGTTCGCGTTATTTGCTGATCGACCAGCGCTCTTCGCAGGCGCGCTATATGATGCGGGATCGCCTGGAGCACGTGGACCAGACGGTGGTCGCGGCGGAGCGCTGGATCGACGCGCATCTGGCGCGGCCGATGACGGTGACCGCGCTGTCGTCCGAACTGGCGCTGTCGCCCAAGACGCTGGCGCGGCGCATCGAGGCGGCGACCGGCGTGTCGCCGATCAAATTCATTCAACGGCGGCGTTTGTCGCACGCGGCGCATTTACTGGAAACGACGGCGCTCTCGATCGAGGCGGTCGCGGCGCGGGTCGGATATCAGGACAGCACCGCGTTGCGTAAATTGATCAAACGCGAGTTCGGCGTGACGCCGAGTACCTTGCGCTGACCCGGCTTTGGCCGATGGCACAACAACCTGCCGGCCGGCGTGTTTTCAAACGCGGGCCGCTGCAAAGGAGATCGGATTCTTATGGTGATAGTCACCCACAGCGGCAAGTTTCATGCGGACGACGCGTGGGCCGTCGCGGCCCTGAAAATATTGTTTCCCCAGGCGGAAGTCGTGCGCACGCGCGACCCGGCGCAAGTGGAGGCGGCCGATTTCGCGGTCGACGTCGGCGGCATCTGGGACGCCCCCAGCGGGCGCTTCGACCACCATCAGAAAGGGTTCGCCGGCGCACGGCAGAGCGGCGTGCCCTACGCCAGCGCGGGCCTGGTGTGGCGGGAGTACGGGGCGCGCTGCGTCATCGCCCTGGCGGAGGCGCACACGGGCCATCGGCTGTCGGAAGCGAAGGCGGTCGAGATGGCCTACGCGATCGATGCCGATATCGTCCAATACCTGGACTTGTCCGATGTGGGCGCCGCCAAGAACGCGCCGGGCGGATACGGCTTGTCGGCCGTGGTGTCCGGATTCAATCCCAACTGGCTGGACGAACAAAGGCTGGGCTATGGCGAAGCCGACGCCGCGTTCCGGCTCAGCCAGTTTCTCCGCGCCGTCGAGCTGCTGACGGACATCATGGCCAACGCCGTCAAGTACCGGGTCGGCGCCTTGCTGTCGGTCGAGCAGGTCCGGCAGGGCGAACTGCTGGAAGAGGGCCGCGTGCTGTTCCTGAAAAACGGCGCGATTCCTTGGACCCAGGTGGTGCGCAAGGAAATGCCGAAGGTGCTGTTTGTGATCAGCCACAATATCGCCGAGCAGCGTTACATGATCCACACGGTGCCGGTCAGCCCCGACAGTTTCACCGCGCGGGCCGATTTGCCGGCGGCGTGGGCGGGCCTGCGGGACGCGCAACTGGCCGCGGTCACCGGCGTCGCGGATGCCGGCTTTTGCCACAACGGCCGCTTCATCGCCGCAGCCAAGTCGTACGAGGGCATCCGGACGATGGCGTCGCTGGCGTTGCAAGCGATCGAGCGGCAGGGCGCGTGAGCGTGGACGCCGCGAACTGTTGCGTTAAGCAACTTAACAGGACATAGTTCGGATATGTTCCTCGCTACACCGAACCCCGACACTACCGCTCGGCCATCCAATGGCCCCGGGGACATCACCGCCTGCATCGTTTCGATCGACCTGGAAGTCGGTCGCGACAGCGGGCGCATCCATCGGCTCGCTGGCGTCCATGGCCGTGGCATAGGGCCGGTGGCTTATCCGCCAGGCACGCTGCCCGATGCATTGCACGCCCTCGACAGGCTCGCCGACAGCGCCAGCTATGTGTTGGGGCACAACCTGATCGCATTCGACCTGCCCCAGTTGCGCGCCGCCCAGCCCAATCTGCGGCTGCTGGGCAAGGACGCGATCGACACCCTGCGCCTCAACCCCCTGGCGTTCCCGCGCAATCCTTACCACCACCTCGTCAAGCACTATCAGGATGGAAGCTTGCTCGGCAACTGCCGGAATGATCCCCTGCTCGATGCCGAACTCGCCCTGCGGGTGTTCGCCGATCAGTTCACCAGCCTGAAGGCGATGGCCGGGAATACGCCCGACCTCTTGCTGGCGTGGCATTGGCTGACGACGGAGCAGCGCGGCGTGAGCGGGCTCGATCACTTCTTTGCCGAGGTGCGCGGCGCGGCGCGACCCGACGCGTCCGATGCCGAGGCTGCCCTGACGCGCTTGCTTCACGATGCCGCGTGCGCGCAGGCGAGCCGGAACATTGTCGAACGTGCGCGGCTATGCGCGTGGCCGTTGGCCTATGCGCTCGCCTGGATCTCCGTGGCGGGCGGCGATTCGGTGATGCCACCGTGGGTGCGGCATCAGTTTCCCGAGGCGGGACGGCTGATCCGGCAACTGCGCGACACACCCTGCGGCAGTCCCGCGTGCCGCTGGTGCCTGCGCGAACACGACCCCCTGCTGCAGCTGCGGCAATGGTATGGCAAAGATTACGCGTTTCGCCCTGAACCGGTCGATAGCGCCAGTGGCTTGCCCCTGCAGCGCGTGATCGTGGAGGCGGCGATGCGGGGCGAACACGCGCTCGGCATCTTACCCACCGGTACCGGAAAATCGCTGTGCTACCAGGTGCCGGCGCTGTCGCGCTTCGTGCGTACCGGCGCCCTGTCGATCGTCATTTCGCCGCTGGTGGCGTTGATGGAAGACCAGGTCAAAGGGCTGCGCGAACGCGGCATCGGCAGCTGTGCGGCCATCAACGGCTTGCTGTCCATGCCCGAGCGCGCGGATGTGCTTGACCGGGTGCGCTTGGGGGAGGTCGGCATCTTGCTCATCGCGCCCGAACAGCTGCGCAATAAAAGCGTGCGCAAAGTGCTGGCGCAGCGCGATATCGGCGCCTGGATTTTCGATGAGGCGCATTGCCTGTCGAAATGGGGGCAGGATTTTCGCCCGGATTACCGGTATGTCGCGCGCTTCATCCGCGAAAGTGCCGACGCCAGCCCCGGCAGGGAGGTGCCGCTGATCCAGTGCCTGACCGCCACGGCCAAGCCCGAAGTCGTGGCCGACATCGTGGGGCACTTCCGCGAGCGGCTGGGTATCGAGCTGCGCGTATTCGACGGTGGGTCGAAACGCGAAAACCTGGCCTTCGACGTGATCGAAACCACGCCGGCGGAAAAATTCGGTCGTGTCGCCGAGTTGATCGAACGGGAGCTGCCCGCCGGCTTGGCCGGTGGCGCCATCGTCTACTGCGCCACGCGCAAGCAGGTGGAAGAAGTGGCGGCGTTCCTGCGCGATAAAGGGCTGGCCGCCGCGCCGTACCACGCGAAACTGCAGCCGGAACGCAAGAAGGAAACGCAAAACGCCTTCATCGGGGGGACGCTGCGCGTGATTGCGGCGACCAACGCGTTCGGCATGGGCATCGACAAGCCGGATGTCCGCCTGGTCGTGCATGCCGACATCCCGGGTTCGCTGGAAAATTACCTGCAAGAGGCCGGCCGGGCCGGACGCGACCGCAAGCAGGCGCGCAGCGTCTTGCTGTACACCGCCGACGACGTCGAACGCCAGCACGGCATGTCCGCGGCGTCGCGCCTGTCGCGGCGCGACATTCAGAGCGTGCTGCGCGCCCTGCGCCAGTTGCAGCGCAAGAAGGAGCGCGACCAGGCGTTGGTCGCCACCTCGGCCGAGATTCTGGAAGAGGACGAGGACGGCAAGTTCAAGCGCGACGGCAATACCGATGACACCCGCGTACGCACGGCCATCGCCTGGCTGGAGGAGGCCGGGCTGGTGCGGCGCGAGGAAAACGCCGTGCAGATATTCCCGTCGTCGCTGCGCGTGAGAAGCCTGGCGGAGGCCGAGCGCCTGCTGGCGGAACCCGATGTGGCCTATCGGCGCCAATGCCTGCGGCTGGTCCAATACCTGCTGGCCGCCGAGGCCGATGAAGGACTGTCCACCGACGAGCTGATGGCTGCCACCGGCTTCGATGCCAAGCTGCTGCGCGAGACCCTGTTCCTGTTCGACCGCCTGGGCATCGCCAGCAACGATATGGCGATGACGGCATTCGTCCACGTGGCGGTGGAAAACTCGTCGAAAAAGCGCTTGCGCGATGCCTGCGCGCTGGAGTCGGCCGTGATCGCCGCGTTGAAGGAGGCGGCGCCCGACTTCGGTGTTGGCGACACTTCGCCGCTACACTTGCGCTTGCTGACGCAACGCCTGAAGGATCAAGGCCATACCGCGCTACCGCAACGCGTGCGCCAGGTCATTGCCGGGCTGGCGGGCGATGGGCGCGACGGCGATGACGGCAAGGGCAGCCTGAAGATAAGGCGCGGGGGCGATCCCGAAATGTTGGAGGTCACCCTCAATCGCTCCTGGCAGGTCATGGAGCGCCTTGCCGAGCGGCGCCGCGGCGCCGCGGAAAAATTGCTGGACCATTGGCTGTCCACGCTGGCGCAAGGCGCGCGTGGGGTTGACCAGCTGGCGGAAACCACGGTCGGCAAACTCGCTGCCAGCGTGGCCGGCGACGCACTGCTTGCCGCCGAAACCAAGGACATGCGCAAGCTGGTCGAACGTGCCCTGCTGTGGTTGCACGAGCAGGAAGTGCTGCGGCTGAACAAGGGCTTGACCATCTTCCGTTCCGCCATGACCTTGCACTTGGAGGGCAACTGGAAACTGCAATTCGAAAAAAGCAATTATCAGCCGCTCGCCCTGCATTACGAAGAGCTGACCCGGCAAATCCACATCATGGCCGAGTATGCCGAGCGCGGCGTCAGTAAGATGGCCGACGCCCTTCAGCTGGCCCTGGACTATTTCAGTTTTTCGCGCAATGAGTTTTGCCAGCGCTGGCTGCCGGGACGGGAAACCGAGCTCACCCGCCAGACCACGCCGCAGTCCTGGGATGCCATCGTCGAAACACTGGCACGCCCCCATCAGCGCAACATCGTCGCCGACGATCGCGAAAGCGCCAACGTACTGGTGCTTGCGGGTCCGGGCTCCGGCAAGACCCGGGTGCTGGTCCATCGTATCGCCTACCTGATCCGCATGCGCCGGGAGAATCCGCACGCGGTGCTGGCACTGGCATACAACCGTCACGCGGCGCTGGAGATCCGCAAGCGGCTGGCTGAACTCATTGGCGAGGACGCGCGTGGCGTCACCGTGCTGACCTGTCACGCACTGGCGATGCGGCTGGTTGGCGCCAGCTTTGTCCATCGCGGCGGCGAGGACGCCGACTTCGATGCCGTGCTGGCCGAGGCGACCGCCCTGCTGGAAGGACACGGGCTGCCATCGGAAGATGCCGACCTCCAGCGCGACCGGTTGTTGGCCGGCTTTCGCTGGATCCTGGTGGACGAGTACCAGGACATCGGTCCCGGACAATACGCCTTGATTGCCGCGTTGGCGGGGCGTAAGCGCAGCGACGAGGACGGCCGCCTGAGTCTGTTCGCGGTGGGTGACGACGACCAGAATATCTATGCCTTCGCGGGCGCGTCGATCGAGTTCATCCGTCGCTATACCGAGGATTACAAGGCTCGGGAGGAATTGCTGATCGAAAACTATCGCAGCACACCGCACATCGTCGCGGCGGCCAACCTCGTCATCGCGCGCGCGGCCGAGCGCATGAAAACCCAGGCGGTGCGCGTCAACGCCGCTCGCGCCAACGCGGCTCCCGGCGGTGCCTGGCAACAAATCGACCCGGTGGTCCAGGGGCGTGTGCAGGTCCTCCCGGCCGGGAGGGACGCGCAACAGCAGGCGCTGGCCATCTTCACGGAGTTGCGGCGCATGATGGCGCTCGGTCTCGATCCCGCCAAGACGGCATTGATCGCGCGCCAATGGAAGTATCTCGATCCCGTGCGTGCCGCCCTGGAAGCCGCGGGCATACCGGTAAGTATGGCCGACGAGGAGGCTCCGTCCCTTTGGCGCCTGCGCGAAACCCAGGCGCTCCTGGCTTACCTTGACGAGCGCAGCGCGGCTTGCGGCACGCGTTTGCTCAAGGCCGACGACCTGCGGACTTGGTTGGCGGGGCGGGATGGTTCGGGTTGGTGGCCCGTGCTGGGCGAGGCCGTTGACGCGTTTGCCGAGGATACCCGGGACGGCGAGGTGACGCTGGCCTGCTTTCGAGAGTGGCTGGCCGAATGGGGGCGGGCCAGCCGTCGTCAGCAGACCGGCATCTTGCTCATGACCGCACATCGCGCCAAAGGATTGGAATTCGACCATGTCTTTGTGCTCGACGGCGACTGGCGCAGCGGGCAGGGCGAAGAACGGGATGCGGTGCGGCGGCTGTACTACGTCGCCATGACGCGCGCCAAGGCGACGCTGACGCTGGCACGCATGGACGTGGGCAATCCCATGATCGATGCGCTGGGCGAGCATGCGTGCCTGGTTCGCCGGTCGCCGATTTCATGGCTGCCGGCCCCCGGCCCCCTGGAGTACCGATTTTGCCTGCCCGGCCCGAGCGATCTCATGCTGAGTTTTGCTGGCTGGAAGGACGCTCACAGTGCTGTGCATCGCGCGATTGCCGGCCTGCATGTCGGAGACCAACTACACTATGTCGAAGATGAGCGGGGAATAAGGCTCGATGACGCGGCTGGCACGACCGTCGGACGCCTGTCCAAACACTTCCAGCCGCCGGCCGGCATGCGTTGCGTGACGGCGCGGGTACGCGCGGTGCTGTTCTGGCGCAAGTGCGACAACTCGCCCGAATATCAGGGCCGCTGCCGCGGAGATAGCTGGGAGGTGGTAATGCCGGAGCTGATTTTCAAGCGTTGACCGGGTAGGTAATGCAGTTGCATTGACTCGACAAGGCGATTGCATTACCATGCAAGATTTCCACCCCTTTGACCGGAGAGCGCCATGCCTGCCACCCTCGACGTCGAATCCACATTGACCGACCGCTACCAGACCACAGTGCCGGAAACCGTGCGCCGTGCCCTTCGGCTCGGCAAGCGCGACAAGATCCACTACAGCATCCGCCCCAGCGGCGAGGTGGTGCTGACCCGCGCCGAAGCCTCCGAAGGTGACGACCCGGTGCTCGGCCAGTTCCTGGCTTTTCTGGCCCGCGACATTGCCAGCCATCCCGAGCGCCTGCAGGCAGTGGATGCGGGCCTTGTCCGACGGCTCCAGTCGCTGGTCGGTGGCATCGAGGTCGATCTTGATGCCGCCTTGTCGGCAGATGATGAATGAGCGCGGGCAAGACCGCGCCCCTGGTCATTCACGGCTGGACAGTCTTTGCCCACCCGCTGTTCCTCGCACAGATTGAAGCGCTGGCACAGCAGGTCGAGGCCTTCAAGCAAAAGGACCCGGTCGGGTACGTGAAGAAGAACGCCAGCAAGCGACTGGCGGCAATCACCAAGTTGGCGTTCGACGTCATTCCTCAAGACCCCGCCCGGCCGGAGTACCGCCAAGGCGGCACCTTGGGCGACGATCACAAACACTGGTTCCGGGCAAGGTTCTTCCAGCAGTACCGGCTCTTCTTCCGCTACCACGCGCCGAGCAAGGTGATCGTGTTCGCGTGGGTCAACGACGAGGACACCAAGCGCGCCTACGAGAGCGGCGACGATGCCTACCGGATCTTCCGCAAGATGCTGGAAAGCGGCCATCCGCCGGACGACTGGAGCCAGTTGTTGGCCGAGGCTCGCGCCGAGGGGCAGCGCTTGCAGCGGTTCGCCGCGGGCAATACACCTTAAGGCTTGGCTTCTATGGTGAGCGGTGTTGTCATGGGGTCATCTGTTCAGGCCGCCGCCAAGTCGTACGAGGGCATCCGGGCGTCGCTGGCGCTGCAAGCGCTCGATCAGCTGCCGGGTAAGTCCGCCACCGGCTAGAATCGCGTGAATTGCGCGTTATCCGGCGACAGATGCAGCGTGGACGCGAACTTGCGAACGCCAGCCTTGCCGCTGGCTTCCCTGCCCGTCACCAGCGCTTTATGCGCCGACGCCATGGATCTGGGCTGTTTCGCCGCGGCGAGCTTGAAGAACGACATCGTCCGCATCAACTGTTCGGCCTGTTCGCTCATTTCTTCAGCGGTGGCCGCCAGCTCTTCCGAACTCGACGCATTTTGCTGCGTGGCTTGGCTCAACTGGCCCACCGCCGCATTGATCTGGCCGGCGCCGGTCGACTGCTCTTCCGACGCCGCCGTGATTTCCTGCACCAGGTCCGACGTGCGCTTGATGTTCGGCACCATTTCATCCAGCAGCTTGCCGGCCGTTTCGGCCAGTTTCACGCTGTTGATCGCCACTTCGCCAATCTCCTGTGCCGCCACCTGGCTGCGTTCGGCCAGCTTGCGCACCTCGGCCGCCACCACCGCGAAGCCCTTGCCATGCTCGCCGGCCCGCGCCGCTTCGATAGCCGCATTCAGGGCCAGCAGGTTGGTCTGGTAAGCGATGTCGTCGATGATGTTGATCTTCCTGGCGATCTGGTTCATCGCCGAAACGGTCTCCTTGACCGCTGTTCCGCCCTGGGTCGCCTCTTGCGCGGCCTTGGCCGCAATGCCGTCGGTGATCTTGGCGTTATCGGTATTTTGCGAAATCGAGGCTGTGATCTGCTCGATCGAGGCGCTGGTCTGTTCGACGCCGGCGGCCTGTTCGCTGGCTGCCTGCGACAGCGCCTGCGCGGTGGCGCTGACTTCTTCCGAGGCATTGGCAAGCGCTTCGGCTCCGCTGGAGACCTCGTTGACGACCTCCGCCAGCTTGCCGGCCATGTTGTTGACGGCGTTCTTCAGTTCGGCAAACGCGCCCAGGTAGTCGCCGCGGATGGCCTTCGTTAAATCGCCATTCTCCATTCCTCCCAGCACCTGCTGCACCTCACGCAGCGGGATGACGATAGCGTCGAGGGCGTTGTTCACGCCTTCGACGATGCGTTTGAAGTCGCCGGTATGCCTGCTCGCGTCCGCGCGCGTGTCGAGCTGGCCGGCTTGCGCCGCTTTCGCCAGTTTGCCCGTGTCGTCGATCAAGGCCATCAGGTTAGCGCGTACCTGCTCGACGGTGTGATTGATAAACGCCTTCTTGCCGGGGAAGGTTTCCAGCGGCGCGCTGAAGTCGCCCTCGCCGAAGGACTTCACACAAGCCATGGCTTTTTTCTTCACGGCGATATGGCCGGCCACCATGTTGTTGATGCCTTGCGCCATGGTGCGGAAATCGCCTTCGAACTGATGGGCATCGATCATGACGTCGATGTCACCCTTGTCGTGCTCCGAGGACATTTTGTTCATCTCGGCAATCATGCCCTTGAGGTTGCCGCGCACCTGCTCGATCGTATCGTTGATGAACGCCTTCTTTCCCGGCAGCTTGTCCAATGGGGCGTCGAAATTGCCTCGGCCGAACTCCTTGACCACGCCCATGGCCGTCTTTTTGACGGCAATGTGAGCGGCGACCATCGCGTTGATGCCTTGCGCCATGGTGCGGAAATCACCTTCGAACCGCTGCGCGTCGATCGTCGCATCGATGTCGCCCTTGTCATGCTCCGCCGACATCCTGTTCATCTCGGCAATCAAGCCCTTGAGGTTGCCACGCACCTGCTCGATCGTGTCGTTGATGAACGCTTTTTTACCGGGCAGCTTGTCCATCGGGGCGTCGAAATTACCACGGCCGAATTCCTTGACCACGTCCATGGCCATCTTTTTTGTGGCGATGTGGGAGGCGACCATCGCGTTGACGTCTTGCGCAATCATGCGGAATTCACCGTCGAATTTTTGCGCACCGAGCGTCGCGTCGATGTCGCCCTTGTCGTGCTCCGCGCGCATCCGGTCCAAGTCGGCGCGGATCGCCTGCAGGTTGTCCAGCAAGCGATTGACCGCTGCCCCTGTCTTGCTCACGGCTGGCGGCAAGGCGCCGGTGTCGACCCGCCGCGAAAAATCTCCGGCCGCCGCCGCAGTGACTATGCGTGTAAGGTTGCTCTCGATGGCTTCGGCGAATGCGGCCTGTTCAAGTGCCAACTGCCGGGATGTCTTGACCTGAATCATGAGACTTCCTTTGCGAACATGTGAAGGGCGCGCAGGGGGCCGCGACCGCGTTAAGAATCGGTACTCATGGCGTTTTCGCGCGCCGCGCACTGAGGCGTCTTCGGCGCCGCGGCAGGCTGCGGGATACAGGCCGGGTGCGTTGAAGCGCATATTCACCAGCAAATATACTGTATTTTTGTAAGAGAAATCCCTGCGGCGTCGGAAATTTCGCTGGCGTGTTGCTGTTTGGTTTGGCGTTTGTCACGCCGGCCGAAAATTGCCCACCCGCCGATTGAAAATCGACCCCGGGCGGTGGCTAAGCGCATGTCGAGTTAATGGTGTAAACGATTTATGCCATATTCCCAATTGGGTAGGGGCATGCGCATCGGCGACTGCGCAATCCAGTCGGCGTCGACAGATGGGGCAATAGAGCGGGCACGAAGGCTTCCCGCTGCGGAAACGACAACGCCAACCACATGGGTTGGCGTTGTCTCTAAAGAATTCTTGGTGGCCCGGGGCGGAATCGAACCACCGACACAAGGATTTTCAATCCTCTGCTCTACCAACTGAGCTACCAGGCCAAGAGGCGCCATTATAGACGGCCGGCGCCGGTTTTGCAAGGCCCGGCCGGGATTTTCCCGCTAAACCGCCGCCGGCCCCCGTCCCCAGGCCATCGCGCCCTCCAGCCGCTGGCGCGTGCGTCCCAGGAACTCGGCGCGGAAGCGGCGCAGCGTGTAGTCGCGGTGGTTGTTTTGCTCCAGCTCGCGCCAGGACTGCTGGCGCTGCTCGTCCGAGTGCTGCCTGGCCACCTGCAGACGGCCGGCGTCGATGACGGCGCTGGCCCCGGTCATGAATTCGTAGCCGTAGCGCTGCATGTATTCCCGCGTCACGGTCTCGATCACCTCGATCTCCTCCATGCTCAGCTGCTGCTTGAACTTGTCCTTGTTGGCGCTGACCGGGGCGAAGGCGTTCGACGACCACAACGCCGACAACTGGGAGAGTTGCTGGGCCTCCTGCGAACGGCCGACGTCCAGCATTTCGGGCAGGTAGGCGATGCCGAAGAAGGCGCAGACCTGGCGCAGGGTGCGCTCCTGGCTGTTCAGGAAGTCCTCGTAGCGGATGGTCAGCACCCGGTCCGGATGGCGCTCGGCCAGCGCGCAGCCGTCCCGGTGCGCCTCGGCCCAGGTGCGCGCGTTGAGCGCGGTGTCGAAATCGTGGATGATGGCGCGGTTCATCGAGGCGACCTGGGCGCGCGGGTCGCGCACCACGTTCAGGAACAGCATGTCGGGGAACAGGTCCATCAGTTCGCCGGCGTAGTGCACGCTGTCGAGCGACTTGTCCATCACGACGCGGGCCTGGTGCTGTTCGCCGGCGCGCAGCAGCAGTTCCCACACGATGCGGTGCACGCTGCGCGGCTCGTGGCAGATGGCCTGGAAGATCTCGCACGGGTCGAACACCATGTCCTTCCACTTGACCATGCTGGCCGACTGCAGGCCGATGACGTCGACCACCAGGCTGAAATAGGCGCGGTCGTCGGACAGGTCGCCGTACAGCGGCACCATCGGCATGAAGTCGACGATGTGCAGCGGGTAGGGCGAATAGAACTCGGGATTGAAATTGAGGCGCAATCGTAGGGCGTGGCTGCCGCACCGGCGCAGCGGTATCATCAGAACCGGACGTGGGCGGGAAGACGGTGCGGCGGGCGATGGTGCAGTGTGATGCATGGCAGCCTCCTACTAGGTTGGTGGGGGGGACGACGAAATCAGTACACGAGCAGACCGAGCAGGCCGGCGGGCGGCACCACCCAGATCGGGTCGCTGCGGTAGCGCCGCAGGCAGGCCAGGGCCAGCGCGAAAATGAGGAGCGAGGCGGCGCCGGCCGGCGCGGCGCGGCCGATGTACACCGCCGCCGCCGCGACCATGCCGACCACGCCGGCGCGCACGCCGCGCAGCGCGGCGCCCAGGGCGGCCGAGGACTTGACGCGCTCCAGCAGGCCGGCGCACAGCACCAGCAGCACGGCCGGCGGCAGCAGCATGCCGGCGGTGGCGGCCGCGGCGCCGGCCACGCCGGCCACCTTGTAGCCGACGAAGGCGACGCTGACGACGGCCGGCCCCGGCATGAGCTGCGCCAGCGCGACCGCGTCGGCGAACTCGCGCCGGCTGACCCAGCCGTGGGCGTCGACGGCGGCGTGCTGCAGCAGCGGCACGAACACGTAGGAGCCGCCGAACAGCAACAGGCTCATGCCGGCGAAGGTGAGGAACAGCTGCAGCAGCAGCTGGGCCGGCGGCGCCAGGCAGGCTTCCAGCAGTTGCGGCGGGCAGAACAGCAGCGGCAATTTCACGGCCGCCGGCGCGGCCTCGCGCGCCGGTTCGGTGGTCGCGCCGGCGGCCGCGGCGGGCCCGGCGGGCAGCCAGTAGCGCCCCAGCAGGGCGCTGGCCGCGATCAGCAGCAGCGTGGCGTACCAGGCGTTGGTGCACAGCAGCGTGACGGCGGCGCCGGCCGCCAGCGCCGCCTCGCGCCGGCCGGGCAGCGCCTTGGCGCCCAGTTGCCAGGCCGCCGACACCATGACGGCGGCCACCGCCGGCAGCAGTCCCATGAAGACGCGCCCGACCTCCGGCGCCTGGCCCCAGCGCGCGTAGGCGGCGCTGAACGCGACCATCAGCGCGAAGGCCGGCAGCACGGCCGCCGCCAGGCAGACGGCGGCGCCGCGCGCGCCGCGCAGGCGGTAGCCGACATAGGCGGCGACGTTCAGCGCGATTGGCCCGGGCAGCGCGGAGGCCAGCGCCACGCCGTCCAGCACGTCCTGGCTGGCCAGCAGCTTGCGGCGCTCCACCACCACCTGCTGGATCACCGAGATCATCGCCATGTAGCCGCCGAAGCTGGTGCTGGCGATGCGCACGAAGGTCCAGGCCAGGTCGGCCAGCGTGGGGGCGGCGGCGCGCTCAGCCCGCATGCGCGCCGCCGTCGCGGGGCTGGCCGGCGGCGCCGCTCATGGCTGCTCCACGAAGAAGTGGCGCGCCAGGTGCTGGTACACCCTGCGGGTGCTGTGCGCCAGGCTGGCGGCGCCGGTGTCCAGCGTGAGGGTGGGCGACAGCGGCGCCTCGTACGGCGCCGAAATGCCGGTGAATTCCGGGATCTGGCCCTGGCGCGCGCGCGCGTACAGCCCCTTGGGGTCGCGCTCCTCGCACAGCGCCAGCGCCGTGCTGACGTGCACCTCGACGAAGCGTTCGGGCAGCACGATCTCGCGCGCGATGTCGCGGTCCTGGCGCAGCGGCGAGATGAAGGCGGTGATGACGATCAGGCCGGCCTCGTTCATCAGGTGCGCCACCTCGGCGGCGCGGCGGATGTTCTCGCTGCGGTCGGCGGCGGAAAAGCCGAGGTCGCGGTTCAGGTGGTGCCGCAGGTTGTCGCCATCCAGCACGTAGCAGGGGTGGCGCTCCCGCAGCAGCAGCTGCTCCAGTTCGTAGGCGATGGTCGATTTGCCCGCGCCGCTCAGGCCGGTGAGCCAGACCGTGGCGGGGCGGGCGCCGAAGCAGGCGTGGCGGATTTCCTGCTTGGCCTGGGCCGGATGCCAGTAGATGTTGGAAGGGGCGTCGCCGCGGCGGCGGGACGGTGCGGGGTTTTTCTTCGGGTAGCTCATGTCATTCTCCTGGCGAATCCCGCCCCCCGGTGGGTTGGCGGCGCAACAAGTCGGAACAGCATCCTCCGGGCGCCCGCGACGCGCGCTCCGGCACACCACGGCGCCTCTCTGCTTAGAACGTCTCCCAGTCGTCGCCGCCGGCGGCGGCGCGCCGCCGGTCCGGCCGGACCAGCCTGGGCGGGGCGGCCCGGGCCGGGCGCGCCGTCAGCGGCACCACGTTGTCCCGGCCGCGCGCGCCCGCCTGCAGCTGGAACACGCTGACGGCGGCGGCCAGCTGGGTGGCCTGGTCTTGCAGCGCCGCCGCCGCCGCCGCTGCCTCCTCCACCAGCGCGGCGTTCTGCTGCGTGCCGCCGTCCATCTGGACGATGGCCTGGTTGACCTGCTCGATGCCGGCGGTCTGCTCGTCGGCGGCCGCCGAGATGCTGGCCATGATGTCGGTCACGCGGTGCACGCTGTCGACGATTTCCCGCATGGTCGCGCCGGCCAGCCCGACCAGCCTGGCGCCGACGTCGACCTGCTCGACCGACGCGTCGATCAAGCCCTTGATTTCCTTGGCGGCGGCGGCCGAGCGTTGCGCCAGCGTGCGCACCTCGGAGGCGACCACCGCGAAGCCGCGGCCCTGCTCGCCGGCGCGGGCCGCCTCCACCGCGGCGTTCAAGGCCAGGATGTTGGTCTGGAAGGCGATGCCGTCGATCACGCCGATGATGTCGACGATCTTGCGCGACGAGGTGTTGATCGAATCCATGGTGTCGACCACCTGGCTCACCATGGCGCCGCCCTTGACCGCCACCTCGGAGGCCGACTGCGCCAACTGGTTGGCCTGGCGGGCGCTGCCGGCGGTCTGCTTCACGGTGGAGGTCAGCTCCTCCATCGACGAGGCGGTCTCCTCGAGCGCGCTGGCTTGCTGCTCGGTGCGGGTGGACAGGTCGAGGTTGCCGTGCGCGATCTGCCCGGAGGCCGAGGTGATGGTGTCGGTGGCCGCGTGCACCTGGCCGACGATGGCGGCCAGGCTGTCGCGCATCCGCTTCATCGCGAACAGCAGGCTGTCCTGGTCGCCGGCGCGGGTGGCGATGGCCACGGTCAGGTCGCCGGCGGCGATGCGGTTGGCGATGTTGACGGCATAGGCCGGTTCGCCGCCGAGCTGCCTGACCAGGCCGCGCGTGATCAGCACGGCGGCGACGGCGCTGGCCAGCAAGGCCAGGCCGCCCAGCGTCAGCATCAGCGCGCGCGCGTCGCTGTAGGTGGCGTCGGCCGCGTCCGTGGCCGCGGCGTTTTGCTTGTCCTCCAGCTCGATCAGTGCGCGCAGCAGGTCCCACCATTTCTTTTGCACGGGCCGGAACTCGGAGCGCAGCGCGGTGTAGGCCTCGGCTTTCTGGCCGGCCTGGATCAGTTCCAATGCCTTGGCGGTCAGCGGCGCGGCCAGGGCGGCCTGCTCGCGCACCTGCGCCAGCAGGGCTTGCTCCTCGGCGCTGGCGCCGGACGGGCCGGCGAACATGCGACCCAGCTTTTCCTCGGCCTCCGCGTAGTTTTTCTGCTGGTCGGCGATGCGTTTGACCTCGATCTGCGCGTCCCGCGGGTCCTCGATCAGGATCAGGTTGCGCATGGCCAGCGCGCGTTCGGTGATGCTTTGATACATGGCGCCGGCCAGCCGGCCTTCCACCGCGTTGACCTTGGTGATGTGGTCCACGCTCTGCTTCAATTCCGCCATCTCGCGGATGCCCAGCGCCGTCATCAGTGCCAACAGGGCGGAAACCAGCGCGAATCCCAGGCCCAGTCGCGTTGCGACTTTCATTTCGATGATATTCATGTCTTCCTTATTGCAACCGAATCACAATGAATGACAACGGAGAATAGATAGATGCCATTCACGCCGCGTGCTAGTTACTACTTGGAAATTATTATATATATGAATCTCTCATATAAATAAAAAAATTTTGTCTATGACATCCATCAATTTTTTTAATCGGGGATACTTGCATGTCGCTATTAATTATTTGCTCCGCCGAGGGATTTGCAAATGGAAACATGTATTAATATTTTTTTAATTAAAACCACCGCCGCCGCTGGACTGGTATTAATTTTTTAAAAACTGATCTGAATGGGGGATATTGACCGCCGCCGTGGCGGGGAGGGGATGGGGTAAAACGTGGCGGCCGGCTCGCGCCGGCCGCCTGGGTGGGGCAGGGGGTTAGAACTCTTCCCAGTCGTCGTCCGTGCCGGTGCGCGCGGCGGCCGGCCGGCGCGCCGGCGGGGCGATGGCCGGCCCGGCGGCGGGACGCGCCGGCCTGGCCAGCGTCCGCACCGACGCCGAGGCGCGCGGCGGGGCGGAGGCCGCCGCGGTGTGGGCGTCGTCCAGCTTGAACACGTTGACGACTTGCGTCAGGTGGTCCGCCTGTTCGCGCAGGCTGTCGGCCGCGGCGGCGGCCTCTTCCACCAGGGCCGCGTTTTGCTGGGTCGCCTCGTCCATCTGGCTGACGGCCTGGTTGATCTGGCCGATGCCCGAGGTTTGCGCCTCGTTGGCGGCCGCGATTTCACTGATGATGTCGGTGACCCGCTTGACGCTCTCGACGATCTCCTCCATGGTGGCGCCGGCCTGGTCCACCAGCTTGGCGCCGATGTCGACCTTCTCCACCGAGTCGCCGATCAGCGTCTTGATTTCCTTGGCCGCCGCCGCCGAGCGCTGCGCCAGGTTGCGCACCTCCGAGGCCACCACGGCGAAGCCGCGGCCCTGCTCGCCGGCGCGCGCCGCCTCCACCGCCGCGTTCAAGGCCAGGATGTTGGTCTGGAAGGCGATGCCGTCGATCACGCCGATGATGTCGACGATCTTCCTGGCCGAATCGTTGATCGAGCCCATCGTGCTGACCACCTGCGCCACCACGGCGCCGCCCTTCTTCGCCACGTCGGAGGCGGAGACCGCCAGCCCGTTGGCGCGGTGCGCGTTGGCGGCGTTTTGCTGGACGGTCGAGTGCAGCGCGCCCATCGACGAGGCCGTCTCGCCCAGCGTGCCGGCCTGCTCCTCGGTGCGCGAGGACAGGTCCAGGTTGCCGGAGGCGATCTGCCCGGACGCGGTGGCGATGGTTTCGGTGCTGAGCCGCACCTGGCCGACCAGGTCGGCCAGGCCGTCGCGCATGCCGCGCATCGAGAACAGCAGGCTGCCCTGGTCGTGCGGCTTGAGCTCGACCTGCACCGCCAGGTCGCCGGCGGCGATGCGGTCGGCGATCCGCGCGGCGTAGACCGGCTCGCCGCCCAACTGCGTCAACAGGCTGCGGGTGATCAGCAGCGCGGCCGCGACACCGACCAGCACGGCCAGGCCGCCGAAGATCGTCATCAGCAGCACGGCGCTGTCGTAGGTTTGGCCGGCCCGCGCGGCCGATTCCCGCGAGCCGGTCTCGACCCGCTCCAGCAGGGCCTCCAGCGCGCCGACCAGCTCGATCTGCGCCGGCCTCACCTTGTCGCGGATGGTGTCGGCCGCCTCTTGCTGCGCGCCGCTCAGCGACAGCTCGACCGCCTGGTCGATGGCCAGCCTCACCTTGGCGTCGCGCTCCGCGATGGCGGCCATGGCCGCCTTGCCCTGCGGGTCGACGAACAGCGCGGTCAGCTGCTCGGCGGCCTTGCGATACGTTTCCTTGGACTGCTTGGCCAGCAGCAGTTCCTTCTTCTTGAAAGCGAAATCTTCTTGCATGACCACGTCGCGCACGGTCACCGACTGGTAGCGCACCAGGTCGCGCATCGAATTGACCAGGCGCAGTTTGGCCGCGTCCTGTTCGACGATCTGGTCGAGACTGGCGCGGATGAAGGCCATGCGGCTGATCGCCACGCCGGTCAACGCCAGCATGAGCACCAGCACGATGCCAAAGCCGACCGCCAGCCGCGGACCGACCTTCATGTTTTCAAGGAATTTCAAGAGTTTCTCCTGATGAGTGTACGGGAACGGCGCGCGGCCGCGGGGCGCGGAAACCGCTTATTCGCTGGTGATGCCGGCGTGGATCACGCCGATCACCTTTTTGCCATCGAACACGGGGGCCGAAGCTTGCACGCTCTTGATCTGGGTGGTCGGGTCGGGGGCGATGGCGGTGGCGGCCCAAGTCTCGCCCTTGATCGCCTGGATGTACACGGGACGCACGGCATTGTTGAACAGCAGCGGCTTGGTGCTGGCCGCGACCAGGTTGCCTTTTTCATCGCGCACCACCAGCTTGTTGATGTTCTGGTCCTCTTCCCATTTCTTCACCAGGGCGCCGGCCTTGCTGGTGCTGAAGGCGGTCGCGGCCGGGCTCTTTTCCTCGACTTCGACCCATTTGCTGTTGGTCATGCCGGTCGGATTGGACTTGCTGTTGGCTTCCTTGACGGCGGCCACGATGGCCGGGTCGGCGGCCCACTCAACCAGCTTTTTCTTGTACTTCTCGACCTTGGCCTGCAACGGGGCCGAGAAGGCTTCCGCGGCGGCGGCGGAGCAGCTGGCGAACGCCATGCATGCGGCGAGTGCGGTGGCGAGGACGGATTTTTGTGCGATGTGTACCATGGTTGTTAAGGTCCTTTTAGTAGTGAACGGCTAACTTGCTTGGCGCTGTGGTGGTGAAAACGTTTTCGTTTGCCGGTGTGGCCGCGACGGCGCGCCGACCCCGCTTTGGGATAGCTCCGACAATGTTTCCAACGTGAAATTATATGGTGGAAAAAGACTTCGGTGTAGGAACTATCTTACAAGGCCCATCCGCCATGCGCGGCGGTGCGAAAGGAGGGGGCGGCACCGGCCGGGGAGTGGGAAAAATCCGGTGCGAATCGCCGCCCGAATCGCGCCAAAACGCCGCTCTCCGCTATGAACTGGCGGCCCGCGGGCGGGCGGCGGCGATCCGCCGGGACGCGCGCCGGCGCGTCGCGCCAAAGCCGGATGGCGCGATGTTTTATTGGTAATTCATCACTATTTACGTGAAAGTAATGGCGGGTGGATGCCGCCGCCCGGCCCCCTGCCGCGGCGCAGGCTCACGGGGCGCGGCGCCGCCGCTATAATGGCCGGATGATTAGTCCATCCTCCCCCTCCAGGCAGCGCGCCGTCGAATCCGACATCTGCATCGTCGGCAATGGCGCGGTGGCCAAGACGGCGGCGCTCGGATTCGCCCAGGCCGGGCAGAGCGTCACGTTGCTGTGCCCTCCATCCCCTCCACCTTCCGCCCAGCCGCAGGCCGACGCCAGCTGGGACGTGCGCGTCTATGCGCTCAACCACACCGCGAACAAGCTGCTGTCGTCCCTGAAGGTCTGGGGCGCGCTGGACGCCGCGCGCGTGGCGCCGGTGGACGCGATGCAGGTGCATGGCGACGGCGCGCATGCGGGCGGCCTCGGTTTCGACGCCTTCGGCGCCCACACCGGCACGCTGGCCTGGATCGTCGAGGACCGCAACCTGAACCAGGCGCTGGACGCGGCGCTGCGCTTCGCCAGCAATGTCACCACCGTCACCGGCCGCGCGGCCGCGCTGGCGTGCGGCGCCGAGCAGGCGGAAATCCAGCTGGAGGACGGCTCGCGCATCCAGTCGCAGCTGATCGTGGGCGCGGACGGCGCCGATTCGTGGGTGCGCGGCCAGTGCGACATCGGCCTCGATTACCGCGCCTACGGCCAGCGCGCCATCGTCGCCAACTTCCATTGCGAACTGCCGCACCATGGCGCGGCGCATCAATGGTTCACGGGCGAGGAGGGCGTGGTCGCGCTGCTGCCGCTGCCGGGCGAGATGGTGTCGCTGGTGTGGTCGGCACCGGACATGCTGGCCGAGTCGCTGCTGGCCAAGTCCGGGCGGGAGCTGGCGGACCGGCTGGCCGTGTACGCGCAGGAGAAGCTGGGCAAGCTCACGCCGGTGCTGCCGGAAACGGTGCGCGCCATCCCGCTGCGCTTGATGCGGCCCCATTCGATGGTGGCGCGGCGCGTGGCGCTGGTGGGCGACGCGGCGCACGTGGTGCATCCGCTGGCCGGCCACGGCATGAACCTGGGCTTCGCCGATGTGGCGGAGCTGGTGCGCGCGGTGAACGAGCGCGAGCCGCACCGCGGCATGGGCGACGAGCGCGTGCTGGGCCGCTACGCCCGCGCGCGCAAGGAAGATGTGTTGTTGATGCAGTTGGCGACCGATGGCCTGGAACGCCTGTTTGGAACGGACTTTGAGCCTGTGCGCATGGCGCGCAATTTGGGATTAAACTTGCTGGACAAATTGCCGGGCTTGAAGCGCCGGCTGATTTCCCACGCACTTGGAAAGCAGTAACCGGAGCCTCCACCTATGAAATACAGCAAGACCGCATTATTGTTCGCGTCCGTCATGATGACCGCCTGTGTCGGCGCCCAGAACTCCACCGAGGCCAGTATCAAGAAAGCCATCGAGCCCCGCCTGGGCGACAACGTGAAGGTGGACTCCGTCAAAGAGACCCCCTACGCCGGCCTGTACGAGGTGCGCATCGGCGATGAAATCCGCTACACCGACAAGACCGGCAGCTACCTGTTCGTGGGCCATGTGTTCAACCTGAAGACCTCCCAGGACCTGACCCAGGAACGCATCGACGAGCTGAACAAGATCAACTTCTCCGACCTGCCGCTGGAAATGGCGCTGAAGACCGTGAAGGGCAACGGCAAGCGCGTGATGGCGGTGTTCGAGGACCCGAACTGCGGCTACTGCAAGCGCTTCCGCCAGCAGGCGCTGAAGGAAGTGGACAACGTCACCATCTACACCTTCATGTACAACATCCTGTCGCCGGATTCGTTCACCAAGTCCAAGAACGTCTGGTGCGCGCCGGACCGCAACAAGGCATGGGACGACTGGATGATCTCCGCCAAGCCGGCCCCCGCGGCGCCCGCCGCCTGCGTCACGCCGAACGACAAGGTGCTGGCGCTGGGCCAGAAGCTCAAGATCAACGGCACGCCCAACATCTTCTTCGCCGACGGCAGCCGCATCCCGGGCGCCATCGACATCAAGACGCTGGAAACCAAGCTCGCCGCCGTCAAGCAGTAAGCGGAGGCGGATGGCCACCGGCCCGGCCTCGCCGGGCCTTGCCTCGCCTCGCCCGCAGTGCCACCAAAACCAGGGAGAAAAAAACAATGATCACCTTGAACATCAATGGACGCGACATGCAGGTCGATGCCGATCCGTCCACGCCCATCCTGTGGGCCTTGCGCGACAACCTCAACATGACGGGCACCAAGTTCGGCTGCGGCGCGGCGCTGTGCGGAGCCTGCACGGTGCACCTGGGCGGGGCGGCGATCCGCTCCTGCGTCACGCCGATCTCGGCGGCCGTGGGCCAGAAGATCACCACCATCGAGGCGATGGAAACGGACAAGGTGGGCAAGGCGGTGCAGGACGCGTGGGTCAAGCACGACGTGCCGCAATGCGGCTATTGCCAGAGCGGCCAGGTGATGAGCGCCACCGCGCTGCTGCGCACCAACAAGAAACCGACCGACGCCGATATCGATGGCGCCATGAGCGGCAACATCTGCCGCTGCGGCACCTATCAACGCATCCGCGCCGCCATCAAGGACGCGGCCAAAACCATCGCCTAAGGGGACATCATGCGTATCGAATGGATCAATCAGGACGCGAAGCCGGGCATGTCGCGGCGTTCCTTCATGAAGGCCGGCGCGGTGGCAGGCGGCGGCCTGGTGCTGGGCTTCGTCGTCGTCGGCGGCAACCGCTTCGCGCACGCGCAGCAGCCGGCCAAGCCGGTGTTCGAACCCAACGCCTTCATGCGCATCGCGCCGGACAACACCGTCACCGTGCAGGTGAACCGGCTGGAGTTCGGCCAGGGCGTGCAGACCGCGCTGCCGATGCTGATCGCCGAGGAGCTGGACGCGGACTGGTCGCAGATGCGCGGCGAGCTGGCGCCGGCCGGCGACCAGTACAAGGACCCGAACTTCGGCATCCAGATGACCGGCGGCTCCATCACGATGAAGCACTCCTACATCCAGTACCGCGAAATCGGCGCCAAGGCGCGCGCGATGCTGATCGCGGCGGCCGCCGCCGAGTGGAAGGTGGGCGCGGACCAGGTCAAGACCTCGAAGGGCATGCTGCTCGGCCCCGCCGGCCAGAAGGCCACCTACGGCTCCTTCGCCGACGCGGCGATGAAACAGCCGGTGCCGGCCACCGTCGCGCTCAAGGACGCCAAGGATTTCACCATCATCGGCAAGCCGACCAGGCGCCTGGATGCGCGCGCCAAGTCCAACGGCACGCAGCAATTCGGCATGGACTTCAAGCCCGCCGGGACCAAGGTGGCGGTGGTGGCGAGGCCTCCGGTGTTCGGCGCGAAGATCGCCAAAGTGGACGCGGCCAAGGCCAAGGCCAAGGCCATCCCAGGCGTGATCGACGTGCTGGAAGTGGCGACCGACGGCGGCGGCCGCGGCGTGGTGGTGATCGCGGACGGCTACTGGCCCGCCAAGCAGGGTCGCGAGGCGCTGGCGCTGGATTGGGACGCCAGTGGCGTCGAGAAGGTCGATACCGCCAAACAGATGGCGGAGTACAGGGCGCTGGCGCAAAAGCCCGGCACGCCGGCGAAGAAGGCCGACACCTCCAAACTGGCGGGCGCGGCGAAGAGGATCACCGCCGTCTACGAATTCCCCTACCTGGCGCACGCGCCCATGGAGCCGCTGAACTGCGTGATCGACCTGAAGGCGGACGGCTGCACCGTCTGGGCGGGTTCGCAATTCCAGACGCTGGACGTGATGGCCCTGGCCCGCGCCACCGGCTTCAAGCCGGAACAGGTGACGCTGCACACGCAGACGGCCGGCGGCGGCTTCGGCCGCCGCGCCGTGCCGACGGCGGACTACCTGGTGGAGGCGGCCAACGTGGCGCTGGCCTACAAGGCGGCCGGCAAATCCGGCCCGCTGAAGGTGATCTGGAGCCGCGAGGACGACATCAAGGGCGGCTACTACCGTCCCTCGCATGTGCACCGCGCGGAGCTGGGGCTGGACGCCAAGGGCGACATCGTTGCCTGGAACCACACCATCGTCGGCCAGTCCATCCTCACCGGCACGCCGTTCGAGTCGATGATGATGAAGGACGGCGTGGACTCGACCATGGTCGAAGGCATGGGCGCGCCCTACGACGTGCCGCTGAACCTTTCCGTCCACAACACGAAGCAGAACGTGCCCGTGCTGTGGTGGCGCTCGGTGGGCTCCACCCACACCGCCTTCGTGATGGAGACGCTGATCGACGAGGCGGCGCATGCCGCGCGCATGGACCCGGTGGCCTACCGCCGCAAGCTGATCGATCCCAAGCACACGCGTGAGCTGGCCGCGCTGGACCTGGCCGTGGCCAAGTCCGGCTACGGCAAGAAGGCGCTGCCGAAAGGGCACGCCTGGGGCGTGGCGATGCACGAGTCGTTCAGCACCGTGGTCGCCTACGTGGTGACGGCGTCCGTGAAGAACGGCGCGCCCAGGCTGCACACGGTGACGGCGGCGGTGCATTGCAACACAGCGGTCAATCCCCTGACCATCGAGGCGCAGGTGCAGGGCGCCGCGCTGATGGCGCTGGGCACGACGCTGCCCGGCGCGGCCATCACGCTGAAGGACGGCGTGGTGGAGCAGCGGAACTTCGGCGACTACACGGTGGCGCGCATGCCGGACATGCCGGCGGTGGAGGTGCACATCGTGCCGTCCGTCGAGAAGCCGAGCGGCATGGGCGAACCCGGCCTGCCGCCGCTGGCGCCCGCGTACGCGAACGCCATTTTCAAGCTCACCGGCAAGCGCTTGCGCACGCTGCCGTTCGATCTGGCGAAGACCGCGAAGGCCTAGGGGCATGGCCATCACCGGCATCCTGCTGGCCGCCGGACGTGGTAGCCGCTTCGACCCTTCCGGCGCGCGCGACAAGCTGCTGCAGCCGCTCACGCAGACCTCGGTGGTCGCGGCAAGCGCCCAAACGCTGCTGTCGGTCCTGCCGCGCGTGGTCGCCGTGGTCCGCCCCGGCGGCGAGGCGGTGGCCGCCGAGCTGCGCGCGCTGGGCTGCGACACCATCGTCTGCGAGCTGGCCGACACCGGCATGGCCGCCTCCCTGATGCACGCCATCCGCCACGCGGCGGACGCGGACGGCTGGATCGTCGCGTTGGGCGACATGCCCCACGTGGCGCCATCTACAATACAATCACTGAAATCCGCCCTGGAAGAGGGCGCGGACATCGCCGCGCCGGTGTACCGGGGCAAGCGCGGCAACCCGGTGGGGTTCGGCCGCCCGCACCTGTCGCGGTTGCTGGCGCTGGAAGGCGACCAGGGGGCGCGCGGCATATTGAGGCAATTCCCGGTGCGGGAAGTGGGCGTGGACGATGGCGGCATCCTGCGCGACATCGACACGCCGGAGGACCTGCACCGACAAGGATAAACATGAAGAAGACCGTACCAAGCAGAAAGAACGGCGTCAGCTACGCCATCACCGCCAAGGACCTGGCCGGCCACATCTTCCAGGTCACGCTGAGCGTGCAGAATCCCGCGCCGGAGGGCCAGGTGCTGGCGCTGCCGGCCTGGATCCCCGGCAGCTACATGATCCGCGAGTTCTCGCGCAACATCGTGCGCATCCGCGCCGAGGCGGGCGGCCAGGCGGTCAAGCTGGCGAAGCTGGACAAGCACTCCTGGCAGGCCGCGCCGGTCGACGGCGAACTGACGGTGGTATACGAGGTCTACGCCTGGGACCTGTCGGTGCGCGCCGCCCACATGGACCAGACCCACGCCTTCTTCAACGGCACCAGTGTGTTCCTGCGCGTGGCCGGCCAGGAGGACGCGCCGCACACGGTGGACATCCAGCGTCCCGCCGACCCCGCCGCGCGGAACTGGCGCGTGGCCACCGCGCTGCCCGAGCTGAAGGCCAAGCGCTACGGCTTCGGCACCTACATCGCCGCCGACTACGACGAACTGATAGACCACCCGGTGGAGATGGGCGATTTCGCGCTCGCCACCTTCAAGGCGCACGGCGTGCCGCACGACGTCGTCATCACCGGCCGCGTGCCCAATCTGGACATGGCGCGCCTGTGCGCGGACCTGAAAGCCATCTGCGAAACCCAGATCCTGTTCTTCGAGCCGAAAACGAAGAAGGCGCCGATGGACCGCTACGTCTTCATGACGATGGCGGTGGGCGACGGCTACGGCGGCCTGGAACACCGCGCCTCGACGGCGCTGATCTGCGCCCGCGCCGACCTGCCCACCACCGCCACGCCCAAGGGCGCGGACATCGGCGAGGGCTACCTGAAGTTCCTGGGCCTGTGCAGCCACGAGTACTTCCACACCTGGAACGTCAAGCGCATCAAGCCCGCCGCGTTCGCGCCCTACGACCTGGCGGTGGAGAACTACACGCCGCTGCTGTGGCTGTTCGAGGGCTTCACCAGTTATTACGACGACCTGATGCTGGTGCGCGCGGGCGTGATCGCCGAGAAGGCCTATTTCAAAATGCTGGGCAAGACCGTGGGCGGCGTGCTGCGCGGCGCCGGGCGCCTGAAGCAGAGCGTGGCCGATTCCAGCTTCGACGCCTGGGGCAAGTACTACCGCCAGGACGAGAACGCGCCCAACGCCATCGTCAGCTACTACACCAAGGGTTCGCTGGTGGGCCTGGCGCTGGACTTGACGATACGCGCCAAGACCGTCGGCGCGAAATCGCTGGACGACGTGATGCTGGCGCTGTGGCAGCGCTATGGCCGCGACTTCTACAACGGCGCCGGCCGCGGCGTGACCCCGGCCGAGGTGGAGGCGCTGGTGGACGAGGTCAGCGGCGCCAAGCTGAAGCCCTTCTTCGAGAAGTACGTGCGCGGCACCGAGGACCTGCCGCTGGCCAAGCTGCTGGCGCCGTTCGGCGTGAAGTACAGCGAGGAGCGCAAATCGAACAAGCCCAGCCTGGACGTCAACCTGGGCCGCGACGGCGCCGACTGCAAGCTCTCCAGCGTGCACGAGGGCGGCGCCGCGCACCAGGCCGGCCTGTCGGCGGGCGACCTGCTGGTGGCCATCGACGGCCTGCGCGTCACGCCCGCCAACCTGGACGCGCTGCTGGGCCGCTACGCGGTGGGCGCCAGCGTCGAGATCCACGCCTTCCGGCGCGACGAGCTGCAGACCTTCCGCGCGCGACTGCAGGGCGAGCGCGTGCCCGGCGTGACGCTGGCGCTGGACGAGGCCGGCAAGAAATCCAGCGGTCCCTTGCGTCCCACCGCCGTGCGGTGATCCCCCTCGATCCATGGACGGTGCTGTTCATGACCACGCTGATGAGTGGCGCGATGAGCATCGTCATGTATTCCTGCCACAACAGCTTCGGCGACGAGGTGAAGGGCCTGGGCCGCTGGGCCCTGGGCCTGCTGTGCGTGGTGGGCGCGGCGGTCGCCTTCATGCTGCGCGACACGCTGCCGCCCAAGGTGGCGCTGATGGCCACCAACGCGCTGCTGTTCTGGGGCATAGGCCTGTCGATGATAGGCACGCAGGAATTCTTCGGCCAACCGCCGTCGTGGCGTTTGTTCCACGGCACCTGGCTGGCCGGCGTGCTGGGCGTGGGCTGGTGGCTGCTGGTGGCGCCGGACTTCATGGCGCGCGTCGCCACCTTCTCCTTCCTGGCGTTCGTGTTCTACGCGGCGCAGGTGCGGCTGGTGCTGCGCCACGGCGCGCGGCATTTCTCCACCCGCTTCTTCGGCGCGCTGCTGACGCTGCAGTCGGCGGTGGTGCTGAGCCGGGGCTGCCTGGCGCTGCTGTCCGGCGGCGCCAGCGTCGATGTGCTGCTGGACAGCGGCGTGGCCAATCTCTACCTGGCCATGGCCAACTTCATGGCGCTGATGCTGACCGTGGCCTTCATGACCATGGCCACGCGGCGGCTGCAGACCGTGCTCGAAAGCCGCTCCACGCACGATCCGCTGACCGGTGTGCTGAACCGGCGCGGCTTCGCGCGGGCGTACGAACGCCAGCGCGCGTTGTTGCGCCGCAGCGGGCGGCCGCTGACCCTGATGATCATCGACCTGGACCACTTCAAGCTGGTCAACGACAAGCATGGCCACCTCATGGGCGACCGGGTGCTGATCCACGTGGCGCGCGCCATCGCCCAGGCGCTGCGCGAAATCGACGCGGTGGCGCGCTTCGGCGGCGAGGAATTCGTGGTGCTGCTGTCGGACGCGGAACCGCCCAGCGCCGTGCAGGCGGCGGAGCGCATCCGCGCCGCGCTGCCGGGCGGTCCCGGGCACAGGCTGCCGGCCTGCACGGTCAGCATCGGCATCGCCAGCCACGCCTCGGACGAGGAATCGCTGGACGGCCTGCTGGCGCGCGCGGACGCGGCGCTGTACCGCGCCAAGGCCAACGGCCGCGACCGCGTGGAGGTGTCGGAGACGCCCGCGCCCGCTACTGCACCGGCGCCAGCGTCCGCAGCTGGAAGCGATAATCCTTGTTGAACAGGAAGGTCTCGGAGAAGTCGAAGGTCTTGTGGTGCTGCCGCATCAGCTTGCCCGGCCTGGGGTAGGGCGCGGCCTGGCGCATGATGGCCTCGGCGATGCCGGCCGCCTTCTGGTCGCGCGCGCGCGCCACGCGCAGGGTGCGGATGGCGCCGTCGCCGTCCACCTTCAGCTCCAGCACCACGATGGCGGTCAGCAGCGGCGGGATGGCGCCGCTGAACACGGCGTCCGGGTTGGCCCTCATGATCTGCGCAGCCAGCACCCGCTTGTAGTCGTCCACGCTGTCGATGGCGGGGAGCAGCGGCGCCGGAACGGTCTCGGCGGGCAACGGGGTGCGCGGAATGGTCACCGGCGCCGCCGGCAGGCGCGGCGGAGGTTTGTGGCAGGAGGCCAGCAGCATGGCCAGGGGAATCAGCGCTGCAACGTACCGGAAAGCGCCCATGGCGGGCCTCCGCAAGCAAAAACCATTTAGCCGAACAGGCGCCGCAGTTCGGCTCCCGGGTCCGGCGCGCGCATGAAGGCCTCGCCGACCAGGAAACCGTGCACATCCGCGTCGCGCATGCGTTTCACGTCCTCGCCATTGAGAATACCGGATTCGGTGATCACGAGGCGCCCGGATGGGATGCGGTCCAGCAGGCCCAGCGTGGTGTCGAGCGAGGTCTCGAAGGTGCGCAGGCTGCGGTTGTTGATGCCGATCAGATTGCTTTTCAGCTTGAGCGCGGCGGCCAGTTCGTCGCCGTCGTGCGATTCGATCAGCACGCCCATGCCCAGCTCGTGGGCGCAGGCCTCCATCTCGGCCATCAGGCCGTGGTCCAACGCGGAGACGATCAGCAGGATGCAGTCCGCGCCCATCGCGCGCGCCTCGTAGATCTGGTACATGTCGATCATGAAGTCCTTGCGCAGCACCGGGATGCCGCAGGCGGCGCGCGCCTGCCGCAGGTACTCCTCGTTGCCCTGGAAGTAGTGCACGTCGGTCAGCACGGACAGGCAGGACGCGCCATGCGTTTCGTAGCTGTGGGCGATGTCGGCCGGGCGGAAGTCGGCGCGGATCACGCCCTTGGACGGCGAGGCCTTCTTCACCTCGGCGATCACGCCGGGCGCGCCGGCGGCGATGCTCTTGCGCAGGCTGGCTTCGAAGCCGCGCAGGTTCTGGCGCAGTTCGGCGTCGCCCTCGACTTCGGCGCGCAGGCTGGCCAGGCCGCGGTGCTTCTTGGCGGCGGCCACTTCGTCGGCCTTGGTGGCCAGGATCTGGTTCAGGATATCGGACATGGTGATGCTCTCAATGTTGTTCGGACAGGGCCAGCCGCGCGCCGAGCGCGAGGAACAGGCCTCCGGTGACGCGGTTCAGCCACAGCGCCACCAGCGGTTTCACCTTCAGGCGCGCGCTGGCGAAAGCGGTGAACAGCGCCAGGCCGTTGCACCACAACATGCCGTTGACGTTGAAGATGCAGCCCAGGATGAAGAAGGCGGCGGCCTTGTTGCTGGAATCGGCCGAGATGAATTGCGGCACGAAGGCCAGGAAAAACAGGGCGACCTTGGGGTTCAGGACGTTGGTCAGGAAGCCTTGCGCGAAGATGCGGCCGTAAGCCTGCGGCTTCAAACCGGGGACAGACCCGCGATCGGCAGCCCCGAACTCTGCGGAGGTGTGTGGCGCGGAGGGTCTGTCCCCAGGTTCCGCCTCTGGTTTCAAGCGCGCGCGCAGCATGCCGACGCCCATGTAGATGATGTACGCCGCGCCCACCCATTTCACCACGCTGAACGCGGCGGCGGAGGTGGCCAGCAGGGCGGAGATGCCCACCGCGGCGGCGGTCACGTGCACCATGGTGCCGGCGCCTATGCCCAGCGCCGCCGCGCAGCCGGCGCGCCAGCCCTGGGTGGCGCTGCGCGCCATGATCAGCAGCGAGTCCGGCCCCGGCATGATGTTCAGCAGCAGGCCGGAAACGATGAACAGCGTCAGGTCGTGTATGCCGTACACAGGGCCCCCGTCAGTTGGCGGCGCCGAGCCGCTGCGTCGCTTCGACGAACTGCTCCACCTTGGCCAGCGCCGCGCCGGACGAAATCGCCGCGCGCGCCTTGGCCAGGCCGTCCTCGATGGACGAGGCCACGCCGGCCGCGTACAGCGCGGTGCCGGCGTTCAGCGCCACGATGTCGTGCGCCGCGCCGGGTTCGCCGCGCAGCGCCTCGAACATCTTGGCCTTCGATTCGGCCGCGTCGGCCACCTTCAGGTTGCGGCTGGCGATCATGGACAGGCCGAAGTCCTCGGGATGGATCTCGTATTCGCGGATCTCGCCGTTCACCAGTTCGCCCACCATGGTGGCGGCGCCCAGCGACACCTCGTCCATATTGTCCTTGCCGTACACGACCACCGCGTGCTGCGCGCCCAGGCGCTGCAGCACGCGCACCTGGATGCCGACCAGGTCGGCGTGGAACACGCCCATCAGGATGTTGGGCGCGCCGGCCGGATTGGTCAGCGGTCCCAGGATGTTGAAGATGGAGCGCACGCCCAGTTCGCGGCGCACCGGCGCCACGTGCTTCATGGCCGAGTGGTGGTTGGGCGCGAACATGAAGCCGATGCCGGTCTGCGCGATGGATTGCGCGATCTGCTCGGGCTTCAGGTTGATGTTGGCGCCCAGCGATTCGATCACGTCGGCTGAGCCGGACGAGGATGACACGCTGCGTCCGCCGTGCTTGGCCACGCGCGCGCCGGCCGCCGCCGCCACGAACATGGCGGTGGTGGAGATGTTGAAGGTGTGCGCGCCGTCGCCGCCGGTGCCGACGATGTCGAGCAGGTTGGTGGTGTCGGCCATCGGCACCTTGGTCGAGAACTCGCGCATCACCTGGGCGGCGGCGGCGATCTCGCCGATGGTTTCCTTCTTCACGCGCAGGCCCATGATCAGGGCCGAAATCATCACGGGCGACATTTCGCCGGACATGATCTGGCGGAACAGGTGCAGCATCTCGTCGTGGAAGATCTCACGGTGTTCGATGCAGCGCAGCAGGGCTTCCTGGTGGGTGATTTGATGAACTGGATGAGTGGCGGGCATGGCAATTCCTTGGGTCAGATAGCGCTATACGGCAACGTGGAACGACGGGACGGGCGCGCGCCCCGTGGGCGCGGCGCCGCTGCCCTCAGGCGCGTTCCAGGAAGTTCTTCAGCAGGGCGTGTCCGTGCTCGGACAGGATGGACTCGGGGTGGAACTGCACGCCCTCGATGTCGTAGTCCTTGTGGCGCACGCCCATGATCTCGCCGTCGTCGGTCCACGCCGTCACTTCCAGGCAGGAAGGCAGGGAGGAGCGTTCGATCGCCAGCGAGTGGTAGCGGATTACCGTGAAGGGGGTGGGCAGGTCCTTGAAGACGCCCACGCCCGTATGCGCGATGACGGAGGTTTTGCCGTGCATGACCTGCTTGGCGCGGATCACTTTGCCGCCGAAGGCCTCGCCGATGGCCTGGTGGCCGAGGCAGACGCCCAGTATCGGTTTCTTGCCCGCGAAGTGCTTGAGCACCTCGACCGAGATGCCGGCCTGCGCCGGATCCTTCGGACCGGGCGAGATGCAGATGCGGTCCGGGTTCATCGCCTCGATTTCGGCGATGGTGATTTCGTCGTTGCGGAAGGTCCGCACGTCCTCGCCCAGTTCACCGAAGTACTGCACGATGTTGTAGGTGAAGGAGTCGTAGTTGTCGATCATCAGCAGCATCTTAGAACTCCCCATCCAGGCCGTCTTGCACTTGTTCGGCCGCGCGCAGCACGGCGCGCGCCTTGTTTTCAGTCTCGAGCCATTCCATTTCCGGTATCGAGTCCGCCACGATGCCGGCGGCGGCCTGCACGTACAGCATGCCGTCCTTGATCACGCCGGTGCGGATGGCGATCGCCACGTCCATCTCGCCGCCGAAGGACAGGTAGCCGCAGGCGCCCCCGTAGATGCCGCGCTTGGAGATCTCCAGCTCGTCGATGACCTCCATCGCGCGCACCTTCGGCGCGCCGGTCAGGGTGCCGGCCGGGAAGGTGGCGCGCAGCACGTCCAGGTTGGACATGCCTTCCTTCAGGCGGCCCTCCACGTTGGAGACGATGTGCTGCACGTGCGAATACTTTTCAATGACCATGCGGTCGGTGACCTTCACCGTGCCGATGTCGGAGATGCGGCCCAGGTCGTTGCGCGCCAGGTCGATCAGCATCACGTGCTCGGCGATCTCCTTCGGGTCGGCCAGCAGTTCCTTGGCCAGTTCGGCGTCGCGCTCCGGCGTGGCGCCGCGCGGGCGGGTGCCGGCGATGGGGCGCAGCGTGACCTTCTTCTCGCCGTCGGCGGCGGTCTCGTTGCGCACCAGGATCTCGGGCGAGGCGCCGACGATCTGCATGTCGCCGAAGTTGTAGAAGTACATATACGGCGACGGGTTCAGCGAACGCAGCGCGCGGTACAGCGTCAGCGGCGAATCCACGTAGGGCTTGCGCAGGCGCTGGCCGATCTGCACCTGCATCAGGTCGCCGGCCATCACGTACTCGTGGGCCTTGGCCACCGCCTTCAGGTACTCCTCCTTGGGGAAGTCGCGGATGATTTCGGTACGCACCGAGGCCGAGGTCACCGGCGCGTCGACGCCGCGGCGCAGCAGCGCGCGCAGGTCCTTCAGGCGCTGGCGGGCCTTGGAATACGATTCCGGCTGGCTGGTGTCGGCGTAGACGATCAGGTACAGCTTGCCCGAGATGTTGTCGATCACGGCCAGCTCCTCCGTCACCATCAGCTGGATCTCCGGCAGATTCAGGTCGTCCTTGGGCTGGGTGTGGGCCAGCGTCTTTTCGATGTGGCGCACCGAGTCGTAGCCGAAGTAGCCGGCCAGGCCGCCGCAAAAGCGCGGCATGCCGGGGCGCAGGGCGACCTTGAAGCGGGACTGGTAGGCCTCGATGAATTCGAGCGGATTGCCCTCGTGCGTCTCGATCACCACGCCGTTCTTGACGATCTCGGTGCGGGTGCCGTGGTTGCGCAGCACCGTGGTGGCCGGCAGGCCGATGAAGGAGTAGCGGCCGAAACGCTCGCCGCCCACGACGGACTCCAGCAGGAAGGTGTTCTTGCCGGCGTTCTGCGTCTGCGCCAGTTTCAGGTACAGGGTGAGCGGGGTTTCGAGATCGGCGAAGGCTTCCGCGATCAGGGGAATACGGTTGTAGCCTTGCGTGGCCAACGATTTGAATTCGAGTTCAGTCATGCTTCTCTCCATGCCGCCAGGCATAGCTATAGATAGGGTTGTGGCGGTGAGGTTCAAAAAACCTGTCGACTACAGATGTGCAGCGACAGCAATCAAGCGGGATCAGTTAGCCCAGGATTGCCAGCGTCGCCATAGCCAGGCCTCAATCGAGCCCTGGTGAGTGACATTGTGTCTTTTGTTGAGAAACATGCTGTGTTTTTGCTTCAGTTTGCGATCGGGTTGTGCAGGCGAATCAGATGGGCCGCGTGTAGCAGCGTGTCAACTATACCATCGGAATCCGTGTCGTGTATAGACTCGCCGTGATTGTAACCGTAAGGCACCGTCAACACCGGGCAACCGGCCGCCCGCGCGGCCTGCGCGTCGTTGGAGGAATCGCCGATTGCGACCACCTGGGCCGGCCGCAGCGCGAAATCGCTGCACACCCGCAGCAGCGGCATGGGGTGCGGCTTCTTCTTTTCCAGCGAATCGCCGCCGTAGACCACCTCGAAATAGCCGGCCAGTCCCTTTTGCTCCAGCAGCGGCGCGGCGAAGGCGATCGGCTTGTTGGTCACGCAGGCCAGGCGCAGGCCGTGCGCCTTGAGCGCCTCCAGCCCGGCCGCCACGTCCGGATACAGGGCGCTGTGGTCGCCGTTGATGTCCAGGTAATGGCGCTGGTAGGCATCCATGGCGGCCTCGAAATGCAGTTCCACGCCGGCCTCATCGTAATCGAGGGCCAGCACGGAGCGGATCAGGTTCTCGGAACCCTTGCCCACCATGAGCTTGATGCGCTCGGCCGACAGCGGCGAAAAAGGGGTCAGGTTCGCTTTTCCCGCTTGCCCCGGTTCTGCTGCCTCTCTGGGAAATTGAACCTGACCCCTTTTTTGCAGTTCGGCGCGCATGCGGTTGATGGCGACGTGGAAGTCGGGCACCGTGTCCAGCATGGTGCCGTCCAGGTCGATGATGGCGGCCCGGACGCCGCTCAGTGGGGTGTTCGTGGCCGCCGTCATGCTTACAGCCCCGCCAGCTGGGTGCGCATCGCGTCGATCACGGCCTTGTAGTCGGGCTGGCCGAAGATGGCCGAACCGGCGACGAAGGTGTCCGCGCCGGCCTTGGCGGCGGCCGCGATGTTGTCGATCTTGATGCCGCCGTCCACCTCCAGCATGATGTCGCGGCCGGATTCGTTGATCAGGCGGCGCGCCTCGGCGATCTTCTTCAGCGCCTGCGGAATGAAGGACTGGCCGCCGAAGCCGGGGTTGACGGACATGATGAGGATCATGTCGATCTTGTCCATCACGTGTTCCAGGTAGCTCAGCGGGGTGGCCGGGTTGAACACCAGGCCGGCCTTGCAGCCGTGGTCGCGGATCAGCTGCAGCGAGCGGTCGATGTGGTCCGACGCCTCGGGGTGGAAGGTGATGATGTTGGCGCCGGCCTTGGCGAAGTCGGGGATGATGCGGTCCACCGGCTTGACCATCAGGTGCACGTCGATCGGCACGTCCACGTGCGGACGGATGGCCTGGCACACCAGCGGGCCGATGGTCAGGTTGGGCACGTAGTGGTTGTCCATCACGTCGAAGTGGATGATGTCGGCGCCGGCGGAGACGACGTTGCGCACTTCTTCGCCCAGGCGGGCGAAATCGGCGGACAGGATGCTGGGGGCGATACGGAAGGTGGTCATGGATGGGCCTGCAATAAAAAAGATGCGCTATTTTACGCTTACCCTTGCATGCTCGCCGGATTTGCGGTGCAATGTCAGATACGTGATCATGTTGACAGCATTTTGAGTTAGGAAACCCCAATGGCCTCTTATGAATTCACTGTTTCGGTCAGGACCCAGTACCTGCCGGAGCAGTCCGACCCCGAACGCACCAATTTCGTGTTCACCTATTCGATCACGATCAAGAACACGGGGACGGTGGCGGCGCAGCTGATTTCGCGTCATTGGGTGATCACCGACGCCAACAACCACATCGAGGAGGTGCGCGGCCTGGGCGTGGTGGGGCACCAGCCCCTGCTGCAGCCGGGCGAGCAGTTCGAGTACACCAGCGGCACCGCGCTGAGCACGCCGCAGGGCTCGATGGTGGGCGAATACTTCTGCGTGGCCGAGGACGGCCACCAGTTCGAGGCGAAAATCCCGGAGTTCGTGCTGTCGCTGCCGCGCACGCTGCACTAGGCCCGATACGCCAGGCTGTATTTATTCCTTGCGGGGTTGTTCCAGCTCTGGTTTCTGTTCCGGCCGCGGTTTCGCGGCCGGTTTCTTCTTGGACGGCAGCGTCCACCAGACGATGAACACCAACAGGAACAGCGCCACAAACGCCTCTAACATCAATATCCACATACGCAAGCCCTCATGTCATTCGCACGCAGTAGTGTAATCGTTTCCCTGTGCGCCGTCGCGCTGGCCCTCGCCGGCTGCACCTCGCCGATGCCGCAACCGGCCCAGCCTCGGCCACCCGTTCCGCCGGCCCAGCCGCAGCCCCCCGTGCCGCCGGCGCAGGTGCCGCCGGTCCAGCCCCAGCAGCCGGCCCAGCCGCCCAAACCGGCCGCCATCCAGTTCGTGCCCTCCACCTTCGCCGCGCTGCCGGGCTGGGACAAGGACGACCTGCGCGCCGCCTGGCCCGCCTTCATGTCGTCCTGCTCGGTGCTGGGCAAGCGCGCCGAGTGGAAGGAGGCCTGCGGCATCGCCAAACAGGTCAACGCCGCCGACGACAAGGCGATACGCCTGTTCTTCGAGAGTTTCTTCGAGCCGCGCCAGGTGATCGCCCCGGACGGGACGGACACTGGCCTGGTCACCGGCTACTACGAGCCGCTGCTGCGCGGCGCCCGCAAGAAGGGCGGCCCCTACCAGACTCCCCTCTACAAGGTGCCGGACGACCTGATCACCGTCGACCTGGCCGGCGTCTACCCTGAGTTGAAAGGCATGCGCCTGCGCGGCCGGCTGTCCGGCAAGAAGCTGGTGCCGTATTCGACCCGCGCCGAGATCGACCGCGCCGATTTCACCGGCAAGGAGCTGCTGTGGGTGGACGACCCGGTGGAGGCCTTCTTCCTGCAGGTGCAGGGCTCCGGCCGCGTGCAGCTGACCGACAGCCTCGAAACCGTGCGCGTGGCCTACGCCGACCAGAACGGCCATCCCTACAAGTCCATCGGCCGCTGGCTGGTGGACAAGGGCGAGCTGACGGCGGACCAGGCGTCGGCGCAGGGCATCAAGGCCTGGATCGCCGGCCACCCGACGCGCCAGGCGGAGCTGTTCAACGCCAATCCGTCCTATGTGTTCTTCCGGGAGGAAAAGCTGCCGGACCCGAAAGTGGGCCCGAAAGGCTCGCTGGGCGTGCCGCTCACGCCGCAGCGCTCGATCGCGGTGGACGCCACCCAGCTGCCGCTGGGCGCGCCGGTGTACCTGTCCACCACCCACGCCAACAGCGACTTGCCGCTGCAGCGGCTGGTGATGGCGCAGGACACGGGCGGCGCCATCCGGGGCGCGATCCGGGTCGACTTCTTCTTCGGCTTCGGCACCGAGGCGGCGGAAAACGCCGGCCGCATGAAGCAGAAGGGCAATGTGTGGGTGTTGATGCCGAAGTCCATGCCGCCGGCCGCCGCCGCGCGGTGAATTCGGGCGGGGGCCGCTAGCGCAGCACCAGCACCGGCAGCTTGGTGTGCGCCAGCACTTTCTGGGTTTCGCTGCCCAGGAACAGCTTGTTCAAGCCCTTGCGCCCATGCGAGGCCATCACGATGAGGTCGCAGCCATGCTTCTCGGCGGTCTCCACGATGGACTCGTAGGGGCTGGCGGTCACGCCGGTCACACCCTCGAAGGGCACGCCGGCCGCGCTGGCCGCCGCCGCCACCTTGTTCACATTGTCCTGCGCGATGTTCCGCATTTGCGTTTCATACACGGCCGGTTCAGGCGTGATCGTCATGCCGCTGTCGCCCACGGGCATGAAGGGGAAGGGCTGCACCACGCTGACGGAAACCAGCCGCGCGCCGTGCAGCTTGGCCAGCTCGATGACGCTGGCGGTGGCCTTGACGGACAGCTCCGAGCCGTCCGTCGGGAAGAGGATATTCTTGAACATGACCATCTCCTGAGCATGGAATTCGATGGCCCAGTGTAGACGCTATGACATCAGCCGGGGCGCACGCTACGGACCGGGCGCGACATCGCCAACGCCGCCGCCAGCAGCACCGCGCCGGCCCCGACGCAGCCCATGCCCTCGCGCAATCCCAGGTGTTCGCCCGCGTAGCCGGCCGTCAGCGCGCCCAGCGGCGCGATCGCCACGGTGAGGAAGCGCATGGTGGACATCATCCTGCCCATCAGCGCGTCCGGCGTCACTGTCACGCGCAGCGCCGAGTACGCCATGAAGAACAGCATCACGCCGCAGTCGAACACGAAGGTGGCGCCGGCGTAGGCGGCGGCCGTGGCCAGCTTGCTGCCGAACAGCGCCGCCGGCAGCAGGGGCACCAGCACAAAGCCGGCCGTGGTGGCGAAGATGCCGGCCAGCATGGTCTTGCCCGCGCCGAAGCGCCGGTTCAGCGGCTTGATCAGCACGGCGCTGGCGAACACGCCCAGCCCGCCCACGATCTGCACCGCGCCCAGCATGCCCGGTGTCATGCCCAGTTCCCGCGTGGCCATTAGCAGCACCAGCGCGGTGTAGCCGTAGAACAGCAAATGCCAGCAGGCGGCGCCCCAGGCCAGGGTGCGCAGCAGCGGTTCGGTGGCGATGAAGACCAGGCCCTCCTTGATGTCGCGCAGCGGATGCTTGTCCGACGGCGCCGGCGGCGCCTCCTGGAAGCGCGTGCGCCGCAGGTTCCACACCGACACGAAAAAGCCGCAGGCGTTGAACAGCACGGCGAACGGCGCCGTGAGCCACTGGATCAGCACGCCCGCCACGCCCGGTGCCACCAGGCGCGACACGGAGTCGCTGAACACGAACTTGGATTGCGCGTCCATCATGCGGTCGCGGCCCACCAGCTGGGTGAAGAAGACCTGTTCCGCGCCGCCGCCCACCACGCCGCACACGCCGAACACGAAGGCCACTATGTACATCCACGGCATCGACAGCAGGCCCAGCCACCAGGCCAGCGCGATGCTGGCCAGCGTCAGTCCCTGGATCGCCTGGCTCCACAGCACCACGGGCAGCTTGCGGCGGCGGTCCAGCCAGACGCCGGCGGGCAGGGCCAGCAGCGCGACCGGCAGCGTCTGGCACGCGGAGACGATGCCCATCTGGCCGGGCGTCGCTTTCAGCAGCAGGATGGAGCAGAGGGGAACGGCGAGGGTGCTGATATGGGAGCCGAAGCCATTGAGCACGCTGCTGAACCAGTAGCGCAGGAAGTCGGCGTTGCGCAACAGCGGGTCGCTGTCAAGCTTGTCGGTGAGATAACGTCGTAAGGCGGTGCGCATCGAGCGAATAATAGCAGCGCTATTGCGAGAACCGCTACAATCAATCGATACGCTTTTCACTACCAAGGAGATGTCCGTGCAATACGAAGACCTGATCGTAGAAACCCATGGCCGAGTCGCCCTGATCCGCCTGAACCGTCCCAAGGCGCTGAACGCCCTGAACGACAACATGATGAACGAGCTGGGCGAAGCCCTGTACAAGTTCGACGCCGATCCCGCCATTGGTTGCATCGTGCTGACCGGCAGCGAAAAAGCGTTCGCGGCCGGCGCCGACATCGCCGCCATGGCCGATTACACCTACCAGGACACCTACCGCGACAACTACATCACCCGCAATTGGGAGCACATCCTGCGCGTGCGCAAGCCGGTGGTGGGCGCCGTGGCCGGCTACGCGCTGGGCGGCGGCTGTGAACTGGCCATGATGTGCGACTTCCTGATCGCGGCGGACAACGCCAAGTTCGGCCAGCCGGAAATCAAGGTCGGCGTCACGCCGGGCGCGGGCGGCACGCAGCGCCTGCCGCGCGCCATCGGCAAGGCCAAGGCCATGGACCTGCTGCTGACCGCGCGCACCATCGACGCGGCCGAGGCGGAGCGCATCGGCCTGGTGTCGCGCGTGGTTCCCGCCGACAAGCTGATCGAGGAAACGCTGGACGCCGCGACGCAGATCGCCTCGATGTCGAGCTCGGTGGCCATGCAGATCAAGGACGCCGTCAACCGCGCCTTCGAAACCACGCTGACCGAGGGCGTGAACTACGAGCGCCGCCTGTTCCAGGCCGCCTTCGGCACGCCGGCCCAGCGCGAAGGCATGCACGCCTTCCTGGAAAAACGTCCCGCGAAGTTCGAGGGACTGTAATCAGTCCGGGGCGCTGCCGAGGATCTCGCGCAGCGCCGTGTGCAAGGCCTCGCATTCCTCCGGCAAGCCTATGCTGATGCGCAAGTGCCGTTCCGCGCCCGGCTGCTTCAGGTGCCGGACCAGAACGGCGCGTTCCAGCAGCGCGGCGGCCAGCGCCCCCGCTTCGATTTTCGGGTGTTGCACGAAGAGGAAATTGGTGGCGGAAGGCGTCACATCGAAGCCCAGCTCCACCAGCTGCGCCGCCAGCCTTTCGCGCGAGGCGATCAGCAGCGCGCGTTTTTCCTGGAAGTAAGCCTCGTCCTCCAGCGACGCCACGGCGCCGGCGATGGCCAGCTGGCCCAGCGGGAACGCGTTGAAACTGTTCTTCACCCGCATCAGCCCGGAGATCAAATCCGGGTGGCCGATCGCATACCCGACCCGCAACCCCGCCAGCGAACGCGATTTCGAGAAGGTGTGCACCACCAGCAGGTTGGGGTACTTCTTCACCAGCGGAATGGCGGACTCGCCGCCGAAATCCACATAGGCCTCGTCGACCAGCACCACGCAGTCCGGGTGGGCGCGCACGATGCGCTCCACTTCCGCGATCGCCAGCGGCAGGCCGGTGGGCGCATTCGGATTCGCAAACACCACGCCGCCGCAAGGCCGGTCGTAGTCGGACGCCTGGATGCCTTTGGCGTGATCGAGTGGGACCGTCTCATATTCAATGCCGAACAGGCGGCAGTACACCGGATAAAAACTGTAGGTGAGATCCGGCATCAGCAGCGGGCGCTCTTGCGCGAAGAAGGCTTGGAAGGCGTGCGCCAGCACTTCGTCCGAGCTATTGCCGACGAATACCTCGCTTGCCGCCACCTTATAGTATGTGGCGAGCGCCTCCCTCAGTTGCGCCGCGTCCGGCGCGGGATACAAGCGCAACTGGTCGCCCGCTTCCCGCTGGATCGCCGCCAATACCGCTGGCGAGGGGCCGTAGGGATTCTCGTTGCTATTCAGTTTGACCAGATTGGCGATGCGGGGCTGTTCGCCCGGCACATATGGCGCCAGGTCCCGGATGCGGGGACTCCATAAATTGCTCATGTGCTTTCCAGTTGTAGATATTCCAGCAAGCATGCCACAAATGGCCTTGCAAGGTTGGCGGGGCTTTGCTATAGTTCTGTCCCCGCGCTGCTGAGCATACGCAGAGCGGAAAAGGAAGTGAAAAAGTGATGAATTGCAGTGCAATTCAGAACGGGCTTGACGAAGTAAATCAAACGCCTCATAATCTCGCTTCTCTGCTGACGGACAAAACGCTTCGTCGAAAAATGCAGACAGGTTCTTTAAAAATTAACAGTCGATAAGTGTGGGCGTTTGATGATGATGCCGGAGGCGCAAGCCTCTTAGCTCAAATTATTAAACGCTCGCACAATATATTAAACGTGACCTTCGAAAGAAGGAATCGTCAGTATTTTGAGTGAGCGACCAAGTCAGAAATGACTTTAAACAGAGATTGAACTGAAGAGTTTGATCCTGGCTCAGATTGAACGCTGGCGGCATGCTTTACACAT
>NZ_FPBO01000021.1 GCF_900116645.1 Pseudoduganella namucuonensis | reverse complement strand
GTGCTCGACGATCTGCTTGACGCGCTGCACCTGGTCCTTGTGGGCCACCAGCACGGCGTCGTTGGTCTCCACCACCACCAGGTCCTTGACGCCGACCACGGCCACGATGCGGCTCTCGGCGCGCACCAGCGAGCCGGACACGTCGTCCAGGTAGACGTCGCCGCGGGTGGCGTTGCCGGCCGCGTCCTTCGGCTGCACCTCGTGCAGCGCGGACCAGGAACCGACGTCGCTCCAGCCGATGTCGGCCGGCACCACCACCGCGTGCGTGGTCTTTTCCATCACCGCGTAGTCGATCGAGTCCGACGGGCAGGCCGTGAAGGCGGCCTCATCCAGGCGGCAGAAATCGAGGTCGCGCTGGTCGTTGCGCACCGCCTCGGCGGCCTTGGTTGCCATCTCCGGCTGGAACCGCTCCAGCTCGCGCAGGTAGGCGTCGGCGCGGAACAGGTACATGCCGCTGTTCCAGTAGTAGTTGCCGGCGGCGACGAAGCCCTCGGCGGTGGCGCGGTCCGGCTTCTCGACGAAGCTGTCGACGCGGAAGCATTGTTGCGCGCCGGCGGCGGCGCCGCTCTTGATGTAGCCGTAGCCGGTTTCCGGCGCGGTAGGCACGATGCCGAAGGTGGCCAGCTCGCCCTCCTTGCTCAGCTTTTCCGCGCGCGCGATAGCGGCGTGGAAGGCCGGCATGTCGTTGACGACGAGGTCGGCCGATAGCACCAGCATCACCGCGTCCGGGTCGATGGCCTTGACGTAGTTGGCGGCGGCGGCCACTGCCGGCGCCGTGTTGCGGCCGACTGGCTCCAGCAGGATGCCCAGCGGCTTGACGCCGATTTCGCGCATCTGCTCGGCCACCATGAAACGGTGCTCGTTGCCGCACACCACCAGCGGCGCCATCAGTTCGGCAACCGCTTGGGCCGCCGCACCGCCCGCGCCAGCGGCGACGCGCAGCGCGGTTTCCTGCAGCATGGTTTTATCGGTGACGAGGGGCAGCAGCTGCTTGGGCAACACCGCGCGGGACAGCGGCCACAAGCGGGTGCCGGCGCCGCCGGATAGAAGGATGGGATAGATTGCCATGAATTTGTTTTAAAAAAATAAGATGTTTAAATGCTTGGTTCAGATCGAGCTTAGCCATTCGCGCTGGCGTTTCAAGCAGCGAGGCAGGCTCAGATGGCTGCGATCGCTGGCCGGCGCATTGCGCCGCGCCTTTGCCAATTGCGCAACGAGGGCTGCCGCGTATTCCTGCTGGCCGAAAAAGTCGACGGTCTGCACTTGCAACTGATCGGCAAACTCGCGCACTGGAACGGTGTCCGAAGCTATTACTGGCAGGCCGCTTGCAGCGGCCTCGAGGAAAGACCAGGACAGGACGAACGGCGTCGTCCAATAAGTGTGCACTCGGCTTATGCTCAGCAGTTGCAAGTAGGCGTCGTACGACACTTGGCCGACGAAATGGACGCGGCTGAGATTTAGCTCCCCGCCCACTTCCTTGAGCATATGTTCTTTCCAGCTCAGGCCGCCGGGCGCACGTTGCCCGTAGCTGACTTCGTTGCCCCCGACGACAATCGCGCGCGCGTTTGGCCGTTGCCTCAGCACTTCCGGCAAGGTTCTCATAAATACGTGAAAACCACGCACGGGCTCGAGATTACGGGCGACATAGCTGAGCACTTCGTCGCCGGGACGAAACTCTATGGCTTGGCTACCGTCGCGGGTGCCGATCTTCAACCGGGCCTCGGGATCGAACTTCAGGCGCTTCAGGTCGATGCCATCGTGAATCACGGTGATTTTTTCCTGGGCCCAGGCGGGGTAGGTGCTCTTTTGCCACTCGGTCGGGGAGATGGCGGCGTCCGCTATTTCCATACTGAGCAGGTTGGTTGTGTTTTTCAGGCGGAGTTGGCAGCGCTGGGTGAAAGTCAGCGGTGGCTGTTCCGGGTCGAATCCCACATCCTGGCCCTCAGCCGCGTAGTAATACTCGCAGTAAATGACGAGTTTGGCGCGCGGGAAAACGTCCTTCATGAACAAGGCTTCACCCCAGCCCGGATGGGCGATAATCAGGTCCGGTTCGAAACCGTCGCGTTTCAGTTGGAGCGCTGCGGCGGCGCAGGCCTCGCCCCGCAATACTTTTCCCTCTTGATCCTGTAGCAAAAAATGCGTCTCCTGGGCTGGGGATCGCAGCAGGGTGTAGGGCCGCACAATCACGCCGGCCGGCGCGGGGCGCTGATCGATAGTCAGCGCCACTACCTTGTTTTTCTTATCTTTCGCCAAGTCCGCAGCAAGGTGCACGAACTGGCCAGGGAAATTTTGATGAATGAACAGAACGTTCACAGCATCACTCCAGAAAGCCGGCCGAACAGGTCGCCACTGGTCGCCGGCATTGTCGCAATGGCCCACAGATCCCAGCGGCTACCCTCATGCACGCGCGCCTCGTGGAAGCCGGCGTCCGCCAGGGCCTGGCCCAGCGTGGTCGCGGTGAAACCGGTGCGGTGCGCCATATAGTGATTGCCATTGCGTAGCGAGGCTTGGTGGCCGAACACCACGTCCAGCGCCGTGATCGGACCCGCGGCGGACTCGTACAAGGTCCCCGTCAGGTCGTCCTCGACGATATGGCGCGCGATCGCGCGCAAATCCGGCACGCTGATCAGGGCGAAGCCATCCGGCTTGAGCACTCGGCGGAACTCGGCCAAGGCGGATGGCACCTCGTGCCAGTTGAGATGCTCAAGGTTGTGGGACGACCAGATGGCGTCCATGCAGCCGTCGGGGATGCCGCCCAGGTTGGTGATGCTGCCGATGATGTCCGGCTGGACCTTCGGGTCGATGTCCAGGCGGATTTCGCGCCACTGCGCGTTGCGGAAGTAGGCCGGCAGGCGCTCCGGGCGCGCGGCGCCGCAGCCGACATGCAGCAGGTTGAGGAGGTCGGGGGACTGTATTGCTTGGGCCTGGGTTTGCATCGTGATATCTATTTGGGTAGCGGGTGCGTGCCTCCAGGGGAGGCACGGGGCGTTGAATCAATGCTGCGGGTCGATGCCGGCGCGGCGCGGCGCGCGGCTGCGCGGCGGCAGCGCCAGGCCGCCGTACGCGTGGCTGTGCGGGTCGAGGTTCAGGCTGGGGTGATAAGCCGGATCATGCAGCAGCACGCGGCCCCACCGTGCGCGCAACTGGTCGATCTCGCGCAACGATCGGGCGCGCTTTTGCGGCGTGTCCTCGTGCCCTCGGCTGGCCGACTCGGCGTGCAGCATCTTGGCGTAAGGCGTCCAGACGATGGCCAGGCCGGCATCGCGGATTTTCAGGCACAGGTCCACGTCGTTGAATGCGACCGGGAAGGCCACGCCATCCATGCCGCCGACCGCGAGGTAGTCGCGCTTGCGCAGGAACAGGCAGGCGGCGGTCACACCGCTAACCTGCTGCAGCAACTGGTTGCGGCCGTGGTCGCCCCAATCGGCGTCGGCCAGGCGGTTGCCGTAGTGGCCGGCGACATTGCCGACACCCATCAGCACGCCGCCGTGCTGCACCATGCCGTTCGGCCACAGCAGCTTGGCGCCGACCGCGCCCACGCCCGGTTGCAGGAGCTGGCTCATGATTTCGTCCAGCCAGCCGTCGTGCGTCGCTTCGATATCGTTGTTGATCAGGCCCACCACGTCGCCGCTGGCCGCCTCAACCGCCGCGTTGTTGAGCGTGGCGAAGTTGAACGGGCCGGGGCAAGGCAGAACCTTCACGCCCTGCTTGGCGATCTTGCGGAAGTAGGTCTTGGTCTTGGGCAGGACCGAATCATTGTCGATGACGATGATTTCCAGATTCGCCCAATCGGTGTGTTGCTGGATGGTGCCGATGCAGCGCTCAAGCAATTCCACGCGGTCGCGCGTGGGAATGATCAGGCTGACCTTGGTTTGCTTGTCGCGTTTGCTCAACGGGCGCGCGATACGGCGGGGAATGAAACCCGCCGCAGCGGGGGCGTCGACCGCCCGCAATGCGGTGTTGGGTTCGATCCGGCGCAGGGCCGCCGCCGCGGCGTCGAAGCGCAGTTGCTGTTCCTCTTGCCCGAGCCGCGCGTCGCTATGCAGCAGCACGCGCGGCACGTGCAGGATGGATCGCTGCGCCGCTGGCCATTGGGCGGCGAGCAGTGCCCAGGCCAGGGTCGGCGCGTCAGTGAACGCCTCCTGTGGCAGGGCGCGCACCGCAGCCGCGCGGGCGAACAGCAGATCCAGCGGGTAGTCGCTGGCGAGCGCGTACTCCGGATTCCAGGCGGGTTTGAACCATGGCTGGCCGGCGCGCTCGCTGTCGCTATAGACGAGCTGGGTTTCCGACGCGATGAATCCTTCCAGCGCGGCGGACACCGCGTGTGGCTCAAGGATGTCTCCGGCACGCACGCATGCCAGCACGTCGCAGCCCGCCTTCAACGCGGCTTGCACCAGCGCGGCCAGGGCGTTGGCTTTCTTGCTCGCCGGGTCGAGCGCGAAGACCTTGACCTTGTCGTGGCTTTGCTCCACCAGGCTGTTCAGGGTGAGTTGGGTTTGCGCATCGTCGCCGCCGTGGACGATCAGGCCCACTTGCAGGGCCGCCACGGCGGCGGCGGTGCCACCCTGGTTCAGTGGCGTTTCGAATTGCGCGCTCCAGTCGCGGTAATGATCCATGCTGAGGCTGCGCGGCAGGATGCGTTCGTAGCCATCAATGGCCAGATCCAGCACGTTGGCCTTGCCGTCGGGGAGGAGGGTCTTGCAACCGGCCGCGTAGCAGCATACGGTCAGCGGACTGCCGTTCAGGGCATTGCCATGTTCGTCCACGACGCGCACGCTGTGGCTGTTGCCGTCGCCCAGGCTGATGGGCAAGTCCAGCGTGAAGCCATGGTCACCCACTTCGAAAGCGCGGGTGGCGGGATGCGTGAGGTTGGCGACGGATTCGGCGAGCAGCCGTTGGCCCAGGAAAGCCCTCACGGTCACCTTGCGCCGCTCGTCGCGGCTGTCCATGGCCCAGCCATGCAAACGCAGGGCGCCGTCGCTGAAGACCGCGCTGCTGGCGGCGACAGGCGGTTTCTCTTGCGAATCGAGCGCCACGAATCCAGGCAGGCAGGTCGCGGTGTTGGCGACGCGGACGGTGACGATGCCCTGCTGGCCATGCTTGAGGATGCCCACATCGGCCACAAAACCATGGCAGACGTCGTGCGCGGCGTGGCCGGGCGCGATGGCCGAGAACTGCTCGGCCAGATCGCTGCGGGCAACGTCAGCCGTGAGGGTGCCGATGGGTTCGCCGTCGCGGAGGATCTCCAGGACGACGCGCTGATTTGGCTGCTCGCTGTCGATCACCCAGCCATAGACCAAGCCGCGATGGGTGCCTTCCAACGCGCCGTGCCAGCGCTGCATTATTGCCTTGCTCGTTTTGGAACGGGTCTTGCGAGGGGCAGGGGGTGTTTCCATCTTCATGCTGCGGCTGCCTCTTTCAACTTGGATTGACGTTTCTTGCGTGCGGGCGGCGGAGCCTTGTGCTGCGCCAGCCAATTGTTCAACCATACCTCCGGATCGAAGCTTTCGTCCAGTTCCGTGCGCGGTACGCCCAGCGGCGTGGTCAGCGTGTGCTGTACAAGCAACGCCGCGCAGCCTGTCATGCCGACCAGGGCCGCGTCCGTCAGCAGGGTGGTTTCATCCCATATGCCGGATTGCAGCACGTCGACCACGCCGGTGTGCCACAAGGCTTCGCTGGCTTCGCCGATCACCAGCAGGCGCATGGACAGTTCCGGGCGGCTGGCGATCAGGCGCGCCAGGGACAGCACCTTGCTCGAATGCGGGTGGTGCTGTCGGTGCTGCCACACGCCAATGCGCATGCAGGACGAGGGCAGCGCCTGCGGAACGGGGCGAGCCACCTCGGCGGCGCCTTCCAGCAGTTGGACGGCAGCAGTGAGCCAGTCGCATCGCTGTTCTTCCAGCGCGTCGCGCAGGGCGGTGCGGGCTTCAAGCAGCGGGTCGTCGCTGAGGAAACGGGCGTAGTCGGCGTGGTACCTCGGATAGCGCGCGGCGAGCACGGCGCGGTTTTCGCGCACGCGCAGGGTTTTCTCGAAGCGGAACGAGACGGTGCCGGTGTGGGCGATGAACACGCCCGTGGACAGCAGGTGGCGGTGGCCGGTGGCGCTGGCGCGCAGGCACCAGTCCACTTCTTCACCGTAGCCGCGTACCAGGTGCACGCCGTCCAGCAGGCCGATCTCGTCCAGCACGCTGCGCTTGATGAGCATGGCGAAGCCGCAGCAGGTGGGCAGTTCCAGGTCTTCGGTCCGGCCGCTTTGGCGCAGGGCGGCGGCGGTGCCGTCCAGGCGCGCGAGTTGCGCGGGATTCGGGCCGCGCGCGTTGGTGGCGATTTTGGGGAAGCTGCTGATTTCGCCGTTGTTGGTCCAGGGAGTTGCCGTGGCGATGTCCGGCGCGCTGTACAGCGTGGCGCGCAGGCGGTCCAGCCAGTCGCCATGGACCAGGGTGTCGGCGTTGAGCAGCATGATGTCGCGCTCGGGGTGCTCGCGCATGGCGCGGTTGCAGGTTTCGATGAAGCCGAGGTTGCGGGGGTTGCGCAGCAGGTGCAGGCGGCCGTTCGCGGCTTGGGTGTCCAGCCAGGCGGAGAGCTCGGGTTCGGGGCTGGCGTCGTCCACCACCAGCAGGGCGGCGGGGGTGGTGTTGTGGCGCAGGCTGGTGAGCACGCTTTCGATGCAGGCGCGGGTGCGGGGGGCGTCGCCGTAGACGGGGATGACGATGTCGACGGGGCGGGCTTGTGCGGGGGCGCTTACTGCTACTGCAACTTGGGTTCCCGTCTGCACGGGAACGACGCGGTGCGGGGGGGCGAAGACCAGGGGGGAGCCTTGGAGCAGCTGGGGCTGGCCTTCGCTGTCGGCGAAGGCGAGGGACCAGACGCCGGTGGGGCGGGGCAGCGGCAGGCGGAAGCGTCGGCCGTCGGCCGGGACTTCGAACTGGTATTGCCTGGTTTCGTCGGAGAGCAGCAGGCGCATGCGCGCGCTGGCGCCGAACAGCATGGCCTCGATGGCGTCGCCGGCTTTCCAGCAGGCGCCCAGCGTGGCCACTCCCGCCTGGCGCAGGATGGCGAGCAGGTCGGGTTGGGTGCCGGCGCGGCAGCGCGCTGGCAGGAAGGCCGGTCCGAGACCGCGCACGCTGTCGGTCGCGCCGGACTCCAGCCAGCAGCGCAGCATCGCGTCTTGCAGCAGGGGCAGGTCGGGCACGCCTTTCCAGGCCTGGTACCAGGCTTTGGCGGTCAGTTCGGGACGGCAGGTTTCAATGATCTTGGCACGCAGGATGGCAGGGACGTGCATCGCCGGATATCGGCGGCACAGATACTCGACTGCGATCAGCGCATCGGCGTAGTGGCCGGATTGGAAAGTCTCGTATGCGCGCGACAATAAAGCGTCGTCGCGCAAACGAGGGGAACAGAAAAGGAAAAAGGGGGGAATCCCCCCTTGTTGGTGCGTCATGTAACGTCGCTTAGAACTTAGATGATGCCGGTGACGATGTTGACGTTGCCAACCACCGTAGCTTCGTGGTTCGCCGTTTCGCCGGTCACGTTCAGGGTGTGAACCTGAGCGAACGAACGAACGATGTCAGCACGGGTAGCGCCGCTGTTCAGCACGCCCAACCAGTAAGCCATACCAGCAGCTTCGCCGTCGCGGCCGAAGGTGTTGTTGTACAGGTTGTTGATGAAGGTCTCGTTGCTCAGCAGGTTGTTCACGCCGAACTCGGCCGAGGTCACGAAGGCGTCGGCGATTTGTTTCAGCGATGCGCCGCCGCGAGCCAGGTCGAACCAGTAGTCCAGACCGCCAGCATCGGCGGTGCGGCCGAAGGCTGCTTCGAACAGGGCGGTAACCGAGGCTTCCACCTTGTCTTTCGCGAACACCAGTGCATTGCCGTTGTCCAGTTGTACGTACTGGATTTTGGTAATGTCGGTTTTCACGCCGGTTGCGCTGTTGGTGATCACAGCGTGGCCGTCTTTGGTGGTGACCGCGAAGTTGTTCGCGTTGCCAGCCAGTTTGACCACGGCGTAGTCGCCGGCGCCGCCGGTGACGGTGCTGTCGCCCAGGCCCGCAACCACGGTGTCGACGCCATGGCCGGTGACAACGGTGCTGTCGCCGCTACCCAGGGTAACCTGGGTGTTTTTGCCGTCGGCGATGATGATGCTGTCGTTGCCGGAGGAGCCGACGATCACACGGTCCACAACGCCGGTTCCCGAAGGTACGGTGGCTGCGCCGTCGTCGTCCACGGTCACAATCACGCCGCCCTTGCCTTCGAAGATCAGCACTGGTGCGTTGACTGGTGGTTTGATGGTGGTTACGGCGGTGTCGGACGAATCGATCATCACGACTTCGGTGCCGGCGGCCACGGTCACGTTGCCGCTTGCGTCGGCGGTGACGGTCTGGATCGACACGTTGGTACCAGTTTTGGTGGCCAGCGTCAGAATGGTGTTCAGCGTTTCCGTGGTGAACACGGTTGGGTTAGCGGCCTGCAGGGCGCCAGTAACGGTACTGGTACTCTCTTCATACATAGTTGATACTCCTTAAAAGGGAACTGCGCAAACCAATCGATTCCCCACAACGCCAGACTGCGGCGCCGCGAGGGCGTGGAACGAGTTCTTACAAACGGTTGCTACTTCTTGTTACTTTTGTGACTGTGTTGCCTTGGTCTTGAACACCTTGGTACGGGAAGATTGTTCCCAAGGATTCTGTACATTCTGTTTCTGCGGCAGGGCGATCGCGGTGGTCAGGGTGACCGCCACCAGATGCTCCAGGCCGCTAGGGCCGCTCAACGGCAGGCCGGACGACACCGGCACGCTGAAGCCGCCCGAGAAATGCGCCATGCCTTTCAGTTCGAAGCGACGGGCGTTTTCGCCCACCAGGGTGAAGGTCACTTCGGTGATGCGGCGGGCTTCCCCCTTGCTGCCGCAGAACTGGCCGGTGGTGACGGTGGGCGTGGCGCCCAGGCCTTCCAGGGTCACGCTGTAGGCGAGGTCCACTTGCTGTGGATGATCCGGCCACATCACCTGGAAGCCTTCCAGGCGCAGGTTGGTCGACGGGTCACCCAGGTATTTGCCTTCGGGCGCCACAGCGTCGCCCACGCGTTCGATGTGGCCGATCAGGGTGAGGCCCTCTTCGCTGATCTGGATCGTGCGGCCGGCCGGCTGGGCTTTCGGAGCGGGCGCGGTGACTGCTGGCGCTTTCACCACAGGCGCGCTCACCACCGGGGCAGCCGCAGCGCCAGGCTCGTCCAGTCCGATCTTATCCACCCGCAGCGTTGGCGCCGGCGCGCCCGCATGCGGAAGGAAGGCGCTGACCAGCAATTCGGCCGGAGCGTCCTGCACGTGCATGACGATGCAATCACTGCCGTCGCGCAGCGTCGCGCCTTGCGTACCGGGGGTCCACAGGGCCTCGATGCGGCCGCAGTTCTCAGGCTTGCCGGGGGCGCGGGAAATGGTCAACGGCGCCAGGCCGCCTTTCGGGTAACGCAGGACATAGATTCCTGGTTGCAACACAACGACTGAATTTGTAATTTCCATGGGGTAGAGCCGGTTCTTTCGCTGACGTGCCTGGTTGCCTACAACCCGCCGAAACAAATAAGTTCTTCACTTAGTTTTTAAGCACGGACGGGTAGCGCTTATTTTAAATATGCTAATTGATTCTGAGCAAACTTCCCTGTGATGAATATCACAAAGCAAGATTTATTTACGTCAAAAACAACATTTTTTGTACCGATAGGCGATGGCGCATCGCAACAGACTGGCGGGATGCGCTCTGGGACGGGGTTGCGGGCAGGGGCATGGAGGAGGAAAAGTAGGGGTTGCACTTATTGTTGCACTGTAGCATGCCAAACGGCTAGTACGCAATTGCTTATTTTGAAACTCTCGTCGCCGCTTTTTTAAGCAATCCGGCGCATATATTCAACAGATGCGAATGCCCGCATTAACTTTTCATTCAACTTGTACGATGAGTTAATGCTGGGAAACCCCGAGTTGAGCGGCAAAACCCCGGCTGTTCCCCCGATGGCCGCCCCGTCCGGTTGGCGATAATGACGCCAGGCTAACCGGATCGGCGGCAGGAAAATGGCAGAAGAGAGCGAAAGCGAGAAGACAGAACCGGCGTCACAGAAGCGCCTCGAGCAGGCGCGTGAGGAAGGCGACGTTCCCCGATCGCGTGAAGTGGCGACCTTCACCGTGCTGATGACGGCCGGCGCCGGCCTGTGGATGACCGGTTCCGGCCTGGTGCGCGACCTGAGCTCGGCCATGGTGTCCGGCCTGTCGCTGCCGCCCGAGCAGATTTTCAACCCGGACGTGCTGATCACCCGCGTCGCCGTCGACATCGGCCGCGTGATGCTGGCCTGCCTGCCGCTGGCCGCCGCGATCATGCTGGTGGCGCTGGCCTCGCCGCTGCTGGTAGGCGGCTGGCTGTTCAGCGGCAAGGCCATCGGCCCCAACTTCATGAAGCTCAATCCCATCTCCGGCTTGGCCAACATGGTGTCCAAGAACGCGCTGGTCGAGCTGGTCAAGGCCATCGCCAAGACCATCGTGGTGGGTGCGGTGGCATGGCTGGTGGTGCTGCAACAGAAGGACGCGGTGATTGGCCTGATCAACGAGCCGCTGAAACTGGGCACCGTGCACCTGCTGGACATGCTGGGCGTGAGCTTCCTGTTCATCGTCGGCGCGCTGGGCTTCATCGCCGCCATCGACGCGCCCTACCAGCTGTGGCACTACGCCAACAAGCTGAAGATGACGCGCCAGGAGCTGATCCAGGAATCCAAGGAATCGGACGGCAATCCGCAAATCAAGGGCAAGATCCGCCAGCTGCAGCGCGAGATGGCCAAGCGCCGCATGATGGCCGACGTGCCGACCGCCGACGTGGTGGTGACCAACCCGACCCACTACGCGGTGGCGCTGAAATACGCCGACGGCTCGCGCGGCGCGCCCAAGGTGGTGGCCAAGGGCACGGACGAGGTGGCCGCGAAGATCCGCGAACTGGCCAAGGAGCACAAGGTCGCCATCCTGGAGGCGCCGGCGCTGGCCCGCGCGCTGCACAAGCACACCGACATCGGCGACGAGATCCCCGAGCGCCTGTACGCGGCGGTGGCCGAGGTGCTGGCCTATGTGTTCCAGATCCGCACCTTCAAGCCGGGCAACCGCTATCCGGACCGGCCGACCAAGCTGGAAGTGCCGGCCGATATGGACCCGCTGAACCCGGCGTCGCAGAAGAAACCAGACAACAATAACGGAGCAGCACGATGAACCCATTGGATCGCCTGAGAATGCCGCCCTGGCTGGCCGGCCGCGTCGACAGCCTGGGCATGAACCGGGCCGCCAGCAAGAGCCTGGCCGCGCCTATCCTGATCATCATGCTGCTGGCGATGATGGTGCTGCCGCTGCCGGCCTTCATCCTCGACCTGTTCTTCAGCTTCAACATCGCGCTGTCCATCATCGTGCTGCTGACCAGCCTGTACACGGTCAAGCCGCTGGACTTCATGGCCTTCCCGACCGTGCTGCTGGTGTCCACCATGTTGCGCCTGGCGCTGAACGTGGCCTCCACCCGCGTGGTGCTGACCGAGGGCCACACCGGCACCGCGGCGGCCGGCAAGGTGATCGAGGCCTTCGGCCACTTCCTTATCGGCGGCAACTACACGGTCGGTATCGTCGTGTTCATCATCCTCACCATCATCAACTTCACCGTGGTGACCAAGGGCGCGGGCCGTATCGCCGAGGTGGGCGCGCGCTTCGCCCTGGACGCGATGCCGGGTAAGCAGATGGCGATCGACGCCGACCTGAACGCCGGCCTGATCGGCGAGGCCGAGGCCCGCAAGCGCCGCAGCGAAGTGTCGATGGAGGCCGAGTTCTACGGCGCCATGGACGGCGCCTCCAAGTACGTGCGCGGCGACGCCATCGCCGGCATCCTGGTCACCGTCATCAACATCGTCGGCGGCCTGCTGGTCGGCCTGATCCAGCACGACATGGGCTTCGGCGAGGCGCTCAAGGTCTACACCCTGCTGGCCATCGGCGACGGCCTGGTGGCGCAGATCCCGTCGCTGGTGATCTCGATCGCGGCCGGTATCGTGGTCTCGCGCGTGGCCAGCGAGCAGGACATCGGCACCCAGGTCATCGGCCAGCTGTTCGCCAAGCCGCAGGTGCTCTATATCACCGGTGGCATCATCGGCGGCATGGGCCTGATCCCGGGCATGCCCAACCTGGTGTTCCTGCTACTGGCCGGCGTGCTGATCGGCTCCGGCTACCTGATGAGCAAGCGCGACCGCGCCGGTGGCGGCGCCACCCCCGCGCCCGGCACGCCCGCCGCCGAGGCGGCGGCCGCCAGCGCCGCGGCCGCCGCGACCGCGCCGCCGGAGCAGGAGGAGGCCAGCTGGCAGGACATCCTGCCGGTGGACACGCTGGGCCTGGAGGTGGGCTACCGCCTGATTCCGCTGGTGGACAAGACCCAGGGCGGCGAGCTGCTCAAGCGCATCAAGGGCATCCGCAAGAAGTTCGCGCAGGAGGTCGGCTTCCTGGCGCCGCCGGTGCACATCCGCGACAACCTGGAACTGAAACCCTCTGCCTACCGCATCGCGCTGAAAGGCGTGGAAGTGGGGGCGGGGGAGGCCTTCAACGGGCAGTTCCTGGCCATCAACCCCGGCATGGCCAGCGGCGCCTTGCCCGGCCTGGTGACCGAGGATCCCGCCTTCGGCCTGCCGGCCGTGTGGATCGACGCCGGCCTGCGCGACCAGGCACAGAACATGGGCTACACGGTGGTGGACGCCGGCACCGTGGTGGCCACCCACCTGAACCATTTGATCACCACGCACGCGTCCGAACTGCTGGGCCGCGCCGAGGTGCAGGCGCTGCTGGACCACCTGGGCAAGGAATCGCCCAAGCTGGTGGAGGACCTGGTGCCGAAGATGCTGTCGCTGTCGACCTTGCAGAAAGTGCTGCAGAACCTGTTGGCCGAGGGCGTGCACATCCGCGACATGCGCTCCATCATCGAGACGCTGGCCGAGCACACCGCGCACACGCAGGACCCGAACGAGCTGACCGCGCTGGTGCGCATCTCGCTGGGCCGCGCCATCGTGCAGCAACTGTTCCCCACCGGCGGCGAGCTGTCGGTGATGACCCTGGACAACCGCCTGGAGCGGCTGCTGATGCAGGCGCTGGCCGCCAGCGGTCCGGACGGCGCCGGCATCGAGCCGGGGCTGGCCGACACCATCGCGCAGCAGGCGCAGCAGGCCGCCGCGCAGCAGGAGGCGCTGGGCGTGACGCCGGTGCTGCTGGTGCCGGGGCCGCTGCGCACCTTGCTGTCGCGTTTCCTGCGCCGCGCGCTGCCGCAACTGAAGGTACTGTCGCACGCCGAGATCCCCGAGACCAAGACCATCCGCGTCACCGCCCTGGTCGGCGCGCAATAAGCAAGCGCCCAGGGCCATTTTTTCCGTGCGGGAAAAAGGGCCCAGGGCGAATATAGCCGCCACGTAATAAATCCGACCCGCTCAAGGGCTTCGGGCGTGGTTCGCCGCCGAAATTAGCCCTGGGCTCTTATTTCCGCATGGGAAAAAGAGCCCTGGGCTATTTTTCGCAGGGATGCCGCGGCTGCGACCCCGCAGCCATGCGCGTCGGAACTCCGCGCGCCGGCGCGCTGTCCAATCCTCACCCGCCGCGCCATCCTCGAAATGCGGCCCTTTTCCCTCCCTGTTCCATCGATCGTTTCCATGGTGCATCGCCGACAATGGCACTGTCGGATTATGTGTAAACAGGGGAATTGGCCATGAACGTTAAGAAATTTACTGCTCCCACGTCTCGCGAGGCGCTGCGCAAAGTGCGCGAGGCGCTGGGACCGGATGCCGTCATTTTGTCCAACCGTCCAACCGATGGCGAGGTCGAGATCCTCGCGCTGGCCAACGACGACGCCGCTTCGCTGGCCTCGCCCGCGCCGGACTCGCCCATGGCCCAGCCCCGTCCCTACCTGGATTTGCCCGAATCCCAGCCCTACATGGCGACCATGAGCCCGATCGCGGCGGCCCCGGCCGCCCCGCGCCCGCAGCAGGCCTACGCCCCCCCCGCCGCCCAGCGCCCGGCCCAGGCCCAGGCCCAGGCCCAGGCCTACGACGCGCCCCGGGACCAGGCGCCCCGTTCGGCGTCGCCGGCCCACCACGCGCCGGCCCCGGCCCGCCAGCCCGCCCCGACGGCGCCGTCGCTGGACATGGAACGCATCTCCGCCATGGTGGCCGACGCCGTCAACAGCGCCAAGGCCAACGCGGCCGCCGAGATGAGCGGCATGATGAATGAGATCCGCGCCATGCGCGGCATGATGGAAACCCAGCTGGCCGAGCTGTCCTGGGGCTCCACCCAGCAGCGCGAGCCGCAAAAGGCGGCCGTGCTGCGCGAAATGCTGGCGGCCGGCTTCTCGGCCAGCCTGGCGCGCTACCTGATCGAAAAACTGCCGGCCGGCCGCGACGCCGCCGACAGTCTGCGCTGGATCAAGACCGTGCTGACCCGCAACCTGTCGGCCATCGCCAACGAGGACGCGCTGATCGAGCAGGGCGGGGTGTTCGCCCTGGTCGGCCCCACCGGCGTCGGCAAGACCACCAGCACCGCCAAGCTGGCGGCGCGCTGCGTGATGCGCCACGGCCCGGAAAAGCTGGCGCTGATCACCACCGACGCCTACCGTATCGGCGCCCACGAGCAGTTGCGCATCTACGGCAAGATCCTGGGCGTGATGGTGCATTCGGTGAAGGACGAGGCCGACCTGCGCATCGCCCTGAAGGAGTTGCGCAACAAGCACACGGTGCTGATCGACACGGTCGGCGTCAGCCAGCGCGACCACATGGTGGCCGAGCAGGTCGCCATGCTGCAGGGCGCGGACACCAATGTGCAGCGCCTGCTGTGCCTGAATTCCACCTCGACCCAGGAAACCCTGAACGAGGTGGTGCGCGCCTACCAGGGCAGCGGCCTGGCCGGCTGCATCATGACCAAGCTGGACGAGGCCGCCTCCATCGGCAACGTGCTGGACGTGGTGATCCGCCAGAAACTGAACATGTTTTACGTCTCCAGCGGCCAGCGCGTGCCGGAAGACCTGCACCTGGCCGACCCGGCCGCGCTGATCGAGCGCGCCTTCCGCCTCAAGCGCGACGCCGTCGGCACCCAGTACCACGACAGCGAGCTGCCGCTGGTGATGGCCGGCGCCAACATCGACAACGCGCTGCGCGAGGTGCATTTTGGCTAACTTCAATTTCGACCAGGCCGAAGGCCTGCGCCGGATGCTGGCGGGGCCGCAGCCGCGCATCGTCACCTTCCTTTCCGCCACCCCGCAGGACGACAAGGGTTGCATGCTGGTCAACCTGGGCGCCTCGCTGGCGCGCGCCGGCAACGACGTGCTGCTGGTGGACGCCTGCGCCAGCGCGCACGGCGTGGCCTCCCGCCTGGGCGTGGACAACGGCGCCAGCCTGCTGGAGGTGGCGCGCCAGCAATGCGGCCTGAACCAGGTGATCTACCAGGTGCCGCAGGGTTTCGGTGTGGTATCGATGACACGCGGCGTGGCCCGCACCGGCCCGGACGAGACGCGCCGCCTGGCCAAGGCCTTCGACGTGCTGGCCAAGCAGTCCGGCATGCTGATCGTGGACGGCGAATACGACGGCGAGGCTTTCCCGGTGCCGGTGATGGCCAGTTCCGAGATCGTGGTGCAGGTGTCCAACAGCGCCACCTCGATCACCAACGCCTACTCGATGATCAAGCGCCTGAGCCAGGAACTGGGCCGCCGGCCGTTCGGAATCCTGGTAACGGGCGCATCCGAGGCCGAAGCCAGGTTGGTTTACGATAATATGGCGCAAGCGGCAAGTCGTTACCTGGCCGTCAACCTGGTTTCGATGGGATCGGTACCCGCCGACGAGTATCTGCATCGCGCCGCGCGCCTGGGGCGCGCGGTGGTGGACGCGTTTCCTCTGGCGGGCGCTTCGGTCGCATTCCGGCAACTGGCGGGGCGGCTTGCCCTGGCCGGCGCGCCCAACTTCCGCACGGGGAGCAGCAACCATTTTAGCGCCTAACAACAACTAGAATTTATGTACACGGTAAAAGGCAAAGCGGACAAAGATACGCTGCTGACGGAACACATGCCGTTGGTAAAGCGTCTCGCCCACCACATGAAGGCCAAATTACCGCCCAGCGTGGAAGTGGATGACCTGGTGCAGGCCGGCATGATCGGCCTGCTGGACGCCATCAACCGCTATGAAGAAACCCACGGCGCGCAGTTCGAGACCTACGCCGTGATGCGCATCCGCGGCGCCATGCTCGACGAGCTGCGCAGCAGCGACTGGATGCCGCGCAGCATGCGGCAAGACATGCGCAAGATCGAAACCGCGATGGCCACGCTGCAGCAGCGCCTGGGCCGTCCGCCCAGCGAGTCCGAGGTGGCCAAGTCGCTCAAGCTGTCCTTGGCGGACTACCAGGAAATGCTGTCCGAGGGCGGCGGCCACCAGCTGGTCTACTACGAGGACTTCCACGACGACGACGGCAACGACAGCTTCCTCGACCGCTACCACCACGACGAGGACGCCGACCCGCTGCGCGCGCTGCTCGACACCGACTTCCGCCACGCCGTGATCGACGCCATCGACGGCCTGCCGCCGCGCGAGAAGATGCTGATGGGCTTGTACTACGAGGAAGAACTGAACCTGAAGGAAATCGGCGCCGTCATGGGCGTGTCCGAATCTCGCGTGTCGCAGTTGCACACGCAGGCCGTGGCGCGTTTGCGCGCGGCGTTGAGGGAGCAGGCATGGACTGGGCCAGCGTAGCCGGCGTGTTGCTGGGCCTGGCCGGGGTGCTGGTCGGGCAGGGCCTGGAAGGCGGCAAGCTCAGCTCCCTGTTGCAGCCGGCCGCCTTCGCCATCGTCGTGATCGGCACGCTGGGCGCCGTGCTGCTGCAGACGCGCATGCCCACCTTCCTGCGCGGCGTGCGCATGCTGCGCTGGATCTTCGCCCCGCCGCCGGATTCGCGCGCCACGCTGGCGCGCGAGATCACCGCCTGGAACACCGCCGCCAAGCGCGACGGCCACCTGTCGCTGGAGCGCTTCATGCTGTCGTCCAAGGACAAGTTCAACGCCAAGGGCCTGCGCCTGATCGTCGACGGCATCAACCCCGACAAGCTGCGCCAGCTGCTGGACACCGAGATCACCGCCTACGAGACGGCGGAGCGGCAAGCCGTGCGGATCTGGGAATCGGCGGCCGGCTACTCGCCCACCATCGGCATCCTGGGCGCCGTGCTGGGCCTGATCCAGGTGATGGAAAACCTGGCCGACCCGAGCAAGCTGGGGCCCGGCATCGCCATCGCCTTCGTCTCCACGATCTACGGCGTGGGGCTGGCCAACCTGTTCTTCTACCCGATCGCCAACAAGCTCAAGGCCATCGTCACGCAGCACGTGCACCAGCAGGAAATCGCCGCCGCCGTGTTCCACGACATCGCGACGGGCGACCACAGCCGCGTGATCGACGAGCGCATCGCCACCCTGCTGCGCGAGCACTGACATGCAGCGCCGCGCCCGCAGGAAGTTCGACGACGAGCCGGAAAACCACGAACGCTGGCTGATCTCGTATTCCGACTTCATCACCTTGCTGTTCGCGTTCTTCGTCGTCATGTATGCGATCTCGTCCGTCAACATCGGCAAATACAAGGTGTTCTCGGACGCGCTGGGCGACGCCTTCGGCGGCCAGGGCTCGGCCACGCCGGTCAACACGCAGGTGCTGAACCTGCCGATACCCAATCCCGCCCTCAAGCGGCGCACCGAGCTGATGCGTAAGGAAAAGGAGCAGATGACCAAGCTGGCGCAGGATTTGCTGTCCACCATGGCGCCGCTGGTGAAGGAAGGCAAGGTGCGGGTGACGCAGAACTCGCGCGGCGTCAGCGTCGAGATCAACGCCAGCGTGCTGTTCGACCCGGGGCTGGCCAAGCTCACCGCCGAGTCGCGCGAGGCATTGGTGGCCGTGGCGGGGCTGCTGAAGACCGACACGCACAACGTGCAAGTCGAGGGCCACACCGACAACGTCCCCATCAGCAACACCTACTTCCCATCGAACTGGGAGCTGTCGGCGGCCAGGGCCGGCGCCGTGGTGCGGCTGTTCATCGACGCCGGCATGGCGCCGTCGCGGCTGTCGGCGGTCGGCCACGCGGACAACATCCCGGTCGCCCCGAACGACCAGCCCGAAAGCCGCGCCCGCAACCGCCGGGTGGCGGTGACCATCCTGTCCGGCATCCCCGATCCGGCGACCGAAGTGCCGACGACATCCCCCGCGCCCGCACCGCCTCCCTAATAAATCGGCAGTATTTTCCTCCCGGAAGCCGCGTCAGCAACGTTTTGGGGTCAGCCCCCCCAAGCGGCGTCAACAATGGATGCCCGAAGTTTGTTGCTGCATAGAAGCGGCGTCAACAGCGCGTGGGGTCTGACCCCAAAGCGGCGTCAACCGTGGGGAGGGCAGTGGTGCCGTGGTTTCAGCCGGCGACGAAGCCGCGGCGCAGGGTGGTGCTGGTGGTTTGGCCGCTGGGGCCGTAGACGTTGCTTTGAACTTGCGGACGCAGCGCTTGCAGCGCGCCCTGGGTGTGGCTCAGGTGTTTGTTGATCAGCATGCCGTTCAGGCGGTTCAGTTCCTTGGCCTCGTGCGTCTGCGTCAGCACTTGCTGCCAGAACGCGAGCGCGTCCGGATCGCCGCTGGCGGCCAGCCAGGCTTCCATGCCCGCTTCCTCCGCCTTGAAACCCGCCGCGCCCAAGGCGCTGTGGCGCTGGCTGGCCAGGACGGCCATGTCGTTCACCAGGGTGGACTTTTGCGGCGTCAGCGCCGTCAGTCCGTCGATATCGGCCGCCAGCAGAAACTGCTGTTCCTGTTTCAGCACCGCGATCAGGGCGGTGATGACGCGCTGTTCTTCGCGCAGGCTGGACATCGGCGATACCGTTTGCATGACTTAGCTACCTTTTACGTGAGTGCAGCAAATCCTTGACTGTTTCCAGCAAGCCATCCGCCACTTTTTCCGAATTGACCTGGAACTTGCCACCGGCGATGGCTTCCTTGATGCGGTCGACTTTTTGCGCGTCGAACACGGAGTTGCTGCCGCTGGCGCCGCTGGCCGCCATGGCCTGGCCTTGGGAGGACAGGCGCACGTTGTCGGTCGGAACCGGCGCGGTGTTCGCTTTTTCGGCACTGCGCGCGTTGCCGGCCGTCGCGGGCGACGTCGGCAATCCGGGCGTGCCTTTGAGTGTATCGTTGATTTTCACAGCATTATCCTCGTCTGGTTGGAGCGTAAACTCCGGGATCTGAGTCATTAACGGCGCCGAATGATGAAACTTTAGCTTGCCGTAATGCAATTACCGATCCAGCCCAGCCTCCGCTAGCAGAACGCATCATTAAAACCACCGGCAGATACCGGGGTCAGACCCGATGGGTCTGACCCCAGGTTTCGGCTCAGGTTTTTAAAACGCCACCTCCACCAGTCCGCCCGCTTTCGCCACGCCGCTGACTTGCTGTCCACCGGCGGTGCGCACCTGCACCATCTGTCCCTCCGACGCCGTCCCCACCGCGCGCGCCTCGGAGGACACGCGGAACCCGGCGCCGCTCGACACCACCCGCACCAGCTGGCCCGATTGCACCACCGGCTTGCTGCGCAGCGTGTCGATCCGCATCGGCGTGCCCGCCGCCAGTGACGAATTGCTGCTGCGGCCCACGATCTGGCCGATGTCGGTGGCTATTCCCGCCGGCAATGTTGTCAGATCGCCCTTGACCATCACCAGCTGGCTGGCCTCGATGGCCTGGCCCTGGGCCAGCGGCACCGCGCTGGCGACGTACTCCGCCTGCACCGACACCTTGGCTTGAATATACACCGTCCATACGGAAGGGGCCGCACAGCGCACTCCCACCGTGGTCTTGCCCCAGGCGCGCGCGCCGGGCATCAGGAAGGCCTGCGGCTGGGGGCAGGAGGCCAGCGACATGCGCTGGTCAATGGGGCCGACATCGACGCTGACCTGGCCGGGCAGGCCGATGATTTGCGTCTGCAGGAATTGCTCCACGGTCTGGCGGATCGCGCCCAGGTCCTGGCGGGCCGGGGCGGCTTGTTGCGCCATGGCGCTGGACGCCAGCAATAACAGCAAGGGGAATATTGGCAGTTTCATAGCGGGACCTCTTCGAATGTAGCCATGATAGGTCGCCGCCGCGCCAGCCAAGCTTGGAATAGGGCGGGAAAGTGCGGGCTTATCGTTCGATCGAATGCCCGGCCCGGTCCGTATGATCGAATCTGTCATCAGCGGAATTTGAACGGAGTTTGCGATGTTGGGGAAACTGGACGATTACCTGCGCTTCAACGAGACGGCCTTGAGCCTGCGCTCGCAGCGCCAGACCGTGCTGGCGTCTAACATCGCCAACGCGGACACGCCTAATTACAAAGCGCGCGATTTCGACTTCGCCAACGCCCTGCAGGGCGCCATGTCGCGCACCGGCCCGCAGCAGGCGCTGAAGACCACGGCGCAGCGGCATTTCCCCAACCCCCAGCAAGCAGGCGATGTGCTGCCGGACGGCACGCCGCTGGCGTACCGCGGCACCGTGCAGGGCGCGGTCGACGGCAACACGGTGGACATGGATGTCGAGCGCAACCAGTTCGCCGACAACGCGCTGCGCTACGAGGCGGGCATCACGCTGATCAACTCCCAGATCAAGGGACTGATGGCGGCCATACAGGGAGGTCAATAATCATGTCGCTGTTTAATATCTTCAACGTGTCCGGTTCGGCCATGAGCGCGCAGGCGCAGCGCCTGAACGTGGTGGCCAGCAACCTGGCCAACGCGGACAGCACCACCTCCGCCAGCGGCGAGGCCTACCGCGCCAAGCAGGTGGTGTTCGAGGCGCAGCCCTCGCAGAGCAACGGCGCGGCCACCAGCGTGAAGGTGCAGCGCGTGATCGAGGATCCGTCGCCGCTCAAGCAGGTGTACGACCCCAAGCATCCGAACGCGGACGACAAGGGCTACGTCAGCATGCCGAACGTGAACGTGGTGGACGAGATGGTGAACATGCTGTCGGCCTCGCGCTCCTACCAGACCAACGTGGAAACCATGAACGCGGCGAAAACGCTGCTGATTAAAACCTTGAGCATCGGCCAATAAGAGAGAACAAGATGAGTGTCACTTCCACCACCAAGGCCCCGGTATCGGACGCGCTGCTGAACGCGGTCAACCCCAAGGCCAAGACCGCCACCGATTCCGTCGACGCCGACAAGGACAAGTTCATGACGCTGCTGATCACGCAGCTGAAGAATCAGGACCCGATGAATCCGCTGGACAACGCCCAGGTCACCAGCCAGTTGGCGCAGCTGTCCACCGTGACGGGCGTGAACAAATTGAACACGACGCTGGAGTCGCTGAAGGCGAGCTACCAGTCGTCCGAGAACCTGCAAGCGACCGGCATGATCAACCATGGCGTGCTAAGCGCGGGCAAGAACATCGCGCTGAGCGAGGGCAAGGCCATCTACGGCGTGGACCTGGCGACGGCGGCCGATAGCGTGGACATCAACATCTTCAGCCCGGCGGGCAAGCTGGTGAAGACCGTCAGCCTGGGCGCGTCGGAAGCCGGTACAGCCGCGCTGGCGTGGGACGGCAAGATGGCCGACGGCACCACCGCGCCGGACGGCAACTACAGCTTCACCGTGGCCGCCAAGCGCGGCGCAGAGACTTTGAAAGACGCGACCGCGCTGACCTTCGGCGTGGTGGCCAGCGTGTCCACCGGCACGGCCGGCGTGAAACTGAACGTACCGACCGTGGGCCAGCTGACGATGGCCGATATCAAACAAATTCTGTAACCCACCTTACTGCATAGGGGATACCATGTTCCAACAAGGACTCAGCGGCCTGAACGCCGCGGCAAAATCGCTCGACGTGATCGGCAACAACATCGCCAACGCGAGCACGGTGGGTTTCAAAGGATCGCAGGCGCAATTCGCGGACTTGTACGCGAACTCGCTGAACGGCGTCAGCGGCAACAACGCCGGTATCGGCGTGTCCGTGTCGCGCCTGGCGCAGCAGTTCACTCAGGGTAACATCGAGACCACCAACAACCCGCTGGACATCTCGATCAACGGTGGCGGTTTCTTCCGCACGGTGACGCAGAGCGGCGCGGTGCAGTACTCGCGCAACGGCCAATTCCAGCTGGACAAGGATGGTACGGTCATCAACGCGCAGGGCCAGAAGCTGACTGGTTACCTCTCCACCGAGGACGGCGTGATTTTGCAAGGCGCCGCGGCGCCCATCGTCATCGATTCATCCGACCTGGTGCCGGTCGCCACCACCAAGGCCAATCTGGAGCTGAACCTGGATTCTCGCAGCCTGGTGCCGGAACGGGTGCCATTCGATGCGCTGGACCCGCTGACCTACAACAAGCAGACGGTGCTGGACGTGTTCGACAGCCTGGGCAATCCGCACGTGCTTTCCACTTACTATGTGAAGACCAACGCTAATACGTGGGACGTGTATGCGGGTAGCGACGGGGTGGAGATTGTTGCGGCGGGCGTCGCCGCAGTGGTGAATACTGATCCGGCGGTTGCGCAGGCGAGGGCCGATTACCAAACCGCCGTGGCGACGCTGGATCCTGCGCAGATCGCTCTCGCGAATACCGCTTACTCCGCTGTCGCGGGTAACGCGATGGTTACCGCGTTGTCGGCAATCCCAGGTGTGACTCAGGCGCAGATAGATGATTTGACGGCGAAGTTCACCGCGCCGACCGACGTAGGCGCCATCGTGGGCACCAATCCTGACGAGATCAACAGGGCGTTGGCCGCTGCGATCTCAGCGCCTCCGACCAAGGTTGGCACGCTGATATTTGACCAGCAGGGTGCGATCAATACGACAGCCATGGCCGAACTCGAGGCGGCCACCGGCATTCCCAACTCGCTGCCGTTCACAATCAGTCTGCCAATATTTCCAGCCACAGGCGGTGTCGAGCCGCTGGTGATCCAAGCAAACTTCACTGGCACCACGCAGTACGGTATCGCGACCAGTGAAAAAGCGTCGACGCAGGACGGCTACTCGTCCGGCACGCTGGAGCGCTTCGCGGCTGGCGCTGACGGTGTCATCACCGGCCAGTACAGTAACGGCAAATCCCGTCCGCTGGCGCAGATCGTGCTGGCTAACTTCACCAATGTGGATGGCCTGACGCCGCTGGGCGGCAATGCCTGGGCGGAAAGCGCCGCCTCGGGCGTGCCGCAGATCGGCGCGCCGAACACCGGCAGCCTGGGCCAGTTGCGTTCCTCGTCCGTGGAATCGTCCAACGTCGACCTGACGGCCGAGCTGGTCAACATGATCACCGCGCAGCGCGTCTACCAGGCCAACGCGCAGACCATCAAGACCCAGGACTCGGTGCTGCAAACCCTGGTCAACCTGCGTTAATGAGCTAAAGCGGCGCGCCCCGGCGCGCCGCGACGGACACTGGAACCGCTATGGACCGACTCGTCTACACCGCCATGACTGGCGCCAGGCACATCCTGGAACAGCAGGCCACCACGTCGAACAACCTCGCCAACGTCGCCACCACCGGCTTCCGCGCGCAGATCGACGCCTTCCGCGCGGTGCCGGTGCAGTCCGACGGCCTGCCCACCCGCACCTACGTGGTCGATTCGACCGTGGGCGCGGATTTCCGCTCGGGCGCGATCCAGACCACCGGCCGCGCGCTGGACGTGGCGGTGCGCGGCAACGGCTGGCTCGCGGTGCAGTCGGCCGACGGCTCGGAGGCCTACACCCGCAACGGCAGCCTGAAGGTCAGCGAAAACGGCCTGCTGCAAACCAGCGGCGGCCAGACCGTGCAGGGCGAGGGTGGCCCGATCGCCATTCCGCCGGACAGCGAGATCGCCATCGCCGGCGACGGCACGGTCAGCGTCATCAGCACCGCGCAGGCGCAGCCGGGGCCGGCCAATGTGCTGGGCCGCATCCGCCTGGTCAACCCGGACACGCGCGGCCTGGAGCGCGGCTCGGACGGCCTGTTCCGCCAGAAGTCCGGCCTGCCGGCCGATCCCGATCCGGCCGTGCAACTGGTGTCCGGCGCCGTGGAGGGCAGCAACGTCAACGCGGTGGACGCCATGGTCAACATGATCTCCCTGGGGCGCCAGTTCGAAACCCAGATGAGCCTTTTGAAGAATGCCGAGAATAACGCTGCGAAAGCCACCCAGATCCTCGCTTTGACTTAAGGCCTCCCCCCGCATAATGGTTACGTGGACTAATGCCTGGCTGCCACGGCCGACGAGGGAGAACGCAAATGATACGATCGCTGTGGATAGCCAAGACCGGCATGGAGGCGCAGCAGACGCAGATGGACACGGTTGCCAACAACCTGGCCAACGTCAGCACCAACGGCTTCAAGAAGTCGCGCGCCGTGTTCGAGGACTTGCTGTATCAGAACGTGCGGCAGCCCGGCGCCCAATCTTCCCAGCAGACGCAGCTGCCCTCGGGCATGCAGGTCGGCACCGGCGTGCGCCCGGTCGCCATCGAGCGCATCTTCACGCAGGGCAATCCCCAGGCCACCGGCAACGATAAAGACCTGATGGTCAACGGCAACGGCTTCTTCAACGTGCTGCTGCCGGACGGCACCACCGCCTACACCCGCGACGGCTCCTTCCAGCGCGACAGCAACGGCCAGATGGTCACCTCCAGCGGCTTCGTGCTGCAGCCGGCCATCACCATCCCCATCAACGCGCAAAGCATCACCGTGGGCCGCGACGGCACCGTGTCCGTCACCTTGCCGGGGCAGGCGGCCGCGCAGCAGATCGGCAGCATCCAGCTGTCCACCTTCATCAACCCCACCGGCCTGGAATCCAAGGGCGAGAACCTGTACCTGGAAACCGGCGCCTCCGGCGCGGCGCAGAACAACACGCCCGGCACCAACGGCACCGGCGTGATCCTGCAGGGTTACGTGGAAACGTCGAACGTGAACGTGGTGGAGGAGATGGTGAACATGATCCAGACCCAGCGCGCCTACGAAATCAACAGCAAGGCCATCACCACGTCGGACCAGATGCTGGCGAAACTGGCCCAGCTTTAAAGCGAGCTTGCCATGAAATCCCTGATTCTTGTTACCGCGGTGCTGGCGCTGGCTGGCTGCGGCACCGTTCCCACCACCATCGTGCAGCAGCCGACCACGGCGCGTCCGCTGTCGCCGGCGCAAATGCCGGCGCCCAGCAACGGCGCCATCTTCCAGGCGCAGCTGTACCGTCCCCATTTCGAGGACCGCCGCGCGCGCCAGGTGGGCGACGTGATCAACATCGTCATCACCGAGCGCACCTCGGCGGTGAAGGCGGGCACCAGCTCCGGCAACAAGACCGGCAGCGTGAACTTCGGCATCCCCGGCCCGCTGCAAGGCAAGCTGGGCACAAACGTGGCCACCAGCGCCGAGAACACCTATGGCGACGCGGACAACCAGTCGGCCAGCAACACCTTCACCGGCACCATGGGCGCCACCGTGATGGAGGTGCTGCCCAACGGTAACCTGATCGTGGTGGGCGAGAAGCAGGTGGCCATGAACAAGGGCACCGAGTTCATCCGTTTCTCCGGCATGGTCAACCCGGACACCATCGGCGCCGGCAACAGCGTGCTGTCGACGGCCGTGGCGGACGCGCGCGTGGAATACCGCACCAACAGCCAGATCGACCGGGCGGAGATGAATTCCATGGTCTCGCGCTTCTTCCTCAGCCTGCTGCCTTTCTGATCATGAAATTGAACCTGACCCCTTTTTCCGGCAGGCGGCTGCTGGGTGCGCTGGCGCTGGGCGTTTTGCCGCTGCTGGTGGCGCCGGCGGCGCACGCCGAGCGCATCAAGGACCTGGCTAGCATCGCCGGCGTGCGCCAGAATCAGCTGATGGGCTATGGCCTCGTCATCGGCCTGGATGGCACCGGCGACCAGACCACCCAAACCCCGTTCACGGTGCAGACCGTGGCCTCCATGCTGCAGCAGATGGGCATCACCTTGCCGGCCGCCTCCAGCCTGCAGCTGAAAAACGTGGCAGCCGTGATGGTGACCACCTCGCTGCCGGCCTTCGCCCAGCCGGGCCAGTTGCTGGACGTGACGGTGTCTTCGATGGGCAACGCGAAAAGCCTGCGCGGCGGCACTTTGCTGATGACGCCGCTGAAGGGCGCCGACGGCCAGGTCTACGGCATGGCGCAGGGCAATGTGCTGGTGGGCGGCGTGGGCGCGCAGGCCGGCGGCAGCTCGGTGGTGGTCAACCACCTGAGCGTGGGCCGCATCTCCGGCGGCGCCACCGTCGAGCGCGCGGTGGCCAGCGCGCTGGGCGAGAACAACATGATCCGCCTGGAACTGAAGGAAACCGACTTCGCCACCGCCAGCCGCGTGGTGGAGGCCATCAACGAGAAATACGGCTCCGGCATCGCCTACGCGCTCGACGGCCGCGTGATCCGCGTGCAGGCGCCATCCAGCAGCGACCAGCGCGTGAGCTTCATCGGCACGCTGGAAAGCCTGCAGGTGAATCCGGCCGAGCAGGCCGCCAAGGTGATCATGAACGCCCGCACCGGCTCGGTGGTGATGAACCGTTCCGTCACGCTGGAAACCTGCGCGATTTCGCACGGCAACCTGTCGGTGTCGGTCAGCGCCGATCCGCAGGTGAGCCAGCCGAACGCGCTGTCCGGCGGCCAGACCGTGGTCACGCAAAACAGCCAGATCGACATCAAGAAGGACAGCGGCAAGGTGATGATGGTCAACGGCGGCGCCTCGCTGGCCGACGTGGTCAAGGCCTTGAACGCCATCGGCGCCTCGCCGCAGGACTTGCTGGCCATCCTGCAGGCGATGAAGAGCGCGGGCGCGCTGCGCGCCGAGCTGGAAATCATTTAAGGCGCCGCCATGATACGCCAGAGCCCTTCACCCACCGACCTGTCCGCCAACCTGGCCACCGATGTCAAAGGCATGGGCGCGCTGCGCCAGCAGGCCAAGGAAGGCGCGCCCGAGGCGCTGAAGGGCGCGGCCACGCAGTTCGAGGCCATGTTCCTGAACATGATGATGAAGAGCATGCGCGACGCCACGCCGCAAGAGGGCATGTTCGACAACGAGCAGACCAAGATGTTCACCACCATGCTGGACCAGCAGACCAGCCAGAACATGGCCAAGAAGGGCGTGGGACTGGCGGACGTGCTGGTGCGGCAGTTGTCCCAGGTGCAGAACGCGCAGGCGCTGGCGCCGGGGCAGGGCATGCCGGGGCTGTCGGCACAGGCCGGGATGGCGGCGGCGAAACTGCAGCGCGCCATCGAAGCGTCCGGCGGCGCCGGGGCGGCTGGTTCGGCCAACGCCGCCGACGCCGCGAGCAAGGGCTCGAAGGCGCCCCACGTGCGCGCCTTCCAGGACAAGCTCGCCGACCACGCCGAGGAGGCCAGCCGCGCCACCGGCATCCCGGCCAAGTTCATGCTGGGCCAGGCAGCGCTGGAAAGCGGCTGGGGCCGGCGCGAGATCAAGGGCCGGGACGGCAGCAACAGCCACAACCTGTTCGGCATCAAGGCCGGGCCGGAGTGGAAGGGCAAGGTGGTGGAGGCCGTCACCACCGAATATGTGAACGGCAAGGCGCAGACCCGCGTGGAGCGCTTCCGCGCCTACGCCAGCTATGCGGACAGCTTCAAGGATTACGGCAAGCTGATCACCAATAACCCGCGTTATGAAAAAGTCATGGCGCACGCCGGCGACGCGACCAAGTTCGCGCAGGGCTTGCAGCGCGCGGGCTATGCCACCGATCCGAATTACGCGGCCAAGCTGTCCAGCATCATCAAGCGCTCGCTGGGATAGTTGGCTTCACACCGGGGACGGACCCATCGCGCCACCAGCCTCCGCAAGGGCATGGGACCCGGATCGCGGGTCTGTCCCCAGGTTTGCGCACACTATTGCAGTAGGGAAACTCAAGTTTTATCGGCTTCTGCCGTAGACTACTCAGATCAAGCGGAAAGCTAAACACCATCATGAGCATCCTTGGCGTAGGTAAATCAGGTTTATTGGCGGCACAGGTGGGCCTGGCGACCACGGGGCACAACATCGCCAACGCCAATGTGGAAGGCTATCACCGCCAGGTGGTTATCCAGGGCAACTCCCTGCCCGAGGCCAGCGGCGGCTATTTCGTCGGCACCGGCACCGAGGTGGTCACCATCCAGCGCCAGTACGACGACTTCCTCAGCAAGCAATTGCTGGGCGCGGAGGCGCGCGCGGCCGAGCAGAACGGCTATTACTCCCAGATCAGCCAGGTCGACAACCTGCTGGCCGACTCCACCTCCGGCCTGTCGCCGGCGCTGCAGGACTTCTTCAAGGGCGTGCAGGACGCCGCCTCCAATCCCGCCACCGACGCCTCGCGCAGCGCCATGCTGTCCACCGCCAACACCCTGTCGGCGCGTTTCCAGACCATGAGCGACCGCCTGAGCGAGATCGGCGAGGGCGTCAACGCGCAGATCAAGACCACGGTGGCCGAGGTCAATTCCTTCGCCGCCCAGATCGGCAAGCTGAACAACGATATCGCCGGCTTGTCGAGCGACACCTCGGCCATGCCCAACGATTTGATGGACCAGCGCGACCACCTGATCACCGAGCTGAACAAGCTGGTCAAGGTCACGGTGGCGGACGGCGCCAACAGCACGCTGACGGTGTCGATCGGCTCCGGCCAGCCGCTGGTGATCGGCAACCGCAACTTCGAGCTGGCCACCGGCACCTCGCTGACCGACGTCAGCCGCATCACCATCGGCTACAAGGCGGGCGACAAGGTGTCGGAGCTGCCGGAAAGCGCGCTGCAGGGCGGCGGCGCCCTGGGCGGGCTGCTGTCGTTCCGCAGCGGCGCGCTGGACGAGGCGCAGAACAAGCTGGGCCAGGTGGCGGCCGGGCTGGCGGCCAGTTTCAACGCCCAGCACGCGCTGGGCCAGGACCGCAACGGCGCCATGGGCGGCCAGTTCTTCGAGGACGTCAAGGCCTATGTCGGCATGGACGCGCGCAACTCCTCGCTGAGCACCGCCACCATCACCGGCGTGGTCAAGGACGCCACCGCGCTCACCACCAGCAATTACGACCTGAACTACGACGGCGCGAATTTCGTGCTGACGCGCCAGTCCGACGGCCAGAGCACGGTCATCAACCCGTTCCCGCAGACCGAGCCGCAGATGATCGACGGCGTCGAGTACTCGATCACCGGCACGCCGCAGACGGGCGACCACTTCGAGATCCGCCCCACCTTCGCGGCCGCGTCCGGCTTCAACGTGGCGCTGAGCGACGTGTCGAAAATCGCCCTGGCCGCGCCCATCAGCACCAACACGCCGCTGAGCAACACCGGCAACGGCAAGATCAGCGTGGGCAGCGTCGACGACGCCTACCTGGACCCGGCCAACACGCTCAACGGCACCGTCACGCTGACCTATGACAAGGACACCGGCACGCTGTCCGGCTTCCCGGCCGCGCAGGACGTGGTGGTCACCGGCGTCGACGGCACGTCGACCACGTATCCGGCCGGCACCGCCACCATTCCGTACGCGGAGGGCGACAAGTTCAACTTCGGCGGCATCAACGTCGCCATCACCGGCACGCCGGGCGACAACGACACCTTCAGCATCACCGGTCCCAACGCCGGCGGCACCAAGGACAACCGCAACGGCGCGCTGCTGGCCGACCTGCAGTCGAAGAACATCCTGAACGGCGGGCAGACCACGTTCCAGAGCTCGTACGCGTCGATGGTCAACTTCGTCGGCAACAAGGCGCGCGAGGCGCAGATCGGCGGCCTGGCCGCGGACGCCGCCGCCACCCAGGCCAAGAACGCCCACGAGAGCGTGGTCGGCGTCAACCTCGACGAGGAAGCCGCCAACCTGCTGCGCTACCAGCAAGCCTACCAGGCGGCCGGCAAAATGATGCAGATCGCCAGCCAGCTGTTCGATGTGCTGGTGTCGCTGGGCCGTTAAGCGCCCGGCTAAGGAATAAGGAAGGTCAGTATCATGGTCATGCGTATCAGTTCCAAGATGATGTTCGACACGGGCATCAGCCAGCTCAGCACGCTGCAGGCCTCGCTGGCCCGCACCCAGCAGCAGCTGGCCACCGGCCGCCGCAACCTGGCGCCGTCGGACGACCCCATCGCCACGGCGCGCGCGCTGGAACTCACGCAGTCGAAGGAGATCAACACCCAGCTGGTCACCAACCGCCTGAACGCGCGCGGTTCGCTGTCGCAGGAGGAGGTCGCGCTGAACTCCACCACCCAGCTGCTGCAGGACATCAAGACGCTGGCGGTGAGCGCCGGCAACGGCTCGCTGACCAACGACGACCGCGAATCGCTGGCGGTGGAGCTGGAGGGCCGGCTGCAGGACTTGCTGGGCGTGGCCAACACGGCCGACGGCGCCGGCGGCTACATGTTCTCCGGCTACAAGTCCTCGCTGCCGTTCGCGCTGACGGCCACCGGCGCCAACTACCAGGGCGACCAGGGCGAGCGCGAATTGCAGGTGGGTTCCTCGCGCAAGGTCGCCATCAGCGACTCCGGCGCGTCCATCTTCGAGAACAACCTCACCGGCAACGGCACTTTCCAGACCGGCGCCGACCCCGCGAATTACGCGCGCGGCGGCAGCGGCATCATCTCGCCCGGCTCGGTGACCGACTTCGCGGCGCTGACCGGCCACCAGTACGAGATCAACTTCGCGGTGGTGCCGGAAACGCCGGGCGTGCCCAAGGCCGTCACCTACACCGTGACCGACCTGACGCTGAACCAGCCGGTGCCCGCCAACCCCAATCCGCCCGACCCGATCCCCTACGCCAGCGGCCAGACCATCGAGTTCGACGGCCTGCAGTTCGACGTCAAGGGCGACCCGGCCGACCTGGACAGGTTCACCGTCGAGCCCAGCACCAAGAAATCGATCTTCGAGACGGTGCGCGAGACCATCACGGCGCTGCGTTCGGACGGCGCGGGCGCGGCGGGGCAGGCGCGGCTGACCAATCTGCTGAACCAGGTCAACGCCAACGTCGACAACGCCTCCGACAACGTGCTGGCGGTGCGGGCCTCGGTGGGCGCGCGCATGAAGGAGCTGGACTATCTGGACAGCGCCGGCGAGGACTTGAACATCCAGTACGCCAGCACCCTGGCCGACCTGCAGGACGTCGACACCATCCAGGCCATCTCCCAGTTCACCCAGCAGCAGATCAGCCTGGAGGCGGCGCAGAAGTCGTACAAGACGCTGACCAGCCTCTCCCTGTTCAACTACATCGGCTAAGCTTCCCCGCGGCAAAAAGAGCCCAGGGCGTTTATTCCTTCGCGGAAATAAACGCCCTGGGCGTTTTTACGCGCGCGAGGCGCCGACACGCCCCGTGACGCCCCGGCCGCCCCGGTTTTGACTTGTCGCGCGGAAAAAAACGCCCAGGGCGCTTATTCCGTTGCGGGAATAAGCGCCCTGGGCGTTTTTTGGCCGCCGGAAACAGGGCGGCGGTTTGGCGGCTACTTCGCGGCGAGGATGCCGGGGGGCGGGGCGCGGCGCTGGTCGCGCTCGCCCAGCAGGTCGGCTGCGGCGCCGCCGCCGCCCTGGCCGGCCAGCCCGCGGTCGCCGTAGTGCCGCAGTTCGCGCGCCAGGTCGGCCACGCTGCCGCTCAGGGTATGCCCGGCGGCCTGGTTCGGCCAGCCCAGCCCGCCCGGGCCGACCGGCGCGGAGCCGCCGCCGAAGCCGGCCAAGGCCTGCGCCAACGCGCCGACCTGTTCGCGCAGCGTCGCCGCCGGCGCCTCGTTGCGGTCGGTGACGTACCAGACGTCCGCCATCTGCCCCGTCTTGCCGTCGGCGTCCGTGTAGCCGCCGCGCAGGCCGATCCAGTTGCCGGCGTCCTTCTCGCTGGCCGCCAGGGCGCCCGTCGCGAGGCTGGCAACGCCGGCCTCGGCCAGCGTGCGCAGTTCGCCCGCCTGGCTGACGCCGTCGCTGTCGCCGTCGACCCACACGCGCAGGGCGCCGAAGGCGGCGTCCTTGTTGTCGATCAGGCCGTCGCCGTTGCCGTCCAGCTCGGCCAGCGCGGCGAAGCCGTCGCGTGCCCGCGTGCCGTCGGCCAGCGTGGTCGCCGTGCCGAACAGCTCGCCGCCGTCGTTGATGGCGCCGTCGCCGTCGCGGTCCAGCGCGAGCAGGCCGTCGCCCTGGCCGACCCAGCCGGTTCGCACCGCCTGGCCGCTCGCGTACAGGTCGAAGCGCACGCCGTCCTCCAGCGACAGGGTGTGGATGCCGTCGCCGTTCAGGTCCAGCTGCAGCGGGCTGCCCAGCGGGGTGGCGTCCTTCTGTTCCAGCGTCATCGCCGCCAGTTGCGCGGCGGTCAGCGCTGCCACTTGCGCGGCGGTGAAGGCGCCGTATTGTTCCAGGGTCAGCGCGCCCAGCTGGGCGGTGGTCAGCGCGGCGACCTGCGCCGCCTTCAATCCCTTGACTTGCTCGGTGGTCAGCGCGGCGATGTGGCCGGCGTCCAGCGCGGCGATCTGCGCCGTGCCCAGCCCGCCCACCTGCAGCGCCTTCAGCAGCTTCAGGTCGTCGGCGTCGATGGCGTTGATCTGCGCCGACGTCAACGCGTTCAGCACCTTGATCGACAGCGCGTTGACCTGCGCCGAATCGAACGCGGTCAACTGGTCGGCGGTGAGGCCGGGGGCCTGGGCGGCGGACAGCGCGGCCACCTGCTGCGTGCGCAGCCCGGCCATCAGCTCGGCCGACAGCCCGTTGACCTGGGCCGAGCTGAACGAGGCGAGCTGCGTCACCGTGTACGGCCGCAGCGAGTTGGCGGCGGCCAGCTGTTCGCTGGTGAGGCCGTCGAGCTGGGTGACGGTCAGGGTCGCCAGCGTGCGGGTCGACAAGGCGCTCAGCTGGCTGGCCGTGAGGCTGGCGACCTGCTGCGATTTCAGCGCCGCCACCTGCGTGGTGGACAGCGCGGTGATGTCTTCCAGGTCCAGCGCGCCCAGCTGCGCCGTGCTCAGCGACGCCAGGGTGGCGGCGTTGATGGCGCGGATCTGCGCGGTGTTCAGCGCGGTGATCTGCTCCGGCGCCAGCGCGCCGATCTGGCGCGACGACAGCGTGGCCACCTGGGCGGTTTTCAGCGTCTCCAGATGGCTGCTGTCCAGGCTGGCGAGCTGCTGCGTGGACAGGAAGGCGATTTGGCGCGTGCCCAGGGTGGCCAGCGTGTCCAGGCTGGCCAGCTGCGCCGTGCTGAGCGCGCCGATCTGGGCCGACGACAGGCCGCTGAGCTGCTGCGAGCCGAATGAGTTGATCTGGCCGCCGCTCAGGCCGGCGATCTGGGTGGTGCCGATCGCGGCCATCTGGGCGGTGGTGAGGGCTTGCAAGTCCTCCACCTCCAGCGCGGCGAACTGGTTGCTGCTCAGTGCGCGCAGCGCGGCCGGGCTCAGCGCGCGTACCTGGGCCGTGGTCAGCGCGGTCACCTGGCTGTCGGTCAGCCACGAGATCTGGCGGCTGCTCAGCGCGGCGATCTGCGAGCTGCGGATGCTGTTCAGGTGCGCCTCGTCCAGCGAGGACAACTGGGCGCTGGTCAGCGCGCCCAGCTGGGCGGCGCCGAAGCCTTGCAGGCTGGACAGGGCGGCCAGCTGGGCCGTGCCAAGCACGCTCATCTGCGCCGTGGTCAGCGCGCTCAGCTCGGCCGAGGTCAGCGCGCCGATCTGGGTGTCGCTCAGCGCGCGCACCTGCTCGGTGGTCAGTTTGGCGAACTGGGCGGTGGTGAGCGCGGCCAGGTCGTCGACATCGATCGCCGCCACCTGGTCCGTGCTCAGCCCGGCCAGGGCCGTCGGGTTCAGCGCGCGGATCTGGGTGGTGGACAGCGCCGCGATCTGCGTCGTGGTCAACCAGGAAAGCTGGCGGCTGCCCAGCGCGGCCAGATGGCTGGTGCGCAGCGTGCCCAGCTGTTCGTCGCCGAGCGAGGCCAGCTGTTCACTGCCCAGCGCGGCGAACTGGGCGCTGCCCAGGCCTTGCAGGCTGGTGAGGGCGGCCAGTTGCGCCGTGCCGAGGGCGCGCAGCTGGCTGCTGCGCAGCGCGCCCAGTTGGGCCGAGCTCAAGGCGCCCAGCTGCTCGGCGGTCAACACCGCGATGTTGCGGGTGGCCAGCACGGCCAGCTGCGCGGTGAGCAGCGCAGCGAAGTCTTCCTGCGTGATGCCGGCCACCTGCGCGGTGCCCAGGCCGGGGATGGCGTCGGCGTCCAGCGCGCGCCACTGGCTGGTGCTCAGGATCGCCAGCTGGGTGGTGCTCAGCGCGCCGACCTGCTTGCTGGTCAGCGCGGCGATCTGCTCGGACTTCAGCAGGGTCAATTGGGCCTCGTCCAGGGCCGCGATGCGCGCGGTCGGCAGCGCGGCGAACTGGGCGGCGGAGAGGAAGGTCAGCGCGCCCAGCAGGTTGAATTGCTGCGAGGTCAGCGCGCCCAGCTGCGCGCTCGTCAGCGCGCCCACGGCGGCCGGCGTCAGCGCCACCATCTGGGCGTCGGTCAGCGCGGCCAGCTGGGCGGAATTGAGCACGCGCACCTGGTCGGTGCGCAGCACGGCGATGTCCTCCACTTCGATGGCGGCGATCTGCGCGGTGGTCAGGCCGGTCAGCGCGCGGGTCGACAACGCCCGCACCTGGCGGGTGCCGAGTGCGGCGATCTGGTCCGTCCGGAGGCCGCGCGCCTGGGCGCTGCCCAGCGCGGCCAGGCCGGCGGTGGCCAGCACGGCCACCTGGTCCACCGTCAGCGCGCGCAACTGGTCGCTGCTCAGCGCGGCCACCTGGCCCGAGCGCAGCGCGGCCACGTCGTCGGCCTCCATGGCGGCGATCTGCGCGGTGCTGAATGCGGCCAGCTGGCGCGTCGCCAGCGTGGAGAACTGGCGCGTGTCCATGCCGACGATCTGGTCGTTGGACAGCGCGCGGATCTGGTTCGAGCCCAGCGCGGCCAGTTGGCTGGAGCTCAGGCCCGTGAGCCTCTCCACCGACATGGCCGCCAGCTGCGCGGTCGACAGCGCGGCGATCTGGGCCGTGCCCAGGCCGCGCAGGCTGGTCAGCGCCTGGAACTGGGCGCTGCTCAGCACGCCGATCTGGGCCGTGCGCAGCGCGCCGATCTCCAGCGTGGTCAGGGCGCCCACCTGGTCCAGCGTCAGCGCCTGCAGCTGGTCGCTGCGCAGCGCCGCCACTTGCGCCGTCTTCAGCGCGGCGATGTCCTCGGGCTCGATGCGGGCGATCTGCGCCGAGCTGAACGCGGCGATGGCCTGCGTCGACAGCGAGCTGATCTGCGCGGTGCTCAGCGCGACGATCTGGGCGCTGCCCAGCACGGCCACCTGGGCCGGCTTGAAGGCGCCGACCTGCGCGGCGCTCAGCTGGGCCAGGTCGTCCGGCGTCAGCGCGGCGATGCGGTCGGTCGACATGGCGGCGATCAGCTGGGTGCTGTATTCGAAGATGTTGCCCATGGCGGCCACCTGCGCCGGGCTCAGCGCGTCGAGCTGGGTGCCGCTCAGCGCGGCGATCTCGGCGCTGGTCATGGCGCGCAACTGGTGCGTGCCGAGCGAAGCCATCTGCGCGGTGGTCAGCGCGCGCACCTGGGTGGTGGTGAGGGCCGCGAAGTCGGTGGTTTCGATGGCGGCCAGCTGGCCCACGCTCAGGGCCGCGATGGCGCGCGCGCTCAGGGCACGGATCTGCTGCGTGTTCAGGGCGACGATCTGGGCGTCGGTCAGGCCCGGCACCTGGGCGCTGGTCAGGGCGGCCAGTTGATTGGTGCGCAGCGCCAGCAGGTCGGCCTCGTCGAGGCCGGCGATCTGTTCGCTGCCCAGGCCGGCGATCTGGGCCGAGGTCAGGCTGCGCAGGCTGGACAGCGCGGCGATCTGGGCCACGCTGAAGGCGCCGATCTGGCTGGTGGCGATGGCGGCGATCTGGCTGGTGGTCAGGGCTTCCAGCTGGCTGTCGGTCAGCGCCGTCAGCTGCGTGCTGCGCAGTCCGGCCACTTGCGTCGTGCTCATGCGCACCAGGTCGTCGATCTCGATCGCGGCCACCTGTTCGTTGCTCAGCGCGCCCAGCTGGCGGGTGGACAGCGCGCGCACTTGCGCGCTGCTCAGGCCGGCGATCTGGTCGGCGCTGAAATAGCCCATCTGGTCGGTGCTGAAGGCGGCGATCTGCGCGGTGCGCAGCGCGGCCAGCTGGTCCACCGTGAACGCCGCGATCTGGTCGGCGCTGAGGCTGGCGATCTGGCGCGTGCTCAGGCCGGCCAGGCTGACCAGCGCGGCCTGCTGCTCGGCGCTCAGCGCCGCCAGCTGCGACGAGCTCAGCGCGGCGAGCTGCTGGGAACCGAAGGCGCCCAGTTGTTCGACGGTCAGCGCCGCCATCTGGTCCGGCGTCAGCGAGGCGATCTGGCGCGTGGCCAGCACGGCCATGTCGGCCACTTCGATGGCGGCCACCTGCTCGGCGCTCAGCGCGGCGATGGTGGCCGTGCCCAGGCTGCGCAGTTGGGCGCTGTCGAGCGCCACGATGTGCTCGGCGGTCAGCGCGCCGATCTGCGCGCTGGTCAGGCCGGCCAGCTGGCTGGTTTTGAGCGTGGTGATCTTTTCCGACGCCAGGCTGCTGATCTGTTCGGTCGTCAGCGCGGCGATCTGGCGGCTGTTGAGCGGCGCCAGCGAGGCGAAGCTGGCCACCTGGTCGGTGCTCAGCGAGGCGATCTGCGCCGTGCCCAGCGCGGCGATCTGCTGCGTGGTCAGGGCCGAGAACTGGTCCGACGTCAGGGCGGCGAGGTGCTCGGTGTCCAGCCCGGCCAGCTGCGCGGTGCGCAGCGCCTGCAGGTCGCCGATCTCGATCGCGGCCACCTGGTCGGCGGTCAGCGCGTTCAGGCCGCGGGTGCTGAGCGCGCGGATCTGGTCGCTGGTCAGGCCGGCGATCTGCGCGTCGCTCAGCGACGACAGCTGGGCGGTGGTCAGCGCGGCGACCTGGTTGCTGCGCAGCGTGGCCAGCGCGGCCACCGACAGCGAGGCGATCTGGTCGGTGGTGAGGCCGGCGATGGACGAGGTCGAGAACGAGGCCAGCGACGACAGCGCGGCCAGCTGGTCGCTGCTGAGCGCGGCCTTCTGCGACGGCGACAGCGCGCCGATCTGGGCGGTGGTGAGCCCGGCGACCTGCGCCGTGCTGAGCGAGGCGATCTGGTCGGTGTTGAGCACGGCCAGCTGCGCGCTGCGCATGTTCTGCAGGTCTTCCACCTCGATGGCGGGCAGCTGGTCGGTGCTGAGGGCTGCGATGACGGAGGTCGACAGCGCGCGCACCTGGTCGGCCGACAGCGCACCCAGCTGGTCGGTGCTCAGCGCCACGGCTTGCTCGCCGTTCAGCGCGGCGATCTGGGTGGTGCTCAGGTCGTCCAGCTTGGACACCGCCAGCGCGGCGATCTGGTCGGTGGTGAGGTTGGCGATCTGGCGCGTGCTGAGCACGGAGAGCGTGCTCAGCGCTGCCATCTGCTCGGTGTTCAGCGCGGCCACCTGGGCCGGGGTGAGGGCGGCGGCGGCCGCGCCGCTCAGCGCGGCGACCTGGGCGGTGGTGAACGCGGCGACCTGGTCGGCGGTCAGCTTGTTGATCTGGTTGGTCAGCAGAGCGCCGATGTCGCGCGCCTCGATCATGCCGATCTGGTCGGTGGACAGCGCGGCCAGGGTGGCGCTGGTCAGCACCCGGAACTGGGCGGTGGACAGGCCGACGATCTGGTCCGAGTTCAGCGCGCGGATCTGGTCGCCCGTCATCGCGGCCAGCTGCTTGCCGGCCAGCGAGGCCAGGCTGGCGGTGCTCAGCGAGGCGATCTGGTCGGTGCTGAAGGCGGCGATCTGGCGGCTGCTCATGCCGGCCAGCGTGCTCAGCCAGCCGAGCTGGTCGGTGGTGAGGGCGGCGATCTGCTCGTTGGTGAGGGCGCCGATGGAGGCGCTGCTGAGCGCGGCCAGCTGGGCGCTGTTGAGCGAGGACAACTGGTCGGCGGCCAGCTTGGCGACCTGGTTGCTGCGCAGCACGGCGATGTCGCGCGTCTCGATGGCGCCGATCTGGTCCGAGTTCAGTTTGTTCAGGAAGGCGGTCGACATGGCGCTGAACTGGCCGGTCGTCATCGCCACGATGTGGTCGGTGTTCAGGGCGGTGGCCTGGTCGCCGGTCAGCGCGCCCAGCTGGGACGAGGTCAGCGTCACCAGGTCCTGGGTTTCCAGCGCGCCGATCTGGTCGGTGGTCAGGGCCCGCACTTGCAGCGTGGTCAGCGGCGCGAGCGAGGTCAGGCCGGCGATCTGGTCGCTGGTCAGGCCGGCGATGGCGCCCGGCTTCAGCGCGCGCAGGCCGTTCGAGCTCAGCACGGAGAACTGGGTGGTGGTCAGCGCGGCCAGCTGGTCCGAGTTCAGCGCCGTCAGCTGGCGCGAGCTCAGCGCGGCGAAGTCGCGCGTCTCGATCGCGGCGATCTGGTCCGTCGTCAACAGCGCGATGGCGGCGGTGGCCATGCTGTTCAGCTGGTCGCTGGTGAGCGCGATGATGTGGTCGGTGCTCAGCGAGGCGACCTGGACGGCGGTGAGGGCGGAGAAATGGCGGCTGGTCAGGGCCGACACGGCGGCCGTCGACAGGGCCGAGAACTGGCTGGTGTCCAGGCTGCCGAGCACGGCCGGCGCCAGCGCGCGCAGCTGGGCGGCGGTGAGCGCGGCCAGCTGGTCGCTGGTCAGGCCGGGCGACTGGCTGGTCTTGAGCACGCTCCACTGGGCGGTGCCGAGCACGCCGATGGCGTCGGTGCTCAGCACGGCCAGCTGGTGCGAACCCAGCGCGGCGAACTGGTTGGTGCGCAGCGCGGCCAGGTCGGCCGTCTCCATCACGGCGAACTGGTCGGAACCGAGGGCGCGGATGGCGCCGGTGCCCAGGGAGGCGAACTGCTGGGTGGTCAGGAAGGGGAGCTGGTCGGTGGTGAGCGCGGCGATCTCGTCCGTGCCCAGCAGGCGCAGTTGCGCGGTGCTCAGCGCCTGCAGGTGATCCGAGGTCATCGCCTGGATCTGCTCCGTGTTCAAGTCCCGGATTTCCTCGGTCGTCAACGCCGCAACCTGCGCCGTCGTCAGCGTTACGATCTGGTCGGTGGTGAGGAATGGAACGATGGAACTCATAGTGTATTCTCCTGGGCAGCTCTCCCATGATACACCAGTAATTTCCCTAGGGAAATCAAATGATTAGGGGAACCACTTAAAACCGTGGCGTCGTCGCAGGGGGCGGCCGCGGCACCGGGGGCGGCAAGCGTGGCTCCCGCGCAACCCAGGTGCGCGGCAGGCTCCGCGCCGTTTCTATGCCTTGCAGGAACAGGTTTTGCAGTGGCGTGCCCAGATACGGCAGGATGGTGGCCACCACGATAAAACCGATTCCCAATGTAATGGGAAAACCGATGCCAAACAGGTTCAGCTGGGGCGCCGCCCGCGTCAAAATGCCCAGCGCGACGTTGGTGATCAACAACGCCGCCACGATGGGCAGCGACAGTTGCAGTCCCGCGCTGAAGATCTTCGCGCCCCAGTCCGCCACCTGCTTGAAGCCGCCCGCGTTCATGGGCTGGGCGGACACCGGCAGCGTGTTGAAACTCTCCGCCAGGGCCGACAGCAACACCAGGTGGCCGTTGACAGATAGAAATGCCATTGTAGCAATTAACGCGAGGAATTGGCTGATCGCCGACGAGCGGCCCTGCGTGGTGGGGTCGAAGAAGGTGGCGAAGCCCAGGCCCATGGTCAGGCTGCTGATCTCGCCGGCCATTTCGATGGCCGCGAACACGATGCGCATGGAAAAGCCCATGGCCACGCCGATCAGCATTTCCTGCGCCAGGATCAGCAGCCCCGCGTAGGACATCGGGTCGGCCGCCGGCATCGCCGGCGCGTTCGGGGCGATGATCATGGCCAGCATCACGCCCAGCCCGATTTTGACCGGGTTCGGCACGCTGCGGTGGCCGAGCACGGGGGCGGCGGTGATCAGGCCGAGTATCCGCGTAAGCGGCCACAGCAAAGAGGCGATCCATGTGTTGATATCGACACTGGACAGCGTAATCATGAGGCCGTCAGGCAACTATTTTTTGGGAAAGACATGCGGAATTCGCTAGCGGATTGCTAGTCGGCGCCTCAGCCGACCAGCCCCGGGATGCTGGTGAACACCTGGCGCATGTAGTCCAGCATGACCGACAGCATCCACGGCCCGGCCACCACCAGCGCCACGAAAATGCCGACCAGCTTGGGGATGAAGGACAGCGTGGCCTCGTTGATCTGGGTGGCGGCCTGGAAGATGGAAACGATCAGGCCGATCACCAGGGCCACCAGCAGCATGGGCGCGGCCACCATCAGGGTGACTTCCATGGCGTTGCGGCCCATGGTCAGGACGCTTTCCGGGGTCATGGCGGTCTCCTCCCTAGTAGAAACTCTGGGCCAGCGAGCCGATCAGCAATTGCCAACCGTCGACCAGCACGAACAGCATCAGCTTGAACGGCAGCGCGATCACGGCCGGCGACATCATCATCATACCCATCGACATCAGCACCGAGGCCACCACCATGTCGATGATGAGGAAGGGGATGAAGATGGCGAAGCCGATCTGGAACGCCGTCTTCAGCTCGCTGGTGACGAAGGCCGGGATCAGCACCCGCATCGGCACGTCCTCCGGGCCCTGCAGCGCCGGCGTGCGCGACAGCCGCACGAACAGCGCCAGGTCGGCCTGGCGGGTCTGTTTCAGCATGAAAGTCTTGAGCGGCGCGGCGCCCTTGTCCAGCGCCTGTTGCATGGTGATCTTGTTTTCCTGCAAAGGCAGGTAGGCCTCGCCGTAGATGCGGTCCAGCACCGGTCCCATGACGAAGAAGGTGAGGAACAGCGCCAGGCCCACCATCACCTGGTTGGGCGGCGCCGACTGCGTGCCCATCGCCTGGCGCAGCAGCGACAGCACGATGATGATGCGGGTGAAGCTGGTCATCATCAGCAGCGCGGCCGGGATGAAGGTCAGTGCCGTCATCAGGATCAGCGTCTGCAGCGACAGGCCGTAGTTGACGGCGCCGCCGCCGGCCGGCGTGCTGGTGAAGGCGGGGATGGTGGGCTCGGCGCCCGCCAGCATCGGCAGCGCCAGCAACGCCATCAATGCCATTCGCGCCGGAAAGGCACGGCCTAGCTTATTTGCCATTGCGTTTTTCTATCGTCTGTTTGAACCACTCGGCGAAGTTGGCGCTGGGCAGCGCGTGGCCGGGCGCCTGCAGCTCCGGCTCGCCTTCCTGGCGCGGCATGGTGGCCAACGCGTTCATGCGGCCGGGCGAGGCGCCCACGACGATCCATTGCTCGCCGACCTCTACCACCAGGATGCGCTCGCGCGTGCCGACGTTGAGCGCGCCCACCAGGCGCACGTTGGCGCCGCCGGTGACGGATTTCGGTCCATAGCGTTTCAATAGCCATGCCAGGCCGGCCAGCAGGGCCAGCACCACCAGCAGGGCCAGCACCGTTTGCAGCAGGCTGCCGGTGGCGGTGGGCGGCGGCACGGTGGCGTCGGCGGCCGGGCGGGCGCCGGCCAGCGCGGCTTGCTGTTCGGGCGTGGCGGCGGTGGAGGGGGCCAGGGCGGGGGCGGCCGGGGCGGCCGTTTCCGCGGTCGCCTCGGCCGGCGCGCCGGTGGCGGCCGCCGGGCTGGCGGGGGCGGGCGCGGCGGCGCTGGCGGTGACGGTGTCCGTGGCGGCCGGTGCGGCCGGTGCGGCGGCCGGGGCCTGGGCCGCCGGCGCCGCCTTGGCCGCGCCGGAAATCGCGCCGGACGCGGTCTGCGCCGCCAGCGCGGGCGCGCCGGCCAGGCAGCACGAGGCCGCCAGCGCGGCGAACAAATACGCGGGCTTCATGGACTTCATTTATTCAGTTTTCGGATGCGCTCGGACGGCGTGATGATGTCGGTCAGGCGGATACCGAACTTGTCGTTCACCACCACCACCTCGCCCTGCGCGATCAGGCAGCCGTTGACCAGCACGTCCATCGGCTCGCCGGCCAGGCCGTCCAGTTCCACCACCGAGCCCTGCGCCAGCTGCAGCAGGTTCTTGATGGCGATCTTGGTGCGCCCCAGTTCCACCGTCAGCTGCACCGGGATATCGAGGATGAAGTCGATATCGTTGTGGGTTTCGGTTTTCGACGGCTGCTTCGAGAAGTCCTTGAACACGGCCGCCTGCGCGGCCTGCTGGTTCTGCAGCGCCTCGGCTTCCGCCTTGGCCTGCTCGGCGATCGCGGCACCCCAATCGTCATCCAGGCTTTGATCGTCTTGATTATCCGACATGTCTTTCTCCGTTTACTTCCGTTACTTCGTATTATCGGCGTTCGCCAGCAGTTTCTCTACCTTTAGCGCGTATTGTCCGTTCAATACCCCGTAAGTGCAATCGAGCACCGGCACGCCGTCCACCGTGGCCTCGATGGTTTCCGGGATGTTGAGCGGAATGATGTCGCCCACCCGCATGTTCAGGATCTCGTCGAACGACACCTTGGCCGTGCCCAGGCTGGCCACCAGCTCCACCTCGGCGATCTGGATCTGCTGCGTCATCAGGCGGATCCAGCGCTTGTCGACCTCCAGCGCCTCGCCTTGCAGCGACGAGGTCAGCGCGTCGCGGATCGGCTCGATCATCGAATACGGCATGCAGAAGTGGATCTGGCCGGACACCGATCCCAGCTCCACCGTGAAGGTCGACGCCACCACCACCTCGTTCGGGGTGGCGATGTTGGCGAACTGCGTGTTCATTTCCGAGCGGATGTATTCGAACTCGACCGGATAAACCGGTTCCCACGACTTGGTGTAGGCCTCGAACACGATGTCCAGGATGCGCAGGATGATGCGCTGCTCCGTCTGCGTGAAGTCGCGGCCCTCGACCCGGGTGTGGAAGCGGCCGTCGCCGCCGAACAGATTGTCCACCAGCAGGAACACCAGGCCCGGGTCGAACACCATCAGCGCGGTGCCGCGCAGCGGCTTCATGTGCACCAGGTTCAGGTTGGTCGGCACCACCAGGTTGCGGATGAACTCGCTGTACTTCGACACCCGCACCGAGCCGACCGACACCTCCGCGCTGCGGCGCAGGAAGTTGAACAGGCCGACCCGCAGCAGGCGGGCGAAACGCTCGTTGATAATTTCCAGCGTCGGCATCCGGCCACGGACGATACGCTCCTGGGTCGCCAGGTTGTAGGTTCTGACTCCCGCGACTTCTTCCGGCGCGGCCGCGTCGTCCTGATCGCCGTTGACACCCTTTAAAAGGGCATCGACTTCTTCCTGGGAGAGAAAATTATCAGCCATGATTCATTACTGGATAATAAAGGACGTGAACAGCACTTCCGTCACTTCCTGTTCCGAGCCCTTGTTTTCGAATGGCTCGTTGATTTGCGCCATGATTTCCTTGGCCAGTTGCTGCTTGCCTTCCGGCGTGTTGATTTCCGACGCGCGCTTGCCCGACAGCAGCAGCAGCACGCGGCTGCGCACCTTGGCCATGTTGTTCTTGATGGACTCGCTGTCCTCCAGCCCCTCCACCTGCAGCGTGAACGCCAGCTGCAGGTACTGGTCCTGCTCGGTTTCCGGCTGCAGGTTGACGGTGAACGGATCGACAGTCACGTAGGTGGGCGGGCCGGATTTCTGGTTTTTCTTGCTCTTGGTCTTGGCGGGCGCTTCCTCGTGGTCGCCGCCGCCCTTCAGCATGAACCACGCGCCGCCGCCGCCGGCCGCCGCCAGCACCGCCACGGCCGCGACGATCACGATCAGCTTCTTCTTCGAATTCGCTGGTGCGGCCGCTTCAGCCTTCGGCTCCGCCTTCAATTTTGGATTGGCTTTCAAAATGATCCCTGCCGTTGTAATGGTTGGCGCTGTGATGCTTGTGTTTCGCTATTATGGCACGCGCCTGTCAGGCGAAGGTGTCCACCGCGCCCAGCGCCGCCCGCTGGCGCGGGGCCGGCGCGGCCGTGCCGCTTTCGCCGTCGCCGGCATCGCCGCCGCGGCCCATGCCGTTGCCGCGCCCGCCCTGGCCCTGCTGAGCGGCGCGCGCCTGGTCGAAGGCCTCCCCCTGGCCCGGATTGCCGGCCGAGACGGACGCGTTGCCCAGTTCGATGCCGGCCTCGCTCATCATTTCACGCAATCGGGGCATGGCAGCCTCCAGCGCCGCCCGGACTTCCGGCTGGGCGGAGGTGAAGCTGGCGCTGGCCTGGTCGTTGGACACGCTCAGCACCACTTGCAGCGGACCCAGGTCCGGCGGGTTCAAGTCCAGCGTGGCGCTCTGCTCGCCGCCGGCCGCCATGAAGATGACTTTCTGGCCCAGCTGCTGGTCCCAGGCGTTGCTGCCCACCCGGGCCTGCAACTGGTTGCCGGCCACCGCGTTGGCGGCCTGCGCGGTCGCCAACTGGGCCTGCGCGGCGGGCGCCAGCACCACCGGCGCGGCCGGCGCCGCCTCGCTGGCGGCTGCCGCCAGGGCCGGCGCTTTGTCGCGCGTGGACAACGTTTGGCTGAACTCGGCCTGGAACTTGCCCGGCGCGGCGGGCATCGCCGCGTTGCCATCCTGGGCGGCTGCGCCGGGCGAGGGGCGCAGGGCGTCCGCGGCGGCGAGGGAGGCCCCGCCCGCGCCGGATTGCGTGGCGGACTGCAACGCCGAGGTGTCGAGCGCGCCCGGCTCCGATGGCGCGGCCGCCTGCGCGTTGCCGCGCGCGGCGGCCTGCATGGCGGCCAGGCTGGCGGCCTGGGCGGCATTGGCGGAGACGGCCGTGCCTGCTGCGGCCAAGGCCGCTTGCTGGGCGGCCTGCTGGGCCGCGGCGCCGGCCGGTGTGGCCGTGGCGGCTGGCGTCGCGGCCACACCGGTATCGCTGCCGGCGGCCAGCGCCGGATCGGAGCTGGCGGCGTCCTGCGCGGCGGCGGCCATGGCGGCGCTGAAGCCGGCCTGGTCCTCCGTGGAGGTCGCTTGCAGCGCGGAAGCGTCGGCGGCGGAGGCCTGGGCCGCGAGCGCGGCGGCGTCGGCCGCCGGTGCGTCGGCGGGGAGGCCGCTGGCGGACGCGGCGAAGTTGTTGGCGGCGGTGGCGGCGGCCAGCGCGGCGGCCGCGGCGGCCGGCGACGTCGCGGACAGGGCGGAGCTCGCCGCCTCCGCCGCGGTTGCCGCCGGCGGTGGCTGGACGGGCTGGTTGAAGCTGGCCATCAGGGCCAGCATGTCGGCCATCGGGTTCGCGGCGGCGGCCGCGGCGGCCTCCGCGCTGGCGTTGGCGTCGGCGGCGGCTTGGGCGGCCGCGTTCGCGCCGGTTGTTTCGCCGCCCGCGCCGTTCTGGGCGCCGGCCGAGTCGCCGCCGGCATGCGCGGCACTGGCGCTGGCGTCCGCGCCGGCATTGGCGGCGGCGTTCGCGGCGTTGTCGTTCGCGGCCTGGTTCGCGCCGTTCGCGCCATTGGCGTTATTGGCGTTGTTCACACCATTGGACCCGTTGGACCCGTTGGTTCCGCCGGCCCCGTTGGCCCCATTGTTCCCATTGGCTGGTTTGGCGCCCGCCTGCTGGTTCTGGGCGGCGGGCCTGGCCTGCGCGTTCTGGTTGGCGGGCGCGGCTTGGCGCGCCGGCTGGCTGGCCGGCTGCGCGGGCTTGCTTTGCTGCTGGCGCGCGGCCGGGGCGGGCGCGGCGGCCGGCACGTTGTCGCGGTAGGTGTTGCGCTGGTCCATCTGGCGCGACAGCGCTTGCTGGAACTGGTTGTCCGGCGCGGCGGACGCCGCCTTGGACGCGGGCGCGCCCTGGCCGGTACTGGTGGTCGTCGTGATGAGCGGTGTCTGCATGATGTGCGCCGGTTGTAATCGTTAGCGTTTGTAATAAGCCTGCCGTGCCGCGTGTTCGTCCATGGCCTTCTGGTCGCGCTTGTTTTCCGCCTTGAGCGCCTGCGCCTGCGCGCGGTCGGCCAAGGTGGAGTAGGACATGCGCTTGCGCTCGGCGGCCTGCCACATGCCGCGCTCCTGGTCGCCCCGGTTGCGCGAATGGCGCACCACTTCCTCCTGGCCCTTGATGGCCTGGTCCAGCTTTTCCATGAAAGCCTGGAAGTTGCGGTAGGCCATGGGCGTGATGCCGGCCTGCTGCGTGGCCTCGAAGCGCTTGCCGTACTCGTCCCGGTAGCCGATCAGCATGTTCAGTTTCTCCTCCGCATCCGCCACCGCCTTCAGGGCCAGGCCCAGGCGCGTGGCGGCGTCGTCGGTTTCCCGCCGCGCCAGTTCGATCAGTGTTTCAAGTTGGGATTGAGAGGCCATGATGGTTCATTATAGGTTGAGGCCCGGTCCGCCAATCAGTCGAACAGAATGGATAATTGCCCTAAACTCTCGCTCATGCTGACCCGCTCGGTGATCTGCTGTTGCAGGAAATGCTCGATGCGGTCGTGCAGCTTGATGGCCTGGTCCAGCACCGGGTCGCTGCCGGGGCTGTAGGCGCCCACCGCGATCAGGTCGCGGCTGCGCTCGTAGCGGGAATACAGCTGTTTCAGGTGGCGCGCGCGCTGCTGGTGGTCGGGCGAGGTGATCGAGTGCATCGCGCGGCTGATCGACTGTTCGATGTCGATGGCCGGATAGTGGCCGGCCTCGGCCAGGCGCCGGTTCAGCACGATGTGGCCGTCCAGGATGGCGCGCGCCGAGTCGGCGATCGGGTCCTGCTGGTCGTCGCCCTCGGTCAGCACGGTGTAGAAGGCGGTGATCGAGCCGCCGCCCGCCTCGCCATTGCCGGCCCGCTCCACCAGGATGGGCAGCTTGGCGAACACGGAGGGCGGATAACCCTTGGTGGCCGGCGGCTCGCCGATGGCCAGCGCGATCTCGCGCTGCGCCATCGCGTAGCGGGTCAGCGAATCCATGATCAACAGCACGTTCTTGCCCTGGTCGCGGAAATACTCGGCGATGGCGGTGGAATAGGCCGCGCCCTGCATGCGCATCAGCGGCGGCGTGTCGGCCGGGGCGGCCACCACCACCGAGCGCGCCAGGCCTTCCTCGCCCAGGATCTGCTCGATGAACTCCTTCACCTCGCGGCCCCGTTCGCCGATCAGGCCGACCACGATGATGTCGGCCTCGGTGTAGCGCGCCATCATGCCCAGCAGCACCGATTTGCCGACGCCGGAGCCGGCGAACAGGCCCATGCGCTGGCCGCGGCCCACGGTCAGCATGGCGTTGATCGAGCGCACGCCCACGTCCAGCGTGTCGACGATGGGCGCGCGGCCCAGCGGGTTGGCGGGGCGCACGTTGATGGGCGCGCTGTCCACCGTGTGCAGCGGGCCCAGGTTGTCCAGCGGGCGGCCGGCGCCGTCCAGCACGCGGCCCAGCAGTTCGTAGCCCACCGGCAAGTGGCGCGCGCGGTCGCTGGGGCGGCGGCGCGGGTGCTGCACGCTGCCGGGCTTGGGGATGGTCTGTTCGACCGGGAACACGCGGGTGCCGGGCACGATGCCCTCGACGTCGCTTTGCGGCATCAGGAACAGCTTGTCGCCCTCGAAGCCCACCACCTCGGCCTCCACCTTGCCGCCGGAGGGCAGGGGCACGCTGCAGGCGGCGCCGACGGCCAGGCGCAGGCCGACCGCCTCCATCACCAGGCCCGCCACGCGCGTGACGCGGCCGGACACCTGCATCGGCTCGACGAAGTCCACCAGCGTGGCGCAATCGTTCAGGTAGCTGCTCCAGCGGGTGATGTGCGCGGTGGGGTTGAATTTGGCGCCCATGCTAGATCGTCACTTTCAGTCCAGCCAGTCCACGGTTTTGCCCAGCGCGGCGGCCAGCCGGTGCCAGCGGGCCGAGGCCTGGGCGTCGATCTGGTTGCTGGCCGTCTCGATGCGGCAGCCGCCGCGCTCGATCTGCGGATCGTCGATCACGCGCCAGCCGCCCTTGTCCAGTTCCTCGCCTATGCCCTCGCGCACCACGGAGGCGTCGTCCGGGTTCAGCATCAGCAGCGCGGGCTGCTGCAGCACCGGCAGGTATTCGATGGCGTCGCGCACGATGGGCAGGATCAGCGACGGCCGTATCTGCAGCGCCTGCTTGAGCATGGCCTTGGACAGCTGCAGCGCCAGTTCCAGCACGTCGGCGGCGATCAGCTGGTCGGCGTCGTGCAGCGCCTGGCCGAAGTTGCCGGCCAGTTCGCGCAGCGGCTCCAGTTCCTTGTCCACCTCCTCCTTGCCCAGCGCGATGGCGTCGGCGTGGCCCTCGGCGTGGCCGGCCGCGTAGCCGGCGCCGTAGCCGGCGATGCGCGCCTCCTCGCGGATGGCGGCCAGCTCCTCCTCGGTGGGGTATTGCGGCGGCAGGTATTCCGGCTCGGCGTATTGCGGCTCGGGCTGCCCGGCGTGGGCGGCTTGCTGCTGTGGCGGCGGCGCGGCGGCGGCTTCCGCCTCGCGCGCGGCGATGGCGCTGGGACGGAAGTCGCCAAAGGACTTCATTTCCCAGCGCTGGAAGGCGGTTTGCTGCTCTTTTGGTAAGGTTGCCATGCGTTTCTATGTTCTTAGACGAAGGAATCTTCGCCTTTGCCGCCCAGCACAATCTGTCCCTCGTCGGCCAGCCGGCGCACGATCTGCAGGATCTGCTTCTGCTGGGTTTCCACCTCGGACAGCCGCACCGGTCCCTTCGATTCGAGGTCCTCGCGCATCATCTCGCTGGCGCGCGCCGACATGTTCTTGAAGATCTTGTCGCGCAGTTCCTGCGAGGCGCCCTTCAGCGCGATGATCAGCATCTCCGACTGCACCTCGCGCAACAGCAGCTGGATGCCGCGGTCGTCGATGTCGATCAGGTTGTCGAACACGAACATCTCGTCCATGATCTTCTGCGCCATGTCGTTGTCGTAGTTCTTGATGTTGTCCATCACGTTGCTTTCCTGCTCGCCGCTCATGAAGTTCAGGATCTCGGCCGCCGCGCGCACGCCGCCCAGCGTCGATTTCTTGATGTTTTCATTGCCCGACAACAGTTTCGTCAGCACGTCGTTCAGCTCGCGCAGCGCGGCCGGCTGCACGCCGTCCAGGGTGGCGATGCGCAGCACCACGTCGTTACGCAAGCGGTCGGTAAAGTGTCCCAGAATTTCGCAAGCCTGGTCGCGCTCCAGGTGGACCAGGATGGTGGCGATGATCTGCGGGTGCTCGTTGCGGATCAGTTCGGCCACGGAATTGGAATCCATCCACTTCAGGCTCTCGATGCCGGACGCGTCCTTGCCGCCCAGGATGCGCGACAGCAGCACCGAGGCCTTGTCGTCGCCCAGCGCCTTGGTCAGCACCTGGCGGATGTACTCGTCCGAATCCAGGCCCACGGTGGAGGCGGCGGCGGTCTGGTCGCGGAAGTCGTCCAGCGTGTCGATCACCTGTTCGTGCGGCACGTTCTTCATGGTCGCCATGGCGGCGCCCAGCTTGAGCACCTCGCGCGGGCCGAGGAACTTCATCACCTCGGCGGCTTCGCTCTCGCCCATCGCCAACATCAGGATGGCGGCTTTTTGCAGTCCGGTATTCTCAGTCATTGGAGCCTATCCATGCTTTGATGACATTGGCCACGATGCGTGGATCTTCCACGGCAAGTTTCTTGGCCAGCGCCAGGTTATCGCGGTATGTCCGCGCGGTACTCTCTTCCATTTTAGCCAGTTCCAGCTCCATGAGCTCTTCTTCGGTCGGCCCTTCGGGCACGACGACCTCGGGCTCCTCCGGTTCGGGCTCGGGCTCGTTGATCTCGTCGATCTTCTTGAACACCGGCCGCATCATCGGCCGCACGATGCGCAGCAGGATGTACAGCAGGATCAGCGCCGTGATCAGGAACTTGGCCAGCTCCTTGGCCAGCGGCAGGTTGGCCGGATCGCGCCACCATTCCAGCACCACCGGCGGCTCGAAGGGTTTGTCGACGCCGTCGAACGGCGTGTTGGCCACGCTCACCGAGTCGCCGCGCTCCTGGTTGTAGCCCATGGCCTCGCGCACCAGGCTGTTGATCTTGGCCATCTCGTCCGGCGTGTAGGGGCGGATGGTGACCTTGCCGGTCTTGGTGTCGACGATGCGGCGGTAGTTGATGACCACGCCCACCGTCATGCGCTTCAGGCCGGCCATGGCCTTCTGCTCGTAGCGCACGGTCTTGTCGACCTCGAAATTGGTGGTCGATTCCTTGTGGTTCGGCAAGCCGCTGGCGGCGGTGGTCTGGGTGCCGGCCGGCGTTCCGGGGGCGGGGGCCGCGCCGGGCGGTGTGGCGGTCAGCGGCGCCGTGGCCGTGCCCGGCGGCTGGTTCGACAGCGCGCCCGGCACGCCGTTGGCGTTGTTGGTGGTGCTGCCGTTGGTTTCGCTGTTCTGCTGGCTGCGGATGGCCGAGGCGGCGGGCGGCGAGTTCGGCTTGTAGGACTCGGCGGCCTGCTCGACGGCGGCGAAGTCCACGTCGGCCACCGCCTCGGCGCGCACATTGCCCTCGCCGACGATGGGCAGCACGATGGATTCGACCTGCTTGATGACCTGTTTTTGCAGTTCCTGCACGTATTTCAGCTGGCTGGCGTCCAGATTCTTGTTGGTGCCGGCGCCGTTGTTGTTCTTGTTGGTGTCCGACACCAGGTTGCCGGCCTGGTCCACGACGGTGACGTTGGACGGCATCAGTTCCGGCACCGACGAGGCCACCAGGTGCACGATGGCCTGCACCTGGGCCGGATCGATCTGGCGGTTGGGGTGCAGGTTCAGGAGCACGGAAGCGGTCGGCTTTTGCTGTTCGCGCACGAACACGGACGGTTTCGGCAGCGCCAGGTGCACCCGCGCCGCGTCCACGGCGGCGATGGACTGGATCGAGCGGGCCAGTTCACCCTCCAGCGCGCGCTGGTAGTTCACCTGTTCCAGGAATTGCGACACGCCCAGCTTCTGGTTCTCCATCAGCTCGAAGCCCACGTTGCCGCCCTTGGGCAGGCCCTGGGCGGCCAGCTTCAGGCGCAAATCGTGCACCTGCTCGGTCGGCACCAGGATCGAGGTGCCGCTCTCGGAGAACTTGTGCTTGACCTGCATCTGGTCCAGCGCCGCCGTGATGGCGCCGCCGTCGCGGTCGGTGTAGTTGGAGAACAGCACGCCGTAGGCGGGCGGCTGGTTCCACAGCCACAGCGCGACGATCAGGGCCAGCAGGGCGGCCGCGCCGGCGCCGCGCACCACCCACTTGCCCATCTGCGTCTGCATGAACGGCGGCTTCGGCTGCGGTTCGGCCGGGTCCGCTGCTTCGTCGATATCGAGTTGTTCGGCTGCTGCTGCCATGGCGGTCAAATAAAAGGTTGGGAGATGGAAAGGATTTGCGGCTGTTGCACATTATGTCGCGCCGCCCACCGTGGCCATCGCCGGAATAGCAGGCGGTTTACCGTCCTGCTCCGCCCAGTCCGCTGGCGCCCCCGCTGCTATTCTGCCAGGACTGACCAGTGCGCCGCCTATTGTAACGCGGCAACCCCGCGTAGTTGTTTCGCGGTAGCAACAGAGGGAAAACTAGAGATGAAAACCACCGGCTTAGGCATAGACAGCAGCAGGATCCAGGCGATGATGGAGCAGTTGAAGGCGCACGCGGCCCGGCCGCAGGCGACGCCGCCGGCCGTCAAGACCGAGGCGCCGTCCGCCAGGGTGGAGTTTTCGGACGCGCTGAAGAATTCGCTGGACGCGGTCGCCGCCAGCCAGAACAAGGCCGAGAACCTGGGTAAGCGTTTCCAGATGGGGGACGACTCGGTCAACCTGTCCGACATGATGATCTCGATGCAGAAGGCCAGCCTCAACTTCCAGGCCACCGTCCAGGTGCGCAACAAGCTCGTGTCCGCCTACCACGAGATCATGAACATGCAAGTCTAACGAGCCGCAAAAACAAAAAAGGGGTCAGGTTCAATATTCCACTAGTGGAATATTGAACCTGACCCCTTTTTTGTTTTGTTCAGCCCAGGCCGGCGATGCGGGCGTTGCGTTCGCGCTCGAGCTTGGTGATGTAGCGCTGCACCGCGTTCAGCGCGCCGCGCGGCATGTCGACGAACTGGCATCCCAGCCGGCGGTTGGATTTGTTGTTGAGCAGGGTCAGGTCGATCATGTTGCGGATCTGTAGCGACGTCACCACCGTGCCCACCTCGGGCAGGTCGATGCGGCAATCCTCGTATTTCTTGCCGATGGAGTCGCCCAGCAGCAGCTTGTTGTCGAGGATGGCGATGCCCCCGCAGCTGATGTCGGCCAGCGGGAAACTGCTGCTGCCGCCGCCCAGCTCGGCCGGCAGGGGTATCACCGCCCGCACCGGATTGCTGACCGGCGTGTTCATCCGGTAGTACTCGCGCCGCTGGAGGCGGATCAGCGAGGCCGGCAGCGGGATCTTGAACGCCGGCGCGCCCTCGAACGTGCATTTCTCCACCCGCTCGCTGGAAAACAGGATGCGGATCTTGTCCAGCGTGGTCTCGTACGACAAGGCCTTGGCGCCGACCACGCGCTGGTTCTGTTCCGGATTGATCGAGCAGTCGAGGATGACGCTGTTGTTGTCGGCGTCCACCTCCAGGATGGAGGTCACGCACACGTCGGCCTCGCCATGCACCAGCATGCGGATCAGCTGGTTTTTCTCGCCGATGCTGCGCAGCAGGCCGATGATTTCCTTGCGCGATTCCACTTCGAAATCGTGCCAGTTTTCCAGTTCCGCGTTGTATTGGTTAGCTTGCATTTTTATTATCGGTAAGTGGAGAGCTGGTGTCCGGCGGCGGGGGAGGCGGCAGCCCGGATTTTTGCGCTGATTCAATATGATATAGCCAGGCCAGTAGTTCCGCAATTGTGCGGTACAGGGCCGGCGGGATTTGCTGGTCCAGGTCGATGTCCATCAGCAGCGACACCAATTCCTTCGATTCGTGGATGTGCACGCCATGTTCGGCGGCCACGTGGATGATCTGCTCGGCCACCAGGCCGCGCCCCTTGGCCACCACCTTGGGGGCGGGGGCGCCGCTGTGGTAGGCCAGCGCGACCGCGCTTTGCAGCGGGCGGCGCGGCGGGTCGTCATTGGCCATCGCCATCCTCCCCGGCGGCGATGGTCAGCGAGGCCAGCGGCGAACCGGCCGCCTCCAGCGCGCGCTGCAGCTCGCCCGACCAGGCCCGCAAGGTGGCGGCGCTGTCGCCGTCCCCCGTCTGCACCTGGATGTGGACCTGCTCGCCCACCAGCGTCACCGACGCGCTCACCTGCCCCAGCAAGGGGAAGCGGAAGCGCACGCCGCTGCGCCAGATCTGTTCCTGCTCCCCGTCGTGGGCGTCCTGCTGGTCCGGGCGGCCGTCGTCGCGCTGTTCGCGCCGCACTTCCCATTGCATGGGCTGGCCCGGCCACACCTCGCCGTTCCATTGCACGCGCTGCTGTTCGTGCGCGTGCAACTGCTGGTTGATCATTTGCGCGGCCGACAGGTCGGGGCCGGCCAGCGCGGCCTTGGCCAGCGTGTCGCCGGTCTGTGGACCCTGCTGCGCCATGCCGCGTTGCATCTGCGGTTCGCGCTGCAGGTCGGACAGGCTGCGCTTGCCCTCGGCCCAGTCGGCCACGTGCGATTCATAAAACAGGCCGCTGCTGCCCAGCGCGTCCCGCAGGTTCTTCGCCAATTGCTGCGGCTCGGGCGCGCCGGCCGTCACCAGCGGCGTCTTACCGGTGATGGTGGCGGGCACGCCGGGCGCGTGGTAGGCGCTGGCCAGCGCGCTGGCGATGGCGCGCGCGCCCTGGCTCAGCGTGGGCGTGGGGGTGTTGTGGTCGAGCTGGGGCAGTTGGTCGGAAGGCGTCAGCGGCGCCCTGCCGAGCAGGGCGGCGGCCAGCGATTGCGGCCGCGCCTGGATAGTGCCGCCGGCGCCGTTCGCCTGTGCCGCGCCGGCTTGCGTTCCTTGGCCGGGGCGGGCCGCGCCATCCGTCCCTGCGTTTTTCGAAGCCGCGTTTGCATTCGCGGCGGTGTTCGCCTCCGCCTTCGCGGCCGTGTTCGCAGCCGCCTTGGCCGCCGCGCCGGCGGCCGCGTTTGCCGCTGCGCTGGCGGCCGCATTGGCCGCGGAAGCCAGCGCCGGGTTCGCGGCGCCGCCCGCGGCACCGTTCGCTCCGTTCGCCGCCCCTTGCGGGCCGGCCTGCTGCGAGCCCGCCTGCGCACCGGCCTTGCCCGCGCCGGCTTGCGCCTCGGCGCCATCGGCGGCGGCGGCGGCGGGCGGCGCCGTGAAGCCCGACGCGCCTGGTCCGGCCTGGCCCGCGCCGGGACGGCCGGGCAGGGCGCCCTGCGAAGGCAATTGCTCGGCGGCGTCGCCCTGGGCCAGCCCGGCCTCGGTGTACATGGGCGCGGTCTGGCCCTGGGCGGCCTGGTTGCCGATCTGGAAGGTGGGACGGGGCGTGACGGCGATCAGCGTCATCGGCACTTCGGCGCCGACCTGGGCGCCGGGCGGCAGCATCATGCGCATCGAGGCGCCGGCCACGCGCACCAGCGAACTGCCGTCCTGGTAGTTGGACAGCACCTGGCCCTGCATGGATAGTCCGACCAGCCCGCCGAGCACGCGCTGCAAGGCGGCCTGCCGCGCGTCGTTGACGGGCAGCGATGAGGCGGGCGGGGTAATCGCCCCCGCCGGCTTGACGCCGGTGGCGTCCAGGCGCGGCGGCAACATGGGATGCTCCTAAGAGGTCTGGGGGGAAGACTTACACGCCGCCATAGGCGCTGGCGAGGCGGCGCTCGGCGCCGGTGCTGTTGATCAGCGCGGACAGCTGGGCCATCCACGGCATCGTCAGGTCGCGGATCTTGCGGTCGGCCGTGAGCATCTGGCGGATCAGCTCCACTTTGCGTTCGCGCTGCTCGCCGGCCATCGGCTGTTGCGGCTCGTCCGCCTGCAGCGCGCGCGCGTGGGCGGCGCAGCGCTGCTCCAGCAGCACCAGGTCGTCCCATTCGCCGGCGGTGGCGGCGGACAGCATCTGTTCGGTCAGCTCCGCCATCGCGGCGTACACGGTCAGTACTTCTTGATTCGTCATCATGGGTCAGGCGCTCGCGTATTTGTTGGCCAGGGAGGAGGGGGCGGCCGCTTGCGGCGCCTTGGGCGTGTCGCCGATCTGGTTCCAGGCGTCGCGCAGCTCGGTGAGCAGGCGCTGCACCTCCTCCAGGATGGCCGGGTCGTTCTTCAGGTTGGCCGTCAGCAGGCGCCCGCTCATGTATTCATACAGGGCGTCCAGGCCCTCGGCGATCTCGCCGCCCACCTTCTTGTCGAGCGCGGCGCGCAGGCCGCTGTCGATGATCATGATGGCCTTGGAGATGGCCTTGCCTTTTTCGCCGATGTTGCCGGAGCGCATATTCATCAGCGCGTTGCTGATCGACACCAGCGCGCCGTCAAACAGCATGACGATCAGTTTATGCGGGCTGGCCGCGACCACGCCGGTCTCCATGCCCACTTTCGCGTAGGCATTGACGCCGGTTTGCCTTGATCCGAACATACTATTTCTCCTCTGCTTGTTGCACTGCTTTGATTTTCTAGGCGTTCATCTTGGCGAACTGCTGCGTCAGGAACGCGGCGGTCGTGCTCATGCTGGACAACGCCGTGTCCAGCGCCGAATACTGCTTGCGGTAGCGCGCCTCGATGTCGACCAGCTTGGCGTTGAACGCGTCCTTCTGTTTCGCCAGATCCTTGACCGTGTCGTTCATGCCCTTGGTGCGCCCGGTGATGATGCCGTTCGCGCCCAGGAAACTCTTGGCCAGCGTGTCCATCTGGTAGGCGTAGCCCTGCGAGAAGCCGATGGTGCCGCGGCTGCCCAGGGTGTCGCCCTTCACTTCGAGTTTCAGGCCCTCGACCGGCGCGCCCGGCCCGCCGGTCAGCGTCTGGCCGTCGCCGGTGGCCGAGAAGCCGCCGATGGTGCCGGCCACGTCCACGCCGTCGGTCGCCGTGGCGCCGCCGAAGATGCTGGCCACGCTGGTGCCGGTGTCGCTGGTGAGCGCGATGTTCGATTTCGAACCGTATTTGGTCGAGTTGACCTTCAGCGTGCCGTCGTCGTTGACCGTCACTTCCACCGTCGAGCCCGCGTCCTTGAAGTTGCTGGCGCCGTTGATCGAGGCCTGCAGCAAGGTGGCCAGGTCCTGCGGCGTGTAGGTGCCGGCGGTCAGCCTGATGGACGCGGTGTTGCTGCTGGTGGTGGGCACCGAGTCGTTCAGCTTGACCGTCCACACGGTGTCGTCGGCGATGGTGGTGCTGCCCGGCAGCGCCGCGGCGCTGGTCAGGGTGCCCTGGCTGGCCAGGCGCGTGACCTGCACCAGGTAGTCGCCGGCCTTGGTGGCCGAGGTCGATCCGGTGAAGCTGACCTCGGCGTCGGTGCTGCGGCCGACCGCCGCGAACAGGCCGGCGATGTCGCCGAAATTGTTGGTGATGGCCTTTTGCAGCTTGGCCGAGTCCAGGGTCAGCGTGCCGTCCTTCTGGAACGCGATGCCGACCTGCGACAGCGTGGTCAGCTTGCTGCCGCTCAGGCCGCTGATGCTGCCGGTCAGCTGGCGGCGCAGCGAGGCTTGCAGGTTCTGCACCGTCGAGTCGCCCAGCAGCTGGCCGGCCTGCTTGGTTTCCGGGTCGTAGCCGCTGACCGACTTGATCTGCGTGCTCAGCTCGTTGTAGGCCTTGACGAAGCCGTTGATGGACGAGGTCAGGGTGGCCGTGTCCTTGGCCACGGTCAGGCTGGCGCTGCCCACCTTCTGGGCGGCGAAGGTCAGGCCCTCGACGGCGCCGCTGATGCTGGTGCTGTGGCTGGTGACGGCGATGCCGTTGACGTTGGCCAGGGTGTCCTGCGCGGCCGTTTTCTGGCTCAGGTTCTGCACGCCGCCCGGGTCGTAGGCCAGCAGCGCCTCGATGGCCGCGTCGGCCGGGTCGCCGCCGCTGCCGCTGACGGTGATGCGCATGTTCGAGTTGGCCCCGGTGGCGCTGGAGGTCAGCACCAGGTGGTTGGGGTTGGTCGCGCTGCCGTCCGAGATGATGCTGGCGGTGACGCCGAAATTGGCCTTGTTGATGGCGTCGCGGATGCCCTGCAGCGTGTTGTTGGTGCTGTCGATGACGATGTTGCCGCTGCTGCGGCTGCCGTCCTGGGTGAAGGCGGCGCCCTGGTAGGTGCCGCCCAGCCCGGCGGTCAGGCCGGCCGCGGCGGGGTTGCTGCCGCCCACCGTGATCTGCGTGCCCGTGCTCGACAGCAGCGACACCGAGCTGGTGGCGGTGCTGCTGTAGCCGGTGTTGGCGGTGCCGCTGTTGCCGATGCCGCCGGTCACGCCGCCGCTCACGGTTTCCACCACGGCGATGTTGGAGCCGTCCGCGTTGGAGAAGCGCAGCGTGCCGTCGGCGGCGCTGCCGCTGAAGGTGATGTTGGCGTTGGCCAGCGCCTGGGTCACGCTGTTCGAGCCGCCCAGCACGCTGTCGATGGCGGCCGCGTCCACGCCGGCGCCGGCGGCCACGCCGGCCGCCTGGCTGGCGATCTCCACGCCCGCGATGGACAGGCTGTAGGTGCCGCCGCCGGAGGTGTCGACCGCGCCGTAGCTGGTGGCGCCGGCCGCGCCGAACAGGGTCTCGGCGGTCCGCGTGGCCTCGGCCTTGGCGCTGACGCCGGTGGTGGCGCTTTTCGCGTTGATCGCGTCGGCCAGCAGTTTCGCGCTGCGCGTGCCGCTGTCGGTGGCGATCGCCGTGTTGTTGATGGACAGCGCGCCGGGCGTGATGCCGCCGGTCAGCACGCCGGTGCCGAGCGCGGCGCCGGTCAGGCCGAAGCTGCCGCCGGCCACGGTGCCGAGCGAGATGTTGATGGTGGTCTTGCCGCCCAGCCCGATGGTGGAGGTGGGCTTGCTGTAGCCGCCGGAGGCCAGCGTCTGCGCCTGGGCCACCTGGCTGATGTCGACCTTGTACGTGCCGGCCTGGGCCTTGCTGGTGGCCGTGCCGCTGAGGATGTCGCTGTTGCTGGAGGTGGCGGTGAAGGCCTGGAAGCTGGACAGCGAGGTCAGGCTGGACAGCGAGCTCTGGAAGGTGGACAGCGCGCCGGACAGCGTGCCGAACGCCGTCACCTTGGCCAGGTAGCTGGCCGATTTCTTGTCGATGGAGGCGACGGGCGCGGCTTCAACGGCCATCAGCTTGCTGATGATGCCATTGACGTCCAGATTGGATCCTATGCCGGGTGAGGAAATGCCCACGTTGTACTCCTACGAAAACGTTAGATTAAGTCATTATCGGCACTTTCAAAGAGGACTTGAGAAGGGGAATTACCAGCCTGTTCACAGTTCGCTAAAAAAAGTGGCAAAAACGCGGCAAAAACGGGAAAGAACGGAACGGCGCGCGGCCGGGGCCGTGGATGGCCGGGGAAGCGGCGGAGGAGAGGAGCGGTTGTGGATGGGGAACACGGCAAGCGCCGCGACGACGCGGCCGGCACGGTCCGCCCGGGCCGGCCTCCGCCAGCGGTGTCCAGGCCATACCCGTAGTGTACGCCACCATGGTGCCATGGCGGAGGGGAAGACGGCGCGCGCGAGGACGCGCCGGTCTCAGGCGGTTTGCCTGATCAGCAAGCCTTTGGCGTTGTCGAGCGACTTCGCGATTTCCAGCGCCTCGGGCGACGGGATCTGGCGCAGCACTTCCTTGGTGGTCTGGTCGACCACCTTGACGATGGTGCGCTTGCTGTCGTTGTCGACGGAAAACTCGAGTCCCTGCGATTTCGCCTGGGACGCCTTGTTCAATTCCGACACCGCCTGGTTCACCTGTTCCAGCGTCGGGGCAGGGGCGGGCGCCTTGACCGCGTTGGCGGTGGCCAGCGCGGTGGCGGGTGCCTGGCCGGTCGCGTGCGTCGCCACCGCATCCACGGCGGCGGCCGCGCGCTCGGCCGGGCGGGACGGCCCGGCGGCGCTGATGGAGTCGATAGTCATGATGCTTCCTTTGCGAAAAATCCCCGGCTGACAAAATCAGCCGGGGAACCGGTTATCAACGATGGCTAACCATCTGTTGCGCGGGATTAGCCACGCAGCAGGGACAGCACGCCGTTCGGCAACGAGTTCGCTTGCGCCAGGATGGCGGTGCCAGCCTGTTGCAGGATCTGGCCGCGGGTCAGCAGGGCCGTTTCCGCCGCGAAGTCGGTGTCTTGAATACGGCTGCGGGACGCCGACAGGTTTTCCGTCGTGGTCTGCAGGTTCGAGATCGTCGAAGCGAAGCGGTTCTGGATCGCACCCAGCGAGGCGCGGTTGCTGTTGATCGAGTTCAGCGCGGCGTCGATGGTCAGCAGCGCGTCGTTCGAGCCTTCCACGGTGCTCACGTCGATGTTGGACACCGAGCTCAGGTTCGAGCCCACGGTGGTCGCGCCGGTCACGGTGGTGGTGGTGGCGGTGATCGAGAAGCCCGAATCCGACGAGAACTCGACGCGGCCGCCGATGGTCGCCTGGCCGGCCATGGCCACGCTCGCGCCGGCGGTGCCGTCGCCCAGGTCGGCGCCGCGCACCTGCGCCGCGGCCATCGCGGTGTTGGCGGTGGCGTCGGTTTCCTCGATCTGGATGTCGTTGCCGGTGTTGTCGGCCAGTTCCAGTTCCTTGGCGCCGGTCGAATCGACCTTGATGGTGGCGGTCACGTTGGTCGTGGCGGACTGGGCGTTGATGGCTTGCGCCAGGGCCGACAGGTCGCCGCCGGACACGTTGGCCGAAATCGTCACGGCCGAGGAGCCGGAGTCGTTGGCCAGCGAGTTGGCGCCGCGCAGTTGGAACTGCACCGAGCCGTCGGCGATGCCGGAAATGGTCGCCGTGGTTTTCGCCTGGGCGCTGACACCGCTGGTGCTGGTGTTGGCGTTGGTGGCGGCCGCGATCGCCTTGGCGCTGTCGCCGGCGTTGACGAACACCTGGGTGCTGATGCCGGCGCCGGAGCTGACGTTCAGCGTGTCGTCGGTGACGTTGTTGGCCAGGCCGGCGACGGCTTGCGATTGCGACGCGGCGATGTCCACCGGCTTGATGGTGTTGTTGCCGATGTCGGTCGCCTTGGCGCTCTGCACACCGATGTTGATGGTCTGGTTCGAGTTCGCGCCCACCTGGAACTGGGTGTTGGTCAGGGTGCCGTCCAGCACGTTCTGGCCGTTGAACTGGGTGCTTTCGGCAACGCGGTTCAGTTCCGAGGACAGTGCGGCCACCTCGTTCTGGATCGATTTGCGGTCGGAAGCGGAGTTCGAGCCGTTGGCGGACTGCACGGCCAGTTCGCGGATACGCTGCAGCAGGTCGCCTGCGGTGCTCAAGCCACCCTCGGCCGTTTGCGCCAGCGAGATGCCGTCGTTGGCGTTGCGGGCCGCCTGGTTATTGCCGCGAACTTGCGAAGTGAAGCGTTCCGAAATTGCCAGACCCGCGGCGTCGTCCTTCGCGCTGTTGATGCGCAGGCCCGACGACAGGCGTTGCAGGGAGGTGGACAACGCGGATTGCGACGAATTCAGGTTGCGTTGCGAGTTCAGGGAGGCAATGTTGGTGTTGATGGTTTGGGCCATGATGTTTCTCCGAAGCTTTACTACTGTTGGGCTGTGTGCTCATTTCACTTTGGCCCGCCTCGCTGTTCCGAGACGATCAAGCCGCTGTTGTAATGGGTAACGGTTGCCCCATGGGAAAATTAAGGGAGAAAATCGGCTTAAATTTTTTGCCTTGGCCCTACAATTCCCTCAAGCATGCACGCTTAAGCGGCGTGTTTTCGGCGAACTTTAGGGTGAAAATAATTATTTTTTAGGGGTGTGGCGGGGCGGAAACGCCACGGCGCCGGCCGGAAACGGCGCCTTAGCGGCGGTATGGCCGGCCCGGCTCCCATGGGCGCAGGCGCCGATAGGGTTGCGGGGCGCCCGCGGCCAGGCTGCGCCGGGGCCGATAGCGGGGCAGGGGAGTGTATGGTCCGGCGAAGTCGTTGAAGCTGCCCTGCCAGGCGACGGTGTGGATGGTCAGCGTGCTCAATTCGTTGGCGTAGCGAAGCTCGGCGTCGAGCGGGAAGTCGCCCGGGAGGCCCGGGCCCGCGACGCCCGCCTTGTCGCCCGCCAGCGGCGTGCGGTAGGACTCGATGGCGGCCGCCCGCGCGGCGGTGTCCACCTGGGCGCCGGTCTTGCCGTGTCCCTCGCCGGACGGGTTGACGCTGGCGATGGCGGGCGGGGGCGAGACGACGGCGACGTCGTTGCGCTCGACGTTCATTTTGGCGTGCAGCATCGTCGCCCCCGCGCCGTGGGGCAGCATGGCGGTGGAAAGCCACAGGATGCTTTTTTTGAGTCTGCTCATAGCCCTCGGCGGAGTTGCAAGGAAATCTATGTTACCACGTGGAATGTATTTCTTGCAAGAAATTCAATTTCCCGTCCGGGCAGAAAAAAGGCCCGCGCTGGGCGGGCCGTCGGGCGTCCTGGGGGCAAGCCGGCTTATTCGGCGATCACCACCCGGTTCTTGCCGGTCTGCTTGGCCTGGTACATGGCCTTGTCGGCGCGCTTGACCAGTTCGGTCTGGTCCTCGTTCGGACGGCGCAGCGCCACCCCGGCCGAGAAGGTGATCAGCACCTTCTCGTTGTCGTGCATGAAGAAGTGGCGGGTCAGCTCGCGCTGCAGCCGCGTCATGGTCTGCGAGGCCGCCTCGATGGTGGTCTCGGGCAGCAGGATCAGGAATTCCTCGCCGCCGAAGCGGGCCACCACGTCCATCGAGCGTATCGTGTCCTTGACGATCTTGACCAGGTGCTTGAGCGCGCCGTCGCCGGCGATGTGGCCGTAGGTGTCGTTGAGGCGCTTGAAATCGTCCAGGTCCAGCACCGCGATGCACAGCGGCGTGCCGCGGCGGTCGGCGCGCGCCATCTCGCGCTCGAACACGTCGTCCAGGCCGCGCCGGTTCAGGCTGCCCGTCAGCTGGTCCTCGCGCACCAGCTCGCTCATATGCTGCAGCTTGGCCTCCAGCTGGTGGATGCGGGCCTCGGCGTCCTGCACCTCCTGGCGCGCCATCACCATGTTGTCGCGCGCCTTGAGGGCCTCGTTCTGGACGATGCGCGTTTCCTTCAGCACGTCGTCGAGGATCTGGTTCAGCTCGTTGATGTCCTCGGCCCGGCTGATCTTCTCGGAATAGCCGCCGATCTTCTCGTGGAAGTCGCCGGTCGAGGCCGCCACCTGGCCCAGGCGGTCGATGAAGGTCATCATCATGTTCTTGACGGTGAGCTTGACGTCCGACAGGCTGTGCTTGAGCTGGCTTTGCTTGTAGATCACGTCCTTCAGGCTGCGCGTGGCCTCCTCCAGCGTGCGCTGGTCCAGCGGGCCGGCGATCAGGTTCTGCACCGCGTCGATCTGGCCGCGCAGCCAGGAGTCGTCGTCCAGCAGGCCGCTGACGTTCTCCAGCAGCAGGCGGAACAGGCGCAGCAGCAATTCCTGCTGCTCGCCCGTGTCGCCGCTCTTCAGTTCGATCTGGTAGCACAGCTGCTTCAGGCGCAGGCCGATCTCGGCCAGCGCCGCCTCGGTGTGCGCCTCCTTGGTGGCGGCGCCCAGCGCCTCGGCCTCGGTCATCAGGGCCGGCGTGCCGCTCAGCAGCGAGGCCACCGCGAAGCTCAGGGTGCGGCTCAGCATGTCGCGCAGCATTTTGGTGTGCTCGCCGTCCGGCAGCTCGGCCAGGTCGATGCCGCGCTTGGCCGGCAGCGGCCGCTCGGCCAGCTGCGCCAGCGCGCGGGCGTAGCCGTCCCAGTCGCGGCCCTTGACGGCCCGGTTCAGGCGGCGGCCGAACTCGGCCATGTCGCCCGGCTGGTCGGACAGGCGGCTGGCGAACTGGTACAGCATCAACTCGGGCCCGGCGTCGGGCCTGGCCTCGGGCGCGGCGGTGCCGGCCAGCGCCGGCGGCGTGGGCACGCCGGCGATCTCGTTGTAGATGTCGCGGTAGGCTTCCGGCGTCGGCGCGATGCGGCGCGTGGCCAGGCGGCGGAATGCTTCGCGTGCGATGTCGGCCGGATTCTGCTCCATCGCGGCAGGAGGGGACGATTTGCTGGACATGTGACGCGCGGGCCTCGGTTTTTATCTAGTTATAAGTGGTGACTGAATTCATGATAGTCCACGGCGCCGGCCCCCGATGCGCGAATTAGCGGGAGGAAATGCTTTTACTTTGCGGCATGAAATAATGCATTTCAGGCAAGTGGCTATTCGATCAGCTGGTTCTTGATGGCATAGTGCGTCAATTCCGCGCTGTTTTTTAAATTCATTTTCACCAGCAGCCGGGCGCGGTACTCGCTGACCGTCTTGACCGACAGCGACAGCTCCCTGGCGATCACGCTCACCGTCTTGCCGGAGGCGATCATCAGCAGGGTCTGGTATTCGCGGTCGGACAGGGTCTCGTGGGCGGGCGCCTCGTGGTCGACCCCGACGTGGTTGGCCAGTTCCTGGGCCAGCGCCGGGCTGACGTATTTTAACCCCCCGGCCACCTGCCGGATCGCCGTCACCAGCTCCCTGGGCGCGCTCTGCTTGGTCAGGTAGCCGGCCGCGCCGGCCTTGAGCGAGCGGATCGCGTACTGGTCCTCGCGGTGCATGGACAGCATCAGCACCGCCAATTCCGGTTTGTCCTTCTTGATCTGCTTGAGCACGTCGATGCCGCTCTTGTCCGGCAGCGAGATGTCGAGCAGCACCACGTGGCAGCCGGACTTGCGGAACAGCTTGATGGCGTCGTTGCCGTTTTCGGCCTCGCCGGCCACCACGATGTCGCGGGTGTCGGCCAGGATTTGTTTCAAGCCTTCGCGCACGATGGCGTGGTCGTCGGCGATGAAGACCTTGATGAGGGCTTTGTCTGTCATGGGGTGGCTGGGTATTTCAGCATGGCAATATTAATCATTCCCTATTGTAGCGCCCCCGGGCGCGCCCGGCGAGGGCGGGCGCCGATCGTCGGGCCCGCCCGCGCGCCGGATCCGGATCGCCACCACGGTGCCGCCGCCGGCGGCGTGCTCCACCGTCAAGGTGCCGCCCAGCGCGGCGGCGCGCTCGGCCATGCCGCGCAGGCCGAAGGACTGCGGCTTGGCGCGGTCGGCCGGGGCGATGCCGCGGCCGTTGTCGGCGATCCGCAGGCTCAGGTGGTGGCGGCTGCGGCCCAGCTTGACGGTGACGCGGCTGGCGCGCGCGTGCTTGGCGATGTTGGTCAGCGCCTCCTGCACGATGCGGAACAGGGCGCTGGCGCGGTCCGGGTCCAGCGCCGGGTCGGAATCAAGCCCCCCGGCGCCGCTGAAGACGCAGGCGATGCCGGTCTGGGTGCCGAATTCCTTGAGTTGCCACTCCAGCGCCGCCACCAGGCCGAAGTCCAGGATCGAGGGGCGCAGGTCGAGCGAGATGCGGTGCACCGCGTCGATGGTGCGGTCGACCAGCGCGTCCAGGTAGGCCGCCTTGTCCTGCAGCGCCTGGTCGCCGGGCGGCAGGCGCTTGCCCAGCATGGCCAGCGCCATCTTGATGGCCGTCAGGTTGCCGCCCAGGTCGTCGTGGATCTCGCGCGCGATGCGGGCCCGCTCCTGCTCCTTGACGGTCTCGATGTGGGCGGTCAGCTCCGCCAGGCGGGCGCGGCTCTGGCGCACCTCCAGCTGCTCCAGCTTGCTCTCCGTGATGTTGGTCATGATGCCCTCCCACTGCACGCCGTCGTTGGCGGGCAGCAGGTGCGGCGTGCTGCGCAGGTTGATCCACTTGACGTCGTTCCAGGCCGCGACCCAGATCCGGCCCTCCCAGTTCCAGCTCCACAAGGTGGAGGCCGAGACCAGCATGGCGTCGACGTAGGACTGGCGGTCCTCCTCCAGGATCAGCTCGAGGAAACGCTGCGGCGCGGCCTGCAGCTCGGCCGGGGTCAGGCCCAGCAGCGCCTGGCAGCCGTCGCTGACGTAGGGGAAGGCCACGCGGCCGTCGCCGTGGCGGGTGAAGCGGTACACCAGGCCGGGCGTGTTGCGCACCAGCGCGTCGAAGCGCGCCTGCGCCTGGCGCAGCGCGCTGGCGATGGCGGGGGCGGCGGTGGGCAGGGGCGCGGCGGGCCGGCGGGCCGGCGCGCCACGCGCCGCGGGGCGTTTGTTCATGACAGGCGTCCGAGTGTGTACAATCGCTTCATGCACGGGATGATACGTGAAAGTGGTTTGGGGTGATATGAACAAGGCATTTGTGAAAGAGGGCGGCCAGGACGACGATGACGACGAGGCGGCCGCGCTGGCGCTGGCGATCCCGCCCGGGTCGAAGAACTACATCACGCCGGCCGGCTACCGGCGCATCAAGGACGAGCTGCTGCAGCTGATCGACGTCGACCGGCCGGAGGTGGTGCGGGTGGTGCACTGGGCCGCCTCCAACGGCGACCGCTCGGAGAACGGCGACTACATCTACGGCAAGAAGCGGCTGCGCGAGATCGACCGCCGCATCCGTTTCCTCACCAAGCGCATGGACCTGGCCGAGGTGGTCGACCCCAGCGTGCACCACGGCGGCGACCAGATCTTCTTCGGCGCCACCGTCACCTATAGCAACGACCGCGGCGAGGAGCGCACCATCACCATCGTCGGCATCGACGAGCTGGACCCGCTGAAGGGCAAGATCAGCTGGATCTCGCCGGTGGCGCGCACCCTGACCAAGGCGCGCGAGGGCGACACCGTGACCCTGCACACGCCGACCGGGGTCGAGGAACTGGACATCCTGGAGGTGAGCTATCCCGCGCCCACGGACCAATAGCTTGCGTCGCGCGCTGGCGGGCGCGCTGGGCATGCTGGCGCTCCAGCTGCCGTTCGCCCCGGCGCGGGCGAGCGACCTGTACACGATAGACAACAATTTCAGCCGCCCGGACACGCGCGACCGCTACACGCGGCAGTTGCTGCAGGCGGCGCTGGACGCGTCCAGCGCGCAGTTCGGCCCCTACCAGCTGCGCACCTCGCCGCTGGCCATGGAGCGCGACCGCCTGATGCAGGAGATGGTCAAGGGCACGCTGGTCAATCTGAGCGCGCAGATCACGTCGGTGGAATGGGAGCAGAAGCTGATCCCGATCCGCATCCCGCTGGACAAGGGCCTGTCCGGCTACCGGGTCTCGTTGATCGACAGGCGCCACCAGGCGCAGTTCGACGCGGTGCGCACGCTGGAGCAGTTGAAGCGGATACCGCTGGGGGCGGGGCGCCAATGGAGTTCGACGGCGGTGTTCCAGCAGGCCGGCTTCCCGGTGGCGCTGGGCAATTCGACGCCCGGCCTGCACAGCATGCTGGCGGCCGACCGCTTCCGGCATTTTCCACGCGGGATGGAGGAGGCGGTGTTCGAGTTGATGGTGCACGGGCCGGCCTTCCCGGAGCTGGCGCTGGAGCGCGGTTTCGCCATCTACATGCCGCTGCCGCGGTATTTCTTCGTGTCCCCGGGCCAGGCCCGGCTGGCCGAGCGGCTCGAATACGGCCTGCGCGCGCTGATCGCCGACGGCCGCTTCGACCAGATGTTCCACGAGTTCTACGACGCCATGATCGAGCGGGTCGGCCTGCGCAAGCGCCGCCTGTTCAAGCTGGACAACCCCCTGCTGACGCCGCAAACCCCGCTGTCCAACAAGGCCTACTGGTACGACCCGTTCGAGCACCGCTGAGGGGGGAGTGACGGGCCGCAAGCCGCGTGGACGCCGCCGCGCTATGGTGGAGCCATGTGCATCGAGGAGCGCCACCATGCCGCGCCGCCCACGTCTGATCCTGCCACGCACGCCGCTGCACCTCATCCAGCGCGGCAACAACCGGCAGCCCTGTTTCCACTCCGACTCGGACTACCTGGTGTATCTGGAATGGCTGAAGGAGCACGCCGACGGGACCGGATGCGCCGTGCACTCCTACGCGCTGATGAGCAATCACGTGCACTTGCTGATTTCATTCGACGACGAGGCGGCCCCGGGGGCGTTGATGAAGGCGCAGGGGCAGCGCTATACGCAGTACTTCAACTGGCGCTATGGCCGCAGCGGAAGCCTATGGGATGGGCGCTATAAGAGCTGCGTGGTGCAGGAGGAGGGGTATTTGCTGGAGTGTCAGCGATACATTGAGAAAAACCCGGTACGCGCCGGGATGGTGGACTTTCCTGCTCAGTATCGTTGGTCAAGCTATCGGTGCAATGCGGAGGGTAAGGCTGATGCGCTTGTTCGGCCTCATGCTGTCTACCAGCGTCTGGGCAAAGATGCGCGGGAGCGCCAACAGGCGTACCGGGACCTGTTCATAAATGTCGATGAGCGGTTGCTCGAGCAAATTCGCGCCGCGCTATACACCGAGCAAATTTTAGGGAACGCGGCATTCATTGCTGATGTCGCGCACCGGCTGCGCTTGAAATGAAAACCAGCGGCAAAAGGCCGGGGTCAGACCCACTGGGTCTGACCCCAGGTTCTGCCGCTGGTTTTAGCTGCGCTCGCGCAGCACGCGGTTGACGCCGGCGACGCGGCGCACGTTGCGCAACAGGCCGGCCAGGTGCACCCGGTCCTTGACCTGGATCGTGAAGCGCAACTGGTGCAGCACGTGCTCCGCGTCCTCGTCCATGCCGACGAACACGATGTTGGCGTCCGATTCGCCGATCTCGGCGGCCACCCGCGCCAGGATGCCCTTCTCGTTGTTGATCAACAGCTTGATGCGGCTGTCGAAGCGGCGGTTGATGTCGCTGCCCCACTTGACCGGGATCCAGCGGTCCGGCTCCTTCTGCTTCTGGCGCTTGGCCACCGTGCAGTCCAGCGTGTGCACCAGCAGGCCCTGGTCGCGCCGCAGCTGGCCGATGATCTGGTCGCCCGGGATCGGCAGGCAGCATTGCGCCAGCTGCACCGACACGCCCTCGCTGCCGCAGATGGTGACCGGGTCCAGCTCGGCCGCGTTGGCGTGGTCGACCGGCATGGCGGCCGACTCGCCGCCCATCAGTCCGTAGATGTGGCGCGCCACCAGCGCCGCCATGCGCTTGCCGATGCCGATGTCGGCGTACAGCTCGTCCAGCGACTTGGCGCTCGATTCGTTCAGCAGGCGCTCGATCAGCGTCTCCGGCAGGTCCGGCTCGAGGTGGGCGGCGGCCAGCGCCTGCGTCAGCAGCTGCCGGCCCAGGACGATCGATTCCGGCAGGTTGATGGTGCGCAGGTGGTGGCGGATGGCCGAGCGCGCCTTGCCGGTGCGCACGAACGACAGCCAGCTCGGGCTCGGCCGCGAGGCCGGGTCGGTGACGATCTCCACGATGTCGCCGTTGCGCAGCTCGGAGCGCAGCTGCGCCGCCTCGCCGTTGATGGTGACCGACACCGTGTGGTCGCCGATGCCGGTGTGGATGGCGTAGGCGAAGTCGATCGGCGTGGCGCCGCGCGGCAGCGAGATGATCTTCGATTTGGGCGTGAACACGTACACCGAGTCCGGGTACAGGTCGACCTTCACGTGCTCCAGGAATTCGGCCGAGTCGCCGGTCTGCTGCTGGATGTCGAGCAGCGACTGCAGCCACGAGTGGGTGCGCTGCTGCAGGTCGCTCATGTTGGTGTCGCCGGTCTTGTACAGCCAGTGCGCGGCCACGCCGGATTCGGCGGTGCGGTGCATCTCCTGGGTGCGGATCTGGAACTCCACCGGCGTGCCGTAGGGGCCGATCAGCGTGGTGTGCAGCGACTGGTAGCCGTTCAGCTTGCGGATCGCGATGTAGTCCTTGAACTTGCCCGGCATCGGCTTGTACAACGAGTGCAGCGTGCCCAGCGCCACGTAGCAGTTGGGGAAGCTGTCGACCACCACGCGGAAGCCGTACACGTCCAGCACCTGCGAGAACGTCAGGTGCTTGCTGCGCATCTTCTTGTAGATGCCGTACAGCGTCTTCTCGCGGCCGTACACCTCGGCGTCGATCTCGGCCATGGCGAGCGTGTTCTTGACCGCCTCCAGGATCTTCTTGACCACCTCGCGCCGGTTGCCGCGGGCCGCCTTCACGGCCTTGGCCAGCACGTGGTAGCGCAGCGGGTACAGGTGGGCGAACGACAGGTCCTGCAGCTCGCGGTAGATGTTGTTCAGGCCCAGGCGGTGCGCGATCGGCACGTACACCTCCATGGTCTCGCTGGCGATGCGGCGCTTCTTGGCCGGCGCCATCACGTCCAGCGTGCGCATGTTGTGCAGCCGGTCGGCCAGCTTGATCAGGATGACGCGCACGTCGGAGGCCATGGCCAGCAGCATCTTGCGGAAGTTCTCGGCCTGCGCCTCGATCTGGCTCTGGAACTCGATCTTCTCCAGCTTGGACAGGCCGTCCACCAGGTGCGCCACCGGCGCGCCGAAGCGTTCGATCAGCTCGTCCTTCTTGACGTCCTGGTCCTCCATCACGTCGTGCAGCAGCGCGGCCATGATGGCCTGCGCGTCCAGCTTCCAGTCCGAGCAGATCTCGGCCACGGCGATCGGATGGGAGATGTAGGGCTCGCCCGACTTGCGCACCTGGCCCAGGTGCATCTCGTCCGAGAAGCGGTAGGCCTCCTTGACCTTCTTCAGGTCGGACGGCGACATGTACTCGGCGAGCTTCTCGGTCAGGTGGGTGACGGACGCGACGCCCGCAGTGAGGGTGGGGGTGGCCAGGGGCGATGAGGTCACGGGTGGCGTGGTGGTCGGTGCGGCGTTGGCCGCGGACGTGGCGGCGCCCGGCGCGGATTTGGCCGGGCGCTTGGCCCGGCTGGCGGGCTTGCCTGTTACTTCGGTGTCAGCAGGAGTCAGGTTCATACGGGTCCACAGAGTGCGTTAGAACCTCGTTCTACTGGGTGGGCTCGCGCCCAACTTACATAGGGACCTTTTTCAGCATCTCCAGGCCGACCTTGCCGGCGGCGATCTCGCGCAGCGCGACCACGGTGGGCTTGTCCTTGGCGTCGACCTTCGGAGTGTGGCCTTGCAGCAGCTGGCGCGCGCGATAGGTCGCGGCCAGGGTCAGCTGGAAGCGGTTGGGGACGTTTTTCAGACAATCTTCAATCGTAATACGGGCCATCTCAACTCCTAAAAATACGGTGCTTGGTTATTTATTCAGCATGCTCGGCGTGTATGCCAAGTTGGGCGAAGAGCGATGTGTTGCGGGCCGCTTGTTGCGAGAATCGGCAACGGGCCGCTCGTACGATCGCGCTCAGCTCAGACAGGGCGACCGGAAACTCCTGGTTGATAATAACATACTCGAACTCCGGGGCGTGGGCGATTTCGCCGCCGGCCGCCAGCAGCCGGCGCGTGATCACGTGCGGCTCGTCCTGGCCGCGCTTGTGCAGCCGCTCCTCCAGCGCCGCGATCGACGGCGGCAGGATGAAGATGCCGGCCGCCATCGGGAACTGCTTCTTGACCTGGCGCGCGCCCTGCCAGTCGATCTCCAGCAGGATGTCGGTGCCGGTCTTCATCTGCTCCTCGACGAAGATGCGCGAGGTGCCGTAGTAGTTGCCGTGCACCTCGGCCCATTCGAGGAACTCGCCGGCCTGGGCGCGCGCCACGAAGTCCTCGGCGGTGGTGAAGAAGTATTCGCGGCCATGCTCCTCGCCCGGACGGGGCGCGCGGGTGGTGGTCGAGATCGACAGCTTGATGCCCGGTTCCTGCGCCAGCAGCGCGTTGACGAGTGTGGATTTGCCGGCGCCGGACGGCGCGGCCACCATGAACAGGCTGCCGGAGAAGGCGGAAGTTTGGCTCATGTTGTTCTTTCGAAAACGATGTGGGCAAGGAAGCGGTCGCCCAAAGGCGTATTTTATCACTTGCCCTGCGGTATTACAGCCCCAGTTTGCCCCTCGAAAGCGCTTGCCACTAGACCGACCGGTCTATAGAATGGCCGCATGACGAATCCGAAAACCCTTCCCGACGAGCCCGGCACCCGAACGCGCCTGATCAACGCCATGGTCCACACGCTGCAATACCGGGGCCTGCACGGCGCCGGCCTGAGCGAGATCCTGGCGCGGGCGCAGGCGCCCAAGGGCGTGCTCTACCATCACTTCCCCGGCGGCAAGACGGCGCTGGCGGTGGCCGCCATCGAGGCCACGGTGTCGTTTTCCTGCGCCATGCTGGACAAGCTGATGCAGGGGCACGCCGACCCTGCCGTCGGGCTGCGGGCCTGGATCGCGCGCGCCATGGGCGGACTGGGCGAGAGCGGCTTCGAGCGCGGCTGCCCGCTGGGCACGGTGGCGCTGGAGTCGACCGCCGCCGACGTCGAGATCCGCCAGGCGCTGTGCGCCGGCTTCGCCGCCATCCGCGGCCGCATCGCCGCCGCGCTGGCGGCGGCCGGCCACGACGCGGCGCGCGCCGAGGGCGTCGCCGCGCTGATGGTGGCCGCCTACGAGGGTGGCCTGCTGCAGGCGCGCGTGGCCAACGACGTCGGCCCGATGCTGCAAGCCACCGAGACACTGCTTTCGCTGTTGGACCAACCCGCCCCCGGCCCGAAGGACCCGCCATGCAAGGAGTCGCCATGAACACCACCGCCAACGCCAATCCCGGCGCCGACCCGGCCGCCGCCGGCCAGCCCGTCTCCTTCACGCTGCGCGCCGTCGACGGCTATCCGCTGGCGGCCATGCGCTACGCCGCGCAGGGCGCCGAGCGCGGCCGGCTGATCGTGGCCGGCGCCACCGGCGTGCCGCAGGGCTTCTACCGCCGCTTCGCGCAGTTCGCGGCGGCGCACGGCTACACCGTGCTGACCCTGGACTACCGCGGCATCGGCGCCTCGCGCAGCGGCAGCCTGCGCGGCTTCCGCGCCAGCTTCCTGGACTGGGGCCGGCTGGACCTGGCCGCCGCCGTCGACCACATGGCCGACGACGGCGCCACGGCCGGCGCGTCCGCCGCCCCCGGCGCGGCCACCGCCCCCCGCGCCGCCACCACGTCCGCCGCCGCATCCGCCGCCAACGCCGGCGCGGCGCCGCGTGCCGGACGCGTGCCCCTGTACATGGTCGGCCATTCCTACGGCGGCCACGCCTTCGGCCTGCTGCCCAACCACGGCAAGGTGGACGGCCTGTACACCTTCGCCACCGGCGCCGGCTGGCATGGCTGGATGCCGCGGCTTGAACGCGTGCGCGTGCTGCTGATGTGGAACGTGGTCGCGCCGCTGCTCACGCGCTGGAAGGGCTGCCTGGCCTGGAGCAAGCTGGGCATGGGCGAGGACCTGCCGCTGGGCGTGTACCGCCAGTGGAAGCACTGGTGCGGCTACCCGCACTACTTCTTCGACGACCCGAAGATGCGCGACGTGACCGACGGCTTCAACGACGTGCGCGCGCCCATCATGGCGGTCAACGCGGCCGACGACCTGTGGGCGCCGCCCGGCTCGCGCGACGCCTTCATGCGCGGCTACCGCAACGCGCCCTGGTTCGGCATCGACATCGACCCGGCCAAGTCGGGCATCGGCAAGATCGGCCACATGGGCTATTTCCGCCCGCAGGCGCAAGCGCTGTGGGTGGCCGCGCTGGACTGGTTCGACGGCATCGGCGCGCGCAGTCCGGCCGCGCACCCTCCCGTCTGAGGGCCGGCATGGGCGACCAATTCAAGGCGGTGCACGCCGCCATGCGCTCCTGGGTGGACGGCGGCATCCTGGCCGGCGCCTCCTGCGCGCTGCTGTCCGGCACCGCGGTGGTGGACCGGCACTGCGTCGGCCACGCGGACCTGGAGGCCGGCGCCGCGCTGCGCGGCGACCACCTGTTCCGGGTCTTTTCCAACACCAAGCTGGTCACCTCCATCGCCGTCCTGATCCTGATGGAGCGGGGCCGGCTGACGCTCGACGACCCGGTCGAGCTGCACCTGCCCGCGCTGGCGGGGCGCCGCGTGCTCAGGCCCGGCGCGGCGAGCCTGGACGACACCGAACCGGCGCGCGCCCCGATCACGCTGCGCCACCTGCTGTGCCACAGCTCGGGCCTGGGCTACGGCTTCCTCGCCCCGGGCAGCCTGATGGACCAGGCCTACGCCGCGCGGCGCATCATGCACGCCGACAGCACGCTGGAACAGATGGTGGACGCGCTCGCGCCGCTGCCGCTGTCCTTCCACCCCGGCACCGGCTGGGAATACTCGATCGCCTCGGACGTGCTGGCGCGCGTGGTGGAGGTGGCGGGCGGCCAGCGCTTCGGCGACTTCCTGGAACAGGCCATCCTCGGGCCGCTGGGCATGGACGACACCTGCCTCGTCGTCCCGCCCGAAAAGCGCGACCGCCTGACCGTCTACTACGCCGGCGCGGACCGGTTCGACCCCGCCGTTCCCGGCCTGCGCCGGCTGGCCGGTTCGCCGTATCCGGGCGCCTACCTGGCGCCGGTGGCGCGCCAGTCCGGCGGAGGCGGCCTGGTGTCCACCCTGGACGACATGGTGGCGCTGCTGCGCAGCCTGATGCCGGGCGGCCCGGCCTTGCTGCGCGCCGACACCATCGCGGCCATGATGACGAACCAGCTGGCCGACGGCGTGAGCATCGGCTTTCCCGGCGTCGGTCCGGTGCCGGGCAAGGGCTACGGCCTGGGCGGCGCCGTCACCCTGCGGCCGGGACCCGGGGATCCGCCGGCCGGCGCCGGCGAATTCGAATGGGGCGGCATCGCCGGCACCCACTGGTGGATCTCGCCGCGGCACAACATCGCCGGCGTGCTGATGGCCCAGCGCCAGATGGGCTTCTGGAATCCCTACGCCTTCGAGTTCAAGCGCCTGGCCTACGAGGCGCTGCTGGACGCTTAGGCCGCGCCCGTCGCCAGCGTGGCGATCAGCTCCATGGCCGCCGCCGGCGCGCGCTCCTTGGCGCCGTTGATGAAATAGACGAACACGTCGCGCGCCTTGGCGCCATCCTTGGGTTCGCCAGCGTAGGGCAGGTCGTCCGGCTGGCCGCCGTCGCGCCACAGCGCCGCGCGCGCCGCCCACTTTTTCAGCGCCGGCTTGCCGTAGCCGGTGGCGATGTCGGCGCGCGCGTCCATCAGGCGGGCGTAGACGAAATCGCCGGTGACGTCGGCGTAGGACGGATAGTCCGGCGAATCGGTGAACACGGTGGCCACCTTGTGGCGGCGCGCCAGCTTCAGGTAGTCCGCGCACATGAAGCTGGGGTGGCGCGTGTCCAGCACGTGGCGCAGCTTGCGCTGGCCCAGCTTGTCCGGCAACAGCTTGAAAAACGCCTCCAGTTCGTCCGGGTCGAAACGCTTGGTGGGCGCCAGCTGCCAGAGCAGGGGGCCGAGCTTGTCGCCCAGCTCCGCCAGTCCGCTGTTGACGAAGCGCTCCACCGCCTCGCCGGCCTCGCCCAGCGCCTTGCGGTTGGTGGCGTAGCGGCTGGCCTTCACGGCGAACATGAAACCGTCCGGCGTCTGCGCGTGCCAGCCGGCGAAGTGCTCCGGCTTGGCGGTGCGGTAGTAGGTGCCGTTGATCTCGATGCTGGTGACCTTGCCGCTGGCGTACTCCAGCGCGCGCCTCTGCGCCAGCCCCTGTGGATAGAAAGTCTCGCGCCAGGGAGCGTAGTCCCAGCCGCCGATGCCCACCCGTATCAAGCTAGTTTTACCCATGCCATCCTCCCGGCGCCCATCATAGCAAGGCCGGGCCGGCCCCCGCGCCACTCTCGCCTATGGGATGGATAGCGGGAATTTATTGTCTTTATCGAATCGGCGCGATTATTATTGCGGCCAGGGAACACTCGACGAACACTAGCCCGGCCTCGCCGCCGCACACCCGCCATGCACATCCAAGCGACAGACACCATACAGACTCCTCCCGCGCGGGAGGCCCGCCATGCACGCTGAACTGGCCATGCCGAACAGCGAAGTGGAGCGGGTCGCCGCGCTGCGCGAACTGGGCATCCTCGACAGCCACACCTCCGAGTATTTCGACACCGCGACGCGGCTGGCCATGTCCGTGTTCGGCACGGCGGGCGCCTACATCTCGCTGATCGACAGCGACCGCCAGTGGATCAAGGCCTCGGTCGGCTTTTGCACGCCGGGCGAGACGCGCGAGGAGTCCTTCTGCGACCACACCATACGGCGCGCCGACGTGATGGTGGTGGACGACGCGCTGCTCGATCCGCGCTTCGTGGACAATCCCGCCGTCGCCGGTCCGCCCCACGTGCGCTTCTACGCCGGCGCGCCGCTGCTCACGCCCGAGGGCTACGCCATCGGCGCGCTGTGCGTGATCGACTCCGCCCCGCGCGCGATGGACCCCGCGCAGCGCGCCAGGCTGCGGGAGATGGCGGCGATGGTGATGTCGCACATCTCGCTGCGGCGCGCGGTCGGCCATGTGGACGCGGTCAGCGGCATGCCGAACAAATACCAGCTCGAGGCGGACCTGAAGCAGCAGGGCCGCGAGGCGGCCGGCGAGGAGCGGGTGCTGGTCTACCTGGACTTGCCGGACGCCGCCACCGCCTTCGAAATCGCCAGCGTGCTGGGGGTGGCGGCGCACGATGAACTGGTGCGCAGCGCCGGGCAAAAACTCAAGCGCCTGTTCCGCGGCAGGGCCACGGTCTACCACGTGACGGACGCGCGCTTCGCCGTGCTGTCCGGCGACGGCGACACCGGCGGCTTCGTCGCCTTCGCGCGCGCGCAGGAACCGGCCCTGCAGGAGCCGCTGATGGACCTGAACGTGCCGCTCAACCTGCCCAGCTTCGGCGGCATCGTGGTGTTCCGGCTATGCCCGGATTCGGCCATGGACGCGCCGCGCAAGGCCTCGTCGGCGGTCAACCAGGCCTTGCTGGCGCAGCGGCGCTGGTCGGCCTACGACGGCGACGCGGACGCCCGCCAGCGGCGCGCCTTCCGCCTGCTGAACGACGTGCGCGAGGGCCTGCGCGCGGACGCCTTCCAGCTGGTCTACCAGCCCAAGCACGACCTGGCCAGCGGCGCCTGCCTGTCGGCCGAGGCGCTGCTGCGCTGGCGGCATCCGGAACTGGGCTTCATCTCGCCGGCCGAATTCATCCCGCTGATCGAGAAGACCGCGCTGATCAAGCCCCTCACGGACTGGGTGCTGCGCACGGCGATCCGCCAGGCGGCGCAGTGGCACGCGGCGGGGCGCCCGGTGAAGATCGCGATCAACCTGTCGGCGCTCAATTTCGAGGAGGGCGACATCTGCCAGCGGCTGGCCGCGGCCTGCGCGGAATCCGGCCTGCCGCCGCGCTACGTGGAGATCGAATGCACCGAGGGCGTGTGGATGGAGAGCCCGGCCATCCTGCAAACCCTGCACGGCATCCGCGCGCTGGGCATGAGCCTGGCGCTGGACGATTTCGGCACCGGCTACAGCAACTTCGCCTACCTGCAGAAGGTGCCGGCCACCGTGGTCAAGGTGGACCAGTCGCTGGTGCGCAACGTGCACACCAACCCGCGCGACCAGCGCATCGTGCGCTCGCTGATCGCGCTGGCGCGGGAACTGGGCTACGAGGTGGTGGCCGAGGGCGTGGAGACTGCCGAATCGCTGGCCCTGATACGCGAATGGGGTTGCCACGTGGCGCAGGGCTACCACTTCGCCAAGCCGCTGCCGGCGGCGGACTTCATCGAGCATATCGCCCGCCACTAGGCCATCGCTTGCGTCTGGCGCCACGCCGGCGGGCGGCGCCGCGAACTAGCGGGGGATGAAGGCGGCGCTGGCGGGGAAGCGCTGCCACTGCTCCTTGAGCGAGTGCCGCGGCAGCGCGTGCAGCAGCTTGATGTCGGAGCTATCGATGGTTCTGCTGTACAGGCTGTCGCCGACGCGGTACAGCGTCGCGCTGCGTTGCGCGCTGCCGTGGCTGGGCACCTTGTCGATCACCGCGCCGCTGAGTTCCAGCGTGACGACGCGCAGGCCGTCCGCGCCGCAGGACCATTTGTCCCTGCCCAGGCGCTTCACGGCGGCCGTTTTTCCATTGATCAGGTACTCCATCACCAGCGTGTCCGCGCCGTCGAAGGCGAGCGTGAACTCGCGCCGTCCGGCGCCGGGGGCGCCTTGCCCGGTGAAGCCCAGCGCGATCCACGCGGCGTCCAGCGTGCCGCCGGCGCCGGGCTCGCCCTTGACCGCCTTGCCGCGGCGCTCCCAGGCCCAGGCGTTGGGATCGACGTACAGGCCCTGGACTTCACGGCAGTCCGAAGACATGCCGGTCAGGGGCGGCCAAATGTCGGGGTAGGGCTGGATGGAGGTGCCGCCGCACGCGGCCAGGCTGAGGGCGGCGCAGGCGATGAGAAAATGGCGTGGCATGATGACCTCTCTGTTTTGGGGAGAGGCGCATCTTGCCACGCCATATTACTTTAGCGATTTTTCATCACAAAGTATTAGAAAGCGATACCAGCCGGATGGCCTAGATGGCCCAGCCGCCGCCGTAGAAGATGGCCAGCGCGGCGGCGATCGCCACGGTGCCGGTGTTCAGCTTGCGGAACTCGCCGGACACCACGCGACCCACCACCAGCGTGCAGAAGCCCAGCATGATGCCGGTCACGATGTTGCAGGTCAGCAGGATGAACACGGCGCAGACCAGGCCGGACAAGGCGTCGACCTTGTCGTCCATGTGCATGCGCGCCACGCTGCCCAGCATCAGCAGGCCGACGTACATCAGCGCGGGCGCGGTGGCGTAGGAAGGCACCAGGCCGGCCAGCGGCGAGAAGAAGATCAGGCCCAGGAAGCCCAGGCCGACCACCACGGCGGCCAGGCCGGTGCGGGCGCCTGCGGCGGTGCCGACCGTCGATTCGATGTAGGCCGCCGCCGGGGCGCCGCCCACCAGGGCCGAGAAGATGGAGCTGATCGAGTCGGTGGTCAGCGCGCGGCCGCCGTTGTGGATGTAGCCCTTCTCGTCGATCTGGCCCGCCTCGCCGGCCACGGCGCGGATGGTGCCGGTGGCGTCGAACACGGCGGTCATCACCAGCGCGAGCACGGACGGCATCACCGCCATCGACAGCGCGCCCTGGATGTCCATGGCGCCGATCAGCGAGGCCTTGCCCTCGGCGGCCAGGCTGGGCAGGGCGAACACGCCGGTGAATTTCACGGACGGGTCGAACGCCAGGCCGGCGGCCGACAGCGCCACCACCACCAGCAGGATGCCGCCGGGGACCTTGCGGGTCTCCAGGCCGAAGATGGCGGCCAGGCCGACCAGGCTCATCAGCACGGGGAAGGACGTGATGGCGCCCAGCGCGACCGGCAGGCCCGGCTCGGGGTTTTTCACCACCAGGCCGACGCCGTTGGCGGCGATCAGCAGCAGGAACAGGCCGATGCCCACGCCGGTGCCGTGCGCCACGCCCTGCGGCAGGTTTTGCAGGATCCACGAGCGCACGCCGGTCACCGAGATCAGCGTGAACACCACGCCCATCAGGAACACGGCGCCCAGCGCCACCTCGGGCGACAGGCCCTTGCCGAGCACCAGGCCGAAGGCCATGAAGGCGGTCAGCGAAATGGCGCAGCCGACGGCGATCGGCAGTCGCGCCCAGAAGCCCATGATCAGCGAGCCGAAGGCGGCGGTCAGGCAGACCGCCACGAAGACGGCGCTGACGTCGAAGCCGGCCTTGCCCAGCATGCCGGGCACCACGAACACGGAATACACCATGGCCAGGAAGGTTGTGACGCCGGCGATGATTTCACGGCGCTGGGTGCTGCCGCGCGCCGAGATCTTGAAGTAGCTGTCGATCTTGCCGGCGTCCGCGGCGGGCGGCGCGTCCTGGCTGGATACGGGCCGAAGTTGGGGTTGGTTCATGGTTGTGCTGCTCCTATATGTCTCCCGCCGATGCGGCCATTTCCCCGGCCGCCCCGAACGTGTCTAAGTTATGTTTTGGGGTACGCTGCGTTCGACACCCTAGCCGGCGTGCCGACTTCGTGGGCGAGTGCCCAGTCGGTATAGGCAGAGTAGGGCTTTGGCCGCGCGCGACCCAGCAGTCGCGGGAAATAGCAACCATATGGGAATTCATATCAGGCCCGCGGGTCCGCATGCCTGCCGCCGGGCGCCAAGCAATTTTACACATGTGTTGACGACGCTTATAATGAGGTAACTTATCACTCAGAGAAAACAGTTATGGAGCAGGCAAGCAATATCGCCCGTCGGCGCAAGTCCGCCCTGGCCGATGGCAGTCCGGACTACACGGCCAAGCGCGACGAGCTGGTGCAGGTCGCGTCGCGGCTTTTCAAGCAAAAGGGATTCAAGGCCACGACCCTGAACGACATCGCCAAGGAAGCGGGGATCGACCGCGCCACCATTTACTACTACGTGGCGAGCAAGGATGAGTTGTTCCAGGAGGCGATCGGCGGCATCCTGAACGCGAACATCGCGGAGGCCGAGCGCATCCTCAAGGAAGAGGGCCCCGATCCCCGCGCGAAGCTGGAGCTGCTGCTCGAGGTGCTGATGCTGTCGTATGAGGCCAACTATCCGCACATGTATGTCTACATCCAGGAACTGATGCACGACGTCGCGCGCGACTCTTCGCCCTGGGCCAAGCTGATGGTGAAGCAGACGCGCCGCTTCGAGAAGATCACGATGCTGCTGATCGCCGAAGGCGTGGCGCAAGGGATGTTCCGGGAGGATATACCGATCCGCCTCGCGGTCAACGGCCTGTTCGGCATGTTCAACTGGACCCACCGCTGGTTCGATCCGCAAGGCAAAAAGAGCGCCCGGGAGATCGCACAGGTCTTTTGCACGATATTCTTCGACGGTATTTCCCAGCCGGCGTGAGCGGCGGCCTGCCGGCCCCTTTCCGATTCGCGTAGCTGGTCAACGAGTGTGTTGACTATCTGCCGCCATGCCGCTACACTGGCCGCAGGCGGCAGCGCGTGCCGAGCCTATCCGCGAAAGGGAATCCATGAGTCAGTCAACGCAAGCGATCGTCCACCGCCGCGCCGGCGCGGTCGCCCATATCCAATTCAACCGCCCGCAAGCGCTCAACGCGATCGACAGCGACATGGCGGCGGCGTTTTTGCGCTGCTGCCGGGATATCGCAGCCGATGACGGTGTGCGCGCGGTGCTGCTGTCCGGCGCCGGCCGGGCCTTCATGGCCGGCGGCGACGTCGCCAGTTTCCGCAGCGACCCCGCCGGCATAGAGCCGTCCATCATCGCCCCCATGCACGAGGCGCTGGCGCTGCTGGCCGGCCAGTCCGCACCGGTGCTCGCTTGTGTGCACGGCGCGGTGGCCGGCGCCGGTCTGAGCATGGCGCTGGCCGCGGACCTGGTGATCGCGGCCGAGGGGACCCGGTTCAGCTTCGCCTACGCCGCGCTGGGCGCCAGCGGCGACCTGGGGGTGTCGTGGTCGCTGCCGCGCGCGGTCGGCCTGCGCGCCGCGCTGGAGATAGCCTTGCTGCCGGAACCGCTGGACGCGGCCCGGGCGCGCGAGCTCGGCATGGTCAACCGGGTGGTGCCGGCCGATACGCTGATGGTGGAGGGCGAGGCGCTGGCCGAGCGCCTGGCGGCGGGGCCGACCTTCGCCTACGGGAAAATCAGGGGCTTGATGCGCGCCTCGTTCGGCCGGGAGTTCGGGCCGCAACTCGACGCCGAGCGCGATGCGTTCGCGGACTGCACCCGGACCGACGACTTCCAGGGGGCGGTGGCGGCGTTCCTGGACAAGCGCAAAGCGGAGTTCGCCGGGCGCTGACCGCGCTCAGCCGGCGACGGCCGTATCGGCCAGGCGCTGCCTCAGCGCGCGCTTGTTGACCTTGGTCGCCGACATGGGCCAATCCTCGCCGCGCATGAAAAAGACCGCGCGCGGCACCTTGTAGCTGGCGATTTTCCCGTGGCAGAACGCGATCAGTTCGTCCTCCTCCGCCCGGGCGCCGGGACGGAGCTCGACGAAGGCCACCGGCACCTCGTCGAGCCGCGCGTCCGGCCTGCCGACCACCTCGGCGAGGCGCACCGCCGGATGGCCGCACAGGTAGGCCTCGATCTCGATCGCCGCGACGTTCTCGCCGCCGACCTTCAGCATGTCCTTGATGCGGCCGTTGAAGCTTAAGCTGCCCGAGGCCGAACGCCGGTACAGGTCGCCCGTGTGCAGCCAGCCGTCGGCGTCGATGGCCTCGGCGGTCTTGGCCGGGTCGTTGTAATAGCCGCTCATGACGCAATAGCCGCGCACCAGGATCTCGCCGACCTCCCCCTCGGCAGCCTCCTCGCCGGTGTCGATGTCGACGATGCGCACGTCGATGCCCGGCACCGCCTTGCCCTGGGTGTGGGCGCGCGCCCGCGGCGATTCGTCCGGATCGCTGAGCGCGAAGACGCCGGCGGTTTCGGTCATGCCGCAGCCTTGCACGATCTCGGCGTCGGGCAGCAGCGCTCCGACCCGCTCGATCAGCTTTGGCGGGCCGATCAGCATCACGGTGCGCAGGCTGCCCAGGGCGGCGGGCGAGCGGCCCGGATGATCGACCAGCGCCTGCATAATGGCGGGGAACCAGGGCCAGGCGGTGCTGGCCCGCTCGCGCTCGATCAGTTCCAGCGCGCGTCCAGGGACGAAGCTGGTGTCGGTCAGGAAGGTGCCCGCCACCCCGATCGTTCCCAGCATGGGCGCCAGCGTCCCGATATGGAAGAGCGGGCCGCCGCCCCAGTGCACGGCGTGGGGATCCGTCTGGAAGCGGTGCCTGGCGCGCTCCACGGGGCCGCGCGAGATCGCCTCGTGCGACAGCATGCAGCCCTTGGGGTCGGCGGTGGTGCCGGAGGTGTACAGGATCAGCGCGGTGGCGCACAGGCGCACGCGCCGTCGCGCCTGGTGCACGGCGTCGGGAGCGATCCGATCGGCCAGGGCGTCGAAGTCCGCGCGGGGCAGCAGCGCCCCGGCGCCGGCACCGCGCAGCATGACGACGTGGCGCAAGGCGGGAGCCTCGGGCAGGTTCAGCCGCCGCGCGCAGGTGGCGGCGCGCAGCGCCGGTATGGCGCCGGAGATGAGCGCGCCGAAGTCGACATGGTCCGCCGGGTCGGATGTGCTGAACAGCAGCGTGAGATTGGCGTTGCGCACGATGTAGCCGATCTCCCTTTCCTTGTGGCGGGCGTTCAGCGGGACCGCGACGCAGCCCAGCATCAGGATGCCGAAGAAGGCGGCGACAAACTCAAGGCTGTTGCTGGCGAGGAGGCCGATATGGTCGCCCGGACGCACGCCCAGCGCGAGCATGCCCCGCGCGCAACGCTCGGCGTCGCTCAGCAGGTCCCCGTAATTCCGTCGCCGGTCGGGGAACACCACCGCGTCGCGGAAAGGATGCTGGCGCGCCGCGCGCACCAGCAAATCGCCGGCCGGCGATACCTCGCATATATCGTCGAAATGTGGCATTGCTCTGTCCCCGTTGACGGCGCCGCGCGGTGGGCGGCGCTCTGTTGGTCTGTGCTGCGTTGTCAACGCATATATTGTTCCACGCCATTCCCGCTGTCAATGAATTACATGACAATCGACGCCGCTGATTAACATAGGTGTTGATATAATCGCGAGTGAACGAAGGCTGTCCGGTACGCGGGAGGAGGGCTTTTCGATGTCCATGCCCGCGGGTGGAAGGAAAGTGGAATGATTACTACGGAACAAGTCAGGGCGCTGGTCGAGCCGCTGATCGCCGCGCAGGCCCCGGGCGCCGCGCTCGACACGTTCAGCGAGGCGCTGATACGGCTGGCGGTGCGCGCCAGCGTCACCACGCTCGACGTGGCGGGTTGCGACACCGCCATCGCCGCTTGCCTGGACGCGGGGGCCTCCGCGCGGCAGGTTCAGGAAGTGCTGGACCTGGTGTCCGGGCTGGGGGTGCACACCTTGATGGAGGCGACGCGCCGGCTGGCGGCGCAGCTGCGCGCGCGCGGCGACACGGCGCTGGACGAGCCGCTGGACCAGCGCCTGCAAGCCTTGTGGGACAAACACGTGGGCGACGATCCCTATTGGGGCGCGATGGAGGCGGAGGCGCCCGGTTTTCTGGACGCGTTGCTGAGGCTTTCGCCGGACGGCTTCGAGGCGTTCTTCAACTACTGCTCGGTGCCGTGGAAATCGGCCACGCTGCGGCCCCTGCTCAAGGAGCTGATCGCGATCGCGGTCGACGCCTCCACCACGCATCGCTACATGCCGGGCCTGCGGTTGCATCTGCGCAACGCGGCCAAGCTGGGCGCGGGACGGATGGAAATCCTGCAAACGCTCGACATCGCCCGCGGCGCGCCGCCGCACGCCGGCGTGGCTTGAGTGGCGGGCGGGAACGCCGCGGCTCGCCCCGTCAGTCAACGTTTAAGTTGACTGGCGGGGGCCGCGGGATGATAATGGGACGGCGGCGCGCGCATCGCCGCCGCGGAGATCATCATGGAGACCGAGCATGTGGGATATCGAGAAACGCATACGCCGCCTGGAAGACCGCGCGGACCTGAATGACATGGTGGTGCGCTATTTCCTGGCCGTCGACGACGACGACTACCTGGCCCTGGCGGGCATTTTCGCCGAGGCCAGTGAATTTTCCGCCAGCGGCTTTCCCGGCGCCAGCGGGCGCGAGGCGATCGTCGAGTCCCTGCGCGCCAGCCGCCGCCACATGGGCGCCACGGTGCACACGCCCGACTACGCGCTGTTCGACTTTCAATCGGACGACAGCGCGACCGGGACGGTCGGCGCGCACCTCGAGCTGGCGATCGCGGGACGCACATTGATGGGCGCGGTGCGCTATCGGGATGCCTATGCGCGCATCGACGGCGGCTGGCGCATCGTGCGCCGGCACATGCGCGTGGTGCACATGGGACCGTGGGAAGAGATCGGCGCTTCGCTGACCACCGAACTGCGGGTGCGCTGGCCGGGCATGGCGCCGCTGCCGTCTGACTTTCCCAAGCGGGTGGATTGAGGGGGAATTCGAACGCCGCCCCCGGGGTACGAGGGCGGCGGCGCTTGCCGCTACAGCACGTGCAGCTTCGGCGTGACTTCCTTCGCCAGGCGCTGCAGCGATTCGAAGTAAGGCTTGGGATTGTCGATATTGTCGTGCGAATTGACGATGATTTCGCCCCAGCCCCCGGTCTTCTCGGCCATCAGCTCAAGCTTGCGCCGCACCGTCTCCGGCGAGCCGCACAGCCACACGTGTTCGGCCAGGAATTCCATGTCGACCTGGCTCGGATCGATGTCGGTGCCGGAATCCTCGATGATGCCCTGGAACAGATTGAACTTCTTGTAGATCGGGCCGAGGTACTCGCGCCATGAATCGGCCAGGCCGCTGTTCATGGCGAGGCGCCTGGCCTCGGCGTCGCTGTCGGCGATGAAGATATCGCGCGTGACGCGGAAGCGCGAGCGATCGGCGGCATGGCCCTTGGATGCCGCCGCCGCCGCCCAAGTGTCCCAGTGCGACTTCATGACCTCGGTGCCGCCGAAGAAGGAGATGGGACTGTAGTTGCGCTCGCCCGCCCATTTCAGGGAGGACGAGTTTTTGGTGAGGCCGGTGACCGCGATCTCCAGCTTGTCGCGCCCGCCCCACGGGCTGTTGTCGGCGTAATCGATCTCGTAGCCCGGGAAATCCGCCGGACCTGGATAGCCCGCCTGGAAATGCGCCGTGCGTTCCTTGAAGGGCTGGCGCTGCCACACCCGTTCCATCAGTTCGAGGGCCTCGAACATCTTGGCCTGCAGTTCGCCGATGTTGTCGTGGCCGTGCAGGATCGCGTCGGTGTGGTGGCCGCCGGGAGCCACGCCCAGAAAATAGCGCCCTTCCAGCACCTGCGACAGCCAGCCCACCTGCGTCGCCAGGGTGGCGGGATTGTGATACGGCAGCAGGTGCGCCATCGGCGCGAAGCGGATCCGCTTGGTCAGCCGCGCGGCCGCGCCGATGATGATCTCGGGGCAGGGAATGTTTTCCCAGGCCAGCGTGTAGTGTTCGCCTATCATGAAGTCGGCATAGCCGGCTTCGTCTGTCAACATGGCCAACTCCATCGACCAGTCAAACACCTGGCGCGCTGTACGTTTGGGCAGAATATAGGGCGTATGGAAAAAACCGGTTTTCATCATGCATCTCCTTATGTCCCGGCGGAGCGGGCTGTTTTGTTGGTTTGCGCGGTCAGACCAGGGTGCCTTCGCTGTCCTTGCTGGAGAAGCGCGGCGCCACCAGGCGGGCGAACTTCTCGAGCTCGTCGCAGTTCTGCTCCGGGTCGAGGTGGCCCTGGCCATACATCAGGAACAGTTCATTGAAGCCGAGGCGGTCGTGGGCCTTGCCGATCTTGTCGGCGATCTCGTCGGCGGAGCCGATCAGCACGTTGGGCATGCGCTGGCCGAACGGGATGAACCATTTGTCCCAGAACCATTTGTGCTCCTCCATCAGCGCCTCCGCCTTGCGCTTGTCGTCGGTCAGGATCAGGAAGCCGCCCCAGGCGGCGCGGTCCTCGCGCGGCACTTCGTGCCCGGCCTTGGCCGCCGATTCGCCATAGCGGTTCCAGACCGCCTCGCAGAAATCCAGGTCCTCGGCCAGGACGATGGGCTTGCCGCCTTCGCGGGCCCAGAAATCGACCGTGCTCATGCTGGCGGCGAAGCCGCCGTAGATTTTCGGGTGCGGATTCTGGAAGCAGCGCGGCGCGATGCCGATCTGGCGCACGATGCCGTCCTCGTCCTGGCCCTTGCCGAATTCGCGGTAGGCGGGGTGGCCGACCGAGCCGCCGTTGGGCGGGAATTGCCAGTGCTTGCCCTGGTGGCTGAACACGTCGCTGGCCCAGGCCTTCTTGACGATTTGCAGCGATTCCTCGAACACCTCGCGGTTCAACGCGTCCTGCGCGTCGCGCGCCTTGGAGTTCTGCGGGCCGGTGGCGCGCACGCCGGACACGGCGGCATAGGAATCGACCCAGCGCGGGTGGTAGCCGCGGGTGAAGCCGACGAACAGGCGGCCGCCCAGCATATGGTCCAGCGTGGCGATCTCCTCGGCGATGCGGACCGGATTGTGGGTCGGCAGCGTGTAGCCCATGATGCCGGCCTTCATCCGCTTCGAGTGCAGGCCGACGAACAGGCTGAACATGCCGGGGTGGTTGTTGATCTCGAAGCCCTCGATCTGCAGGTGGTGCTCGGGCTGGCAATAGCCGGCGTAACCCAGGTCATCGGCCAGCTTCACATACTCACGCACCTCCGCGAGGAAGCGCTGGTACAGCTCCGGGCGTTGACCGGCCATGCCGGCCTCCAGCTCGTGGCGCCGGCCGATCACCCCCGTTTGCATGAGGTTGAATTTCATGATTTCTCCTTTGGGTATTTGTGCGAGGTTTGAGGATGCTGGAAGCGGCGAATTCTGTCAACACATATGTTGACTTATGGGCGACGCGGACTTTTACCCGCGAATATCTGTGCGTATCGCGAGCGAATCGCTGTTGTAAATCAACGACTGTGTTGACATGTGGCCGTGTGTATTGCATGCTGGGCCCAACCGAAAACCAATCGCAAGGAGAGGTACTGCAAATGGAAATTCAACGGATCGGCGTGATCGGCGCGGGCACCATGGGGAGCGGCATTGCGCAAGTGTGCGCCGCCGCGGGGCTGGATGTGGTGATGGTCGACATCTCGGCCGAGGCGGTCGAGCGTGGCCTGGGCGCCATTCGCGGCAGCCTCGAACGGCAGGTCCGCAAGGGCGCGCTCGGCGCGGCGCAGGGCGAGGCGGCCGTCGCGCGCGTGCTGGCGGCGACGGATTACGCGGCGTTCAGCGGCTGCGACGTGCTGATCGAAGCGGCGACGGAGAATCTGGAACTGAAGAAGCGCATCCTGCGGCAGGCCGACGCGGCGGTCGGTGCCGGCACCGTCATCGCCACCAACACGTCGTCGCTGTCGATCAGCGAACTGGCCGCCGTGGTCTCGCATCCCGAGCGCTTCATCGGCATGCATTTCTTCAACCCGGTTCCCGTCATGCGGCTGGTGGAAGTCATCGCGGGCATGCAGACTTCACCCGCCACCCGCGAACTGGCCGAGCGCCTGGTCGCGGCCATCGGCAAGCAGGCGGTCGTCGTGGCCAACCGCCCCGGCTTCGTGGTCAACCGCATCCTGTGCCCGATGATCAACGAGGCGGTGTTCGTGTTGCAGGAAAAGCTGGCGACCGCGGAGGACATCGACGCCGGCATGGTGCTGGGCAGCAACCAGCCCATCGGGCCGCTGGCGCTGGCGGACTTGATCGGCCTCGATACGATGCTGTCGGTCATGGAGTCGTTTTACCGCGAGCTGGGCGATCCCAAATACCGGCCGGCTCCGCTGTTGCGTGAAATGGTGCAGGCGGGCTATCTGGGCAGGAAAAGCGGACGGGGATTCCACTCGTACGGATGAATCCGGCCGACGGCGACCGGGATGGCTGGCATAAAAACACACAGGAGACAGACTCATGAAACGACCCGACTTGAGGATAGGCCAGCGGCTCGGCCTTGGATTCGGCTTGACCGTGGCGCTGATGGTCGCCATCACGGCGATCGGCGCCTACCAGTTGTTCCAATCGAGCCTGCGGATCGGCCAGATCATCAACGAGCAATACCCGCAGACCATACTGATCAACCAGATCAAGACCGACCACATGGATGGACTGGGCAATATGCGCAACATCCTGCTGATCCAGGACGCGAACAGCAGTGAAACCGAGTTGTCGCTCCTGACCCAGGGAAACGAGTTCATTCTGGAGTCGACGCGCAAGCTGCGCAAGATGATGGGCGCCAACGCCAAGGAGCGCGAATTGCTGGCCGAGCTGGACAAGCACCGCGCCTCCTTCCTGGAGGCGCAAGGGCGCTTCATCGAACAGGTCCGGCTGGGCGACATGGACGCGGCGCGCGCCCTGGTGGTGTCGGACGTGCGCGCCTACGCCGACACCTACCTGGCCGCGATCGACATGGTCTCGCAGCACCAGGAGCGCTCGGCCGCCGCGCTGGGCGAGGCCACGCGCGGCGACAGCCGGCGCGCCCTGCTCATGATGGGGGGGCTGGCCGTCACGGCCGCGCTGGTGGCGAGCGCCATCGCCTTGCTGGTCACGCGCGGCATCACGCGGCCCTTGAACGTCGCGGTGGCGGTCGCAGAGCGCGTGTCGAACGGCGATCTGAGCAGCCGTATCGACGCCGGCTCGCGCGATGAGATCGGTACGCTGCTGCGGGCGCTGACCCGCATGAATTCCAGCCTGGGGCGCATCGTGGGCGATGTGCGCGGCGGCGCCCAGAGCGTCGCCAACGCCTCGGCGCTGCTGGCCACCGGCGCCGCCACGCTGGCCGCCAGGACCGAGGAGCAGTCGCGCAGCCTGCGCCAGACCAGCGGTTCGATCGGCGCCCTCAACGCCACGGTCAGGGATAACCTGGAAAGCGCGGCGCGGGCCCGCCAGTTGGGTGAATACGCCACCTCGACCGCCTCGAAGGGCGGCGAGGTGGTGGGGCGGGTGACCGAGACGATGACGAAAATAAAGCATTCCTCTAAACGGATCGGCGACATCATCGGCGTCATCGACGGGATCGCGTTCCAGACCAACATCCTGGCGCTGAACGCCGCCGTCGAGGCGGCGCGTGCCGGCGACCAGGGCCGCGGCTTCGCCGTGGTGGCCTCGGAGGTGCGGGCCCTGGCCCAGCGCTCGGCCGACGCCGCCAAGGAAATCAAGACGCTGATCGTCGAGTCGGTGCGCCAGGTCGACGCGGGCAGTGTGCTGGTGCTGGAGGCCGGACGCACCATGGACGAGATCCTCGACGCCGTGAACGGCTCGGCCGCCATTATCCGCGACATCAGCGCGGCGGCCGAGGAGCAGAGCGCCGGCATCGACGCCGCCACGCTGTCGCTGGCCGGCATGGACCGGATGACGGCCCAGAACAGCGTGCTGGCCGTCGAGACCACCGTCGCCACCGAGGCCATGCGGGAACAGGCGGCGGCGCTGGCCAGCGCCGTGAGCGTGTTCAAGACGGCCTCGCCGGCGCCGGACGAGGACGGCGCGCCGCCGCGGGAAGTCCCGGCGGCCGAGCTGCTCGTTTTGCCGCGAGCGGCCTAGCGCCTCCGGCATATCCAGACAGGGCAAGCGGTATGAAAGACTTTGATTTCCCCGGCGCGGCGCGGATCGCGCAATGGATGCGCCGGTGGCGCCAGCCGCCCGGCGCGGCGGCGCCACTTCGCGCGTCGCCGCGGACCCGGGCCGATGAGGACCCGCCAGCGCCGATGGTGGTGCCGTTCGACCACCGGCTGATGCTTTGGTGAGCGGAACCCGGCGTGTGAAGCGCCGGGTTATGGGAGGCAAGCGGGCCGGGAACAAGCCGGCCGGGGAGGGGGGAAGCGGGGGCGGGGAGACTATTGCGCGGTCATGCCGGCGTCGATCACATGTTCGGCGCCGGTGATGTACGAAGCCTCGTCCGAGGCCAGGAACAGCACCAGGTTGCTCACTTCGGCGGGGTCGGCGATCCGGCCAAGCGGGATCTGGGCCATGGCGTCGCCGCCTTCCTCATTGGTCGCCTCGATCATCATCGGCGTCATGATGAAGCCCGGATGCACCGAATTGACGCGGATATTGCGCGGCCCGAATTCGATGGCGGCCGCCTTGGTCATGCCGCGCACCGCGAACTTGCTGGCCACATAGGCCACGCTCGGAAAGCCGTAATTGGCGACCAGTCCCGCGATGGATGAAATGTTCACGATGGAGCCCTTTCCTGCGCGCAGCATCGCCGGGATAACGGCTTGCATGCCCAGAAACACCGAGTGCTGGTTGATCTCGCACACGGCGTGGTAGTCCGCCACCGGCAACTCCGCGGTGTTGCGCATGGGGCCCAGGATGCCGGCGTTGTTGACCAGGACGTTGACTTGACCGAAGCGCGCCTCCGCCTGTCGCACCACCCGCTGCCATGCGGCCGCGTCGCGCACGTCATGGTCCACAAACAGCGCGCTGGCGCCCAGCTCATCGGCCAGTGCCTGGCCCGCCGCCGCGTTCATGTCCGTCAGCACCACTTTCGCGCCTTCGGCCACGAAGCGGCGGGCGTGCGAAGCGCCCATGCCGCGCGCGGCGCCCGTGATGATGGCTACTTTCCCGTCCAATCGATTCATTTTTCCCCCTCCGGTTTAATAAACGTGTCGTAAGCGTGTTGCGTATCCATGTATTCCTTGACGCGCCAGATCTTGCCGTCGGCGATCTCGAATACAAAGTGATAGAAATTGTTGTAGACGCGGCCGTTTTGCAGTTCCGCGTAGGACTCGGCCTCGGCCGCCACCCGGGCGCCCTCGGCGATCATCGACAGGGGCGTGATCTTGAGCGCGCCTTGCTTGTAGATGGCGGTGACGCCTTTCAGCAGTTCACCGAGCTCCCGCCGCGTGTAGGTGGCGGACAAACCGGCGATCCGGCCCGACACCCACCAAGTGGCGTCCGGATGCAGCAGTCCGACGATGCCGGCGACGTCGCCGCTTGAGAATACCTCGAGAAAATGGCGGACAACATCCTTGTTGTCCGCGGCGGGGGAAATAGCCATTCTGGTCTCCTGTTTTTTGGTCCGGGCGCGCCCGGCGGCGCATGTTTTACGCTGGATTCAGGCTATCACGGGTTTCCGCCATCGGTCAACTGTAGTGTTGATTGATGTGGTGTTGCGTTCCAGCCACACCGCTCGCCTTCCATCGAGAGGTCGCGGGAGCCGGGCGGGCGGCCGGCGCTGTGGCGGCGAATACAATTCAAATCAACAATAGCGTTGACGATCCGGTTTTTCTGGGCTATCGTTAATGTCATCGAAGGCGCCCGGACAAGAGCGATGTCGATGCAATCTAATTCTTACTACGTATTCACATGAGGAGGGACATATCTTGGCAATGGAGACCGGTCTAATTTTTCACCCGTACATGCGGCCAGGACGGACGGCGCGCCAAACCTTCGATTGGGGCGTGCAAAGTTCAATCGCCGCCGACAAGGCGGGTTTCAGCTCGATGATGATCTCGGAGCACGCGTCCCAAATCTGGGAGAACATTCCGAATCCGGAACTGATGATCGCGGCGGCGGCGCTGCAGACCAAGAACATCAAGTTCGCGCCGATGGCGCACCTGCTGCCGCACCAGCATCCCGCCAAGCTGGCGATCATGATCGGCTGGCTGTCGCAGATTCTCGAGGGCCGCTATTTCCTCGGCATCGGCGCCGGCGCCTATCCGCAGGCCTCGTACATCCACGGCATCAAAAACGGCCAGGACACGCAGTTCCTGAACCAGATGGTGCGCGAGTCGCTCGACATCATGGAGAAGATCTGGAAGCGCGAGCCATTCTTTTATGAGGGCAAATTCTGGAACGCCGGCTATCCCGAGGAGGTCGCGTCGGACCACGAGGACGACGAGCAGCACAAGCTGGCCAATTTCGCGCCGTGGAACGGCGTGGCGCCGGAAATCGCGGTGACCGGCTTCAGCATGAACTCGCCGTCGATGCGGCTGGCGGGCGAGCGCAACTTCAAGCCGGTGTCCATTTTCTCCGGACTGGACGCGCTGAAGAGCCACTGGGACATCTATGCCGAAGCCCAGATCAAGGCCGGCTTCACCCCGGACCGTTCGCGGCACGCGGTGTCGCAGACGGTGTTCGTGGCCGAGACCGACAAAGAGGCCAAGCGGCTGGTGATGGAGGGCCCGATCGGCTACTGCTTCGAACGCTACCTGATCCCGATCTGGCGCCGCTTCGGCATGATGGACGGCTTCGCCAAGGACGCGGGCATCGACCCGGCCGACGCCGATCTGGAATTCCTGGTCGACAAGGTGTTCGTGGTGGGCTCGCCGGACACCGTGACCGACAAGATCAACACCTTGTTCGAAGCCTGCGGCGGCTGGGGCACCCTGCAGGTGGAGTCGCATGACTACTACGACGATCCGGCGCCCTGGTTCCAGTCGCTCGAGCTGATCGCCAAGGAAGTCGCGCCCCGCATCAAGCTGCCGTCCTGAAGCCGGCCTCCGCCGGCCGAGGGGCCGGCGGAGGCGCTGTTTCGCCCTCTTAGTCAACGTTAGTGTTGATAGAATATGAAAATGCGTGGAGTGAACATGAAAACAACCGAGCAAAAAGTGGAACAACTGCTGGCGGAGGCGGAGATCAGCCGTCTGATTTACGACTATGCCTATCATCTGGACATGAACCACGCCAGCGAGCTGGCCGAATTGTTCGTCGAGGACTGCGTCGTGTTGTACGCGCCCAATTTCGGCGCCGAGGGCCGCGCCGCCTACGCCAAGACGCTGGAGGGCGTGGGTTCGTACTTCGTCGCCACCAGCCACCATGTGTCGAACATCGTGATCGACTTCGACGGCGCCGACGCGGCGAAGGTGCGCACCATCGTGTACGCCTGGCATCGATACAGCCGGGAGCGCCCGGACTCGCACGTGTGGGGCCAGTACCACGACGAGGTGGTGCGCGTCGACGGCCGCTGGCGTTTCAAGCGGCGCGAGTTGCGCACCACCGGGGCGAAGGATTTCCATGTGAAGGAAACCCTGGCCATCGGACGCCGCGGCTGATGCGGGAGTCCGCCGTGTTCAACTACAACACCATCCGCGTCGAGCATCGCGGGCCGCTGACCTGGGTGATACTGGACCGGCCCGGCAAGGCCAACGCGCTGTCGAACGAGCTGCTCGACGAGTTCTCGGACGCGCTGCGCCGCCTGGCCACGGAGGGCGGGCCGGTGATCGCCATCCGCGGCGAAGGCAAGGGTTTTTCGTCCGGCTACGACCTGGAGCAGGTCGGCAAGCTCACGGTGCTGCCCGACCCGGTGGTCGACCGGGAGCGCCTGCAGCGCAACGTCGACCGCTATCTCGCGATGTGGGACCATCCGAAACCCATCATCGCCGCCGTCCACGGCTATTGCATCGCCGGCGCCACCCAGATGTGCGTCTACGCCGACATCACCGTGGTGGCCGACGACGCGCGCATCGGCGAGCCGACCGTGCCGATCGGCGGCGGCTATGTGGCGCCGCTGTGGGTGCCGCTGGTCGGCCCCAAGCGGGCCAAGGAGTTCGCCTTCGTGCCCGGCAACAGCATCGACGGCCCCACCGCCGTCGAGTGGGGCTGGGCCAACCACAGCGTGCCGGCCGACCAGTTGGTGGCCGTGGTGGAGGACCTGGCCCGGCGCATCGCCATGACCCCGCCGTCGGTGCTGCGCATCAAGAAATTGTCGATCAACCGGGCCGCCGAGGCGACCGGGTTCCGCGACGCGGCGTCGGCGGGGGCGGGCATGGACGCCTTGCTGCACCTGTCCCCCGAGGTGCTCGAGGTGAAGGAATTCATCAAGCGCGTCGGACTCAAGGAGGCCATGGCCGCCTACCGGGTCGCCGCCACCACACCGTTGACCGTATCGCCCGTCCATACTTCCAAGGAGACCCCACCCCATGTCTGATATCGAATTTTCCATCCAGGGCCATGTCGCGCACGTCAAGCTGAACCGCCCGAAGTCGCTCAACGCCATCGATCCCGGCATGGACGCGGCGCTGCTCGAGGCGTGGCGGGAAATCAACCGCAACCCCGAGATCCGGGCCGCGATTTTAAGCGCGGAGGGCGAGCGCGCCTTTTGCGTGGGCGCGGACGTCAGCCAGGGCACGGAGCGCGCCGGGCGCATGGCGCTCGGCGGCGGCCTGACCGGCATCGGCGGGCCGCAAGTGACGCTGACCAAGCCCCTGGTCGCGGCGGTCCAGGGCTACGCCCTCGGCGGCGGCTTCGAACTGGCGATGTGCGCCGACGTCATCGTCGCGGCCGGCAACACCCTGTTCGGCCTGCCAGAAACCAAGGCGGGCATCATGGGCGAATGCGGCGTGATGCACCGCGCCATCCGCCAACTGCCGCACCGCGTGGCGATGGCCATGATCCTGACGGGCGACCGGATGCCGGCCGCCGACGCGCTGGCGCACGGGCTGGTCAACGAAGTGGTGGAACTGGCCGACCTGGCCGCCGCCGCGCAGCGCTGGGCCGACAAGATCGTCGCCGCCTCGCCGCTGGCGGTGCAGGCCGCGAAGGCGGCGGTGCTGCAGCGCCTGGACTGGCCGCTGGAGGTGGCGCTCGCCACCCGCTTCGAGCCGATCGAGGCCTACGCCTACACCGAGGACCGGCACGAGGGCGAGCGCGCCTTCGCCGAGAAGCGCAAGCCCGTGTGGCGCGGGCGTTAACCCCATCACGACGACGAGGCATGACATGACTACATCCAGCCAGGAAGCGCGCAAGGCCAGCGATCCCAAATGGTTCAGGCAGGTACTCGGCCAGTTCCCCACCGGGGTCTGCGTCATCACGGCGGCCCCCCCCGGCGCACCATTGGCTGGCATGGTGGTCGGTTCGTTCACCTCCGTCTCGCTCGATCCGCCGCTGGTCGCGTTCCTGCCCGACCGGACTTCGTCCAGCTGGCCGAAGATCGAGGCGGCCGGCAGGTTCTGCGTCAACATCCTGGGCGCGGACCAGGAGGCGCTGTGCCGCCGTTTCGCCGCCAAGGCGGGGGACAAATTCGAGGGCGTGGCCTGGCGGCCGGCGCCCACCGGTTCGCCCATCCTGGCCGACTCGGTCGCCTGGATCGACTGCGAAATCGGCTCGGTGCTGGAGGCGGGCGACCATTACATCGTGATCGGCGAAGTCGGCGAACTGCAGATCAACACGGGCGGCCTGCCGATGCTGTTCTTCCAGGGCGGTTACGGCAAATTCTCGCCCTTGTCGATGGTGGCGCCGGATCCGCTGGGCGCCATCGCCGAGCCGCTGCGCCAGGTCGACATGCTGCGCGCGGAGATGGAGGAGTTGGCCGCCGAGCTCGACGCGCGCTGCATCGCCACCGCGCGGGTCGACGACGAGATCGTCATCATCGCCGGCGCCGGCAGCGCGCGCCGCGACTCCATCCCGACGCTGGTGGGACAGCGCTTGCCGAACATGCCGCCGACCGCCTCCGTGTTCGGCGCCTGGTGCGGCGACGCCGAGATCGCCCGCTGGTTGGACGCTTCCATCCCGGCCGCGGCGCGGCCGCGGGCCCTGACCGCCCTGCGCCTGGTCCGCGAGCGCGGCTATTCGGTGGGGCTGGTCAACGATGCGCAGCGCGCCTTCATCAGCACGCTGGCGCAACTGGCCGGCGCCGGAACGGCGGGGCCGGACACGGAACTGCGCGAACTGATCCCGCGCCTGTCGTTCGATCCCGAACACCTGCTGCCGGCGGTGCAAAACGATATCCGGCTGATCTCGGTGCCGGTGTTCGGGCCGCGCGGCAATGTCGCGCTGGCGTTGACGCTGCACGATTTCCCCAAGCCGGCCGAGGGCGTCGGCATCCAGTCCTATATCGACCGCATGCTCGCCATGGCCGGCCGGGCGACCCGTAAAATCGGCGGCTTCCCGAAGGAATCGTCGAGCTAACCGTTCACCATCGAGTATCCAAACCATGATCGATCTAGAGTATTTCAGCGAAGTGTCGAGCATCCCGGACCTGCTGGTGCGCGCCGCGCGCGCGCAGCCGCTGCGCGACGCGGTGGTCTTTCCCGACGCCAGCAAGAGTTATCGCCAATTGCTGCTGGACGCGGTGGAGGTCGCGCGCGGCCTGCACGCGCTGGGCGTCAAGCGGGGCGACCATGTGGGGCTGCTGGCCGTCAACTGCCCCGAGTTCGTGGACGCCTTGTTCGGCATCAGCCTGCTCGGCTGCGTCGCCGTGCCGCTCAATGCGCGCCACAAGGCCAGTGAACTCGGCTATATCATCGACAACGCCCAACTGACGGCCGTGCTGACCACGGCGGCCGAGGGCCAGTACGTGGACTTTTGCCAGTTGCTGTGCGAAGCCCTGCCGTCGCTGTCCGGCGCCGCCGATCCGCCGCGGCTGGCGCTGCCCGAGGCGCCTTTGCTGCGCAGGGTGGTCGTGCTGCGCGGCGGGGAACGCGCCGGCTGCGTCGGCCGGGCCGACTTTGTCCGCCTGGCCGCGCGGGTCGACGACGACGTGGTGGAGCGGGCGCGGTGCCGGATCAGACTGCGCGACCCGGCCTTGATCATGTATACGTCCGGCACCACGGCCAATCCGAAGGGCTGCGTACTGGCGCACGAGGCGGTGACGCGCGGTCCCGCCGAGCGCAGCCGGCGCCGCCTGTCGCGCGGCGGGCATGACGTGACATGGGGGGCGGGCCCGCTGTTCCACATCGGCTCGCTGGCGCCGTTCATCGGCACCATCGCGGTGGCCGGCACCTATCTGACCGACACCCATTTCGAGCCGGGCAGGGCGCTCGAACTGATGGCGCGGGGCGGGGTCACCAACGCCTGGCCATGGTTCCCGGCCATCGTGCAGGGCTTGCTGGACCACCCGGCGTTCGATCCGGCCAGGCTGGCGCAGCTGCGCCACCTGATCGTGATCGGTCCGCCGTCGCTGATCGTTCGCTTGCAACGGTTGCTGCCGGATGTCGAGGTCATCCAGGGATGCGGCATGACCGAGACCGCCGGCATCTTCGCCATCAGCGACCGCGACGCCCCGCAGGCGTTGCGCGCCACCACGCATGGCAAGGTGGTGCCCGGCATGGAGATCCGGATCGTCGATCCGGGATCCGGGCTGCCGGTGGCGCCGGGCCAGGTCGGCGAGATCCAGGTGCGCGGGTATTGCGTCATGGACGGCTATTTCCGCGATCCGGCCAAGACCGCCGAGGCGCTGGACGGCGACGGCTGGCTGCACACCGGCGACCTGTACTGCCAGAGCGCCGCCGACGACCTGATGTTCCAGGGCCGGCTCAAGGACATGCTGAAGGTCGGCGGCGAGAACGTGGCGGCGATCGAGGTGGAAGCCTTCCTGTGCGGCCACCCGGCGGTCAAGCTGGCCGAGGTGATCGGCCGCCCCGACCCCCGGCTCGACGAGGTGCCCGTCGCCTTCGTCGAACTGCGTCCCGGGGCCAGCGCCGACGCCGAGGAGCTGATCGCGTTTTGCAAAGGCCGCATCGCCAACTACAAGGTGCCGCGCGCGGTGTACTTCATGCGGGCCGACGAATGGCCGATGTCGGCGACCAAGGTCAACAAGCGCGCCTTGCGCGCCCGCCTGCCCGCCGCCGGCGGCCAGTAGGCCACCGGCCGGCGCGGCGGCCGGGAACCACCGCCGCGCCATCCGCCGCCGGCCCCCGGTTCTGTCAACGGCGTCGCTCATTTCGGCCGTTCGCCGCCCGTTCCATTCATCTCGTCCATCCCCATCCGCGCGCCTCTCCGTGCCGAAACGCATGGGTGCGTGCCGTTGTCCCGGGCGGGAGCGTGCTATGGTGAAACGGATCGATGTCGTCTTTGATCAACACCCGAGTTTACTATCAACATTAGTGTTGACATGTCTCCGGGACCAGTGCATTCTTCAAAATAAGCGATCCGGAAACGGAACGCGGTCAACCGAAAACAAACACCCAGACAAAGGAGTCAATGCAATGGGGATCAAGAAGGTTAGGAGACAGGCGGACAGCACGGGCGGCAACGCCCTCGAACGCAACGCGCCGCAGGCACGCCAGGCCACGTTGCTGCGCCGCGGCGTCATGGCCGCCACCGTCGCGTCGATTTGCGCGGCCGGCGCGGCCCACGCCGTCCAGCTCGATGCCGGCCCGGACTGGAAAATCAATCTGGACAATTCCGCCATGTACACGGCCGGCTGGCGGGTCCAGGGAGTCAGCCCGTATGTGGCCAACCATCCGTTTTTCCACCAGGGGGAGACCCGCTTCGGCAAGGGCGACATGGTCACCAACCGCCTGCAGGACCTGGTGGAATTCCAGGCGATCTACCAGGACCGCTTCGGCGTGCGGGTGACCGGTTCCGGCTGGAAGGACTGGGCGTATCACGACCGCGTGCCGGGCAACCCGGCGCTGCTGGCGATGGGCTTGAACACCTACCCCGGCGGCGTCAGCGATTACACCAAGCGCTATCACTACCAGGGCGGCGAATTGCTGGACGCCTTCGTGTTCGGCAGCGCCAAATTCGGCGACGTGACGATGCACGCCAAGGCCGGCCGCCTGACCCAGTTCTGGGGCAACGCCTTCTACTTCGGCTTTTCCAACATCGCCTACGGACAGGCCGGCGTCGACAACATCAAGGGTTTTTCGCAGCCGGGTTCCGAGCTCAAGGAACTATTCCTGCCGCGTAAGCAGCTGCTGCTGTCGGCCGACATTTCCCCCGAGCTGTCCGTCGCCGCCCAGTACTTCTTCGAATTCGGCGCCAACCGCTACCCCGAGGCCGGCACTTACTTCAGCGCGGGCGACTTCATCTACAAGGGACCGGCCTCGGTGCCGGCGCTGGCCGGCTTCGCCGGCGGCGCGGTCTCGGCCGGCACCGAGAACGCGCCGCCGGACAACAACCACAATTTCGGCGTCAAGGTGGCTTGGTCGCCGGCCTGGGCGCAGGGCGATCTGGGCCTTTACTATCGCCAGCTCGACGATCCGCACCCCTGGGCCCTGTTCGACATCAACGCAGGCGCCAACGGCGGCAGCGTCCACCTCGATTACGCCCGCAAGGTCAAGCTGATGGGGCTGAGCTACGAGCGCACCTTCGGCACCGTCAGCACCGGCTTCGAACTGTCCTATCGCAAGAACACCGGCTTGAACAGCGCGCTCGGCAACTTCGTGCCCGGCGCGCCGTCGCAGGGCGCCACCGGCGATATCGTCAACCTGATCGCCAACGCCTTCATCCAGCTCGGCTCGACCCCGCTGTACGACACCGGCCTGTTCATCGCCGAGCTGTCGCACACCCACCTGGCCAAGGTGACCGGCAACGAAGGCATGTACAACGGCGTCGGCCACGCCGCCTGCGCCGGGGGCAGCAAGTGGAGCGGCTGCTCGACCAAGAACGCGACCGCGCTGTGGGTCAGTTTCGAGCCGCAGTGGCTGCAGGTGTGGCCGGGCATCGATCTCAGCATGCCATCCTCGTACGCGTGGGGGGCGAAAGGGCTGCCCGCGTACGCGGCCGGCGCGTTCTACGCGCAGGGCACCGGCATCTACAACATCGGCCTCAAGGCGCTACTGGACGGCAAGCACTCGGTGACGCTGTCGTACAACGGCCTGAACTGGAAACCGGGCCCGGTCGTCGACGGGCCGGTGGGCCCGATGTACGGCAGCGGCACCGGCGCCCACGCCCTCAACAGCCGCAACTGGGTGTCGCTGACTTTCAAGACCTCGTTTTAGGATTTTTCAGGAGACTAGCAATGGATAACAAAAAGAGTGTCATGGGCGGCCTGCTGGCCGCAGCGTCCCTCGCCTGGCTGGCGCAGCCGGCGCTGGCGCAGGTGGGCGCCGACGAGGCGCGCCAGCTGGGCGCCAAGTTGACCGAATTCGGCGCCGAGAAGGGCGCCAACGCCGACGGCTCCATCCCCGCCTACACCGGCGGCCTGAGCAAGCCGCCGGCCGGCTGGAGCAAGGGCGCGGAACGCTACGTCGACCCGTTCGCGGCGGAAAAGCCGCTGTTCTCGGTCACCTCGAAAAACATGGCGCAGTACGGCGCCATGCTCACCGAGGGCAACAAGGCGATGCTGGAGCGTTTTCCGGACAGCTACCGGCTCGACGTCTACCCGACCCAGCGCACGATGGTGTATCCGTCGTGGGTGCTGAAGAACACGGTGAAAAACGCCACCACCGCCAAGCTGGCGGGGAAGGTCGAGGGCGACTCGGTGACGGGCGCCGACGCCGACGGCGCGCCGTACCCCGGGATTCCGTTCCCGCTGCCGAAAAGCGGCGTCGAGGTCATGTGGAACGCCAACTTCCACTACGCGCCGCCGGTCACGCACACCATCGCCGGGGCCTGGCTGATCGACACTGGCGGGCGGGCCTCGAGCCTGCCGACGCCCAACGAGTACTTCCTGCACCCGTGGTACGAGCAGAGCGGCAAACTGCGCAAGGAAACCTACAACGCGGTCCACGGCCTGACGTCGCTGCTGCAGGACCCGCCGTCGTCGGCCGGTATCGTGTTCCTGAACTACTATATGCACGACGCCGGCGACGGCGGACAGAAGGTCTGGTTTTACACGCCGGGCCAGCGCCGCGTCCGCGCCGCGCCGGAGTTCGCCTACGACATTCCGATCGCCAGCTATGGCGGCGTGTTGCTGTGGGACGAGATCCATGGCTTCACGGGCCGCATGGACCGTTTCGACTTCAAGCTGGTCGGCAAGAAGGAGATGCTGGTGCCGTACAACGTGTTCGGCATCACCAACCAGGTCGCGTCGAAGGACTTCATCGGGCCCAAGCACGTGAACCCCGAGGCGGTGCGCTTCGAAAAACGGCGGGTCTGGGTGGTGGACGCGACGCGCAAGACGGGCGCCCGCCACGTCTACAGCCGGCGCACCTTCTATGTCGAGGAGGACTGCTGGTGCATCGTGGCGTCGGAGTCCTATGACAACGGCGGCAAGCTGTGGAAGAACATGAGCTTGTACACCTTCCCGGCCTATGACGTCGGCGGCGTCAACAACGATGGCTGGGGCTTCAACGACCTGATCAAGGGCAACTACACGGTGATCAACGTCGGCCGCAAGGATCCGGGCAAGCTGGTGCGCAGCTACAACAGCCACGAGGGCTTGCCGCTGATGCTGTCGCCGCAGGCGGTGGTGGGGGGCAGCGTTCGCTAGCACAGCCCGGGCCGCGCGCGCCCGGCGCGCGCGGCCCTCCCGCAACAGCCTACACCGGACCATATTCATGAAAACATTCACTCTTCGATGCCGCGCGCGGCGCGGCGCGGCCGCGGCGGCGGCCCTCTTCGCGCTGATGGCGCCCGCGCACGGCGCCGGCGTCCCGGCCCCGTCGGCTTTCAAGGACCCGCTGGACCACCCGGCGCCGCGGGTGACGGAACCGCAGCTGCGGCCGATGATGGCCGTCGCGCGGGCGGGCGCGCGCATTGTCGCGGTCGGCTCCCGGGGCCTGGTCGTCGTCTCCGACGACCAGGGCGCGAGCTGGACGCAGGCGCGGGTGCCGGTCCAGAGCGACCTGGTGGCGGTGCAATTCCCGAACGCCAGCGATGGCTGGGCGGTGGGGCACGACGGCGTCATCCTGCACAGCGCCGATGGCGGCGCCAGCTGGACCAAACAACTCGACGGCCGCATGGCCGCGACACGGTTCCGCGCGTTCTACGCCAAACTGGTGGCCGACGGCGCGCCCGACGCCGCCCGCGTGCTGGCCCAGGTCGAGCGCAACTTCAAATCCGGGCCCGCGCTGCCGTACCTGGACGTCTGGTTCAGCGACAGCCTGCGCGGCTACGCGGTCGGCGCGTTCGGCATGATCGCGGCCACCGTGGACGGCGGCAAGACCTGGGAGCCATGGCTGCACCGGATCGACAATCCCGAGTTCCTCAACCTGAACGGCATACGCGGCGTGGGCGAGCGGATCTACGTCGTCGGCGAGCAGGGCACCGTGTACGCCCTGGACGGCGACGGCGCGCGCTTCGGCCGCGCGCAGACCGGCTATGCGGGCAGCTTCTTCGGCGTCGCCGGCAACGAGCGGGTGCTGCTGGCGTTCGGCCTGCGCGGCAACGTCTATCGCAGCGAGGACCAGGGACGGCGCTGGGAAGCCGTCAAGACCGGCTCCGACGCCACCGTGATGGGCGGCGCCGCGGCGCCGGACCAGGGCGGCTTCGTGCTGGTCAACAGCGCCGGCCTGCTGTTGCTGGGCGGCGCGGCGGGGCACGAGTTCAAACCCGTTCAGCCGGCCCGCCCGATGCGCTACACCAACCTGGCCATCCTGGACGACCGCGCCCTGGTGCTGACCGGGCTGGCCGGCGTGCGGGTCGAGCCGCGCCCGGCCGCCCAGCCTCCGACCGATCATCCCTGAACCTGGCACCGATATCATGCATGCAACCACCAATGAACTGGACGCGATGCCCGTCGTGGCGTCGCCCTCGCTTTTCGATCACAAGTCGGGGCATTTGCTCGAACGGCTGATTTTCAACAACCGCGCCGTCCTGCTGGCGCTGTGCCTGCTGGCCTCGCTGTTCCTGGGCTACAAGAGCTTCCAGCTGGAGATCAACGCCAGTTTCGAGAAGATGATGCCGCTGTCCCATCCCTACGTGCAGAACTACCGGGCGCACGCGGCCTCGCTCGGCGGACTGGGCAACTCGGTGCGGATCGTCGTCGAAAACCCGACCGGCGACATCTACAACGCGGCCTACCTGGAGAAGCTGCGCGCGATCAACGACCAGGTGTTCCTGATACCGGGCGTCGACCGTTCCTTCATGAAGTCGCTCTGGATGTCGGTGGTGCGCTGGACCGAGATCACCGAGGCCGGCTACAAGGGCGGCTCGGTCATGCCGGACAGCTACGACGGCTCGGCCGCCAGCATCGAGGCGCTGCGCTTCAACGTCAACCGCGCCGGCATCGTCGGCTCGCTGGTGGCCAACGACCAGAAATCGAGCACCATTTTCGTGCCGCTGGTCGAGATCGACGCGGCCACCGGCAAGACGCTCGACTACCGCAAGTTCACCGAAGAGCTCAACAAGATACGCGCGCATGAAAAGGACGGCGTCAAGATCCACATCATCGGCTTCGCGCAGCTGGTCGGCGACCTGATCAATGGCATGCTCGAGGTGTTCGCCTACTTCGCCATCGCCGCCGCCATCGCCACCGCCATCATCCTGCTCTACACGCGCTGCCTGCGCAGCACCCTGCTGGTGGTGCTGTGCTCGTTCGTGGCGGTGCTCTGGCAGCTCGGCCTGATGCGCCTGCTCGGCTTCGTGCTCGATCCCTATTCGGTGCTGGTGCCCTTCCTGATCTTCGCGATCGGCGTCTCGCACGGCGCGCAGAAGATGAACGGCATCATGCAGGACATCGGCCGCGGCACCCACCGCTACGTGGCCGCGCGCTACACCTTCCGGCGCCTGTTCCTGGCCGGACTGACGGCGCTGCTGGCCGACGCGGTGGGCTTCATGGTGCTGTCCGTGATCGACATCCCCGTCATCCACGGGCTGGCGATTTCGGCCAGCATCGGCGTCGCCGTGCTGATCTTCACCAACCTGATCCTGCTGCCCATCCTGCTGTCCTACACGGGCGTCAGCCTGGCCTCGGCCGAGCGCACCCTGAAGAGCGACGAGGCCGACCATCCGCTGATGGTCTGGCTCGGCCGGTTCACCGAGCGCGGCCGCGCGAAGGTGGTGCTGGCCGCCGCCGTGGCGCTGACCGCGGCGGGGCTGGTGGCGTCGGGCGGATTGAAAATCGGCGACCTCGACCCGGGGGCGCCGGAGCTGCGTCCCGATTCGCGCTACAACCGCGACAACGCCTACATCACCGCCAAGTACCAGCTCTCGAGCGACCAGTTCGCCGTGATCGTGGACGCCGGGGAGGGTGGCCTGATCAGCTTTGAAACCATGCTGGAAATGGACCGCCTCGAGGAGGAACTGCGCGCGCTGCCGGGCGTGCAGACCACCGTGGCCGCGTCCAGCCTGGCGCGCGCCTACACCTCGGCCGGTTTCGAGGGGTCGGAAAAATGGATGACCCTGAACCGCGACCCGGCGGTGATCGCCGACGCCCTGAACTACGTGTTCGACTCCAACCCGGAAATGCTCAACGAGGCCCGCTCGGTCTCGCCGATCATCGCCTACCTGGCCGACCACAAGGCCGAGACCCTGGAACGGGTGGTCGACACGGTCGAGAAGTTCGCCGCCGTCCACAACACGGCGGACCGCAAGTTCCTGCTGGCGGCCGGCAACGCCGGGATCGAGGCGGCCACCAACATCGCCGTCAGCCGCGCCAACCGGACCATGCTGCTGTACGTGTACGCCGCCGTGATCGTGCTGTGCTACGTGACCTTCCGCAGCTGGCGCGCGGTGCTGGTCGCCGTGCTGCCGCTGATCGTCACGTCGGTGCTGTGCGAAGCCTTGATGGTGGCGCTAGGGATCGGCGTCAAGGTCGCCACCCTGCCGGTCACGGCGCTCGGTGTCGGCATCGGGATCGACTACTCGCTGTACCTGCTGACGGTCCAGCTGGGCCAGCAGCGCCTGGGCCTGTCGGTGGGCGCCGCCTACAACAAGGCGCTGGCCTTCACCGGCAAGGTGGTGGGGCTGATCGGCGTGACCCTGGCCGCCGCGGTGGTCACCTGGTTCTGGTCGCCGATCAAGTTCCAGGCCGACATGGGCATCCTGCTCGCGTTCATGTTTGTCTGGAACATGCTCGGCGCGCTGATCCTGATGCCAGCGCTGGCCACCTTCCTGCTCCCGACGGCGGCGCCGAACAGCGCCGCCAGCGCGGACCGGGTGCGCCGCTTCGCCTGACGCCGGCGCCAGGCCTTTCGAGGAGATGATCATGCATGCCCATGGCGAGCAGCACGGGACCGCGCCCGACACGGTGCGGGAAGTGGTCGCCGCCGTGCTCACGCACGGCGGCCGGATAGGTTTGTTCCGGCGCAGCGCCAGGGTGAGCGGCGATACCGGGCGCTGGCATTGCATCACCGGCCATTTGCCGGCCGGCGCCGATCCGCATCGCCACGCGCTGATCGAAATCGCCGAGGAGACCGGCATGGAAGGCGCCGGCGGGCCATTGCTGACCGGCCGCGCGGTGCTGGAACTCGAGGGCGGGGACGGCGTGCACTGGCGCGTGCATGCCTTCCACTTTTCCTGCGCGCACGACACGGTGCGCCTGAACTGGGAGCACGACGCCTGCTGCTGGCTCGCACCCGACGATCTCGGCGGCCTGGCCACGGTGAGTTGGCTGGAGCGGGTGCTGGCGGCGGTGCTGCCGGCGCCTGTCGGGCAAGGGCCATAGTCGGCCACTGGTTGTGGCCGCCACATTAACAAGAGTTGAAACAACAAGGAGATGACATGAAATACGGCAAAGCGGCAGTGATGGTGGAAGAGAACCGGGTCGAGACCTGGGAAGTACCGGTGGTCGCCCCCGAACCGGGCGGCGCGCTGGTGCGCGTGGTGCTCGGCGGCGTGTGCGGCAGCGACGTGCACATCGTGTCCGGCGAGGCGGGCAAGATGCCGTTCCCGATCATCCTCGGCCACGAGGGCATCGGGCGCATCGAGCAACTCGGCGCGGGCGTGGACACCGATTACGCCGGCACGCCGGTCAAGCCCGGCGACCTGGTGTACTGGGCGCCGATCGCGCTGTGCCACCGCTGCCACTCGTGCACCGTGCTGGACCAGACCCCCTGCGACAACTCGACCTTCTTCGAACACGCCGAAAAACCGAACTGGGGCAGCTACGCCGACTATGCCTGGCTACCCAACGGCATGGCGTTCTACCGGCTGCCCGACCACGCCAACCCGGACGCGATCGCCGCGCTCGGCTGCGCGCTGCCCACCGTGCTGCGCGGCTTCGAACAGGGCGGCCCGGTGGGGCAGGGCGACACCGTCATCGTGCAGGGCGCCGGTCCGGTCGGCCTGGCGGCTGTGCTGGTGGCGGCGGTCTCGGGCGCGCGCAAGATCGTGGTGCTGGACCACTCTCAACACCGGCTCGACGTCGCCATGTCGCTCGGGGCGACGGCGGCCATCTCGCTCAAAGAGACCAGCGGCGACGAGCGGCGCCGGCAAATCGCGGACGTGTTGGGCCCGCGCGGCGCCAGCGTGGTGGTGGAGGCGGCCGGCGCCTTGCCGGCCTTCCCCGAGGGCGTCGATCTGACCGGCAACCATGGCCGCTACATCGTCCTGGGCCTGTGGGGGGCGATCGGCACGCAGCCGATCGCGCCGCGCGACCTGACCATTAAAAACATGCGCATCACGGGCGCCACCTTCGCCAAGCCGAAACACTACTACCAGTCGCTGCACCTGGCCGTGCACCTGCAGGACCGCTATCCGCTGGCCAGCCTGATCAGCCACCGGCTCGCCATCGGCGACGCGGTCAAGGCGCTTGAATTGGTGAAGTCCGGCGCGGCGATCAAGCCGGTGATCGATCCCACCCTGTGACCCGCCGCCCACTTCCCCCGTCACCCATTAGAAAAGACGAGACCATCATGACTACCACCGAAGCGATTCCCCTGTCCAAGCTGGCGCCGTTGCCGGCCCATGTGCCCGAGAGCCTGGTTTTTGATTTCGACATGTACAACCCGGTCGGCCTGGACGCCGGCCTGCAGGAAGCTTACAAGCGGCTGCAGGCGCCCGGCGTGCCGGACCTGGTCTGGACCCGCCACAACGGCGGCCACTGGATCGCCACCCGCGGCCAGATCATCCGCGAGGCCTTCGAGGACACGGGGCATTTTTCCAGCCAGTGCCCCTTCATTCCGCGCGAAGTCGGCGAGGCGTACGATTTCATTCCCACCTCGATGGACCCGCCGGAGCAGCGCAAGTACCGCGCGCTGGCCAGCACCACGGTCGGCATGCCGGTGGTGGACGCGCTGGAGCCGCGTATCCAGGCGCTGGCGGTCGAATTGATCGAGCAGCTGAGGCCGCTCGGCAAGTGCAACTTCACCGAGGACTTCGCCGAACCGTTCCCGATCCGGATCTTCTTCATGCTGGCCGACCTGCCCGACCGGGACATGCCGTTCCTGAAAAACCTCGGCGACCAGATGACCCGGCCGGACGGCTCGATGACGTTCGCCGAGGCCCGCGACGCCTTTTACACCTATTTGTCGCCGATCATCGACGCGCGCATGGCGGCGCCGGGCGACGACGCGATCAGCAAGATCGCCGGCGGCAAGATCGACGGCCGTCCGATCACCAAGAACGAGGCGCTGCGCATGACTGGCCTGCTGTTGCTGGGCGGGCTGGACACGGTGATCAATTTCCTCGGGTTCTGCATGCAGTTCCTGGCGCAAAGCCCGGCCCACCGCCAGGAACTGGTGGACGATCCGGCGCGCATCCCGGCCGCGACGGAGGAATTGCTGCGCCGTTTCGGCCTGGTCGCCGACGGCCGCATCCTCACTTCGGACCTGAGCTTCCACGGCGTGCAGCTGAAACAGGGCGACCAGATCCTGTTGCCGCAATTGCTCACCGGCCTGGATGAACGCGAGAACGCCTGCCCGATGCATGTCGATTTCGGCCGCAAGAAAGTGTCGCACACGACGTTCGGCCACGGCTCCCATCTGTGTCTGGGCCAGCACCTGGCGCGGCGGGAAATCATCGCGACCTTGACCGAATGGCTGGCGCGCATTCCGCGGTTCGAGATCGCGCCGGGCGCGACCATCTCGCACCAGGGCGGCATCGTCGGCTCGGTCAAGGGCCTGCCGCTGGTGTGGAATCCCGCCACCACCCGGGCGGTGCCCGGCCCAACGTAACCTTAACCCCAAGCAGCGAAGGAATCGGCATGAAGCAAAAAGAAGTGGTGGTGGTCGGCATGGCCCGCACCGCGATCGGCTCGTTCGGCGGCGCGCTCAAGGACGTGTCGCCGTGCGAATTGGGCGCCATTGTGGTGCGCGCCGCGCTCGAGCGTTCCGGCGCCCCGCCGGACAGCGTCGGCCATGTGGTGATGGGCAACGTGGTGCCGACCGAACCGCGCGACGCCTACCTGAGCAGGGTGGCCGCGATCGACGCCGGCATTCCGCAACAGACCCCGGCGTTCAACGTCAACCGCCTGTGCGGCTCCGGGCTGCAGGCGATCGTCTCGGCGGCCCAGGCCATCCAGCTCGACGACGCCGGCGTGGCGATCGGCGGCGGCGCCGAGTCGATGAGCCGGGGCGCGTTCATGCTGCCGGCGGCGCGCTGGGGCGCGCGCATGGGCGACAGCGCGCTGGTCGATTGCATGAGCGGCATCCTGCACGATCCGTGGGAGGCGACGCACATGGGGGTGACGGCCGAGAACGTCGCGGCGCGCTACGGCGTCACGCGCGAGGCGCAGGACGCGCTCGCGCTGGAGAGCCAGCGCCGGGCGGCGAGGGCGATCGCGGCCGGCTATTTCCGGGAGCAGATCGTGCCGGTCGAGGTGCGCACGCGCAAGGGCGTGGCGCGGTTCGACACCGATGAACACGTGCGGGGCGACACCACCGCGCAGGCGCTGGCCGCCATGCGGCCCGCGTTCCGGAAGGACGGCCTGGTCACCGCCGGCAACGCCTCGGGAATCAACGACGGCGCCGCCGCCATCGTCATGGCCGAGCGGGAGCGCGCCCTGGCGCTGGGCCTGCGGCCGTTGGCCAGGCTGGTCGGCTACGCCCATGCCGGGGTGGAGCCCGCGTATATGGGCATCGGTCCGGTGCCCGCCACCCGGCTGGTCTTGCGGCGAACCGGACTGCGCGTGGAGGATCTGGACGTGATCGAATCGAACGAGGCGTTCGCGGCCCAGGCCTGCGCCGTGACCCGCGAGCTCGGCTTCGACCCCGGCAAGGTCAATCCGAACGGGTCCGGCATTTCGCTGGGACATCCGGTGGGCGCGACCGGCGCCATCATCACCATCAAGGCGATCCACGAGTTGCACCGCACCGGCGGCCGCTATGCGCTGGTCACCATGTGCATCGGCGGCGGCCAGGGCATCGCGGCGGTCTTCGAGCGCCTCTGAGCCGGGTTGCGCCGATCTGTCAACACATGTGTTGACAGATCGGGTGGCCGGCGGCATAATCGATGCATCGTCGGCTCCCCCGCCAGGGCAGGGAATCGGAACCGATACATCCCAACCCACCGGCAGGAGCGCGCATGGAACTGAATACGACAGAGGAAATCATCCAAGACATCCGGGACGGCAAAATGGTCGTGCTGATGGATGACGAGGACCGCGAGAACGAGGGCGACATCGTGATGGCGGCGGAGCGCGTCACGGCCGGGCACATCAACTTCATGGCGCGCCACGCCCGCGGCCTGATTTGCATGCCGATGAGCCAGGCGCGCAGCGAGCGGCTGGGGCTGCGCGCCATGGTCGAGGGCAACGGTTCCGGATTCGGCACCAACTTCACCACCTCGATCGAGGCGGCGACGGGCGTCACGACCGGGATCTCGGCGGCCGACCGCGCGCGCACGGTGCAGGTGGCCGCCGCGCGCGGCGCCGGCGTCTGCGACATTGTGCAGCCGGGCCACATCTTCCCGCTGGTCGCGCGCCCGGGCGGCGTGATGGTGCGGGCGGGACACACCGAGGCCGCCTGCGACCTGGCGCGCCTGGCCGGCTTCGAGGAGACCGGCGTCATTTGCGAGATCATGAACGACGACGGCACCATGGCGCGCCGGCCCGACCTGGAATTGTTCGCGCGCGAGCACGGGCTCAAGATCGGCACGATCGCCGATCTGATCCATTACCGCGTGCTGTACGAGAGCACCATCGAGAAGCTCGGCGAGGCGCCGGTCGCCACGGCGGACGGCCAGTTCATGCTGCACACCTACCGCGACACGATCACCGGCAAGGTGCACCTGGCGATGGTGCGCGGCCAGATCGATCCGGAGCAGGCGGTGCTGGCGCGGGTCCAGCTGGCGGTCACGGTGCGCGACATGTTCGCCATCCAGGCCGCCGGCAGCAGCGGCTGGGACATCCGGCGCTGCCTGGCGCGCGTGGCGGCCGAGGGCGCCGGAGTGGTGGTGCTGCTCTCCGAGCAGGAGACGGCCGACGACCTGCTCGACAGCATAGACACGGTGCGCTGCGGCAGCGACTTTCCGCGCCGGCCGCAACGCGGCCGCCAGACTTTCCTCAACGTGGGCGTCGGTTCGCAGATCCTGCGCGCGCTCGGCCTGCGCAAGCTGCGGCTGATGAGCGCCCCCGTCAAATACCACGCCATCTCCGGCTTCGACCTGAAAGTGGTCGAATACGTCAAACCCGACTAAGGGAGGCGCCCGTGCCCATCCATCACATCGCGTCATGCCGGCTGCCCACGCGGTTCGCCGAATTCGAGCTGCACGGCTTTCAAGACCCGGCGAGCGGGCACGAGCACCTTGCGCTGACGCTGGGCGATATCGGCGACGGCCTGCCGGTGCTGTGCCGCGTCCATTCCGAGTGCATGACCGGCGACGCGCTGTTCAGCCAGCGCTGCGATTGCGGCGCCCAGCTGGCCGCCGCGCTCGAGCGCATCGCCGCGCGCGGCCGCGGCGTCGTGCTTTACCTGCGCCAGGAAGGGCGCGGGATCGGACTGATGAACAAGATCCGGGCCTATGGCCTGCAGGACGCGGGCGCCGACACGGTCGAGGCCAACGCGCGCCTCGGCTTCGCGGCCGACTTGCGCGACTACGCGATGTGCGGCCCCATGCTGGCGCATGTGCGGGTGGCGTCCATCGAGTTGATGACCAATAACCCGCGCAAGCTCGACGCGCTGCGCGAAGCCGGTGTCGTGGTGGCCGGGCGGATAGGCCTGGTGCATGGCGTCAACCCGCACAACCGGCGTTATCTCGCCACCAAGGCCGCCAAGCTGGGCCATCTGTTCGGACCGGCGTCGGGAATCGGACCGGAAGCCGAGGTGCTGCCATGAAGCTGCCGCGCACCCACCAAGCCGCCGCCGGCGAGCCTTGCTTGCTGGTGGTGTCCGATTTCGACGGCCCGCACGGCGCGCACCGGCGCCTGCTGGCGCGCGCGCGCGCGCGGGCCGATGCCGATGGGCTGGCGCTGGCGGCGCTGTTGCTGGCGCCCGGCCGGCAAGAGGGCAGGAGCGCCAGCAATCTGCGCGACGCCGCCATGGCCTTGCGGGAATGCGGCGTCGAACAATTGATGATCGCGCGCGCCGGCAGCGCCAGGGCGCGCCGCATCATGGCATGGCCGAACGTGAGGCAGTGCATGGAGGCGGACGACGAGGCGCGGATGGCGCGCTCGGCGCAGGCCGTGGACGCCGCGGTGCGCGCCGCCGATTTCGCCGCCGTCCAGCGTCTGCTGGAGCGTCCCCTCGTGGTTTCGGGACGCGTGGTGCATGGACGAAAACTGGGACGCACGCTGGGCTTTCCGACCTTGAACTTGCGGATGCCGCACGGCCCGCGCGGGCTGGACGGCGTGTATGCCGTCCGGGTCCACGGGCTGGCGCCGAGCGCCTTGCCGGCGGTGGCGAGCGTGGGCATCAGGCCCACCGTGGAGGACGACGGCGAGCGCCTGCTCGAGGTGCATGTGCTCGAGCCGATCGCCGCCTGCTATGGCAAGATCGTCGGCGTCGAGTTCTTGAAAAAGCTCCGCGACGAGGTCAAGCTCGATGGCCTGGAGGCGCTCGAGGCCGCGATTGGCCGCGATATCATCGCGGCCAGTTTGTATCTGGGCTGAGCGGCCTCCCGCGGACCGCGGCGGGCGTCGCGCCCGCCGTGTCGCATCACCATTGGGTTTCGGGTATCCGCAGGATAATGCCGTCGAGCTGTTCCTCCATGACGATCTGGCAGCTGAGCCGGCTTTCCGCGGTCCTGGGGGACGCCGTGCTGCCCATCATCTGCTCCTCCCTCGGGCCGGGCGCCGGCACCAGTTGCGCGAACGCGGGATCGAGGTAGACGTGGCAGGTGGCGCAACTGGCGCTGCCGCCGCAGTCGCCGACGATCTCGTAGATGCCGTTGGAAACGGCGGCCTGCATCAGATTGACCCCCGCATCGACTTCCAGTTCGGTGCGCTCTCCCGCCGCGGTAATGTAGATAACTTTTGCCATTTTCTTCTCCTGGTCTCCAACTGTTGAAATTATTCGGGAACGGGCGCGGTCGCCGCCATCAGGCCTTCCAGCGGCAGCGTATCGTCGGCCAGCAGGGCGTCATCGACGGCGATGCGTTCATTGACGATCCGTTTTGCCAAGGCGAATTCCTGCGGGCGATTGACCGTGTCGGCCGCCAGCACGCGGTTCCCCAGCAGATAGAAGGCGCTGAAGCCGCCCTGGTCCGGGTCGCCGCGCAACACGACCCGCTCGTGGCCTTGCGCAAGACCGACCATTTTCAGGTTCAGGTCGTACTGATCGGACCAGAACCAGGGCGCGGCGTCGGGGCGCGGCGTCTTGCCGCATAACAGCGCCGCCAGTTTTCTCGCCTGCTCGAGCGCGTTCGGGACCGATTCGATCCGCACCCGCCGGTCATACAAGGCGCTGTGGTGGTTGCCGCAATCGCCGATGGCGGCGATGTGCGGGTCGGCGGTGCGCAGTTCGTGGTCCACGACGATGCCGTTGTCGACCGCCAGTCCGGCCGCGCTGGCCAGTTCGGTATTGGGCACCAGGCCGACGCCGGCCACCACCAGGTCGGCCGCGATGGGCGGGCCGCCGGCGCAGTGCACGGCCGCGACACGGCGCCGGTCCGCCGTCAGTTCCAGTTCATCGACATGCGCGTCCACGCGCACGTTGACGCCGGCGCGGCGATGCGTGTCGAGGTAAAACTGCGACAGGCGGGGGGCGGTGACGCGCGCCAGCAGGCGCGGGGCGACTTCCAGCAAGGTCACCTGCATGCCGGCCTTGCGCGCGGCGGCGGCCACCTCGAGGCCGACGTAGCCGCCGCCGATGACCACCAGCCGCTTGCCCGGTCCAAACCCGGCGCGGATCGCCGCGGCGTCGCTCTTGGTTCTGAGGTAATGGAAATTCTCGCACGATTCGGCGCCGCCGGCCGCCGCGGGCAGGGGGCGCGGACGGCCTCCGGTGGCCAGGGCCAGCCGGTCGTACGGCAGCGCGCGGCCGTCGTCGAGAAGCAAACGGCGGTTCGGGCGGTCGATCGCGGCGGCCGCCGTTCCCGTGATCAGGCCGATGTTGAACTTGTCGTAGACCGCCGGCGCCTTGATTTGCAGGGACGCCTCGCTGGTCTCGCCGCTGAGGTAGGCCTTGGACAATGGCGGGCGATGGTACGGCGCGGCCGCTTCGGCCCCGACGATGGTGACCGGGCCGCTCCAGCCGGCGGCGCGCGCGGCGAACGCCAATTCGGTGCCGCCGCAACCGGCGCCAACGATCAATAGGGTGTGGTTCATATCAGTTCCGTTGTCTTGCCTGGGTTGTGGTGGCGCTAATTGGATGAGAGGTGTCGAGCATGTGCAACGAGTCTGACATATGGCTCCCCGTCAGTCAACTGTAATGTTGACTGACGGGGAGGTGCGGAAAAGGGACGGGCTATGCGCTCAGCGCAAGCTCGAAACGTAGCCGATGACGATGGTTGCCGCGGCCGCGAAATTCCAGCTCTCGAACAGAAAGCGCCAGTGTGGAAGTGCCCGCCCGACCTCCATGAAGCTGACGATCACGACCCGCACCTTGGTCATCGCAACCAGCACCGCCAGTACCGACGCGGCCTCCCGCCACGAGACGTTCTCGAACACCGCGAGGGAGAGCAGGGTGAGTACGGTCAGGAAAATCCATACGCCGGCAGTGGTGCATCGGCCGAATACGTTTTTCATGCGCGCCCCACCAGATAAAGCATGGGGAAGATAAAGATCCACAGGATATCGACGAGATGCCAATACAGTCCGACGTTCTCCAGCAGCGTGTGGTATTCCTTGGCGCCGGCGCGCGCGAACGCGTGCCTCCGGCAATAGGCGATGAGGCCCATCCCGACGATGACGTGGAGAAAATGGACCATGGTGATAAAGAAGTAAAACGAAAGGAATGGATCGGTGGCCGGAGTGAGGCCCTGATCGATCTTGAGGAAATATTCGATCAGCTTGGTCACGGAAAACGCGAGTCCAAGCAGAAACGCCAGTCCCAGCCTGCGTGACACTTGCGCTGGCATGCATCGCTTCGATGCCTTCCAGCCTCCACCACCATCCATGAACTCGTCAGAAGAATCAGCGTGTTGGCGAATCCGAATAGTTCGTTCAATTGAAGTTGCGACCTTGTGTACTGCCCGGCGTGCGAGAGTCGTTCGCTCATGAAGGTGAAAAAGATCAACAGGAAGATGATCATGTCTATGAACAGGAAAGTCCAAAGGCCGTTGGTTCCGGGGGCGCGGCCAGCCTCGGAAACGTACGGTGGATATGGGTGTTTTTGCATCGGGGTTCCAGTGGGGGCGGCGCGTGCGGTGCCCAGGCGCAGGCATCGGCAAGATGACGCCTGTCGCCTGGGCTGGGATTGAACTATCCGAGCGCCGGTGCAAAGGCCTGCTTGGCGCGCGCGTTATAGCCCAGGGTTTCCTTCAGCATGTAGTAGCTGTAAGGGGTGAAGAACGCGAACAGCCAGGTGCCGAAGACGATGTAGAAATTCCAGCTTCCCGCGACTGTGAACGGCCCCTCGCTGACAAACGGCATCAACACCAGTGGCAGGAAAATGATGCCGACCGCGATCGCGCACCATCCGGTCCAGGCGGGGAAGATTTTCTGCTTCCTGTTCAGAATGGTGTACAGGCCCAGGCCCGCCAACTGGATCGTGGTGATCATGAAGGTGCAGTCATAGATCACCCATGTGAACACATGCATGGCCTTGATCATGTATGCCGGAATGCTGGTCGCGAGCAGGGCGCATGCGGCCCAGATCGCTGGGCAAAATGCCAGCAGCCACGCCGTCAACAGGCCGCCGGCGGCTTCCATCAGGCTGAGCACCCCCAGCGATCCATCCTCCTCGCGCAGCATGGAGGCGAGCAGCATCGACCATGGAAGATATAGCAGGCCGACCACGCAGCAGCCGACCATGCCGATCGCGATGTCATTTTGGTACTTTCCGTAATATTCCGAAACGAGCTGGTCAGGTGTCATCGCCATCATATTGGGAGGCGGAACGTTATGCCCGAGCACCGCCCAAAACAGGATGTAGCCGAGCACGAACAGCGGCCCGGTCCATGCCAAAGAAATATCCACAATTCGCTTTGTCGCTTTTTCCATTTTCGTCTCCAAGATGGACCCGTCGTTGGACAGGCCTGTTAACAATGCCCCGGGAATTTTTCAGAGTCCCGGTGGCGGATGGGATGTGCCATGTCCGGGCGGCGGCCAGCCCTCCCGGCCCTTCCGGAAGGCTGTCCGGATTAATATAACGTCGTTATAATATCACCCGAAATTTGTCATGTCATCCACAAAATGCGGCCCCGCGGCGGATGTCGGGGACCGGACGGCTGGCGCCGGCGGCGCGCCCGGGCGGTTGGGACGGGCTCCGGAAGCGACCTATAATGGCGCTACTTCATCCGTCATCAGAAAAGCACCCATGCACGTTGTTTCAACATTTTTCACCGCCGCCGGGCATCGCCATGAGCAATCCTAAGCAAGCAGGGCGGGGCCGCCCCGTCGAGACGGCGGGGCGAGCCAAGAAGGATCTGCTCAAGGTCGCGATCCGGCTCCTGAGCTCCGTCGGGCGCGAAGGCGCCACCGCCCGCGCCATCTGCGCCGAGGCGGGGGTTGGCGCGCCCGCCATGTATCACCATTACGGCGACTTGAACGGACTGCATCGGGCGGCCATCAATCAGACCTTTCGCGCGGTGGCGGCGTCTTATCGGCGTGGCGCGAGAACCAAGGGTACCCGGCAAGGCATCCATGACGGTTGGCTGACGTTCATGCGCTTCGCGAACGAAGAGCCACGCATGTGCCGCATCGTCATTCAGCAAATTTTGATTGGCGAGCCGCCGCAGGCGGTCGCCAGTACACTGGAGAACGCCGTCAGGGACATGTCGAGACTGGAGGAGCAGGGCCGTATGAATTGCAGCCCCGAATTCGCGGTCCGCCTCCTATGGGCGGGTGCCCTGGGCGCCGCATGTTTCACCGTGGCCGAGCGCCGCGAACTGAAAAACGGCGAGGATGTGAGCAACGATCAGGCGGTGCAGCGGACCATGCTTGAGGCGCTGCTGGATTCCCTGGCCCTGGGCCAAACGGAAACATGATCGCAGGCTTGAGGAGATGGCGACGGGCGACACCCAGGCTGTGAAAGTCTTCGCCGGGCTCGAATGGAGGGAATGCGCGCCGCCCTTGTTGAAACCTCACTCCAGGTTCTGCACCTGCTCCCGCATCTGCTCGATCAGCAGCTTCAGTTCCATCGACGCGTCGGCCAGCTCCTTGACGGAGGCCTTGGCGCCCAGCGTGTTGGCTTCGCGGTTCAGCTCCTGCATCATGAAGTCCAGGCGCTTGCCGACCTGGCCGCCCTTTTTCAGGATGTGGCGGGTCTCGCCCAGGTGCGCCGACAGGCGGCCCAGTTCCTCGGCCACGTCGATGCGGATGCCGTACAGGATCACTTCCTGACGGATGCGCTCCATCGCGTCCTGGCGCGACAGGCTGGTGTTCGAGCCCTGGCAGGCCAGGCCCAGCGCCTCCTGCATGCGCTCCACGGCCTTTTGCTGGAAGGCCGCCACCACCTGCGGGATCAGCGGCGTGATGCGCTTGACGATGGCCTCCATGGCCTCGATGCGGGAAACCAGCATGGCTTCCAGCGCCGCGCCCTCGCGCTGGCGGCTGGTGACGAAGGCCGACAGGGTGCGTCCCATCAGCGCGGCCACGTCGGCCTGCAGCGTCTCCTGGCCGATCTGGGCCTCCTCGATCACGCCGGGCCAGCGCAGCAATTCCGCAACAGTCATCACCGGAGCGGCGACGAAATGCTTGCCCACCTCTCCTTGCAAGCGCGACAACTCCTCCAGCAGCGCCATGTTCAGCGCCTGGGTGCCGGCGCCGGCGGCCTTGCGGCCGAAGCTCAGGCGCAGCTCCACCTTGCCGCGCGTGATGGCGCCCATGATGGCGGACCGCAGATCGGGTTCCAGCGCGCGCAAATCGTCGTTTATTCGAAACTGCAAGTCTAGAAAACGCGAATTGACGCTCTTGATTTCGATCGTCAGAGTGCCGGCTGCGCTCTCGCTGGTGGCAACCGCGTAGCCCGTCATGCTGGAAATGCTCAAAGGATGTCCCCGATTTAATCTTTACAAAACAGTGATTTATCCACACAATCCGGATGTTGAGGCGAGGAATCTATGGCTGCACAAAACAACGCCCCGTTGCCCGATGGTCTGGAAATTGCTGGATATCGCATTGTAAAGAAAATTGCGTCCGGCGGGTTCAGTATTGTTTACCTCGCCTATGACGCGGAGGGCGGCGCCGTGGCGATCAAGGAGTATCTGCCCAGTTCCCTGGCGCTGCGCCAGCCCGGCGAACTCGCGCCCGCCATAGCGAAAGCCAATCTGCCGGTGTTCCGTATCGGCCTCAAATGCTTCTTCGAGGAGGGCCGGGCGCTGGCGCGGATCTCGCATCCGAATGTTGTAAGAGTGCTGAATTTCTTCCGCGCGAACGAAACGGTTTATATGGTTATGGCCTACGAATCGGGCCATTCGCTGCAGGAGCACATCCAGGCGCAGCGCGCGCGCGGCGGCAAACTGGGCGAGGCCTTCATCCGCCGCATCTTCCTGCAGGTGCTGAAAGGGCTGCGCGAGGTCCACGCCAGCAAGCTGCTGCACCTGGACCTGAAGCCGGCCAACATCTACCTGCGCACCGACGGCACGCCCATGCTGCTGGACTTCGGCGCCGCGCGCCAGACCGTGAACAACGACCTGCCCATGCTCACGCCCATGTACACCCCCGGCTTCGCGCCGCCCGAGCTGTACGTGAAGACCGAGCAGCTGGGCCCCTGGACGGACGTCTACAGCATCGGCGCCGCCATGTTCGCCTGCATGGTCGGTTCGCCGCCGCAGCCGGCCGACCAGCGCCGCAAGGAGGATAAAATGGCGGGGCATTTCGCCAAGCTCGATGGCATGTACACGCCGGAACTGGTGGCGCTGGTGCGGCGCGCGCTGGAGATCGATCCGCTGGCGCGGCCGCAAAGCCTGTTCGAGATGCAGAAGGTGCTGCAAACGCCGCTGGCCGCGCCCGTCGAGCCGGGCGCGCTCGAAAAGCTGGGCGGCCAGTTCCGCGGCCTGCTGGGCCGCTTCGGCCGCAAGAAGGGCGAGGCGCAGACCACGCTGCAATCCTGAAAGGATAGTCATGCAATTCTCCGTGTATCAGGAAAGCCAGATCGGCGGCCGCCGCGTCAACCAGGACCGCATGGGCTACAGCTTCACGCGCGACGCGCTCTTGCTGGTGCTGGCCGACGGCATGGGCGGCCACCTGCGCGGCGAGGTGGCCGCCACCATCGCGCTCGAGACCCTGTCCACCATGTTCCAGCAACAGGCCACGCCCTACGTGAGGAAGCCGGAGCGCTTCCTGGAGGAGGCCTTCCTGGCCGCGCACCAGGAGATCCACCGCTACAAGGCCATGCACAACCTGCCGGACACGCCGCGCACCACGGTGGTGGCCTGCCTGATCCAGCACAACATCGCCACCTGGGCGCACTGCGGCGACTCTCGCCTGTACTGGATGCGCGGCGGCCAGGTGCTGGCGCGCACGCGCGACCACTCGCACGTGGAAAACCTGATCGCGCGCGGCGCCGTGCCCGCGTCCGCGCGCACCACCCACCCGGACCGCAACAAGCTCTATAACTGCCTGGGCGCCTCCATGCTGCCGAAGGTGGAGATGTCGCGCCGCGCCAGCATGCTGCCCGGCGACGTGATGCTATTATGCTCGGACGGCCTGTGGGCGGTGCTGGGCGACGAGGACATGGCGCAGCGCCTGCACACGCAGACCGTGGTGCGCGCCGTGCCGGACATGCTGACCGCGGCGGTCGCCATGGCCGGCCCGGCCAGCGACAATGCCACCGCGCTGGCCATCATGTGGCAGGGCGGCGGCGTCGCCGACGGCGCGGCCGGCGTTCCGACCGGCGCCTCGACCACGATCTCCACCGAGATGCTGGCCGAGGACCAGGTCAGCACCACGATCAGCGGCGCCGCGCGGCAGGACGCCGAGGCCCCGGTCGACGCCTTCGACGAAGACGAGATCGAACGCGCCATCGCCGAGATACGGGGCGCGATAGAAAAATCATCCCAATTACTGACACGGAAAGACAACAACAATGACATTTGAATCCCGCCCCAGCGGCCGCCCCGTGGACGCGCTGCGCGCCATCCGTTTGACGCGCCAGTACACCAAGCACGCCGAGGGCTCGGTGCTGATCGAATGCGGCGACACCAAGGTGATCTGCACCGCCAGCATCGAGGACAAGGTGCCGGGCTTCCTGAAGGGCAAAGGGCAGGGCTGGCTGACGGCCGAATACGGCATGCTGCCGCGCTCCACGCACACCCGCATGGACCGCGAGGCGGCGCGCGGCAAGCAAAGCGGGCGCACGCAGGAGATCCAGCGCCTGATCGGCCGCTCGCTGCGCGCCGCCTTCGACCTGGAGGCCTTCGGCGAGCGCACGCTGAACCTGGACTGCGACGTGATCCAGGCCGACGGCGGCACCCGCACCGCCTCCATCACCGGCGCCATGGTGGCCGCGTACGATGCGTTCAGCAAATTGGTGGAGCGCGGCGCGATACCGGCCGTGCCGCTCAAGCACTTCGTGGCCGCGATCTCGGTCGGCGTGTACAAGGGCATGCCGGTGCTGGACCTGGACTATGTGGAGGACTCCGACTGCGACACCGACATGAACGTGGTGATGACGGACGCCGGCCACTTCATCGAGGTGCAGGGCACGGCCGAAGGCGCCGCCTTCGACCGCGCCGGCATGAACCGCCTGCTGGACCTGGCGCAGGCCGGCATCGCGGACCTGGTCAAGCTGCAGAAACAGGCCCTGGACCTGGCCGCCTGAAGCGCAGGCGCATTGTTGACGCCGCTTTGGGGTCAGACCCCAAAGCGGCGTCAGCCGAACGCGCCCGCGCCGACAATGCCGCATGGAAGCGGCGTCAGCAACGGGACGGGGTCTGACCCCAAAGCGGCGTCAGCTGTGACTTAGGCGCTCCTGCAGGAAGTCCACGAACGCCGCCGTCTTCAGCGCGAGGAAGTCGCGCGCCGGGTACACGGCGTAGTTGGAGGGGCCCGGCGGCAGCGGCAGGTGCGCCAGCACCTTCACCAGCTCCCCGCTGGCCAACTCCTCCCGCACCAGCGGCAGCGGCACCTTCAATATCCCCGCGCCGCCCGCCGCCGCCGTCACCAGCGCGCCGCCGTCGTTCATCTGCAGCGGGCCGTCCACCCGCACCGTGTACGGCCCGCCCGGGCCCTGGAACGCCCACTCGTCGTACACCCGGCTACCCACCGCGTACAGCAGGCAGGCGTGGTGCCGCAAGTCGTCCACCGTTTGCGGCGTGCCCGCGCGCGTCAGGTAGGAGGGGGCGGCCACGATGACGCTGGGGTTGTCGCTCAGCTTGCGCGCGATCAGCGTCGAGTCGACCAGGTTGGAGGTGCGGATCGCCACGTCGATCTGCTCCGCGATCAGGTCCACCATGCGGTCGTCCAGCTGCAGCGCCACCTTCACCTGCGGATGGCGCGTGGTGAATTCGGCCAGCAGCGGCACCAGCACCCGCCTGCCCGCCATCGAACACGACACGCGCAGCAGCCCGCGCGCCTGTTGCTGGTACTGCCCGCTCAATTGCTCGATATTGGCCAAGGCCCGCTCGATCCGCCTGGCCTCCTGCAGCACCAGTTCGCCGATCTCGGTGAGCGCCAGCCTCCGCGTGGAGCGCTGTATCAGGCGCGCGCCCAGCTCCTCCTCCAGCTTCGCCAGCTGGCGCGACACCACGGATTTGCCGCAGCGTAGCTGCAGCGCGGCCGCGCTGATGCTGCCGGCCTGGATGATGGCGGCGAATATCGCCAGCCGCTGCGGATTGAGCGCCATGATGCCCCCCCTTGATTGTCGCTGTTCAGGCAACAATGTAATGCGATATTGATGACTTATCAAGCAACGAAGCGGGCCCTATACTTCCCTCATCCACTTTGATGAAGGAATGCCGACATGAACACCACCAACCACCAGTTCCGCCTCGCCCGCCGTCCCGTGGGCGCCGTCCAGCGCGCCGATTTCGACTACGTGGCCGAGCCGTTGCGCGAGCCGGCCGAGGGCGAGGTGCTGGTGCGGCTGGAATACGTGTCGCTGGACCCGGCCATGCGCGGCTGGATGAACGAAAGCAAGGAGTCCTACATGCCGCCGGTGGCCATCGGCGAGGTGATGCGCGCCATCGCCGTGGGCCGCGTGGTGGCCTCGAACAACGCCGGCTTCGCGGTGGGCGACCATGTGAGCGGCCTGCTGGGCGTGCAGGAATACGCGTACTCCACCGGCCAGGGCCTGACCAAGGTGAATCCCGCGCTGGCGCCGCTGCCGCTGTTCCTGGGCGCGCTGGGCATGCCGGGACTGACCGCGTATTTCGGCCTGCTGGAGGTGGGCCAGCCCAAGGAGGGCGAGACGGTGGTGGTGTCCGGCGCGGCGGGCGCGGTCGGCATGGTGGTGGGGCAGATCGCCAAGATCAAGGGCGCGCGCGTGGTCGGCATCGCCGGCGGCGCGGACAAGTGCCGCTACCTGGTGGAGGAACTGGGCTTCGACGCCGCCATCGACTACAAGAGCGAGGACGTGGGGCGGGCGCTCAAGCAGCACGCGCCCAACGGCGTGGACGTGTATTTCGACAATGTCGGCGGCGACATCCTGGACGCGGTGCTGGGCAAGCTGGCGCACGGCGCGCGCATCGTGATCTGCGGCGCCATCTCGCAGTACAACAACACCACCGCCGTCAAGGGGCCGTCCAACTACCTGCAGCTGCTGGTCAAGCGCGCCACGATGCGCGGCGTGATGGTGGCCGACTACTATCCGCGCGCGATGGAGGCCATCACCGCCATGGGCGGCTGGATCGCGGCCGGCCGGCTGAAGACCCGCGAAGACGTCGTGGCCGGCCTGGAGACCTTCCCCGACACCTTCGCGAAGCTGTTCAGCGGCGCGAACAACGGCAAGCTGGTGCTGAAGGTCGCGCCCTGATGCTCCGCCGCTAGTTGATGTTCAGGCCGTACTTCCCGGCCCGCACCCACACCGTCACCTTGCCCGCCGGCGCCTGGAAATAGCCCCAGCCGCTGGCGTTCGCGCACACCTGGGCCGCCACCGCGTTGGTCACGTCGGTGAAGCACTGGTTGGCGTGCGCGCCGCCCACGTACATCCATTTCGCGCCGGCCGTGTTCTGGTTGTCGTTCATCAGCACGGCCACGCCGTACCAGTGCTGGGCGTCGCCCTCGCGGGTCCAGCCCACCACGTCCGAGTGGTCGAAGTAGTCGTTCTGCGCGCCGTAGGCGTGGAACTTGCGGGCCTTCATCAACTGGTCCAGCATCCAGCCGTGGTTGGCCACCTTGCCCGGCACGCCCTCGTAGTCGCCCAGGAACACGGTCGGATAGCCGCCCTGGCGCAGCAGGATGGTGGCGTAGGCCATGGGCTTGAACCAGTCCAGCACCTTGGACGACAGCGCGCGGCCGTCGAGCGTGTCGTGGTTGTCGACGAAGGTCGCGGCCTTGGTCGGCTGCCAGGACACCAGCGTGTTGGTCAACAGCGAGCCCATGTCGAAACCGCCCCAGGCGTTGCCGGCCTGCTGGAACTTGGCGTGCAGCGGCACGTCGAAGGAGGACATCTTGTCGTTGGCGGTGCCGTTCACCGAGTTCACATAGGTGTTCAGGCGGTTGATGTCGGCGTCCCAGTATTCGGAGACCGCGAAGGCGTTAGGCTTGCCGGTGGCCGTGCGCACGTGGTACAGCCACTCGTTGAAGTAGCTGGACATGATGTGCTTCGTGGCGTCGATGCGGAAGCCGTCCAGCTTCGCGGTGTTGGTGTACCACACGCCCCAGTCCTTCAGGTGGCTGCGCACGTCCGGGTGCTGGAAGTCCACGTCCGCGCCCATCAGATAGTCGTAGTTGCCCTTCTCGTTGCTCACCTCCGGGTCCCAGCCCTTGCCGGTGCCGCGGAACTTGTAGATGCGGCAGCCGGAGCAGCCGTCCGCGCCCAGGTTCTGCGCCCAGTCCACGCCGTCGAAGTGGTACCACGACCACTTGAAGTTGTTGTACTTGAGCGTGCCGTTGGCCTGCACGCGGCCGGGGAAGTTGAAGGCGGTCCAGCTCTGGATGCCGATGTCGCCGCCGAATTCCGCGTTGCGGTTGTTCGGGTCCACGCGCACGGCGGTGGCGCTCTCGGTGGCGTCCGCGCCGATGCGGTGGTTCAGCACGATGTCGGCGTAGACCTGGATGCCGGCCGCGTGGGCCGCGTCGATGGCGGCGATGTACTCGTCCTTGGTGCCCCAGCGCGTGCGCACGCTGCCTTTTTGGTTGAATTCGCCCAGGTCGTAGATGTCGTAGACGCCGTAGCCGACGTCGGTGGCGCCCGAATTGCCCTTGTAGGCGGGCGGCAGCCAGAAGGCGGTCACGCCCTTGCCGGCCCAGGAGGCGGAATTGTTCTTGACGCGGTTCCAGTGCTGGCCGTCGCCATTGGAATCCCAGTCGAAATACTGAAGCATGGTGCCGTTGGTCTGGGCCAGGCTGGCGCCCGCGGTGAGGGCGAGCGCAGCCCCGAAGAAAAGCCGTTGCATTTTCATCCGTAAAGTCTCCATGTGTGATTTTTGGTGTTGTTCGAACCGGGCCTGAGTGAGTTGTTTTGCTGACCTCCTTTTCGTACTATGACTACATAAATATATGTAGTCGCCTTAGTTGATTAATTAAAGAATATTATTTAATAAGTAGTTTCACTACATTGCCGCAAAAAGTAAACTGGAATTTTCGGCCTGTGACATGGCCGCCACGGCAAAGGGGATACAATGTCGGCTCCCTGAAAAAAGCCCCTATCCGCCATGACCCAACGCCTCATCCTCGCTTCCAACAACGCCGGCAAGCTCAAGGAATTCAACGAACTGCTCGCGACCGTCGGTTTCGACGTGCACGCGCAGGGCGAACACGGCGTGCCCGAGGCGGACGAGCCTTACTTCACCTTCGTCGAGAACGCGCTGGCCAAGGCGCGCCACGCCTCGCGCCTGACCGGCCTGCCGGCGCTGGCGGACGATTCCGGCGTGTGCGTCAACGCGCTGGGCGGCGCGCCCGGCGTGTTCTCCGCGCGCTACGCGGGCGAGCCCAAATCGGACGCGGCCAACAACGCCAAGGTGGTGGCCGACCTGGCCGCGCATGCCGACAAATCGGCCTACTACTACTGCGTGCTGGTGTTCGTGCGCCACGCGGACGACCCGCAGCCGGTGATCGCCGACGGACGCTGGAACGGCGAGATCGTCGACCAGCCGCGCGGCGGCGGCGGCTTCGGCTACGACCCACATTTCCACATCCCGGAGCTGGGCAAGTGCGCCGCCGAGCTGACCGCGGACGAGAAGAACCGCATGTCGCACCGCGGCCAGGCCTTGCGCGCACTGGTGGAAAAACTGAAATGATCCCGATCAAGGTCGCCGGCTCCAAGCCGGCCGCGAGTCCAGGCAACAACGCGGCCGCCGCCAGCACCGCGCTGCACTACCTGCAGCCTGGCGCGCTGAATCTCGCGGCGCTGCCGCCGCTGTCGCTGTACATCCACTGGCCGTGGTGCGTGCGCAAGTGCCCGTACTGCGACTTCAATTCGCACGAGGCCAAGGGCGAGGTGCCGGAACAGGCCTACCTGGACGCGCTGCGCGCCGACCTGGAAATGGCGCTGCCGCTGATCTGGGGCCGCCGGATACAGACCATCTTCATCGGCGGCGGCACGCCCAGCCTGATGTCGGCGGCCGCGCTGGACCGGCTGATGTCGGACGTGCGCACGCTGCTGCCGATGGACACCGACATCGAGATCACGATGGAGGCCAATCCCGGCACCTTCGAGGCCGAGAAGTTCAAGTCCTACCGCGCCAGCGGCATCAACCGCCTGTCGATCGGCATCCAGAGTTTCAACGAGGCGCACCTGAAGGCGCTGGGCCGCATCCACGACGGCGGCGAGGCGCGCCGCGCGGTGGAGATCGCGCTCGCCAACTTCGACAACTTCAACCTGGACCTGATGTACGCGCTGCCGTCGCAGACGCTGGAGGAGGCGAGGACGGACATCGAGACGGCGATGTCGTTCAAGCCGCCGCACCTGTCGCTATACCACCTGACGATGGAACCGAACACGGTGTTCGCCAAGTACCCGCCGGCGCTGCCGGACGACGACGCCAGCGCCGACATGCAGGACATGATCGCCGAGATGACCGCCGCGCATGGCTACGGGCAGTACGAGGTGTCCGCCTACGCGCGGCCGGGCCATCGCGCGCGGCACAACCTCAATTACTGGACCTTCGGCGACTACATCGGCATCGGCGCGGGCGCGCACTCGAAGATCTCGTTCCCGCACCGCGTGCTGCGGCAGGCGCGCTACAAGCAGCCCAAGTCCTATATGGAGCAGGTGAAGGCGGGCAATCCGGTGCAGGAGGAATACGAAATCGGCCGCGACGACATGGGCTTCGAGTTCATGCTGAACGCGCTGCGCCTGCACGAGGGCTTCGCGCCCAACCTGTTCGCGGAACGCACCGGGTTGACGATCAACGCGATCGAGAAGGGGCTCGACGAGGCGGAGGCCAAGGGGCTGCTGTACCGCGACCACATGCTGATCAAGCCCACCGAACTGGGACAGCGCTTCCTCAACGATTTGCAGCAGATCTTCCTGAACGCTTGAGGCAGCGCTGCGATGCGGCGGAGTAGCTATGCTATTCCGCCATTGCGCGCGGATCGACGGCGCTCAGAAGGGGACCGTCACCTTCAAGTCAGGCTTCTCCACCCAGCGCGCGAAGGCCTCGGCCATGCGCTCGCTTTCGCCGATGGCGCGGGTCCAGTCGCGGATGCGGGTGTCGTGGTTCTGGCCGTAGGCCTTGAAGTCCGAGCGGTCCGGCATCTTCCCGTTCGGCAGCTTCGCCAGGAAGGCCTGCGACGGCGACACCAGTATCACGTTCTCCAGCGACGCGTCGCGCGCGCGGCGCCACGGCATGGACTTGTCCAGCCATCCCGGCACGATGTAATCGCTGAAGTGCGGATACAGCACCAGGCCGGGATCGCGCTGGTAGGGCAGGTGCAGGTGATAGTCGATCAGGCCGCCGTCCCAGTAGGCGCCGTCCGGCGCGCCGGCGATGCCGGACACCGCCTGCAGCACCATCGGTATCGAGCCCGAGGCCAGCAGCGCGTCGCGCAGGTTGTCGGCGGAGAGGTCGACGAAGCGGGTGGCGAAGGCGTCGAATTGCTGTTTGAGCCAGGCCGCGTCGTCGCGGCTGTCGTGGAACACCACGCGCTCCATGGCGCCGGCCAGGCGCTTGCGCGAGACCGCGTTGGCGGCGGCCGCGCGCAGAAAGCCGGCCGCCTCGCGCCAGCGGCTGCCGGCCGCTTGCGCCAGCGGGCCGATGCCGCGCACCGCGATCACGGACAGGTGGTGGTCGGGATTGGAGAGCATCTCGGCGCCGCGGCCGTCCAGCACCTCGTCGAGCAGGGCGCGGCAATTGCGGGTGATGTCGGCCGAGGTCACGGTGGCCGCGTAGCGCTGGTGGGCGTAGTGGTGGGCCAGGCGCTTGTGCGCCGCGACCGGGTCGTGGAAGGCGCCGGCGGCCATGCGCCAAGCGCCGATGGAGGCGCCGATCAGCCGGCGCTGGCGCGGCGCCTTGCGCAGGAACTCGCCGAACAACCACAGATCGAGGCCGTGCAGCACCAAGCCCTTCGGACCGCCGGCGGCGGCCGGGATGATGGCCACATCGGCCGCCCGCAAGCCCTCGCTCGCGATGCGCCGCCGCGCCCGCGCGCCCAGGCGAATGGTGATCGGAGACTGCATATCCACATCCCGTTAAAAAATCATCAAATCTTGCCACAATCACATCGGTGTCAGGCGCGACATTCGGACATTTTCTCGCTATGCGGAATGATGTCCGAATGTCGCGCCTGACACCGATGTGATTGTGATAACTTTTTATTGCTTGAGGCCGCCGCCGAGGGCGCGGTAGAGGTCGATCGCGCTGGTGGTGCGCAGCAGCCGCGCCTGGACCAGGTTCTGCTCGGCGCTGAATAGCTCGCGCTGGGCGTCCAGCACGTCCAGCGAGCTGGCCACGCCGTTTTCGAAGCGTAGTTGCAGCAGCTTGAGACGCTCGGCTTGCGCGTCCTGCACCGCGCGCTGGGCCGCCACCTGGTCGCCCAGGTAGCTGCGCGCGGCCAGGGCGTCGGCCACTTCGCGGAACGCGGTCTGGATGGTCTTTTCGTAGTCGGCCACGGCCAGGTTCTTGCGCACCTCGGCCAGCGTCAGGTTGGCGCGGTTGCGGCCGGCGTCGAAGATCGGCAGCGCCAGTTGCGGCACGAAGGACCAGCTGCCGCTGCCACCGTCGAACAGGCCGGAGAACGCGGCGCTGCTGCTGCCCACCGCGGCCGTGAGGCTGATGCGCGGGAAGAACGCGGCGCGCGCGGCGCCGATGTTGGCGTTGGCCGCCAGCAGCCGCTGCTCGGCGGCGCGGATGTCCGGACGGCGCGCGATCAGCTCGGACGGCAGGCCTTCCGGTATCGCGCTCATCGCGTCGATGGCGGCGTCGGCCGGCTGGCCCTGGGCCTTGACGCCGCCGTTGCCCGCGCCGTTGCCGGCGGCCTGGTCGCCGGGCGGCGTGGACGCGGGCACCGGCGACTGCGTCGGCCGCGTTGGAACGATGGCGCCGCCGGCCTGCGCGGGGGCGGCTTCCGCCGGCCGGCCGACCAGCAGCGTCAGCGCGTTGGCGGCCTGCGCGCGCTGGCGGGCCAGCGTCAGCGCGGCCACGCGCGCCGTTTCCATCAGCGTTTCGTTGGAGCGCAGATCCAGGCGCGAGGAGGCGCCCGCGTCCACGCGTTGCTGCGTGAGCCGGTAGGTGCGGGCGCGCGCCTCGTGGGTCTGCCGCGCCAGCGCGTACTGCTCGGCGTAGGCGCGCTCGGTGTACCAGGCCTTGGCCACTTCGGCCACCACGCTGATCTGCGCGGCTTGGCGCGCCTCGTCCGTGGCCAGGTAGCTGGCCAAGGCGGCGTCGTTCAGGCTTTTCACGCGGCCGAAGAAGTCCAGCTCGAACGAGGAGATGGCCAGTCCCGCGTCGAAGCGCCTGCCGATCACCGCCTGCCCGCTGGGCGACAGGAAGGCGGGCGTGCGCGCGCGGGTCGCGCCCAGCGACGCGTTCACGTTCGGCAGCCGGTCCGCCGACTGGATGTCGTAGGCGGCGCGCGCCTCCTCGATGCGCAGCGCGGCGGTGCGCAGGTCGCGGTTGTGCTCGAGCGCGGCGGCGATCAGTTCCCGCAGGCGCTGGTCGGCGAAGAACTCGCGCCAGCCGGTGTCGATGGCCGCTTTGCCGGCGGTGGCGGCGCCGGCGTTGGCGCTCGCGGAGGCCGCCGCGGGCGCGGATGCGGCGGCGGCGGGTGTGGCGGGGTAGGCGGCGGCCACCGGCGCGTCCGGGCGCTGGTAGGCCGGCGCCATCGAGCAGCCGGCCAGGCCCAGCGCGACGAGCGCCGACAGGCTGGCGCCGGCCGCGCGCATGCCGCCGCGATGGCGGGTGGGCGATGCCGCTGCCCGGCCCGTCGCCCTGTGCGGGGCGGCGATCTTGCGTTTGTTTTCGGTCTTCATCATGCTTTGTTCTCTGGCAGGTCCAGCTCGTGCGCGGCCAGCCGGCGTTGGCGCTCGCTTCCCTTGAATATCCTGCGCACCACCACGAAGAACACCGGCACCAGGAACACGGCCAGCACGGTGGCGGTGATCATGCCGCCCATGACGCCGGTGCCGATGGCGCGCTGGCTGGCCGAGCCGGCGCCGGTGGCGATCACCAGCGGCAGCACGCCGAGGATGAAGGCGAGCGAGGTCATGATGATGGGGCGGAAGCGCAGGTGCACCGCTTCCAGCGTCGATTCGATCAGCCCCTTGCCCTGCGCCTGCAGGTCCTTGGCGAATTCGATGATCAGGATCGCGTTCTTCGCCGACAGGCCGATGATGGCGATCAGCCCGACCTTGAAGTAGACGTCGTTCGACAGGTCGCGCAGGGTGGCGCCCAGCAGCGCGCCGAGCACGCCCAGCGGCACCACCAGCAGCACCGCCACCGGGATCGATTCGCTCTCGTACAGCGCGGCCAGCACCAGGAAGGCCGCCAGCATGGACAGCGCGAACAGCGCGGGCGCCTGCGAGCCGGAGGTTTTCTCCTCCAGCGATTGGCCGGTCCATTCGATGCCGAAGCCGGGCGGCAGCTGTCGCGCCAGCCGTTCCAGTTCGTCCATGGCCTCGCCGGTGCTGCGGCCGGGGGCCGCGTCGCCGGTCAGCTTGATGGCGGGGTAGCCGTTGTAGCGCACCAGCTGCACCGCGCCGGTGATCCAGCGCGCGTTGGTGAAGGAGGACAGCGGCACCATGGAGCCGCTGGCGCCGCGCACGTGCAGGCGCAGGATGTCCTCCGGCTGCATGCGCCGCGGCGCGTCGGCCTGCACGATCACGCGCTGCTGGCGCCCGCCGCTGGTGAAGTCGTTCACGTAGCTCGAGCCCAGCGCCACGGACAGCGCGCTGTTGATGTCGGCGAAGGCCACGCCAAGCGCGTTGGCCTTGTCGCGGTCGATGTCGAGCTGCAGCAGCGGCGCGTCCTCCAGGCCCTCGGGGCGCAGGGTTTTGAACACGGGGCTCTTGGCGGCCAGACCCATCAGCTCGTTGCGCGCGGCGATCAGCGCGGCGTGGCCCTGCGAGCTGCGGTCCTGCAGGCGCGCGGTGATGCCGGTGGCGTTGCCCAGCTCGCGGATGGGCGGAGGGCTGAGCGGGAAGACGATGGCGTCCGGGATGCCGGACAGCGCGCCGAAGGCGCGGCCGGCGATCTTCTCGGCCGCGTCCTCCGGCCCGCGCTCGCTCCAGTCCTTCAGCGGCACGAACACCAGGCCGGCGTTCTGGCCGTTGCCGGAGAAGCTGAAGCCCGCCACGGCGATGGTGCGCGCCACGCCGGGCTGCTTGCTCAGATACTCCTCCACCTTGTTCAGCACCGCCTCGGTGCGGCTCTTGGAGGCACCGGGCGGCAGCTGCACGTTGGTGATGATGTAGCCCTGGTCCTCGTTCGGCAGGAAGGAGGAGGGCAGGCGCGCGTACAGCCACGCCACCACGCCGCAGATCAGCGCGAAGATCAGCATGTAGCGGCCGGTGCGGGTCAGTATCCTCGCGATCATGCCCTGGTAGCCGGCGGCGGTGACGGCGAAGCGGCGGTTGAACCAGCCGAAGAAGCCGCGCTTCTCGTGGTGGTGGCCGGCCTGCACCGGCTTGAGGATGGTGGCGCACAGCGCGGGCGTGAGCGTCAGCGCCATCAGGGCGGAGAACACCATGGCCGACACCATGGACAGCGAGAACTGGCGGTAGATCGCGCCCACCGCGCCGCCGAAGAAGGCCATCGGGATGAACACGGCGATCAGCACCAGCGTGATGCCGATGATGGCGCCGGTGATCTGCGACATGGCCTTGCGCGTGGCCTCGCGCGGCGACAGCCCCTCTTCGCTCATGATGCGTTCCACGTTCTCCACCACCACGATGGCGTCGTCGACCAGGATGCCGATCGCCAGCACCATGCCGAACATGGTCAGCACGTTGATGGAGAAGCCGGCCACCTGCATCACGGCGAAGGTGCCCAGCAGCGCGACCGGCACCACGATGGTCGGAATCAGCGTGTAGCGGAAGTTCTGCAGGAACACGTACATCACGATGAACACCAGCAGCACCGCCTCCAGCAGCGTCTTGACCACCTCCTCGATGGAGATCTTGACGAACAGCGAGGTGTCGTAGGGGACGGTGTAGGTCAGGCCGGGCGGGAAGAACTTGGACAGCTCGTCCATCTTGGCGCGCACCAGGTTGGCGGTGGCCAGCGCGTTGCCGGTCAGCGACTGCTGCACGGCGATGGCGACGAAGGGCTTGCCGTTCAGGCGCGCGCTGATGTTGGAGTTGGCGCCGGCCATTTCGATGCGGGCCACGTCGCCCAGGCGCACCACGGCGCCGCTGCCGGCGGCGCGCAGCACCACCTTGGCGAATTCCTCGGGGGAGGTGAGCTGGCCCTGCACCACCACCGGCGCGGAGTAGGTCTGCGACCGCGGCGCGGGCAGGTCGCCCACCGTGCCGGCCGACACCTGCGCGTTCTGCGCGCGGATCGCGGCGGTGACGTCGGCCATGGTCAGCTTGTAGCCCACCAGCTTGGCCGGGTCGACCCAGACCCGCATCGCGCGCTCGGTGCCGAACAACTGGGCCTGGCCCACGCCCGGCAGGCGCTTGATCTCGTTGACGACGTTGCGGGCCAGGTAGTCGCCGATGGCGGCCGGGTCCATCTTGCCGTCGCTGGAGGAGGCGCCCACGAACATCAGGATGTTGCTGCGCGCCTTGTTGACCTGCACGCCCTGCTGCGTGACGGCCTGCGGCAGGCGCGACTCCACCCGCTTGATGCGGTTCTGCACGTCCACCGCGGCCAGGTCGGGATTGGTGCCGGGCTGGAAGGTCACGGTGATGTTGACCGAGCCGTTCGCCTCGCTTTGCGATTCGACGTACTGCAGGCCGTCGGCGCCGTTCATCTCCTGTTCGATCACGCTGGTGACCGCGTCGTCGAGCACCTGCGCGGTGGCGCCGGGATAGTTGGCGGTGATGACGATGGACGGCGGGGCGATGGTCGGGTACTGGGCCACCGGCAGCATGGTGATGGAGAGCGCGCCGCCCAGCAGGATGAAGAGCGCGATCACCCACGCGAACACGGGGCGGTCGATGAAGAATTTTGCCATTCGAGCTCCCGCCTACTTGCCGGCGCCGGCGGGCGCTGGATTCGCGCCCGGCGCCTGCCACGGCGTCGGCGTGACGGTGCCGCCCGGCTTGGCCTTCTGGAAGCCCTCCACGATGACGCGCTCGCCGCCCTTCAGGCCGGAGCTGACGATCCAGCTGCCGTCCTGCGCCGCGTCGGCCTTCACCGGCACGGCGCTGACCTTGTTGTCGGCGCCCACCACCATCACGGTGGCGCCCTCCGGGCCGCGCACCACGGCCTGCTGCGGCACCGTGATGGCCGCCTCGTCGACCGCCTGCTCCAGGCGGGCGCGCACGTACATGCCGGGCAGCAGCGTGCGTTTCGGATTCGGGAACTCGGCCCGCATCGCCACCGAGCCGGTGGTCTCGTCCACCGCCACGTCGGAGAACAGCAGCTTGCCCGATTGCGGGTAGGGCTGGCCGTCCTCGGTCACCAGGGTGACTTTCGCGGCGCCGCCGCCGTCGGCCGCCTTCAGCTTGCCGGCGGCCAGCGCGCGCTGCAGCTTCAGCACCTCGGTGGACGATTGCGTGATGGTCACGTAGATCGGGTCCAGCGTCTGCACGGTGGCCATGGGCGTCGCCTCGCCCTGGCCCACCAGGGCGCCCTCGGTGACCAGCGCGCGGCCCACGCGGCCGGAGATGGGCGCGGTCACGGTGGCGTAGCCCAGGGTCAGGCCGGCGCTCTGGCGCGTGGCGCGGGCGGTGGCCAGGTCGGCGGCGGCCTGCTTCTGCGCGGTGACGGCGTCGTCGAACTCCTGCCGGCTGACGGCCTGCGCGTCCAGCAGCGGGCGATAGCGCCTGACCTTCAGCTCGGCCTGCGCCAGGTTGGCTTCGGCCTTGGCGACGGCGGCCTGCGCGCTGTCGTACGTGGCCTGGAACTGGGCCGGGTCGATGCGGAACAGCAGGTCGCCCGCCTTCACGTCGCTACCCTCCTTGTACACGCGCCGCAGCACGATGCCGGGCGTGCGGGCGCGCACCTGCGCCACGCGCGAGGCCTCGAGGCGGCCCGGCAGTTCGGAGGAGAGGGTGAGGGTGGAGGCGGTGACGGTGTGGACGGCGACCTTGGGCGGTGGCGGCGGACCGGCCGGTTTGTCGTCCTTCTTGCCGCAGGCGGCCAGCAGCGCCAGGGTGATGATCGCGATCGCGAGAGGGGTGCGGCGAGGGACTGATCTCATGGATGTCTCTGTGTTTTCAATGGGGCAAATGCGGTGCCGGCCATTGTATATCAGAGACAATTGTAACGTTTTGTTATGAAAATAAAGCCGGCTCATGGCCGGCTCCGGGGTGCCGCCGGGTACGCGGAACGCTTAGCGCATGGCCGAAATGATCTGTTTCAGCTTGCCGGAATCGGCGCAGAAGGCGCGGATGCCCTCGGCCAGTTTCTCGGTCGCCATCGCGTCCTCGTTCAGCATGAAGCGGAAGGTCTTTTCATCGACCGACATCTTGATGATGCCGGAGGTGTTGCCGCCGTCCGCGCTCAGCTTGCGCTCGACCGGGGCGTTGGTGTCGGCCAAGGTTTGCAGCAGGTCCGGGCTGATGGTCAGCAGGTCGCAGCCGGCCAGTTCCAGGATCTGGCTGGTGTTGCGGAAGCTGGCGCCCATCACCTCGGTGTCGTAGCCGAACTTGCGGTAGTAGTTGTAGATGCGCTTGACCGACTGCACGCCCGGGTCCTCGGCGCCCATGTAGTCGATGCCGGTGCTCTTCTTGAACCAGTCGTAGATGCGGCCGACGAACGGCGAGATCAGTTGCGCGCCCGCCTCGGCGCAGGCGATGGCCTGCGCCAGCGAGAACAGCAGCGTCATGTTGCAGCGGATGCCTTCCTTCTCCAGGATCTCGGCGGCGCGGATGCCCTCCCAGGTGGAGGCGATCTTGATCAGGATACGCTCGCGCGGGATGCCGGCCTTCTCGTACAGGCCGATCAGCTCGCGGCCCTTGGCCACGTTGCCCTCCACGTCGAACGACAGGCGCGCGTCGATCTCGGTCGAGACGCGGCCGGGGATCACTTTCAGGATCTCGGTGCCGAAGGCGATCAGCAGGTGGTCGATGATGTCGCCGGTGGAGGCGGAGGGATTGTCGCGCACGGCCTTTTCCAGCAGCGGCTTGTACTCGTCCTTCTGCACGGCTTTCAGGATCAGCGACGGGTTGGTGGTCGCGTCGCGCGGCGTGTAGGCCTTGATCGACTGGAAATCGCCGGTGTCGGCAACAACGGTGGTGTATTGCTTGAGCTGTTCTAGTTGGTTCATGGCTGCGCGGAAAGTTTAAGGACTGAACGAACATTGTACACAATTCAGGTGTGTGCCCAGCACAAAGTTGGCCGCGTTTTTAAGTCGCCCAGGCGGCGCGAAATGTTTTAACATTTCGACACTATTAACCTACGCCACGGAGCCGGACCCGATGAGAATACTGACGCTGCTGCTGTTATCCACCGTCGCCGGCGCCGCCTCGGCCGACGACGCCGCCATGCTGCGCTGCCGCGCGCTCGCCGACGTGGCCGCGCGCGCCGCCTGTTACGACGCGATCCCCATTGGCGCCGCCGCCACCGCTTCCGCGCTCGCCGCGCCGGCGCCGGCGGCGCGCGAGGCTGCCATCGCGGCCTTCGGCGCGCCCGCCGCCGCCGCGAAGGAGCGGCCGTTGCAAAGCTTCGAGACCCGCATCGCCGGCAAGTTCGAAGGCTGGGAGCCGGGCCAGAACATCAAGCTGGCCAACGGCCAGGTATGGCGCGTGGTCGACGAGAGCGTCGACACCTTCGACGCCGTCGATCCGCCAGTGACGGTGCGCCGCGGCCTGCTGGGCGCGACCTTCCTCGACATCGCCGGCGCGCACCGTTCGCCGAAAGTGCGCAGGGTGCAATAAAAGTGCTTGCCAAAGCGTGGCCAATTCGATAATGTAGACATCCCCTCAACCAGTGCCACCGAACGAAAGGAGTCAACGATGATTGCTGCACGAAAGACGACTACTTCGGTGGGCCTGGAATCCCGCACGCGCAACGCATCGAGTTAACGACAGCGCCGCGTCGCCCCAGCGCCCATTTCCAAGGACCACACATGGAAATAAAGAATGGGCAAATTCATTCGCATTCTGTCCGACCGCGCATCCGTCGTGGCGTCGGACGACCTGTGGCTGGAAGGCGCTGCGCTGCAACAGCTCCAGACCACTTCCCAATTGTCCGGCATGCGCCGGGTGGTTGGACTGCCTGACTTGCACCCGGGCCGCGGCTATCCCGTCGGCGCGTCGTTCTTCTCGGTCGGCCGTTTCTACCCCGCGCTGTGCGGCGGCGACATCGGCTGCGGCGTCGGCCTGTGGCAGACCGGCCTGGTCGCGGGCAAGGTCAAGCTGGACAAGCTCGACAAGCAAATCGGCAACCTGGACGCGCCGCCGGACGACGCCGAACTGGCGCGCATGGATGGGCTGCAAGGCGCGTCGGGCGGCGCCATCGGCGACAGCCTGGCGGCGCTGGAGCGCGAACTGGCCGCCGCCGGGCTGGACGCCTCCAGCATGCGGTCGCTGGGCACCATCGGCCTGGGCAACCACTTCGTCGAGCTGCAGTCGGTGGCCGGCGTCGAGAACCAGGAACTGTTCGACGGCGCCGGCCTGCACGCCAAGCGGCTGCAACTGCTGGTGCACAGCGGCTCGCGCGGCTTGGGGCAGGTCGTGCTGCGCCAGCACGTGGACCGCCACAGCCACGCTGGCCTGGAGCAGGACACGCCGGAGGCGCGGGACTACCTGCGGCGGCACGACGCCGCGCTGGCCTACGCGCACCTGAACCGGCGCCTGATCGCCCTGCGCGTGCTGCAACGCCTGCGCACGGAAGGCGAAATGGCGCTGGACGTGGACCACAACCTGGTGACGCCCGCCGTCATCGACGGCGAGGCCGGCTGGCTGCACCGCAAGGGCGCCAATCCGTCGGACCGCGGCCTGGTGATGCTGCCGGGATCGCGCGGCGATTACAGCCATCTGTTGCGGCCGCTGCCGGCGCCGGACGCCGCCAGCCTGCAATCGCTGGCGCACGGCGCGGGCCGCAAATGGATGCGCACCGATTGCAAGGAGCGCCTGCAGCGCAAGGCCACGCCCGCGCAACTGGCGCGCACCGCCTTCGGCGGCCGCGTGATCTGCGAGGACAAGGGACTGATTTACGAGGAGGCGCCGCAAGCCTACAAGGACGTGGGCAGCGTGCTGGAAAGCATGCGCGGGGCCGGCCTGGTGGAGGCGGTGGCGCGCTTCCAGCCTTTGCTGACGTACAAAACCCGCGGGGAGTGCTGCTGATGATCTTGTTGCAATTGACGGCCAATACTGGCCCCGCGGAATGCTGCCTGGCGGTGAGGCACGCCTTGCAGGTGCTCACGCGCGAGGGCGCGAGGAGCGGCGTGAGGGTGGACGTGCTGGAGGAGGAACCCGGCCCCGTGCCGGGCACCTTCAGCTCGCTGTTGCTGGGCCTGGCCAGCAAGGAGGAAAACCAGATGGCGCGCAGCCTGGCGCGGAACTGGTCCGGCACCATGGTGTGGATATGCGACAGTCCCTACCGGCCCGGCCACAGGCGCAAGAACTGGTTCATCGGCGGGGCGGTGCACGAGGCGCCCGAGCCGCTGCCGGACAGCGAGATCCGTTTCGAAGCCATGCGCGCGTCGGGTCCGGGCGGCCAGCACGTGAACAAGACCAGCAGCGCGGTGCGGGCCACGCATATCGCCAGCGGCTTGTCGGTGAAGGTGCAGGCCCAGCGCAGCCAGTTGGCCAACAAGCGGCTGGCCGCCTCCCTGCTGGCGGGCAAGCTGGCGGCGGTGGAGGCCGGGCGCGGCCAGGCCGGGCAGGCGGCGCGCCGCGCGCTGCACACGCGGGTGGAGCGCGGCAACGCGCGCCGCACCTTCGTGGGCAAGAGCTTCATCGAGGCGTCGGGGCCGGAAGTGTTGCAAGCAAGCTCGTAAAGCAAGCCCATAACCGGGCAGGGGATGGCCGTCCAGGACGAATTGCTTGAGGGATAGAGGCGAACTATGCTAATGTCGATATCGTTTGTCACTCTATATTGATGAGTATGGCCGCGCTTCTCCGCGGTACCGGCAGCCCATGATTAAAAACTCCCTGTGGCGCGGCGGCGGCATGCCATGCGGCGATCCCCCGCCAGCCGAGGCCCGCGCGCCCGGCCGGGCATTTGCAGGCGGCGCCCGCTGGGCGCCGCTGGGCGTCGCGCTGGCCCTCGCCGCGCTGGGAGGCTGCGCGGCCAAGCGCACGGCCTACGACGTTCCGCTTGTTCCCGTCCCCCCCGTTTTCCAGCAGCACCAACAGCAAAACCCGCGGCAAAACCCGCAGCCCACCCAGCCGCCCGCCGCCGCGGAGGCCGCGCGCCCCGGCGCGCGCGCGCTGGACCAGGTGCTGCCGCAGTGGTGGCGCACGCTGGGCAGCGCCGAGCTGGACGGGCTGGTGGCGCGGGCGCTGGAGCGGAATCCGGACCTGCGCATGGCTACGCTGCGCGTGCGGCAGGCGCGGGCGCGGGCCGAGCAGGCCGTGTCCGACCAGTTGCCGGTGGTGACGGGCACGCTGCAACAGCGCCGCGAGGCCGCCGCCGGCGACGTCGGCGGCGGCGTCACCAGCGGCCGGACCCCGGCCCGCACGGTGTCCCAGGCCGGCCTGCGGGCCGACCTGCGCGTGGACGTGTGGGGCGAGCGGCAGGCCATGGCCGAGTCGGCGGACATGCAGCAGCGGCGCGCCGCCCTCCAGCGCGACGACGTCCAGCGCAACCTGGTGGCCAGCGTGGTGGGCGCCTACCTCGATTACCTGTCCTTCAACGATCGCGTGCAGGTGGCGCGCGAGACCGACATCGCCGTGTCGGACATGCTGGCGGCGGTCGAGGTGCGGCTGGACAAGGGCGACGCCACGGTGATCGACATGGAGCAGCAGCGCGCCGCCGTCTACGCGGTGAAGGCCACCATCCCCGCGCTGGAACAGCAGCGCGACGAGGCGCTGAACAACCTCAGCGTGCTGCTGGGCGCCGCGCCCGGCGCGCTCAAGCTGGAGGCCAAGGGGCTGGCGTCGCTGTCGTTCCCGGCGGTGACGCCCGGCGTGCCGTCGGCGCTGCTGTTGCGCCGTCCCGATATCCGCGTGATGGAGGCGCGCCTGCTGGCGGCCGACGCGGATCTCGATGTGGCGCGCACGCGGCTGCTGCCGTCGCTCGACCTGTCGGCGCAGGCAGGCTACGGCAGCCAGCATTTTTCCCGCCTGTTCGAGCCACAGACCCTGTTCTGGAACCTGGTGGCGAGCCTGACGGCCACCATTTTCGACCATGGCCGGCGCGACCGCGAGGTCGATTTCGCCAACGCCGTGCACGAGGAGCTGGTGGAGGGCTACGCCCGCGTCATCTACGGCGCCGTGCGCGAGGTGGACGACGCGCTCAACGCCATACGGCTGAGCAGGCAGCGGCTGGATGCCCAGCGCGAGGCGGCGCAGGCGTCGCGCCGCGCCTGGGACTACAGCCGTGAGTCCTACCAGGCCGGCGCCATCGACCACCTGCTGCTGCTCGACACGGAACGCACCTACCACCGCAATCTGGACGAGCAGCACAACATCGACCTGCAACGCTACCGCGGCCTGGTCAATCTGTTCACCGCGCTGGGCGGTGGCGTGGCGGACGCCGCGCCGTTGCCGGGACGGGGCAAGCGCCCGCAGTCCGCCGCGCAGGGCGGGGAGGTGGCCTCCGGCCCCGCGCAGCCCGCGGTCGGCGCGGCCGCCGCGCCGGGCCAGGGTTCGGCGGCGCAGGTCCCGGCTCTGGCTCCGGCCTCGGCGCCGGTGCAAGCGCAGGCCCAGGCCCCAGCCCAGGCCCAGGCCCAGGCCCAGGCTGGCGCGGGCTGGCAGCTTGAATTGGCCAGTGTGGCCGACGCGGCCGCCGTCGCGCGCGCCTGGCGCGACCTGTTGCAGCGCTTCCCCGACCTGATGGCGCAACGCCAGCTGCTCTCGCGCACCCAGCCGGGCGGCGGCGCCGGACTGAGGGTCTTCGTGGCCGGCTTCGCCAGCGGCGCCGAGGCGGAGATCGCCTGCGCCCGGCTGCGCGAGCAGCGCATCCAGTGCCAGGCCGTGGCGCCCGGCGCGGCGCCCGCGGCACCGCCGCTGGCGACGGCGTCGCCGCCCGGCTGGCTGTCCCGCGTGGCGGCGCGGGCCGGCGCGGCCGGCATGGCGCGGCCGTGATGGAGCGGCTGCCCGACAGGCGCGGCCCCGCCGGCGCGGACGACGGCGGGGCCGATCCGCAGCCGACGGTCAGGTCGCCGGCGGACCTGACGCCGCGCCAGCGCCAGATCATGGAGCTGCTGCGGGCGGGCAAGGTGAACAAGGAGATCGCGCGCGAGCTGGGCATCGGCGTCGGCACCGTCAAGCAGCACGTGGTGACGCTGTTCAAGCGGCTCAACGTCAGCAACCGCACCATGGCCGTGTCGCGCGGCATGGGGCTGGCGGACGCGCCGGCGGCGGGCGCCGAGCCGGCCACCCCGGCGCCCGCCGCCGGCGTCCTGGAGCGGCGTCCCTGCGTGCTGCTCAGCCTGGCCCTGCCGGCGCGCGCCGACGACGCGGCCGTGCGCCGCCTGCACGACTACCTGGCCGCGCTGGCCTTCGACATGGACGCGGTGTTCCTGGCGCGGCGCGGCAACGCGGTGGACCTGATCTTCGGCCTGCACCGCGTCGGCGAGCGCGACCTGATGAAGGCCATGCGCAGCGCGCGGCGGCTGCACGCCCATTTCAGCGCCCACGCCCCCATGCTGGCCGACGGCATGCACGGCGGCGTCACGGTCGGCATCGTGGTGGCCAGCATGCTGCGCCTCGGCGGCTGGTCCGGCGAGGCCATCGTCAGCAGCGCCATCGCCAGCGCGCGCGAACTGCAGGAGCGGGCGGCGCCGGGCCAGCTGGCGCTGGGCCGGCCGGTGCTGGAACTGATGCGCGCGCTGGGGCTGGGCGGCGAGGGGCTGTTCGGGCCGGGCGCCGGGCCGGGCCGGGTCGCCCTGGCCGCGCTGGCGGGCATGGACTGGCGCGGCGAGCGCCCCTCCTATCCGCTGGTGGGCCGGACGGCGGAACTGAAAACGCTGGGCGGCCTGCTGCGGCGCGCCGGCGCCGGCGAGGGCAAACTGGTGCTGCTGGAGGGCGAGACCGGCATGGGCAAGTCGCGCCTGTGCGAGGCGCTGCGCGCCTTGTGCCTGCAGGCGCAAGGCCGCGGCGCGTTCCACCGCGTGCGGCCCGACGCCGCGCAGCGCGCCGACGCCCCCGGCGCCGGCGAGGCGGGCGAGATCGTGGCGCTGCTGAACGGGCTGGCGCCCGGCGCCGGCGGCGCGCCGGCGCTGGCCATCGTCGACGACTGCCACCTGCTGCCGGGGGAGGACCGCCGTGCCGTGCTGGCCGCGGCGCGCGCCGCCGCCGGGCGCGGCGCGCTGGTGCTGCTGTCCGGCCGCCACATGGCCGAGGCGGCGGAGGCGGACGGCGGGGGGGATCCCGGCCGCGCCGTCGCCGTCACCCTGGCGCTGCGCCGCCAGAGCGCCCGCGAGATCGAGGCGCTGGTGCGCCACGTGCTGGCGCCCGAGGCGCCGGCGGCGGGCCAGGCGCAACGCATCGCCGCCGAGGCGGCCGGCGTGCCGCTGTTCGCGGTGGAGCTGGCGCGCCACCGCCACGAGGCCGGGGTCGCCCTGCCGCTGCTGGTGGCGGTGATCGCGCGCCTGGACAGCCTGCCCCTGGACCGCAAGCTGCTGCGCGTGGCGGCACGCCGCAGCCAGCCGCTGGCGGCGGCCGGCATCGCCGCGCTGCTGGACGAGCCGCCCGAGGCGATCGCCGAGCCGGTGGCGCGCGCCGTCGCCGCCGGCGTGCTGCGCGCCGGCGACGACGGCCGGCTCGATTTCGGCCATCCGCTGCTCCGTAAAATCATCGATTACCTGGCGCTTGAATGACATGACCACCACTTCCTCCACAACCGGCGCGCCGGCGGCGAAGGACGCCGCCGCCCCGCCGCGCCCCGCCTTCGCGGACAGCCCGCTGGGCCAGGTGCTGCGCTCGCCGGACCTGCGCCGCGTGGCGCCCGGCCTGGCGCTGTCGGCGCTGCTGTCGAACCTGCTGTCGCTGGGCCTGCCGCTGGCCATCCTGCAGATCATGGACCGGGTGGTGGCCAACCAGTCGCTCGAGACGCTGGCCTTCCTGGTGGGCGGCATCGTGGTGGCGCTGGTGCTGGAGGAGGTGCTGCGCACCGTCAGCTCGGTGGTCACCGGCTGGCTGGGCATCCGCTACGAGCACAAGGTGGGGCTGGCCGCGCTGGAGCGCCTGCTGCGGGTGCCGATGCGGCGCTTCCGCGCCGAGGAGGCGGGCGTGTACGCCGAGCGCATCCTGGCCAGCGCCAAGGTGGCCGAGTTCTATTCCGGACAGGCGCTGCTGGTGGTGTTCGACCTGCCGTTCGTGGTGCTGTTCCTGGCCATCATCATGGCCATCGGCGGCTGGGTGGCGCTGGTGCCGGCCGTGCTGCTGGCCGCCTTCGTGGCCCTCAGCCTGCTGTTCGGGCGCCGCCTGAGCGACCAGATCGAACTGCGCCAGGTGCTCGACGATCGCCGCAGCAGCTTCCTGGCCGAGGTGCTAGCCAACATCCACACCGTCAAGACGCAGGCCATGGAGCTCCTGATGGCGCGCCGCTACGAGCGGCTGCAGGAGGCCAACGCCGGCATCGGCGAGCAGTTGACCGGCAGCAGCGCGCGCGCCACCGACCTGGGCACCCTGTTCTCGCAGGTGATGGTGGTGGGCGTGATCTCGGCCGGCTCGGCCGCCGTGATCGCCGGCCAGATGACCCCCGGCGGCCTGGCCGCCGTGATGCTGCTGTCGGTTCGCGCGCTGCAGCCGCTGCGCCGCAGCCTGACCATCTGGCTGCGCTACCAGTCCTTCGTGTCGGCCCAGCAGCGCCTGAACGACATCATGGCGCTGCCGTTCGAGGACGGCGCCGCGCGCCCGCCGCTGCCGCCGCTGAGGCAGGGGCTGGAGCTGCGCGGCATTTCGCTCAGCCACGGCGCCGGGCGGCTGTTCTCGGACCTGTCGCTGACGGTGCCGGCCGGCCAGTGCGTCGCCATCCAGGGCGACAGCGGCAGCGGCAAGACCACGCTGCTGTCGCTGGTCAACGGGCTGGAGCGGGCCGAGCAGGGCCAGGTGCTGCTGGACGGCCTGCCCGTCGAGGGCTACGCGCCGGACAGCCTGCACAAGGAGATCGCCTTCCTGCCGCAGGCCGGGCGCATCATGGCCGGCACCATCCTGGAGAACATGACGATGTTCGACCCGTCCCTGAACCAGGCGGCGCTGGCCATCGCGCGCGCCATGGGGCTGGACCGGGTGGTGGCCGGCATGAAGGCCGGCTACGAGACCCAGCTGGGCGAGGGGCAGGGCGAGACGCTGCCCGAGGGGGTGCGCCAGATGATCGCCATCGCGCGCGCGCTGGCGCACGACCCCAGCGTGATCCTGTTCGACGAGACCAACATCTCGCTCGACATGGACGGCGACCGGCGCCTGCGCGACTACCTGGCCGCCTGCAAGGGCGTGCGCACCATGATCCTGGTGACGCACCGGCCGTCGATGCTGTCGCTGGCCGACCGGGTGTACTCGCTGGCCGACGGCCGCCTGCGCGAGGGGCGGCTGCACGAGCCGTCGCCGGCCGAGCAGGAGGCGCAGCCCGCGCCCGCGCCGGAGCGCCCGGAGCCGATGACGGACCTGGCCGCGCTGATCGCCGCGCAGTACGCCGAGCCGTCCGACCTGGCGCGCTGCCTGGCGCCGCTGCTGGCGGCGCTGGACTGGCAGGGCCAGCCGCGGCACCTGGCCGACGCGCTGCCGCACCTGGCGCGCGAGCTGGACCTGTCGGGCCTGTGCAGCGTGCTGTCCAACCTGGGCTTCCCGCCGCGCCATTTCGAGACCACGCTGGACACGCTCGACGAGCGCCTGCTGCCCTGCTTGTTCCTGGCGCCGGACACGCCGGCCATGGTGGTCCTGGGGCCGCTGCCGGACGGCGGCCTGCGCGTGTTCGACAGCGGCGCCGGCGCCGTCAAGTCGCTGGCGCCGGAGGCGCTGGGACAGCTGGGCGAGGCCTACCTGTTCCGCCAGCAGACGCCGGCCGAGGCCAAGGCGCAGCGCGGCGAGAGCTGGTTCGGATCGCTGGTCTGGCGCCTGCGCAAGCACCTGGCGCTGATCCTGGCGCTGACCGTGGTGTCGACCGCGCTGGCGCTGGCGCCGCCGCTGTTCGTCAAGACCGTGTTCGACACCGTGATCCCCAGCGGCGACATGGTGCTGGGCCAGCTGCTGACGCTGGGGGTGGTGCTGATGATAGGCCTGGACTGGCTGCTGCGCGGGCTGAAGAACCGCGTGCTGGCCTACGTGGGCGGGCGCACCGAGTACGTGCTGGGCACCGGCGTGTTCGAGCGCGTGATCTGCCTGCCCGCCAGCGCCACCGAGGGCGCCTCCAGCGCGCGCCAGCTGGAGCGCATCAAGAACCTGGAAAGCCTGCGCGACTTCTTCCTCGGCCCGCTGGTGCTGATCGCCTTCGAGCTGCCGGCCAGCCTGGTCATGCTGCTGGCGCTGGCCGTGGTCAACCCCTGGGTGGTGCTGGTGATGGCGCTGGCCATCGCCGCCTACGCCGCGCTGTGGTTCGGCACCCGGCGCTGGAACCAGAGTTCGATGGCGCGCGCCTCGCAGGCGGCCACCACGCGCAGTGAATTCATCAACGAGGTGCTGGCCAGCATGCGGCTGATCCGCAGCGCCGGCGCCGCGCAGACCTGGCTCAAGCGCTTCCACGACGTCAGCGGCAAGGCCGTGCTGGCCGCCTACCAGGACCAGCAGTTGCGCGTGCGCACCGCCGGCGCCGCGCAGATCCTGGGCATGTGCACCGGCCTGTTCGCGATGGCGGCGTCGGCCTGGCTGGCCATCGCCGGCAACCTCACCGGCGGCGCCATGGTGGCCACGATGATGATCGTGTGGCGCCTGACGGGGCCGATCCAGAACGTGTTCCTGGCCGCCAGCTCGCTGGTGCGCACCCGCTCCAACATCCGTCAGATCGAGAACCTGATGCGCCTGCCGATGGAGCGCGAGAGCGGCATCAAGCCGGTGGCGCGGCCCGAGCTGAGCGGCGAGCTGGCCTTCGCCCGCGTCTCCTTCCGCTACGCCAACGACGCCGACCCGGCCCTGCTGGGCCTGAACTTCACGGTCGAGCCGGGGCAGATGGTGGTGATCGCCGGGCCGAACGGCGCCGGCAAGTCCACCCTGCTCAAGCTGATCGTGCGGGTCTACTCGCCGCAGGCCGGCACCATCCGGCTCGACCAGCTCGACATCCGCCAGCTGGCCGCGGCCGAGCTGCGCGGCGGCGTCAGCTACATGCCGCAGAACTGCGAGATCTTCCACGGCACGGTGCTGCAGAACCTGAAGCTGGTGCACCCGGTGGCCACCGACGCCGAGCTGCGCTGGGCGGTCGACATGGCCGGCCTGACGGCCGACATCGCGGCCCTGCCGCAAGGCTTCGAGACGCGCATCTCCGACAGCCGCTCCGAGCAGCTGCCCTACGGCTTCCGCCAGCGCCTGTTGCTGGCGCGCGTCATGCTCAAGCCGGCCTCGGTGGTGCTGCTCGACGAGCCGGGCACCGGCATGGACCAGGCCGGGGAGCAGGCGCTGATCCGCTGCCTGGCCTGGCTGCGCGGGCGCAGCACGCTGCTGGTGGTGTCGCACCGGCCCGGCCACATGCGCATGGCCGACCGGGTGATCTGCATGAACAACGGCGCGGTGACGGCGATGGGACCGTTCGACAGCGTGAAGGCCAACGTGATGGCGGGACTGGGTTAATCTTGAAGAAGAACGTCATGAAGAAAATCGTGCAACAGATATTGTCGGGCCAGAGCGAACGCACCGGCATCGGCGGGCGCAAGCGGCGCCTGCTGTCGGAGGCGGCGCGCGTCGAGGAGGAACTGGTGCCGGCCTTCGTGCGCCCGCTGCTGGCGCTGGTGGCGGTGGTGGTGCTGCTGTTCATCCTGTGGGCCGCGTTCACCCCCATCACCGAGGTGGCGCGGGCGCCGGGCGAGGTGGCGCCGTCCGGCCAGGTCAAGGTGGTGCAGCACCTGGACGGCGGCGCCGTGGCCGAGATCCTGGTCGAGGAGAAGGCGCTGGTGCAACAGGGCCAGGTGCTGGTGCGCATGGACGGCGCGCAGGCCCTGTCGGACCTGCGCCAGACCGGCGTGCGCATGGTGTCGCTGCGCCTGCGCGCCGAGCGCCTCGGCGCCTACGTGGAGAACCGCGCGCCCGCCTTCGCGGCGCTGGCGGCCGACCACCCGGAGCTGGTCGGCTACCAGCAGCAGATATACCAGACCCAGTTGTCCACGCGCGACTCGGCGCTGTCCATCCTCGACCACCAGATTGCCCAGCGCGGCGACCGCCTGGCGCAGCTGCGCAAGGCGCTGACGGTGGCGCAGGAGCACCAGGGGCTGACCGGGGAGCTGGCCACCATGCGCGAGGACCTGGCCAGCCGCAAGCTGGTGAACCGCTCGGTGCTGCTGGAGACGCGCCGCGCCAAGGTCAGCGCCGAGGGCGAGGTGGCGCGCATCGGCGCCGACATCAAGGTGTCCGAGCAGGAGCTGGCCGAGATCCGCAGCCGCCGCGCCGACACGCTCAACCTGCTGCGGCGCGACGCGCTGGCCGAGATGGCCACCGTCAGCACCGAGCTGGCCGAGGTCACCGAGCTGCAGGCGCGGCTGCAGGCCAAGGTCGACCGCCTGGTGGTGCGCGCGCCCGTGCGCGGCTACGTGCAGGACCTGAAGGTGCTCACGCTCGGCCAGGTGGTGCAGCCGGGCGGGCTGATGATGCAGATCGTGCCCGACGACGTGCCGCTGGAGGCGGTGGTGCGGATCGCGCCCAAGGACATCGGCTATGTGCGGGTGGGGCAGCAGGTCAACCTGCGCGTGTCCAGCTTCGACTACGCCCGCTTCGGCTTCGCCGAGGGGCGGCTCAAGCGCGTCACCGCCACCAGCGTGGTGGGCGAGGACGGCCGGCCGTACTTCCGCGGCTGGGTCGCGCTGCCCAACCCCTACGTCGGCAACCGCGCCGGCCGCTACCAGCTGCAGCCCGGCATGGGCGTGGAGGCCGAGATCCTGACCGGCGAGAAGACCGTGCTGGCCTACCTGTCCAAGCCGCTGATGGACATGTTCTCGCGCTCGTTCCGCGAGCGTTGAGGCCGGTGCCGGCGGCATAGTTTCCACGTGGAAACTGACGGATTGTACAGCGACTATAACCTATGGCCGTGTGGAGCATTGATGGAGGGAAAGTTATACTGGGGAATCATTTAATACGCTAGGAAAAGTCATGGCTGACAACAATCAACCCGACAATGCCGCCGGCCAGCCGGCCCAGCAGGACGGGGGCGCCAACCAGCAGGAAGCGGCGCTGTTCGACGACTTGACTGTTCTCAGCCGCGGCGAGGGCCTGGGCGAGACCACGCGCACCGACATCATGGGCGCGGCCCCGGAGCGCGTCGACGGCACCGGCAACGAGAACGTCCAGGCGGACGTGCGCGGCGCCGACGAGCGCGACCGTCCTCTGCTGGACGAGGGCGCCATCGCCGACGACGGCCTCGGGGCCACCAGCGGCGCGGTGGACGGCGGCGTCGACCTGCCGTTCATCGCCACCGGAAGCACGGGCGGCCAGGTGGGCGTGCCCTTCGTCGACCAGCCGCTGCCCGCGGCCGAGGTCAACCTCGCGGCGGGCGCCGACGGCGCCGGCGGCGACGCGGCCGCCACCGCCGGCAATGTGGTGGGCACCGCCGGCGACACCGGCGAACGGTCGCTGGCCGGCGGCGCGGCGCCCGCCGAGGCGACGGCCCAGACGGCGACGGGCGGGGAGGCCGCCGCCACGGCCGACGCGCCGACGCCGACGGACAACCCGGCGCCGACCGAGACGCCGGCTCCGACGGATACGCCAGCTCCGACCGATACCCCGGCGCCGACCGACACGCCGGCCCCAACGCAGACGCCGGCGCCGACCGAAACGCCGGCGCCAACGGATACGCCCGCGCCGACCGATACGCCGGCTCCAACGCAGACGCCCGCGCCGACTGATACACCGGCCCCAACCAGTACGCCCGCGCTAACCGATACGCCCACGCCAACCGCGACGCCGGCGCCAACCGGGACGCCGACGACAACCTCGTCTCCGACGGATACGCCGGCGCCTACAGAGATCCCCGCGCCGACGGCGACGCTGGCTCCGGCGGAAACGGCCGCACCGACTGAGACGCCGGCGCCAACCGCGACGCCGGCCCCGACGGAACCGGCCGAGTCAACGGACCCGACCGAAACATCGCCTGTGCTGACGGACGCGCCGACAGCGACTGAGTCCCCAATTCCCACTGACACGCCCGCGCCAACGGGCGCCCCTGCTCCGACCGATACCCCGGCACCGACGGATACGCCGGCACC